>JAGYJM010000002.1:2247500-3478525 GCA_018402085.1 Flavobacteriales bacterium | reverse complement strand
GGGTTCGTTTAGTTTACCCTTGCGCTTAGGCGCCGAACGGTCATGAAAATTGTGGGTACGATCAGACGAGCCATAGGCATGGGTTGAGTATTGGTAGTAAGCGGCTGTAAGATAGAAAAGTATGCCAAAATGGGCGAGGTTTTTTTGCAGACTGATGGACTTATGGACCTATCGACTCATCGACCTATGGACCTATGGACCTATGGACCTATGGACCTATGGACAATTTCGGGAAACGGGGAAACTGGGAAGATTACGGAATATACTCCAGCGCATACTTGCGCTGCTCTATCACACTACCGCAAAATTGAGGGGACGGCTTATAGCCGTCCGAAGCAGTTAGCCGGAAAGACGCATATACCTATCGACTCATGGACCTATGGACCTATGGACCTATGGACCTATGGACCTATGGACAATTTCGGGAAACTGGGAAACGATTCACCATTTTCATTTCCATTTCCATGCGCACAAGGCATTGTGCGCCTACATTTTTCTGCAGACCCCGCAGTGTGGCGACGGCTTATAGCCGTCTGACGCTTGCACTGCCAATATATTCTGCGCACCAACGTAGGGACGCGATTTATCGCGTCCGCCGGGGAAACGGGGAAAACGGGAAACTGGGAAACTAGGAAACGATTCACCATTTCCATGCGCACACAGGCATTGTGCGCCTACATTTCTGCTGTAGACCCTGCAGTGTGGCAGCGGCTTATACCCGTCTGACGCTTGCGCTGCTAATTATACCCTGCGCACCGAACGTGTAGGGACCGCGATTTATCGCGTCCGCCGGGGAAACCGGGGAGGCTAAACCGGGAAGCAGAGCCGGGAAACGGGATTCGACCATTTCCATGCGCACAAGGCATTGTGCGCCTGCATTTTCTGAAGACCCGCAGTGTGGCGACGGCTTATAGCCGTCTGACGCTTGCGCTGCTAATTATATTCTGCGCACCAACGTAGGGACGCGATTTATCGCGTCCGCCGGGGAAACCGGGAAACGATTCACCATTTCCATGCGCACAAGGCATTGTGCGCCTACATTTTGCTGCAGACCCCGCAGTGTGGCGACGGCTTATAGCCGTCTGACGCTTGCACTGCCAATATATTCTGCGCACCAACGTAGGGACGCGATTTATCGCGTCCGCCGGGGAAACGGGGAAAACGGGAAACTGGGAAACTAGGAAACGATTCACCATTTCCATGCGCACAAGGCATTGTGCGCCTACATTTTGCTGTAGACCCCGCAGTGTGGCAGCGGCTTATACCCGTCTGACGCTTGCGCTGCTAATTATATTCCGCGCACCAACGTAGGGACGCGATTTATCGCGTCCGCCGGGGAAACCGGGGAAACCGGGAAACCGGGAAACCGGGGAAACCGGGAAAACGGGAAACGATTCACCATTTCCATGCGCACAAGGCATTGTGCGCCTACATTTTGCTGCAGACCCCGCAGTGTGGCGACGGCTTATAGCCGTCTGACGCTTGCGCTGCTAATTATATTCTGCGCACCAACGTAGGGACGCGATTTATCGCGTCCGCCGGGGAAACGCGGGAAACGATTCACCATTTCCATGCGCACAAGGCATTGTGCGCCTACATATCCCTTTTTCACGAAATTCGGGGAGCCTTAAAATATGTATATCACCCTCGAGCGTCCCGAAAAAACCCTCACCGCTTCACCACGCGGGTCACTTCCATCGGTTCGCCGTTCTGGTCAATGGCCTTCAAAATGTACACCCCAACCGGTAGCAGCGAAATGTTGAGGCGGTTCACTTCGCCGGCGACATCAAACGACTGCTGCAAACGACCTGTGGCGTCATACAGCTCTATGCGGTCTACAGACGAGGCGCCGGCAACGATGAGTTCATTTGTCGCCGGATTGGGGAATACCCGAATCCAGTCCGGATTGACGGTGGGCTCAACGCTCGTCGGATTCGGATTGAAAAACCCGAAGTCGATCGTATTGTTACCACTGCCGTCGTAGTCAAAGAGGCAATCAAACGGGTCGCCATCGTTCAAGGGTTCGCCACCACTGGTCAGCGTGACAATGCCCGACATGATATCGGTGAAAGGATCTCCAAACCCGTTGTTGTCTAAATCGATGTCGTTGTCGGCATCGGCGACAAAGTTGTTGGTTGACTGGAATCCGTGCAGGGGTTGACCTTCTTCCCAGTTCTCAACCTGCCATACGAAGACGACGTAATTGCCGGGCTCCAGTCCGGAGAAACGGTAATACCCCTCCTCATCGGTGACTTCAACACCGCTGAAGCCTTCCCAATCGGGAATGCCATCCCCGTCAGGATCGCCCCATAAGACCAGTGACACCCCGGGAATCCCCGGTTCGTCAGGATCATTGATTCCGTTCATGTTGAGATCGTTCCACACGCGGTTGCCAATCGACACAATACCCGGATCTACCTGCTCTTCGCAGTCGACGTAGCAGAAGGCCATATCGTTGATCGCCAGGATCATTTCCTCTCCTATTGCCTTGCCCACATTGAGGAAGGTAAGCGCATTGTTGTGGAAGTGGTGAATGGCATCATCCGGCGATTCTTCGCCGTCAATATAAAAAGGCTTGGTATCGCGAAAACCAACGGTACCGCCGTACAACTCATCGTCGCAGCCCACATTTTCTTGCGCCACCGATACGATGTTCTGCATATCCTGCACCCAGAGGTCGCCGCTGGTGACCAGTCCGCCGTGGCCTGAACTCGCCACCACAAAGGGCAGCATAGGCTCGCCGAGGTCAGCGCGCACGTCGTTCAACAAGTGGTGCAGATTGCTCTCGTACTCTTCCAGAAAGCCGGGCTCAGCGCCGTCGTTCCATCCCTGAAACCAGGCAAAGCCGCTCAGTTCAAAATCAGTGACACCCAACTGCGGAAATTCCGTTCCGAGGTTCTGCGTGACGTTCTGAACGATCTCGATCATCTCGGTGTAATACGCGCCGGTGGTGCCTCCGGCTGAAGGCGGACGAAAATCTTCTGCCAGACTCAGGCCACCCCAGGCCGTCTTGATGATCAGGATCGGATCTTCATAATAGGCATCCAGCTCGTGAGCGAACATGAGCTCAGGCCCGATCAGGTCTGCAAACGCGCCCTGACCCACCGTCACGTTATCGCGAATGGTGTCACCGTTGTTTGCGAAGTAGAGGTAAGCGTCATCGAGGGTGGTCCAATCATCGGCATCACCGAGCATTGACCAGTTTCCGTCTTCGTCGTTCTCCATCACATGAACGAGGGTACCCGGATCATTCTCAGCGTCTTCAATTTTACCAAAGCCCTGCATGTTCGACTGTCCGGCGAGTACAAACACCCGCACCTTCTCGGGGGTCGATTGTTGCCGCGTCACGATCGGCACGTAGCCGATTTCAAGTCCTTCAGGCGGCGTCACGATCACCCCCGGATCGAGGGTAGCGAGGCTGCCCACCTCCGGTGGTGCCATGTATTCATCGGTGTGGCTCCAGTTTTCGTGAAGCAACTCAACGCGCGCCTGCATTTCTTCGCGCACCTCCTCGGGCAGGTTGGCATGCACCACTGCGGGCTGGTCTGCAAAGCGGTACCAGTGATAGGTGACCGTGCTGCCGTCGCCCAGCTCAGCGAAGAACGGACCCGCGACCGGTCCGGGCGCATTCCAGGGGCCGTTCGGATCCTGCCATTCGCAATCCGGCTCCAGCGGCGTGAGGTAGGTGAGCTCCGGGCGTTCACTCAGCGGCACTTCGGTGTTAAGCAGGCCCGTTGACTCGGGCACATCCGCAGCCGCAATGGGTTGCCATTCATCGTCTTCGAGGCGGAAATACTCCGGCAATACGAAGAAATCTTCATTTTGCTCAACCGTATTGAGGTCAAACTCGAAGCCCATGACATTGGCGGTCTGCTGCACATTGCTGACGTAATCCAGGTCGATGCTGTATTCTTCACCGCCTCCCGAAATCTCACCAACGATGTCGCCGCCATTATTGATAAAAGGCACGCCCAGCGCACCGTTCTGCATAGATTCAGGCGATACTGCGGCATCCCCGTTGAACCAGGCCTCCATGGCATTCCACAGCGCACCCTGGTTGTACACCGATATCTGGCTCAGCGCCATCGCGCTGTTCTCATTGCTCACCGGAAACTGCAAGCGGGCTATTTTCGCATAAAGCGTACCCTGGTCATCTTCGGCCATCAAAGCGGGTGATCCTGCGTGCTCTACCCCGGGACCGATGTTCGGGTTTGACGGACGGCTATCGTGAAAGAGCCCTTCGATTTCAGGATTTTCGAGCACCGGTTCAGTCCAGAAAGTGGGCATAAAAAAGGTTGCCGGCCCTTTGAAATTGGTAGCGTTCAAGAACAGCGTCCAGCATTGATTTCCGGTCTGCACGTCTTGTCCGGCGGTTTCTTCGAGCACATCCATCAGCGGCAGCGGGGTGTATCCGTAGCCGAGCATTTCGCCGTTGAGACCCTGGGCCATGTTGAGTCCGTCAGGTGCCCATACGAGGCGGTTTGAGAGCTGCGCCACGCCGTACTTACCACCGGGGGTGCTCCAGTCGCGTTGTCCGTTCGGCAGCAAATTGCTTCGTCCGGCGCCGGGTCCGTTCGCCCATGCGAAAAACCCGTTCGAGACACCTCCCATGATGAACTTGGGTATGCGAGTGCCGAATCGCGTATCGTGCCACCAGCCGAGTCCGCCCTCGATGGTATTGTAGAAGCCCTCGGGCTCGTTGCCGGTGGGTTGGGGGCTCATCCAGCATCCGGCGAGCCCCATTTGAAAGTCTTCGGGACCCGGGTAGGTGTTGAAGATCGGCCAGGCGGCGCTGTACATGGTGTATCCGGCGCCGTACGAATAGTCTTGTACGTTTTCGGCGGCGATCCAGGAGAATCCGGTTCGGCTCGCTTCTGTCTGCGCAAAAGCGCAGGATGCGAACATCATCAGCGTTAAAAAAAGGAGTGGTGCAGGTTTCATTTGGTCGCAGGTTGAGGGGGGTAAGGTATTGATGTTTCCGAATTTACGGAAATGTACCTACGGACTCATGGACTCATGGACCTATCGACCTATGGACCTATCGACCTATGGACAATTTCGGGAAACTGGGAAGACGGTTCACGACTATCCATTTCCATGCGCACAATGCTTGTGCTGCTCTATCACACTTCTGCAGACCCCGCAGTGTGGCAGCGGCTTATACCCGTCCGATGAATGCTGCTCGGAAGACGCATAGACCTATGGACTTATGGACCTATGGACCTATGGACCTATGGACCTATGGACCTATGGACCTATGGACCTATGGACCTATGGACAATTTCGGGAAACTGGGAAACTGGGAAACTGGGAAACTGGGAAACTGGGAAAATTCAGGAATATACTCCAGCGCATACTTGCGCTGCTAATTATATTCTGCGCACCAAAGTAGGGACGCGATTTATCGCGTCCGCTAGGGAAACCGGGAACAAGCGAGGTAGGGAGGTAGGGAGACTCGTACATCAGCGCACCTATGCGCTACTCTATGGACCTACCGCAAATTGAGGGACGGCTTATAGCCGTCCGAAAGCGGGGAAACCGGGAAACCGGGAAGACTAAGGAATATACTCCAGCGCATACTTGCGCTGCTCTATCACACTACCGCAAAATTGAGGGGACGGCTTATAGCCGTCCGAAAGCTGGGAAACCGGGAAAACTAAGGAATATACTCCAGCGCATACTTGCGCTGCTAATTATAAAGGAATGGTTACCAATCGATCTACGATTCGTGTTTCTCGACGAAATCCTTAAATTTGACGACAACGACCTGATATACCGCATTCTGCAACTAAACCTAAACTTGACATGAAGCGTTCACTGCTTGTTTTATTGTGCTCATTTGCCGCCCTTGCTGCATACGCACAACCTACCGGAATTTCTGTTGAATATTACGAAGTACACAATGGTGACGTCAATGGCGTTGACCTTGAAGGCTATGTGACCTATCACGTGTACCTCGACATGACCCATAATGACGACTTTCTCTCAGCGATCTACGGACTGGTATTAGACGACGAGGGTCCGGATGAACAAGACGTGCAAATCATTTCAGATTGCGATTGTTACAACGATGACGTTTTCGGTGGATTTGTGGTAAACACAGTCAGTGCCTTGGTGGCGACGTTCCCGCAAACTGACTTCGATACTTTCTGGACTATCGGCAAGCAATACGAAGATGATCCCGGTCTTCTGTACATCAACGTGGCGAATCCTGCTGATTTCGCAGGAGATGACCCTTGCACAGACGTCATTGACGACGGTGTGATTTACACCTTGAATGGCGAACCGAATGGTCTCGCAGGAGACAACCAGCGCATCCTCATTGCGCAAATAACGAGCTGCAGCGATTCATTCAGCCTCGATTTTTGCGCACAGACCTTTATCAATAGCAACCCCGCGACACAGGATTTTTCTTGTCCTGAACCATTTGTCATCGACAACCCCTGTGTGGCCAACGCCTTGCCTTCAGATGTAAATGTGGTCACTCCGGTGCTCTGTGCCGGCGACCTTGCGACCATTGAAGCCAATGGGGGAGGCAATGGCGCCGTTACCTATGAGCTTTATGAAACGCTGGGTGACGAAGCCAACATTCTCACCACACAGAATGACAACCCACTCTTTGGTGACCTTAATCCCGGCAACTACTTCATCGCAATGGAAGATGCCATTGGCTGTCGTGACACCATTCGAGACATCAGCATTATTGAGCCCCTTGAGCTCGTGATCGACGCCGAACTCACCTATGACGGCAACGGCAACGCAGACGTTTGTCCGCTCATCGAAGGAGGCACCTCCCCCTTTACCATTGAACTGCAAGACCCTCAAGGGAATGTAGCGCAGATCAACGAAGGCGAGTGTTTCACCGAGGTACCCGGCAGCGGTGTTGATCCATACACCTTAACAATCACCGATGGCAACAACTGCGTCGCCTCATTACCGGTAGCGATCGACGTTTTCGGCTGCACCGACGAGACGGCTTGCAACTATGACCCTGCGGCAACTTCAGACGACGGCTCGTGCCTTCAGCTAGACGCCTGCGGCAACTGCGGCGGCACAGAAACTGCAGGCTGTACCGATCAGGGCGCCTGCAACTACGACGCTCAGGCGGGCTGCGACGATGGCTCATGCGAATACCTCACCTGTGCCGGGTGCACAGACGTCCTCGCTTGCAATTATGACCCTGAAGCCACCATTGACGATGACTCGTGCCTCGAGCTTGACGCCTGTGGCAATTGCGGTGGCACCGACATTGCCGGATGCACAGATGACGGAGCATGCAACTATGACCCGCTTGCGGCCTGTGACGACGGCTCATGTGAATACCTGACGTGTGCAGGATGTACAGATGAAGGGGCGTGTAATTATGACCCGGCTGCAACCATTGACGATGGCTCGTGTTTCTTCGCAAATGTCATCTTTGACTGCCAGGGCAACTGCCTCGAAGATACCGATGGAGATGGCATCTGTGACCCCCTCGAAGATCCTGACGGCTCCACCTTCTGTGGTGATGATACCGTGTGGGATCCTGAGCTCGGTCAGTGCGTGAGCATCGCTTCATGTGGACCGGAAAACTGCGGCACTGGCACGGTCTGGTCCGAAGAGCTTGGCGCATGTGTAGCTGACAACAGCTGCCAGCAAGACCTCGATAACAACGGGTTGGTTGAAACGAATGACCTCCTTTTGTTCCTCGGCGCATTCGGCACTCCTTGTCCGTAAATCCTACCTCACCGCTGATGCGGGTTAGATCCCGGCAGCATGGACGCATCGACCTATCGACTCATCGACTCATCGACCTATGGACCTATGGACCTATGGACCTATGGAAAATTTAGGGATACGGGGAAGCTAACGTAATATACTCCAGCGCATACTTGCGCTGCCTGGTATTTTCAAACACCACTGTAGGGACGCGATTTATCGCGTCCGCCGGGAAAACCGGCGAAACCTTATAATCAAGCCACCCGTCCATGAGTCGATGAGTCGATGAGTCCGTGCGTCTAATTGAAGTCATCACAAGCCGTTGACAACATCACCCCGACTGCAATGTGTTGACAAACGCCACTTCAGTGGGTGTTGACAACTACCTGCGCTCAAGGTGTTGACTCGGAATTGAGTGGGGTGTTGACAAATTGGATTGTTTGTGGGGGTAAAGCGTAACGGCACAGTATACGCGTAGTGTGAGATTTCAAGCTATTATACTTTCCGTTATACACTTAGTTTGTTTAATGCAATTCCTTTCATATCAGAACCCTTCCCCGCAAAATGTTGTGCTCTCTTTGTTTATTTTATCGTCTTGTGAAACTTCTCTACCATATTTTGATTCCCCTGAACGTAGATAATATCCCCTTGTTTTAGCACTTCTGTCGGCTGAATAGAATGCAATAATTCCTCTTTCCGTTTGATAGCCAAAATATTTATGCCATGATCTGCTCTCAAATTTAATTCTACCAGGGGCTTTCCTAAAAATTTGCTGCTATCGGAATTTATTCTCAGGCAGGTTATGTTAAAATCGGCGATACTCTTCGGTCGATAAGTTCTCTGAATTTTAAATTCTCCTTTAAATAACTGATAATTGTCCGCACGTACTTTATCTACAAGTTGGTCAATATCATCTTCAGGCACTAGGAAGTTTTGAAGCACGTGAGTGAATATTTGTACTGAAGTTTCAAATTCTTCTGGTATCACTTCGTCCGCTCCCAATGCAATTAGTTCGGAAGTCTCTTTGACGTATCTTGTTCGAACCACCAAATAGAGTGATTCGGAGTGTGACCTAATATTCTTGATAATAGTCTTTGTTGCTTGATTATCTGAAATGGCTATTACTGCGGCTCTAGCTTCAGAAAGGTGAACAGCTTCAAGAATGTGGTCTTGGCTTGCATCTCCAAAAATGACAGGAAGCCCTTTAGTCTTTTGTTGCCGAACTGTTTCAGCATTCATCTCAATTACTACATAAGGAATGTTACTTGCTGCTGCTGCCTTTGATAAATTGCTGCCATTAACTCCATAACCAATAATTACTAAATGATTCTCTAAATTATTTTCTCCTATTTCCGATATGCTTTTATCAGAAACCAAAGTTGGGTCAAGCCCGATTTTCTTAGATACACCGATAAACCTGTTGGCAATCCTTTCGGAAAAAATAATTACAAATGGTGTCAAGAGCATAGATACGATTGATACGGATAGAAAATATTGATTGGTTTGAGGAGATAGTAAATTGTATTCGATACCTACCTTTGATAATATGAAGGCAAATTCACCAACTTGAAATAGGGAAAGCCCTGTCAGTAAAACTGTCCTTGTCGGATATTTTAATGCAGCAACTGCAAGACCCGCAATTATCGATTTAATTATAAACACCAAAATCACTAAGAACATAATTGTCGGAATGTTGCCTATAAAAAAAGATAAGTCAAGCAACATGCCTACTGACACAAAAAAGAAACTCGTAAATAGCTCCCGAAAAGGTAAGATAACGCTGGTTGCCTGGTGACTATATTCGGATTCAGAAATGATTAAACCTGCAATAAAAGCCCCCAAAGCCAAGGATAAACCAACTTCAGAGGTAAGGAATGCAACCGCAAAACATAGTGTAAAAGTGACTAACAGAAATAACTCCTTACTGTTGGTTTTTGCCACTGCATGCATCAATTTAGGAACAATATAACGTGCACTAATTACAGTAATCACAATTACAACAGCAGATTTTAGAACCAATGATAGAATGCTCATTCCAATGTTTGTTGATTCGCCTGCAATAAGAGGTGTAATGAGCATCATGGGAACCACAATAATGTCTTGAAAGATTAAAATAGCAAGTGCGTTGCGCCCATGTGGTGTGGTAATTTCCTTTCTGTCTTGTAAAGTTTTTAAGACAATAGCGGTGCTGGATAATGAAAAAAGAAAGCCCACAAAAACAGACTCGTTCCATGGGTAACCTAGAAAGTAATAGATTAAGCCTGTCACGATTGCCGTTATTCCAACTTGCAAGAGCCCGCCAATAAAAACAGTTTTTTTAATTGAAGCCAATTGTTTAATGGACAGTTCCATTCCGATTACAAAAAGCAGAAGGATAACGCCTATTTCAGATAAAAATTCTACTTGTTCAACAGCATTGATTAGGCTTAGTCCATATGGTCCGATTATTATTCCTGTTAGTAGAAAACCTATAATCGAAGGCAGTTTAAGTTTTTGAAGTACAAAAACAATTACGGCTGAGAACCCGAGAAGAATGAGTATGTCTTGTAATAATGGTAAATGCATTAGTTTTCGTTCTCTTTGAGTCGTTTAACTTCTTTAATAATTCTACTCACTTTTTCCCATTAAATCGAAACTAAAATTGCTGATCCGATTACGATTAAATCGTGTTTCAATAAGATTCTTTCTCTGTCACTATCTGTTAAGTTAAAAATCATGGTTTAAATATCTTAGTTTCTGTCATTTCTACAATGACGCACAACTAGGTTGTCAGCGCAATCACCAATAATGAGAGTGCTCTTTATCCCACCCTTTTGGGTGGATAAAGTTCACTCGAGTGCACTTTACCCGTCTAAATGGGTAGTATTGGTCAATGCGTTTATCCATCGGTGTTCTTTTATTGCTCTCTAAAACTAAGGCATTGTGGTGAAAATCCCTTCGATACGTTCCGACTCTGTCGGAACACTCCCTTCGATACACCCCGACTCTACCGGGATACTCCCTTCGATACATCCCGACGCTGTCGGGATACTCAGGGTGACGGATGCGATTAATGATTTTCGCACGAACGTCATTTCCAGATGGCCTTCGGCAGATCATCACTGCTTCGCCCTACGGTTTCAAACAATTTGAAATTGGCGAACCAGGGGACGCATAGACCTATGGACTTATGGACTTATGGACAATTTCGGGAAACCGGGAAACGGGGAAGATTACGGAATATACTCCAGCGCATACTTGCGCTGCCTGGTATTTTCAAACACCACTGTAGGGACGCGATTTATCGCGTCCGCCGGGGAAACCGGCGAAACCTTCTAATCAAGCCACCCGTCCATGAGTCGATGAGTCGATGAGTCCGTGCGTCTAATTGAAGTCATCACAAGCCGTTGACAACATCACCCCGACTGCAATGTGTTGACAAACGCCACCTCAGTGGGTGTTGACAACTACCTGCGCTCAAGGTGTTGACTCGGGATTGAGTGGGGTGTTGACAAAGGGGGCGGCTTGAGGTGTTGACAAACTAAAGCGAATACTTGCGTTGCATGCTGTTCTTTAGCAACTAGAGCAGGAACCGCTTGCAGCCGTTCAAAGGAGTGCTCGCTGCAGTGCACGACAGCACCCCTCAATCCGGCGGCAATAGCCGCCGCCACACTGCAGTACCACTTCATAAATCAGCGCCGCAAGTATGCGGCGTCGCGTGTAACCATCCGCCGCTTCCCGATAAATCGGGACAAGTTCAGCGGCGAAAGCACCCAACTCCCAACCCCAAACCCCACCCAAAATCACCCATTTGGGTGACACACTCCACCCTTTAGGGTGACGCCTGATAGTCAGTCGTTCGCTTGATTTGTGTCTTATTTACCGCACTATGAAAACACTTACGACGCTACTCGCTTTTTTCGCTGCCTTCGCAGTGCATGCACAAGACTACTTTTGGGTAGGAAACTCAGGAGACTGGTCAGACCTCAGCCACTGGGCAACCTCATCAGGAGGATCCACTTTTCACAACACACTGCCCGGTCCGGATAATGATGTGTACTTTGATGAAAACAGTTTTACCGAGCCAAATGCTACCGTAACACTCGACCTGGAGGTTGCTTCATGCGGAAAACTGGATGCGTCCGAAGCAACAAATAACCCGTCCATTAACGGTGTCAACTTTTGCGATGAACTGCGTGTCAATGGCGACCTGATTCTGCCTTCGACCGTCGGGCGCTTTCTTCGCTGTGTCTATCTCGAAGGCACCGGAAACCATATTCTTGAACTGGGCGAAGTAAGTTGCGGTGGCTCATCCTTCCTCCGCCTCGCAGGGCCCGGAACCTACACCCAGCAAGATTCGATCTCCGTTGGCAATCTGTATATTGAAGGGGATGGTGGAACCTATGACACTCAGGGGCTACCTGTCCATGCCTTCGCTCGCATTCGAACGGGCTTCCAGACGGTATCAACATTCATTGCCAGTGGTTCGCGCCTTTACACCAACGAGTTTACGATGTGGGAAGACAACATCATGCTCTTTGATGACACTGAAATCTATGTCAGCGGTCAGAGCAACTGGGATTTTGTAGGGGCCGGAGTCACTTATCCTTATGTTGAATTCGACGGCATCCACTACATCGAAGGGGATGCCTCTTTTGGAGAGGTACACTTTAAGCCCGGATCAGATATCACTGTGCTCTCAGGCAGCACTGTCACTGCAGATCAGATTGTCGTAGAAGGTGCCAGCGATAATACCATTTCGATTCACACAGAGACCGTGGGTCAAGAGGCCTTTTTCTCGCAGTCTACCGGAACGGTTGACGGTGTGTGGATGGTACTGCAAGACATCCATGCAACCGGCGGTGCGACATTCAATGCGCTGCTCACGGTTGACAACGGCAACAACGATGGCTGGAACATCAGCGAACCGGTGCCGCAAGACTACTACTGGGTAGGCGGTACAGGCGACTGGAGCGACCCTTCACATTGGGCCACCAGCTCAGGAGGCACAGATTTTCACCCCTTCCCTCCTACACTGCTCGACCATGTTATTTTCGACGCCAACTCGTTCAGCAACACCGATGACATGGTCATCATTGAAAGTGACCAGCAAATCGGAAGCCTTGACGCTACAGGAGCTTTGGCGGGAGCGACGGTCATGACGACGAGTTCGTACAGTCTCACCATCGACACTGATTTCACCGCGGGTGACCTCACTTGGCAAATCGCCGGAGGCGTTGAAATGAATGCTCCGAATACCGGCACCATCAGCCAGGGCAATGCCGACATGACTTCGAGTTATGTTCGTATCACCGGAACCGGAACCATTGAAGTGGGCGATTCGCTGAGTCTGATCTCTTTCCAGATCAACAACGGAAGCGTTGTAACCAACGGCAATCCGATTCATTGCTCAGGTGGATTCACCGCAAGCGGTGGAGGGGTGACTTCTATTGATATCACCGGCAGTACGCTCTACATGAGCAACCTGAACTTCAACGCCAACAATGCTGATTTCATCAGCGATGGCTCAACCCTGTTTGTTGATGGCACTTTTCTTTCAGGAGACCAGACCTACAACGATGTGGTCTTCCGTGAAGATGGGTTCATCTCGGGTAATGATCCAACCTTCAACACGATCACGATTGAACCACAGGCCAGTCTGGCTTTGGCAGCCGGAATTGAAGTAACCCTGAACGACCTCATTGCAGAGGGTACTGCAGATGACCTTATCGAGATCAACTGCATCTCCCCCGGAGAAACGGGCACCTTTATCAAAGACAGCGGCGAAATCAACGTGAGTTTCGTTGAGTTGCAAGACAACATCGCCACAGGAGGCGCTACCTTCAACGCAGCCAACAGCATCGATGCCGGCAACGTCACGGGCTGGAACATCGAGAGTCTCGTACCGCTCGATTATTACTGGATAGGCGGCAGCGGCGACTGGAGCGATGAAACCAACTGGGCCACCAGTTCAGGCGGTACCGAACTGCACAATTCAATTCCGTCTTCCATCGACAACGTGTTCTTCGACGCCAACTCGTTTGATGCGGCTACCGATGCGGTATCCATTGATGTCGCGGCTGAAGCGGGCACCATTGACGCCACGGGCGCACTGGCCGGCATCACCGTAAGCTCACTGGACGACGAAGCTCTTACCCTCACCGGCAGTCTGACAGGCGGCGATGTGAACTGGTCGGTCAATGTGCTGCGTTTTGAGAATCCAGGGATTGCCTCGGTGACCACGAATACCGGCAACTTCGACGGAACGTCCCTGCGCTGCGATGGCTCAGGCACACTCAACCTCTTTGACTCGCTGAGCGTTGCTAACCTGATCGTTGACAACGGTACCTTCCTGGCCAATGGCAATCCGATCAACGTCACTGAAAACTTCACGATCGACGACAGCTTCGCACCTACCGTGGACCTCACGGCGAGCGATATCTACGTGAATACCTGGGATGCGAACAACACCATGGCGACCTACACCCTCGACGGCTCATCCTTCTTCGTGAATGGTGCCTTCAACGGTGGTGAAGGCATCGAATATGGGGCTGTTACGCTGCAGGATGATGTTTCAATGGACGGTACGCCTGCCATTGACACCCTGACCATCGAACCCCAGGGTGGATTGGGCATCACCATCGGAAGTGTCATCACCATTGATGCATTGGTAGCCAATGGTACTGAAGATAACCTCATCGAGATTTACTGCACCACCCCGGGAGGCACCGGAACCTTCTTCAAAGAAAGCGGTCAGGTCTATGTTCAGTACGTTGACCTTGTTGATAACCACGCGACCGGTGATGCGACCTTCACGGCCTTTGAAAGTGAGGAAGGCAGCAATGTTGAGGGGTGGAACTTCGAGTTTGAAATTTTCGTTGATGAGTCATCCGCTTCAACCGTGAAGGTATATCCGAATCCGACCTCGGGATTGCTCTATCTCTCATCGCCTGAAAACGTGGAAAGCACTCGCCTCATGGACGCAACCGGCAAAGTGGTTCTTGATCACACCGTACCAACGACCGGTCTCGATTGTTCTGCGCTGCCTTCGGGAGTTTACTTCGCCCAGATTACGCTCCGCAGCGGTGGAGTTGAGTTTTTGCGGGTGGTGAAAGAGTAGAGTGGAGATTGCGTGAATTAAGGGACCTCTTTTCTCGCCGCAAAAGCGGCGGATGCGAGTAAGTTAAGTGCCTTCACAATAGAAGGTGCATACAACGGTTAGGCTAAGAAACGTAGGGCTTTCGAAGCGATTACTTGTCCACCGAAACTGAAGTTTGCTAAATGAACGAACCTTTCTGTAAGCCTTGTATGCCCTATGTTTTCTTAGCCATTGTTGGGGCCAGTGTTTTTTTATTTCCACCAATCAAAATTGTCTGAAACAATGATTTCATTCTTTTGAATATGATGAGTTGTTTTCATTGGGATTGTCCTAAAATCAAGATTATACTTTTCGGCCAGTCGCCTAATTTCATCGGTATCGTCATAAGTAAGCATAAACTTTCCTTTGAGTTGTGCTGTCAAAGCGAATAGCGCATCATGGTCTAATTCAAAGTGCGTGTATAGTCGTCTTCCTGCAACTGTATATGGAGGGTCTATAAATGAGTAAGCACTTTCATCGTTTTGAATTTTCTCAAGTTCAGTAAATGCATCACCTGTGATAAATTTCATTTTATTCTTAACATGTCCAATTGCCTTTATTCTGTCTCTTAGAGTTTTTGGATACCATCGAGACTTTATTCCTTTTCCATTCTCACCATTCTTAATCAATCCTGAACCTTTTGTAATAATACCCCCGTGAAAAATTCTGTTTTTCAGAATCGTGCTGAATGCTTGTTCCTTTTTGGTCTTGTTTTCCTTTTGAAGAATCGAGTTCGCATTTTCAGGGGTAAGGTCAAATGAATAGACTTTGTCGGCCAACCAATCTTGGTCACCATTTATTATCACTTCCCAAACAGCAGCCACTTCTTTGTCAAGTTCGACCATTACGATATGGTCAGCTAAACTTTCAAATGCTGCCGTAAGGCTAACAATTCCACCACCCGCAAATGGTTCGACTAAAGTCTTTTGTTCTTTCGATTGTTTGAGCCATTGTCTAACTACTGGAATTAACCAAGTCTTACCACCTGGATATCTGAATGGACTTCTCTGGGGAACTGAAGCCACATTAACTACTTTGTGAGTAGCTTTTTTCTGTTTCGTTTCAAACATTGATAATTGTCCGTCCATGATTAACTGCTTATGATGTCTGTTAATGACGGAGCATCTGGTGGATTTTTATCCAAATGTTCATCAAGACGGGTTTGTAGAATATTTATGAAGCCGGAGATATCTCCGGGCTCTGGTGTTGTAACTCTTAATAGAGCTGGGTCAAATTCTGTATATATTGTTTCAGTTAAAACAAGGTTGTTCTGCTGTGTTTGTTTGTCAAAAACCAAGTCGTATAAGAACCACGCAATATCAGCTTTTGACTTAGTCGTTGTTGGCAGAGAAGGAAGAGTCTCAAAAAATGATTTTTGTAGTGCAACAGCCTGTTTCTTTTTCCAAGACTGAAAAATTCCACCCTTGTAGAGCATTTGTGGAATAAGTCTCTTTCGAGATGATGATAAGTAATCGGGTTTTGGGTAGTTGTATCCTGATGGCCATTCAAAGTCTCTAGATGGCTTTTTCATATATGCTTCAAATGGATTTCTGAGATTTCCTGAGATATATACGCCTTGAACTTCTAATGATGCAAAGTCTATGAGTTGTCCTTTGTCATTATATTGAACCAAAACAAAGTCAATGTTTCCAGCTGATTGACCGTTTTTGTCAACCAGCTTTATTTCAGACAATGAAGTCCAATTTGCTTTCTTACCAAATGCAAATTCGGCAGCCTGTTCAATAATGAGCCAATCTTCTCTGAATCTTGTTGGACATGTTATTACCGATATACCATTATGTAGCACGCTACATACTCCAAGTGGATTATTAGCTTTATCCTTTGTACAGTTTGGAACTTTGTTGTTGTAAGGACAAAGTTTCTGCTTTCGATATCGTTGAGCTTTCGTGCTGTCATTCTCAATCGGAAAGCCAAAAACTTCGCCAAGTGGGCTTTTATTTACCGCTTTTTTTGTCATGCTCAAAGTTATGAAATTCTGTCGGCCGATAGAAATGATGTTGGTGGTTTTTACATTGGCCCCAACTAGGCTATAAGCGCAATAACCAATAACGCGAGTAAGCTTCATCCCACCCTTTTGGGTGGATAAAGTTAACTCGCGTGCACTTTACCCGGCTATTTGGGCAATATTGGTCAATGCGTTTATCCAACTGTGTTCTTTTATTTCTCTCTAAAGCTAAGGCATTGTAGTGAAACTCCCTTCGATACATCCCGACTTCGTCGAGATACTCCCTTCGATACATCCCGACGCTGTCGGGATACTCCCTTCGATACGTTCCGACTCTGTCGGAACACTCAGGGTGGCGGGCTATTGCTAATAAACCGAACTCCGGACTCCCAACACCGAACCTTCTCTACCGCCCCTCACCGAAACTTCATGCTGCGCATGAATTTCGGAGCTCCCCTTGCAGGGGAGCAGCTTGACTTGAAGTAGCGTCAAACCCCGAACCGGCGCATGACCCCATCCGCCGCTTCCCGATAAATCGGGACAAGTTCAGCGGCGAAAAAACACAATGCCTTGCCACGTCATCATGCATTATGAATCGTGCATTGTACATCATGAATCATCGAGCTCCCTACCTTTGCACCAAACAATACCCCGATCCCCGATCCCCGATCCCCAATCCCCGATCCCCGATCCCCGATCCTAACACCATGCTCAACTTCCTCCGTCTCGATGAACTGCACCCGCAAGCACCCGGCAACAAGTACTTCAAGCTGAAGTACAACCTGCTGAAGGCCTATGAAAAGGGTATGACCAAGATTGTGACGCCGGGCGGACCGTTCAGCAATCACCTCCACGCCACGGCGGCGACGTGTGCGCGGGCCGGACTTGAATCAGTAGGTCTCGTGCACGGTAAACGTCCGCCGGTATTAAGTCCGACCTTGAAAGACTGCGAGGCCTGGGGCATGAAGCTCGAGTATCTGGAGCGCTGGCAGTATGCTGAGCGCAACACCGAGGCCTTCAAACATTGGGTGCACAACACTTACGGGCCTTGTTACTGGATTCCGGAAGGTGGCAACAACTACCTCGGCGTACAGGGCTGCATGGAGATCATTGAAGAAGAGCACCGGGTACACGACATCATCGCTGTACCGGTAGGTACGGGCACGACGCTGGCCGGGATACTACTCACGAAGGGTGAGCACCAGCGGGTGATGGCCTTTCCGGCACTGGATGACCGCGACCTTCCAAAGCGGCTTGAAGACCAACTTTACTGGAGTACCATGGACCGTGAGCTCGCGCAAGAACTCGCCTCCCAGGTCGACTGGCAATGGGATTTCACCTTCGGTGGTTTTGCCAAAGTCACCGACGAACTCATGGCCTACATCGAAGGCAAAGCCCAACAAGGCCTCCCGCTCGACCGCGTGTACACGGCTAAGATGGTCTTCGGGGTCGAAGTGCTGATCAATGAGGGCTACATCCTGCCTGAAGAGCAGGTGCTCATCGTTCATACGGGTGGGCTACAAGGCAACCGTGAGATTGGCGATTGATGAGTTATGAATTCAGATTGATGATTTGACGAGTCAATCATCCATTACCGAAACTTTATGACGCGCACGAATTTAGAAGTCCTCTAGAAGGCGAGCAGAGATGCCGACAAAAGGATCCTCAAACTTCCAACCCCGAACTCCCAACTCTGACCCTTCTCGTATTTATTCTTTCATGTCGACCCAGTCGCCATGTTCACGGATCAGGTCAATCAACGCTTGTACCGCTTCGGCCTCAGGAACGTTCTTGCGCACGACCTCTTTTTCTTTGTACAAGCTAATCTTGCCCGGACCGGTACCTACATACCCGTAGTCGGCATCGGCCATTTCGCCGGGACCGTTCACGATGCAGCCCATGATACCGATTTTCACTCCTTTCAAATGGTAGGTTGCTGAGCGGATTTTCGCTGTGGTCTCCTGAAGGTCAAAAAGGGTGCGGCCGCAGCTCGGACAGCTAATGTACTCGGTTTTTGAGATGCGCGTGCGTGTCGCTTGCAGGATGCCAAAAACCGTGCTGTTCACCACACGTGGAGCGATCTCAGGTGCCTCCACCCATGCGCCGTCGCCGAGTCCGTCAATCAGCAGCGCGCCGATATCGGTTGAACTGTGGAGCTGAAAGTGCTCCTGATCGATGCCCGTATAGCTGCGCTTCACAATCACCGGTAGGTCACAGTTGCGGTTGATCAAGCGGAAGAACGCCGCGCGCTGCTCGGGCATGCCGTGGTTGTTCGAGGTCTCAAGTACCAGCACTACCGTCGGATCTGCGTTCAGGGCTGCAATCAGGTCCTCGTCGAGTCCGTGAATGTCTGTGCGGACGAGGTTGAGTTGCGGGCTCTTTTCACCTGCAGCGAGGTAGGCCTCGCGAGAGAAGACCGGGTAGTAGCGGTCTCGTGTTTTGTGTGCCTCCCAGGCTTCATGGTCGAGCAAAACGCCTAGCGTACCCGGGATTTCAAAATCAAGCGCGCGCTTGCCTGTGTAAACGAAGTCGCACGCCATATCGGTCATGTTCCACTTATCGAGGGGAACGGAGTAAGTATATCCACCGGCGAACAGGGCGCCGTGTTTCAGGTCTTCTTTGTGGCTCAAATCGAGGATGACTGCGGGGACATGCGGCTTGCCGATGTTCAGCACTTCGCGCGTATCGCGACGGTGGTAGCTGAACGGGTCAATTGCAAAGGGTTCTTCCGGAATCGGGTCTTGATTGACGCGATGGGTGTAGCGTTCTGCCAGCATGGCTGCCACAGGGATCTCCGCTTCGGGTTCTTCCGTCAGCGAAACGCGAATGGTGTCGCCGAGTCCGTCTTCAAGCAAGGCGCCAATCCCGATGGCAGACTTGATACGTCCGTCTTCACCGTCACCTGCTTCGGTCACCCCGAGGTGCAGCGGATAGTTCATGTCTTCTTCGCGCATCGTTTTCACGAGCAAGCGGTAGGCCTGCACCATCACCTGCGGATTGCTCGCCTTCATCGAGATCACAATTTCGTGGAAGTCGTTCTCGCGGCAAATGCGGAGGAACTCCATGGCGCTTTCGACCATCCCGAGGGGCGTGTCGCCGTAGCGCGACATGATGCGGTCTGACAGCGAACCGTGGTTGGTGCCAATGCGCATGGCGCGTCCTAAATCGCGGCACTTGATCACCAGCGGCGTAAACCGCTCTCGGATGCGCTCCAGCTCTGCCCGGTACGACTCATCGGTGTACTCGATTTCTTCGAATTTCTTCTTGTCAGCATAGTTCCCAGGGTTCACGCGGATCTTCTCCACGTAATCTGCCGCGATCTCCGCAGCATTCGGGGTGAAATGGATATCAGCCACCAATGGCGTATTGTAGCCTCGTGCTTTGAGTCCGTCTTTAATGTGCTTCAGGTTCTCGGCATCCCGTTTGCTTGGCGCGGTGATGCGCACCAGCTCACATCCGGCGTCAATCATACGAATCGACTGCTCGATGGTACCTTCGGTATCCATGGTGTCGGTGGTCGTCATCGACTGCAGTCGAATGGGGTTTTCGCCACCCATTTTGACTTCGCCAATGGCGACTTCGCGCGTGGTAAAACGCACATAGCGGTAAGGGTCAACGCAGTAGTGCACGGATGCTTCTTTGATTTCCATAGGACAAGTTACCTGCGAAGGTAACACCGATACCTGAAAAAAGTTGTCTCGTACCGGCGGTAAGTCTTATGGTCTTATGGTCTTACGGGAGACGTATGGACTCATCGACCTATAGACTCATGGACTTTTCGGGAAACCGGGAAATCGCGAAGTAGGGCGAAGACAGTTGAGAAGGTTGGCCTCCTCGCGAAACTCTTCCCGATTGATCACAAGGCTCTGCATGAAAAGAGCTCGCTCGCGCCGCATCCTTGCGGCGCCTTTACAAGTAAAGCAACAGCAGACAGGGACGCCTCCCAGGCGTCCGAGTACCTTTGGGCATCTCCGCTTTTGGTCAAACCGGGAGACTCATCGACCTATGGACTTATGGACCTATGGACCTATCGACCTATGGACCTATGGACCTATCGACCTATCGACCTATGGACTTATGGACCTATGGACCTATGGACCTATGGACCTATGGACCTCTGGACCTATGGACCTATGGACCTATGGACCTGTAGACAATTTCGGGAAACCGGGAGAAATAGTACGAAATGAACAGCAAATAATAAATCAGCAATCTGCGATCATATAATCATAAATCTGCAATACTTCGTTGTCTGCGATTCTACGTGTAAGACCATGCCGTGCTTCCCGATAAATCGGGACAGGTTTCGCGCGGAAAAGAATACCTTGTCGCACAAATCACTATACACTGTGCGAATTCTTACCCTCCTCCTTCTCTGTGCTACCCTCAATGCGAGTGCGCAGACCATCACCGACACTGAAGCCGTTGAGTACGACCCAACCCAAAATCGCTACCTCATTTCAAATGGCGGCTCGATTCTTCAGCAGGCCAGTGGCTCAGATGCTTTTGAATTCTTTGGCGAAGAAGACGCCGACTACGGCATGGAGGTCATCGGCAACAAGCTCTACACCATCTCAGGCGGCTTTCAACAGTCTATCAAAGTGCATGACCTGAACACGGAGGCGTTGCTCGGACAAACCACTATCAGCGGAAGCAATTTCCTTAACGGCATGGCCTCTGACCCCGAGAATAACCGCATCTGGATCACCGATTTCGGCACCAATAGCATTTATGAACTTGACGTCACAGATGATCAAAATCTCATGGCTACTGAAGTGGTGACCAATACGCAATGCACACCCAATGGCATCACTTACGACGAAGTGAACAACCGTCTCTGCTACGTATGCTGGAGTGGCGGCGAAGTGCGCTCCGTTGATCTTGCAGACTATTCAACGGCCGAGCTCATCAATACCGGCCTCAGTCAGATCGACGGCATCGACCACGATGAAGACGGCAACTTCTACATCTCAAGCTGGAGTCCGACCCGTATCACCGTTTTGAACAATAATTTTACCATGCAAGAAACGGTGACCAGCACCGGACTCGACAATCCGGCAGACATTAGCTACGCCGTCGCCACTGATACCCTGGCCATTGCCAACTCAGGTGATAACACCATAACCTACCTTTATCTCGGAGACCCGGTAGGCATCGATGAAGTCGATGATTTCACATCGCCTAAGATTTATCCCAATCCGGTTTCAGGTCGCTCGTTTGTGCAGTTTGAGCTCGCAAAAGCATCGGATTGTGTGGTGCGCATCACGAACATGCAAGGTCAAACCGTTGCTGAATTGCTGAATGATCACTTGCCCGTCGGGAAGCACAAAGTCTTATTCGCCGGACATCAGCTCGAAGCCGGGGCTTATCTGCTTGAGACCGAAATTGATGGCAAGAGTTCTGTGCAGCGGGTTATTGTGGGGTGAATCGCCCTTTGGGTGGGAAGCGGTTGATATGGACGGCTATAAGCCTTTGCCTTGTGGCTGAAAACAAGTGTCAATCCACAGCATTTGGACGGCTATAAGCCTTTGCCTTGTGGCTGAAAAAAAGTGTCAATCCACAGCATTTGGACGGCTATAAGCCTTTGCCTTGTGGCTGAAAAAAAGTGTCAATCCACAGCATTTGGACGGCTATAAGCCGTCCCCTCATGGATGGGCAAGAACAGGAAGGCACCGCAAATATGCGGTGCTAAGAGTTCGCATTCATAGGGTTCTCTTTGATGTAGCGGTATGCTTCTTGGATGGCATTCTCTGTACTCAGGATTTGATCATGGTAACGGGTTTGCCACTCAAATGAGGTCTTTATTTTCCTTATGCGGGACGTCACTCCCGACTTGTATCCTCGAATAACTGATCCCAGTGTACCTTTCTGAGGATGAAACGCTCCAGACCCCGAATCATCAGTGCTTACAATCCGCCTGAAGGAGATGATAAAATGCACATGATCAGGCATCACAACCTGCCCTCGAATCCGGGTATTCGGAGAGTACTCTGGAATCGACAGTATGCTCTCTTGAGCAATTCTCCCCATCTCAGACAAGACTAATTGGCCATTTCTCATTTCACCGAAAAAACGTTGTCTATTCTTAGTGCAGATTGTAATCAAATATGTAGAACTTCGACTGTAGTCCCATCCTTTCATTCTTAGTGATTGCTTCATGGCTTTTAACCGCAATAAACCATAAAGACAATCTCGATCAACATCAACTTTACCAATGCCATGCAAAACTTTACAGGCGCATAATTGCGCCTGCATTAATCATTTAATCGCATATATGGGGGGACGGCTTATAGCCGTCCAAAATCCTTTGGAGCAACCCCAGTGATGATGACTGTAGCCGTCCAAAATCCTTTGGAGCAACCCCAGTGATGATGACTGTAGCCGTCCAAAATCCTTTGGAGCAACCCCAGTGATGATGACTGTAGCCGTCCAAAATCCTTTGGAGCAACCCCAGTGATGATGCCTATAGCCGTCCAAAATCCTTTGGAGCAGCCCCAGTGATGATGCTTATAGCCGTCCAAAATCCTTTGGAGCAACCCCAGTGATGATGACTGTAGCCGTCCAAAATCCTTTGGAGCAACCCCAGTGATGATGACTGTAGCCGTCCAAAATCCTTTGGAGCAACCCCATTGATGATGCCTGTAGCCGTCCAAAATCCTTTGGAGCAACCCCATTGATGATGCCTGTAGCCGTCCAAAATCCTTTGGAGCAACCCCATTGATGATGCCTATAGCCGTCCAAAATCCTTTGGAGCAACCCCATTGATGATGCCTGTAGCCGTCCAAAATCCTTTGGAGCAGCCCCAGTGATGATGCCTGTAGCCGTCCGGCATAAATTGTGGCATACTCAAAGGAAGTACTCACAGCCATCCGACATGCGGAGAAAGAAGAAGTAATGAATAGTAATTAGTAAATAATAAACATTCACTATTCATTATTTATTACCTACTACTTATTATTTACTATTCAAACAATATGATTTCAATGCGCCGATTGGCTTCGTTCTCTTTGCGGTTGCGCGGCTTCTTGTAAATGCGCTCACTGCCCCCCTTACCCTCGCACTCAATGCGCTCAGGAGCAACGCCATGCTCTACGAGATACGCGCGAATTGATTGCGCTCGGGCGAGCGACAGGTGCTTTGCGTTCTTATAGGCCTTGCGCTCCGGGTTGGTCTTGCCAGCCTTGCGCAAATAAAACCACCCCACACGTCCGTTTACATGACCTTCAAGCCGAATGTTCAACTCCGGATGCTGTATCAAATAGGCCGTCACCTCTTCAAGTGTGGGCTCTGACTCGTCTTTATAAAGCGCGCTGTTGCCCTCAAAATAAATGTTGTTCAGGGTAAACCGGCGAGAACCAGACTCCTCTTTCTTCTTTTTTCGGCCAGAAATGGCCGGATGCGCGGCTGCCATTGACGCCGGAGGTTCAAAATCCGGAAATTCCTCCGGGAACAACTCCTGCGCAGGGAAGTCGAGCTCAGGCGTTTGCTCCTGAACCAGATAAACCGTCACAATCACGCAGTCTGCCGGCGGATGTTCTTCCGGATGCACACTTGCGGGCGCATAGCGCATCTCATAAGTGCCGTTGCCAGCATCCGGAAAGTAGCTCACCAACTCTTCATACACCTTCATTGACCGCTCTTTCGACAGCTGAAGTTCGTGGTAGGTGACCTCCCCGGGTTCACACAATGAAGTAATATCAACCTTCTCTACGAAGTAGCCCTCCGCCACGGATGAAAGTGACTTGATCGCATCCAGCGCTTCTGCGCTGAGAACAGCTGTATCTTCTTCAAAACCAATCACTCGCTGAACGCGAACAACCGCATCAGCGCTCATTATCAGACACATTAAAATAAAAGTGGCAACAAGTTGTTTCATCTTCAAAGTCAGGCAGTGAACTTATGTGGCTCCCGGAGGTTAAATTTACTAACTTTTCAAGGGGCGCAAGATCAGGGAGACGCCCGTAATCAACACCCTGATGCTCAAAACCTTATGTTAGGATACCGCTTTTCAGAATACACGCCCGAACGAGACAAGCGATCGCGATTCGAGCAATTGCGCGATATTTTTCTTGAAGTCGTCACGCATACCTCCGGCGATGTGGAAGAAGCGCTCGACTGGATGCGCGAAATTGACGCCCAGCACAACCTATTTGACGACGAATACACCATGGAGGATTTCGTCGAAGAGCTGAAGCAGAAGGGATATATCCGTGATCCGGAGCGGCAGGGACAAGGCATTGCACTCGGCGCTCGCGGTGAGCAATCGATTCGCCAACGTGCCCTCGATCAGATTTTTGGCAACCTGAAAAAGGGGATGTCAGGACAACACCGCACCCGCCACACCGGCGGAGGCGACGAACCCACCGAAGATAGGCGTCCGTTCCGCTTTGGCGACAAACCCGAGCAAATCGACTTTGCTGAAAGTTTTCGCAATGCGCAGATCAACCACGGACTTGATGGCGGCTTTCGGATGACTGAGAACGACCTCGAAGTGATCGAGCGTGAATACCGCTCGATGACCTCAACCGTGCTCATGATTGACATCTCGCACTCAATGATTCTCTATGGCGAAGACCGCATTACACCCGCAAAGAAGGTCGCCATGGCGCTGAGCGAGCTGATCATGCGCAAGTATCCGAAAGACACCCTTGATATCGTGGTTTTCGGAGACGATGCCTGGGAGATTCAGATCAAAGACCTGCCCTACCTGAAAGTAGGTCCGTACCACACCAATACCGTTGCCGGACTTGAACGTTCGCTCGACATTTTACGTCGGCGCAAGGCCACCAACAAGCAAATCTTCATGATCACCGACGGCAAGCCCTCGTGCTTGATTGAAGACGGTGAGTTTTACAAAAACAGCTGGGGTCTTGACCCCTATATTGTGGGGAAATGCCTCAACCTGGCCCGCCAGTGCCGCAAACTGCGCATCCCGATTACCACCTTCATGATTGCCCAGGATCCTTACCTGCAACAGTTTGTAGAAGACTTCACCGAGGCCAACAACGGCCGCGCATTCTTCACAGGCTTGCAAGGACTTGGAGACATCATGTTCACTGATTTTGAAAAGAACCGAAGAAGAAAGCTCTGAGCTGAATGGAAGCAAAAGAACGCACTGCCATCACCACGCTTGGCGAACTCAAAGCCAGCGGGTACACACCGAAACCGGTACGCGAAGAACTGCGCGACAACCTCATCGCGACATTGCGCAGCGGCGAGCCGCTGTTTCAAGGCATCAAAGGATATGACGAAACCGTCATTCCGGAAATACAACGTGCGATTCTTGCACGCCACAACATGAACCTGCTCGGCCTCCGCGGCCAGGCCAAAACGCGTATTGCCCGTCAGCTCACTGAGCTCCTCGATGAGTACATCCCGGTGCTGGAAGGGAGTCCGCTCAACGAAGACCCCCTGCACCCGCTGAGCGCCCAGGCGAAAGCGATTGTCGCAGAGCAAGGTGACGAAGCGCCTGTGCGCTGGATGCACCGAAGTGAGCGGTATGTTGAGAAGCTGGCCACGCCGGATGTAACCGTAGCAGACCTGATCGGTGATGTAGACCCTATCAAGGCGGCGAATCTCCGATTGGATTACAGCGACGAGCGGGTGATTCACTACGGACTGGTGCCGCGCTCAAACCGCTGCATCTTCGTGATCAACGAGCTGCCTGACCTGCAGCCGCGCATCCAGGTGGCCCTTTTCAACATTCTGCAAGAGGGAGACATCCAGATCCGCGGATTCCAGCTGCGACTCAACCTCGACGTGCAGTTTGTCTTCACGGCCAACCCTGAAGACTATACGAACCGTGGCGCGATCATTACCCCGCTGAAAGACCGAATCCAGTCGCAAATTTTGACGCATTATCCGCAGTCGATTGAGATCTCGCGCGAGATCACCCAGCAAGAAGCACGCTTAACCGATGAGCAGCGCAACCGTGTGCTGGTCCCGCAACTCATGGAAGAGCTTGTAGAGCAGGTGGCATTTGAAGCGCGCGAATCGGAGTTCATCGATCAGAAAAGCGGCGTTTCAGCCCGTCTGACCATCTCTGCCTTTGAAGATCTTGTAGCGACCAGTGAGCTGCGGGCCTTGAAAAACGGATCCGACCAAACCCGCATGCGAATTGGTGACCTGATTGGTATTGTTCCGGCCATCACCGGAAAAGTAGAGCTCGTATACGAAGGTGAGCAGGAAGGTCCGGAAGGCGTCGCACTCACCTTAGTGGGCAAGGCCATTCGTCGTCGTTTCCCGCAGCACTTCCCAGATCCCGAACTGGCGCGTAAGGGCAAGATTGAAGATCCGTATGCGACCATCATCGCCTGGTTTGCCGAGAACGACCTCGACCTTGAAACCAACGACGGAGACGACGCCTACCGCGAGAAGCTGCACCTGGTCGATGGACTAGAAGCCTTGGTCAATCGCTACGTCCCTGACGCCGGCGACGACAAAATCTTATGGATGGAATTTGTCCTGCACGGATTGGGCGAGCACAACATGCTCAACAAAAACCTTTTGGAGAGCGGCGTGAGTTTCTCAGACCTCTTCAACAACTTGTTCAGCGGCGAAGACGAGGACGAATAGCGTTATTCTCGGGCAGCGGGTAGTGGGAAACAGAGCGACTTATCGACGCATCGACCTATGGACCTATGGACCTGTGGACCTATCGACCTATGGACGTATGGACGTATGGACGTATGGACGTATCGGGAAACTGGGAGAAGAATAAATGCTGGATAATGAACAGTGAATATTAAATCGTCATTCTGCACTCGGCAGTCTGAAATCAGCAATACTGTGCGCTCGGCAACCGTAAATCAGCGATTCAACAATCCATTTTGTTTTATGCGAATTGTGGTCTATCTTCATCTCAACATTAAACCATCTCAATCATGAAATCTTTTGCTCTTTGATTCTTTTGTTCGGATGTACTAAGTCTATTCCTGAACAACCCTTACAAGAAGTTGAATCATTTCCTGATCTTTTGGACACAAAACGCGACTATCGCATTGACGATTTGCTTGACTTAGCCGATCTTTTCGAAGAAGTCAATGCGAATCGGCAAAATGTTAGTCTTGCTCCCGCTGACTTCAAGTATGCGCTTGAAACAAAAATCAATCGGGATTATCGAGCAGGCAGTAATGTCGGTTCTGAAAGAGACAACCACCCTCTCGTATTCGATTACGCTCTTGACGCTAATGGTAAGATTGACGCTACGCAATTTGACAACTTTTACGATCAAATAACCGGACACATTGACTATCTCGAATCATTAGGGGGTCAGTTTGGTATCGTTGATATCGAGATTGCCACAGGCAATAGAATACTAGCGAATGTGATTACCGTAGTCGGCTATGTAAATACTGACCTCTCTTTTGGGTTTATGACATTGCCAGAGACCCAAAGTTATCAACCAGTAATGCCGGCCTTTGAAGACTTCATCAATGACCGAATAATTCTTGAAGCTATTGAAGAAGATGAATTCTGGACGGACATCGAACCGTCAGAACCGTGGGGCTATAAGGTTTGGAGAACAGACATCTTGGGTCTTCTTGATAATAACTGTACCATGTACGCCGGCTCACTCGAGGCTTGGGGCGGTCCCGAGTTGCTTTACTCTCACACCGGAAACGAGTTGGTCTGGGAAACAGGTGCAGTTCTCAATGAGTACCTCTTGAAGGGGATAAATCATATTGAAAGTCAAGTTACCGATGAGGATGGGAGACAACTGAGAGAACTGTCATTCTATGTAGGTGAAGACGAGACATACGATCCAAATGTTCCTCCCATCCCCGGGCCTTGCGGGCCATATTATCCCTACGCTCAATTTTGGCATAAATGGCAAGAGGGTTTCTCTGCTAGAAAAGTAAAGATTGACAAATGAAAAGCATAGGAATATTGGTGGCGTTGATGCTCACTTGTCATGCCATTGCTCTTTCACAAGAGTATTTCATCTTCACCAACGACTGTCACTCCAGCACTCGCCAAATCCACATTAATCAAAATGGAGATGCATTCTTACTTGTATCTGAACATTGCAGTGATGCTGATAGAAGAACATATTTATGTGTTCCGAATGAAGATGGCAGCTTAGAGCCAGTGAACACCTTTGAAATGGAGCACTCCGAAGCTGATTATTCCACAGCTCAAGGGTGGTATGTTCTCTTTAGCACTTCAACCGGCTTTATTTTGAGGCTGCTAAATGATGAAGAAATCATGATGGAACAGGAAGTGCAGATTCCTGAGAACTCTTTAGTGACTAATCTCTATGTGGAGGATGACTTCTTAATTTCGGTGTATCATCCGGCCCCGTATAATCAACTGATAATAGAAAGATTCAACTTAACTTCTGGTGAATCCGAAAGTCAATTGTCCTTCGAAAATGTTCTATATGTACACGACCATCAAACTACACTCATCACCGACAATGATCCGTACTTTTATCTTGGGCAAACATGTAACTGGCGGATAAAATTCAATCCTTTGAATTTTCCTGACCACGAAGTGCTTCCACTACCAATCAGTAGTCAAACAGGCGACCAATATAACCCCTGCTCCGGTTATGACGCTTTATACAGTCACCCAAGTCAAGACACCTTGTTTGCAGCTTCCGCTTTACTTGGTACTGGTGAAACACATTGGACCTTTTATTTTGATAACGATGGAAACTACATGGGATATGATGAATTAGAGTGGCCAGATGACTACAACCCATATCGCTATCTGTTTGATGCCAATGGTTATCGTTACATAGTTCTGCACAAACCTGAATATTACACGGGCAACAATACTAACGATTTAGTATTGTATAAAGTTAACCCGTCAGGAGCTTTATTAGATACTTTCCTGTATGAAACCCCAGAATTGAGTGAAGTCACCTTGACAGGGCTTTTTCATGATGGCATTTTACATCGTTTGGGCTATGACCTACAATCACCTCTTATGGGCGACGAAAACGCCCTCTACATCCGCATTGACACTGACAACCTCACCAACGTAGAAGAGCCCGCTCCCCAGGCATATACCTTCATACAAACCGAAGACGCGTTTGGCATCAGCACAAAAGGCGAACCACTGCAGCAAGACGTGTATTCAATGACCGGGCAACTTCTTTTCTCAGAGAAACGCGCTGACCTCTGGCCCAAATCAAAACTGCCACCGGGCACTTATGTGCTGAGAGTTGCATCTGATGAAGGGGTTAGAAGTCATTTGGTGGTGGTCCGGTGAAAGTCTTACAGTCTTATGGTCTCTCGGGCAACCGAAAGACTTATTGACCTGTCGACCTATGGACATATCGACCTATGGACGTATCGGGAAACCGGGAAACTGGAAGAAGAATAAATGCTGAATAATGATTCGTGAATGCTAAATCATCAATCTGCGCTCATCAGTCGCCAATCCGCAATGCTACGCTGCCCATTCGCCCGTCAGACATTTCAACGGTTTGAATGCTCGACTGTTCGATTGTTAAATCTGCCGTGCGATGGAGAAGCATTCAAGCCGCAGGCACACGACCATCGTCGGGACGTACATATTAAATCATCAATCCGAGCTCTGCAATGGCTGCGCCCCCAGACCTCACTTCTCGGGATACTCCACCTGACGCTCTTGTGGTTTTTTAGGGTTGTAAAAGACCATGACCCTGGTGCCAACCGGGTAGGCCGGTTCACCCTTGCATTGATCTTCGCTTGCGAACGATTGCTCGTTTCCTTCCGCGTCATGATAGCGGATCAACGGCTTAAAGATACGCTCGCCCTTCACCTGTGCACTCATCCAGTTGGTGATCTCCCCCTCTACCTTCACGGCCCTTCGCTTGAAGAAAATAAGTGGGGCGAGGCGCCAGTACAGGATCCCGATTACGAGTACGACGCAGAGTACAGACAGCAGCAAGGTGTAATCTTCACTCATCATTGTGTGCTTTGCCGCAAGATAAGAAGCCCAAAACTACAGCCTAATAAAAGAGGCCGACGCGTTCGCCGACCTCTTCATAACCGAGTACATCATAAACCAAATCTCAATGCTCGGCGGGTAACCGGAGAGGGTCACCTTATGCCGGCCATCCAGTTTAAGGCATTACTGACCTTAATTACGGAATCGTCTGACAAGGGTTACAAAAAAAACAGGACAATCTCGCGATTGCCCTGCCTAACCTAACTTTAAACTATGTGCAAATGAATACTTACACTAGCGCCTTGAATATCTTGTAGTCTTGTGTTCTGATCTTTTTGTCATACCAAAAGTATACGCTGCTCTGTATCTTCAAACGTATCTTTGCGACAATGATTAACATTGGGCTGTGAATAGCCCATTCATTCGTGCATTTTCAAAGTCATTTTTGTGCGTGCAATTGTGCTTTCATCCGTTCGCTACACCGACTCACAGCGGGTATTCCGATTCTTCACCGAACAGTACGGCTTGAAGAGCTACCTGGTGCGAAAGCAAAAGGCGCGAAGCGGTTCCGGGTTTGCCGTTTTACACCCTTTTGCCTTACTCGAAATCAGGGAGCATGAGCGACAGCGCGGGCAACTGTCTGTATTGAAAGAATTCCATTCAGAGGTGGTGTTGAACGGGCTCGTTATGCAAGCGGAAAAAAGTGCCGTCGCCATGTTCGGGGCTGAATTACTGGCACGCTGCCTTGCTGATAACCAGGCACATCAGGAGCTTTTTCAAACCGTTTGGAGCCTCATTTGCCAGCTTGACCTCGATGAACAATGTGGCGTTTACACCTTTCTTTTTGCCGGCCGAATTATTCGATACCTCGGACTAATGCCTTTGCACGAAACAGGCATCAGGAGTGATCTTGACCTGCGTTCAGGGCAGGGCACAGATCACGGTGCACGTTCTGAAGACCTCTTGCGTGCATCGCTTGTTCCTGCCTTCGTAATGGCAGGCTCCTGCACGGCTTCTGCATTTCGTGAAATTAAACTGAACCGAGAAGAGCAGCGCGAATTATTGCGTGCCATGGTCGCCTTTCTCCAGCTTCACGTAGCCGGCACCTCCCCCATCAATTCATTGGAAGTCCTGCGCACCGTCTACCAATGAAGCTGTACAAATAGCTACTTTTGACCCATGCTTTTTAATGATATCGTCGGACAAGATTCTTTGAAGGCCTCCATACGCCAGCAAATTCGCGAAGGCCGCATTCCGCACGCGCACTTGTTCGTTGGCAATGAAGGTTCCGGAGCAATGGCCCTTGCCCTCGCCTATGCACGCTACACTTGCTGCTCAAATCGCACCGAAACAGATGCATGCGGTCAGTGCGATGTGTGCAAAAAGTTTGACGCGCTGCAGTACGCAGACCTGCATTTTTCATTTCCCATGGCCAGCCTCGGCGCCAAAACCGAAGACAATTACTGCGAGCAAAACCTCACCGAATGGCGCAATTACCTGCTCGAAAACCCCTACCCAACATTTGACGGCTGGTTTAACAAACTCAGCCCTTCCACCCGCGACCTGGCCATATTCGTTGCGGAAGCCGGAAAGATTGCCCGAAAACTTTCGCTACGCTCTTATGAAGGGCGACAAAAATTCCAAATTATCTGGCTGCCGGAGCGCATGCGCACCGATACAGCGAACAAACTTCTCAAAACCCTCGAAGAACCCCCCGAAGGCACTGTCTTTATTCTGGTTGCAGAAGCCGCTGAAACCATTCTCACTACGATCACCTCTCGCACACAACTCACCCGTGTTCCCGAAATTGATGAGGTCGCCATGGCTAACGCCCTTATCGATCGGTATGAGCTCGATGCCGGTCGCGCTGGCAATGTCGCCCGCTTTGCTCAGGGAAATCTCAACCGCGCCATTGAGCTCATTCAAAATACAGGCGGACACCTCGAGTTTCTCGAAAATTTCAAATCCTGGATGCGCGGTTGCTTCAAACGCGATATCAAAATGATTGATGGTGTCATCAATAACCTCTACAAACAGGGTACGCGAAAGCAAGTGGAGTTTTTAAAGTATGCGCTCCACTTCACACGACAGTGCATCGTCTCAAATTACGGACTTCACGAACTGGCAAGCTTCACCACTGAAGAAGCCTCTTTCGCCAAAAATTTTGCCCGCTTCATTCACCATGGAAATGTGACGACCATTGCCGAAATCCTTGAAGAGTCAATCACTGATCTGAATCGTAACGTGAACGTTAAAATCGTCTTAATGGACCTCAGCCTGCGCATGAATGCTGAGCTTCACCGCTCGCAGTAAGGGAATCACAAGCCAATGCGCGACACTTCGTAAAGCTTCTTATCTTTGAAGACCTGACGAGAAAGTTCTCGTCAATAATAATGCCGCCAATTATGGGATGTGAAAGTTGTTCGAATAACGCGAGCGGCTTGCCTAGAGGATGTCGGAATAACGGGTCCTGCGGAGTTAGCGGATGTAATAAACTGGAGGTGTTCGACTGGTTAACGGGTATGCAGTTACCAGATAACCAGAAGCCCTATGATATTGTAGAAGTGCGGTTTAAGAATAGCCGTAAAAGCTTCTACCGCAATACTGAAAGCCTCGAGTTACATCGGGGTGACGTGATCGTAGTTGATGCATCGCCCGGCTATGATGTCGGTGTGGTGTCGCTTACAGGTGAATTGGTTCGCATCCAGATGCGCACTAAAGGCGCCAAAGACAACCACGAAATACGCAAGGTTCTCCGCAAGGCCCAAGAAGAAGACATTGATCGCTGGCAAGAAGCCCGCAACATGGAAAAGGAGGCAATGCTTCAGGCGAGAAAACTCGCAGCTGAATGCAGCCTTATAATGAAAATCAGCGACGTAGAGTACCAGGGAGACCTCGGCAAAGCTACGTTCTTCTACACGGCTGAAAACCGCGTAGATTTCAGAGAGCTGATCAGAAAAATGGCTGACGCCTTCAAGGTTCGTATTGAAATGCGCCAAATTGGGATGCGCCAGGAAGCTGGTCGCCTTGGTGGTATCGGCTCCTGCGGAAGAGAACTCTGCTGCTCTACATGGCTGACCGACTTCCGCACGGTTTCCACAAGTGCCGCTCGCTATCAGCAGCTTTCGCTCAACCCGCAAAAGCTGGCCGGACAATGCGGCAAACTCAAATGCTGCCTCAACTACGAACTCGATCAGTACAAAGAAGCTGTTAAAGAGTTCCCGCCGGCGAAAACGCGCCTCGAGACCGAGTCCGGACGAGCCAACCACTTCAAAACAGATATCTTCAAACGTACGATGTACTTCATCATGGAAGGTGAACGAGGTGCCAGTCCGGTTGCCCTGCAACTCGACAGTGTACTCGAAATCATCCAGATGAACGAACGTGGTGAAAAACCGTCATCCCTGCATGACTTTACCATCACCGAAGAAGTCGAAGAAGAAGTCTACGCAAATGTGGTCGGGCAAGACAGCCTGACACGATTCGATCGTAAAAAGAGCAACGCGCGCAACAAGCGAAGACGTGGCGGTTCTCCTGCAACAGGAAGCACGGGAAATAAAGGCAAGAGAAACCCGCGCAACTCTCAGGCAAAAGGCCCCGGAAAACCACCTGGAAACAGTGACGGGCAAGGGAAAAAACGTCCTTCTCGCCGCAGAGGCGGACATAAAGGCGGATCCCAGAACCAAAACAGTGATAAAGAATGAGTCTTTCGCATGCGGTAAAACTCATGCTGTCAATAACAGTGGTGGCCGCCACCCTGTTTTTGTCATCATGCCGCGAAGCTCCATTCTATGAGAAAATGCAGACCTTTAACGGTGAATGGTCAGCCGGAAACCCGGCGACCTTCACCTTTGAGGTCGAAGATACCACCTCTGCCTACAGCTTCTTGCTGAACCTCCGGCATACCGAAGCCTATCGCTACAGCAACCTATTCCTGTTTATGCAACTAGACTTCCCAAACGGAAAGCTCTCAGTAGATACGCTCGAGTGTGTACTTGCTGATCCAAAAGGGCGCTGGACGGGCAAGGCATCGGGTAACCTCGTGAATCATCGCATCATCCTCAACCCAAAAGCCATTTTCCCACTGCCGGGCGAGTATACTGTGAAAATCACTCACGCCATGCGCCATGATACGCTCCGCGAAATCATGGATGTTGGTTTCGCTCTCGAGTCAGTCAGTGGCGAACACTAAGTTGCTGTATTCGCCTTTTGCCGATTGCGGATTGCCAGAGTCGCCGCTCGAATGAAAAGCAACCAGGGTGTGCCGTGCATGAGCAGGTCCAGCCAGTCCATCAACTGCATCCCCTCGGCACCTCCCAGAACCCAGCGAATTTTACCGAAAAGGTGCGGCTCCGGTAAAAACGGCGCCAGACCGAGTGTCAAACTCAGCACCAGCATCATGCGCCAATCATTCAGTGTGCTTCTCATTCTGACAACGGCTCAACTGCGTGCCCTTCTGCCTTCCACTTATTGATTCCTCCCTGCAGGTTATACACCTCCGTGAACCCCATTTTTGACATGATCTCCATCGCAGCACCACTGCGGCCACCCACTGCGCAATACACGAGCACCGGCTTCGATGTATCCAGCTCCTTCACTTGCGCCTTAAACTCGCCTGAGCGAAAATCCATTTGTTGAGCGCCGGGTATTACGCCATCAGCTACCTCCACATCTGTGCGCACATCGAGCACAATCGCCTCTGGTTTCTCCTCCATTAACTGCTTAAATCGCTTGGGAGCCACGTCCATCGCCGTCGCCTGAGGCACGTCTGACTGGTCAGCCTGCCCTTCTTGCAGCATGGTTTCTGGCGTTTCTTCAGCCGTCTGTGACTGCTCCGGGCTATTACATGCCATCAGGGCAACTGCCAGCGGCAGCATGAGTAAGGTCGTTTTCTTCATGGTTTTTCTTTTCTCCCCGCAGAAGCGGGGGATGCGAACACGATCCCAAAATAAAGACTTTCATTCGGGATCATCAGTGACGCTCATCACCAAAGAACATCCATCGAGCTCATTGTACCCATTTGCCTCAGCGAAAACTAACCTTCAAACCACCGAAAAAAGTACGCGGACGAATGGGTCCGTATACATAACCGGCATCTCGGTCAGCGCCCTGGTCAAAGTCATCTTGAAAGCTGTTACCGATGTTTTGCACCCCGACAAAAAGGGTTAGGGTGTATGCGTCTTTCGGCGTTAAGACGCAACTGACCTTGCCGTTGTGTTCAAAGAAAGAGGGGGTGCGTTTGATCACCGTGTACTCTGTGTTGGGGTCAATGACATGCGCCACATGCATCGACCCTGTGTACACCCCCGAATAATCAAGAGTCACCCCTTTGACCGGCTGATATTGCACCGTTGCAAACCCATACGTTTCAGGTGTGCGCAGTAACTGGCTCGTCTGTGTCTGGGGCAAATCTTCGTTCGGCGTATCGGGCTCCCACAATACTTCAGGCTCGTTGAAACGCGCAGACTGAAGTGTTGCGCCGAAGCGGAAAGTCCATTTCGAAGTGTATGCCACCTGCCCTTCAAGGTTCAAGCCCTGCACCCTTGCTCCGCTGCCATTTCGTTTAGTAATCACTGCCACTCCCGATGCCAGCTCGGTCTGATCAGACAGCACAAACGGGTTGTTCAGCATTGTCATGAATCCTTCCAACACCATATTACCCTGCAAATCACCGTCGCGGCGGGCGTAATTCAATGAAGCCGTAAAACTGTCTGAAGTCTCCGTCTGCAACTCAGGGTCAAGGCGCACGAACCGCGCTGCACCACCCACCGTTTCGATGTGGAGGTCTTCATCAAACGCCTGCGGAGCGCGGTAACCCTGTGCATAAGACCCACGAACCTTCAGGTATCCGTTCAGTTCATACATCAGCGATAGCCGAGGAACCACTACCGGCAGGTTGCGCCTCAGGCTAAACGACTCTTCACTGTAATCATACAACCCGCTAATATGTACTCGATCATGGCGGACTCCGCCAACAATACTCAGGTTTTTCAAAGGCTCCCACTGCACCTGCATGTAGTTTCCTATAGCGTTCACCGTTTGTTCAATAGTGCGCTCGTAACCGGGCATGGCATCTGTAACGTTATTGTGCTGCCATTCACTTCCGGCCGTAATCAATAGCTCCTCGTTCAATGTAAAGGCATACTGGAGGCCACTAACCGCTGCCAGGTCTTCTGAATTACCATATGCGTTAATCGCCAGCAGGTCTTCGGCCGTCAGACTGTCAGCTGCGGTCAGCACCCTTCCACCACCGCCATAATAACTTCTGCGGGTGGTGAATTGAGCGCTGCCGTAGGCCGAAACTTTATGACGATAATCACGGCTAAACCATTCATAGCTCAATCCGGCATGAGTAATTCTGTGGTCAAGCTGTTCAGCTACAGCGGCCTGGTGGGGAGCAAGGTCAAAGTCATTGCCTCCCCTCCTGAATTCAGCAATATGATGCACATCCAGTCGCAGCTTATTGCGGTCATCGGGATGCCAGTACGCATTCAACCCAAACGTGGTGTTTTCAAGCAAGGTCACCTCCGAAAAACCATCTCCGTTCGCGTCCCAATGGTCTCTGTTTCTCGCGAACCCATAAAGACTGATCCCTTGCTTTAAGTCGTCTGAAACCAATGTGCCATTGAAATTGAACGCCCTGTCAGACGCTTCACCATTGATCATTGATTGGTTGATTCCGGCTTCAAAGGTATTCTCAAGCGGATCTTTCGTGATGATATTCACGGTTCCGCCGATAGCATTGCCCCCATACAGCACAGAACCTCCGCCTTTCACCACCTCAACACGGTCAATCATGTTGGGAGGAATCATTTCCAGTCCGTAAACTCCGGCGAGCGCAGAAAATACCGGACGGCTGTTGATGAGCACCTGAGAATACGCGCCCTCCAAACCATTCATACGAAGCTGGGTAAACCCGCAGTTCTGACAGTTGTTTTCTACACGAAGTCCGGGTGAAAAGCTGAGTCCTTCTGAAAGACTGAGCGCCTGTGTGCTTTCAAAAATCCGTTCGTCAATGCGGTTCACAATCACCGGAGAGAGGTAACTGGCTACAGGCGACCTGCTACCTGTTACCACCACCTGGTCAAGCTCCAACAGATCAAGTTCAAGCCTCACGGGAGCAAGCTCTGTTTGCTTCGCCGACACATCAACATCCAGCGCTTTGCGCTGAAAACCAACCGCAAAAGCTTCGAGTAGATAGGCCCCTTCTTGAGGTAATGTGATCACAAATGCCCCATCTTCTCCGGCAGCGGCTGCAACCTTGTGTTCAATGGCTGAGAAAACGACCGACGCATAAGGCACCCCCCCTTTTTCACTGACCACCCTTCCCGAAACCTGCACCTGAGCCGATAGCGGCATGCTGACAGCGAACAGTACAATCCAAATAAAAAGCAGTCTTCCCATGTCATTCAATGTAGACACAAAGATATTTTTAGACTTGTCTAATTCCAAATTTACACCAGTCTTATTTGCTGCTTCTGTCCACAAAAAAGCCCGCAATTGCGGGCTTTCAGATAAAATAATCTTCAGGGGTCAGTGCTTCACAAAGCGCAAGACCTGGCGTTTCCCTTCTTGTTCAACGGCCATCATATAGGTGCCTACAGGCAACTGATCAACGTTGACCGCAGCGAGTGGCCCGTTAAAATTGACCTGCATCAGTTCTCGACCGTCAACACTCAACACCCGCACCACTGCATTGCGGAAGCCCTCTGGCGACTGCAAAAAGAGGGTATTGCGCACAGGGTTAGGATATACCTTGAGTGTGGCTTGATCCGTCATCTCTTCAACGCTCACGCCCATTTCTTGCAGAATACCGCGAAATGCCTGGTGGTAAATGTTCGCGATAGTGGCATCGTGCACGATCACGGTATTCTCATCGTTGACGGTTTCAGCTGAGGTAGACCAGTTGTGCGAGCCGGTGATCACGATAGGGTCTGCAAGGGGCTGGCTGTGATCAACAATACCAAACTTGTGATGCAGAGACAGCGGAATACCCTGATGCGAGTACACTTCGATGCCTGCAGCCACGAGTGCGTCAAACTCAGAACCTTGCACATTCACCTGTTCGATAGCGCCGATCGGGTTGATGAAAATGCTTTCCCCAATCTCAATGATGGCATCGCCAATGTCATTACGGGTCAGTACAAGCAGGGCAAATTCGAGGTCGTACTCTGTTGAATTGAGTGCTTCGAGTATTGCTGAATTGGTGCCGTCTGTAGGTGAGAAATACAATTCAACATCCACACCACCGATGATGAATTTGCGTGGTGTATTGATGGTTTTATTTTCACCAAAGAGCGCATTAGCCGGATCGGGCGCAGCGCCTTCACTACCCCACATCTCGTTGAACTCAATCACGAAAGAGCGGGCGAGGCTCTGGTCTTTGAAGATGATCAGGTTATTGGGGTCATCTACAAGGTTATTGGTGGTGAGGTTGGTTGAGCCTGTGAGAACGGTAGCTTCATCAACGTATTCTGCATCAACTACAATGAATTTGTTGTGCATTCCGCTTCCGTTATCATCCTGGCGGTAATGCACCGGTATGCCGCTATCAAAGTCATCAATGCCCATATTCGCATTAGTACCCTGTGCGATGTAACGCACCTGCACCCCGTTGCTGTGGGCTTGATTGATGGCGTCAACGATGAGGCTATTATTGATGTTGTAGGCGGCAATATCTACCGTGTGCTGCGCTCCTGTGATGTAGGCAGCAATTGTGTCATTCATATCGGCTCCGATGTTCAGCGCGAGCTCATCGGTTGCAACGGTATTGTCAACGGGGTGGTTGAAATACACAAGAATGTCTCCGCTCGACTGCGAGACAGTCGCAAATGCGCGAACAGGGCTCTCCGTGCTGTTCTCTCCCTGTGTAGAGATCACCCGCGCATAATACACTGTGCCGGGGGTGAGCCCATCAAGAGGTACAGCGTGCGAGGTTACGGATTCATCCACCACTACTTCCTGGCCGAGTGCCGGGGTCAAGCCATACTCCACGCGAGAATCTCCGGGGGTATCGGTGAGCCATGTGAGGGTAAATGAAGTTTGCGTGATCTCGATCTGGTCAATGACAGATGCGATATTGATGGGAGATTCAGGAATGATGTCTTCCGTCGATCGCGGGAGAATCTGGTAACCATCGCCGCTATCATCCGGATCGAACTGAGAAACAACACCGACAAGTGTAACTGCACCGGCAGGTAAGATCGCATCAACGAGGTAGTTTCCGTTTCGCACGTAAATCACTCCGCTCTCGCCTGAAGCAGTAAAGTCATAGGTGTTGTTGCCCGCAATGACTTGTCCGCCTTGAGAAAAGGTCGCCTCTTGAATGGTAACGAGTTGACCTTCGAGTGATTCATCAGCCTCAGAAGGCAGAATGCTCAAGGGCGCAGGCAAAGGGTTGTCAGAGCTATTGATGGTAAGCTCAGTGATCCCGGGACCTACTTCGAGAAGACCATTGAATTCAGTGAGGGGTCCGGTTACGGTGATCTCGTCGCCCGGCATCGGCTCATCGAAACCGTCCCAGTTCTGACCGGGATATACCGCAATACCGGCACTTCCATCCTGGATATAGCGCACAGAGCCGAGGCTGGCGTCATTAGTGACGATTCCGGTAACGGTTACGACATCGTCGAGATTAAAGTTGGCTCGTGCATCGGCAATGTCGGTTTGTGCAACCGACCATCCTGCGATGAGCAGAAAAAAGAAAAAGGAACTAAGCTTTTGCATAAACTTGAATTAAAAGCGCACCCTCAACGACACGTTTCCGCGTGAGCCATAGCCCATGAATACGCTTGCCGATGCGGCGTCAAAATTGTTTTCATCAAAATAATAGCGAAGGTCGTCATTATACCTTCCGTCTTCGCCCCGATAGAGGAAATAGGCAAATCCGTCATTGTTCTGGGCGTTGATAATATACAGCGTATTGAGCAGGTTAAAACCACTCACCCGCAGATCAACCTGTGAATCTTTCACTTTAAACGAGTAGCCTGCGTGGCAATCAAGCAGGCCGTAGGCTGGTATTTCCCAGCTTTGACGGCCTGAATTTTCGCCATTAAGGCTGAACGGATCAAAGTCAGCAAAGTGCCTTGCGAACCAGGTAAATCGCGGCTTCAGGTAAAACTTACCGAATTGCACTTTCAATGACCCTCCGAACTGTGTTTGCGGGGCGTCACCAACAGAGACCCCTGCTGCATCGTACTGAACGGTCACAATATTTCCGTCTTGATCTTCAAACGGAAGCAGCGTTTCTTCATCAATCAGGGTCAATCCGTCTTCAGAACTATCCCAGCGCCAGTCACCGATAGAAACAAAGCCTTCAAGTGTGAAGTGTTCGTTAAACTGATATGCGCCGTCTACTTCAAAGCCCATGTGCACTGCGCTCATTGACGGGATGTTCGCTCGCAAGGTGCGTTCTACCCCACTCGCGTCTTCGATAAGTACGCGAAGCAGGCTACTGAGAGGGCGGTTATTCCAGTCTGTGTAGTACGTATTTACATTAAAACTGAACGGATAGCGGCTGTACGAGTACCCGAGCTCAATTGAATTAATGATCTCGTTTTTGGTGTTTTTCACATACTGATTATCGAAGCCAATCACGTTTTGCAAAACGGGCGTGCGGTTCAGGTGCCCTACGTTCACGAAAGCGCTGTGCCATTCATTGATTTTGTAATTCCCTCCTACCTTAACGGTGTAGCCGGGAATCCATTTCCAGTCAGATTGTGAAGTGCGGGTTCGCTCGGGGTCGTCATGCATCACCACCGTTGTATTGCTGAGCGTATCACCATTTACAATCCAGGTCTCGAGTCCGTCTGCTGAATTGATCTGTTCTACTTCAGGGTCTTGCGCCACAAATGTATCCCCGGTTTCATTATCCAACACAAATGCATCATTAACGCTTAGCTGCTGGTAATAAATGATGTCATCAACAATGACATCCTGCCGTGCGTAGTAGTCAACGCGGTTATATCCCTGGTAGACCGCACTGACGTTAGCGAAGGCGGTCCAGAGTTCGTCTTTGTACTCAAGGAGGCCAAATACTCCGCCCCAGCGAACGAACGAGTCGTAGTAGTAGCTCACGCGGTCGCCAACAACTGCGTTTTCAGGCAGTTCATTTTGATTGCCCTGGTTGTCAATGAAGTATTGTGCTCCGAGGAGGTCATCCACCTCAGCATAGTGTTCACCGCGGTAGTCGCGGAGATCGAGACCCCCTGAGAGGTTCCACTTCTTGTTGATTTCATAATTAAAAGTGCTGAGCAAGCCGAACCAATAGTGGTTATTAAAGGCCCTTCTCAGATACCATCCCGCGTTTGGCGGGGGGTCACCGCCGAAAATACCGGGTTGGGTATGTGCATCCCAGAAGCGTTGAAAATCGATTTGAGCGTTGTCATTAAAGTCTCCTGCGCCGAGTGAACTTCCCCCTGTTCGCAGTGAGGTTCCACCGCCACGACCAAAAGACGCGTAGAGGTTATTGACGAGAAAAAATTTATCATTCGCTCTCCAGGAGTGGCGTAGGGAGAAGAGCGGCTTGTGGTAGCGGTTTTCGCGCTCATACTGGGGCTCACCATTGAGGTTCCCCCAGTGTACATTGTACCGGGGTCCTTTCTCGAGTACATTGGTCGTGTCGATGAAGTCATACTGCGTCATGAGCTCTTCGAAGTCTTGCCTTGATTCATAGCCGAACTCCTCATTCAACTGCGCTATGGCTTCTTGTTCTGCAGCCGGCGTCGGATAAACATTACCCAGTTGGTTATCGTTACTGATGGTCCAGTAACGGGCACTGTACTCGCGCATTTGCTCATAGAGTTCGTCGGAGCCTCTGAAGATATCACGGGCAAACTCTTTGCTGTAGGTCGGGATTCTCTGCTGATAAGCTTTGGTGTGGTTCACAGAGGGCGCTCCCATAGCTGACAGGCTGATCATATGGTCACCGAGCTCTTTCTGAATTTTGGCGTAGTAGAACCATGCGCTCGAACGCTGTTGGTCTACCCATCCGTCATCGTAACGGTAGCTTCCGGCGAGGGTGTAGCCCCAGCCCCCATCGAGGCGGCCTGAAGTATGTCCGAGAGTCACCCGCCCCATTCCGGTGGTTCCACCCTCAGCTTTTACCATGGTTTTGCGTTTGGCTTCGATACCCTGGGTCAGGATGTTGATGGTGCCACCGATAGCAGGAAGGGCTAGTTTCGAAGCCCCAAGACCCCGCTGCACCTGCATCGTTTGGGTCACCAGGTCGAGCCCGAACCAGTTATTCCAGAATACCGCTCCATTCTCCATATCGTTCACCGGAATACCATCAATCATAACCGATACGTTGCGTTGCTTGAAGCCTCGAATGGTCACTGACGGGCCGCCGTCACTGCCTTCTTGCGTGGCGTAAACACCCGGAGTTGTATTAAGAATCATCGGAAGCGGCTGAGAGGCCAGTTCTTCTTCGATTTGCGCGGGCTTGATATTAGAGAATGCCACAGGTGTTTCACGCTCGATGGCTACATCTGCGGTGACCATCGCCTCCTGAAGCATGATGGTCTCTAGCTTTACATTCAGGTCGATTTTAGGCCTGTTCAGAACGACTTCTCGTTCAATCGGCTCATAACCGACGTAGCTGATCTTCATCGTGTACGTGCCGTAGTCAAGCTCAATAGAGAAGCGGCCGTCAAAATCTGTCAACACTCCTTGTGGTGAACCACCGGAGGGCTGAAAGACCACCGTTGCCTGAATCAGCGATTCGCCGGTAATTTCATCGGAGATGGTGCCGGTAATTTTTCCTTGTTGCGCATTTACCGCCAGCACCGAAAGGCCAATGAGGAGAGTGAATAGAAAACGCATTACTCCGAAAAATTAGGGAAAGAAAAGGCCGTCCAGAAAACTGAACGGCCTTTTAGGAATTCAATTAACGAATAACCACACGCTGCGAGAAGGTGCGACGACCTTCGAGAAGCGCGTTCATTACGTAGATGCCTGATTCGAGTTCTTCTGTCATCAGCACGTAGCTGGTCGAGCCTGCTTCAACCATTTCAAGGATCACGCGACGACCGTTTTGGTCGTACACCTCAACCTGTACAATAGGAAGGTTCGAGGTGATTTGCATTTTCCCTTCTGTCACCGGATTCGGAAAAATGTTGAACTCTACCGGTGTTTGGAGGTCTTCTACGCCAACATTGGGGTCGCATGCGCATGCGTGCGATCCAAGGCCATCCCATGTGTTGTTCGGAAGGCTGTCCCATTCTGCAAGCGCATAAAAGGCAACCGGCGGAACAGTGACACCTTCGGTGATATTAGACTTACGACGAAGGGTATGGTTCGCCGTCAACCACGTTCCACCATCGGTAGAAGTGTAGCCTGCTGCTTCGTTGTCAGTCCAGGCTGTTCCGGGGTCTTCACCCGGCTTACCAAAAATATCAAGCACAACATTCCCGTTCTTCACGAGCAGAATGGCATCGTTACCGTTCATATAAGTTGGTGCCGGGTATGGGTTGTCAAGCTGGTCTGCAAAAGCTTGCATCGCAGGGTCAACCGCCGGAGACACCAGTCCGCCGCCAAGCTCTACGTCTTCAGTCTGGCCGTTCACGATTACCCATGTGCCGTAAGGCTCAATGGTGCCTACAAGATCAGTCGCGTCAGACACGGCTTGCGCACCATTTGACCAACGCTCCACCACGTATGGTGTGAGGTCAATTGGGTTTGCCGTTGGGTTGTAAATTTCGAGACCTTTATTGTTTCCTGAACCTTCACAGTATTCAGAGAAAAACAGGTCAGTGCAACCTTGTGAGAAGGCTGTGTGTCCTGTAAACAAGACAATTGCAAGAGTAAAGAGTGATTTCATGTGCGTATGATTTGTACTACGGTTTGCGCCGTAAAATTAGAAATGTTCACGGCCTCATGGCTCTTTTTATCACTTTGGTCACATTTTCATAACAAAAGCCACGATAGGATTTCACGCGAGAGCTTCTCATTGCGATTGATTACTTTTGAAGAGGACCAAAGCCTGACTAACCCGATCAGACAACCGTCAGATTGTTACAATGGCTGACTAGCTATACTGCAGAGACGAAATATGTGTTGGACCAAAAAAGCACTGAGCATCCTGCTCATTTTTGTCACTCTTGACACGAGTGCCAATCATATCCTCGGGGGGAACATTACCTACACCTGCCTGGGAGGTGATGACTATGGAATCACATTAACCTTATATAAAGACTGTTTTGGAGCAACCCCGGCCACGATTCAGGAAAACGTGTTCTTCATTCCGAACGGGTGCTCTTTACCATTCTCGGTCAACTTACCCTTGCAATCAGTCGATGACATCTCTGATTTGTGCCCGTCCGAAATTGAAAATTCCAGTTGCAACGGAGGCTTTATACCAGGCACCCAACAACTTACTTATTACGAAGAGGTAACCCTCGACCCTGCCTGCGAATGGGAACTTTCGTGGGCCGCCGGTGACTGGAACTACTTCATCAACATGGACAATGGCGCGCTTCCCACTGCCTACATTGCCGCGACCCTGAATCCCACAGTCGCAGGTTGCACCGACTCAGCCGTGCCGCAACTGAACCTGCCCATCGCATATGCCTGTGCTGGTGACCCCGTGAACTATACCCTTGACATTGCCAACCCGGTAGGTTACACGCTCGATCTATCACTGGTCTGTCCACAAACCATTGGCGGAGCAGACGCCCCGCTCATTGAGCCTTGCGACGAGCCCATTCCTGGACTCGTTTTCGATGACGTCGCCGGCACCATCACCTTCGATGCTCCCATGATGTTCGGCACCTATGCTGTAGCGGTGCAAATTGACATGTTTGATGGCGCTGATTATGTAGGCACCATTCAGGAGACCATCGCTTTTGTGGTGAGGTCATGCGACGCCACACCTACGAATTTTCTATTGCCTGAAATCCAGGACATCAATGACGACGCCACTCAAATTGCTGACAACGAGGTTGATGTTTGCGTGGGCGATTCACTTTGCATAACCGTTGAGGCAGAAAATGCAAATATCTTCCGCTCTATCAGCCTCAGCAGTGACTTCGAAACGCTTTTCCCGGGAGGTGCTTTTACGCAGTCCGGTCTCAATCCCGCGAGCGCTGAGCTTTGCGTTGAGATCGATGAGAGCATGATCGGAAGCACCACGGTGACCATTGACGCGGTTGATGACGCTTGTATAAACCCCACCTCCGACCAGATACAAGTCATTATTAATGTCAACCCGTCATTGCAACTCTCTATCAGTGACACCTTAATCTGCCAAGGGAGTGATGTTGTCGTGGAAGCCGCGGGCGACAGTCAGTTCGACTGGAACCCGGTCAGTGGTGACCTCTCGGTGATTCCTACAAATGACCCGCAACAGACCCTGTCTCCTTCGGTGACCACTGAATACGAAGTGACCGCGCTCAACGCCAACCCCGCTTGTAATGTACTCGATACGCTCACGGTCAATGTCGCCATCAGCTCCATTGATGCTGTGATTACAGACGAATCATGTGCAGGAAACGACGGAGCCATTGACCTGACCGTCAACGGGGCCGGTGGTCCATACACTTTCAACTGGCCTGCCACAGGCGAGGCAACAGAAGACATCTCCGGACTCACCGGAGATGACTACACCGTAACCATCACCGACCTTGCGCTTGCTGATTGTTCACGAGACACTGTCATCACCGTAGAAAGTGTTGAACCGCCCACCGGCAGCATTGCGGGCGATGCCACAATATGTGAAGGAGCATGCACCGATATCTCCTTTAGTTTCACCGGAACGGGCCCTTTCAACGTTGAGCTTCTCAATGAAGAAACCGGTACCCTTGAAGCTACCGGCGTGCTCAACGACCAGGAAGTTTTTGAAGTCTGCCCCTCAGTCACCACCACGTACACCCTGCAACTGGTCACAGACGGCAATGTGCCGGTATGCACCTACGACGTCCCAAGTAGCGTAACCATTACCGTTCGCCCCGAGGTAACAGCCGCTTTCGCTGATCCGGCGCCCATCTGCGCCGGTGATGCACTTGACCTTGAGCTCTTGATTGATCAGGCAGGGTCTTACGAGGTAAGCTACGACCCGAATGACGGAACACCGGCGTCGCCAATCATCGCTACAAACGGAGACCTTGTGAATGTATCACCCGCTGCCGGCACCACCTATTCTATTACCAATGTACAGTACACCGATGCTCCTTTCTGCGCCAACACTGTTGCGGCAGGCACAGATGTAATTGTGAATGATCTTCCCGGACTGCTGGTCTCTCCAGATGTCACTATCTGTGAGGGCGAGGCCGTGTCGTTTGACCTGGAACTCACCGGCACCGGGCCGTGGGAACTCACGCATGATTTAGCCGGAGAAGCCTCTCCCATCATCATCAACGCGTCACCATTCACCTGGAACCTGGCCAATTCACCGGCAAACACCACCTCCTTTGAACTCCTTCAACTGACCGATGCCGGAACCGGATGTGTTGCTGATGTCAATCTCTCACGTACCATCACCGTGAACCCGCTTCCTACGGCGCAACTGCAGGCTGACGCTACCGTTTGCGCTAACGACAACTTTGACCTCGTCTTCGCACTCGGAGCCAACGGTCCTTTTGATGTCGATTGGTCTGACGGAACAAACAGCTTCACCGCTGCCGGAATCACTGATGGTCACATCGAAAGCGTAAACCCGAATGGTGACACCCAGTATTGCATCGATCTGGTCAGCGATGTCAACGGTTGCGAGGCCTCCCCGGCAAGCTGTGTAACGCTGACCGAAACACCCCTGGCATCCGCCGCTTTTGCGGCGCCAACCGGAGCCATTTGCGCCGGAGAATGCTTCGATATCACGTTCTCTTTTGCGGCTGGCTCAGGGCTTTACACCCTTGAAATCGAAGAAATCATTGACGGCACAACCACCACCAGCACCCTCAATGTTGCCGCAGGAGACGTTTACCAGGTTTGCCCCGCTGCAGACTACCAGGCGACACTTCTCAGTGCCACAGATGAGGGCTCCGGCTGCGTCATGGACGTGTCTGTTGACAATACGCTCGATCTCACCGTTACCCCGATCGCTACCGTAGATGCTTCAGGAGACGCCACCGTTTGCGAAGGCGAATGTGCAGACCTCGCATTCGACTTCAGCAATGCATCCGGCCCGGTCGGATTTGACCTGAACGGCCAGACTTACGCCGGGCTCGACCTCGTAAATGACATGATTGATAGCGTGTATATCGTGCAAGAATGCCCGGTGAACACCACCGTTTACACGCTAACGAACTTCACCGACGGTGCCAATACCTGTCTGAATATTCTGAATGATGAGGTTACAATTACTGTAAACCCTATTCCTGACGCCTCCTTTGCCGCCGGGCTTGCACTGTGCGACGGTGAAACAGGAGAGCTCGTGATCAACGTGACCAATGGGCCGGCTGACCTCGAAATCAGCGCCGCCGAAAACGGAAACACCACTACAGAGGTGCTTGATGACGTGGTTGACGGACAACTATACACCGTTACGCCGCTCGCTACTACGACCTATGAGATCACCTCCATTACCGGTACTGGAAACCCGGTCTGCACCGGCTCTCCTCAGGGCAACGTGGAGGTTGTTATAAACGGAACTCCGGAAGTGATCGGCTTGGATACCTTATGCGCGCTGACCGGACAAACATTCGAGTTCTTCTTTGAGATTACCGGTGGTGATCCGAACAGTTACTCAGTAGATCTGCCCGGTCAGCTCGTCACCAACAATGGCGGCGCAAGCTTTGAATACACCAGTGACCCGCTGGTGCCTGAAGATGGTCATACCTTCACGATTACTGACGCGAACGATTGCAACCCATTTACGATTACTCTTGACCCGTTCTCTTGTCCGATTCTCACCTTCGCCGGCACCATGGATTCTGACCCGCTTACGGTATGCGACGACGGCCTGCTGGAGGCCATTCACAATGGCGATGAGGTTCTCGACCCGAACGATGTGCTGTCGTTTATCATTCACAGTGATCCGGGCGAGCAACTCGGGGTCGTTTACTATGTCAACGATCAGCCGCTCTGGGATGTTGCGAATGACCTTGACCTGCCGGGCACCTTACAGTACGGAACCGAATATTACATTTCGGCAGTAGCCGGAGACGATGACGGCAGCGGGGTAGTAGACCTGGGCGCAGATGTGATTTCAATCGCCGCGGGCACCCCGTTTACGATCGTTGAAGCACCCACAGCTGCACTTTCGGGTGGAGGAACGATCTGTGAGGGTGAAACGCTTGAACTGACGGTTGATTTTACCGGAGATGGCCCTTATACCTTTGCTTATGCCATTGACGGCGCAGAAGCGCCGGATAGTCCGGTGGGCCCTGTGAACGATCTGACGACTACATTCGAAGTGAGTGATCCTGGCTCTTACAGTTTATTGAGTGTAGAAAATGACGCCTGCCAGGGTGTTGTTGACGGCACAGCCGATGTCATAGTGAATCCGCTTCCTGAAGCCACCCTCAGCGGCGGAGGCAGCCTCTGTGAGGGCGAAAACCTCGACCTTCAGCTCGAACTTAGCGGTACAGGCGATTGGGAAGTCACCATCGCCAACGATTCAGGTGCTGACGGCACCATCGACTTCACCGAAACGGTAACCTTCAACAACGCCGTTTCAACCTATACCGTTAGCGACAGCACCCTCTGGTTTGTTGACAGTGTAGCCGACGCCACCGGCTGCGTGAACGACACCGACTCCGACCCGGTGAACGTAGCGGTTGACCCGCAGCCAGACGCTGTATTCGCTTTTGGAGACACGAGCTTTTGTGCCGGCGCTTCAGTAGATGTGCTGATTGACTTGACAGGCGCAAGCCCCTACACGATTGACTACAGCATTGATGGCACAGCATTCCAAACTGTTGCCAATAGCGACCAGGCAGCGATTACCACCAACCTCTCCGGAGCCTTCTGCATCGATCAGGTATCCGATGCGAACGGTTGCGTCATTGCCCCTGGAACATGCATTCAAATCGATGAGGTTCCTATTCCTCTGGCAGATGCGGGGGCAGACCAGACCCTCTGCTCTGGGGCAGACCTGACCATCGGCACAGCAGACGTTAATGGATACACGTATGAGTGGAACAACAGCGCGTTTCTCGATGACAACACTTTACCGGAGCCCACCGTCACAGCAACCAATGATACCGGTGTGCCTGAAGATCTCTTATTTGAAGTCACTGTGAGCGATGCCCAGTGCAGCGCTACCGATGAAGTCACCGTAACTGTTCAACCGCTGCCCCAAGCAGAGGCCGGAGAAGAGATTTTTATTTGTGATGGCGATGAAGTGCAGTTGAATGCTGCCGGAGGTGATGCCTACCAATGGCAAGACAATGGAGGTTATCCGAATGGGGGCCTTGACACTCCCAACCCCACTGTCAGCCCAGAAAACTCAGACTGGTTTGTTGTCACCGTGTTTGATGTGTTCGACTGCGCTTCACAAGATTCTGTATTCATCAATGTTGGTGCTCCCCTCGAGGCAGAAGAAGTATTTACCGATGCCCTATGCTTCGAGGCCTGCGACGGAAGCATTGAACTCATCGTCAGCGGCGGGTTTGAACCATTTGGCTACACCTGGTCAACCCTCCCGGAAACGACAGCAACAGTAGACGAACTTTGTGCAGGAAGCTATGCCTACACTGTTACAGATAGCATTGGCTGCACCCTGCAAGGAGAAGTGGAACTGCTTGAAAACCCACCCTATTTCCTCGACGACGTCGCCATAACAGAGCCCGCATGTTTTGAAGAAGCAACGGGAATCATAGATGCTGAATCTGCTTCTGCCGTGACTTTCACGCTGCTCGAAACCGGTGAAACGAATAACCTTGGGATTTTCAACAACCTGCTTGCGGGAGACTACACCGTCACGGGCACTGACGCACAGGGCTGCGAAGCTGATACCTTGGTAACACTCAACTACTTGTCAGACGCCATCAGCATGAGTGTCGATATCGACAGTGATGTCTATTGCGTAGGAGACGAGGTTAGCTTCAGCGCCGAAGCCTCCGGTGGTGACGGCAACTTCACTTATCAGTGGTACGGAAATACACCTCCCTCCAACCCACTTTCAGCGGAGAATCCCTACGTGTTTACCATGGCAGATTCTCTGACTGCTTTTGTTGTGGCAACAGACGGCAATGGTTGCACTTCCGACACCCTGAGCTCTACTGCCGTTTTACCTGAAGTGATCTCCGTCAGCGTGGGTCCGGAAACCTTCTACCAAATCTGTAATGGTGAATGCCTGGAGTTCAACTCGGATGCCTCGGGCGGCAACGGACAACTTCAATACACCTGGGTAGAATTTCCTGCGAACGACACCCTTGCCACCACGCCAAACCTCTCCGTGTGTCCGGCCAACCTGAACCAGAGTGAGTTTGTGTTATTTGTAACCGACGGCTGTAATGCTCCGGCCAGTGATACCATTACGGTACAAAACTTTGCCTTACCAAATGTTACCATTTCAGCAGACACCCTCGAAGGTTGTTTCCCGGTGACTACCAACCTGGTGAACGCTACTGACGAGTCTTTCTTTGGAATTTGCGAGTGGGACATGGGAGATGGTACTATTCTGCCTACCTGCTCCGATATATCATACACCTACGCAACTCCGGGCATTTACGAGCCCTCCCTGACGGTTACATCTAACCAGGGTTGCGTATTCACGGATACCCTCGATACACCAATCGAAGTGTATGATTACCCGGATGCTCAGTTCACCTGGACACCCAACCCGGTAACCACGCTTGATAACGTGGTTGACTTCATCAACCTCTCTGACAATGCAGAAACATACATCTGGGACTTCGGGGGCTTAGGTGCAAGTACCGAAGAAGAGCCCCTGCTTGAGCTGCCTCCGGTTGACCTCGCAACTTATGAAGTCTGCCTTATCGCAGAAAACGCCTTTGGCTGTGCGGATACCACTTGCAACATTATCGGTGTACAAAGCGAGACCTCGATCTACGTACCGAATGCATTTACCCCTGATAATGACGGGTTAAATGAGGTTTTTGCACCTGTGATTGGCGGTGGTGTACTGGCTGAAGAGTACCTGTTTCGGATATGGAACCGCTGGGGTGATATTGTATACCAGACAACCGTACCCGGTGAAGGGTGGAATGGAAATTATCAGAGTGGCGGCTATTATGTGCAGAATGATGTCTACGTGTGGGAGCTTCGCTTCAGAGCTACTAGTGCTGAGAATACACAGGTCATCACAGGCCGCGTGACCATCTTGAGGTAGCAGGTTCGGTTTTTAATCCACGGCTTTTCTTGTCTAAGCTCGCCTTAACCGTGTCGTCTGAACCTTTGTAAGACACTTCTGATTGAACAGCAATCCTATTTCTTGCGTTGTTTTAGGGTATGGTGCTATACAATTGTACCATTTGAGAGTTAAATTTAAGGCTCCTAAACCTAAAGGATGATGAGATTTTTACTGCCTGGTGCCCTTGCCCTTTTTATTTTTATTTCATTTTCTGCGCAAGCGCAGGATATCAAATACTGCGGACAAACTGAAGAGACTGAAAAGATCTTTCAGCGTTTTCCGCATCTCCGTGCGGATGCCGAGCGCGCTAATCGCCAGCTCGAAGAAGAAGGAGCGGTTTATCGTTCATCAGGAGGTGACGATCAATTACTGATCATTCCGGTGGTTTTTCACATCATCCACGACAATGGGCCCGAGAACATCTCCGACGAACAGGTATACAGCGCGATGGAAGTACTCAACCGTGACTTCCGTCTTTTGAATGAAGATGTTGCAGATGTAGTAGATGCTTTTGAAGACCTGCCAAGTGACATCCACATTGAATTTAGGTTAGCTAAACGCGACCCGCAAGGCAACTGCACTAAAGGCATCAACCGAATTGAAAGCAGCCTGACTTACCAGGGCGATGATCAAATGAAAAGCTTGATTTTCTGGCCGCGTGAAATGTACATGAACGTATGGGTCTGCGCTGATGCCGGTGGTGCTGCCGGCTATACCTTCTTACCCGGAAGCGTTGACAACCCCTGGATGGAAGATGAAGACGGTATCGTACTCTTGCATGACTATACCGGTGATATGGGCACCTCGAATGTATTTCGTTCGCGCACCCTCACACACGAGGTGGGCCACTGGCTCAACCTGATGCACCCGTGGGGACCTACAAACAACCCCGGCCTTGCTTCAAATTGTGACACCGACGACGGTGTCGCTGATACCCCACTGACCGTCGGCTGGACGAGCTGCATACTCGATGGTGAATCATGTGGCTCCCTTGACAACGTGCAGAATTATATGGATTATTCGTACTGTTCACGAATGTTCACTCCCGGTCAGCGTTCGCGCATGCGCACCGCGGCCTTCTCAAACGTAGCAGACCGTAACGATCTATGGTCAGAGCAAAACCTTGAAGCAACGGGCGTATTTGAAGAAAGTGTGCTTTGTGCTGCAGAGTTCGACGCAGACCGCGTGGTCATCTGCGCCGGAGACTCTGTTCAAATGAATGATTACTCGTACCATAACATTAGCGAGTGGTCATGGAACTTCGGCACATTTACCATTGAGGGTAGCAACGAAGAAGAGCACAGAAATCCTATGGTGACTTTCGACGAGCCCGGCATCTACTCGGTAACCCTCACCGTGAGCGACGGGTTTGAGTCTGTTTCAGCCACCAGGAACGATTACATCCGTGTATTGCCCTCTGATGCCCTGGAAGACCCTTTCACAGATAGCTTTGAAGATGGCCTCGATGAAAACGAGTGGTTTATTTTCAACGAGCACGATAACGTAACCTGGGAAGAAACCTCCGTTACGGCATATACAGGAAACAGCTGTATCCGTATCCGAAATCGAAACAACAACGTGGAGATGAGCAATGATGAACTGACCTCGTCCACCATGGACCTCACCGACGCCTTGTACGCAACCGTCTCCTACCGTTGGTCGTATTGCAACCTCCCTGATGAAACCGATGACCGCATCAAAGTCAGCGTGTCAAAAGACTGCGGTGAAACCTGGGCCCTGCGCAAGGTTCACCGCGGCTTCACCGACTTACCAACCGCAGAACCTCAGAATTCACCCTTCGTTCCTTCAGGACTCAATGAATGGGCAGAAAACACCATTGTGGTCGACAACCCTGACTTTCTGGTCGACGGTTTTAGGGTGAAGTTTGATTTTGAAGGTCGGGGTGGGAACCATGTATATATGGATGACATCAATATTGACGTGGTATATGAAACCGATTTGAGCGTGAACGACATTGCTTCAAACTTCAGGTACAGCATAGCGCCTAACCCGGCAGAACAAAACGCGCTGCTCCGTTACTACCTTTCTGCTGCTGCGGAGGTCAATTTCACCTTGCTGGATATGACCGGCCGTCAGGTGTTGCAGCTCTTTGAAGGCCGGAGCTCAACAGGAGAAAACAACATTCAAATCAATCGTAACGGTCTGGCCTCAGGTGTTTACCTCTTGCGCATGCAAATTGGTGATCATGCCGTTACCGAACGTTTTGTACTGCGCTAACAATATCCCTACACATCAGAAAGCGTCGCTGTTTAGCGACGCTTTTTTTATGCCCTTTTTAATGTTTTGGCATCTTTGTTGAAACACTTATTTATGAGAGCTGCCGTTTTGGTGCGCAACGGCAATGCCGCTGATGCCTTTGAAATCCGAGAAATGAAGCGCCCGGTGCCAAAATCGGGTGAAGTATGTATACGCGTAGAAGCATTCGGCCTGAATTTTGCAGATGTTATGGCCCGTCAGGGCTTATACCGTGAAGCGCCGCCTTTGCCCTCTGTGTTGGGCTACGACCTTGTGGGTACCATCGAAGAAGTTGGTCCCGGTGCGGATGACACACTTGTTGGCAAGCGAGTTGCAGCCATGACACGATTTGGAGCATATGCCGAGTATTGCGTGACCCGGCTGACCGGTGTTGTTGAAGTTCCTGCTGAATTGGGTCTGGCCGAAGCCTGTGCCTTTGGTACGCAATACACCACCGCATGGCACGCCGCTTTTCAGTCTACCAACATTCACCGGGGTGAGCGCGTATTGATCCATGCTGCAGCAGGAGGTGTGGGTACGGCGCTCACGCAACTAGCCCTTTGGAAAGGCTGTGAGATTTACGCCACCGCCGGAAGCGAAGAAAAAATTCAGCAACTGCGTGAAATGGGCGTCCATCACCCAATCAATTATCGAGAAACCGACTACGAAGAGGCAATTCGAAAACTCCTGGGCGAGGCGCGACTTGACCTCAGTTTCAATGCCATCGCTGGAAGCACTTTCAAAAAAGACATGAGGCTGCTGGGTGCTGGTGGCCGCCTCGTCTTGTACGGCGCTGCTGAACGTGCCGGCATGAAAGGAGGTAAGCTGGCTACACTTCGTCTGCTCTGGAAGATGGGGCTATTCATTCCACTGCTTTGCATGGCTAAGAGTCAGTCAATTGTTGGCGTGAACATGCTTAAAATAGCCGACCACAAACCTGAGCGCATTGCAGAAGGGCTAGAGCGCCTGATGGAACTATATCAGGAAGGTGTGATTGCTCCCCGGTCAGGAGGTGTCTATCCGATCGACCGGCTGGCTGAAGCCCACGAAGCACTTGAAGAGCGCCACACTACGGGTAAACTTGCTGTACAGTGGTAATCTGACATCCGCCGCTTTCGCGGCGAAACCATAGAGAAGCCCTATTTTCGCGAGTAAATTTTCGTGTGATGGAGTACGATTTCAGAGCCATTGAGAAGAAGTGGCGCCAACACTGGCAGGAGCAAAACACCTACCGTGTAACCGAAGACCCGAACAAGGAAAAGTACTACGTACTTGACATGTTCCCGTACCCTTCAGGCGCCGGGCTTCACGTAGGGCACCCGCTTGGATACATCGCCTCTGACGTATATGCACGCTACATGCGGCACCGTGGGTATAACGTGCTTCATCCGATGGGATATGATTCGTTCGGCCTCCCCGCCGAGCAGTATGCGATTGAGACCGGACAGCATCCGGCAGTCACAACGGAAAAAAATATCGCGCGGTATCGGGAGCAGCTCGATCAGCTTGGCTTTTGTTATGACTGGAGCAGGGAAGTGCGCACGAGTGAACCTACCTATTACACGTGGACACAGTGGATCTTTGCCCGCCTTTTTGATTCATGGTATAACACTGACACCGATAAAGCCGAAGCAATAGACACATTGGTTGCCAAATTCGAAGAGAACGGCACCTATAATGTCAACGCCGCCGTTGAAGACGATTGGTGGAAGGGACTCTCATCTGAGGAGTTCCCGTTGTTCGGACAGTATTTCAGCGGTGAATTCACTGCCACTGACTGGAAAAGCATGACCGATGTGCAGCAGCAGAAGATCCTGATGCATTTCAGGTTGACGTACCTCGCTGACTCGGTAGTCAATTGGTGTCCGGCTCTCGGAACAGTGCTTGCCAATGACGAAGTCAAAGACGGCCGGTCTGAGCGCGGGGGGCATCTCGTAGAACAGAAAAAGATGCGCCAGTGGATCATGCGCATCACAGCTTATGCCGAACGCCTGCTGAATGACCTGAACAAAATTGACTGGAGCGATTCGATTAAAGAAGTGCAGCGAAACTGGATCGGACGTTCTGAAGGAGCCAGTGTGCTCTTTGGTATTGACGGACATGACGATGCCATCGAAGTCTTCACAACCCGCCCCGACACCATCTTCGGAGTCAGCTTTATGGTGCTCGCTCCGGAACATCCGCTGGTGGGGAAAATCACCACAAGTGACTACATAGATGTCGTGAACGAGTACGTTCAGAAAGCTGCTGCGAGAAGCGAGCGCGAACGGCAAAACGACACGAAAGATATCAGCGGTCAGTTCACCGGTGCCCATGCGTTGCATCCGTTCAATGGCAGCAAGGTGCCGATCTGGATTGGTGATTACGTATTGGCGTCTTATGGCACAGGCGCTGTGATGGCTGTTCCGTGCGGTGATCAGCGCGACTGGGATTTCGCCACACATTTCCGCATTCCGATCCCGAATATTTTCGAAGGTGTCGATATCAGTGAAGGGGCGCACACTGACAAGTCAACCCCTATTGCTGAATCTGAATTTCTGAATGGTCTTTCGGGAGAAGCTGCCATTGGCAGGGCGATTGCAGAACTGGAGGCCATCGGTGTGGGCACGGGCAAGGTGAATTACCGCCTCCGCGACGCCGTTTTCAGCCGCCAGCGCTACTGGGGAGAGCCCTTCCCGGTTTACTACGAAAATGGGGTGCCGAAAATCATCGAAGACGAGCAGGTGACGCTCCCTCCGGTTGACAAATACCTACCTACCGAAGATGGCGAGCCACCCCTGGCCCGAGCGAAAAAAGAAGACTGGAACGTCTGGCGCGGTGACCGAATGGAGACCAATACCATGCCGGGCTGGGCAGGATCAAGCTGGTACTTCCTGCGCTACATGGATCCGCACAATGACGAGGCCTTCTGCAGCCGTGAGCGCTCCGACTACTGGGGCCAGGTTGACTTTTACATGGGCGGCGCCGAACATGCGACCGGACACCTGTTGTACAGTCGTTTCTGGACGAAGTTCCTGTTTGATCGCGGTTACATTGGCTTTGACGAGCCTTTCAAAAAGATGATCAACCAGGGGATGATCCAGGGGCGGTCGAGCTTTGTGTACCGGGTCAAAGACCAAAACAAATTTGTCTCCTTTGACAAGCGCAAAGAGTACCAGACGCAACGTCTCCACGTTGATATCTCCCTTGTAGACAACGATGTGCTCGACGTTGAAGGCTTCAAGAAGTGGCGCTCAGAGTTCGCCGATGCTGAATTTGTGCTGAACGACAAAGGGCAATACCTCTGCGGCTCTGAGGTGGAGAAGATGTCAAAGTCGAAGTACAACGTGCAAACTCCTGATGAACTCGTGATGGAGTACGGCGCAGACACCCTCCGTTGTTACGAGATGTTCCTGGGTCCGGTAGAGCAGCATAAACCGTGGGACACCAAAGGCATCAACGGGGTGCACAACTTCCTGCGGAAACTGTGGCGTCTTTACCACAATGATCAGAACGAAGTCAGCATCAGCGATGACACCCCGACCGCTGACATGCGCAAATCAGTGCACAAGACCATCAAGAAAGTTACTGAAGACCTTGACCGCCATTCGTGGAACACTGTGGTGAGTGCGATGATGATCTGCGTGAACGAGCTTACTGAGCAAGAGTGCTGCCACCGCGAAGCACTTGAGCCCCTTAGCATTCTGCTGGCTCCTTACGCACCTCACATGGCCGAAGAGTTGTGGACTAAACTGGGCCATGAAGGGTCAGTGACCGATGCGAATTGGCCGGAATGGAACGAAGACTACCTCATCGAGAAGTCATTCTCCTATCCTGTACAGTTCAATGGTAAAGTACGCTTCAAGATTGACCTGCCCCTTGACATGTCACAGGATTCGGTTAAGAAGGAAGTGCTTGACCATGAAAAAGCGGCTCAATACCTCGAAGGTAAAGAGCCGCGCAAAGTCATTGTGGTTCCGGGGCGGATCATCAACGTGGTGGTTTAAGGCTGAACCTCATCTGAGAAACGCTGCCCTTCTGAACTCTTCACGTCGATTTCTTTATCGATGCCTGTAACCCTGAACTCTACCCGCCTATTGCGCTGGTGCTGTTCTTCGCTGCACGAGACGCCGTCTTCGCAATGGTTGATGAGTCTGGATTCGCCATAGCCTTTTGCCGTCAGTCGATCAGGTGCAATTCCCTTACCGATAAGGTAGCCCCTCACAGATTCTGCTCTGCGTTGAGAGAGTTCCTGGTTGTAGCCGTCACTCGCACGAGAGTCGGTATGCGCCATGATTTCACCTTGTATAGAAGGGTATTGCTGCAGCAACGTGTAGAAGGTCTCGAGATCCTGAACAGCCTCGTCACGGAGGGTCGCCTTGTCGCGGTCAAAATAAATGTGGTAGAGTTCAATGACAACTCCCTCGTCAAGGTCTACTTCTTCCAGCACCAGGGGTGCCGGTATTTCGCGACGATCGGGCGTTAGGTTGACCTGTACTTCATGGCAGCCATCATAAGAAGGTGTAAGCACCAGTTCATGCTCAAAGTTGAAGAAGCCCGGCCGGCTTACCATAAGCCTGTAGGTTTCGCCCTTACGGGCGGGAATGAAGAAAGATCCTGTGATGCCGGTTGCTTCGGCTACTACCTCACCGCTGCCGTGCAACAATCGGATTGTGCTGTTAGGAAGCGGGTTTCCATACAAATCGTTGCGCACCGTTCCACAGAGGTACCCAAGGTGATCACCGTGTCGAGGCTCGGCTGCAAGGGCAAGCTGCACGTTTACAGCCCCCCCTTCAGGCACATCCTCGAGTTTGCAGTTTGTGCTTGCGTTACATGCATCATCGGACAGAAAGCCTTGCTTTTCGGCGCTTATCGTAAATTCATTCCCTTCAGAAACGGTAAAACTAAATCGGCCATCGCTATCTGTAAAAGCATAATCAATATACTTCTCTTTTCCCTCAAGCGTAATCTGTGCGTTCGCTATCGGCTGAAGCGATGTGCACTCGCGCAATTGTCCTGCGATACGCCGCCCAACCATATACCGGAAGTACAGGATCTCATCTTTGCCATCTCCACTGCGGTTAGAAGAAAGAAAACCGCTCTCGCCTTTCTCCTCGAAACAGATACCAAAATCATCTCGTTCACTGTTCAGCGGTAATCCGAGGTTTTCGGGAATTCCCCAACTTTTTTCATCTGCTGCACTTCTGAAAATATCCATGCCGCCAAATCCGGGGTGCCAGTTGGAGGCAAAGTAGAGGCTTCCATTTTCGTGGAGGTAAGGAAATGTCTCGTTTCCGCGGGTATTAATGTGTGCCCCGAGCAGACGCGGACTACCCCACTCTCCGGCCTCGTTTCGTTCAACGGTGTACAGGTCCATACCACCGAAGCCGCCCGGTTTGTCAGCCGCGTAGACGAGCGTTCTGCCGTCTGCACTCAGCGTAGGATGTGCAGTATTGTACTCACGGCTTGCGAAAGGAAGGTCTCCGGAACGCACCCACGTGTTGTCAGCACTGCGCACAAAGCGAACGATCTTCACCCGTGTGTTGTTGCTGTCATCGTAGTGGCGCTTGTTGTCTTCGAAATCAGAAACCGTTGCGTAAGCTTCATTCCCGTCACTACTGAAGGTCACCGGACCATCGTGAAAGGCGGTGAGTGGGAAATCGTCTGCCGGACGCTCATTTGTGAGCACGCCTTCACCTTCATTATCAGCGACGAAGATATCGGTAAACCGCATGCCTGTCCACGGGTCATATTGCCCTGATCGATGGCGCACCCCTCTCCGGTTGGTTACAAAGTACAGTCGCTCTTGATGAAGCACCGGCGCAAAATCAAGCGCATACGAATTGACACTTGCCGGCACCACCTTGCAGTCGTCGTCACGGAATGCACCCGAATACAGTGCCTCCGCCCAGGTTCTAAGCTGTGAAGCATGATGGATCTTGTCTTCATTGGTTACCGCATTGATATAGCGGGAGAGCCACTCGGCTGCTTTCTCATATTTTTTATTGGCAATCAACACCTGAGCATACATGAGCTTAACCTCGGGGTCATCGTTCATCAAAGCCGCCCTTGTGAACCAATATTCAGCTTCAGGGAGCTGGTTCGTTTTCCAGAAGCAGATGGCCATTTTGGTGATCGCTTCGTCATTATCCAGGTCTTTGCGGATTGCCTTGTCAAAGTGAACAATGGCTTCTTTGTAGTGGTGGTGCTTAAAAGCCTCTTCTGCCTTGCGCAACTGAGACTGAACAGCCCCGGCCACGAGCAGCCCGATCATCGTAAATAGTATTCTTTTCATCATCTGCTCAGAAGAATCTCGGGTGATTGTAGCCGTCACGTTGCTTGCGGAGGGTGTAACCGAGGTAAAACTCGTGCGAACCCATGTGTCCTTGCAGCTGCGTGATGGTGAAGTCATACGCGTAGCCTACGGAGAGCTGCTCGTTCACTTCATAATTGAACATCATGCTCACTGAATCGCCCCATCGGTACGAAGGCCCAAACCACAACAGATCTTTCAGGTAGAAAAGCACACCCAGGTCTGTCTGGAAAGGCGCGCCTTGCACATAGCGCGCCATCGCAACAGGGTGGATATACAACCGCTCTCCGGCGCGCCAGATACCACCGGCCTGGAGGTAGAAGTGCCTTCTGTGCGTAAAGGAGGCCATCAGTCCGGCTTCCTGGTTGAGAAAATCGGTGCTGCTCTCTAAAAGTCGAGGTATGGCGAGCCCCACATAGAAGTGCTCATTGCGAAAATGTGCTCCAAATCCAAAATTGTACTCATTATTAGCGATATCAGCCATCGGAATCGCCTGGTCACCTTCTACGAAAGCATCGGTTTGGGTCCAGTTCATGCGGTGATTCGCGAACTCACCGCTCAGACCAAGTGAAAGTGTGCCCTGGTCAAAGGCCATTTTGTATGAGAAGCTGACCTGAGCGCCCGTCGTACCGGAAATGCCAAGACGGTCGCGCATCACATTGAGTCCGACACCAAACTGTCCGTGCGCAAGAGGAGAGTGCACAAAAAGATTCTCGGTTCTCGGCGCACCATCGAGACCGGTCCACTGATTGCGTACGAAGAGTCCTGCATCCAGCGATTCTTCGCTGCCACAATACGCAGGATTCAGCGCCATTTGATTCCAGAGCGCCATCGTGTGGCCTACATACTGCTGGGCGCAAAGCTCAAGCCGGTACAAGAGCATGAGCGTCATCAACATGACGGCACTGAGAAGGATATGTTTGAATTTCTTCATGTTGTAAGCTTATTGATGGATGGTCACATAGCCCTGCGCCAGTTGCTGGCCGTTGAGGCGGTTATTGAGGACATAGAAATAGGTGCCATTCGGCACGGCAACCCCATTGAAGGTGGCATCCCATTCATTGGCATAGTCTGTCGCGCTGTAGATCTCACGCCCCCAACGGTTGTACACATAAAGCTCGTTCTGCGGGAAGCGATCAATGCCTTCGATCTCGAAGAAATCATTCATGCCGTCACCGTTGGGTGTCATTACATCGGGAATTCGCAGTACCGGAAAGACCTGAAGCCGAACGACCGCGGTATCGCACATGTTCGGACAAGCATCAACGCACAATTCATACACGAGCTCGTCTTCGCCGCTGTAATCGGTCTCCGGACGGTACTCGATGATGGCGTCACCGTTCACTTCTGCCTGTCCAAAATCGGGCTGGTCGATGATGCTGATGGTGTAGGCTACGCTTCCGAAGTCGTCGTTTTCTGTGACGAACAGGTCAATCATGTCGTTCTGAAGCATCTCCGCATAGTCTTCAAACGCTTCGGGCGATTCAGGCGCAATGACATTCAGCTCATCAGTACTGTACACACCACAGCCTTCGGTAAAGAGTGACCATGTAAAGCTGTACGTTTGCCCTGGCTGGAGGCCCGTAACGCCTGTTGCGGGGGCATTGGGGCTCGCGATCTGCACCTCTTCGTGTGTGCTTGACCAGAAGCCGCTGAGCGATGGGTCATTAGCTGCTTGCAAGATCAGATCTTGGCCCTCACATGCCACAGGGTCGTTTCCTGCAAATGCCTGTTCTTCAGGTACGGCATCAACAACAACCTCTTCTTCATTGCTCAGAAGGCTCCAACACGTACCGTCTGATATGCGCAGGCGATAATTTCCCTGCTGACCCGCCGTGACGTTCTGAATCATGAGGCTTGAGCTCACGGTATTTTGTGTACTGCCATCAGGCAGGTACCATTCAAACACATCAGCCATTGCCGACGCACTCAGAAGAAGGGCGTCTCCTTCGCACAACGGACTATTGCTTCCAAGGCCGGGCGTTTCGGGGAGTGGATTGACCGTAAGTGGCAAGGTGAATGCCTCTGACGCGCAGCCGTTCTCTGTGACTACAAGACTATAGGTTCCTTCTCCGAGTACTGTAACTGACTCAATGGCCGGAGGAGACTGGGTGTTGGCGCTGTAGCCGTTCGGGCCGGACCAGGTGTAGCCGTCAGCATCAGCCGTCGTGGTGAATGTGAGGGTCTCGCCGGCACAAAGGCTTGTGGCGTTTGCCGTAAACACCGGGGCTGCAGGTTGTGGATTTACGGTTACAAGCACCTCTGTTGACGGGTCACTTGCACAGTTCTCAAGCTCCACAGAGACGGTCCAGCTTCCTGACATTGAAGGGTCAGCGCTGCTGATGGTCAGCACGGGGGTGACCGTTGTGACTTCGTCTGACGGGCCCTGCCAGTGGTAGGCAATGGCTCCGGTGTAGTTGTTGCACTCGAGGCTCAGGGTTGCTCCTTCACATAGGGTTGCTCCGGAGTCGATCTCCGGCAGCGGTGGGGCCGTGGAGATATTCACCTGCGCATTGACCGGAGCCGCAGCGCAGCCGTTCTGATCCGTAACGGTCAGGTTGTATACACCGCTGTTGCTTTCGTCAGCATCTTCGATGACGGCAAGGCTGTCTGCCGAAAAGTAGTTTGGTCCGCTCCAGGCGAAGGAGTACGGACCCTCGCCGCCTACTACCTCAGGTGTAAGCGTTAGGTCTTCAAGCCCGGATGCACATGGAAGGTTCACGGCGTCAACGGTGGCTTGCGGGCGCTCATTTACGAGTGCGTTGAACGGTGCCGACTCATCCGTAGCGCATTGACCGATTTCCACAAATACCGAATACTCTCCACTTGCTGACGGATCGGCATCCGGGATAATCAGTTCAGGATTATTGTACCCCGGCGGTACAGCCGGACCGCTCCAGTGGTACTGAACGATGGTTCCGGCATATTGCGGGATGCTGATGGTGAGGTCTTCTCCTTCGCAAAAGCTTTGTGAACCGACAATTGTAGGCGTAGACAGGTTGCTGGTTACGACTTCAAGTTGATCACACGCTCCGAGAAAATAATCATTCAGTTCGCCCCCCATGTCATTGGTGTTGCCGGTTCGGCGCACCCCCATTGGGTTAACCGGTCCGTAGTTGAGAGTGTCGAGATGGAGGTCGAAGGCAGAGGCAAACTCCACTTCAGCGCACAATTCGGTGGTGGTACACGGCGGAAAAATCTCTGAAACGCGAGCGATATATACCAGCTCACAGGTCACCCCGAGCGGAATGCTATCCCATTCTGCTGAAATCGACCCGAAATTGTGCGCCGGACCGGAACCCATGAGTTCGTCACATTCATTGATGAAAGACCCGCTCACAAATTGCAGTCCGACCGGAAGATCATTGAGCAACTCCACGTTGTAGGCATTACCGGTTGACTGCTGCGTATGACCAACGGCAACGGTCACAAATGTCTCGTCACCCGGCAGCAATTCTGACTCGAGGAAGGTAACCGACACTTCGAGTTCAGCTTCACGTAGCTCCAGTTCGTAGGTGTCAGACTCTTGCACGAAAGCGTTATTGATCGGGCTTCTGTAGACGCAGGCCGCTTCTACTGGCAGCTGATGTCCATTCTGGTTGATCTCCGTATTCAGCACAACCGCCCTGAATACGAGGCGCACAGCCTCCTTGTCGTCGTTGTCACCTCCTGCGTTTTGTGTAGTGCCCATTGTAAGGGTAAAGCCACGGCGCTGGTCAGCCGGGTCAGGACCCAGGTCTTCAATAGTCAGGGTATTCATGACCTGGTTGGTCGAGCCGGTTCCGTAAACAATCTCGATCGGACGCTCAAGGCTGATCACTTCTTCAAGTGAAAGCCCTTCAGGCAGCGTAACCTCAAGCGAGGCATCATTGGTGAACCCTTCAGGCATGGTCGTCACCATCTCAAAGGTGACCAACTCCCCCACGTGTACCCCGTCGTCTTCTGCATACCCCGGCTCGATGTTCAGCACATTGAGCTCCACAACCGGACGAGCAAAGGCGATGGATGCCGTTTCAGAGAGTCCGGGAAACTGATCCGAACCGCCGGGGATTGCCACATACGAAACAAGCGCCTCATTCACGACCACATCACGTGCGACGATGTTCCCCTGCACGCGACACTGGTAATTCACATATACCTGATCGGCAAGACCGGGCTGTTGCGGTGGCACCTGTTCTACGACCAGTCCGGCGGTAAAAAGGTTTCCGGTATAATTGACGGCATTGCCTTCACCATCAACGACCCCTTGCAGCACACAGTCATCGAGCTCGGGAGAGGGCGGGAAATCATTGACGATAACATCGTAGGCCGGAGCCGCACCGATGTTCTGAAGTGTTACCCTGAAGTTGATGTAATCCCAGGCGTCAATGAAGCTTACATTGGCGTTGACGGGGCTCATGATGGGCGAAAGGCTGGCGTCTGGCTGGTCAGTGGAGACCACGCCCTTAAAGATCTGCAGTTCTGGTGCTCCCACATCAAAAGTGACCAGATCTGTCGTCTGAAGTACATCACCCGCCGCGTTTTCATTGCTGAATGATGCGAAATTGCTATGCACCAGTCCGTCTGCAAACGGCTCTGCGGTCACTTCCACGCTGATATCAGCGGCAATGATTACCGGAGGTCCACCGCTTGGAGTGCTGATGGTTCCCCAATCGATGGTCAACCGATTCAACGCCGGGTCAGAAACGATTGAAAGAGGCGTAATGCCCGCATTGTCAGTAGGGGCCCACACGATGTCTTCACCAAAAGTGACGCTGATGTCTGACACATCATGGATCGGTATCGGAAAGAAGTCATCGAAAATCACTTCACGCGCGTCTCCGCTCGGAATCAGCAATTCTAGTCGGTACGTAATGGTTTCTCCGGGCACAAATCCTGATGGGTCAGCAGGGGCCGAAACAATGCTTTTTTCGAATCCGGCTGATAATATGCTGTAGCCCGGACTCACGCTCAGGTCGCAGTCTCCAGGCTCACCGTTAAGCGAGTAGGTCAAGGTTCCGGCGCAGGTGAGGGCGTCTCCGGCAGATACACTTTCGCCTCCGCTATACGTTTCGTTGATGATTGCGTCAAATAAAAACTGCGCAGAAGCGCAGGATGCGAAATTGCTCCCGTTCGCCGCATGAAGGTCAAAAGCAATTGTGGTAGTGCCGTCTCCATTATTGACCAGTGACACTTCAGGAACCGAAACCCCTTCCAGTTCTGCATTCCCGACGTAAGAAAGCCCGTCAGGAAGGGTAACCGTAAAGAGCAGTTCATCAACTTCGTTAAAGCCGGTAACCGTGAACTCCGTTCCGAGTACGACAGTGGCACCCGGCAAGGGATCCATCGTCGGCGCCATGGGTGCCGCATTTACGTGCTGAACGGAAACCGGCATCACATCATTGACCGTGCCCTCCTGGTTAGAAGTTACTGTGCCCGTTGCCTCCAGCTCTTCAGGCAGACACGAATCTGCTGCAACGATGTCGTCAATCACTGCGATGTAGGTGATTTCAATATCGTCTGGCACCTCGGTACCTGCCACATTATTGCATAGAACGAGAAGTTCTCCGTCACCATTCACCGGTGGCTCCGCCTGCACAATGCAGCCGGGCGTAATGCTCATAACATCGATGTATTCAAATCCTGGCGGCAGTAATTCGCTGATTGAAAGCCCGTTGACCACTTCCTGATCAGCGATGTTGACCGTGGCAGTCACCTCAACCGGGATGCAGTTGCCGGGAACGGTAGACGGTTGACTCACGTTGTGCGACACATTGTATAATACTGGCGTCACCACTGTTGACCACTGAGCCCCGGCAACAGATCCATTCTCTCCTGTGGGTGTGTCGCCAAAGCGGTATACCACCTGGGTGAAAAGTTCAAGAGGCTCGCCCACGGTGACACCCGCGCCTGAGAGTTCAAGGCAAAGGTTCACCTCGAGTCCGGGGCCTCCGTCAATGAGAGAACCTACAGGCAGGCTGACCCGCACAAGGGTGTAGCCTGCAGGACCACTAACTGCGTCGTTCGGGTCATCTTCGGGCAGGAGGGGATCATTCAATTCTCCACCTGAAAAAACACCCACCGTGCTAACGGCAGTTACGGCTTCGCCTAACAGGTCAACCTCGAGCGATGACGCATCCATTTCAGCCGGAATCCAAAGTCTCAGGTAAGGTTGATAACCCGTTGGCCCCTGGTTAACAATGGTCACCGCAAAGCAAGCCTGTTCATTGATCAGGCTTTCACCGGGGCCTGTCAACTCGCCTTCCGGAGTTTGGGCAGAAAGGGCGGTGGTGAGCCAGTTGGTTACGATTAATGTGACCGTGAGTAAACGGGTCCTGTAGTTCATTGTCTTCATTCTCAAAATCCAAAACAAAAATGACAGAGTTTGACAGCATGCCTCGTAGTCATTTGTCTTACTGTGCCGTAAGACTTTTGTCTCTGCCTTGTGCGTTTACGCCGACGAAACAGGCGTGGAGTGAGGATTTAGACGAAGTGAAGGCTACGGTCGACGAGGTGACGGCAACAGCGTTTAGAATGAAGGCCAGTCAGGTTGGTGTGCACGAAGAAGAGCGGTGCCTCCGTGAATAGAACCTTGTTTTCTCGCCCTTCCGCACAAGATCAACGGGGGCTCGTATCATGCGGGGCGAAGAACCAAAACCTTTTTTGCCCCCATAAAAGACAAACCCCTCTAACTCAAAAAGTTAGAAGGGTTTTTTGTTGCCCCACTAGGACTCGAACCTAGAATACCTGGACCAAAACCAGATGTGTTGCCATTACACCATGGGGCACTGTTTTCTGGCGGGATGCAAATTTAGGGAAATTTGAAATTTATCATCAATGGATTTCGCATTTTTTCCTGTTTGGGTTAATCCTGTGCTACATCGTTTGTTGCTGCTTGGTTACCTTTGGCCATAAAGTGATCTACACGTGACGCGCATCCAGAACTACATCAACGGCACTTACGTTGGCCCGGTCAACGGCCACTTCATTGACAATTACAACCCTGCCACCGGGAAGGTTTACAGTGAGATACCCGACAGCACCCGGGAGGATGTAGATCACGCCTTCAAAGCGGCAGAATCAGCCTTTTCAAAATGGTCAACCACGCCGTACACTGAGCGCTCACGAATTCTGGCTCGCCTGGCTGATCTGATTGGTAAAAACCTCGACCGGCTGGCCGAGGCAGAAAGCATCGACAATGGCAAGCCCATCAGCCTGGCGAAAGCTGTTGATATTCCGCGAGCTGAATCCAACATCCGGTTTTTTTCAACGGCGATTATGCACTTTCACAGCGAGGCGCACATCATGGAAGACCGGGCAGTGAATTACACGAACCGCAAACCGATTGGTGTGGTGGGTTGCATTTCTCCATGGAACTTGCCCTTATACTTATTCACCTGGAAGATTGCGCCTGCGATTGCCGCCGGAAATACCGTAGTAGCCAAGCCGAGTGAAGTCACCCCAATGACGGCGTATTTGCTTGGTGAACTTTGCACCGAGGCCGGACTTCCGCCGGGAGTGCTGAATATCGTTCACGGAAGCGGTCCCAATACCGGTCAATCTATTGTTGACCACCCGGGGATTAAGGCCATTTCTTTCACCGGGGGCACCGCTACAGGTGCCGCTATTGCTGCTTCAGCAGCGCCTAAGTTTAAGAAGCTATCCCTCGAATTAGGGGGAAAGAATCCGAACATCATCTTTGCCGACTGCGACTTTGATGACATGCTCAACACCACCGTACGGTCTTCTTTCGCAAACCAGGGGCAAATCTGCCTTTGCGGATCACGTATTTTCATTGAGCGTCCGATCTACGAGAAGTTCCGAGATGCTTTCGTCGAAAAGGTCAAACGCATGCGCATCGGTCATCCGCAAAACCCCGACACCCGTTTCGGGGCGTTGGTATCTAAAGGGCACCTGGAGAAGGTGCTCTCCTACGTTGAACTGGCGAAAGAAGAAGGCGGAACCGTGCTGTGCGGCGGTGAACGCTACCTCCCTGAAGATGAAGAAATCAAAGGTGGCTACTACATGCATCCAACAGTAATAGAAGGGCTTTCCTATGCATGCCGAACTAACCAGGAAGAAATCTTTGGTCCCGTGGTTACTTTAATGCCTTTTGACAGTGAAGAAGAAGTACTCAGTATGGCCAACAGTGTGGACTACGGTCTGGCGGCTACGGTCTGGACGCGCGACCTGTCGCGTGCTCACCGTGTGGCAGCAGCTCTTGAATCTGGCATTGTGTGGATCAACTGCTGGTTGGTACGTGACCTCCGAACACCCTTCGGAGGCGTCAAGAGTTCAGGAGTTGGGCGTGAAGGCGGGTTTGAAGCCCTTCGCTTCTTCACCGAGGCCCAAAACGTGTGCATTCAGCTGAAATCTTGAGCCTCTGAGTCCGTCTCGGACTTATACCCGTTGGTAAAAAACCAGCCAAAGTGCCGGTTAAACCGATCTTCAAAGGATGAAAGTATGTGCATTAACCGATACATAGGTGCAGTGCTTCAAGAAATGATTCTTAATGGAGCAGCTCTCAACAGGCGTAATCTCTTACTAACAACAAGTCTTCTTGTCTTTTTGGTGTGTGAGTATCTCCAAAAAATGTGAATCACCTTGTAAGCTCCCTAATAGAGTTCACATTGCAGTGTGCAAAAGGTTTGCCATGGCACTTCGCCATCCGGCCTTTTCAGGCCGTAATTTGTCAAATAATACTACTCGTATGAGATCATTAATCATCTTGTCATTGTTCAGTGCCTTCACTCTGGCTTCATGCGTGACAGCTCGACAATATGAAGAACTGGATGCGCGCAAAAAAGAGTGTGAAACAGAGAACAAAGCTCTGAAATCGGCAAATGAATCGCTTACGACTCAAGTGCAGGAGCTTCAAGCCGAAATCGAAGATATCAATAAGCGCACTCAGGCGCTCGAGAGTGACACGACTCTTCTCGGCAATTCTTTACGTCACTTGCGCAGTCAATACGATAAGATCAATGAGTTGAATGACATCCTGATGTCAAAGAACACGGCCATTCTCGATGAGATGAGCGCTGAAAATCGAAAATTGCTCACCGACCTGGAGGTGACGCGAACAGAACTTCAGGAAAAGGAAGACCGTCTCAACCAACTTGAAAGTGCGCTCAATGCCAAAGAGGAGAGCCTGAATGAACTCAGTGCAGAACTTGAAGATCGTGCGCAACGGGTTGACGAACTGGAGTCTCTTCTCGCGAAGCAGCAGGATGCCGCGAATGCGCTGCGGGATAAAATTTCAGCTGCACTTCTCGGTTTTAAAGACAAGGGCTTCAGCATAGAGCAGAAGAACGGCAAAGTCTATGTCAGCCTGGAAGCGCAGTTACTGTTTCCTTCGGGCAGCACAGTCATCAATAAGCAAGGAGAGAAGGCCCTGATTGACCTGGCAAAGGCGATAGAGGCCGAAGGAGACATGGAGATTATTGTGGAGGGGCACACCGATACAGACGGAATTCGCAGCAACACCATTCCGAGTGATAACTGGGAATTGAGCGTGCTACGTGCGACAAGTGTAGTAAAGATTATGTTGGGCAACAGTGAGATTTCACCCGAAATTCTCGCAGCATCCGGCAGGAGTGAGTACCACCCCGTTGATCCGGAAGACAAATCGAAGAACCGTCGGATAGAGATCATCATTTCTCCGAATCTGAACGAATTATTCCAGATCATCGATGGATGATCAACCTGTTTAAATCTGCAAAAAAGTCGGGAGGTATCCTGGCTTTTTTTGTGGGCTTTTGTGATTGTGACGCCCGAAGAAAGTGGTCCGGAATTTAAAAAAAGCAACCCCGCCCCGCCCGGTGGCGGGCCCGCCCCCGCCGCCACCACGTGGCTAAGTTCGGAAGCAGACCAACACGGCGAAAGGGATACTTCACCCGTGCCGCATATCGTTTTACGAATCAGCACTAAACGTTTAAAATGTGCCGCACCCCACCGTTTGACTTCTACGCATCAATCGTGCACAAGTGGCCATGAGGTTGCAGGTGTGAGACGCGGGGAGATGAACTACACTATGTCGTGTTGATGAGGCGGCGAAAAGCGTGGGGAAGAAACGCAGATAGCAGGCCCGCTAAACAGAAAATTGCCGCCGCCCCGCCCGGTGGCGGGCCCGCCCCCGCCGCCACCACGTGGCTAAGTTCGGAAGCAGACCAACACGGCGAAAGGGATACTTCACCCGTGCCGCATATCGTTTTACGAATCAGCACTAAACGTTTAAATCCACCTTACAGCTCACAAAAAAAGCGGCACCTCAAGGGCCCGCTTATCAATAGTGTCTTCAATCCCGGAATCAGCTCATCGCAACTTTGTACAGCTCTGAAACCTTCGTCCAGTTTACAAGGTCCATGAACGCCTCGATATAATCACCCCGGCGATTTTGGTAATTCAGGTAGTACGCATGCTCCCATACATCGATACCAAGAACAGGCAACCCGGTGCGATCGGCAATATTGGTCATGAGCGGATTGTCCTGATTTGGGGTCGAGGTCACAAACAGTTCCTTGTTCTCATCCAAACATAACCACGCCCAACCTGAACCAAATCGTGTTTTTGCCTCATTTGCAAACGCCTCAGCGAAAGATTCATAGCTCCCAAAGCTCTTTTGAATTGCCCCCATCAGATCGCCATCCGGCGCTTTTGCGCCGCCCGGAGAAATCACCTGCCAGAAAAGCGTGTGGTTGAAATGGCCGCCTCCATTGTTTCGTATACCGTTCTCATCAGCCGTTACTTTCTCGAGGATATCTGCTATTTCCAGACCTCCGTATCCTTGCGTGCCCTCAAGTGCCGCATTCAGCTTCCGCACGTAGCCCGCGTGGTGCTTCGAATGGTGAATCTCCATCGTCATGGCATCAATGTTCGGAGCGAGGGCATTGTAAGGGTAACCAAGATCAGGCAAGGTGAACGTAATCACTTCAGCACCGGTCGATGCCTTGTCTCCAGCAGGATTTTTAACTGCGGCTCCTGAAGAGCCTTCGCCCCCTCCGGAGCAACCAATAAATGGGGTCACGACCATGCCGGCTCCCATAATACCTGTCAGACGAAGAAATTCACGCTTTTTCATAGAAGATGTGGATTTGGTAATGGCGCATTCGCAATGACAACGCGACAGCATTCAAAGTTGCCATATATTCACCGGAAAGCCAAATTGAACCGGTTGCTTAAACTGACGTCCACCCAGTGGGTTTGAATCGCATGAAAGAAGACATAGTAATCGGGCGGTTTTACAGACTCGCAGGACGTAATGCCCCCCTCCTCTGCGGATAGAACAACGCCTTATGCTTTGACGAATCGCCCTTCCCATTCGCTTTTAGATGTATCTTTCTGAGGGGAAATTTGGTTTAATACTCAAATGTTAAATGGGTAAGCAAACAAATGAAGAAACTGACAATCGCTTTCTACCTGTTCTTTCTTGGGTCAACTGCCAATGCTCAATTGCCTGACATCACACCGCATGCTCCCAATCTGACGCTTTCTCAAGGTGGAGACGGCCTCATTTATTTTACACTGTCCAATTCTCCTGAATCAAATAATTATCAAGAAGGCTTTTCAACCTACGATGCCGTTATTGACGATGATTGGATTTTTGAAGGATACCAGATTTGGCAAGTCATAGAGCCTTTTTCTCCCGAAAATTTACGGAACATTGATTGGGCGAGAGTGGCGATTGAAATGGACCTCGAAAATGACCTGGATGCCGAAAGTGGCTCGTTCAATTTTATCAATTGGCTATTTGATGATGAATTGGGTTTTTGTACTCCCTGGCTTTTGTATGCAGGAAACAACACCGGAATTGAACATACCGTGAGTTACAACGACGACCTGTTTAGCGGCTTTAACTACGAAGTCGGACAAGAATACTGTTTCGTGGCAGGGGCTTTTGCATCGCACCCGGCCGGAAATGTAGATGAGAATTGTGGCCAACTTCCACCCGATGCCCATAACACCTACCTGTTAGGGCTGGAAGATCCCGAAGGCAATATCAATGTGCAGTGCATTTCGTTTACCTCGGTATCAGTGAAAGAAGAAAGAGATCCTGAGCTCAAACTCCTCCGGTCGCGTGAAAAAGGCGGCTTTCAGGTGCAAAGCTCCTATGTAAAACAGCTCGAGGTATGGTCGTTGGATGGCAGTCATATTGAATCAAAGTCGCTTTCAGGAGCACCAAATGAGTTGAGCAGTTTCCACACATTCACCTCTGGTGTTTTCATCATCTCAGGTGTTGCGGCGAGTGGCGAACGTACACAATTAAAAGTTGTGCTGTAAGCAAAAAGCAAGGTTTACATTGGCCTTAAGTTGAATTTCTTTCGCATAATTCAAGCTTTTCTGAGGTCTAGGAATCCTGGCTTTTTCAGTGTTCATACTCAAAAAAACGCATCTGCGGCATTCAGACGATCAGTGATCCGTTGCAGAAAAACATCCGCTTATTTTTGCCACATTTCTAGCGGAAAGCCAAATTGAACCGCTTACTTAAACTGTCGTCCTCCCAGTGGATTGGGGTTTGTCAGCCGAACACCAAACTCAAGACCACCTCGACCACCAATCGACTCGTTGATGCGCGAAGTATTGATATGGTAAGCCACCATGAGCGTCCAGGCGCCGACCTCGGCTGCAAAACTCGGCACAATAGCATCTCCCCACCGATAATGAAGACCGAGCGAAGCGGCGTATGCACGGATTAAACCCGTGTAGCGCGACTGAGGATTCAGCAGATAACGGGCTGAACCACCAACCATGAAGAGACGGTGCGGGCCCTGCATCTGAAAGAGCAGCGACGGACGAGCACTGATATCTCCGGCATTCACAAATAAATTACCATCTGCATGCACCGTCAATTGCGTAAAACTGCGGCTGTCGTCCAAGGCGTATAAGGAGGCGTCCGATTGTGTGAATTGTCTGAACGACAACCCTGCATTGACGTAGTTTTTGTCAGGACTTAAATAACCGCGATGACCGCCCTCCTGCATACTCGCGTGGAACCCTGCCCCAAGGATGAACTGGTTCACAGGCTGTGGCTCGAGGGTTTCCCCTGACGGAAGCGCAGGATCAAATGTGAGACCGTTAAACTGATTGGCCCAGGTGCCTGTGGCCACATCGAGGTTCATGCTCCGGTATCCTACCTCTAGACCCAACCCAATAAAGCCTTTGCTGCTGCTGCGAAGCTGATAGGCCAGGTCAACAAGCAAAGACGATGAGCGCAAGGGAACCTCTCCGGCACGATCTGACTCAAATTGCAGTCCGACACCGAGGTTATTCTTCGGTAAACGTCGCTTCAGCACCTTCATATCACCGGCAAGTGCAAACGTGCGGTAAGGAGTGCCGATCTCCGCCCATTGGCTTCGCTGATGCAGTGACACTCGCTGGTCTCCTTGTGACATGCCGGCAACTGCCGGGTTCAATTGCAATGGGTTCAACGTGAACAGCCCGAAATGCGGATTCTGCCCCTCCATTACGTGCGCTGAAAAGAGCAGACCGAACAAACAGATCATGCTTATCCCTCTTCTCATCGGACCAGGGTTAAATTGACCGTTTCCACGACCTGATCTCCGGCGGCAGATGTGCCCGTGACCTGTACCACAAAAGCACCTGGTGGTAGGGCGCGACCGCCGAAGTTGCCATCCCACGCGTTCTCGTAGTCATTGGTTTCAAAGACAACCTGGCCCCAGCGGTTGAAGATCAACATGGTGTAATTGTCAAGCGGAGTGCCCAGTGCGCGGTAGGTATCGTTCTCACCGTCACCATTCGGAGAGAACATCGTAGGCAGAAACAACTCAAAGTCATCGGTCACTTCAACCACGACAACAGCCGTAGAAATACACCCTCCCGGGTTCACCAGACTGATGAGGTAACTCGTGGTGCTCTCAGGTGAAGCCCAAGGATTTGCACAAGTCGTGCAACTCAAGCCTTCAGACGGACTCCAGCTTACCTCACCGGCATCCCCTGCAACTTCGAGTTGAATCGAGTCTCCGAGAGAAATGCTCTGCTCAGGTTCTACGAATAAAAATGGATCGTCAAAAACTTCGATGGAGGTGGCAAGGTCGAACGCGCACTCCCCGGATGTAGTCAACGTGAACGTATAGTCACCCGCGCCTCCGGCGGCATCAGGCGAAAAGATACCGGCGTCGGGGTCGATGATTCCGGGGCCTGACCAACTGCCGGATATGCCTCCGCTGTCAAGCTCTACCAAAGCGTCGTCTTCGCAAACCGGGTCTTGCGGAGCAAGGTCACCATCCGCCTCCACGTAAGAAATAACCACTGAAGAAGAGGCCGTGCATTCACCCTCTACCGTATAACTCACCATATACTCGCCTGCCGGTATTCCCTCCAGCAACACCTCTCCGGTTGAAGGGTCAATGGCACCCCCTGCACTGATTGAGAAAACCCCTCCCTCTTCCGCCACTTCCGGCAGCGGGTTGGGCTCTCCTTCACAAAAAGTGGTCGCATCATAGCTGAAACCGGCATCCGGAACGGGCACAAGCACGATGACCGCCTCATCTGTAAGTCCGCACAACTCGTAGGTCACGGTTACCGTAGCATCCCCCGCTTCTGCGGGGTCAAAAAGCCCCGTCGCTGGATCAACAATACCGGACCCAGACCACACACCACCAGGATCAGCAGCCTCAAGAAAAAAGGGCGCCGCATTCGCGCACACCGGATCAACCGGGGTGATACTGGGGTCGCCCTTGAGCGCGGCAAAAACCGTCAACGGAAGCAGAAAAAGCCAAAGAAACGCAGTCAAAGAAGTCGTATTCACAGTTCCCGGTCAATGGTTCATGCGAAATTACGAAACTGCACGAAGCTAAAGACGCTGCATCATATCACACACGAGATGTGCGTTACATTCACATCAGGCTGTTTGAAGATCGTATGAAGCCGCCTGATCTGCGAACCCTTTTGGCGTACTTTTTGCTGTTTATACATTATGCGCAAACTGCTTAAAATCTTCGGCCTTCTGGCGCTGCTTGCAACAGTCGCTGTGCTCGTACTGGGGCTTTGGGCGCGCACGCATGAGGATGAACTCAAGCAAAAAGCGATTAGCGCGCTGGAGGCCGGGCTGCTGACCGACATGGACATCGGCAGTATCGAGCTGAGTGTATTTGAGCATTTTCCGAACGTTTCGCTCACCTGCGGTGGCGTCATGCTGACAGACACCTACGGAAAAGGCGACACCCTTCTCTGGGCAGAGTCGCTCGGACTTGAGCTCAGCGTTTTTCGCGTCATTCGCGGCGATTACAGCTTCAAGAAGGTGCGGGTCAGTGAAGGCGGCGTGCACCTTGAGCGCGAGGTAGACGGGCGCGACAACTACCATTTCTGGCGCACCACGGGCGGCAGCGACAGCAGCAAAACGGTGCTCGACATTGAAGCGGTGGCCTTGCGCAACATCCACTTCCGGCTGCGTGATCGCTCGTCTGACGTCTTTGTTGAGACCCTCCATCTCAGTGCGGATGTCAAAGGCAGCATCAACGATCAGCTTATCCTATTTGAAGGTAGTTTAGAAACACCGCATTTGTTCGTTGAGGCAGCGCAAAAGCGCTGGATGTCAGGGTTGCCGGTATCCGGAAGCCTGCGCGCTTCAATCGATAACGGCGAGCGAATCTACGATTTCAACGATGTTACTCTCGATGTCAACCGCGTCGATCTTGACGGTAAAGCGCGCTTTGCCATTGCCGAAGCCGGTGTAGAATGCAGCATCGACGCAGACCTGGATGGCATTGACCTCAAAGAACTCAACCGCATGCTTCCGGAAGAGGAAGCCGCGATTCTGAAACCTTATGCCCTTGATGGTAAGGCATCAGGAAGATTCCGCATGCTCGGTATTTCAGGTGCACGAAGTTCGCCGAACTGGACGGTTGCGGGCGAGATCGAAGACGGCTGGGTGCAGCATCGCGAAAGCGATATCGCCGTAGACGCCGTAGATGCCGCGTGGAGTGTCAGCGGAGGCTCCGGCGACCCCGGCAAACTGAGCCTGACTGCGTTCGAAGGAAACCTTGAAGGCAGTCGCTTTGAACTGCGGGGTGAACTCAGCAATTTCGCTGAACCCGGCCTCGACCTTTACCTCGACGGTACTCTGGCACTCGGAGACGTGCAGCGCTTCTTGTCAGCTGACAGTATTGGGACACTGACCGGTGAGGCGGAAGTGCATGCGCATTATACGGGACGTCTTCCGGTGCGTGAAGACGCGAACGGCAGCGGCTTCGACGTGGAACTGCTGAGGCAGGCCTCACTGGGCGGGTCGGTAGAACTCGACGACGTGGGTCTCGATCTGCATAGCCTGCCTCGTCCGATCGAAGACCTCAACGGATATTTCGAGCTGAAAGGCAATAAAGGCAGCATTGCCGGAGCGACCATGACCGTTGGTGCTACAGATATCGAGCTCGACGGCTCCCTGAGCAACCTCCTGCCCTGGTTGTTTTCTGATCGTGAAGCGCTGGAGATCACCGCCCGCTGTAAGAGCGACCACTTCTACATGGCGTCGTTCCTCACAGACGGAGAAGAAACTGCCGACGACAACGGCACTGAAAATTACCACCTCGAGCTGCCTGACAACCTCCGCATCCGACTTGATGTAGCTCTTGACCGCTTTAGCTTTCGCGACTTTGAAGCAAGCAGTGTGAACGGCAAAGCCAGCCTCACCCCTGCCGGTGTCTTCATGGACCCGCTGCAGTTCAACACGGCCGAAGGCCGCTTCACCCTCCGATGCTCAGCCACGCCAAAGAGCGGCGGTTTTGGCATCACGGCACACGGCGATATCCGCGGCGTTGACATCAGCAAGCTGTTTGTGGGATTCGAGAACTTCGGACAGGATTTCCTCACGGCAGAGCATGTGCGAGGTCGCGCCGATGTAGACGCTACTTTAAAAGCTTACATGAATGACCAGTTAGACATCGATCCAAAAAGCATTGTCAGTGACATTGACTTACGTATTGATAATGGCGAGCTGATTGACCTGCAGAGCATGCAGCACATTGCGGCCTACATGCAGGAGAACAAGCTTATTGCGCCCTTCGTACGCGGCGAAGAGCTGCGCAAAGAATTGCGGCACATCCGTTTTGAGACGCTTGAGAACCGCATCGAAATCAAAGACGAGCGCATCGTGATGCCCACGATGGACATCCAGTCGTCTGCGCTTGACATTGTGGCAAGTGGTGCTCATTGGTTTGACCAGCGCATCGACTATACGATCACCCTCTACCTGCGTGACCTGCTGGTGCAGAAAGACCAGAGCGAATTCGGCATCATGGAAGATGACGGTTTGGGTAACCGGTTCTTTTTATCGATGCGGGGCACGGTTGATGACCCTGAATTCGGCTACGACCGGCTTGCGCGCAAAGAGCAGAAGAAAAAAGAGCGCCAGGAAGGCAAAGAGGCATTGAAAGAGGCACTGAAAGAAGAACTCGGCTCTATTTTCAAGAAGAAAGAAGACAACGAAGAGAAAACAGATGCCGGCGATAAGAACCACGAAATCACCGTACAGTGGGGAGACGAGGAAGCCCCAAAGAAAGACAAACCTAAGGAGGAGAAAAAAGACGGAGACGATAAGAAAAAACGCCGGTGGCGCATCCTTTCTCCGGACGATGACGATGAAGAAACGCTGGCTTCCCCTCCCATTGACGACGACGATTTTTGAAAACGCCCCAATACATCCCGCTGCCTGATGACTTTACCCTGCGCCTCCGACAGCAGTTGCCCGGCCATGCAGAAGCCATCCTCAAGGCCCTCGACGCTGAACCCGTCACGGCCATTCACCTGAACCCCCGCAAGCCGGCAATGCCTTTCCCCGAAGCTCCCTCTGTGCCCTGGAACAGCCTCGGTCTATACGTCTCCGCTGCAGGCTCCTTCGCACTTGACCCACTCTGGCACGCCGGGGCCTACTACGTGATGGAGCCCGCCTCCCAGGTCATCGCGAGTATCGTGAAAGAGCTGCTGGCAAAGCATCCCTTCTCCCTGGCACTCGACCTGTGCGCAGCTCCGGGAGGCAAGTCTGCTGTATTGAGGTCCGTTTTACCGGATGAGACCGTACTCGTCTCAAATGAAATTCACCGCAAGCGGGCGGAGATCCTCCTTGAAAACATGACAAAATGGGGACATCCGTCTCAACTGGTAACCTCCGCAGAGCCTGAACAGCTGGCGGCGTCCGGGCTGCAGTTTGACCTCATTGTTGTGGATGCACCCTGTTCAGGCGAAGGCATGTTCAGAAAAGACCACAATGCGCGAAGCGAGTGGTCTCCCGAGAACGTGAACATGTGCGCTCATCGTCAGCATGACATCCTCAATGCGGCTGACCGCATGCTGCGTCCGGGTGGCACCCTGATCTACAGCACCTGTACGTTTGCCGAAGATGAAAATGACCATCCGGTCAGCCGCCTGATCGATTGGGGTTGGCACCCTGTCGAGCTGGCATTACCAGACGAGTGTGCTGCCCTGCACACGCGGTACGGAAGGCAATTTGCCCCCGGTGTCACACCTTCAGAAGGGCTCTTTGTGGCTGCCGTGCAAAAACCCGAACTGACCGGCGAAGAAGCAGATTCCCCTCCCACCTTCCGGGATACCCCTCGGCTGGAGTTGCGTGGGAAACCCCTTGCCGCAAAAGAAGATCTCCCTTTCGGCCTGCCCGGAGACGAACCGGTTTACCAAATAGGGAGTCACCTGCGCTACCTGCCGGAGAGAATGCATCAGGCACTGGCGGTGCTTCAGGCTGCGCGCGTGCCGATCCTGAAAGCAGGGATCGCTTTGTACACTGCAAAAGGCAAACACTGGGTGCCGGCACACGAGTGGTCAATGGCCACAACGCCGGCGCCGCCCGATGCCGCCGTTGATCTCGACCACGATCAGGCACTCAATTATCTGCGCGGACATGCAGGCAGGGAGGATTTTGGAAAAGGGTGGAAACTGGTTCGCCACGATAACATACCCCTCGGTTGGCTCAAAGCAGTCGGAAACCGATGGAACAACCACTACCCACTGCACTGGAAGCTCCGTTCGTAAAGTGAATCGCCGCATCCGTAAATCGCTTGTCAAACCGCTGCCATCCGAACTTACATTCGCTTCGGATACACGCCAAACGTGGCGGTTCGTTCCGGGTGACTGTAAGAGGAGAAGCGGCGGCATGGGTGCTGCCGCTTCTGTTTTTCAGGTGATTCTGTCCATTTGCACCGAAGAAACAACGAGTTACTCATTCAAAGTTGCCCTGCGCGCTAAAGCATCCTTATTTTCGTAGGTTATGTCTAAGTTCTTCAGTGCATTTCTGTTCGCTGTGTGCTGCACCTTCGCCTCGTATGGTCAGGTGCTTGAAGGACAATTCATCAACTATCAGGTGGCTGAGGGGCTGACTTCCAGGCAAATCAACGTCATCACCGAAGATGCCAGCGGTTTTATCTGGGTGGGAACGCAAGAAGGACTGAACCGCTTTGATGGCGTTACCTTCAGGCAATACCTCAAAGACGACGGTGATCACGCGGTGGCTGGCAATTTTATCTCCGCGCTACACCCGCTTTCTGACGGACGGCTTGTCGTGGGCACCTATCGCAACGGCGCATGCGTCTACGACCCGATGACAGATCAGTTCACTGACCTGACTGCGATCGCTTCTGACAGCATTGAATACCGCTCGTGCTTTGATATCGACCAGGAAAGCGATTCTACCGTGCTCATCTCATATCGCAGAGGCGTTCTCTACAAAGGTGGGCTGACACGGCTCAACTTGAATACCCTCGAAGAGAGACCGATTGAACACGACAAACTCATCTCGCTCGTCGACCTCGAGGCCGGCAAAGAGAAGGGCACCTGGTGGGGTCTCAGCCGCGAACTGCAATTCATTGACCTTCGAGGAGACTCAGCTACCGTAACCGAACACTTCTATGAAAACCGTCTTTTTAAAACAGGCCGCTATTACGAGGCCCTCGAATGGCACGGTGACACCCTGATGATCGGCACCTGGGGCGATGGTACAGTGTTGTATAATCCTGACGAAGACCGTTTTCTGACCAGGCACCACTTCAACTTTGAAGACACAACAGATTACAACAGCAACTCCGTTCGCAGTTTTGTGCCCCGCAAAAAGGGTGGCTACTGGATTGCCTCGGCTGACAAAGGCCTGGGCGTATACAACCCCGAAACAGCCGAATACGCCTTCTTTGAACACGACGAAAGCGACCCCCATTCAATCTTCTACATCAGCGCCCGGGAAGTCTTCGTTGACAGCCGCAATAACCTGTGGGCCGCTATGGCCCAGGGTCTGAGCCTGCTCAATGAGCGCCTGTTCCAAATCGACTACACTTCGTACGGCCTCGCCGAAGGTGCTACCAATACACGGACGTACTCACTGAAGCAGGCGGCCATCTCCGGCAACTACTTGCTGGTGGCCACGAACGCCGGCCCCGGTGTCATGAGGCTTGACAAGGATACAGGAGCATTCATCGACTTCATCGGCACTGCTGAAGACATTGGTGAATCATCACGCGAAATAAGTACTGAAGCCCTATCTGCCGTTGAGCTCTGTGCCGGACCAGACGGACGTGTCTTCGTGATGTGTCGCGCTAAAATCTGGGCGCTCGATCCGGTCAGCGGCCGCGCTGATATACTCTTCAACATTTATAAGGCAGAAGGCTACCCCGGAGTGAGCGGTGCGGTGAATACCATCCGCCTTGACGGTGAGGTGATCTGGTTTGGTACCGATAACAACCTCTTCGGTCGCTATCACCTCTCTACCGGAAAAGCTGACACCTGGTGGCTCCACGAAGAAGGCCCGGCTGACGGCAGCAACCTGGTCTTCGAGATCGACGTCGCTGACAACGGAGATGTCTGGATTGCCTCCACTTACGGGGTATATCGCTGGCGTGACAACCGGCTTACCCACCTCGGAGAGCTGAGTCCGGATTACGCCACGCTCGGTCGCCTCGTGCTTGAGTCGCTCGCGGTAAGTGACACCCTGCTGTTCTGCGGCACTAAAGACGAGGGGCTTTACACCTTCTCGACGAATACCTTTGAGAGCAACATTTACGGCCGCAAACAGGGTCTGCCCAATATGCGCGTCGCTGAAATGGCCTTGGATACCGAGGGGCGCGTGTGGGGCATCACAGACTACGGCCTCTTCTCATTTGATGCCCGCAACCCCAACCCGCTCAACATCTACAGTGAAATCGACGGCTTGCGCTACGTGAGCATCGGCAATGACGAGATCAGCGCACTTTCGGATGGTCGCGTCGTCATCAGCTACGCACGCGGCCTCGGCTGGGTGTCACCGGAGGCGCTCACTGCGAACCCCGTTCCTGAAAACCTCGTTCTGACCGAGTGCCGCATACAGGGTGAGCCTGTTGCCGCGCAAAAGCGCGGGATGCTCAGCGTGCCCTACGGCCAGAGCCTTGAGCTCGGATTTCGCGCGATCGGATTCACCAAACCGCGATCTTACCAATACGCATACCGCATCAATGACGGCGACTGGATTGACCTTCGAGACCCGAAGCTCCTCTTTTCATCAATGGTCGGAGCAGATTTTACAGTGCAACTCAGCGCTGCAAATCAGCAGGGAGAAAGAATGCGCGAGCCGCTCACTATTGATATTGATATCATTCGTCCGCTCTGGATGGAAACCTGGTTTCAGATGATAGCCGTGGTCTTCGTTGCCTTCCTGATCTACCTCGCCTACCGACGAAGGGTGCACAACATCCGCGAGCGCGAGTCGCTGCAAACCGAGTACAACCGTAAGCTGGCCGAAGTCGAAATGAGTGCGCTCCGCGCCCAGATGAATCCGCACTTTCTCTTCAACTGCCTCAACAGTATCAAGTTTTTCATCATCAACAACGAAACCGAGCAGGCGAGCGACTACCTTACAAAGTTCAGCCGCCTCATCCGGCTGATCCTCTCGAATAGCAAGTCGGAAGTCATCCCGCTGTCGAATGAGCTCGAAGCACTGCGACTCTATGTTGAACTTGAAGCCCTGCGCTTTGACCAGCAATTCAACTTCCGCCTGAAGGTAGATGAAACCGTGCAAACCGAGTTCATCGAGGTGCCCCCTATGGTCATCCAGCCCTTCGTCGAGAATGCCATCTGGCACGGATTGCTTCATAAAGAAGGACAAGGCAACCTGCGGGTTTCCGTCGCGATTGAAAACAACGACCTAATTTGTGAAGTCGAAGACGACGGCATCGGGAGGGAATGCGCCGCGGCATTGAAGTCAAAATCAGCCACCCGTGAAAAGAGCATGGGAATGGATATTACAAGGAACCGCCTTACCCACATGAAGCAAAGCGGCGAAGGCGGACGCCGGCTGGAGGTGTTCGACCTGACCTCTGCAACCGGCTCTCCCTCCGGAACACTCGTAAGAATTCGAATTCCGCTTTAAACTACTCAGACTATGCGTACTGTAATTATTGACGACGAAAAACACTGTTCTGCTACACTTCAGTATGAAATAGAGCGGCACCTCCCTGCTCTCGAAGTGGTGGGCGTTTACAACGACCCGGTCTCCGGTCGTGATGCGCTGGCTGAACTGAAGCCTGACCTGCTGTTCCTGGATATTGAAATGCCGAAACTGAACGGTTTCGAGCTGTTGAAGTCTCTGAAAAGCCCTGACTTCGGAGTCGTTTTCACCACAGCATACGACGAGTTTGCCCTGAAGGCCTTCCAGTACAGCGCCATTGACTACCTGCTGAAACCAATCAGCAGCGAAGACGTGCAACATGCGGTAGACAAATACCGGCAGCAGGCAGGAGGCATTACTGAAGCCCAGCTTGACATCCTCTTCAACCGCCTTGACGGCAAAAGCTTTAACAAAATTGCACTGCCGTCTTCCGAGGGCCTCGAATTCGTTTCTCCTGAAGAAATAACCCATTGCGAGTCGCACTCGAATTATACCATGGTCTACTTCCGTGCCCGAAAGAAAATACTGGTGAGCAGAACCCTCAAAGAGATCGAAGAAATGCTTGACGGACGCGGTTTCTTTCGCGTGCATCATTCGCACATCATCAATCTCAACTTCATCAAGCAATACGTGAAAGGCAGCGGAGGCTACCTCGTGCTTGAAGACGATACCCAGGTGCCGGTATCACGCAGCCGCAAAGACAGCTTGATGCAGCTCTTTACACGCTGACAACGCCGGGTTACCAATTACTCGTCAGATCTACCAGTTACTCATCCGGCCTTTTCAGGCCGAATAAGGCAAGTTACTTTCGAATATGAAATTGACTGCCATGAAGATGATTACACGACTTCTTACTGTTTTGATGCTGGTTTTCGCCGCAGAAGCGGCGGATGCGCAAATACAAGATCGCGCCAAAGACCGTGCTGAGCAAAAAGCCAACAATCGGGTTGACCGAAAGATTGATCAGGGGATCGATAGCGGACTTGACGCAATTGAAGGACTTTTCAAGCGGAAGAACAAAAACGACAAGAACAAGGAAGACGCCGGCGAGGCTGAGGTCAAAGAGAATGCGGCTGACGATGAAGCTACACAGCAGGCCGAAAACGCAATGACGAATGCCTTCTTTGGAGGAAGCGACGTCAATCTCAAGCCATCCTACAGCTTTGACCAGTCGGTAACAATGCGCACCACCATCTACGATAAGAAAGGCAAACAAGACATGGTGCAGAACATGGATATTCTCTTTGCCGATGACCATCCGCATATCTGTATGCGCGTGACCATGGAAGGCACAGACATGGACATGATCATGGATATGGATGAAAATTACATGGTGATGCTCACCGATGCCGGAGGTCGTAAAATGGCCATGGTCACGAAGTTTGACCCGGCTGCCTACGACCAGAACGACGAAGAGGCTGAAGACTTTCAGTCGATGAATTTCACCAAGACAGGCCGTACAAAAGAAATTCTCGGATATACCTGCGAAGAGTACACGGCTGAAGACGACGACATGACCTATCAATACTGGATGGGTGATGTAGACGTTGACATCTACAAAGGCTTCATGGCCATGCGCGAGCAACAGAAAGAGCAAGGCAACGAGTTTGAGGGCATGCCCGAAGGCACGATGATGGAAATGGTCGCTCAATCAAAAAAAGACGGAGAGTCAACCACCATGCAGGTCACCTCGATCGACATGAATAAAGCAAATACCATCTCAACCGAAGGTTACGAAACCATGTCGCTTGGCGGCAGTCGTTAACCTTCACCTCTTAAACTGAGCTATTTGTGTGCGACTCAGCAAAAAGCCCCGGAAATTTCCGGGGCTTTTCTGCCACTAGAGCTTTAGGATTCTGAATTCTGTACGGCGGTTTTCCTGGTGTTCCTTCTCCGGGCATTCAACGCCATTATCACATTCGTTAAGCAAGATCGTTTCGCCGTAGCCTCCGGCTTCAAGGCGACCTTTAGCGATTCCTTTGCTGATCAGATAGTCAACCGCTGCTCGCGCCCTCCGTTCTGAGAGGCGTTTATTGTAGCCGTCTGTACCGCGTGCATCAGTGTGCGAACGCAGCTCAATGCGCATCGTGGGGTTCTCGTCCATTAGCTTCACCAGGCGATTCAACTCACGCTCTGCATCCGGTCGTATGTCCCACTTGTCGTAATCGTAGTAGATATTGTCAAGCCTCACCACCGCACCTTCTTCAAGCGGGAAGAGCCGCAGATCACTGTAAATAACCGTGGCAGGTTTGCCGCGCGTATCGAGTTCAATGCTTTGCGGCGGGTAGCCGGCCTTGTATGCCTCTAGAATATACTGCTGCTCGGGTTTGAGTCCGAAGTGATAGCCTCCGTTATCTTCAGCAATCATCTCCTGCAGTGCTTCACCCTGGAGGTTCTTCAGGATGACCGTTGCTCCGTCTGCCGGCTCACCGGTATCGGCGTAAAGAACACGTCCTTCAGCGGCATACTCATACGCCGTCATGGGGAGGTCGACCCGGTCGAGATAGCCTGACTTATCGCTGCTATTGATCTTGACTTCTTTCTGAAAGTAGCCATTCTTGACACCGATAATGGTGTAGTTTTCGTCGTAGTCAACTTCAAACCGGTATCGCCCCTGTAGGTCAGTATTCGCTACAACCTCAAGTACTTCATTGTTGAACTTGTCTTTTAGAAGTATGGTGGCGTTCGGAATCGGGCTTCCGGTGGCGAGATCGTAGATCCTTCCACTTACCTGAATCATCTCTGCCGGCTTCACCACAAAGCGGTAAATATCATCGTCACCTTTGCCACCGGTTCGGTTACTCGACAGGTATCCGCTAAGGCCGTCATTGTACAAGACGATTCCAAAGTCATCGTACGAACTATTCACCGGATAGCCAAAGTTGCGCACCGGTTCACTTTCATCATCAATGATTGTGTAGAAAAGATCGAGTCCGCCAAGACCCGGATGCCAGTCTGACGCAAAGTAGAAGGTTCCCTGAGCATCAACAAAGGGAAACATTTCATTGCCGGGCGTATTGATCTTAGGTCCGAGGTTCTGCGGTTCACTCCAGAAGTCAAGGTTGCGGTATGAAACGTAAATATCCGTGCCCCCTTGTCCTCCGGGCATGTCGCTTACAAAGTACATGGCCTTACCGTCTGCACTGATTACCGGGTGACCTACCGAGTATGCAGGATCATTGAAAGGAAACGACTTCAGCTTCCCCATTTTATCGCCATCATAGTCTGTAAAGAATATACCAAGGTTCAGGCGCCCGCCATCATCTTGTTTCTTGCCTTTGAGGTAGTTGTTTCGGGTAAAATACAGGGTCTGCTGTTTCGGGTCGTAGGTCACTGTGCCCTCGTGATACCGCGTGTTGGCCTTTATCTTCATAACCTTCGGGCGCACCAGGTTGCTGTCAGCATCAACGGTTGCCTCAAAAAGATTCAGGTAAGATTGATCGGTCCATGCGTAAATGTTGCGCTTTCCACGCCCCTGTTTTCGTGCGCTTGAAAACACCACCTTATCTTCTATGAACGTGGGTGCAAAATCTGATTGTGGCGAGTTAATCTCCGTTGGGGTGATAGAGAAGCGGGAGCTGTCACGAACGATGCGCTCAGTCCAGTCAACCTCTGTGTACCCTTTCAGATAGGGGTCAGGATATTTCGCGAGGTATCGCTCATATACCATGACTGCTGCGTCGTACTTCTGCTGCACTTTGAGCACATAGGCGTAATTCAAAAAGTCACTGCCTCGTGGTTCATCCGCGGAATTCACCAGTGCGGAAAAATGCTTCTCGGCCTGCTCAAACTCGTCAACCTTGAGTCGTGAGAGCCCCGCACGTCGCAGCGCCAGGGTGTCACCGGGCTCTTTCTTGAGAATGTCTTCATAAATCTCTGCGGCTTTGCGAAAGTCAAATTCGCGAAATTGCTCGTCGGCGAGTTTGTACTTAAACCGTTGTGCGCTTGCTTGCGGGCTGAAAAGCCCGGATGTTAACAAGGTCAGTAATACGATAATCAGGGTATGGCGTTTCATGGGGCAGACGTTCATAGCGATCAGAAAAATCGGGGTGAGATGTCGGCTCCGGCGTTACGGCCGAAGTCCATACCAAGCATGATTTCATGGCTTCCGTTGGAGTAGTCGCCAATATCGGTGATGGAGTAGTCATAGGCATAGCCTATGCGAAGGCGATTGTTGATTTCGTACTGAAAGAGCAGCCCGAGCGACTCCTGCCAGCGGTACATGGCGCCCAGCCAAAGCTTTTCATACAGCAGAAAGTTGGCCGTCGCATCAACCGAAGGCGGTGCGCCATTCACCAGACGCAAGGCTGCCGAGGGCTTGAAGTACAGATAATTGTTAACTTCAATAACTGTTCCGGCAATCAGAAAAAGGTGCTGCCTTTCGGTATTGTCATTCATATCGGGCAAGCTGCCGTCAATGATCTTGTTGTTCAGCAGCTTCGGCACACTCAATCCGATATAGCTCCGGTCGGAGTACCACATCACGCCCGCACCAAAGTTCGGCAAGGGCTTATTGTTGATATTCTCGGCAAATGCCGGGTCACCGTCTTCGAGCGGGTTCAGATCCTGCAGGTTGGCCTGCAGCAGGTTGATCCCTGCCTTCAGGCCGAAAGCGAGCTTACTGCGATCAAAGAAGATCCGATAGCTGAAGTCACCAAACACCATGGTCTGGCGCATAGGACCGTGCGAGTCGTTGATCACCGAGCCCCCCACACTCAGGGCTTCTCTTCGCAGTGGCGCGTGCATGGTGAACGTCTGGGTGCGGGGAGCACCGTCAAACTCCACCCACTGATGTCGATACAGTGCATTGGCGGTGAGCACGTCAGCACTGCCCGCATATGCCGGGTTCACTGTCAACATGTTGTACATGTACTGAGAGAACATCGGATCTTGCTGCGCTGATAGCTGAAGTGATACCGGTAGCCCGCAGACTGCGAGCAATATGTATTTCAAAGCTTTCATAGGCCTGTTTAGCGTTTAAGGAAGATATATCCGGTGATCGGCTTACGCCCCTCTTCACCGAGATCAAGGATGAAGTAATACGTGCCCACCGGCAATTCTTCGCCGAGGGTAGCCGGGTGTTGCGAACGCCCACGCCACTGATTCTGGTAAGGCGCGGCTTCGTAAACCAATGCGCCCCACCTATTGAAAATCTTGATGTTGTTGTTCGGGTAGCTGTCGATGTTCGGAATCTCAAATGCATCGTTCCAGCCATCGTCGTTGGGCGAGAAGGCGTCGGGCACATCAACCGACAGGCAATCGTTTAATACGTACGTTACCGTGTCAGCAGTCGTGCCACACACGCCGTTGTCAATGGTCCAGATAAGCTCGTTGGTGATCGATTCAAACGGACCATCAATCTCTCCAAGGCTCCAGACGGTAGCGTTGGGGTTGCCATAAGAATCGATATCTACCGGCCCCTGAAGCACTTCCCACTGCCCTGAAGCAGGAGGGAACACCTCCGATCCCTGGAGGTTGAAGATGATGAAGTCGTCTTCGCATATTTCCGCATCTTCCCCTGCATACGCGGCAGGAAGGTTCGGGTCAAAGAGCGTTACACGAACGGTGTCTGATGAAATACCACATTCACCGTTGTCGACAGTCCATACGTACCGGCTTACGCCAAGTGGTACATTCTGCACGTAACTGAACTCATTGTTGACGTTTTCGAAGTCACCTCCGCCCTGAAGAATGGTCCACTCTCCGGTGGCAGTATTACCGATGGTTTCGCTGCCCTGCATCTGGATTTCGTCCTGAAGCCCGCAGAGTTCGATATCCGGTCCGGCATCCGCCGCAGCAACCGAGAGGTCGTTGACAAAGATGGAAACGGTGTCGGTGGTCAGGCCGTTGGCGCAGGGGCCATTGTAGATGCTCCACACGAAGACATTCTCGCCGAGACCGAGATCAAACACAGTGGTATTCGGCACCTCTGGATTGGTAATGCTTGCTGCGCCTGAAATGAGCGTCCAGGTTCCGGTGGCAGGTTCAGCAGGCGTGTTGCCTTCAAGCGCCGCTCCTCCAAATGGCGTACAGAACTCCTGGTCTGCTCCTGCCATTGCATCAGGAGAGCTTGGGTCAAACACTGTAATCACTACCGTGTCAACACTAGCGTCTTCGCAAGGACCATTGCTCACGGTCCATTGCAGCACCGTCACGCCGATCTCCAAGTCGGTCACTACCGCTTGAGGATCTTGCACGTCGCTGATCGAAGCACTGCCCTGAATTACGTTCCAGGTGCCAGAGGCAGGGAATATCGGAGCCGTAGCTAAAAGGCTTGCTTCTTGATCTGGGGAGCACAGCTCAATATCGTTGCCGGCCTCAGCAATCGGAGAATCCGCGTCGAATACGGTCACCGCCACAACATCAAAACTGTTGTTCGTGTTGCAAGGACCGTTGTACACACTCCACTGAAGCACGTGTTCTCCGACCGTCAGTCCGCTGTACACCGCGTTCGGGTCGTTCACATCACTCAGCGATCCGTCACCGTCGATAATGGTCCAGGTGCCGGTTGTAGGCACGTCAGGCGTGGCGGCCTGCAGGGTCACCTGGCTCTCCGGAGTGCAGATTTCAAGATCCGGCCCTGCGTCTGCAAGAGCGGCGTCTTCACTGAAGACAAGTACACTCACCGTATCGGTGGTCATTGCGTCTTCACACGAACCATTGCTGATGGTCCAGACAAACGTATTGATGCCCGTACCGAGGTTTGTCACACCGGTTATTGGAGAAGACGGGTTCGCGATGTTCGCCTCTCCCTCAATGAGCTGCCAGTTGCCTGCGGCTGGGAAGATCGGTATATTACCCTCCAGCACGGTGCTGTTGAGTGGTAAGCAGAGTTCCTGGTCATCACCGGCATCCGCAGGCGCCTGGTTCTCGTCAAAGATGAATACCATGACGGTGTCGCTCGCCAGTGCCTGCTCACACGGACCGTTGTAGATGGTCCATGCGAAGGTGTGACTACCAACAGTCAGTGCGTTTACTTCGGTCTGCGGACTAAACGGATCCTGAATCACCGCTTCGCCGCTCACGAGCTCCCACTGGCCGGTATTCGGCGCAGCAGGTGTGCTACCCTCAAGGGTCGTACTGCTGACCGGAGAGCAGAAGAACTGGTCAGCTCCTGCAGTAGCCGCAGCGATATCTTCTTCAAACACAAATATTTCAAGGGTGTCAGTAGTAATCGCCTCATCGCAAGGGCCATTGTTGATCGTCCATACGAAAGTGTTAACGCCAAGTTCAAGTCCACTGACGATCGCGTTCGGATCAGACGCATCACTCAAGGTTCCACTTCCGCTGACGAGCGCCCATTCGCCGGTCGCCGGGAAGATCGGCACGCTTGCGCTGAGGGTGGTTGTACTCACCGGCAAGCACAATTCCTGATCATCGCCCGCATTTGCTGCCGGGTGGTTTTCATCGTAGATGAACACCGAAACCGTGTCGGTGGTTGCAGGTGCGCACGGACCATTATCAATGCTCCATACGAATACGTTCTCGCCAATCGTGAGACCACTAAGCGCCGTATTCGGATTATTTGGGTTATTGATGGTTCCCTCACCGGAGACCAAGGTCCAGGTGCCCACACCCGGGTTGTCGGGGGTGTTTCCATTGAGGAGCGTAGTACTCACCGGTGTGCAGTATGACTGATCCTCACCGGCATCAGCCACAGCGGCATCCGGGTCGAATACGAAGATAGACACCTGATCGGTGCTGTTTCCGCACGGTCCGTTATCGATGCTCCACTCGAAGATGTTTTCGCCTACTTCAAGCCCGCTTACGGTTGCGAAAGGATCGTTCTCCTCTGAGAAGGTGCCGCTTCCCTGAACCACGCTCCAGAACCCTTCTGCAGCGCCTGTTGTCGGGTTTGCAGCGAGCTCGGCTGAGGTCTCCGGGAGACAAAGCTCCTGGTCAGGACCTGCAAGTGCCTCTTGAGCGTCAAACTCAAAGACCGAAATTACAACGGTATCGGTCGTCGCTTCGCCACATATACCATTGCTGACAGTCCAGACGAATATGTTGTCGCCCGGTTCGAGATCACCTACGATGGTATTTGGGTTGCTTTCGTCAACGATCACCCCAAACCCTTCAATGAGCGTCCACTCACCGGTAGCGGGAGCCGTGACGTCATTGGCGGCCAATGTCGTACTGCGCTGTGGTGTGCAGAGCTGCTGGTCAGGTCCGGCATCAGCCGCAGCCTGACTTTCATCAAATACGACAATCGTCACGAGGTCTGATGAGCCGCTTCCTGCACAAGAACCGTTGTAGACTGACCATTCAAACACGTTCTCCCCTATTGCCAGGTCAGTTACTGCTGTGTTCGGATCAACCGGGTCAGCAATGACTCCTGAACCGCTGACAAGCGTCCATGTACCGGCTGCGGGAAATGCCGGAGCATTGCCTTCAAGGTTCGTTGAGGTGTTTGGCGTACAAAGCTGCTGGTCTTCCCCGGCATTGGCTGCTGGTTCTGCAGGGTCAAAAACAAACACACTTACTGTGTCAGAAGTGACTGCATCTGCACAAGAACCGTTATCTGTGGTCCATACAAAGATGTGTTCTCCGATGTTCAAGTCAGAAACAAGAGTATTCGGGTTCGTAGGCTCTACAATCGTCGCCGAACCGCTAAAGAGCGTCCAGGTGCCCCCTGCCGGGAATTGTGGTTCATTGCCTGCGAGGTTGACACTGAGGTCTGGCGAGCACAGTTCGATGTCGTCGCCCGCATTTGCCTGGTCATTGAACTGGTCGTACACGAAGATGCTCACAAAATCCTGAGTGAAGCTACCACACGGGCCGTTGTCAATTCTCCAGCGGAAGATGTTCTCTCCAACACTCAGATCTGTCACTACGCTATTCGGGCTATTTGGATCCTGTGGCGTTCCGGAACCGGAAATCAAGGTCCAGGTGCCTTCGGCCGGGAAGATTGCCGTATTTCCGTTCAAGGTTACCGTTGACAGTGGTGTGCAGAACTCCTGGTTCGGACCTGCATTTGCTGCGGGCTGGTTCTGGTCAAAGACGAAGATGCTGACCTGATCACTCGTGACGCCATCCGGACACGCTCCGTTGTCGACGGTCCACTCGAAAATGTTTTCACCCACCGACAGGCTGCTCACCGCGCTGTTCGGGTTCGATGGGTCTGCAATAGCTCCACTGCCGCTGACGAGGGTCCATACCCCGGTCGCTGGCCCGTTGAGCAGACTACCTTCAAGCATGGTTGACTGGTCAGGGGTGCACAACTCCTGATCCTCTCCAGCGTTTGCTGACGGAAGCGAAGCATCGTAAATGAAGACACTCACGGTATCTGTGCGGTCTGCTTCATCAAGGCAATTGCCGTTATCGACCGTCCAGACGAAGATGTTTTCACCAATCGTCAGGTTGGATACAAGTGCACCGGGATCAGAAGGGTTGGCAATGTCTCCGCCACCCGCGAATACCGTCCAGCTTCCCGTTGCAGGAGTGCTTACGGCCGTAGCGTTCAGATTGGTTGATTCCACCGGCGTACAAAACTCCAGATCGGCGCCGGCATTGGCTGCCGGCAGTGAGCTGTCGTACACGATAATGTTTACGGTATCCACCTGCACGCCGCAAGTGGCGTAATCGAGCGTCCAGACAAACGTATTCACTCCGGTTGACAACCCGTTGATGGCCGTATTCGGATCAGCAGCATCAGCGATGGTTCCGCTTCCTGCGAAGAGCGACCACGTCCCCTCACCCGGAGGTACCGGGGCCTCGGCAGCCATATTCGTGCTGTTGGCCGGAGTGCAAAGGATCTGATCAACACCTGCGTCAGCTTGTGGAGCCCCACCGTCAAAAACGAAGATGCTCACCTGGTTGCTGGTAGTCGCATTGCCGCAAGGCCCGTTGCTGATGGTCCACTCGAAGATATTCTCGCCAATCCCAAGTCCGGTCACTTCCGTGTTCGGGGCTGCCGGATCCACAATGCTTCCGGTGCCTGAAACGAGGGTCCAGTTTCCCGTTGCGGGGAATATCGGATTATTCGCTTCCAGGAAGGTTGCATTATCCGGGGTACAGAGGTTTTGATCAGGGCCTGCATTTGCGTTCGGTGAGTTGTTTGAGAACACCGTAATGACCACTGTGTCTGTACTCACACCGCCACATGAGCCATTGTCAATGCTCCATTCAAACACATTCTCACCAACTGAAAGTCCGTTGATCGTGGTGGTCGGACTTGTAGGGTTCACGATGCTTCCCGATCCTGAGATAAGGATCCACTGACCTGTGGCCGGGGCCACCGGACTGTTAGCAGCCATCGTGGCTGAGGCAATCGGCAAGCACAGCTCCTGATCGGAGCCCGCATCTGCTGTGGCAGCTCCACTATCTAAGACCTCAATGGTCACCTGATCACTCGTGGAGGCCGGCGAACAAGGTCCGTTCGAAATGGCCCATTCAAGCACCACAATGCCTACGCTCAAACCGCTGACAACCGTGTTCGGGTTAGCAGGATCCTCAATTACTGCACTTCCTGAAACAAGCGTCCAGGAACCGGTTGCGGGGAACGCAGCCGCATTTGCAACCATCGCAGCGCTGGTTTGTGGGGTACAGATTTCGATATCCTCCCCTGCGTCAGCATCTGCCTGCTGGTCATCGAAAATCGTGATCGTCACGGTATCCGTGAGCGGCTGGGCTCCACAAGGGCCATTCGAGATCGTCCACTCAAATACGTTTTCACCAATTCCCATTCCGGTCACCTGGCTATTTGGATTCATCGGGTTTACAATGTTTCCGGAGCCCGATACAAGCGTCCAGACACCGGTGGCCGGTGAGATCGGCGCGTTACCATTAAGGGTTATTGAGTTCACCGGGAGGCAGCGTGTTGCGTCATCTCCGGCGTCTGCGACCTGTCCGTCGTCGAACACGAAGATGGTGACCTGATCACTAGTGGTCGCTGGTGCGCAAGGTGCATTGATTTGGGTCCATTGGAAGACATTTGCTCCTACTGACAAGTTGCTTACCGCCGTCTCAGGATTCGCTGCATCTGCGAAAGTTCCCGAACCGCTTATGACCGTCCACTCTCCGGTGGCCGGGAATAACGGTGACACAGCCTCGAGGCTGGTACTGGTTTGGGGCAGGCAAAGCTCTTGATCAGCACCTGCATTGGCCGCCGGTAAATTCTCGTCAAAGACGAAGATGCTAACCTGGTCGCTGGTAAACCCTGAACAGGCACCATTGTCGACGGTCCATTCAAAAATGTTTTCCCCCACACTCAAGCCGCTGACGGTGCTGTTGGGGTTGCTCGCATTGGCGAATGTTCCGCTGCCGCTGATAACGGTCCACTCGCCACTTGCCGGAGCAATCGGGTTGTTGCCGTCGAGTGTAACTGTTGACTGCGTTGAGCAGATCGATTGATCAGACCCTGCGTCTGCCGGTGAAACCGCTCCTTCAAATACGGTGATCACCATCGTGTCGGTGGTCACGGCATCCGGACAAGCGCCGTTGTCGATGGTCCATTCAAAGACATTCGCTCCGAGGCCTAGACCGCTGACGGTAGCGTTGGGATCGTTCACATCTGAGATAAGCCCGCTTCCAGACACGAGTGTCCATGTGCCTGTGGCGGGTGCCGTGGCCGGGTTCGCCGCAAAAGCGGCGGATGCGTTGTCGCTGCACACGTCCTGGTCAGGCCCCGCATCTGCGGCCGGTTGGTTCGCATCGTAAACGAAAATACTGACCTGATCGCTGCTAGCAGACGGTTCACAAGAGCCGTTATCTATAGTCCATTCGAGGATGTTCTCTCCAATAACCATGCCCGTAAGCATCGCGTTGGGATCGTTGGGGTCAGAGAGGGTTCCTGATCCTTGAACGAAGGACCACGTGCCCGTTGCCGGGAAGATGGGTGCATTTGCACTAAGATTTGCTTCTGCGGGCAATACTGCGCTCTGGCAGAATTCCTGATCGATCCCGGCATTGGCTACATTTTGGTTTTCATCGAAAATGAAGATCGTCACCTCATCGAAGCTTGCAGCCGGGTCGCAAGGTCCGTTGTCGATGGTCCATCGGAAAACATTCGCTCCCACGCCCAGACCAGAGATGCCCGTGTTCGGGTCGTTAACGTCAGCAATCGTACCCGTGCCTGACTGGAGCGTCCACACACCTTGCGCGGGTGCATCAGCAGGTACGGCCTGCATCACGTAGGTACTTGTTGGTGTGCAGAACGAAGCATCCGAACCGGCGTTTGCTGCGGGCACCGTTTCGCTAAACACGGTGATGACTACGGTATCACTCGTCGGAGTGCCGCATGCGCCGTTGTCGACGGTCCACTCGAATACATTTTCTCCTTCAGACAGGTTGCTTACCAACGAATTAGGGGCATTTGGATCCACGACTGTTCCGCCGCCAGAGAGAACTGTCCAGGAGCCAACAGCCGGAGCATCCGCCGCTTCTGCGGCGAGAACAACAGGAGACGGAGAAGACTCGCAAATCTCCTGATCCGGACCTGCGTTGGCAGGAGGCTCGGTATTATCAAAAATCGCGACGCTCACCTCGTCGAAAGATCCTGTGTTTCCGCACGGACCATTGTCGATGGTCCAGCGAAGCACATTCGTACCCACACCGAGGTTACTGGCGAGGGCATTGGGATCGTTGAGGTCTGAAAACGTAGCATCACCTTGAATGACCGACCAGGTTCCGGTGGCAGGACCTGCCGGATCGTTGGCTGCGAGCTGATGGCTGGTGACAGGGGTGCAGTAAGCCGCATCAGCTCCGGCATCCGCCGCTTCTGCGGCGTCATCAAAAATCGTCACAGTAACCGTATCGTTCAAGGTACCGCAGGGTCCGTTGTCAATCGACCATTCAAAAATATGCTCGCCCGGGGTGAGACCCGTAACCTGTGTAATCGGCGCTCCGGGGAAAACGATGGTACCTGAGCCCTGAAGGATGGTCCACTGACCCTGCGCCGGAAAGGTAGGCGTTGAACCCTCGAGGGTCACCTCGGTGACTTCAGAGCAAAAAATGCGATCGGTGCCCGCGTTGGCTGCCGGGTGGTTGACATCATAAACGAAGATGCTCATTTCATCAACGGTTGCGCCCCCCGGACAAGGTCCGTTATCGATGTTCCATTCGAAGATGTTTTCACCTATTCCGAGGTTCGTCACCGGAGCAGTTGGATTGTTGATATTGGTGATCGTTGCCGTTCCCTGTGTAATTTCCCAGGTACCTGTACCGGTTACCCCCGGGTCATTGGCTTGCATCGTATAGGTATTCGCATCAGAGCAGAGCTGGGCATCGGGGCCTGCGTCTGCCGGAGGAGTTGCTCCGTCATAGACATTGATCTGAGTGAGCGCCTGGTTTACCTGACAGCCGTAATCCTGCTCCCACAAGAAGGTGTTCGTTCCGAGGGCAAGATTGGTGACTCCTGAGGTCGGGCTATTAGGATCCGTGATGGTTGATCCGCCCCCCAGAACCGACCATGTGCCCGACACAAGAGGATCGGGATTGACTGCAGAGAGGGAGCCTTCTGTGGTGGCGCATAGCTCTTGGAGCGGCCCTGCATCAATTGGGGTATCAGGATCTGTGACCATAAAGACCACGTCAACACTTCCGGTAAAACCGAAGCGGTTCTCAACCGTGAACGTAATGGTATCGAGGCCAGCATAATTAAACGGCGCTGTGTAGTTAAAACAGGTATCAAATGGCTCGGCTGGCGGTGTCACAATGACGTTGCCATCATTGCCTGTGAACTCAATAATATTGTGGTCGTCTGCGCAGCTGTATACGAGCAGGCAGTGGTCAACGCTTTCACCCGGACACAGGGTGTCTACGTTGTAAATGGTTGTGGGCAACAAGGTGGCCGGGTCAAGGAATTCGTAGGCATCATTAAACCCGGAAAGGAATCCGTAAGTACCCGTGGCCCCCGCATTACCGGTCAAAAAGCCCGCGTGGAAGAAGCCTTCTGAAGTAATGATGTTATTTGGCTGCAATGACGCGTTCGGCAATGCCACGGCGATCCATCCGGGTAAGCCGGGTACCGGATTGAAGATAGCTCCCGGAACACTGGCGTAGGGTGTACCATTGACTTCAAGAGTAGGCTCTGCTTCCGGAGGTACGATGAGGTTCATGGTCTGGTTCACGGTGTTTTGTGTGAACAGTGAGAATTCGATGTATCGGCTACCGGTACAATCCATTTGAGGGATGGCTGACATCCCAACCTCATCGTCTTGCGAGGCACCCGTAAAGTGGTAGCAGTAAGCGCGCTGCGAGGTTCGGAGGTAGTGAGGCGCACCCATGCCACCTGTGAGCGTATAATCATAGTACTCACCGGCATCGAGCGTGGCTGCTGGCGTGGCTGCTCCGTTGATGAAAATATCCGTGTTGTCTTCCGTGGCAACAATGATGGCGTAGTCGTAAGGGTCAACATTGTCTCCTTTCACGACCACGAAGTCGCTCCACATGAGGTCAACAGGCACGAGTTGGTCAGTACCTCCGTCAGCCGCAGACCCACCGGCGATGCGGGTGTGTGTAGATCCGGAGATGCAGACAATCTCGTTATCTGAAGTGACGTGTGCCCCGGCTACGTGCTCTACCGGACTATCGGTTCGGATGAGGTAGCTCTCTTCAGCGTCAAGAGTGATCGAAAGTGGATTCGCAAGGCTACCCCCGCTTCCGTCTGCCATCGGGAACGGCGTTTCAACGTTGATGGTGGTATTATCTTCAAGAGCCATGACCGAGATGAAATGGTACTCATTCGGGTTGTAATTTGCATTCTGATTGCGCACCTGACTGCCGCACCAGAAATCTGTACCTCGTCCGTTTCGCCCTTTCAAGGTCACAAGGGTCTGGTTATGTACACCACTGATTTTATGCACACATTGAATCGCCTGAGACGACGTCACAATAAGGCTGGCATCAGTGATGACGGTATTCTCATCATCGGTCTGGCCTAATAATGGCGTCAGCGGAACCTGCAGGGGGCTTCCAGCAACTACAGTGGTGTCAAGAGTGAATGTGGTTCCGTCAGCCGTTCGGATGCTGACATTAACAGGAAAGGGCGAAGGTGTTGTAATAAACAGCTCAGATGGCTGATTATGTGTGCCTCCTCCCGTATCCCAGATGGGCGGCATCCAGAAACGAGTATCGAACTGTGCGTTCGATGTGAACGCAAGACTAATGAGTGCGGCAAGGCACACTACCTTGAGCGCAGTTAAAAAGAGGGCAGCTTTCATAAGTTTTTCCATTCCACCGACCGCAGCCGGCACGCTTGTTTATACGGGTGAGCGTGAAATGGTTACGTTTTTAAAGGTCTTCTTCAAAAAATTCCCCGCCTGTGTAACCTTTCAATGAGCACCGCGTAGAGGTAAGCGGCACAGCAATGCTACTTGTGAAGGTTTTGGTTGACTTATTTCGCAACTGTTGTGTCTTAAACTGGAAAATAGACGGAGGCTGAGTCCTCCGTCTTTTCTTTTTCAGACATCCCGCCTTTAGTTGAGAATTTCTACGGCGCAACACTTGTCCCGACTCATCGGGAAGCGCCGGATGCATTGGTATACGGCACATCCAACAATTTCCCACCGGGCTGTTCCGTGGCGGTTCTCGTCATGAAAATGGATACCTTTGAGGTATGATCCCGAAAGAAACCGTCGATAAAGTATTGCACGTTGCAGATATTCTGGAAGTGGTCGGCGATTTCGTTCACCTCAAAAAAAGCGGATCGAGTTACCGGGGGTTGAGTCCTTTCTCCAATGAAAAAACGCCCTCGTTTTATGTCGTCCCAACCAAAGGCATTTTCAAAGACTTTTCTTCGGGAAAAGGCGGGGGTGTAGTGCAGTTTCTCATGGAGCATGAGAAGATGACTTTTCCGGAATCCGTTAAGTGGTTAGCGAAGAAATACAACATTGAGATTGAAGAGGAGCAGCCCAATGAAGAGGCGCTCAAAGAAAGAAGTGAACGTGAGAGCCTTCAGGCGGTTAACTCCTGGGCTTCAGAGTGGTTTGAGTCGCAACTTTGGACTGGCGGAGAAGGGCGTGCCGTTGGCTATGCTTACTTCCGTGAACGGGGCTTTAGAGATGATATTATTAAACGCTTTCAACTTGGGTATTGTAACGAGGGTTGGGACACCATGACGCTGGCCGCAAAAGCGGCCGGATATGAAGAAGCATGGCTGAAAGCTTCAGGGCTAACCAAAGAAGGCAAAAGCGGCAAGCTGTTCGATTTCTTTCACGGGCGAGTGATGTTTCCGATTTCAGATGTGTCTGGCAGGGTAGTGGCTTTCGGCGGGCGCACGCTGAAAACCGATAAGAAAGTTGCGAAGTACTTCAATTCTCCGGAGAGTGCCCTTTATCATAAATCGCGGATTCTTTATGGTTTATACCAGGCGAAGAACGCCATCGTCAAGGCAGATCGTTGCTTCCTTGTAGAGGGCTATACTGATGTGATCAGCCTGCACCAGGCAGGGGTCGAGAACGTGGTGGCTTCTTCAGGAACGTCGCTTACAGAAGATCAGGTGCGCCTGATTAAACGCTACACTCAGCACGTCACCATTCTCTTTGATGGCGATGCGGCAGGTATACGCGCCAGCTTCAGAGGTATCAACCTCATTTTGGCGCAGGGTCTCGATGTTAAAGTGGTGCTCTTCCCGGATGGAGAAGACCCAGACAGCTACGCGCGCTCGGTGAGCACTGAAACCTTTCAGGAATACCTACTGAAAGAAGCCCGGGACTTCATACGCTTTAAGTCAGAAATTCTTGCGAAAGATGCTGCCGGCGACCCAACGAAACGAGCGGATATGATTCGCGAAGTGGTGGATTCGATTGCAATGGTTCCTGACGCCATTCAGCGGTCAGTTTATATTCAGGAGTGCAGCAGCCTGCTGAATATGGATGAAGAGGTGTTGATCAACGAGACCAACCGCCGGCTTCAGAAGGGCCTTAAAAAGCGAAGCCAACCCGGTGACTATGTGCCGGAAGCTGCACCATTTCCGGTTCCACAGCCTGAAGAGCGCGGCGAAACAAACTTGTATGACGCCTCTGCACAAGAGCGCGATTTGATCCGGCTTTTGCTGCATTACGGTAACCTGCCCATCGAAGTTAGTCTACATGACCTCGAAACAGACGAAGAAGCCATGCATCAAACCTCGGTTTCCGAATACCTCCTGTTTGAGCTTGAAAATGAAGGGCTGAGCTTGAAAAACTCCGCCTACCAGCGGGTCGCAAACTTCTATGCAGGTGAACTGGCCAAGGGGTGTTTTCCTGAAGTGAAGCACCTGATCAATCATGCAGACCCTTCTGTGGGTGAGGTTTGCGCAGACATCCTGGCAGAGCGCTTCGAAGTCAGCGCCAACTGGGCCGAGCTGCATGACATCTATCCTGACACGGAAGACCTGAACCTTTCTAAAGCCACGAAAGACTGCATCTGTAAGCTGAAGATCAAGCGAGTCATGCAAATGATTGAAGAGCTGACTGAAGAACTGAAAGACCCGCAGCTTCCAGACGAACGCCTGCTGATCATTCTGGAAGAGAAGCGGCATTTGGACGCTGTTAAGTCAGAATTAGCACGGCACTTTGGAAGTACGATCCTTTAAGGTTTCGTTGTTGCGCCCGTCTCCGTTTTGCCTTATTGTCGCATTCAGCGACAAGGCGCCCCTACTGAAAAGCGCTTTCGGAGAACTTTACGCACGGTCAGAATGCAACCGAAAAGGCCGCCTAAGCGTCTTACAAGCGTTCGTTAAGTGAAATGCCCTTTTCTTCAGACGCGCAAGGATGGCAACTTTCGCTTTGCTGAACCTCATTTGAGTTCCGTATCTTCGGAACCTGTAACCAAGTTATTGAACCCGTGTTTATGAAATCAACACACCTTTTTAAAGCCCTGGTGGCCATCATGCTGGTAGCATTTGCGGCAACAGGATGCTTGAACGAAGACAATAAAATTCCGGAGAACTGTTACGACGGAATTCTGAATAACGGAGAGATGCTCATCGACTGTGGAGGTCCGAACTGCCCCATGTGCGACCCGTGTGAAAATGGCATCTGGGAACCGGAACTTGGCGAGCAGTGGGTTGACTGTGGTGGCGAATGTGACCCGTGTGACCCCAGCTTTAACGGGCAACTCGATCCAGGTGAAGAAGGTATCGACTGCGGTGGCGACACCGGAATTGATTGCGGAGAACTCTGTGGTGACGGTCTCCTTAACGGTAACGAAGAAGAAATCGACTGCGGCGGCGACTGTGATCCTTGTCCGAGCTGCACCGACGAAACACTGAACGGTGATGAGACCGGCATTGACTGCGGTGGTGAAGATTGCCCAGAATGTCCTGACGGTGTAGATTGCACGAACGGCATCCAGGACGGCGATGAGATTTACATTGATTGCGGCGGCGAGTTTTGTCCTGAATGTCCGGCAAGTATGTCCTGGAGCCAAGGCTTCCAGGGTATTGTCGCTGACCAGACGGCTGAAGCACAAGATTCCGGAACGCTTATCATCACCGGCGTTTCCGGTGGAGGCGAGAACATGGGCATCACTATTTCGACGCCTGGTGGCGGATGGACGAATGGCATCACCATTGATATGGATGCATCAACAGCTCCGGACGATGCCGTCGCATACACGGATGGAGACGGTGTGCTTTATTCTTCGACTTTCGGTGGTGCAAATTTCACGGTGAATATTGAATTCATTATACCCGGTGGCGGTGGCTATGTGGTTGGCACATTCAATGGCCAGCTCGAAGATGCAGACGGTGAAACCGTGAACATCAACAATGGTGTATTTGCTTTGCCTATCAATTAAGAGCATATATTTAAGACCTCAGAAACCTTGCCTTTGGGAGGGTTTTTTGATAGCAACGAGCTCAATGCGTAAGCAATTGGTAGTGTTGAAAGTATATTGCTTACATAATTGACCAAGGACATATTTCATGGCGGAAAGATCAGGGGCTTTGGCATTCAACACGAATGTCTTAGCCCTTGTTTTTATTCAAATAATTTCACGACTCTCGCTAACCGAAAGCTGATTAGCATTCGTTTTATGGACTATAAACGGATAAGGTCAATTGGTAAAACAGATGTTCGCGTTGGTAAAATAGGTCTGGCTTGGCAACAAAAAAGACCGGAACTTCGTCCCGAGGTGGTGGCGGGGGCGGGCCCACTACCGTACGGGCGGGGTGTTTTTTCTCGGATTTTCGCCGGCTCCCCTCTACTTCTCGCCGCTCCTTTCAAAAACCTGACAGGAATCAGTGAAATTCACACGCGCAAAGCTTATCATTGCCGCATCAGAATAAGACACACATGAAAATCGAAAAAGGAAAACTGGTCAGCGTTGACTACAGCCTTTACACTGACGGCCCTGACGGGGAACTCGTTGAAGAAACCACCGCAGAAGAGCCGTTTGACTTTATCTTCGGACATGAAGCCATGCTGGATGGATTTGAGACGGCGCTCCGTGATAAAGCTGCCGGAGAATCCTTTTCAGTTTTGATCAAAAGTGACGACGCCTACGGCCCGGAAAGCGAAGAGGCTATCATCACAATGGAGAAATCAGCCTTTGTGGTAGACGGTGAATTGGATGAAGAAATGCTTCAGCCGGGTGAAATCATTCCGCTGGAAGATGAAGAAGGCAACGAACTCATGGGTCTTGTCGTGAGCAATGAGGCTGACAAAGTGATCATTGATCTCAACCACCCACTCGCGGGTCTCGATCTCTATTTCGATGGCGAGGTGCTCGATGTTCGAGAGCCTACGAAAGAGGAGTGGAGCCGTTTAGAGGAAGAATAGCCGCCTGCTTAACTTCTGTCTTACCGCCCGGCCGGCACCGTTCAGGCACCGTTTTCGACACTTCGGCATAATTCAATCCTGAAGCGTTCGTTCTACGTCTGACCTTTGCGTTGAATGTAAAGTTTTAGTTAATCCGTAATTCCTGAAGAAGGTATTGACCCGGGCTAGCTGTAACCTTTGCAAATAACCCGTGGTCTCACGATAGAAACGGAAGCTATATGCAGCGACTACTTATTGCGCTTTCACTGGTCATCCTGCAGTTTTCTGCAGTAATTGCCCAGGAAAAACACACCATCAGCGGCACAATTTCAGATGAAGAATCCGGAGAAACACTCATTGGCGCCACGGTTTTTGTGGACGGCTCTCAACAGGGTACTGCCACCAATATATATGGCTTCTATTCGCTAACACTTCCTCAGGGCACGTACAAGATTAAAATTTCATTTATCGGGTATGAGGCTGTAGTGAGAGAAATCAATCTGACCGGCGACGAGCGCCTTGATGTTGATCTGAAACCCGCGGGTATTATGGTAGGCGAGGCCGTAGTTGAGGCAGAGAATGCCGCCCGTCAGAATGTAGAGTCGGTGCAAATGAGTGCGGTAAATATGCGGATGGATCAGATCAAGAAGATCCCTGCGTTCATGGGTGAAGTTGATGTGATTAAAGCGATCCAGCTGCTGCCGGGGGTCATGGCCGCCGGAGAGGGGAGTTCAGGTTTTTTCGTGCGTGGGGGAGCCGTTGATCACAACCTCATCCTTCTGGATGAATCGCCGGTATACAACGCCTCACACCTTCTCGGATTTTTCTCCGTTTTCAATAGCGATGCCATTAAAGATGTGCAGCTCTACAAAGGTGGAATACCCGCCCGTTATGGCGGTCGTCTGGCTTCTGTACTCGACATCCGGATGAAAGAAGGGAACAACCGCAAATGGTCTGCTGAAGGAGGGGTAGGAACCATTGCTTCAAGGCTTACCATACAGGGCCCCATTAAGAAAGACAAGGGGTCTATTCTAATTGCAGGGCGGCGAACCTACGCAGATCTATTTCTGCTCGCCTCCCGGGAAGAAGCGCTGCGTAACACAAGTTTGTATTTTTATGATACCAACCTGAAAGCTAATTATACCCTCGGTGAAAATGACCGTTTATTTTTGAGCGGTTACTTTGGGCGCGATGTCTTCGGCTTCAGCGACCTCTTCCGGATCGCCTGGGGCAATACCACAGGCACCCTTCGATGGAACCATCTCTACAATAACAAGGTCTTTTCGAACCTCACCGTTACCTATTCAGATTATGACTACTCGCTCGAGCAGGTTGACGAGCAGTTCGGCTTCTTGTGGGAGTCAAACATCACCGACCTGACAGTGAAGCTCGACTATAACTACTTTCTTAACCCCAACAATACCTTGCAGTTCGGCGTGATGGGCACCTACCGTGAAATGCTGCCGGGCTTTGCCCGAGGAACGGGAGATCAGTCTTTGCTGGGGTCTGTGCGCGTATCTGATAACAACTCGCTAGAATATGGTGTTTACGTCAGCAACGAGCAAAGCATCACCGATAAGCTCACTGCAGTTTACGGGTTGCGGTATTCGCTGTTTCAGAATATTGGCGCCGGCACAGTTTACAATTTTGGCAGCGACTTTGACGTTACAGACTCTTCGGTTTATGACGCCGGTGAGATTTACAATACCTACGGTGGTTTTGAGCCCCGCATAGGGTTGAATTACCAGCTCAATGAGCGAAGCTCATTGAAGGCAAGCTACAACCGTACAATGCAATACCTGCAATTGGCGAGTAATTCCACTTCAGCGTCACCGCTGGATGTCTGGTTCAGTGCTTCACCGAACGTAGGGCCTCAAATTGCCGATCAGGTTGCCATCGGGTACTTCCGGAATTTCTTTGATGATCAGCTCGAGGCCTCCGTTGAGCTGTACTATAAAGACATGCAGAACACCATTGACTTCGCGAATCATGCTGACCTTTTGCTGAACCCTTACCTCGAGGGTGAGCTGCGCTTCGGTGACTCAAGGGCTTATGGCGCAGAATTTATGCTGCGCAAGCAAACCGGGAAGTTTACCGGTATCCTGAGTTACACGCTCTCCAGGGCAGAGCGCAACATTCCCGATGTGGAGGAGGGCTGGTACCCGAGCAACTTCGATCGCACCCATGATGTTTCAGCAGTTCTGGCCTATGATCTTAGCGCGAAGTGGTCATTCGGGCTGAACTGGGTCTACCAGACGGGTAATGCCATTACCCTGCCGACCGGGCGTTTCGAATATATGGGCATGGTTGTGCCGGTTTACTCTGATCGAAACGGAGAGCGTATGCCGGCCTATCACCGCCTGGACTTAAGTGCGACGCTGCGTCCGGCAAAGAATGAATCACGAAAGTGGTACGGCGAGTGGGTGTTCAGTGTGTATAATGCTTACAACCGCCGGAACCCTTACGTCATTAACTTCCGTCAGGAGGCGAATGACCCGAACACTACCTATGCAGAGCAAACGTATTTGCTGCCTATTATCCCGGCTGTCACCTACAACTTCAAATTCTGATCATGATGAGAATGAATGCCCCCCTTCTGCTGATGGCCGTGGCCGTGCTGCTCAGTGCGTGCACGGAACGTATCGATCTTGAATTGAATGACGACGGAAACCGTCGGATTGTGGTTGATGGCTGGTTCACTGATAAGGAAGAACAGCATGAGGTCAAGCTCACATATACCACCAGCTACTTCGCAAATCAGCCCGCGCCTCCTGTTGAAGGAGCTTTGCTCAGCATATCTGACGGAGAAACGACGATCAATCTTCAGGAAGAAGTTCCCGGTATTTATCGCACACCGGTGCTCGCAGGTGAACCAGGAAAAACCTACACGCTAACCATCGAGCATGAAGGTGAAGTCTTTACCGCGAGCAGCTTCATGCGCGACTCGGCTCCGATTGACTCCCTCCATGTGAGGGTTTTAGACCCGGAAGAAGAATTTGGAGTGCCCTTTGACCCTTACTACAGTGTAAGAATCTGGACCCAGGAGAGCCCGGGGCTGGGCGATTGCTACATGTGGCGCACATTCGTCAACGGTGAAGCACTGCGCGATACCCTGCGCGAGGTGAGTTTTACCAATGACAACCTTTTCGACGGGGTGTATGTTGCCGATACGGAGGTTGATTTTCTTGAAATTGATAAAGACGCTTCTTTTGGTGATACCGTGCGCATAGAGCAATTCAATATCGGCCAGGAAGCCTATGATATCTTCATCGGTATTATGAATGAAACCGAATGGAACGGAGGTCTTTTTGATGCGCCTCCCGCAAATGTTGAAACGAATGTCAGCAACGGCGGACTCGGTTATTTCGGCGCTGCTTCAGTTCAGATAGCGGAGACGGTGATTGAGGAGTGAGTCGCACGCGAAGGGATATCTCCTAGAGCACACCTTCTGTCGATAATCGTGTCAAGTTTAGCCTAAATGGGTCTATTTCATTCGTGAGATCCATCCAAACAAACGCTATGCCACGATCAAGGCCAAGCCAACCGGCACAACTCAACGTTTCTTTGTGGATTTGCAACGTATCATTGAAGTCAAACGTCCACTCGCGTAGCGCAATTATATCTGGTCTCACCTTGAATATGTGGCTTGTGAGGGCCATCATCGCTGCGGCCATTGTGTCAGGGTCAGTTGCATACCAGCGATAATGAGCAAGGAAGGCCACCCCGTTTTCATGAATATTTGTGCACGCCTGGAGCAGCAGAAAACCCTCTTTCCGGACCTCCAGAAACCGCACATCTGACCAGTTAGGATTGTCATTTAAACGCCAGTGAATATACGCGGGATCATCGTCTATCGAGAAAACAGCCTCATCAATGATATGGCGTGCCTCCATCCAACCTTCCTGCACTGTGTAGACCTTAGTAAGAGACCTACTATCCTTGAGTTTGCGCCTGATCTGGGCATAGTTCACCATTCCTCTAATTGCGAGCCGCTTTTTAAATTTGGCAGATTGGTCAAGGCTGCTGAAATACTGATACGCTGCGTCAGGCTTAGTCACTGTCAGCGCTTGCTTATGATAGAATGGTATGTCAAAACCTATTTTCCTGAAAGCATTTTCAGCCTTTGTGTAACCCCAAATTGCTGAAGCCCCCTTCTTTCTGCATTCGTTGACAAAATGCTCATACAGCCCTGAAAAAACACCCATCCCTCGATGACTCGGCGAAACCAAAGTGTCTTCAGACTTTATGGTAAGTGCGGTATCTCCTTTAGGCGTTCGGAACCGTGTTGGCATACCTGCCTGAATACCGGCGATTTTGCCCTGGTGGTCGCGAGCGATAATGTGAAACCCCATGCCATGAGGCGACTCACGAAATTGCCACAGAAATTGCTCCGTTGATCTGTTGGAGGCGTAAATCCCATTGAAGAAATCATTGATCTCCGCAATTTCATTGTCTTTCGCAATCGAATACTTAATCATAATTACCCCTGTAGCGCTCCACGATTTCTTTCGGATTTATCACAGGAATACCCTCTTCCTTTATCCACGTAAGCAGTTTGACATACTCTTCGAGGTAGCCACCGTATTTAGGGCCAGCAAAAAATGTATTATGCCAGAGTAAGGCGAAAACGCAATCGTAATTGTGGTTCTCATAGAACTCCATGATCGTGGTTGCCGTCTCACCTACAGGAACCCCCATATACTTCTGAAAAGTTCCGTCCATAAAGTGTAGCGGAGCCTCCACAAAGCCGAAAGCTTTTCCTTCATTGAAGTTGAACGGTCTGAATGGGAGTCCGAAACCATTTCTAAACCCATAGTGATGTGCGAACCCTAAGGAACTATCAAGTTGTATCCCGCCCTTCTCGAGCTCATAATAAGCCTCCGGCAAGCGGAATTTCAAAAAATGATACCTATTAAAAGGCTGCAGGACACCGCCCGCCAATGACAACTCCTCCTCGAATGATCTATTTGCGCTTGACTTGTGCAACGCATTGATTCCTCCTCTCTCACTTACTCTGTCAAGCGCCGTTTTCAGCTTTCTCAGGTTATAATCAGCATTCTTTACCCCTTCCTCGCCCGCTTTTTTCGTCACAAGCCAGAAGAACGTTGTCTTCAACCCATACTCCGTATTCAGTGATTGAATTTGATCCATGTTCAGCCAACCAGGATGTCTGAATACTTCACGAAAAACATGTCTTGAGAAGGCCACCAAATTCTTTTGCTTCAACCAGGCAAGACCGTTTTGTAAGAAGGAGCCGTAAACTGAATCAATGTCATGTGAGGTGAAAAGTGCCGATTGAGATTTTACCGGCGCGAGCCTCAGAGAAGAGAACAGCTGCTGCAAAACTGCGTCTACCTTTCGTTCGCTAGTCTCCCTCAGCTCTCCCTCTTGCGGTTGAAGACGCTTAAACTTGTCATAAGACTGATGAGACCATTCGTTCAGACTGTTTAGCCTACCGACAACATATGCTACCGGATCCTCCTCAGAAAGTTGATCCCACTCCCGGTAATAGCTGGGTTCACCCTTATGAGGTTCTGATGATAGCTTTAGCAATAAATCGAGCCTTGATGTGAACTCCCTGCGTTTAGAGCCTGATACAATCGCATAATTCTGATTGTCAATCTCGTCGACAATTAGAATACCTTTGAAAGACGTGAAAACAAACTGCTCAAAATATCGGTTAATTGCTTCTCGCTCTAGTTTCATCGCTGGGAAGTACTTTGATCAAAGCTACAAAGATTAGCCCCATGAGATCACGTCTGCTCGATATAGCTATTGCCTTTGCTGCGCTCCTGCTGTCAACTATCGGTTCTTTCTCGCAAGACCATACAGTAGACTTTTCGTGGGTTGGTCTAGAGTCAAACTCCTCCTCTATAATACTCACGAACGTGTGCGGTGAGGATATTGAGGTTACACTTACCACAGGCATCGCACACACGGGCATCAATGCAAATGAAGGGAGCGTCCTCATCCCTTTTGACACTGATATTCTAGCAACGTCCATACCCGTATCCATTGAGTTTTCGCAAGAGGTAACAGACCTTGACATTCACGTCCTCGACATAGATGAGAATGTAAACGGAAATCCAGTGGAAGAGTACTTTACGAACCTTCAGCCTTTTCCAACTGACGCAAGCGGTGAACTAACCATAAGCGGAGAAACAGTAGACTCAAACCTAGACCCTGATGCCGCTGAAAATGATGCCGCCGGCTGGATTCACTATACAGGCCAAACGGCTGCAGCTTATACTTTCGACTACATTAGACCACTGACCGGTTACGGTGTGTTTCTTGCGGAACTCTCCTTCAACTGCCCTTGCGAAGCCGCTCCAACCTCTTTTCTGCTTCCGGAGATTCAAGACTTTAACGGCACGGCGATTCAGGTCAGCGACAATGAAATTGATGCTTGTGTTGGAGATTCATTCTGCATCAGCGCAGCAGCCATCAATACCGACCCAGAAGTCTCTGTGCTGATTGAAAGTGACTTTGAATCGTTGTTGCCCGGTGGTGAATTCAGCGCGCAAGAAGGCAATGCCGCCACCGCTGAACTCTGCCTTGAAACCACCAGTGAGATGGTGGGGACCAGCGTGATCACTCTCTCTGCCGGACCCTCAGTGTGTCCGGGGTTCACCGGTGACCAGGTCGAAATCATCCTGAACGTGAGTCCGGAAGTTGAGCTGCTCACAGATGATGCCGTCATCTGCGCAGGTGATGAACTGCCGGCTGTGGCCTCAGGAGCCGTGTCTTACGTCTGGACACCCCTTGAGGGTGACATGTCGAGCATCAGCGGAGATGGAGCAGAACAGGTTCTCAGTCCGGATGTGACCACAACTTATGTCGTTTCTTCTCCCGATGTCAATCCTGCATGTGATGCTGCAGATACACTGCTTGTCGAAGTCAGCCTGAGTGAGATAGAACTCGATGTTACCAATGAATCCTGTATCGGCGACGACGGCGAAATCAGCGTGAGTGTAAGCGGCGGAAGCGGGCCTTTTGTCTTTGAGTGGGATGAGCTCGACTCCAGTGGTTCAAGCGTGACCGATCTCGGTGATGGTACTTACGGACTAACGGTTTCAGATGCGTCGCTTCCCGGCTGCAGCATCGACACCCTCATTTTCGTTGACGGGTTCATTCAGGCATCCGCCGCGCTGAATGCAGGCGACCTGCTATGTGCCGGCGAGTCTAGCCTGGTCGAGATGGTGATCTCCGGTGCAGGCCCCTTCGAAGTTGGCTATAGCATTGGCGAAGAAGCATCCGTCGCCTCCGGCGTGAATTCTTCCGTTGAACTTGTGGTTACCCCCCTTTCAAACACGGAAGTTTGCCTCAATGACATAACCGATGTAAATGGCTGCGTGACCATGATCGATACCTGTGTTTCATTGGATGTAATTGAAAATGCCGTTGCGGCCTTTGACTGGGAGCCGAATCCGCTGAGCAACATCTACAGTGAGGTGCAATTCACCAACCTTTCAAGCGGGGCGTCTGACTTTCAGTGGAGCTTCTCCGAACTGGGCAGCTCTGTGGAAGCTTCTCCGGTGGTAGACCTCTCGCCGCTGAGCAGTTGCGCTTTTGAGGCCTGCCTTTTTGCAAGCAATGAGGGCCTTTGTGCAGACAGCGTTTGCCATGTGATCCCGGTAGCCCTTGATGCTCCGGTGTACATGCCCAATGTCTTTACGCCGAATAACGACGGTGTGAACGAGCTGTTTCTACCCGTATTCGCTGACGAGCAGTGCATCGACGAGATGACTTTCCGGGTATGGAACCGTTGGGGTGAAAAGATTTTTGAAACGAATACTCCGGGTGACGGTTGGAACGGCAGCTATAAGCAGGGCAAATACTATGTCTCGGATGGCGTCTACATCTGGGAGTTGCTCTATCGGCCTTTATCCTCTGCGGAGCAGGAGAGACTCACCGGTACGGTAAGTGTTTTGCGTTAACACCGGGCGTGGCCGCATCCCGCGTTTTCACGCGGAAAAAAGAAACCGGCGAAACACGAGATCACTTCAATACAACTGATCCTGACGCAGGCGGATGTACTTATTGACAGCGAAATGCGTTGAAAGCCAGGCGATAAGGATGCCAAGCACGATGACAACGCCGAAGAGTTCACCAAAGGTGAGCAGGTCAAGTGAATCGAGCATATTGCCGGTCATGCGGCGGAACAGCGCGAGGAGGCCCACAATCAGGGCGAAGGCGAAGAGGCCCGACAGGACGCCAAACCAGATGCCTTTCAGAATGAATGGCCGGCGAATAAAACCGCGGGTGGCGCCCACCAGTTGCATGCTCTTGATGATGAAGCGGCGCGAAAAGATTGAAAGGCGTATCGTGTTGTTTATCAGCGCGATGGCGATGAGCAACAGCAAGACGGCGAGGATCAGTAGGGGCAAACTGAGCTTACGGATGTTCTCTTCAAGACGGCCAAGGAGTACCTTCTGGTATTCGACATCCGTGACGCCCTCGATGGCGCCGATTTCTTCACCGATCCACGTCAGGCTGTCAAGTGAGGCGTAAGTGGGTTCTATCTGAAGATCAATGCTCGGCGGCACCGGTAAGTAGCCCAGAAAATCGATGAATTCTTCACCGAGTTCGGCTTCCATTTGTTCGCTGGCTTCCTTTGCTGTGATGTAAGTAACCGATCGAGAGAATCCTTCAGCCTCGAGCTGCTTTTTCACGCGTGAAATGGCCGGCTCGTCAAGCTCCTGTTCGAGAAAAACCTGCACCATGACCTGTTCACGTAATTGCTGCTGCCATTGACGCCCGAACAAAAATAACAGGCTGAGCAAGCCAAGCATAGTCAGCGTAAGGGTCATGCCCACGACGGTCGAAAGGGAGGTGCTCCAGTTGCTGCGAGTGGTTTTGAAAGGTGATTTTGACACGGGTTGCTCAGATTTTCAGGTCAAACTTCCGCTTTTCAGCGAAATAACGGCGCAAAAGCGCCGGAAGTATTCAACATTGCCCTGATGAATGGTTAAATCAAGTGCCTACTTTTATCTTTGCGCACTGATTGGCCCCGTAGTTCAATGGATAGAATAGAAGTTTCCTAAACTTTAGATCCGAGTTCGATTCTCGGCGGGGCTACAAGGTAAAAGGGCTTCAACCTGTGGTTGGAGCCCTTTTGGCTGACGGTCGAATGGTCTGACGGCCTGATGGGCGGGGAGGTGTACAGGTTGGCGGTGAGCGTGGCGATCTTGATATACATACAAGAAACCACCGCTTGTTTTGTACGGTTTTTTACCGTACATTTGATATGGAAAAGAAAAGTTTCCGGACTATGTCAGCGCAAGCACAAAAAGATGAGCGGATTGAAATCAGGCTTTCTCTGAAAGACAAAGAAATATTTAAGCGTGCCCAGAGGCTCAGCGGTGACAAGTCATTCAGCAGTTTTGCGGTTCGAATTCTCAAAAGTAACGCCCAAAGAATCATAGCTGAAAACGATCGTATTCTCGCCAGCCGTAGAGATCAGGAAATATTCTTTGACGCTGCTTTTGGAGATATAAAGCCTAACGAAGCGCTACTGACTGCTGCAGAGCGATTCAAGACGCTAAAGAAACAAAAGTGACTCCTGAGTTACTGACAAAATCTCACCGACGGAAGGAGTTTACCTGTGAAGAGGAGTCTCTTACGAAGTACATTAGAACCCAGGTTAGTCAAGACATAAAACGCAAGCTGGCTGTATGCTTCGTAATCCCCGGCCCGAATGATGAGGTACTTGGCTACTATACGTTAAGCACCGAAAGCATCGACAAAGAAGACGTTCCGGATCAATATCGAAAGCACTTACCACCCTCCTATCGTGCGCCTGTAATTTTACTTGGCAGGCTCGCGCGTGACGTCTCCCAAAAAGGAAAAGGCCTCGGAGAAACCCTTCTCGTTGATGCCCTATTTCGGTGTCTGAAGTTATCTAGCAAGAGTATTGGGGCTTTGGCTGTTGTGGTTGACCCAATAAATGAACATGCCGTACAGTTCTACTCGAAGTACGGGTTCATCTTACTTCCTGATAGCGGCCGTATGTTTATGCCCATGAAAACAATAGAGCAATTAGCTAAACACACAAACTCGTGACGCGGCATCTCTTTACGTTTCCCTAAACCTCCGTACATCCATTACGTCCCTCCACCGTTGCTTTGCAGAAAACAACAGCCCATGCCCACCGTAGAAGAAGTCATTGCGTCTTTTGAGAACGCCTATCCGGGGCTGATCCGTATGGGGTTGAGGACCTATTCTGTGACAGCGCAGCAAACACCCGAAGTAATGGAAGGAGATACCCTTGAAGCAAGGGTGACAGCTTTGCACGCTCACAGCGACGAATGCCCTCCTAACGCCACATTGCACGTATCTGTCCCGCTTATTTTCGATCACCGAATGGCTCCTCAGGTTTTCGGAAGGTGCGCCGTTGATTACAGCGTGCGCTTCTGGAGTTTCGAAGAAGACGAAGCTGATCTCGTTCCTCAGGAATTCGCAAGAGGCAACGATGAGAACCTCCACTGGGATGAAGAATTTGCCCCCTCCAATTACGAAGCACTCGTTGATCGTTGTCCGGAGAAAATTCGCGCCAAGCTCAACCAGCCCAACATGACGCGGAGCGAAATGCTGGACGCCCTTGCCTTTGGCGACTTCGATGCGCACCGTCGCGAATGTGAACGACTCAAGGCGGCGCGTGTTTCAGCGCAATGAGTGGGTCGCCGTGCGGCCAACCCTCGTCATTCAGTGATGAAAACCCGCTCTGTTGAGCCGTCGCTGTAGATCTTGATCAATGGCGTATTCAGCCGAAGTTTCGTTTCACGTCCGAGCATATCGATCACCTTCACCAGTTCACGATCGCTGCTCTCTGTTCCAACCTCAAGAACCGAGGTCGTCAGGCAGGGCGAAGGGTATCCTGATGCGGGGTCGAGCGAGAGTGCATAATTGTACAGCTCGTCACAGATGAACAGGCCACTTCCCTCGCCGTTGGCCAGTACACACAGGCCGATATTATTCACGGGGTCAATGTACAGATCAGTGGAGGTTCCCTGCTCGCCTCCGTTATGGCCCCAGACCGTGGCTGTGCCTCCATCGTGAAACAGCACCTCTTCGTACCAGTTGAGTCCCATTGTGCCTTCGACGCCACCAAGCTGTGGTGTCCACATCGCGTCCAATGTGCCTTCCGGCAGCACTTGCGCTTCACCAAAGGCACCGTCGTTCAGGCAAGCGATCATAAAATTAGCGAGATCGATGGCCGAGCTGCGCAGTTGTCCGTCAGGGTAGTCTGCAAAGCCGAAGTGCGGGTAAGGCGTGTAGGTTCCGTTGCTCCAGCTGTGCGGACGAGCGACGTTGGCTGAGTCGAGGTCAGCGAAAAACCAGGCGGTGTTCTCCATGCACATGGGTTCGAATAAGTGGGTGTTGCAATAGGTATCGAAAGGCTGACCTGATGCAACCTCTACTACGTAGCCATTTAGGGCCGTGCCCATATTAGAGTACTCGAACTCCGTGCCGGGTGCCGCTTCGAGAAAGTTGTCTTCCGGGTCATAGTCGACCCCGCCCGGTGTCAGGTAGCGCTCCATGCATTCAGCCAGGCTGATGGCGGGGTCGGGGTAGTCGTAGTAGGCATCCATCGTGTTAAAGTCGTCAATGATTGAAGAAGTATGGGTCATCAGCTGGCGCGGGGTGATCGGTTGATCTTCGTAGCCGGGAATGGCTACTTGCCAGGGTAAGTAGTCGTTCACATCATCGTCGATCGAGAAGTCTGTTTCTGAGGCAAGGTGCATCGCTGACAATCCGGTGAAGAGTTTCGAGACCGATGCCAGTAAGAACGAGGTGTTGGGGCTCACCGGCACCTGGTTTTCAACGTCAGCCAGGCCGTAAGCCTGCAGCCAGACGATTTGTCCGTCTTTCACTATTACCGTCGCCACCCCGGGCAGCTGTTCAGAGGTCATCTCCTCTTCGATGAAGGCGTCTACCTCCGGGTTCGGGTTGGGGTTCTCCTGTGCTTGCGCCAACACGGTGGCCATGCAGGAGGCGGCCAGCAGCAGGCCTTTGCGTAAGGTCAATTGATTCATAAAGTGAAGATAGGGAAAGGTGGGATTGGTTGGGGGGGGGTAAATGACGATGCATGTTTGCTTAAATTCGAGCCATGTCTCTTGAGGTCACCTTAAAAAATATTGCCCGCATCATCGAACGGGAGAGCAAGACATCTACCTATAAATTTGCCCTCCTTCGCGCTACGATTGATGTGATTGCCGAGAACTCTCCTTTTATCCAGGTGATTGGTGACCGGGTATACATGCCCGTGGGAGCAGTCGTCGAAAAGTGGATTTTCTACTACTATCCGATTTTCAGAGACGGCATTCAATCCACACAGATTCACGGGAAGAATGTGCGGCTGGCCTTTGAAGATGAGTTCGACCCGATTTTGAAATTCTACGAGGAATCGGACCGCCTTGGCATCTCACGTTTCTACATTGATTTGCACCATGACGAAATACCTTTTCAAATCGAGGCGGCATTTATCAAACTCGTAAAGAAGCTGAGAGATACAATCAAAAAGAATCCGATGTACTACATCGGCAGCTCAGTAACCGGTGAGCCGTATGGCATTTTTCGCAAAGAATCCGGCGTCAGTCGCCTTCAGGCTGACAGATTGAATTTTCAGTGGCTTATTGAAGCAAATGGAACATTCTCGATCCCCAAAGACTACTACGAGGCTTTCAGAACCCTGGGTAGTTTTATCTCCGGACAAGATTCTATTGTCACAAAATGGGCCGTGTTCTCGGTCAATACCAAGACTGTGGACCTAACGCATGAGAGGGTGCTTTCAACGATGCTCTCGTCTCCAGTCACAGATCGTGATGTAAGTTTGAGCAAACGGCTTTACAGCGAATTGCACTCAAAACAGGGGCATGTTTACTGTGTTTGGTCCGGAACAAAGGTGAGTAAATACGACCTCGATCACGTGCTTCCTTTTGCTGTTTGGCGCAACAATGACTTATGGAATCTCATGCCTGCGAAAGCTTCAGTGAACGGCAATAAAAGCGATAAGATTCCGGAACCTGAGTTTCTCGAAACACGAAAGGAACTCATCTTCGATTACTGGAACGAACTACAGCGAGCTGAGGGCTCCCGTTTCGATCGCGAAATGCGCACCTCCCTCCTCGGCACGAAAGACTTCAGCCTCGAAACTGCCTTCAGCCGACTCAAAGAAAACTGCGACTACCTCATCAACACCCGCGGATTCGAACCGTGGTCTTACCGCGCCTGATCATGCCTGAATATTGTCCGTTCTGCGATATCGACCGCCAAACCATCACCGAGAACGCGCATGCCTTTGCGATTTATGATAAGTACCCGGTGGCTCCGGGGCATGCGCTCATTATTCCGAAACGGCATGTAGCTGACTATTTTGAGCTGACGGAAGAAGAGCACACAGCATGTCATCAATTGGTACGTGAAGTGCGGCTTATCCTCATGGCCGAACAGAAACCAGACGCCTTCAACCTCGGTGTCAACATCGGCCGCCCCGCCGGACAAACCGTTATGCATGTCCACATCCACCTCATCCCCCGCTACACCGGCGATATGACTGACCCGAGAGGGGGTGTACGAGGAGTGATTCCGGAGAAGCAAAAGTATTAGCCGTCAGCGGTCAGCTGTCTGCTGTCTGCCGTCGGTCTACAGACTACAGACATCCCCAGACCCCAGACCCCCGACTCCAGACTCCCGACAGCCGAAGGCTACCCATGCATCGTCTCCGTCTTGCCGTACTTCTCCATCAACGTGGCTTCGAAGTCGAGAAACGCCTGCCACCGGGCATCTACATCGATGCTGCCGCCGTATTTGCGGGCATACTTTAAAAAGGTGGTGTAATGGTTCGCTTCGGAGATCATCAGCTCGCGATAAAAATTACGCAGGTCTTCATCAGCCATCTCTTCGCTCAGGATGCGGAAACGCTCGCATGAGCGCGCCTCGATCATTGCTGCAAACAGCAGACAATCGACCAACTGATGTTGGCGTGACCCCCCTTTTTTAATGAATCCGGCGAGGTCGTGTACATAAGGGTCTTTGCGCTCAAAGCCGAGCTTAAGGTTGCGGGCTTTGATTTTCTCGTGCACCATGCCGAAATGCTCCATCTCCTCGAGTGAGATCCGGGTCAGCTCTTCAACCAGGTCAGGGTATTCAGGAAAACGCACAATGGTGCTGATGGCACTGGAAGCTGCTTTCTGCTCGCACCAGGCGTGATCAGTAAGGATCTCCTCAATGTTTTTCTCTACCACATTCACCCAGCGGGGGTCGGTCGGCAGGCGCAGACCGAGCATTACTTTGTCGTTCGAAGCCATAATGCAAAAGTAAGCATCACATGGCATTCGAAGCCCGCAAGCAGCTACCCGTTGCGAGCAGTTGCCCGGTATCAGAAGCGAGTATGAGGTCTCCGCAAGCCGTGTTCGCCACCGGCATCGCCTGGCGCACCATCGTCTCCAAGGTTGAATTCGCCAGTCCGCTGTACGTGTTCAGCACTACAAAATGTTCGCGTTCCAGAAGTTTTCCGGCGCTGCTGAGCAGGTTCTGCAATTGATCTTCGAGCTTCCATTTTCTACTTCCCTTTCCCGGAACGATTCCGTAAGTGGGTGGATCCATAATGATTCCATGGTAGCGGTTGCCGCGTTTTGCTTCACGTTGCACAAATTTCAGTGCGTCTTCCACTACCCATCGAATGCCCTCAAGCTTACTCAACTCCATATTGCTGTGCGTCCAGTCTACCACCTGTCGGATGCTGTCTACGTGCGTAACCTCAGCTCCGGCCGCTTTTGCGGCCAAAGAAGCACCCCCTGTATACGCAAAGAGGTTGAGCACCTTTGCCCCCTGACCGAGACGCTCCACCTGCTGGTGAATGAAATGCCAATTGGCCGCCTGCTCAGGAAACAGACCCACATGCTTGAAGCGCGTAAGCTGCAGGCGAAAGGTCAATCGCAACGGACGCTGATCATACGTGACCGTCCAGTGTTCAGGCACTTTCGTATACGTTTTCCAGTGTCCTGAACGCGCGCCATCTTGCACAAATTCAGCGTTTGCCTGAGCTTTCCATTCACCGCGCGAAAGCGCGGGATGCCAGATTGCCGTAACTTCAGGCCGGATGACCGTTACGGCACCAAAACGCTCGAGCTTCATGCCGTCGCCACTGTCGAGCAGACTATATTCATCCCAGCCTTTTGGCTGGAAACGTTGCCACGCTGATTCCATGTGCGAAAGTTAGAATTCCCCGCTTAGATTGACCAACTTGCAGCTAATGAGTAAGAAATCCAAAAAACCCGCAAAAGGTGAAAACCAGCGGAATTTACGCAAAGAGATGCTGGCCGTTTTCAAACGTCAGCCCCGCAAACCCATGAATTATAAACAAGTGGCCAGCACCCTGGGCGTGTATGACGATAGCCTGCGCAACCTTCTTGCGGCCCTGATGGAGGAAGAAGCTGAAAAAGAAAAACTAAAGCCCGCCGGAAGAGGTAAATATATCTGGGGCGGCGGTGGCAGTGACCGCATGGAGGGACGTATCGAAATTACACGATTCGGTCGCGGCTTTGTGATCATTGAAGGTCGTGATCAAGACGTTGAAGTGCCCCGCGGCTCAACGGGTATGGCCCTTCATAATGACATCGTAGAGGTCGCCTTCAATCCTTCTGCACGCCGGCCCAAAGCCCGGGTGGTGAATATCGTCAAGCGGGCTCGCGAAAAGTATGTGTGCATTCTGCAAAAAGAAAAAGGCCGCGAATTCGCTTTTGGCATCCCTACAGATCCTAAGGTGCATATTGACTTTTTCATTCCACCTGACCAGCTCAACAACGCAACCGACGGTGATAAAGTAATCGTTGAAATGGCCGCCTGGGACGATCCGGAAGACAGTCCGATCGGACATGTAGTCAACGTGCTGGGGACGCCGGGTGACAATGATGTAGAGATGCATGCGATCATGGTGGAGTATGGACTTCCGTACTACTTCCCTGAAGAGGTGGTAGACGAGGCAGACGAAATTCCTAAAGAGATCACGAAGAAAGAAGTGGCACAGCGTCGCGATATGCGCGATGTGCTGACATTCACCATTGATCCCTATGACGCCAAAGACTTTGATGACGCCCTTTCGCTACGAAAGATGGACAACGGAAACTGGGAAATCGGCGTGCACATTGCTGATGTGACCCACTACATGCAGCCCGGCACCCTGCTTGAAGAAGAAGCCTACAAACGGGCAACCTCGGTTTACCTTGTAGACCGCACCGTTCCGATGCTCCCGGAAGTACTCAGCAATGAATTGTGTTCACTTCGCCCGCATGAAGATAAACTGTGTTTTTCAGCCATCTTCGAAATGACCAATCATGCAAAAGTGGTCAATGAGTGGTATGGCCGCACCGTGATTCACAGCGACCGGCGTTTCACCTACGAAGAGGCGCAAGAAGTCATTGAATCCGGAAAGGGCGACCATAGCGAAGCGATCCTCACCCTCAATGAACTCGCACAAACCCTTCGAAAACGACGTTTCGAAAAAGGTGGCATCGATTTCAATACTGAAGAAGTCAAATTCAAGCTGGATGAAGAAGGCAAGCCTGTGGGCGTGTACCTCAAGGTGATGAAAGAAGCCAATAAGCTGATTGAAGATTTCATGTTGCTGGCAAATGTGGGAGTCGCACGTTTCATCGGCAAGGCCAAAGAAAAGCAGCAGGCAAAGACCTTCGTCTACCGGGTTCACGACCTCCCGGATGTTGACAAGCTTCACAAGTTGCGCGACTTCGTGGCGCGCTTCGGCTACAAACTGCCGAAAGCAAGCCGTGACAACGCCGAATTCATCATTCGCGACCTGCTGAAAAAAGTAGAGGGGAAACCCGAAGAAGACATCATCAAGACCATGGCCATCCGTTCAATGGCGAAGGCTGAGTACAGCACCAATAATATCGGACACTACGGACTGTCATTTGACTTCTACAGTCACTTTACTTCTCCTATTCGGCGTTACCCGGATGTGATGGTACACCGCCTGTTGCAGCACTACCTCGATGGTGGTGCAGATGTAAATGCCGAAGACTATGAAAGCAAGTGCCGGCATAGCTCTGAAAGGGAGAAAAAAGCCGCTGAAGCCGAGCGTGCCTCGATCAAGTATAAACAAGTTGAGTTCCTCCACAGCAAGGTGGGTGAAAACTTCCGGGGCATCATCTCAGGAGTGACCTCATGGGGGCTATACGTAGAGCTTGTTGACAACAAATGCGAGGGCATGGTCAGCCGCGACTCTTTACTCGACGACCACTATATCTTCGATGATGAGCAGTTGTGTTACATTGGGAAGAACAAAGGACAAGAGTACCACTTTGGTGATGAAGTGACCATTCGTGTAGTAGGCGCCAACCTGATGAAGCGGCAGCTTGATTTTGAGATCTCAGAAATGGCTCAGTTCGGAGACTGAAGGCGCACGGTAAAGGTTGTGCCTTTGTCTGGTGTGCTTTTGACTTCGATGCTGCCTCCCATTCCTTCAATTTGATTACGCGTCACGTACAAGCCCACGCCTTGTGAGTCTTCGTGTTGGTGGAAGGTGTTAAAGAGACCGAAAATCTGGTCTCCGTAGGCGTCTAAATCCATACCTCGTCCGTTGTCGACAAACCGAAAGACCACCTCCCCGTCTTGGGTTTCACCCCGTATGATGAGCCGTGGCGTGCGATCCGGATGACGGTACTTTGATGCGTTGGTTGCGAAATTATGCACCATGCTTTCCATGTAAGAGGGGATGCCTCTGACCTTGAGGGCTTCAGGCACCTCCACTTGAACCTCAAGGCTTTTATGCTTGATGTTATTTCGCACTTCATCAACGACCCTATCAATGATGGGCTTCGCCGCAAACACCTCCTCCTCGCCTCCTCGAATAGCATAGTTCTCAATCAGGTTGCGTAATCCGCCTACAGTTTTGTTGAGTTTATCACTCGATTCACGAAGCATTCCTCTGAAGCGTTTGCTTTCACCTTCCGATTCGGCCTCCTCCATCAAGTTGATCAAGCCGTTAATATTGCCGGCGCTACCACGCAGGTTGTGTGACACGATTAAGGCAAAATTCTTCAGCTTCTCGTTTTGCTGACGCGTCAGTGCCAGAAGCTGCGAGGTCTCAGTTCGCGCGCGTTTTTGTTCCCTGTAAGAGTAGAACAAGAAGGTAAGCACCACGAGCAGCCCCCCTGTAAACACCAGAACAGTAAACAGGTTGTTTTGCTGCTTCTTGAGTAATTGTCTGTTCAAGGTGTTTTCTTGTTGCAGCGCCGTTTTTTCCGTTTCCAGCTTTTCTGCGGTCATCACCGCTGTCAGGTTTCTGGTTTTCCGGCGGTGATTTAACTCCGTAAGCGAGTCATGTATGCGTTGATACTGTTCTAAAGCCAATAGCGCCTCCGGTGCATTGTCTTGAGCTCGATGGAGGCTGTATCTCAGGTAATGAATACTTCGCCTTGAATCGGAGTCTGCTTCCAGATCTCCGCCTGGCCTGCCAAGTTCTCCTTCGGCTTTATCAAGCCAGTATAAAGCTGAATCAAGCTTGCCCAGCATTTGATACGACTCACTCACACTGAGCAGGGCACGCACCCCACTCATAAAATCGTGGGTGTTGATCGTGTTTCTGTAATCATTCAGCAAGCCTACGATGGCTTCTTCGTAGCGCCCTTCGTCTTTCAGTACCATGCTCATATTGCCTGACAAGATGCCCTGCCAAGCTCTGTGATCAAACAACTGTGCCCGTTCCTGTGCAATCGTGTAGTAATATCTTGCGCTATCGAGGTCTCCGTAGCGATGAAAACAATACCCGATATCATTAAGGACACCAATCGTCTCAGCGGCGTCAAGTTGATCAGCCATCTGCACTCTTCGGCGTTGGAGCCACTGAATTGCCGCCTTGAAGTTTCCGGCCGAGATATTGGTTTCGATATGCATTCTTATGATGCAATCACGTAAATATAAGGAGCCCTGCTGAAGGGTGATGCTGTTCACCCTTGCCACAGCTTCGTTGACCCTTTTCAGCGTGTTGAGCCGGTGAACTTCTGTGAGTCGCATCAGTATTTCCCCTTCCCGGCAGCCTTCCTGTGCTGCCTGCTCCCGAAGATTCTTCAGGATGTTGGCATAAAACACATTGGGTCTTTTCAGAATTTCACTTGACATGGTGAGGTACAAGTGATGAATGCGCACGTACTTTGAACAGTCTTCCAGATCGGCAAACTGCTGAACCAACTCTCCAAAACCATCGCTTGACAGCTCATCCGGATGAGCGAGAAATCGCTGATTTGCCGCCCACAGCTTCAATTCTGCGTTAGGCGAGCATGAATCTACCGCAGTAATAAAGGCGTCAGACTGTTCCACCGAGACATTGTTCAGGTATTCCCGATGCCTGTTTTCAAAATCAACAAGGATTTGTGGCGCTCCGTTTTGCCACTGCTCATCCAGCAATGCTGTACGCACCCCCCACTCTTCGCAGGTTTTTTGCACCTCGCGCACGAAATCCTGCGCCTGAACAACATGCGCAAGATGAACAGCTAAGATTATCAGAAGAACAGTCAGTCGTCTCAAGGTCAGCAGGGATAACACCTTAATCTGCCAAATCAGGCTTTTCAAATGTAACTGAATTCAACTAAAAAACGCCTCCTTGAAAGAGGCGTTTTCAATTGTGCGCCCACCAGGGCTTGAACCTGGGACCCACGGATTATGAGTCCGTTGCTCTAACCAACTGAGCTATGGGCGCGGAGTCGCAAAAGTAATCAAAAGCCAGAAAGACTAAACCTCTTCTTTCTCTTGTGCCAGATGAAAAAAATCATTGGCTGACAGCACCTTCCCGTTTGCGCGGATGTGGCTGATCAAGGCTGCATACTGCTTGCTCTGTGCCAGGGTTTTCTCGTTCCCGACCAGCACAAATTGCTTGCGGGCGCGTGTTACAGCTACGTTCAATTTTCGGTCAACCTCCACTCCGTCTATGGGGTTTTTCTGGGTGTTGGAGGTCAAAAAGCGCAACTGCAAAGGCGTCGAAACCACGGTGCTGTAAACTATATGATCGCGTTGGCTCCCTTGATAGCGCTCTACGGTATCTACCGTTATCTGCTCCGCACCCTGCAGTCTCGTGGCTCGCAGCGCCCCCTTGATGGCTGCAATTTGACTGCGGTACGGGGTGATCACCCCGATGGCTTGCGCCGGGTCAGCGTCAGCTCGCAGCGCATTCATTAACTGCCTCACGGTTTCAGCAACCAACAGCGCCTCTTCGGGATGCACCTTTGACCTGTCACCTGTAGGCTCCCCACTGCTCAGAAATACCCATCTCGATCGCATAGCCGTTAAAAGTTCAGCCGGAAGCTGCTCTTCTTCTTTCTGATGCGGCCTTTCGGCCGGATGAAGAATTCCGCCATACCACTGATGGTTCACGAACTCCATCAATACCGGGTGCATCCTTCCCTGGTGGGTCAGGGTGCCCCAGCAATGCTGCCAATTATTCTCACGTGCCGCCATCAGCAATCGCTCAAAAAGCGAGTTGCTGAGTTGTGTCAATTTCATCGTTTTCAAGGCTTCGGAATCCGGCGCCTTGACCTTGTGCTGCTGCACTACTGCCGGAAGCTGCTTGTCATCGCCGATCAACACAAAGCGCTTGGCGCGCAACAACAGGCTGCAAAGCATCGGCTCAAGTACCTGAGAAGCTTCATCCACCACAATACGGTCAAACTGCTTGAGCCTGAAAATATCTGTTCGGCTGAGGATTGAGCTGACCGTGCCAATCACTATAGGATGGTCTGCGATCAGCGTACTGAGCTCTTTGCGGCTCGAACTGCCCGCCGCCAGGCGATGCAGTAGCTTGTGTTTGTAACGATCTCCGCAAGAGGTGCTGCTGCCGATGCGGAGGTACGGAGCGCCTTCTCCCAGTCCGTCGGTCACAGCCTCACATATCTCATCTACTGCGCGGTTGGTATAGGCCAGCAGCAAGATCGTTTCGCCCTGTGCCTGGGTCTGCATAACCAGATGGCGGAGAAAAAGGGAGGTTTTCCCTGTTCCGGGCGGACCCACCAGCAAGAAGTAGTCTTCGGCATTGAAGGCGCAGTGCAAGAGACCGTTGAGCTCTTTCCTGCTCTCGGCAAGCGGCACGTCTTCGATACTCACCCATTCTTTTATGGTCGACTCAGAAGGCTCCCTCGGAGCTTCTTCGAGGTACAACAGTCGTTTCTTCGGGTTTTCACTTGTCGCGAAACCAAATAATGACCGTTGCATGGCACGAAAACCCGAGTCGAGGTGGTCGTGCTCAATCGCCCAAGATGTATGCGCGTCAAAGAGCCCGGTGTACCGCTGCGGATAGCGAAAACCCAGGGTCAGCACGTTTGCTCGGTCAGGCTCTTCCGAGAGGTAACACTTTATCACTTGTCCGTCTGCCGCCGTGCGGTGCTCATCGCTCAGTGGATACAGCACACAGATGTCTCCTTTACGGAAGTCAAATTGCGCCGCATCCAGTTCGCCCAGGTCGAGGCGAATGGTGGGTTCTTTCTCACTGATACGGTTTTCAATGATGGTCAGCGGGCCTAATTGAGCGCGCTCATCCTGTTCAGAGTGGTCTGCTTTGTTCCATAACCCGCTGTGGCCTTTGCGCCACGTACCGTCACCTACCCGACTCAGCCACTGCTCGCGGGTCACAAACGCACTAAACGCAAAAAAATAGTCGCGGTCGCTTGCTGTCATGTGCGAAAGCTGATCCTGAAAGCGTTCAAACTTCTCTGCGAACCAGCCCGGCACGCGGGCATCGGCTTCAAACCCGCAAGACGCATAGTTCCATTGCCTGAACAGCGCCAATGCTTCTTCGGGTGCTTCTGCCACAGCAAGTTGCCGTTCAGCTCTGACGATCGCATTGCGCACGGCAATCAATCGCTGCTCAAGCTCTGCCACACGGGCTACATAACGAAGATTCGTACCACCCTCTGCGGCAGAAGAATACAGCAGATAGGTGTGAATGTTGCGGTTAGGAATGCCTAGCACTTTGTGCAAGAGCATCCGGTATAGCCTTGCCTGCGCACCGTGACTTTCACCAATCGCATCAGAGTCTTCAGGCGGCCAGGGCACCTTGCCGCTCTTCAACTCCACAATGGTGGCGTATTCAGGCTTAAGGTGAAGAAGGTCAAGGCGGCCCTGCAAACCGAGCACCGGACTTAAAAAAGAAGGCTCCAGGGTACATTCATTGAGCAATACCGGAGGAGTCAGCCGATGCAGTTCTCCGTCAATCACCCTTCGGAGGTTGTCATATTGCGGCTTTGCCCGATGGTTCATAAAGTCTTTCAGCAGGTCGTCGTCTGGAAAGAGCTCGGCATACGAGAGCGGCGACTCATGAAAACTCTCGCGAAAAAGCTTTTTGAACGACCGGTCTTCATCCGTATCATAGATGAGCTTATCAAGAAAGGTGTTGACGAGGTTACCTAGAAACAGCGGTACACTGTTCACCCGCTCTTTATAGGCCGAGATGAAGTACAATGATGGGCTGGCGATGCGTTTGCGGGCCAACTCCTGAAAGCATTCGGCAAGGGCAGAGACATCCAGGAGGTAGTCGGGTTCAAATACAATGAGCCTCGCCTGCAAGAGCTCGTCCGCCTCCTGTGCGGCTGATGCTTCTTGTGCCATGGCCACCGCATCTACCAGCGAAAGCTTATCTCCAGGCTCAAGTGCATGCATTGTTTGAGTAAAGAGGGGGTGTTGATCATGTTTTAGCGTGAACCGGTGTTCACCCTCTTCCGTATCGGCTTCTACACGCACGTGATCTGCTGCGGTTTCGAGCACGACCACACGCAAGTCGCCCTGTACTTTTCCGCTTGCCTGCATCCGTTCCGGAGTGGTGAGTGCTGCCGGCTGAAGGTCTTCCGGCGGAGAAGTCGCCGTTGCCCTCGCCACCAGCAAAATACTCGCCGATATAAAGTGTCTGTACGTAGCTGCGTCTACCGTTGTCTTGGCCGTGGGCTTTCCGGCAACGCGCAAAGCATGCAAGTAATGTCGCTCTGCTGGTGTCAGCCTCAGTTCACGCACCAGAAAAGACAACCTGCTGAAGAAATCCGGAAAACGCACCTCCCGGTCTCGCAGCAGTTCGGTACAAATGAACTGTAGGTCTTTGGCAAGCGCCCTGGTGTTCTGTTCGCCCGCATCTGCATCCCGCGCTTTCGCGCGGAGAAGATCATAAAACAACGTTGCTTGATCGCCCATGTCACGAAAGTACAGCCGTTTCATCACCTCGCCAATCAAACTTTATCAACGCCGCAATCGCTTTTACCAATGATGAGATTCATCATAAAGGGTGTGACATCCTTTGCTTAAGTTCGTCATAAATAAAAATGATGATGATGAGATTGTTGCTTTCTACCTTTCTGATGCTCGCTTTTTCAATGTCTTTTTTCTGCGCAAAAGCGCAGGATGAGAGAGCGCAAGCCATGACAGAAATGCCTGATGTACAGCCGGAGACGCGCGATTTAAAGTGGAATAAAATGAAACACGAGGCGCACACGCTCTTTCTTTATGGCGATGACAAAGACGTAGAAAAGGCCGCAGAAAAGTTCTTTGAAGACAAATACGACGTCAAATTCGGTAATGAAAAAGGCATGAATGCCGCCGTGGGCATCGTTATGAATGATATCATCGCTGAAACGGCCACCCTCGCTTTCGATGTGGAGAAAGAAAAAGACGGCTGCCGCCTGCGCGTAGTAGTGGACCTTGGCGGACGGTCACTTAACCACAGCGATCACCCGCAAGCCAGTGCTTCTCTTGACCGCATGCTTTCAGCCTTTGGCCGAAGCTTTTATAAAGACGCCTACGAAGAAGTAGTGAAAGAGCAAGAAGATGAACTCGATGACGTCGAAAAGGCGATGAGCAAGCTCGTGAAAGAAGGCGAGAACCTCGCTGACGATCAGCAAGACGCTCAAAAGAGCATTGAAAAGAAGAAGGAAGAAATCGAAGAGCTGCAGCAGGAAATCGAAGACCTCGAGAAGAAAATCAATACGCTCGAACAGGCCCGCCAAGACAATACCGAACAGCAGCAACAACAACAGAAGCTTGTTGAAACCCAAAAATTGCGGGTGAATAAACTGCGTCAGGTGGCGGCTGGTCTCAAGTGATCAATTCGGGCACGATGTAGCAAACACACCGAGAAACTCCAGGAGGTCATTGGTGTTGATGAAGCCGTCGTTATCGATGTCGGCAGGACAATCATCTTCTTCGCAATCGAAGGTGCATGATTGATCATCGATTGTGGCGCCCGGGTTAAAGTTGACCGCGTCTGGATAGGTGCAGCCCGGCACGCCGCAGGTGGCGACCGTAATGCTGACCGTGGAAACATCGCTATTGCCTCCGTTCGAAGCCGTTACCGTTGTCGTGTAGCTTCCGGGCACGAGGTAGCAGATGCCTTGAGGGTCTTCAAGTGAAGAAGCATTGACCGTGGCTCCGGGGAAGCTCCAGGTGAACTCATCAGCGCCGCCGGTTGCGGTGGCATTGTAGTCAACACATTGGCCTGTACAAATCAACTCGTCATTCACTGAGGCCGTAACGCTGACAGCCGGGTCATTCGGCGGGAAGCTGCAACAGAGCTCGTCGCTCACATCATACACTCCGCTGAAACAGGCATACTGGGTGAAATAGCTGTGGAGTGTGCCACCAAACTGCGTCAAAAAGAAATCTACGACCTGCGTCGCAGTATTGCACCCGCCCTGGTTACCGTTGCCGCAGGTGTACGCGCAGATGATGCTTGACCAGCCGTTGGGGTCTCCCGTAGTGGCCGCTGGGGCAAAGAGCACTTGAGTAATCGCGGGCGAAACCCCGTTAATTGAAGTGCTATTCACTCCCGAGTTGCAGTTGTCATTGTCTCCTTGAAAGCCGGCGTAGATGACCTCGGTGACGTTACCCGCGAACGGCCCCGAAATATTGACCTCACAGTCTTCATAAGTGCAGACTCCAATTTTTAGGTTAGGGATATTCTCATCGACATTGATGTTGAGCACCCCACCGTCGTAGTTTGCATAAATCACAACATTGCCATTGGCAGGATCGCACGACTGGGCGTTCAATGTGATTACGGCGAAGAGGGCACAAAAAAGAGCCAGGTACTTCATGGTCAAAGGTTTGACCTAAAGATAAAGAAACGTGCACAAAAAGCTTCAGAAAGTATACGTGAGCCTGATGCCTGCGTTGAACCGTTCTGTAAAGGGGTTACTGTCTGTATTTGGCCTAACTGACACGTTCGTTGAAGAGCTGCCGGAGCTTTCGGGAAGAACCTGATCAACGAGGTAGAACCCGCTTTCTTCGATACTGCGTTCTACCTCCCTGCTTTCAGTATACTTACTGTTGAGGTAAGGTAAAAAGAGTGGGGTGTCTCCCCACATACCGCTAAGACCCCATACGGTTTGAAGCCCAAATCGGCCTTGCTCAACGCCCAGGTAAAGGTTCCAGTTAAAAAAGGCAACATTGTTATTGAAGCCCTCGAACGGAAAACTGCTTTCGCTGAAGCTTGTCACACTGTACGAAAAAGAGGGGTCGCCCGCGTCTCCGCTTGATTCATAGAACGCCTCTTCACCCTCGTATCGGGCGCGAATGAGCAAGAGATCAAGGCCAAAGCCGGCACCTGCATAAAACCTGAAGGCATCGCGGTAATAATAGTCGGGCGTCAGGTACACCTTGTACCATAAATCAAAATACAAATGTTGTACCTGAATGTCGCGGAGTTGCACGTGGGCAACGCGAGACGATTCGATCGACGGGTCAAGGAAGTAATCGTCAAAAGCTGCCGGATTGTTACCGAGCAGCCACACGTCTCCGCCCGCAATGTTGTCACCGGTCTCTCTGAGAGCCATCGGTCGGCCATCGCTGCTGTTGCCCATCACTTCGCGGAAACCCAGGGTATAAGGCGCGTTGTAATCGGTTACATTCCGGAAATAATTCGCGCTCAAAACAATGGCCCTGTTCGACGGTACTTCGCGTCGTTTGCCCTCAATCACCTGAGGTTGCCCAGGACGATGAATCGTGAGGTTAAGTCCGGCCGTCATCAGCGAGCGATCATAAAATCTGTGCACCCCGATAGCCGGGGTCAAAGTGACCGGTTGGTAAGGTGGTGCTTCCCTGCTGACCTTTTGATCTGCAGGCTTTTTCCGCATCCAGTCGTCTGCCTGCTCGTACTCTTTCGATGTGGTTCGGCTCACTTTTACCTGGGCGCGTTCCATCGACAGCAACACACCGGTTTGCACATCGATGACTTTGGCCGTAACAGTGGCTTTCCGTCTGTCAACCACAACAGTGCCGAAAATGATGGCGTCTGTCGCGAGTAATTTACCAAACTCAACCGCGCTGGTTTCGTCAATAATGGCCTCTGCACTGAGCTTTTGCTCATCAATCACACGATCAAGTGCACTGCGCTCAAGCACGGTGTATTGTCGGTTGGTCTGCAGCAACCAGTAGCGCAAGTCTTCAGCTACATGCGCCCCCAGTGTATTGCCTCGTCCGTCAATGTCTGTAAAGTCAAGCACTGCTACGCGTTGTTTACCTGAAACGTTCACGGCGGTGTTGATCAGTCGCGCCAGTGTTTCCATTTCGCGGTCATAAGATGACTGGGCATGAACACCCGAGGCGATCAGCATCAGCAAGGAGCTTATCAAGAGTACGTTGCGCATCGCTGTAAAAGTAATAAGGATTGGCGACTGCCGGGTGTTCATTTTCGACTGCCCGTTGCTGATTTCTTCTTTCGTCTCTGATTGGTAACCGCCTGTTTTGAGACGGTGCGGTGGGGGTTGCGCCTGGTTAAAGACCTTCTTCTTCGGACGCGCGATAGTCTGACCGGCGCGCAAAAAATGGTTCTTCTCAGCTAAAAAGGCATTGGTTGCCACAGCAAAATCAGCAATCTGAAATCAGCAATTGATCGCCTCTCCTAAATTTAGGGGAGATGTCGGCCCCGAAGCTTCGGGAGACAGAGGGGTATTTCGGGCGCCTGCGGGAGCTCCATATGCGCGGCCCCTGCTTAATGAATGCCTGCAGCATTTACGATTCTCGGACGCCTGGGAGGCGCCCCTATCTGCGATCTACCTTAATCCGGAATCGCCGCAAGGATGCGGCGTATTTCCATTCCCATTTCGATTTCCATGCGCAGACTGAAGTCTGCGCTTACATCTGTTTCGTGGCGCGCAATGCAATGCGCACCTAAAGCGTTGAGGGATTACCAAGCATCATGGCACGGTGTTTGTACCTTACACAGTATGAAACAGTTGATCACCCTCTTATTGGCGCTCGTGGTCGCATCCTGCGCTTTCGCGCAGGGAAAAAAACCTGAAAAGGTGGCCATTGACACGCTCGAAGCCACGCAGCCGCTGCGATCAGTCACCAACCGGGCATTCAAAGCCGGCGAGCGATTGACGTACCGCATTCACTATGGGTTCGTAGATGCCGGCGAAGCGGTGCTCGAAGTCAAAGAATCAAAGTGGAAATTCGGTGACCGCGACGCCTATCACGTAGTGGGTACCGGACGCAGCCTCGGTGCTTTCGACTGGGTGTTCAAGGTGCGCGACCGCTATGAAACCTACATCGACAAGCAGGGCGTGTTCCCTTATCGCTTCATTCGTGACTGTTACGAAGGGGGGTATGAAATTTTTCAGGACTACAAATTTCACCCTGAAAAGCGCGCCATGCGCACGCACGAAGAAGAAGAATACCTCACGCCCGAGTTTATTCAAGACCTGCTCTCCGGGTTCTATTACGCCCGTACGCTTGACTTTTCACGCGCCCGAAAAGGCGATGAGTTCGAAATCACCACCTTCGTTGACGGTGAGGTATATCCGCTCAAGATTAAATACGTTGGCAAAGAGACCATTAAGCTGCGCAAAGGAAAATTCCGCTGCATGAAGTTTGTCCCCGTCATTCAGGAAGGCCGAATCTGGAAAGATGAAGACGACCTGCATGTGTGGGTGACCGATGACGCGAATAAGATCCCGATTCTCGTGAAGTCTGAACTGGTGGTCGGCTCGCTCAAAATGCAGATGGTCGAGTATGAGGGCCTGCGCAACCCGATTGCGAAAGTCGATTAAGCCGAAGGCAATTTCCTAACTTGCCGATGCAATTTTCAACGCACCGCTATGGAACTGAATCAGAACATCATTGAGAAGATTCAGCTGTTACAGGCCAAGTATGCCGCGATGGGGCAAGACCTCGAGTCTTACCTTGACGGCCTCCTGTACGCCGATTACCTCACCTACTGGGATTACATCCACCTCGACACCCTGCTGAGCCTTCAAACACCGACTACGCCCTTTCCTGATGAAGAGATCTTCATCATGTACCACCAAATCACTGAACTCTATTTCAAGCTCTCGCTGCACGAATTAAAGCAGATTTCAGAGAAGAAAGATGTTGTCGCTGACTTCCTGATAGCCAGGGTTAACCGCGTCAACCGTTACTTTGAGGCCCTGACCAAGAGCTTTGATATCATGGTTGACGGTATGGAGAAAGAGCAGTTTCTCAAATTCCGGATGTCGCTGCTGCCCGCCAGCGGCTTTCAGTCTGGCCAATACCGCATGATCGAAGTCTATTCTACTACCTTCGATCGCCTGGTAGAACCGAGCGAACGCCATCGTTTTACAGAAAACTTCAGCACTGAAGATATTCCGGAGATGTACGAATACATTTACTGGAAGAAAGGGGCCACCGAGCTCCAAACCGGCAAAAAAACACTTACCCTCCGTCAATTTGAACGCAAGTACAGCAAGCAACTCATCGAGATGGCACAATCGGTAAAAGACAGCAACCTGCGCTCCATCGTACATCGCCTCCCGGAGTCCGACCAGAAGAACCCGGCCCTGATGGAAGCCCTCCGCTGGCTTGATACCAACGTCAATGTCAACTGGCCGCTGGTGCACTACAAGTCTGCCGTTCGTTACCTCCAGAAAAACCCTGAAGATATCGCGGCTACCGGCGGAACCAACTGGCAGAAATACCTGCCGCCGCGCTTCCAGAAGCGCATTTTCTTCCCTGAAGTTTGGACACAGAAAGAACTCGATGAATGGGGCCGCGGATGGGTTGAATCTGTGGTTTTCAACCAGACAGCGTGAGTTACCGTTCGTCTCAACGAACAAATCACCTGAATTTACCGTACTATCTTTGTTGAGAACCTCAAGGAAATGAAGCGTATTGCCATTTTGTTAATCGTAGTGATCGCCGTGCTGGCTGCGTGCACTGAACAGTCGCGCCGCAGCGTGCAGCAGGAAGTGGTCAAGGCGGTCAAAGAAGAAGTTCCCGAAAAGCTGATCTACGGTTTCAAAGAAGAAGCCTGGCACATCGTTGAAGGCATGATTCGTCCGGGCGATGTGCTCAGCAAAGTACTCGTTCCACTTGGAGTCAGTCACGGTGAACTGAGCCGCCTCGTCGAAAAAAGCCGTCCGGTCTTCGACGTACGCAACATTCGCCCGAACCGCAAATGGGTGAGCCTCTACCAGAGTGACACCGCTGCTGCACCTTCATTCTTCATCTACGAAAAAAACGTCCGCGACTACGTTGTCTTCGCGTTGCAAGACAGCCTGGCTGTTTGGGAGGGCAGTAAACCGGTCGAGAAGCATTTACGCCTTTCAAGTGGTACGGTCACCAGCTCGCTGTACGAAGCCCTGCAGGATGCCGGCGCACCAACTGAGCTGGCACTCGATATGAGCAGCATTTACGCGTGGACCATTGACTTCTATCGCCTCCAGAAAAACGATGCGTTTGAGGTGCTCTACGAAGAAGAAATGGTTGACGGCGAGCCCACCGGCAAACGCGAGATCCTCTACACTGAATTCAAGCACAACGGGACCCCGCGTAAAGCTTACTTCTTTGGCAACGACAGCACCTACGGGTACTTTGACCGCGAAGGCGAAAGTTTGCGGAAAGCCTTCCTGAAGGCACCCGTGAAGTACAGCCGCATTTCGAGTCGCTACACCAAGCGCCGCTTTCACCCGGTGCTGAAGCGCTATAAAGCCCACCTGGGCACTGACTACGCGGCTCCACACGGCACGCCCATCGTGGCTGTAGGCGACGGAACCGTCATCAAGTCAAGCTATACGAGCGGTAACGGTAAGTACGTCAAGATTCGTCACAACGGCACCTACACGACGCAGTACCTGCACATGAGCCGTCGTGCTGTCAACGCCGGAGATCAGGTGCGCCAGGGTGATGTGATCGGCTATGTAGGCAGCACCGGCCTGGCGACAGGTCCGCACGTCTGCTTCCGCTTCTGGAAGAACGGTCAGCAAGTAGATCCGTTCAGCGAAGAATTTCCGCCTTCTGACCCGATTGGTGAGGCAGAAATGCCCGCCTTCCTCAAAGAAGTTGAACGCTTAGAATCCCTCAAAGACTCCATCGATGTTCAACCTCAACCTGCTGTGGCCGCTGCTGACAGCGCTCGCGCTGTGTAACATCCTCGCCTGCACACCTGAGCATAGCGTTGAGCAGCAGCTCGTGACAGCGCCCTCCGGCAACACCTATTATGAGGTGCGCTTCGTGAATGTGCAGGCATCCATTGCTGACAGTTCGGTCGTGGCTTCAAACGCGGTACTCAAGCTTCCGATAGGCGATTTCGCCGTGAAAACGGCGGATGCGAACACGCCTGCTCCGTCTGAAACCGCTCCGAAAACCCTGGATGATTTACCTGCGCTCGTTGTTTCGGGCGAGCCCGTCAATTCTGACGACCCTTACATTCGTTTTCGTCAGGCGCTTGCACCCACGGATCATGGCTACTCACTCTGGTACCCGGAAGACGCGGTCTCGATACGGCAATTTGCAGAGGATCTCGCGGATCTGGGCATCCGTCATGCCTTGCATGTGACACCTTGTTCCGCGAACGGACGCTATCTCTATGCCCGGGTATGGTTTGACCTCCGCGAAGGGGTTGCCCCCTGCGGATCAAAAAAGGTGGTGTTCACTCGTCCCTGATCAGTTGTACCAGGCCTGCACCTCTTCAAGCAGCAGCGCCGGGATGTCAAGCTTGTTCTTTTTTCTAAACCCGTTGAGCTTTTGGTGCACGGCGGTAGGTTTCGCTTCGAGCAGCTCTTCTTTGCTGGTGAACCCGGCTGCGGGCAAGTGTTCAAGCCACTGCTCCGGCACCCCGAGGGCCTTGAAGCTATTCAGGTCAGGCCCAGTCTCCCACTTTTCAGGCCGCATTTGCGGGAAGAGCAGCACTTCCTGAATGGAGGTCTTGCCGGTCAAAAGCATCACGAGACGATCAACGCCGATGCCCATCCCGGAGGTCGGTGGCATACCGAACTCAAGCGCACGAAGGAAATCCTGATCAATGTACATGGCCTCGTCATCACCGCGTTCCTGCAGGCGAACCTGCTCTTCGAAGCGTTCGCGCTGATCAATCGGGTCGTTCAACTCGGTGTATGCATTGGCGATCTCGGTGCCATTCACCATGAGCTCGAAGCGCTCAGTAAGTTCGGGGTTGTCGCGATGGCGCTTGCACAGGGGCGACATTTCGATGGGGTAATCAGTAATGAAAGTCGGCTGAATGAAGTGGCCTTCGCACTTTTCGCCAAAAATCTCGTCGATGAGCTTTCCTTTACCCATTGTCTCGTTAACCTCGACTTCGAGCTTCCGGCACACTTCGCGAATACCGGGTTCGTCCATTTCAGAGATGTCATAACCCGTATGCTCCTTGATCGCATCGAGCATCGTGACCCTCCTGAACGGTGCCTTGAAGTTGATTTCGTGGTCACCGAATGGCACTTTTGTGGTGCCGTGCAGATCCAGTGCAATTTTCTCGAGCATCTGCTCGGTGAAGGCCATCATCCAGTGGTAATCTTTGTAGGCTACGTAGATTTCCATCACCGTGAACTCCGGGTTGTGGGTGCGGTCCATGCCCTCGTTTCTGAAGTTCCGTGAGAACTCATACACTCCGTCAAAGCCACCCACGATAAGACGCTTAAGGTAGAGTTCATTGGCAATCCGCAGGTAAAGCGGTATGTCAAGAGCGTTGTGGTGTGTCACGAACGGGCGTGCTGCCGCACCTCCGGGAATCGGTTGCAGAACGGGGGTATCAACCTCGAGATAACCGTGGTTGTTGAAGTACTCCCGCATGCTCTGAATGATGCGGGTGCGCGCAATGAAGGTTTCTTTCACACCTTCGTTTACTACCAGATCAACGTAGCGCATCCGGTAACGCAATTCGGGGTCGGTAAAGGCATCATATACCTTACCATCTTCATCTTTTTTAACCACCGGAAGCGGCCGCAGGGCTTTCCCGAGCACTGTCAGAGACTTCACCATGACAGAGGGTTCTCCGGTTTGGGTCGTAAACGTGGCACCTTCGATACCGATGAAATCGCCAATGTCTAACAGCTTTTTGAAAACGGTGTTGTACATCGTTTTGTCTTCACCGATGCAGAGTTCATCGCGATTGAAATACGCCTGTATGCGCCCGCTACTGTCAAGAAGTTCACCGAAAGAAGCCTTGCCCATGATCCTGCGACTCATCAACCGTCCTGACAGTTTCACCTCCACCCCTTCTTCAAAGTCATGTAAGAGTGACTTTATCGCATGAGAAACGTCATAAGCAGCAGCGGGGTAAGGGTCAATTCCCATGTTGCGCATCTCATTCAGCGCTTCCCGCCGAATGCGTTCCTGTTCACTCAAAATATGCATACCTTTTTCAGTTAATTGTGCGAAATTACATAATTGGTTCGCGGTAAATCGACGTTAATCATTGAACAACTCGACGAAATACAGGTTTTTGGAGCAACTCTATGTTGGTAGTCAGCGTCTTTATGTTGATAAGATGGTATTTTTGCCATCCGGAATTGTGAAGAAGGAAAGATTGGGCCTTGACTAAGTGGATAACCATAGCAACCTTGTTGCTGGCCTTCACGGGCTTGCAGGCGCAGGTAGAGATAGCAGTAAGTGAAGACGTGGGCTGTGCGCCTCACCCTATCATCATCTCTGTGACCAATCCCGGTCCCGGAACCATTGCTTCCTATTTCTGGGAAGTTACCTACCCTGACAACACCGTTGAAACATCTACCTCGTCGCAATACATCGATATTCTCTCGATGGGTGGAGCCTACGATGTGACGCTTACCATTAACGGCACCGAAACAGTGACCGTGACCGGAATGGTAGTGGTTAATGCACCGCCCGTAGCGGCGTTTAGCGTGAACGACACCATCGGTTGTGCACCGTTCTGCGCCACCTTCACAGATGAGTCAGTAGCCAGTGGTGGCGACATTGTAGAATGGACGTGGGACCTTGGCAGCGGTAACATAAGCACCGTGCAAAACCCTACAGCCTGCTATGACAATCCCGGCGTTTTCACGCCGGTATTCAGCATTGAAGATGAAAACGGCTGCTTCAGTTCCATCTCGGTACCGCAAATGATCACCGTTGTAGACGATTACCCTGTCGCTTCTTTTGAACCCTCATCCCTTTCTGATTGCAATCTGCCCTCGACCATCGACTTCGCCAACAATTCGAGCGGTGACGACCTCATTTCAAGCTGGGACTTTGACGACGGGCTCACGCAAACGACCACGGCACCTTCTGACATCTCACATACTTTCAATGCCCTGGGCGATTACAACGTCTGCCTTAGTGTAGAAGATGCCATTGGTTGTGTGGTAGACAGCTGTGTGACCATCGCCATTGTAGATGCTCCTGAGCCCTCATTCAACATGTCTGAAAGTGTAACCTGTGCCGGCGGTACGGTCATCTTCGAGGCCACCAGCAACCCCATGCCGAACGCACATAGCTGGGATTTTAACGGCGACGGAACCATAGACGCGATTGGTGATACCGTTGCTTTCGTATACAATGACCAGGGCATTTTTAACCCGGTGCTTTACGCTGACTACTCACCAACTTGCTCAGGCGAAAGTGATGGAAGCATGTCAATTGAAGTACTTGCCCCGCTCAACATTGATTTCTCAACGGATGTTACCGTTGCTTGCTCGACACCCGTTGATGTGAACTTTGGCAACCTTAGTACCGGACAGAATATTCTTGGCTACGAGTGGCTCATTGATGGTGTCAGCAGCGGAACAGATGAAGACCTCAGCTACACCTTCGGCGACTATGGGGTTTTCGATGTTGGACTGGTCGTAAACACCTCCAGTTGCAGTGACACCCTTCAGCTAGAAGACCACATCGTGATTCAAAGTCCGACCATTTCTTTCTCAGGACCGGATATTATCTGCACCGGGGAGGATGTGGTGCTGAGCAATATCGAAGTAGATTCGGTTGAAGAAATTGCGAACCTGCTGTGGGATTTTGACGGCGATGGTATTACAGACATCACCGGAGATAATCCGATCTTTCAATACGGCGACCCCGGTATTTACAACGTTGAAGTGTTTATTGAGACCACCGGCGGCTGCACAAGCAATATCATCTCGGATCAAAGCATTGAAGTACAACCCGACGTGGTCTCAGCCTTCGAAGCCGCCGCGACAGAAGTTTGTGCAAGTGAACCCGTTGAATTCTGCGCTGAAGACCTTGTAGAGTCTACCACCTATGGGTGGAATTTTGGCGACGGGTCAGGATGGGTCACGACATCCTTCCCGAACGACTGCATCACACATGACTATCAAGACACCGGTTATTTCGACGTGACCTTGTCTGTCTACAACGCCGCCTGTTCGTCTATTCTTGAACTCGAAGATTACATCTACGTTCCGCCCCCAATTGCCCAGCTTGACTTCGAGCAAGATTGTGCTAATCTTGGCACCGTGCAATTCTTTGAAGAATGCATTGAGGCCGACTCACTGGTTTGGGATTTCGGCGACGGCTCTCCGCTGGTCATCGATGTGCCTGACCCGGTGCACACCTACGCTAGCCCGGGCACTTACACCGTAACCCTTGTCGCCTTCAATTTTGAATCAGGCTGCGAAGACGATGTAACACAGCTGGTCGTGACCGAGCCTGAAGAGGTCGCCATTAACGCCAGCTCTGCCACCGGGTGTGCGCCAATTACACCGTTCTTCAGTTCACCTGACCAAAACCAATACGTACTTTGGGAAGTCGACTTTGGCAATGGTTATACGCTCACTTCCGAACAAATAGGCAACACCTGGTGGCTTGAAGTTTACAATGGTCCATTGTTGGTCAATTCCCAAACCTTTGGCTTGGGCGCAAACTGGTGGCCTACCTACATCCCTTACACGGAAGGTGGCATATACGATATCAGCTTCACGGTTACAGATAGCAATGGCTGCTCGTATGCAGGCGTAGAAGAAGAGGCCGTTGAGGTTTTCAACGACTTGAGCTTTGCCGAGATCCAACCCACCATACTCGAGGGCTGTGACAGCGTCTTGATCCAGTTTGAAACCGACAACCCTTTCATCACAAGCTATAGCTGGACCTTCAGTGACGGAGAAACCTCCGTTGAAGCGGCACCGGTGCACGAATTTGAGATGCCCTGGGACACGACCTTCGCGGCAACACTGCAAGCCAATGACCAGTTCGGATGCTTTTCTACCGATACCGTCGTTGTTGATTTGGTGCCGCCGCCCATTCCTGCCTTCTCGATTGAAGTGAGCCCTACCTGCATTGGTGACCAGGTGCAGGTGGCCAATAACTCCACAGGGGACGTTGTGAACTACACTTGGGACTTTGGCGCGCCGGGCAGTCCTGGCAACGTGCAAAACGGGGAGGCTCCCACCTTTACCTATGAAGAAAACGGTGAATACGACATCTGCCTTTCTGCTGAAAACTCAGGTGGCTGTGTGCAAACCTTCTGCATCGAAAACGCTATTGAAATCCTGAGCCCGGTGGCTTCATTTGACTTCAACAGCCAGATGAACAATTGCCTGTTCGGTGTTCAATTTGAGAACACAACCGACGGAAATGTGCTATGCTCGCAGTGGTCTTTCGGTGACGGGCAGTTTGGTGGCGGCATGACACCTTTTCACACTTATCCCATCGGGGTTTATGATGTGGAACTGGTCGTCTGCAATGAGTTCGGATGCTACGATACAACCTCAACGAATGATATCTTCAATTTCGCCAATGTCATTGGCCCTTACACCACCTTTCTTGATGACACGCTGTGCGCTCCTTTTCAAGTAGAGTTTGAAGCTTACAACACCGCTGACCAGTCGTTTTCGTACTTCTGGGAATTTGACGACGGCTTTGGAGACCCGAATAACAACACGGTCACCAACCACACCTACAATGAACCGGGCACCTATTGCCCTTCTCTGATTCTGGAAGACGCTAACGGCTGCCCATTCCTTATCGAATGTGAAGAGCCCATCGTCGTTGAAGAGTTCATCTTCGATATTTCTGCGGTAGACCCTATTTGTTTTGGAGACAGCACTACCGTTACTTTTAATGGCGCTGAAACCTACACTTTCAGCAACCCTGAGAACTTTCAGCTTGTAGAAGAAACGACCTATGACATCTGGTCCGACCAAAGCGTACAATTGCAGGTCACGGGGACTTTCGGCGACTGCGTCTCAGAGCAATTTGTTGACCTGACAGTGAATCCGCTGCCTGACGTGACGCTTGAGCTTCCTGAAGCTCTCTGTACCGATGCCGGGGTGGTTGAACTGAACACCGGCTTGCCGTCAGGCCCTTCCGGGGTATACAGTATAAACGATGTGCCTGCTACTTCTTTTGACCCCGAAACCGAACCCGGCAACTATACGATTATCTACGACTATACCGACGACAACGGCTGCCTTAACAGCGATACCTCTATTGTGACGATCAATGCCCTACCCGTTGTGACTTTTGTTGCGCCGGATCCTCTTTGCGAGGCAGATCAGGCGCTGCTGCTCAACAGCGGCCTGCCCGCAGGCGGCACCTACGAATGGGATGGCAGCCTGATCACTGCGTTTGACCCTCAAACAAGTGGCTTCGGCTCTTTCGATGTGACCTATTCGTTCACTGATCAGAACAACTGCACCAACACCGCCGTTGCGCCGCTTACAGTCAACGCACAACCGGAAGCTCTTTTCGAAGCACCCGACCTGTGCGATGAAGACGAGCTCCCGCTTCAGAGCGACGCGGTCATTGCTGAAGGCTCGATTGTGAATACCGAATGGACGCTTGACAATGCTACGCTGCTGCAAGATGGCACATCTGGCGCTTTCTCAGCTGAGGCCCCGGTGACGGTCAGTGCAACCCTTACCGTCACGTCAGATGCGGGATGCATTTCCGAAAATACTCAAACCTTCGAGGTCTTCGCCGCTCCGGTGGCTGCTTTCAGTACCGAAGATGTCTGCGCCAACACCAACATTCCACTGACCGATGAAAGCACCTCTGAGGGAGCTCCCCTAAGTTTCTGGGCCTGGTCTGTAAATGGAGCGCCGTCTGCAACAGGACAGAACCCCGGCGGGTACAGCCCTCCGTTGTGGGGCGATTACGAAATTGAGCTGATCACCGCAACCTCCGACGGCTGCACTGATACAGCTACCACCGTGGTTACGGTTCACCCCCTGCCTGAGACCGATGTCGACCTCAGTTCCGTTTGCGCAGACAGTCCGTTCAATGCAACCAACAACTCCGGCATCCCGCAAGGCAACATCATCAGCTACCAGTGGTTTGACAGCTTCGGAAACGCGTCCGAAACTCAAAATTTTGATGCTACTTACCCCAATCCGGGCGGCTATGAATTAAACCTTGTTATGACGAGCGACTTTGGTTGTGTGACCGATACGGGGTTCTCATTTGAGGTCTTCCCTCTTCCGGCACCCGGATTTGATGCCTCCGAAACCGCATTCTGCCAATTTGGTTCAATCGATCTTAATGACAATTCATTCATCAGCTCCGGCGAAATCATCGCGTGGGACTGGTTTGTGAACGGTGAGCTTTTCAGCAGTGGTGAGCAGACAGCCTACGCCGCCGATGAGGCCGGTATTTATGACATTTCTTTAACCGTCACCAGTGATGAGGGCTGCACCGCAACGGCCTCTGTTGAAGGCTTGCTTGAAATCTGGCCTTCACCTTTCGCAGACTTTGTTTTTCAGCCAGACGATCCTACCACCATTGCACCATTCACTTTCGTTGATGACCGATCAGTAGGCGCTGACCAATGGGAGTACTTTGTAAGTGATGGGGCTTTCTACAACACACCTGATTTTGAGCATTCCTTTCCGGGCGAGGGCGTCTATGAGATCCAGCAATTCGTAACCAACGCCTTTGGCTGCACTGACAGTCTGACGCTTGAAATCGAAGTGGCTCCCGACCTTGTGGTCTACGTGCCCAACGCATTCACGCCTGACCAGGATGGCACCAACGAAGTCTTTCGTCCGGTTATCTCCGGAGACCTCATTTCTGAGTATACCTTCCGCATTTTCAATCGCTGGGGTGAAATGATCTTCGAGTCGACCGATCCGGGTGAGGGTTGGGCGGGCAATGCCCGGGGTGGCGACCATTTTGTGCCCGATGGTATGTACATCTGGCAGCTCGAAGTTGCCACTGAAGAATATGCCAGCAGACGCATTCTCAACGGCAGTGTGACAATTTTACGTTAAAGCTTAGCGTTTGATCTCGCATAGCAGCGGGCAGTTGCTACCTTTGCCACGCACTAACGTCTTCTACCTATGATGCGAGAGCTAATTGAGGGGCTTCCCCGGCAAATCGAAGAGGCTTACCAAAACGCCCTGATTTTCAAGCCATCCGGCGCTTCTGCGCCGATCAACAACGTAGTCATCTGCGGCATGGGAGGATCCGGCATCGGTGGTACAATCGTCGCTGAACTGCTGCAAGACGAGTGCATGGTGCCGGTAGCAGTAGTCAACGACTATGCACTGCCGGCGTTTGTCAATGCTTCTACCCTTGTCATCGCCTCCAGTTACTCGGGCAATACAGAAGAAACCTATGCCGCACTGCAAGACGCCATCGCAAAGAATGCGCAGGTTGCATGCATCACCAGCGGGGGTATCATAGGAGAGCTTGCACGCCAAAAGGGCTTTGACTGCATTACCATTCCCGGAGGAAACCCTCCCCGTTCACAATTCGGTTTTTCAGCCATTTCGCAGTTGCGCATCTTCACCGCTTACGGATTGATCGCTGCTGACCGCTTTGAACGCCTGGCCTCTCTGGGTAAATTCCTTAGCGACCGGCAGGAAGCACACCGCGCACGCGCGAAAGAACTGGTGGCTACCCTTGCTGACCGCATCGTGATTCTTTACGCCGCTCAGAACAACTCAGGCGTGGCCGTGCGATGGCGCCAGCAGATCAATGAGAACGCGAAACGCTTGTGCTGGCATCATGTATACCCGGAAATGAACCACAACGAACTCGTAGGCTGGGAAGGCGGCGACAGTCGTTTTGGCATTATCGTGCTGCGTTCTGAAGACGATCACGAACGCAGCCGCCTGCGTATGGAGATCACAGAAGACATGTTGCGTTCAAAAGGCGCCCTCCTTGAATTTGTAGACGCCATAGGTCACACCCGCGAAGAACGCTGCTTTGACCTCATCCAGCAAGGTGACTGGCTTTCACTGCTCCTTGCCGAGCATTACGGTGTTGATCCTGTTGCCATCGTGCCGATCGTACATCTCAAATCAGAATTGTCAAAAGCATAGTGCGCACCTTTCAGTTCCAGGACCTCGGTCTCCAGTCGTACAAATCGTGCTGGGATTACCAGGAAGCGCTTTTCAAAGCAGCGATTGAGCGCAAAATTGCCATTCGCAAAGGAGAGTCGTTGCCTGAGCCTGAGAATCGCCTCCTCTTCGTTGAGCACCCGCACGTTTTTACCCTCGGTAAAAGTGGTGATGAGCAGCATCTGTTACTCAGCGCAAAAGCGCTGGATGCGGCGGGTATCGACTATTACCACATCAATCGTGGCGGAGACATCACCTACCATGGTCCCGGCCAGATCGTCGGCTACCCCATCATTGACCTCGAGCAGTTCTTCACCGATATTCACCGCTACCTGCGCACCCTCGAAGAAGCCATAATTCTCACTTTGTCAGAATACGGCATCGAGAGCGGCCGCATCGACGGGTTAACGGGTGTGTGGTTGGATGACGACGGGCAAAATCCACGAAAAATTGCAGCTCTCGGCGTGAAATGCAGCCGGTGGATGACCATGCACGGCTTTGCTTTCAACGTGAATACAGACCTGAGCTACTTCTCGAAAATCGTGCCGTGCGGCATCGACGACAAAGACGTGACCAGCATGCAGCGTGAGCTGGGTCATGAAGTGAATGAACAAGAGGTGAAAGAAAAGCTCAAGCTCCACATCGCGAACCTCTTTGATGTGGATATCGTGGAGGCGGATCAGAAAGCTACGTAAACCCCTTTTCGGTCTTTCAGTCTTTTCTGCTGTTTTTCGCACATATCAAGTAGTAATACCGCGGCTTCACGATCGTTAAGTCCCGCGGCCATGAACCAGTCTTCGCAGGCACCTGTGTCATCATGCAGTCGGTAGCGCACCACTCCGCGGTGGTAGAAGGCGTCACGAAGCACCTCCTCTTCAGCTTCGTTGATCACCTCGTCAAGGATCCTGCGCGCATCGCTGTAAGACGCATCTCTCGACAATGCGATAGCCATGTTTAACTTCGTTCGTTGGTCATCCGCATTCAGAGTGTTGCAGCGGCTGAACGCATCCGCCGCTTTTGCGGCGTCACCTAATTCAAGCAACACCGCACCCATCAGGTAGTGCGCATCAAAATAGCCCGGAGCCATCGTGAGCGCGTCTTCAAGGTAGCGTGCTGCCCTCTTGTACTGATGCTGCATATACGAAACAGCGGCAAAGTAATATGGAATGCGGGGCTCTTGCGGCAAATGAGTGTGCGCCTGAGACAACTCATTAAGGCAGCTTTCGTAGGCCCCAAGACTGAAGAGGCAAATGCCGCGGTGGAGGTTCAGGTCAGGCGCCTCGTAGCCCTCTGTTTCAGCGGCGTCATAGGCTTGGAGTGCCTCATTGAAATGGCCGGTTTTATGCAGCGCATCTGCCTGAAGCAGCCACTCACCTGCGGTTTGCGGCTCTTGCAGCAACGCGATAACTTCATCATACCGGCCCTCTTCGTAGAGCGTTTCAAGCCGCCCGAGCTGGGCAAATGAAGCCTGAGAAAGCAGTGCGGTAGTGAGGAGCGTGAAAAGCATGCGGTTCATATTTCTTTTTACTGCTTTCGATGCAAAAGGTTTTCGCAGACGGAGTTCTTACCTTTCGTGTTGCTATGAGAATACTGAAACGCTTCTTTCTTGGTTTGCTTGTGTTGATTGCGCTGGCAGCGGCAGGGCTCTATCTGACCGGCAATGAGCACATCCTGTATGGCCTGCCGCCAACCTACCTGAGCGGTAACGGACGTCCGGACATCGACGACGCCGGCTGGTTTGACCTGCGTGAAGTTGAAGCCGGAGAGCATACTCCGTGGGCTAAGCACCCGCAGCTTTCAACACGGCAACTCGCTCCTGAAGACGCCGCTTACTGCGACTCGCTCGGAACGGTCGCCTACCTGGTCGTTCACCGCGGAAAAATCGTCTTGGAGCAGTATTTCGAAGCCTACGATCAAGATACCCGCTCCAACTCCTTCTCGATGGCAAAAAGCTTCACTTCGCTGGCCGTGGGTGCCGCGCAGGAGAGAGGCTTGCTGAAGATCAGCGACCCTGTGGGCAAGTACATTGATCGCTTTAATGAAGGCAGCAGCAATGAGCTGACCATTGAGCACCTGCTCCAGATGCGCTCCAACATTGACTTTGGCGAGAGCTATACCAATCCTTTCGGTTATCAGGCGAAGGCCTACTACGGCACTGATTTGCTCGCTCTGACCGCGCCTTATCGTGTATCGGGAGTTCCGGGCACCACGTGGGCTTATGAAGGCGGCAACACCGTGATTCTGGGAGAAATCGTTCAGCAGGTGTCCGGCAAAACCCTCAGCGAATTCTTCAGCGAGACCGTCTGGTCGCGCATTGGCTGCAAGCACGACGCTTACTGGAACCTCGACCGTGAAGGAGGCATGGAGAAAGCCTTCAGCGGCTACTACGCCACCGCCCGTGACTTTGCCCGTATCGGCGAAATGATGCGCAACGGCGGAGCGTGGAATGGCACACAAATCGTAAGCGAAGACTGGGTTGAGGCCTCGATTCAGCCGGTAAACCGACCCGATCGCAACGGCCGCATGACCGAGCACTACGGCTACCAGTGGTGGCTCGCCCCTCAGAATGCCGAGCCCTGGCACTTTGCCGCCCGCGGCATGCGCGGACAGTACATCGTGGTGGTTCCTGAACACGAGCTCGTAGTGGTACGCCTGGGGCACCGCCGCGATGAAACGCGGGATGAAGGGGCGACCATGAGTCCGGACCTGCCCCGTTTGATTGAAATCGGAATGAAATGGAAAGACTGATATGCTGAAAGACATTGACAACCCGAAAGTGGAAGGCGTCGCTCTCGCTATTGTTGACGAGCGCGGAGAAGGGAGTGAGCACAACTACTACGCTTACCTGCTCAATATGAAGAACGAGCCGATCGAAAATATTCTGGTGCGCTCAAACGGGTATGGTGAACATGAAGGCCGCGCCTACGAAACGACAGAATTGCGGCGTTTTTTCCCGGAGCTTGCGGCGCAGAGTGCCTTGAAGATCGAGCCGATTCTGGAAGAAGCCTTCAAACTGACCAACCAATACTGGGTTAGTTTTTACATCGGTAAAACGATTTACGACAAAAAATATGTTTTTGTGCCCGGAAGCATCTCAGCAGATAATTTTATCGCGATTCCCTACGTCGACGAACAGGGAGTTTTGATCAAATGAGCTGAATTATGATCCATCACATTGACCTGGAGAACGTTTTGTTTCTCGACATCGAAACAGTGCCCGCCGTGGCCGACTTCAACGAACTCGACGAAGACTGGCAGAAGCTGTGGGAAGAAAAGTCGCGCTTCTTTCGCGAACGCGAAGCGCTGGAACTTGAGGCCTCGTATGAGCGCGCCGGCATTTACGCCGAATTCGGAAAAATCGTGTGCATCTCGGTGGGCTTCCTACGTCAGGTGCAGGGCGAGCGCAAGTACCGCACGACCTCTTTCTACGGACACGATGAGAAGAAGCTGCTGCAAGACTTTGCGAACCTGCTGAGCAACCACTTCAACAATCCGCGGCAGCACCATCTGTGCGGACATAACGTCAAGGAATTTGACCTTCCCTACATCAGCCGACGCATGATTGTCAATGGCATCCGGCTTCCGGAGCTGCTGAACAACGCGGGCAAAAAGCCCTGGGAGGTCAGCCACATCGACACACTTGAGTTGTGGAAGTTTGGTGACTTCAAGAACTACACCTCGCTCAAGCTGCTGGCGAAGCTGTTTGACATCCCCACGCCGAAAGACGACATCGACGGCAGCCAGGTGGGAGCGGTGTATCATGAAGAAGGCGATGTTGATCGCATTGAGGTGTACTGTCGCAAAGACGTACTCGCCACGGCACAACTCGTGATGCGCTACCGGGGTGAGCCATTGATTGAAGAGGAGGCCGTCATCAACGTGTAAAACAAAACCCCTGAGCCGAAGCTGCAGGAGTTTAAGCTTTATGGAATCGCCGACCTTGATCAATCCCAGCCGTCAGGGTCTCCGTCGTCAAAGATCGAGAAGCTCAGACCTACGGTTAGCGGGTAAACCTCCGGACCCTTTCCGTTTTCAAAAAGTGGTGTCAGCGAGTAAGTCGCCCACAGGTTGACCCAGCGGTAGCCCACTCGTGCTGTGGCGTCGAGGGTAAGAGGTGAGAGGTTGAAGTCATCTTTTACCCGATCGGTGTACTTCTGTCCTTCGAAATCATAAATCTGCTTGGTGATCGATCCGATACGCAAGCCTCCGATTGCACCAACTGACACGTGAAAATTCTTCGATGGTATTCTGCTGGTGTTGAACTCGAGCAGCACAGGCACTCGAATGTAGGTACCTCGTAGTTTGTTTCGATCAAAGGTATAGAGGGAGTCAGGCACATCTACGGCGTAGGTAGAGTCGCTGTTGGCGAGTAGGCTGATGTTATCACTGAACCCAAGGCTTCGGTAAGTAAGTCCGAGCCCCGTGCCGATACCAACGTGCTCTTTGTAGATAGGCAGACGCACTTCAGCGAAGTTAATGCTCCAGGTCAATGAACGCGCTTCGTCGAGGTCAAGCCAACCTGCACCTTCAGGAAGACCTGTGCCTCCGTCAGCATTGAGGAGCAGCGATGTACCTACGTCTATCCCTCCCCAGTGGCTGAAGTTGTTTTCATCGGGTATGGTGTCTTTCGGCTCCTCTTTCTCATCATCGTCGATATCTACACCGCTCCGAATGTTCACTTCAAAAGAGCCCATCCTCACCTTAGTGGTGTCGTTCCCTTCTTCCTGAGCCATGGCCGTAGTAGCCATCAGCATACCGAGCATTGCGATCCATAACTTTTTCATCGTCTTCGTTTTTGCTTGTTTGGTGGTATGACGGAGTGCTTACCCCGTTCGTTACAGCTCGGCCGAATATTCTTTTCTGATTTCCGAATTCTAAACTCATTGAGCCAAATCCTAACTCAATATTGAAGGTAAAGTTACTCTGTATCAATTTCACTACTCAGAAAGCCAAGTCTAACCAACCTTTAAACGAACTAGCATGTTTTCAATGATTTCTACTGTTATTGTCGATGACGACCCTTGTTTTCGCGAAGGACTATGCCGCATGTTGGCAGAAGAGCACCCCGAGGTGAGTGTCGTCGCGGAGGCCGGATCTGCGCAAGAGGCATATAATCTCTTACGCAAAATGCAACCTGATTTGCTGTTTATGGATGTCATTCTCGAAGACGAAACCGGGTTTGAGATCATTGACCGCCTGCCATCGCGTCCTTATTATACTGTTTACTGCGCAGACGACGATAAACACGCCTTTGACGCTATTAAAAGAAGTGCCTTTGATTACCTGGTCAAGCCATGTGGATCAGAAGATCTTGAAGCGTGCATCAGTAGATTGATGGCTGAACAAGACCGCCGCAGCAGATCGGCCGCACCGGAGTATTTCAGAAAGCTTGAGGTTTTCGAGAATGGGAAAATGAATTACGTGCGCCACAGCGACCTGGTGATGGCTGAAGGGATGGGCAGTTACACGCGGCTGCACCTGATCGACGGCAAACGTATGGTGGTTTCGCGCAATCTGAAGAGCCTGGAGCAATCATTGCGCCATAGTTCGTTCTACCGCGTGCACAACAGCGCTATCGTCAACTTGAGAATGGTGCGCTCATGCGAATTCGGGCGACGAAAATGCCACCTCATCAACGGCATGGAGTGCCGTATCAGCACCCGGCGGAAAGACGATTTCAAAGCGGCGGTTTCGAAAGTCTTCGGCATCATCCGCTGAAGGTCTCTTTCTGACCGTTCCTCCATTTTAGGGCCCTCGTTTGTAACGATTGGGCCCTTTGTGCGTCATACGGTTGAAATCACATAAATCGCTTGGCTATGAAACCGTTTTTAATCTCAATCCTCTTCGCACTCCTCCTCAGCGCACCTGTAACCGCCGCTTCAAGTGGAGAAAATGGCAGGGGCGACTCTCTTACTACCTCAAAAATCGAGCACCGGGTGCGCAAAGCCATTGACCGCACCGTCATCTTCCCGGTTGACGCCCGTGGCAAAGCCCTCTACGGTAAGGTAGACGTGCAGTTTTCAGTGAATACTGATGGCAGTCTCGACATCAAGACCATCCAGACCGACCACCCAGAGCTGGCGCAATACGTCACACGAAAACTTCAAGACATTCGGCTCAACCTTCAGACTGAAGGTGAGCTCCTAATGCGTTACCGCTTCGTCTTCCGTCCGCAAGACTAAAGACGACGGCGACTATTTCTCATCTCATCATCATACAGACAAACCCCGGGGGCAACGGCCTTTCCGGGGTTTTTGTTAAAAGTATAAGTGCTGAATAATACGTAGTAAAGAATAAATGAGTCTATAGGTCTTCCATTCCTCTTGTTGAAACAGAATCACCGGTCTTTCAGCACCACACGGATGGTTTCGGCGTGGTTGTGATTGGTCAGGCGAATGTGGTAGACTCCCGGCTCAAAGCCTGAAAGATCGATGTCGTAGGCTGCCCAGCCGGAAGGCTTCTGAGCGGTAAAAAGAGGTTGTACCTCCCTGCCGCTGCTGTCGAGCAAGGCACCCTCAACTTCGCCACCCGACCGGAGGTGGAATTCGAGGTGAAGTGCCCCGTTCGTGGGGTTCGGGTAAGCCTGCGGATCGAAATAGACTGTCCCGTTGATCACGGCTTCCTCCACTCCAACGGCATTTCGTTCAATCGTTACCCTGAACACGCGTGTGCTCGCGGCACTCTGGCTGCCGTCATTGACGAAAAAGATGTTGTCTGCGCTGCTTTCGATCCCACCCAGAATGTACCCCACGGTAACCGGTTCATTGGGAAGATCATCGAGGTTGATGACACCGTGCGCTGAGCCAATGATGCCTTCAGCCGGAATGAACTCAGCGCCACTACCCAGCAAACCGGGCATCTCCCCGATGGCGGCCTCAGACATGCTGCCGTCTGCATAGCGGGTCACCTTTGAAATCGTCGACACGAACGGCACATTGACATCGTCAAAAAGATCACCGTCTTCATTGAAGTAGTAGCGGCTCATTCCACCAAAGAATATGGTGGTCATTGCATTCCCTTCACCATCGTACACGGGCATGTGAGCACTGTGGTACTGGTTCAGGAGCTGGTCAAAATCATTGTTGACGGTGTATCCATCAGCGGTCAGGTCAACCGTGTTGTGCCAGGGGATGTCTTGCGTGTGCTGAAACACCCCTGAAAACATGGTAAACCCCTGTGTGCCGTCAGGAAACACCTGAGGTGCCATGTTGTAATCGCGGCGGTGCAGGTTATCTGCGTCATTCCAGGTGTCAAGTACCGTAAAGCTCAGGTTTTCACCATTGTCTTCAATCGTGAAGCGGCTGATGGTTTCCGTGTACTGTTGTGTGAATCCGGGACCGTGATCCGGACCCATCGGATTGTAGCGTCCTTCGAAGTATTGTCCGCCGGCCTGATAAAACACGTCATCGAGCAAACCGAGGTAGCCGCCGGTGATGGCGAAGAACTCATCCTCGATCTGGCGAAAGTGAGGTGCGAGCGCAGCTCCGGTTTCTCCCACCTCAACCGCAGCAATCAATGCCGGAACATCAATCGCCGTGAGGTAGGGGAAGGTGACATGATCCAGCGCTTCTGCGCTGTACCCATACCCACCCATCGTGTAGAGCGTATTACCGCGCTGTTCAAATTCCTGGTTGGTAGACTGAAGGGCTTCATAAACCGACGGAGGAAGGCCGTCAAGGTTCGCTGAAGCCACTGTACCCGCCTCAATGTCCATGACATACACCATCGTGTTGTTGCCTTCCACCAGGAAACTTGCGAAAGGCTGTCGCTGGTGCAGCCCGTCGGTACGTCCGCCCAGCAAGAGCCACTTGCCATCGTGCTGCGCGTGCACAAACGACTGCACGGCGGGCGCGTCAGCAAACTCAATTTCTTCAACAGTCACGGTAAACGGCGTTTGTGCCTGTGCACCGGCTATTGCCAGCAGCATTTGCGCAATGATCAGGGTCTGGCGTATCATCAGGTAGTTGATTGGAATAACCGCAAAGAAAGTATACAGCCTGGGCTTTTTATGTAACCTGATGCACATTGAGATCTGATGATTGTCAGTATACAGACAGCCGTGAGCGGTTTGTAGCCCGCCGTGATCCCCGAACTTCTAAGCCGTATATTTGCACCATGCTCAAAAAGAAAGACATCCGCGATTTGACGCTCAGCGAGTTAAGTGCTTTTCTGACCGATCAGGGAGAGAAGGCTTTTCGCGCGAAGCAGGTCTATGAGTGGTTGTGGACGAAGTCAGTGATGGACTTCTCCGAGATGACCAACCTGAGCAAAGAGTTGCGTGATAAACTTGATGAGTGGTTTATTCTGAGCGCCGCAAAAGCGGCGGATGAGCAGGTCAGCCGCGACCGAACCATCAAGTGCGCCTTTGACGTAGAGCGCGGTGTGGTGGAGGGGGTGCTTATTCCTACCACCAACCGGATGACGGCCTGCATTTCAAGCCAGGTGGGTTGCAGTCTCGCCTGCAAGTTCTGCGCTACGGGCAAGCTCAAGCTCATGAAGAACTTGCAGCAGGGTGAGATCTACGATCAGGTGGTGCACCTGAGTCGCCTCGCTGAAGAGCGCTACGATGTGCCGCTTTCGAACATCGTCTTCATGGGCATGGGAGAGCCGCTGCTGAACTACAAAAACATGATGGGTGCCATTGACAAGATCACCGGAACTCCGGGCTTGGGTATGTCGCCGAAACGGATCACGGTGAGCACGGCAGGCATTGCCAAGATGATCAGAAAATTGGGTGATGACGAAGTGCGCTTCAACCTTGCCCTTTCATTGCATGCAGCCAATGACAAGAAGCGCAGTGAGATCATGGACATCAACGACACCAACAATCTGGAGGCGTTGGCTGATGCCCTGAAATACTTCTATGAGCGCACGGGCACTCGCGTCACCTACGAGTACATCATCTTCAAAGACTTCAACGACAAGCTGGAAGATGCCCGCGAACTCGCTGAATTCTGCAAGAATGTGCCGTGCAAGATCAACATCATCGAGTACAACCCGATTGACGACGGTGAGTTTCAGCAAGCTAACGAAGAAGATGTAGATGCTTTCGCCGCCTTTCTGGAGCGCTGCAACCTGGTGGTCAATGTGCGGCGATCACGTGGCAAAGACATCGATGCCGCCTGCGGACAGTTGGCTAATAAAAACGATATCGCCAAGAAAAAAACGGCCTAGCTGTCGAGTTTCAACACAGCGAGGAAGGCCTCCTGCGGCACCTCTACGCTTCCGACCTGACGCATCTTCTTCTTACCCTTCTTCTGCTTTTCAAGCAGTTTACGCTTACGGGTGATGTCACCACCGTAACACTTGGCGGTTACGTCTTTACGGAGCGGCTTGATGGTCTCCCGTGCGATGATCTTCGCGCCGATCGCAGCCTGGAGGGCAATCATGAATTGCTGGCGAGGGATGAGCTCTTTCAGCTTCAGGCAGATCTTTTTCCCGAGTTCAAAGGCGTGGTCGCGGTGAATCAGTGCCGAAAGGGCATCCACCTGATCGCCGTTCAGGAGAATATCAAGCTTTACGAGATGCGATTCGCGGTAATCAGCAGCGAAGTAGTCAAAGCTGGCATAGCCGCGTGAAACTGATTTGAGCTTATCATAAAAATCGAAGACGATCTCGCCAAGCGGCATATCAAAGGTAAGCTCTACCCTGTCTGAGGTAAGGTAAACCTGGTTTTTCAGGATACCCCTTTTCTCAATGCACAGCGTCATGACCGCACCAACGTAATCAGCTTTGGTGATGATCTGGGCACTGATGTAGGGCTCCTTGACCCAGTCTAACTTAGAAGGGTCAGGCATGTCGCTCGGGTTGTTGATGACGATCTCCTCACCGTTTTTGTGCTGCGCTGTGTACGACACGTTTGGCACCGTTGTGATCACTGACATGTCAAACTCCCGTTCGAGGCGTTCCTGTACGATTTCCATGTGGAGCATTCCGAGGAATCCGCATCTGAAGCCGAAACCGAGTGCTGCCGAGCTTTCCGGTTCAAACGTGAGCGAAGCGTCATTCAGCTGGAGTTTCTCCATGCAGAAGCGCAGCTCTTCGTAGTCTTCGGTATCCACAGGGTAGACACCGGCGAAGACCATGGGCTTCACATCTTCAAACCCTTTCACTGCCTTTTCACAGGGGTTTCCTTTCAGAGTGAGTGTGTCTCCGACCTTCACTTCACGTGCGTTTTTAATGCCGGAAATGATGTAGCCTACATCTCCGGCGCTAAGGTCTTTCCGTGGTATGAGATCTAAGCCCAGCACGCCAATTTCATCAGCATGGTAAGTACCCCCGGTGTTCATAAACTTCACGAGGTCACCTTTCTTAATGCGCCCGTTCATGATTCTGAAGTAGGCGATGATCCCGCGAAACGAATTGAACACAGAGTCAAAGATCATTGCCTGAAGCGGTGCATTGGGGTCACCCTTTGGCGCTGGAATACGCGCCACTACAGCCTTGAGGATGTCTTCTACCCCGAGGCCGGTCTTTCCGGAGGCCGGGATCACGTCTTCCCGTTCACACCCGATGAGGTCAACAATCTGGTCTGTCACTTCTTCGGGCTCCGCGCTCGGAAGGTCCATTTTATTCAGGATCGGAATGATCTCGAGGTCATGTTCGATTGCCAGATAAAGGTTCGAAATGGTTTGCGCTTCAATGCCCTGGGAGGCGTCTACGATGAGCAAGGCCCCTTCGCAGGCTGCAATTGAACGGGAGACCTCGTATGAAAAATCAACGTGCCCGGGGGTATCAATGAGGTTCAGGATGTACTCTTTGCCCTCTTGCGCATACTTCATTTGAATGGCGTGCGACTTGATGGTAATGCCTCGCTCTCGCTCAAGGTCCATATCATCGAGCGTCTGTTCCTGAAGTTCGCGATCAGAAATCGTACCTGTGATGTGCAGCAATCGATCAGCCAGCGTGCTCTTGCCGTGGTCGATGTGCGCGATAATGCAGAAATTGCGGATGTTCTCCATAGACAGCAAAAATAGCCTGAAAGCCTGAATAAATCGTTGTTTCGCCAAATAGTTCGCTGAAAATCCCTGAGCAGAAAATCACGTTCTTCAGACAACTTTCCGAAGCATAGATGTATCCTACCTTTACCTGCGATGTCGGATCGAGAACTTGTTGATGCTTGCCGCAAGGGCGACCGGAGTGCACAGAAGGCACTTTATGATCGGTTTAGTCCGCGTATGATGGCTATTTGCCTTCGTTACGGGGGCAATGCCTCAACAGCGTCTGACATGATGCAGGAAGGCTTTATTACGGTCTTTGAAAAGTTGGGTCAATACTCCGGAGACGGAGCCTTGGGTGGCTGGATTCGGCGCATTATGGTGAATACCTCCCTCTTGTATCTGCGTCGTGAAAAAAAGCACTTCTTTCACGAAGATACCGACGCACAGGCTGACTTTCTCGAAGAAGATGTGTCTGTGTATGCGAAACTAGCCACCGATCAGTTGCTGAAACTGATTGCGCAGCTTCCTGACGGCTACCGCACGGTATTTAACCTCTACGCCATAGAAGGCTACAGCCATAAAGAGATAGCTGCGCAGCTTGGCATTTCGGAGAGCACGTCAAAGACCCAGTTTTTTAAAGCGCGAAAGCACCTGCAGATGCAGATAAGCAGCCTTGAGCAACCATGAAGAAAGAAGAGGAAATCATACGTCTGATGCAAGAGCGGCTTCAAGAGGCCGAAGCACCGGTTGACGCGTCTGTCTGGGAGGCGGTGCAGCAGCAGTTGCCGTCTGCCCCGGCGGGGGGAGCGTCAGGAAGCACGGGTTTTTCCGGACTGACGGCCACCGCGAAGTGGGCGATTGGTCTTCTCACGGCCGTCATTCCGGCGGCGGCGATCGTGTATTTCGTTGCGACAGGTGATGATGACGCCGCAAAAGCGGCGGATGCGACGGTCATCATGGAGCCCGAAGCCATTCCGTCTGAAAACGACGCGTCCACATCCGGCGTTTTATCGCCGGAAAAAGAACCCGGCAAAAAACCCGAACCCTCATCGGAACCCGAAGAAGCTCAGAGCGACCACCCCAATTCAGCTGCCATTGCCGAGCCTTCACGCGAGCGGGTACAAGCCATCAACAGCGATCCGGCAGCCGACACCATTACCATCGAACGCGTCGAAGAGCAAAGCGGGAGTCCGCTCATTCGTGGCGCCGAAGAACGTGAGGTCTCGCCCTCTCACGACCCGTCGGTTCAGCATTCATCAACAGGCACCTCTGCACCTGAAGATGAGCGGGAAGAAGCGTTGCCGGAGCCGACGATATCTGTTGAAACCGAAGATCGTGAATCGTTGCTTTACCGCTTCAGTGCTTCGGCACCCGGAGATGAGGGGTACAACTACAGCTGGCTGATCGATGGCGAAGTGATCGCAGACGGTGCGCAAGTGTACCACCAGTTTGACCGCGAAGGCGTCTATGCGCTGCAATTGCGCGCCTATCGCAACGGAACCAAAGAGAAAGAATTGAACAGAGAGCTGGAGGTCTACCTTCCTGCCCGCCTCGAACTGCCCAACGTATTCACGCCCAACGGCGACGGTGTCAATGACCGCCTCACCCTTGGAAATGGATCGCGCAAGGTCGTGATTGAGCAGATGATTGTTTACGATTCCAATGGCCGGGAAGTCTTCAGCCAGTATGGAGAAGGCCCCGGGTGGAATGGAGCTGACATTTCAGGGAATGAGCTTCCGGACGGAAACTACATCCTTGTACTGCGAGCCGTTTCGGAACGTGGGCAGCCCTTCAATGAGCGGCAGGTGGTTCGACTGGAACGTTAGATTGTAAACACTATATTTGTCAGCTACGACTAGGCAGAAAGCATCTTTCAACTGAAACCGGACGTGAAACTTACCATTGGTGAAATGAAGCAATTTTTATTGATCGCAACGGGTCTCGTGCTGAGCATCGTTGTCTCTGCACAAACTGCAAACCCAGTTGAAGCGAAGAAAGGCGAAAAGGAAGCTGCGGCTATAATCGCCAAATATGGAACTTACGAAGCAGCCGTCTGGATGATGACGCGCGACGAATGGTCTGTTTTTCGTGCCTGGGAGGGTTACGACGAAAGCCGCGTGATCGAAATCATTCAAGAGCGCAAAAAGGAGACTGCCAAAGATCGCGAGCAGCGCAAGCAGGCTCGAATGGCCTCTGCCTCAGGCTGCGACTGCTGGGTTGAACCCGATGACACCTACACCCTGGTAACGACTAATGACTGGGTAGAATCGGGCGGTGCGGGCCCGGATGTAGACTCATGGTTGGGTCCGATCACCCTTATCGAAGACGGTGAAATCTGGAATTTCAACCTGTACGGCCAGAACTACCCGAACTTTTACATCAACTCAAAAGGTACGGTCTCGTTTGGCGGCGGTTACATTGACTGGACTCCCGAGGAGTTTCCGGGTGCAACATACGACCAGCTGGCTGCGTACTGGGCCGACGCTGACTTTCGTGCAACGGGCGAATTATGGTATAAAGTGACTGCGGAGGCGGTATTCGTAAACTTCATTGACGTCGGCTACTTCAACAACCATGACGACAAGACCAACACCTTTCAGATCATCTTCACTCCTGAAGACAGTGATTATTTGCCGGGAGACAACAATGTGCAGTTTTGCTACCGGGATATGGGGTGGGCACATGGTGATGTGGGTGGTAACTCCGGCTGTTGCGGACCGAACCCCGGCACCGTTGGAGCCGATCGCGCCTCCACGACGGGTCCGAATATTCAGTATGGCCGTTTCAACTTCCTCGACTTTACCTACAACGGGCCTTACGGTGATGCTCCTTCAGAGCAAGATGGTGTGTACTGGCTGACCAACAAGCAGTTTACCTTCAGCACGGTAAGCCAGCAGAATAACGTACCCCCCATTCCAACGGCAAACCTAGGCTGTGATACCATCACCCTTTGCCAGAACGATACCCTTGAGATTGACTTGCAATTCCTTGCGCCTGAAACCAACCAGCAGGTTACGATAGAAGCCTCGGTTGACGGTAACGAAGACGGATTATTCATTGATGAGATATTAAACGGCGCCAACGCGTCAATCGTCGCCGGATATGTCGGCGGGCCCGACAACCTCGGTTTCAACACCATTACCATCACGGCCACCGACAACGGTTCACCTGAAGCGGCGACCGAGCTAGTGATCGTCGTGGATGTGATTGACGTCGAGCTGCCGGTACTCACAATTTCCGGAAACACCACGATTTGCGCCGGTGCATCTACTGTATTGGAGGCCTCTGAAGGTTTTGACAGCTACGTCTGGAGCACCGGGTGTACCACACCGAGCTGTGAAGTGAGTACGGGCGGACAGGTATTTGTAGAGGCTTCTATTGAGGAGGGGTGTTCTGCCTCAGAACTCATTCCTATTGATCAGACCCCTTACATTCTGCCTGACATCGACATCAACCCGAACCCGGTTTGTTCAGATGAACTTGCTACAGTAACCGTTGAAGAAGACTATGATTCATACATCTGGGAGGCCGACTGGGATGGCGGCGGCGGTGAAGTGGTTACTGACAATGGGCAGACCGCAGAAGTGACACCGGGAATCTACCGCCTGCAGGTTGAACAAGAAAACGGCTGCCTTGGCCAGCGTGTATTCATTGTGCAAAGCGTAGACGCATTCATTCCTGACGATATCTGGTCAGGCGCTTATTGTGAAGGCCTCGAGACCGTGACATTTGACGGCGGATTCAGCAACCCGTCAGAGGGTAACCTCACCTTCTGGATGTCTTCAAGTAACGACGAAGGGTGGTCAGGATCTTTCCTCAATGTTTACATTGATGGCGAGCTTGTGGAAATTCTGACGGCGACCACGTCGTTTCAGATCCTTACCGTCCCTATTGAGGGCAACCAGGAGATCCTTATTGAGTACATCAGCTCCGGCTCCGGTGACGAATTCAACGATGTAGAGTTCTTTAACTGCAGCAACCAGAATGGGGTGAACCCCTCGCCACCATTTACAGACGGACAGATTCTCTTCGAGGGAATGTCAGGATGTAGTGCAGAACCGGCCTTCGGTGAGTGGAACATCGTCAGTGGCCCTGACGGTGACTTCTCAGACGAGACCCAGTTTGACACCGACTTCACCCCGAGCGACTACGGTCTTTATGAGATTTGCTTCAGTGAGGCGGCCTGTGGCGTAGAATATTGCTACGAACTCGAGTTTACTGAGGCACCTACGATCTCTCTTAGCGAAGATGAGTTTTTGCTTTGCGGCACACAGAACGCCAGCATCACGGCAACCATTGAAGATCTTGGAGGTACCGCAACCATTGACTGGCCAACTCCGGGGCAAGATAACGTACTGACCAACACCTACAGTTTCGATACGCCTACGGTAGTTGATGGCGAAGTGACCATTGAAAATGGCTGTGGCTCAGCCAGTGCCCCGCTTTCAATCATTGCTCAATTTGAGCCTGAAGATCCTGTTCTCGAAGATGAAATACTTTGCGAGGGCGGTGCTGTTACGCTTGATCCGATCGACAATGATACAGACGACCTTGTTTACACCTGGTCATTTAATGGTGACAACCTCATGGCTGATGGGGAGACCCTTGAAGCGGATCAAACAGGAGAATACTGTGTAAACATCAGCAACCAGTGCTTTCCTGAAGGTGTAGAAGACTGCGCAGAACTTAGCATTGCCGCCGAAATTGACCCTTTTGATCCCTCTACCCCTGATTGCGATGGTGGTGATGTAGCAACGGTTGTGGCTGACCTTCCGTCTGATGGCTGGACGGTCGTGTGGCCGGATGGTTCAGAGGGTTATGTCTATCAAACCAGCGCACAGGGTGAATTGTGCGCTACCATAACTGACCCGGGTAACTGCGCTACGGAAACATACTGCACCAACGTGTTCATTGGAGAATCTCCCGAACTGAGCCCTTCTCCAAACGAACTCATTACCCTTTGTCCGGAAATAGAGAATACCTTCTCACTCAATGCCACCTTTGGCATCGACTACTCCTGGTCTATCAACTGTGCCGGAGAGGTCATCAACCTGAGCGGATCTGATGATCTTGGTCTTGCCTCATCTCAGCTTTCGCAAGATTGCTGGGGGCAAATCCTGACCCTCAACGGCACTGCATTTAACCCCTGCGGCTCAGCTTCTGCCAGCTTTGAAGTAGTCATTGACCCCTGTGAAATCAATATTCCGAACATCTTTACCCCTGACGGTACACCTCCAAATGAGAGCTTTGTGATTGATGGTCTCGATGTGTACAATGACGTACAGTTGTACGTTTATAACCGATGGGGAAACAAGGTTTATGAAAGCCAAGACTACGAAAACGGAGACTGGAAGGGCGAAGATGCCAGCGACGGCACATACTGGTACGTGCTTCTTTTGCCTAACGGTTTCGAATACAAAGGTTCTGTGACGATCACACGCGGACAATAGTCTGCGCGAAAATCATTCATTTCTAAAGGGGGCCCGTGCCCCCTTCTTTTTGCAATCAAATGGCGAAAACGAAGACGCAGTATGTATGCCAGGAGTGCGGTGCCACCTCACCGAAGTGGCTTGGTAAGTGCAACTCATGTGCACAGTGGAACACCCTTGTAGAAGAAACCCTTGTGCCTGCCGGGCGCCAGTCAAAGCGCAGCCTGATGCTCCCTGACACACGACCAGAAGCTGCCCCACTGAGCTCCTTTAGTCAGGAGCAAGGGCGCCGCGAGCACCTTGAAGATGAAGAATTGAACCGGGTGCTGGGGGGCGGACTTGTGCCTGGCAGCCTCATCCTTTGTGGAGGTGAACCGGGTATTGGTAAATCTACTTTGCTGCTGCAGGCTGCGATGCGCTATACCGGCGGAACGGTACTTTATGTTTCGGGCGAAGAAAGCCCTGAGCAAATACGCATGCGGGCCGAACGCATTGGTCACCTGGGTGAGCACTTGCTGGTGCTTCCTGAGACGAATGTGAAGACCATTCTTGATCAGGCAGAAAAAGTGAAGCCCCGTTTGCTCGTGATTGACTCTATACAAACGCTTCATACGCCCGATATCGAATCTTCTCCGGGCAGCGTGAGCCAGATACGAGAAACCGCTGCCGAGCTGCTTGCCCTCGCTAAAACACGGCACATTCCGGTATTTCTCATTGGTCACATTACCAAAGAAGGTTCTATAGCCGGACCAAAGGTGCTTGAACATATGGTGGATGTGGTTTTACAGTTTGAAGGCGACCGTTACCATGCTTTCCGCATCCTGCGCACGGTGAAGAATCGATTTGGTTCTACCCATGAGCTGGGCATTTACGAAATGCGTGGGGATGGCCTCAATGCGGTCACCAACCCATCTGCCGTATTAATTGGAGAGAAAGACCCCTCTCTAAGCGGTTCTGCCATTGCGGCATCTCTGGAGGGCATGCGCCCCATGTTACTTGAAATTCAGGCCCTGGTCAGTTCTGCTGTTTACGGAACTCCCCAGCGTAGTGCTACCGGCTATGATTTGCGGCGACTGAATATGCTCCTGGCCGTGCTTGAGAAACGCTGCGGCTTCAAACTCGCCATGAAAGACGTCTTCTTGAATATTGCAGGCGGAATGAAAGTAGAAGACCCTGCAAATGATCTCGCCGTTGTTTCTGCATGCCTGTCAAGCAGCCTCGACTTGCCTCTCGCCCGAGACACCGTATTTGCTGCAGAAATTGGCCTTTCCGGAGAAGTGCGTCCGGTTAGCCGGATTGAACAACGCATCGCAGAAGCTGAAAAAATGGGCTTTAAGCGCTTCATCACCTCATCGTATAACAGAAACGTGAAGAAGAAGTACGGAGATCTCGCGTTGATCGGAATCGACAAGGTTGCCGACCTTCATCGTTTACTTTTCTGACTTGCACCTTCGAGCACCACTACAAACTCACCTTTCGGCGGGCGTTCTTTAAAGTGTTGCAGTACCTCAGTAAGTGTTCCGCGCGCGGTTTCTTCGAACATCTTGGTCAGCTCACGACTGACTGAAACCCGCCGGTTTTCGCCACAGTGTTCGATGAGTTGTTCGAGCAGCCTTACCATTCGGTAGGGAGATTCGTATAGCACCGTAGTCACCTCCAGAGCGGCGATTTTTTCTAATCGTGTCTGACGCCCTTTTTTGTGCGGCAAAAAGCCTTCATACATGAAGCGATCCAGCGCCAAGCCTGACAAGACAAGCGCAGGAACAAAGGCCGTGGGGCCGGGCAGCGACTCAACTGGAATACCGCGCTCAATTGCTCCTCGCACCAGTAAGAACCCGGGGTCTGAGATACCCGGACTACCCGCGTCGCTGATCTGAGCGACCACCGCTCCTTGCGCGATTTCGTCGAGGATTCGCCCCAGAACCTTATGCTCGTTATGCTGGTGGAAAGGTCGAAGCGGACGGTCAATGCCGTAATGCTTCATGAGTTTTGAGCTGGTTCGGGTGTCTTCTGCCAGAATAAAATCTGCAGCCTTCAGGGTTTCTACAGCCCGGTAAGTGATGTCAGCAAGGTTGCCGATTGGGGTTGGTACAAGAACCAGCTTACTCATAAGAAGCGGCGTTCGATCAGGTCAAGCAAGCTCGCTGCCACTTCGTCTTCTTCAGCCTTCTGCTCTATGCCTGGCACGTGTACCTCCACTTTCGCTATCGCTTCGCCGAGATCGCTTGCTCCGTTCACCTCATCGATCAGCCGATCGTACATGGCGGCGTCACCTTCAAAGAATGACTTAATGAACTGAAACTTCTGGTTGAGTGATATTGCCTTTCTCAAGTCTTCAATCGGTGTTCTTCTCAGCTTATCAGCCAGTGAAGCTTCTTCTGCCGGAGGTGTGACTTTCTTTACGGGTTTAGCCGGCTGTTCGCGCACCGGCTCCGGTTTTTTTTGTGGCTTAGAGACTTCTTGTTTCGCTTGAGGCGAAACAAGGGGCTCTTCTGCCTGCGGCGAGTTAAACTTGAGTCTTTGAGCACCCTTACTGATTTCTTCTGCCGCCCGATCATTATGCTCGTCTTGCGAAGTTGGCTGCTGCAATGGTAATTGCGGTTGCCCGTCGTCCGACCGGTCTCCTTTGCTGACCTCTTCAATTGCGTCAATCAGCGAGGTTTGGCCGGGATGAATGGCATTGAGCCTGAACGGTATCTTCGTGTGCTCTTTGTCGCCCTTTACGAGGCGTTCTTGAGCGAGGTAATTCAGCACGAGGAGGCGCTCATAGAGCGTGCGCGCATGGTCTGTGGCTTCCTGTAGCTCTGAAAGCTGCAGGGTGCCCTCTTCAAGGCGGTCAAGATCTTGCTGCAGCGCAGCAAGCAGATCGTGTAATTTCGGCTTACTCATAGATCGTGCTGCAAAAGTAGCAGGTTCAGCGCGGAAATCAGAGTCCGGCGCTTTTGCGCCGTGCTTTTGATAAACTTTTGACCACCAGTTCATAGCTATCGGAGACCCACTGCAGCAATTGCTCATCTGCAATACTTCCGTCAGCGCTGATGGTGTTCCAGTGTTGTTTGTTCATATGATAACCGGGTTTAACCGCCTGATATTGTTCACGCAGCTCTACCGCACGTTCCGGATCACACTTGACATTGAAGCTTTCAAAGGGTTCAACATTCGCCAGGCAGAACATTTTATCCACAACCTTGAAAACGAGCGTTTCGTTATCAAATGGAAAGGATTCAGACGTTGCAGGAAGGCTGAGACAATGCTCCCGCAGGATTTCTATGTTCATAATTCAAGAGGTATGAAGTAAAACCGGCTCACTTGCTTGGCGTAAACTTCTGAAAACTCCTGATATGACGCGTCATCGAAAGTCGCTTTATCGCACGTGCATTTCTTGCAAGAGCGCTGATCATGTGATTCCGGTGGTCTACGGCCCATTAACCCCACGATTAGCTGAAGAAGGGTCAGCCGGCAACCTCTATTACGGAGGAGAAACAGTGATGCTTGACAATCCGCCGTGGTTTTGCACTGTTCACGGTTTGCTTTCAGGCGCCGGAAAACCGGCGGATGCGATTACTGCTGGTTAAACCGAAAACCCAGCACAATTTCGTGGGTGCCGGAAGTATGCTGGCGGAGGCCAGACATGGTGATGTCGTACGCATAGCCAATACTCAAAGACTCGCGGTATTCATAGCCGGCCATGGCAATGATGGCGTCATTGCTGCGGTAGCTGATGCCCCCCCAGACCATGTTACGCCACCAGGCGCGCGCTCCCAGTTCCCACTTCAAGGGAGCCGGATGCACATAGCGAATCAGCAATGACGGTTCTGCCCTCCAATCATCGCTGATCTGGTAGCGGTATCCTGCCATAAGATAATAGTGGTCTTCGAGGCGGTTGCCTGATTGGTCAACACTGTCATACAGGCGCACCTGATTCTGCAACAATTGCGGAGCGCTAAACCCAATGTAGTACTCATCGGTGTACAGGAAGGCTCCAAAGGAGGCGTCGAACATTGTCTGTGACTGCAACTCCCCGAAGAGCGCCGGGTCTCCGTCTTCTGCCAAGGTTATTTTTGACCCGTCAATCGCGAACTGGAGCGCTCCGCCAGACAGACCGAGTGCGAGGCGCAGGTCTTCATTCAGAAAGAAATGCCAGCTATAGCTAAGCTGTATCCCTGTTCGGCGGGTAGGCCCCACATTGTCGGTGAAGAGGTAGCCTCCCACACCCATGTGCGGGTTGCGAAGCGGTCCTTGCATTGAAAGTGAGAAGGTTCTCGGCGCATCCTGTATACCGCTCCATTGGCTGCGGTTTGTACCCCTAACTTCGAAGAAGGGGTTACTTCCTGCCAAAGCGGGGTTCAGGATATAGGCGTTATCCTGAAAAATACTGAACTGCGGAAGCTGTTGGGCCTCGCCGGCAATACCGAGTAGCAAAAGAGCCGCCACGAAAGCAATATGGTGCATCCGTTTTCTCATCTCAATATAGTTACCGGACCGGTCAGCGTAGTTTTGTATTGTGGTTCATCGATCGTAATCACATAGTAATACGTGCCGATCGGCAAGGGGTTACCATTGAAGTTGCCATCCCACGGTTGCGTATAGCCGTTCTCGCTGAGATAGAGGCGCTCTCCCCAGCGGTTGTACACTTGCACCGTTAAAGACGGATACATTTCGGTATTCTCGATGGTCCAGAGCTCGTTCATGCCGTCGCCATTCGGCGTGAACCCGCTGACGATTTCAATTTCAGGAATGACATTCACTAAGACCGAGTCTTCGGCGGTGCATCCGTTCAAGTCAATAACCTCGAGAAAGAACCACTGGCTTTCGGTAAGTGGTCGTGTTTCCGGGTTCATGACGTCTGTTTCAACGAGGAAATCTTCGGGTGTCCAGATCGTCAGGTTGCCCTCTTCGCTGGTTGGGTTACCACCGAGCGTAGTGCCTTCGTCGAAGAACACGTCCTGATCAGGTCCGGCATCTGCTGTCGGAAGTTCAAAGACATTCACAACGACGGTATCGGTATCCGTGCAGGTATTGTCTGTTGCGGTGTAAATGAAGACGTATTCACCCGGCTCTTCGTTCACGATGTAGCTTGCTTCGTCAGATAAAGTTGTTCCGTCAAGTGTTTCCCACCCTTCGCTGTCTGCTCCTGTGTTCGCTCCGAAAAGTTCAACAGTCTCACCGAAGCAAACGCCATCGTCGAGTCCGGCATCTGCCGTGACATCCCCGCCGAAACCGAGCGGTATCATCGGTAGTTCACCGGTACAGCCGTTGGCGTCAGTCACTAACAGGCTATAATTGCCTGTGCCTACGGCACTTAGGTCTTCGTCAGCGAAAGTGTCGCCTTCGTCATTCGACCACGCAAAGGTGAATGGCTCGGTGCCGCCTTCAACCGTGATGTTGATCTCTCCATCTTCTGAGTCCAGGCAACTGGTCTGCTGCAAACCGTCAAGTGACACCGTAAGGTTTTCCGGTTCAGTAATGTCAATGGTTTCTGTTATCGCGCAGCCGTTGGCATCACCGATGGTAAGCTCATAGCTACCGGGGGCGAGATCAGCGAGCTGAAGAGCCGTTGAACTGAAGCCATTGGGGCCTATCCAGAATACGCTGTAGGGCTCTGTTCCGCCGCTTGGTTCAACTGTCAGTGTACCGTTGTCATCGCCTGCACACAGCACATCTTGAACTTCAAGGTTGCTGCTGAGGGGTTCGGGCTCCACAAGCTCGATTGTTCCTTCGATAACACAACCGAGGTCATCGGTGATGGTGTAGTCATATGATCCTGCCCCCTCGCCGCTCAGTAAAGGATCGGATCCGATGATGCCATTTTCATCTTCCCAGGTTACTGCGTAAGGCGCTCCTCCTCCTGATGGCTGCAACGTTATGCTGCCATCATCGAAACCGCTACAAGTCGGATGCAGAGTGTCTGCATTTGCAAGTATCTGCGGGTTTTGAGAGAGCACAAACAGGCTGTCCTGGCTACACATATTGGCGTCGGTAACCGTCACCGTGTAAGCACCAGAGGTGATGCCGGCGAGGTCTTCTGTATCTGCTGAGAAGCCCCCGGGGCCTGACCACGAGTAAATGAATCCTCCCGCACCGCCTGTGGCGGAGAGATCAATGCTCCCTGTGCTGTCGCCGAAACAATCTACATTGACGGTTACGGCTTCGAGGTCAATAGACGCCGGTGCATTTACACAGGCTTCTCCGGTAACCTGACATCCGTTGGCATCTGTTACAGAGAGCTGATAGCACCCTGGTGCGAGGTCTGCGATCATAGCATCGGTCGCCGAGTAGCCCTCCGGACCAGTCCAGCTTACCGTGTAAGGTTCGGTACCACCTGAAATGGTGGCCTGTGCGACTCCGTTGTTCTGATCAGCGCAGAGCGCGTCTCCTGCCGCAATGTCAGCAGCGAGCGCATCCGGCTCTGTTAATGTAAATGCATCAATCAACAGACATCCGAGGGCATCTGTCACTTCAACGGTGTACTCTCCTGCCTGCAGGTCAGCAATGTCTTCATTTGCAGAGCTAAAGCCATTCGGGCCGCTCCAGCTGAACGTGTATGGCGGATTAAATCCGTTAACGGTCAGATCAATGGTTCCATTCGCATCGCCATTGCAAAGCGGTGAAGTCATGCTTGCTTCAAGGTCTCCAGCATTATCTGCGAGGGTGATGGTCTGGCTCACGGTACAAGCGGCATCATCAAAAACTTCAATGAAGTATGAGCCTGAAGACAGGTTCTCGATCAATGCCGTGTTTCCGACAAGAACGTTGCCATTATCGAGGTCATACCAGAAATAAGTGTAATCATCCATTACGGTGCCTCCTGTAACAATTGCTTCGAGGCTTCCATCACTGCTTTGACAAGTAGGCTGCACCTGATCGATGCTGAGCTCAATCGGGGCACCTTCGATAACCGTTAGGTTGGTGTCAAGCACACAACCATCGGCGTCTTCAAGTAGCAGGTTGTAAGCACCGGCTTCAATATTTGCAATGTCACTATTGCCACTGGAGTAGCCCTCCGGCCCGGTCCATGCAAACGTGTATGGTGATTGCCCTGAGAGCACATTCACCGATATGCTGCCTGTGGCTTCACCGGCACAATCGACGTCACTGATGGTGAAGTCAGCATCTACACTTACCTGCTGATCGACCAGTGAAGGCTGCTTCAGATGTACAAAAGTTGGCATCCGTTACAGTCAGTTCATAGCTGCCCGCAAGGAGGCTGTTGAGGTCTTCATCCGTTGCCGTGAATCCTCCCGGCCCGTTCCATGAGAACACAAAGGGTGCTGTTCCGCCGCTCAGGCTTACATCAATGGCTCCGTCATCTGTCGCGTCGCAGCTCACATTCGTAACAACGGCATTTACCGTCAGTTCCTCGGGCTCATTCAGTTCTACGGTTAATGTAGATTGGCAGCCCAACTCATCCACCGCTTCTGCGGTGTAAGACCCGGCGGCAAGGTCACTCAGGTCTTCATCAGAAGAAGTGAAACCATTCGGACCGCTCCATGAAATCGTCACGGTTCCGGTTCCGCCTGTCACGGTAAGGTCGATGGTACCGTTTGTATCGCCGTTGCAAAGCGGAGAGGTTGCACTGGCATCAAGCTGAATCGCGTCACTATCGCTAATGCTGAAGGCTTCTGTTGTGATACAGCCGTTGGCATCTGAAACCGCGAAGAAATAATTGCCCGCACCAAGGTCTGTGAGGGTTGTGCCCGTCGCAATCGGATTCATATCCTCATCCAAAAAGCCTGAATCGAGAGGAGGTGTGCCTCCTGTGGCGGTGGCCGTAACCGAACCGTTGCTCTCGTTGCAGGTCGAGTTCGTGATGTCAAGCGTAACTTCTACCGGTGCATTTTCTGCTACAGAGAACACTGCCTGAGCTGCGCATCCGTTGGCGTCGAGCACGTCGATCTGGTAATTTCCTGCTACGAGGTCTGTGATGTCTTCCTGATCAGCGGTAAATCCGGGTGCTGACCAAACGTACACATAGGGGCCCACTCCACCGCTGACGGTGAGATCGATTGCTCCGCTGGCCTCCCCACCACAGAGCACATCAGTGATCGCTGCATCGAGGGTAATTTCATCAGGTTGGTTGAGTTCAACAGAAAGGTTTGTCGCACAGCCTTCGGCATCGGTGATCAGCCCATCATAGGTGCCCGCAGCGAGATTTGAAATGTCTTCCGCCGCCGAGCTGAATCCATCCGGGCCACTCCAGCTTACCGTGTAAGGCGCAACACCACCGTTAATTTCGATATCGATGCTGCCTGTATTCTCTCCATTGCAAAGGGGGTCTGTGGCAACAACATCAACATTGATGGGGTCAACCGGGTCAAGTGTTACCACTAAGATCTGCGCGCAGCCGTTGTTGTCTAACACTTCAACCTCATAAGCTCCTGCCTGTAATGCCGTCAGGTCTTCGTCGTTGCTGCTGAAGCCACCCGTTCCAACCCAGCTAGTTGCAAATGGGGCGGTTCCACCGGTGATGGTCAGGTCAATTGCTCCGATCGGGTCTCCGGTGCAGTCAAGTGGTGACGTGTCAGCTGTAAGGATGAGAGGATTTGGGGCACTAACGGTGTAATTACCCACGAAAACACACCCGTTGGCATCAAGCACCTGGAGGTCATAGCTTCCCTGCTCAACCTGTGTCAGGTCTTCGTCATTGCTTGTAAATGCATCCGGGCCTACCCATGTAATGGTATACGGAGCGGCACCTCCAGATACCGTCAGGTCAATGTCTGCCGGGTCGTCGCTGCACAGCAGTGCCGTCACCGCAACTTGTGCATCGAGCGGTTGCGGTTCTTCAATGGTTACGTCTTGCGTTATGGTACACCCGTCGTCATCTGTAACTTCAAGTGTGTAGGTTCCGGGGGCAAGTCCTGAGAGGTCTTCATCTGTGCTGTTGAAGCCGTCAGGACCGGTCCAGTTCAGCACGAACGGCGGCACACCCCCACTGACTTCGGCGTCAATCGTCGCGTCGTTGTCTCCGTTACAGAGAATTGGTGTAGAAGTCAGGTCAATCACAATCGGATTGGGGTCTTCAAGTAGGGCTGCGGGCAGAACCGTCACGCAGCCGGCGTCATCCGTGATGGTTGCCGTGTAGCTTCCGGCGGGCAAGCCGCTGAGGCTCGGCCCCACTTGCCCATTGTTCCAGTTGATGGTGTAAGGAGGTGTTCCTCCACTGACATTGAGTGTGATGGCTCCGTTAGCCGCGCCTGCGCAGGTTGGGTCAACGGTAATCAGTTCTGTATCGAGTGGTGCCGGTTCGTTGATCTCTGCTGCAGTTTCGAAGAAGCACCCATTGGCATCAACGATCAGCACATTGTAGAGGCCGGGTTCGAGGCCGGTCAGGTCTTCATCGTTTGAGGTGAAGAGGTTCGGGCCGGCCCAGTCGATTGTATACGGAGGCTGCCCGCCAACAATGGTCATGTCTATTGAGCCGTCGTTCGCTCCGTTGCAGCTAATCTGCGTAACCGTCAGATCAGCCATCAGTTCAGGCACTTCATTTATGTTAACTGACTGAGAAGTCGTGCAGCCTTCCAGGTCTGTTACGTCTACGGTGTACTCACCGGCTTCGAGACCGGCGAGGTCTTCGTCAGTGGATGTAAAGCCGTTCGGGCCGTTCCATACCTGCGTGTAGGCCGGTGTACCTCCGAGGATGCTCAATTCAATTTCTCCGTCTGCCGAGCCCCCGCAACTCACGTCTGTCGGCGTGAGGATGAGCGTCAGTGGATCCGGTTCATTGATGACGACGGAGGCCAGCGCTGTGCATCCCTGATCGTCGGTGAGGGTCAGGTCGTAGGTGCCAGAACCTACGTTGTTGAGGTCTTCGTCGTTTGAAGTGAAGCCGCCGGGGCCTGTCCAGCTGAAATTATACGGCGGAGAACCGCCGGATGCTGTAATGTTGATGTCTGCGTCGTCGGCTCCGTTGCACGAAATGGGCGTAAGGTCGGTGCTGACGTCGATCGGGTCTGCCTCAAGTACCTCAAACGAGAAGAGATGAATACAACCCGCACCATCTGTGAGCGACAGTTCGTAGACTCCGGCCTGGAGGCCGGTCAGGTCTTCGTTCGCTGAAGTGAATCCACCCGGACCGCTCCATGAGAAGGTGAAGGGTGGTGTACCGCCGGAAGGATTCACATCAATGACCCCGGAGTTATCGCCGTTGCAGGCCACATCAGTGATGAACGAATTGATGTCGATTGAAGTGGGCTGGTTCACCGTAAAAGTGAATGTTTCACTGCAGCCGCTGTTGTCGGTCACGGTCAGGTCATAGCTGCCGGCTTCAAGCCCCGTCAGGTCTTCATCGCTTGAGCTAAAGCCACCCGGGCCTGTCCAGCTGTAATTAACCGGAGGCACGGCATTTGAAACCGTCACATCAAGAGCACCCGTCGTTTCTGCGAAGCATAAGACATCGGTGATGTCTGCCGTTGCTATAATCTCGGCCGGTTCTCCTACAGATACCGTCAAGAGTGCTGTACATCCATTATCATCGGTCACGAGTACGGTGTAGTCACCTGCGACCAGTCCGGTCAGATCTTCACTGCCTTCTGTGAAACCGCCCGGGCCTGTCCAGTCGGTTAAAACAGGCGGTGCTCCCCCGCTGACGGTAATGGAAACCGACCCGTCTGACGCTCCGAAGCATGACGCGTCTGCCGCCTCGTCGAGCACGATATCTATGGGTGGTAGCTCATTGACCGTAAACGTTGTGTCGTAGTCACACCCGCTGTTATCAGTAATCGTGACGGTATAATTACCTGCTGACAGGTTCTCTGCAGAGGTTCCGGTGTCACCACTTGACCAGCTGATGTTATAGGGGCCACCAGCGCCTCCATCGGGGCTGGCTGTTGCCTCTCCGGTAGCCTGTCCGTTACAAAGTACATCCGTCACGCTGACGTTCGCGAAAATGGGTACGAGTTCAACAGTGAAGCTGGTATCAAATGCACAATTGTTTTGGTCAGTGATCTCCAAAGTTGTGAGACCGTCGCATAGGCTTGAAGCCGTTTGGGTGGTTTCACCATTGCCCCATGTGAAGGTGTATCCGGGCACACCACCGATCACGATGGGTGTTCCTGAGCCATTGCACTCCCCCTCGCAAGAAGGCGGCGTGAATGTGAAATCGAACACCGTGAGTGGTGATGGCTCAGTCACCTGCACATTGTCAACGCAAGTGATTCCTTGTCCGAGATCGGTCACCAGCACGGTGTAGGTTCCGGCTTCGAGTCCGGTATAAGTTTGCAGAAATCCCGGGGAGTCTCCTCCGATCCATTGGTACGAGAACGGTCCAACACCACCAACGACGCTAACGGTTGCAACACCATCTGCGGCACCGTTGCACGACACGTCCTGGCCGCTGTAGTTGCTGGCCACCGATGCTTCTACCGTGAAGAGTGTTTGTCCGGGTCCATTTCCACAGGTATTGATTCTTGCGGCGTTCACTTCGATGGGGCCCGGCATGATGGATGCTCCCGGAACGGGCCAGATGACAGGGCCTGACTGTTGAACCCGCGCGCCCGGGTGAACATTTACGGCGTCATTGGCCATGATGATTGCACCGAGCAGGTTAGCGTCCGCCGCTTCTGCGGCGAAAAAAGAACCGCAGTGAATCGCATAACCATTCGTATTCAGTGCAGCGTTTGCCAAGTCGAAGGTGAAACCGCTCAGGCTGAGGTGATCTTGAAGGTTTAGCAGCGCGCCATCAGCGAGGGAGATGTTCGTTAGAAAGCTTGTAGCACCTGCCATTTGGTGGACGCCCGGCATGATGCGAAGTTCGGTGGCCTCAATGGTCAGAGAGCCCTGATTGACAAGGTCTCCATAGAGGCTGAATGAGTGGTTGACCTGGAGCTCAACCGAAGCATCGTCTTGAATAACGAGGGTTTTGCATGCCGTTGGAGCCGAGACCGAGACCGCGGCCTGACCTGTAAATACCACGTCTGTGGCTTCATTCGGAATACCCGCGCCCGGGGTGCCGGCGGGCGCCAGCGACCAGGAGGCCGGGTCTTGCCAATCGCCATTCCCTCCGACCCAGTAAAAGGTATCTGAAGCATTGACGCTCAGCGCGATAAGCCCTGTGAAGGCAAGTAAGAGAATTCGTGTTCTCAAAAGACTATACTTAGTTGACTGCTCTTCTATGTACGGCAAGAGCCTTCAATGAGTTTCACGTACAGTCAGGTTAGTCGTATGCGGCGCAAGGCGTCGCTCTGCTTTCTCCACGGGCGCAGGCCTGAATACCGAGCACCACTTCATGTGTATGTCTGCCTCCGAAACGGATGCGTGACAGCGAGTGATCATAGGCGTAGGCGAGGGTCACATACCTGAACAAATCAACGCGCACCAGTCCGGTGATTCCGTGTTCACTTCTGAATCCCACCCCCAGTTCAAAGACATCTTTGTAATCAAACATACCTGTCACATCAAGCGAAACACGCGAAGATGCCACGTATTGCAGATGTACGGACGGCTTGAACATGAAGCCATCCTGCATCTCAATGGCTCGACCTGCCGCTATTGAAAAATTTCTGCGCATCGCAGCATCCAGGCCGATGGTCTGGTACTGGTTCTCGACTACATTATGAATGGCAAAGCCATAGAATCGGTCATCTTTATAAAGCCAGAGTCCGAAATTGATTTGTGGGAATAGGAATTCTGCGGCGCCTCCGTCAAATGCCGGGTCATTGAGGTACTGGAATTCGGGCAATACGATTCCGCCCACATCCACCCGGTATTGCATGAAGCCTACCGAGGCACCGGCACTGAGGGTGTACTTGCGGTTCATCTTCATGTGATAGGCATAAGCGAGGTTCATGCCTGTGAAGCTTAGCGGGCCGGTATCATCTGTCTGCACTTGTCCGCCAATACCATGAAAGTTACCTTTCTTCTTTCCGAAGTTTCCGTGGATGTTTCCGAAAGCTGTTCTGGGTGCTCCTTCGATACCGGTCCATTGCGTGCGGTACCCCAGCTTCATGTCGAGGCAGGGTTTGGAGCCAGCGACGGCCGGGTTGATCTGAAAGTAGTTCAGCACATAGTGGGAATACAGCGGCATTTGCTGGCTATAGCCGGCGATGGCCGTCAGCAGAAAGGCAAACAGAAGCAACTGTATTCGCATCAATGCACGAGGGTTATAGAGCCGGAAACCGGCGGAATCTCTACTTCGAATGAATTCAGTTCGATCACGTAATAGTACGTAGCGGTAGGCAGTCTCTTGCCGCGGTTGGTTCCGTCCCACGGTTCTGCGTAGCCAATATCTCGAAAGACCACCTGCCCCCACCGGCTGAATACGGTTACCTGTGCCTGCGGAAAGTCAGAAATACCGGAGATTCTCCATACATCGTTAATACCATCACCATTAGGCGTAATGGTATTAGGCACGGATATGGGCGGACCAATGGTGAGAGTCACCTGGTCAGTCACCTGGCACTCGCCTACATTCCCGGAGACGGTATAAGTTGTGGTTTGTTCGGGGGTTGCCGTCACCTCATCACCTGTAGCTTCATCGAGTGTGATCGCCGGCGCCCAGGAGTATCCGGGTATGGCTTCACCGCCTGTTACGGTGAAGGTTTCGGATTGTCCGAGAGGGATTTGTGCATCGCAACAGGCATCGATATCGACCGCCGGGCCTTCAATGACCACGTCGAATGCACAATCGTTTAAAAAAGGGTCATGATCTGACCCGATGATGACCATATACTGGCTGTTTGCCTGGAGGTCTTCGCTCACGACGAAGAAATCAAGTGTATCTGCGACACAATCGGAGACGGTCACATAGCTTGCCGGCACACAGGGGTCGCCTCCATCAGGCACCTGTACGATCACCATTTGAATGGTGTCGTTCAGGGCATTGCTCTGGCATTGGATTCCGTTGATGGAGACAATTACATTTCCGGTATTTCCGGAGTTGGTGTTGGTTTCGAACTGAAAGTAAGTGGTGTATTCGGCTTCGAGGCAGAGGTAGTCAACGGGTGCGTTTTGATCGAGCACGACGCTGTTCGCCGTTTCAGCGCAAAGGAGGGCAGGATCTGAGCAATCTTGTGCTTGTGCTGCTACCCCTGCAAAAAGGGTGATTATCGAAAGATATTTTAACATTGGGTTTATCGTCAACGTGGCGTTCACCGGCGTTTCCTCTTAAAGAGTAAAGGTACGATTTGGCGCGGGTGGGGTTCGCAGTATCGCAGCTCTTTTTCACACGGCTGTGTGTACAGAACGTAAAATGAGCGGAATTGTGATACCAGACGGGGGTCAGGAGTCTGGGGTCGGGTTCGTTTGCGGGCCTTTTGAGGGTTCACAGACCAAGTTATCACACTCATGTTCAAAGATCTTGATCGTCAATGCGGAGCCGCCCATCAGACAGTGAGACCATCAGACTTTACTCCACCTCGAACTCAACAAGCAAGGCGTTTTTCTCGATGGCTTTGCCTTTCACCACACCCACCAGCTTGACGGTTCCATCTTGCGGAGCTTTAATGACGTTCTCCATCTTCATTGCTTCGAGAATGAGCAGAGGTTCGTCTTTGGCAACAGTCTTACCCGGCTCCACAAACACATCGAGAACCATGCCCGGCATCGGCGCTTTGATTTTGCTCTGAACGGAGCCGGCACCCGGGCCCATACCCATTTTTTCAAGCAACTCATCCAGCTCATTTTTGAGCTGAACCGTGTACGATTGTCCGTTCACATGCAGGGTCGCCTTCTTGGTAAGCCGGTCGAGGTGCAACAACTCTGCTTCAACAGTGCGGGGCTCACCGTCATCTCCCGGCAAAGTGAGAACCACACGGTCATTGCTTAAAAACTCCCATGTCGCGGGCGATTTAACATCATTCACAGCAAGAGCTTCTCCTTTGAGCTCAACTGTAAGGTTTGACTTTTCGTTGACCGTTGCTTTCATAGACGTGCGATTGGGTTGCTAAGGTAAGGTGAAATGGGCGGACCGGCTTGCGGGCGAAGCTCACCAACTTCATCCCATAGCAAGAAGAGCCAACGCTCTTTTTGCTTGACACCATCATCTCAGAAAGACATTTCTTCTGAACCACTGGTCGGATAATTCAGCCTCGTTTCTAACTTTCACCTTATCTTCACCCTTATTCGGTTTTGTTTCGTTGTAAAACGGTGCCGCGAAGCATTGTTTCTCAAATTTTCATTGTGCATGAATCTGGTCTGTCGAATAAACACTCACCTTTCAGGTGCACTACTGCTGCCTGTATTCTGCTTGTTGTTTTGTACTTCTGAAGCGCAAGTTGGCTCCCCCTATGATGTTGTACCCTTACCCGAAGTCACCCACACCGCGATTGCGTCAGGACTGTGGTCTGATGCTGAAAACTGGGACAATGGCCTTCCTGCGGAAGGCTCGCGTGTAATGATTCCGGAAGGCGTTGAAATCACCATCAGCAGTGTTATGAGCACGCGGATTCGCACCATCCGTCTTGAGGGTCAGTTGTTGTTTGCTCCTGATGCAAATACCGAACTATTGGTTGAAAGCATTATTGGCACAAGCTCCTCTGAACTGAAGATAGGAGATGCGACGAACCCTGTTCAACCCGAATTCAACGCACGTATACTCTTCATTGACGAAGGGCCTCTTGATCTCGATAATGATGAAGGTCAATTTGGCAAGGGCCTTGTTACAGAGGGAAAAGTAGAAATGTATGGCGCCGAAAAGGTTTCGTGGATGAGCCTTGAATCACCGGCGCTTACAGGCCAGGATGCTTTGTCTCTGTCACAGGCGCCCGCAGGCTGGAATACCGGAGATGTTATTGTTATTGCAGCTACTGAACTCGGAAATCCGGAGTCAGACGAAAAGCGCACCATTACATCGGTTAATGGCTTAACGATTGGGCTGGATGCGCCCCTTGAAATGGACCACACCGCACCTCAAGGCTACGAACTTAACGTGCATGTCGCCAACTTATCCCGTAATGTTATTCTGGAGTCTGAGAATGAGGCAATTGACCGTCGCGCTCATGTTATGTTCATGAATAGCCTGGATGTCAATATGCACCATGTGCGAATGCATAAGCTTGGGAGGACCGACAAACGTGTTCAGGTTGACGACTGGTTCTTTCCGACCCTGGTGGCCGACGATTATTTTTTTGGTGATCGCACCAATATCAGAGGGCGCTACTCATGTCATTTCCACAGGGGTGGGGTTAACCCGAATACAACGTCTCCTGCGGTGGTGAGAGCTTGTGTCATTGAAGACGACCCGGGCTGGGCATACGTAAACCATTCGTCGAATGTCGATTTCATTGACAATGTCTCTTACAACGTGGTTGGCGGGGCTTACCAGACCGAGTCTGGTGACGAGATAGGAAGCTTCATTGATAATATTGCGTTGCGCACCATCAATCCTGACTACCCTCTTCTTGACCCTGCAACGGCCCCTGTTGACATTCGGGAAGACTCTCAGGACTTTGCTTTTCAGGGCGATGGTTTCTGGTTTCACGGAGGTGGTGTTGTCATCTCCGGCAATGTTTCCAGTGGCCACTCGGGTCATGGTTTCATATTCTGGACGGAAGGGCAACGAGAGGTGAGCACCATTTTTGATCTGCAAAATATGTTCGCCGTATCGAACATCCCTAATGGTGAATTGCTCGGAGACCTTGACTACATTCAAAGTTGGTGGGTGCCTGTGCTGGCTTTTGATAACAATACTGCTTACTGCGGTGTCAATGGGTTTGCTGCTTACTATGTGCACGCAACCTTATTTGAAGACATCACAACGCTCACGGATGCTTACCTTGAAACCGTTCATACAACATTCAACGACCTCTCTATCTGGAACATGTCTCGCTTTGGCGTAGAGCTCCAAAATTGTGAACGTTTCACATTCAATCATCTGCGCGTTGTGAATACAGAAGTCATTCCTGAATCTGAAGGAGTTCGTTGCTGGCAAACAGTCTCTAACGAAAGCCTCTGGAATGAGCTTATGATCAACGGATTTGAAACCGGTATGACCCCCCCTATGCAAGGTCAAATTCATCTTTGTGGCGGAGCGTTTACCAATCAGACCGACCTTCAGCTTATACCCCCACAGCGAGACAGTCGGGCTCAGGGAGATCTGCGTGATATCCGTATTGAACATGTGGTGTTTGGCCAGCGGATTTCGGATTATGATTTTATCAACGAAGCAAATATTAAGCTTTGCGGCGAAGAAGCTTTATCAGGTTCAATATCCTTTCTTGACCCTGAGTACGCTGCAAAATTCTTCTTGATCCCGGATCGAATCACCATGAACCTCGACGGTCTCAGCGAGCAAACACTCTACTATAACGAGCAGGCTGCGGATTATGTGCCTATCAGCACCCAGAACGCCGGAATAGCGTCAGGCGCCTACGCCAATTTGGTGGTCGATAACTCCAATCAAGAGATCTTTAACCAGACCGGCTTGGCCTTTGCCGGCGGAATCCAGCCCTCTGGTTGTTCACCTTCGCCGTTGGTTCAAGGCGGTGTGGTCAGCTCCACCGATATCAGCCGCTCCATTCCATCATGTCATTTTATAGACGAGGGTTATTTTGAGGCAAACTATTTCGATGATTTCGAGTTTTTGGATTGCTGGGAGCAATCTTCGCCTATTGACCACAGCCCAATGACGAACCACTCCTTTGCGCTATGCAACGCATCCAACTCTATTGCGGGTATTCAGAGCAAAAGCGATCAGCTCACTTTATATCCAAACCCTGCTTCAGAAACCGTTGTGATATCGTCTACTGAATCGATTTACAGACTTGACATCTATTCTTCGAATGGTGTGTGCTATCGTTCGCTGCCTGTACACGCCCCATCGGTAGAAGTTGTCATTTCAGACCTCCCTCGCGGACTATATCTTGTTCGCGCTTATACCCACACCGGCATTCAATCGAAAAGCTTCATCAGGAAATAGCCGTCTTCAGGCGTTTCATCCCGTCTATGAAGAAGGTCTCTATTGCGTGCTGGTTGAAAGACCCTATTTCCTTTTGCCCCTTCTCCCATGGTGCCTCCCGCCGCTTGCAAATCCAATAGTGCCTGTGAAATCACATCCGGTCGGGAATCAAACACCTCTCATCCGCCTTACCTTTTAAGGCCTGTTGTCATGTGCCTTCCGGGAGCTTCTCCGGGCGCATCGAACAAAAGGCCCCTGAGCAGCTGTTTTATGGCTACAAAAACCGTCCGGGGTACTTTAAACCCAATGCAATGAAAAATTTTATCCTCCTATTCGTCTTTTTTTTCAGTGTTAACTTCGCCTCGTCGCAAACCTGGGAGCAGGTCGCTTCATTGCCAGAAGGTATTGCTGACGCACGGCATCACCCGGTAACCTTCTCGATTGACGGCTACGGGTACCTGTTAATGGGCACCATATTCGGAGGCCCCGCTGACGACTTTATGCGCTACAACCACGTGACCGACAGTTGGGAAAACCTTCCTGACTTCCCCGGGGTCGCGAGGAGTTATTCATACGGTACGTCACGAGGAAGCAAAGCATATCTCGGATTTGGTGGAAATGATTTCACCACCTTCAATGACTTGTGGGAATACGACTCTGTAACCGAAGAGTGGACCCAGCTTTCGAATTGCCCCTGTATTGGCCGCTACCACCCTGCCTTTATTCAACTCGACGATAAAATCTATATGGGTATGGGCAACAATACTGAAAACCTCAACGACTGGTGGGAATATGATATTCCAACCGATACCTGGACACAGAAAGACGATCTTCCTGGTTCTACACGACACCACCCGTTCTATTTCGGTATTGACGGCATTGCCTACGTGGGCTTCGGGCACGGCAACAATTCAAACGGACAATTGAGTATCTACAATGACTTTTACAAGTTTGACCCTGCCACTGACGAATGGACACAGCTAAACGACTTCCCCGGTGAAGCGCGTGTTGCCGGCACCCAGTTCGATCACAACGGCAAGGGCTACATCTTAAGTGGAGACGGCGATGACCACTCACACATGGAAGAAGGCGAGTTTTGGGAGTACGATCCGCTGACCGACGATTGGTTCCAAATGCCATCACACCCGGGACCAAGCAGCCGATGGGCGCCCGGTAGTTTCGTGGTTGACAACTACGTCTACTTCATGTGCGGACTGAGCTCTGAACAGCTCGAGAGCGACATGATGCGCTTCCCGCTTGATGGTGCTGTTGGCATCACCGATGCCGGCAGCAAAGCCGGGCTTTCGGTATATCCAAACCCGGTCAACACCACCCTCACCATTGATGCTGACCTTACATCGTTTAAAGAGATGCGCCTCGTAAACACCTATGGACAAGTGGTTCGTCAGGTGGTCACCAAGCGCCTCAACGTTTCAGACCTCGCTCCCGGTGTGTATTATCTGCAGTGCCTGAACGGACAGCACGTAGTGACAGAGAAGGTTGTGGTTGAACGGTTGTAGACGAATCGATGGGTGATTTAAGCACTGCATTGTGCGCCCTTACCCTCATTCACGATTTGTTTTTTCTCAGCTCTATCTTCTTGCTTCGATCGTATTCGATCGACCAACGAATACCCCCCATCATTTGCCAGTTCTCGTAGCTTCGCCGCACACGGGTATTGATCAATGTGGTATTTGAGGTTCGGTTGGCATAGTTCGCCTCTGCCCACACGGCAAAGCCTTTGCTCAACTCACGTTCGAGCGTTAAACTTCCGCGCAGGTAACGGTATTCGAGGTTCGGAAAAGGCACTCCTTCCTGCTGTTGTGCAAGACGGTCAGAATAGTTTCGGCTGGTATAGCTGGTATAAAGACGGATGTCCCATTTATCTCCGTGGTGGTAGAAGTATACCGCCGGCTGCCATTGCACATAGCTGAAATCGCCATTTGACGTATCGAAACGACGGGTGTACTCAATGACCGGTTTAATTTTGGCATCCCTACTAAGCGGAAAGGTATAGTCTCCTTTGAAAATAAGATAACGCCATTGCCGTGACTGGTAAATGATGTCAGGATCAAAAGGTAAAAAAGGATCTTCAGCGAGCGGATCCCGATTGGGGTCAAGCAGCTCGTAATTGGTCCATTCGCGGTAATTTCTGCTGCGCCAACGTATGGTGAGTTCCAGCTCCTGATTCTTCCCGGCATTTTCGCCGGTGACCCACATCTGCTCCAACTCAATGTCCCACTCGCCTTGGGTCAAACTTACGTCGCGGTTCTGCAAGTCACAACCGAAACAAATGTCGTAGTCTTTGTAGCTATACGACGCCGTAAGCACTGATTCGCGTTTATCTTTTTTCACTTTTGCAACGTACCCTTCAAGTTCGTACTGGCGAAAGCTAAAAGGCGTCTGCAGCTCACTTCCGAGCACGTTCAACCCGAGCCTGTCTTGCGATCTCACGCGAAAACTGCCCCCTTTATCAAAGCCTTTTTCCGGACGATGTTCATAGCTGAGCTTTGACTGCAGCTCTGTCGCATTGGCCTGCTTTACGTCCTGATAGCGCAATAATTCTACTTCGTTGGCCCATTCTATATGGTGAGCGTCTTTTTCCCATTCGAAATCTACCTCCGCGTTGAAAAAGAAAAAGAGGTCGTTTTTTAACAAGCTGTCTATCGTGAGCGTATCTCCGCTAAGCGGAACATAGTCTTCGGGTGCATTAAAGATGTTGTGCTCGTAGCCGGGCGCAGCCTTTATTTCTACGTCCATGGTTGACTGCGCAAAAGCGCAGGATGCCATAAGCATGCTACTTGCGAAGAGGGTCCACTTCTTCATTGTGTAATGCCTTTTTCTGCAGCGAAATCAGGATAGATGGCGATCAGCTTCTGTTTGCACTGTTGCGCAAGTTCGTCATTCTGGTCTCCTGCAATTCTTGACAAGCGGTACAGGGTATATTTATGTTCAGGATCACGTTTAAGCGCAATCTGATAGGTTTCAATGGCTCGATCGGTCTTGTCTGATTCTTCCAGCGCCTTTCCTCGCCAATAGGCGACCCATGCATTGTTTTTACCACGTTGCTCTGCACGCTCGTACCAGACAACGGCTTCTTTATAACGATCACTTTTGTGAAACCGTCTGCCTATCTCATAGGCTTCATCAGGATCGTTGCCAAGTTCTACCAGGCGAGCCTCGGCCATAAGTTGCTGTATTTCGTCGCCAAGCTCTTCGGCAAGTGACTTCCATAGCTCGATGGCTTTGAGGTAACTCGGACGAAGTTGTACAGCCTTCGTCACTTGCAGGATGGCTCCGCGCAGTTCGTCTTTCTTCTTGAGTTGTAAGGCAAGGTTATACCGTATTTCAGGGTCTTTTGTATCCAGGTCTACCGCCTGTTCATAAAGTTCTATTGACCGGTCAACATTATCTCGCTGTGCTTCAAGTGTGCCAAGGTTTTTCCATGCAGCTCCATAGGTAGGATCAATATCGATGGCGCGTTCATACGAATCAACAGCGGCCTCCGTAGCGCCGCTTTCTTTTTGCGCCAGTGCCAGGTTAAACCAGCCCTTAGCGTATGAAGGAAAGCGCTCAAGCATGCGTTGGTAGGTTTCTATAGACTGTGAGTACTCTTCCTTCCGAAGGTAGTGGAGACCCAGGTTATACCAGGCCTTGACGTAATTGGGGTCAACTTCGATAATGTGCTTCCACCAATCCAGCGCTTCTGCGCTGTTGTCTTGCTCGTTCAACACAATCGCCAGGTTGTACATGGCTTTCGTGGCTGCCGGATTGATCTCAATCGCCTGCCGGTAGCACGCCACAGCCTGATCATTCTCACCGATGGCCCGGTAGGTCAGGGCCAGGTTGTACCAGGCCTCTTCATAGTGGTTGCGCAGTTCTATCGCCTTGCGATAGGCGATGATTGCCTCCGAAAATCGCCCTTCTCGCTTGAGCAACACCGCCTCATTGAGATAAGCCTCTGCATAATTACCACCCGATTCAAGGATCGCCTTTTCGTAGTACGCAATGGCCTGATCGTTGTTCTCTCTGCGCGAGGCCAGTTTGGCTTCATAAAAATATCGGCGGGGTGAAAGGCTGTCATTTCGAAACACTTGCTCAAAATAATCTTCAGCGTATGCAATGAGGTCGTTTTCGATGTAAAACGACCCGAGGATTCCTGACACTTCACGATCGCCAGGATTGAGGCTCAGAGCCTTCTCAAAAGATTGCTGTGCTGCTTCTTTTTGTCTGCTTTGTTCAAGCAAAACACCCTTGTAGAAGTGTGCCGGCGCGTAGTCAGCCTCCAGTGCAATCACTTTGTCTATTTCATCGAGTCGGGACTCATCGTCAGACGCAGTCAGCGCAAGGTACACACGTGGTAAAATATAATCAGGTGCCCCGTAAATGGCGGCGTTGAAGTCATCACGTGCTCCGGTGGTATCGAGCAGGTTAAACCTCGCCATGCCCCTGTACGCCAATGCTTTCGATTTATCGCGGCCGCTTGCAATGATCACGGCACTATCGAGCGTTTCAGCGGCATCACGCCACTCTCCCATTCTGCAGTGCATGATGCCTTTGTTCAATCGTGGTTTAAGGTAATTCGGATTGATCCGGTAAGCGCGTTGATATAAACTGTCTGCCTTGCGGTAGTTTTCTGCGCCGCTGTAAAGCAAGCCTAAATTGGTCATTGCCGGCAGGTAAAGGCTATCATTGCTGAGTGCTGACTCAAAATAATCACGTGCTTCGATCACCTCATTTTGCTTCATGGCAATCAATCCGAGATAATTGAGCAGTTCAGGAGCAGCTCCGTAGGTGTTTAACAGGGCTAAAAACCTGTTCTCACTGCTGCGCATTCGCCTTTGACGGTAAGCGGTAACGGCTTCATTAAAGAGGCTGTCATTTTCAAATTTGCGTTCACCATCAGAAATGGCCTGCTCAAATTGCCAGATCTCATCATTTTCGCGGTACGCGTCACCTGCCCGAATGACTATAGTCTGCGCCTCTTCGCTGAGATCGGCCGCAAACTTATCGCTGTACACCACCAGTGCAATGATCACCATCAGCAACACGACAAACGGAATGGCACTATTGAATATCAAGCGCTGTTTCATGTCTCCTGCTGATTGACCAAAGCTTTGAGGCCCTGCCGATTTACATTCTGAATTTCCAATCCGGGGCGAACGTTTACTTCAAGCACGAGCGGACCTTTACGTTCGTCGTACGCAATGTCAATTCCCAGGTACTTTAACGGAAAAGCGTTGGCCGTGGCTTTCGCAATTTCTAAAGATGCTGCCCAAAAGGGCAGGATGATGCCTTGTAGTGCCATACCCGAATCGGGGTGCACATCAATGTAGTGATGGCCGTCATACCCCCCCGTAGTGCGTCCGGTGTTGAGGTCAACCCCCACACCAATAGCTCCCTGGTGCAGGTTGGCACGGCCGTCTGATTTAGCCGTTGGAATGCGCAGCATTGCCTGTAACAAACGACCTTCTTTGACGATGATGCGCAGGTCTGCTACGCCTTCAGGATAAATCTCGAGAAGGGCATGGTGAGGTACAATTTTCTCTTCAATAAGCACGCGATCATCATTTCCGAAGCTGTAGACTCCGAAAATAATATTGGCCATGTGCCTGCAGATCTCACCGTCACTCAACTTGCGTTCACCTTTGTACCAGCCTCCATGGCGGTAATCGACCACCAGGATGCCTCCACCTCCGCGGCCATGGGCAGGTTTAATGGCACACGACCGTTTTTCTACATCCGCCCATTTTTGGGCGATATTGCCCACACTTTGCACTATGGTAATGAGATCCGCCACCGGCACTCCGGCATCAATGAGGATCTGCTTGGTAATGATTTTATCATCTGCAAGCTTATAGTCTTTGCGCTCATTCAATGGGTAAATGAGCCGCAGATTGCGCTCATTGATGCCGAGCACATTCGCGTGAAGCGACTTCCATTTGCGAATGATCTGCTTCATGACGCCAGCCATCTGAAGCGTTTATATTCGGTGATGCGAAGCCCCATCCAGCGACCGAGCAAGAGCATAGCAGCGCCAATGATGAGAAAGAGCTCCGGAAAAGCCAGAAAGAGGGCCTCCATCGTACGGCTGTTCATCGCGGCGTAGGCCATCAACACCACAACGAGTGTTTGCGCTGTTACCCACAATGCTTTTCCATAGCCTTCTTCCATAATGTTACGGGCAAAACGCTCAGCGGTGATGGTAATGACGACGACCGGAAACATGGTGATGTAGGCCAGTTCTGTGTAATCAAAGCGGATGCCCACGATTGAGAGAACGATAAAGGCTACCACTACAAACAGGAGCATAATCACGAGTTTAGGCGTATAAAGCATGCCAAGACGCTCTAGCGGAAAATGCAATAAACTCACTGTCAGGATCACCAGCACGAAAGCAGCAATGCCCCATAACAGCCCGGTAGAAGTGATGGCTATCGCGATCAGTGCCGGAAGAAAAATTCCGAAAGTTTTGATTCCAATCACATTTCGTGCGATGGCTACGATCATCGCCCCGAGCGGCATAAGCAGAATAATTTTCAGTAAAGAGAGTGGGATTCCTGCTTTTTCAAAAGCTTGCCACATCTGGTAGCTATTGAGAAAACTGCCTTCCAGCTCCTCATCGAGTTCAGGATTGCTGACCAGTTTTTTCTGAATGGTGAAGAGGTAGTCAAATCCTATGTTGGGTGTATGACTGAATACGTATGCATCACCCGTGTAAAGCCGCAGATAATTTGCCGGGATGTAAGCAAAATGATTGTTCAGCGCATCAAAAGGTACCCAATGCCCGCTGACGTATGCTTCAGCCCATTGATGCGATGTGCGTTTGCTGCCTGCATCCAGAATCAGTCCGCCAACCAGGCGTGCAGGAATGCCCCGGTTTCGGCAATAGGCGATGAATAAGCGGCTTTTTCCGTTACAAGAGGCTTCGCCCAACTTCAGTGCAGTAAGGGCGTCTGTTAATCCTTGAAACGGGCGGGATTCGAGGGCCATGACGGCATCAAAAAGTGACCGTAGAACCGGTAAAATACGTTCCTTATCACCAACAAGCGCATTTGCTGCAGTAAGGATCTCCGGGTGATTGCTCTGGATATTCACCGTTGGCTCGAGAAAGGCCATCACATTGGGAGAATAATCAGCCGGCACCAGCAGGCTGGAGTCAATATGAAAATCAAGCGCATTTGCTCTGATATCGCATTCGTAGACAATGCGCTGACGTCCTTTGAATTGTTCAGACGACCATGTAACGCGTCTTCCGAAATCACTGAGGTCATAGTCAGTAGAAAATGCACCTGCCTGCTGTCGTTCATTGGTGATTTGCTGGCGCATATTGCCGGTAGGCAGAAAAGTTGAGGCAAAGACCTCATCACCGAAGTTTTCAAGATGAATGGTGAGCTGGAGGCTGTAGCCTGTTTTGGGCAGGATATTACGATACGAATAATTCAAGGCTGCCGCTTTGTAAATGATCAGCGCAAGAGGCACCGTAAAGAGCACAAACAGCATTGCACGGTAAAGACTAAACCTCACGATGACTTTATCTTGACCCGTAAAACGATTGACTTAGAGCAAGTTGATCCGTCCTCCGAGCTTGTCTTTGTATGAACCACCAATTGGCAGCTCATTTTCGCTGCCTTCCATAACCAGACCGTTTGACGTAATCGCCTTGATTTTGTCCATATTCACAATAAACGACCGGTGAACGCGCTGAAAGTAGCGTTTAGGCAACTTTTTTTCGATGTCTTTCATCGTGCTGTGGATCGTGTACTTCTCGCCCGTGGTGTGAATAACCACATAGTCTTTCAGGGCTTCTACGAAATAAACGTCTTCCACTTCGAGTCTGATCAGGGTAGAGAGGTGTTTCACAAAGAGGCAATCGGCATTTTCTTTTGGTTCTGCCAGCTTGCGCAGCAGTTCAGACTCGATTTTCAGTTCGCGCTCTTTCCGGTGCTTGTGAATCGCCATTTCAATTGACGTGTGAATGTCAATGTCTTTGAACGGCTTGAGGATGTAACCATGCGGTTCTGTGACCTTTGCTTTGGTCAGCGTGCTTTCATCTGCGTAAGCGGTGAGGAAAATAATGGGTATATCTCGCTCTTTCTTGATTTCAGACGCTGCTTCTATCCCGGTCATGTTGCCTTTGAGCATAATGTCCATCAAGGCCAAATCAGGCTTGAGATCACGTGCGAGCTCAATGGCTTTTTCACCGGTATCAGCCGTACCTACGACGTTGTAGCCGAGTTTCTTCAGGCTTCGTTCAATGTCTTTTCGAACGATGCTTTCATCTTCCGTAACAATAATGTTTACAGCCATTTTTGGGGCTTTAGTCCTTGTCAAATGTAATTAAAAAGGATGTGCCACCTTCTGAACTGATTTCTAACACAGCGTCTAACTGTTCTACAAGTGCATAGACGAGGTATATACCGAGTGATTCTGATTCTTCATATTTGAAGTCATCGGGCAGCCCTACTCCGTCATCTGCCACTTTCATGGCTATTTTGTTGTCATTCTGGAAAATGTGAAGGGTAAGGTTGCCCCTGTCACGACCTTTAAAAGCGTACTTGAGTGCGTTACTTACCAGTTCATTAATGATCAATCCGCATGGAATCGCCTTGTCGAGATCGAGGTAAATTTTATCAAATCTGGTGTGCAGTTCAACCTCGCATCCTGGCGTGCTGTAAGAATGCAGTAGGTTTCGCACAAGGGTTGAGATGTAGTCAGTAAACTCGATCGATGAAAAATCTGCAGTCTGGTAGAGGGTTTCATGAATGTAGCTCATCGTTTTGATGCGGCTCTGGCTTTCTTCGAGCAGCTCAAGTGTGCGTTGGTCGTCAACGAATGATGATTGCAGGTTCAGAATACTGCTGATAACCTGCAGGTTGTTTTTAACGCGGTGATGAACTTCCTGCAGCAGTACTTCTTTCTCTTTGAGCGAATCGAGGATTTTCCGGTCGATTTCTTTCCGGTCAGTGATATCATAAGCAATGACGCTCACTTCTTCTTGTATTTCCTGAATGCGCACGGGGTTTACGAAAACCTGCAGCCAGTTCTCTTCGCTGTGTGTGTTGATGAGGGGCAACTCAAACTGTTGAGCACGCCCTTTAAAAGCTTCATCAAATGCATCAAGTTGTTTTTGGTACGCGTTAAGGTTGACTTTCGAATGCAGTACTTCGAGAAAATTTGCAGCGCGATGCTCATAAGCACCCAGTTCTCTTTCCACCCATCGTTCAAAATTATGGTTACACGATGTCAGCTTTCCGTTCATGTCAAGCGTCCACATCATCATATTCTCGGTTGAGTTGAAAATGGATTCCAGTTTAGCACCTTGTTCCAGTGCCGCCTGTTCATGCATTTTCAAATCAGTTATATCACGGTAAATTGCGCGAATGGTATAGGGCTTACTGTTTTTGTAGCGTATGCTGCTGTCACCGAAAACGCGTATCAACTTTCCGTCTTTGGCAATCAGATTCAACTCTTTCACCTTTCCGGCGAAATCGTTCAGCAGGTTCTTTGAATCGCACAGCTCGTCATGATCGGTGATGTCATGAAATTTCAGCGTACGTAAGGCCTTTTTGCTGTAGCCCAGGGCTTCATGAAAGGCATTATTGGCGTATTGAAAGCTGCCATCCGGCCGGATAGAGAAAATGAGGTCAGAGGCATTCTCAAACAGGTCACGGTAGCGTTCTTCACTGGCTCTGATCTCTGCTTCTTTTCGTTTCAACTCGGTCACATCACGCGCAACCGCCATCGCACCGATGATTTCATCGTCATCATCACGTAAGACGTTTGCAGACATGAGTGATGTAAACTTTTTGCCACTTTTACTGACACTGATCACTTCGCCTGAATAAAAGTGTTCGTTTACAATCGATTGGCGCACTTTGGTGAAGACCTCCTCATCGGCATAAAGCATTTTCGATGGTTTACCGATGATTTCATCAGCGGTATAACCAAAATGTTGCTCTGCAGAGGCATTGAACTCAGTGATCAGGTCGTTTTGGTCTACCGCAATGATCATGTCAATCGAGCTTTGCACGAGGTTACGCAAGTGCCCTTCTGCTTCACGCAGCTTTTGCTGGGTGCGCTTGTGTTCTTCAATTTCTTTTTTCAGCACCACGTTGATTTCTTCAGCAATCTGTGCGCGCAAGGTTTCTTGCACGAGCTTCATACGTGTGCTCAGGTTGTTAAGCGTAATCTGAATAGACGGACGATTATCATAGACAGAGAGTGTTGCCTTCAGACCAACTGACAACTTCTCTCCACTTGCAGTCTCAAGTCGGTACTCCGCGTAGTCAACTTCTTCACCATTTCGTACCCGTTCAAGATGTATCGCCAAAGCCGCCAGATCATGCTCTTCAAAAAGCTCTTCAAAGACACAGCCGTAAATTTCATCTTCATCATCAAGCTCTAAGAGACTAAGTCCGGCTTGATTTGTATACCGCACTTTACCATCGGTGATGATGAAAATTCCGTTCGGAGAATACTCAACTACTGAGCGAAAGCGTTCGGTGCTCTGTTCAAGTGCCTGCTCGGTGCGCTTGCGTGAAGTGATGTCATAAAAAAGAAAAACACGTTGTTGGCGACCCTGGTATTCGATTTGACTTCCGGTGGCTTCAAGCACCATGGGCTCGCCGGCGTGTGTATGTGTGCGAATCTCAATTCTGTTCACGCTTCGTATATCAAGCGTTTTCTCGAGACGGCGGTAATCTTGTTCTGAAATGAAATCGCTGAGGTTTCTCCCGGTGAGCTCGGTATGGTTGCTATACCCGAATTGCTCACCAAACTGCCGGTTGCAATCTTGTATTTTGCCGTTAGCTTCAAATACGACGCCTTCAAGTGCCACTTCTGAGAGTAGCTTAAAGCGTTCTTCGCTCTCGCGAATCGCTTCTTCATAGAGCACACGATCTGAAATATCGCGTACAATCATCTGAACGCTTCCTTCAGCTCCGTCTCCTATGCGCGTAAAATGCACTTCAGAGAAAAATTTGCTGCCGTCTTTTCGTTTTGATTTCAGTTGTGCCCGTTCTTTTTCTCCTTCATTGATTCGATTCAACTTCATTTCGAGCAAATCGCGCTCTTTCTCTTCAAAATCAAAGATTCCTTTATCTGCATTGAGCACATCGCGCCCGCAGAGCTCTCCGGAAGACACTCCGAAAATCTGTTCAGCGCGTTTGTTGACTTCTACAATGACTCCTTTATTAAGGAGAAGAATAGCATCAGCACTGCTTACAAAGAGCGATTCATAGCGCAGTTTGATTCTGCGTTGCTCAGTGATATCAACCACCGTGCCTACAATCCGCTTTTGCTTTTGATCTTCAACCATGAATGCATTCTCAAGGCAACAGATCTCTGATCCATCTTTGTGACGATAGCACACTTCGTGATTGATAAGGTAACCTTCTCGTCGAATGGCAGCGATAAAGGCATCCCGCCCTTTTGGGCGGAAATAAATGGAAGCACCATCTTTGAGAAGCAGCTCTTCTTTCGAATAACCAAGGATTTCGCAAAATGCCTCATTGAATGAATGCAAACCGCCATCAATTGAACTTTCATAAATTCCCGCGATGTTACGTTCATAAAGCAACAGCGCCTGACGCGCAGGAAAGCCTGCACCCGGCAACATAAACCAGAGTCGGATCATGCGCTGGTCATCTGGCAAAATACTGGCTCTGTAGTGCAGTTCATTAAAGGTGCCTTCAAAAAAGGCCGACGTTTCGAGTTTCTCTGCAATTTCACACAGCAGCTCATCCGGTAAATCGTCTTCGTTTTGAAAGTAACTGCCAATAAGCCATTTAGCCGCAGTATTCTGAAAGATAACGCGAGGGCTGGCGCTTCGTTCAAGGAGCATCTGTGCATCGCTGCTCTCCTCAACCCATTGAAATATGCTGTGTCGGGTGGTGTTCAATCTTCTTCTTCAAAATCATCGGGTAAACGTACACCGTTGATTTTCATCTTTTGACCGTTCTTATACTTGATGGTCACAACTTCTGTGCCATCTTCTTCGAAATACGACCAGTTCCCGTCATGCACGCCTCCTTCATATTTGCCTTCCAGCTTGACCTGGCCATTGCTATAGTAGTACTTGTGCTTTCCGACCGGAATACCGTTAAGGTATGAACCTGTGAAGTACTTCTTCCCATTGTCGTACGTATATTTCCAGTCTCCGTTTCGCTCTCCGTCAAGATATTCGCCTTCTTCTTTGTGATCATTCACATAATAATACCACTCTCCTGTTTTGTACCCATCGATGTAACTTCCTCTGTGAATGACTTCACCGTTGCTGTCGTACTCTATAAAAGTGCCATCTTCACGACCCTTACGATATCCCTCTTCACGCTGAAGTTCACCATTTTCAAAATACCACGTCCAGTCACCGTGGGGCAGTCCTGCTCGGTATTCACCCCGCTGCTCCACGGCGCCTCCGGGAAAATAAAATTTCCATTTACCTACGCGTTTTCCATCTTCATATGCCCCCTCAGCTTTAAGTTCTCCGGTTGGGTAGAAGAGCCTCCAATCTCCCTGGTAAAGGCCTTGCGCGTCAACAATACCTTCTCCCACCTTCACGTTTTCCTGGTATACGTAGCTGGTCTCGATGTTGCCTTCTTTATCGTATTCACGAAAAACACCTTGTCGTGATCCATCTTTATAGCTACCTACGAGCTTCAGCCTCCCATCAGGGTAAAATTCTTTTCGGATGTCAAGCATGACCGTCTCTTCAGCGTCTTTAATCAAGTCGCCACCTCTGTACTTTTCTATGCGGTCAAGCTCTCCCTTCTTCGTGTAAAATTTAAAGATGCCATTTCGAACACCATTTTTCCAGTATCCTTCTTCACGAATGCGACCGTTTTCATGATAAAACACCCAAAATCCTGTTCGCTGATCTTTGTTATTTAGTCGATTGACCTTTTCAATACTCCGTAAAAAGCCTCCCTCGTAATTGAGAAAAGTGATGATTCGTCCGTCTTTCGCAAATTCAAATCCTTGCCCTTCCTCTTTACCTTCGCGAAAAGTGAGCTCGCGGTACTTCTCTCCGCTCTCATAGAAGTAGATGGCCTTCCCGCTTCGCTGATCGCTATCCCACGGAATTTTTGATATAAGATTTCCGGCTTCTGAAAATTCCAGCTCTTCGCCCTGCCTGACACCTTGTGCATAATTCAAAACGCGCTCCAGTTCACTGTTGGTGCGATAGAACTTCCAGGCGCCGTTGAGTTGCCCATTTTCTCGATTTCCCTCCGTTTTGAGCGTTCCATCTTCGTAGTAAGTCTTCCAGTACCCGTCTGGCTCGCCGTTTTTCAGCACACCTTCACTTGAAACCACACCATTCTCGTAATAAAACCGCTGGAAACCCGCGGCAGTGGTGTCAACCTGAGCAAAAAGGCTCTCTGACATCAGAAAAAAAAGGAGACCAAATCCGGCTGTTTTCAAGGTTATCCACATAGACATACAAATCAATCAATCTTTTTTAAAAATAGATAGGTGGTCTTATAGGGGTGTTGATACAGGGTATAAAATGCACCGATGAAGCTTTGAAGTCTGAGTTATACACACAAGATGGGAGTTTCCCACATCTTATGAACGTGCAATGTCACGAAAAATGAGTCACTTGATACAATCGTTAACAAATGAACGATGTTCATCGGTGAATGAAATGGGCACTGTTGACATGTTGAGAAAGTGACAAACCCGGTTAAGAAGTCTTGCACAATTTGAGCCTGTTTGAACAACGCCGGTTCGGATTCTTGTGCACCTGAAAAAAAAAAGGAGGATTCCTACAAAGAGTTATCCCTCGTTATTCAATTCAGCTAACATGGAGTTAACATCTTGTTGACAGTGCCTTTCAATGAACGTACTTTCTGTTTACAGAAAGCTCTGGACGAAAGTCCCTATTTTCGCGTAAACGTGCACTATGAAAATCGCGATCGGATCAGACCATGCCGGCTATGAGTGTAAAACGGTTGTTGGCGAATGGCTGATTTCACAAGGCTATGAAGTTGCTGACTTCGGCACACATAGTAAAGATGCAGTAGACTATCCTGACTTTTCGCATCCGGTAGCAAAGGCCATAACAGAGGGGGAATGTACGCTGGGCGTTCTCGTGTGTGGTTCTGCAAATGGTGTAGCCATGGCTGCGAATAAGCATGAAGGTATTCGTGCCGGGGTTTGCTGGATTCCTGAAATTGCCAGCCTCGCACGTCAGCATAATAACGCCAATGTCTGTTGTATTCCTGCACGCTATGTAGAAGATGAAGAAGCAAAATCCATTATAGAAGCATTTGTTAACGCCGAGTTTGAAGGCGGACGCCATGCGCGACGTGTCGGTAAGATAGCCCATCACCCATGAAAAGAGTACTTACAGCCATCCTGTGCTTTTGCACAGTCATAAGCACCGCACAGATTGACAGCACAGCTTTACGCTATGCCAATACCATTACGGTAGATGAGCTTAAAGAACACCTGTTTACCATTGCAGGTGATGCTTTTGAAGGAAGAGAAACAGGTGCAGAAGGTCAGAAGAAAGCGGCGCGCTACATTGAAGACTACTTCAAAAGCATTGGCGCAGAACCCGTGGTGGATGGTGGCTATATGCAAACATTTCCCCTGCGTACAGAACGAGCTGTCAAGGCTACAATGATGGTTGCTGATTCAGGCTATACCTACTATGATGACTTTTATTTCTTCGGTGGCTTTGATGAAAGCACGGTAGAAGGCGAAGTGATTTTCGGTGGATATGGTATCGATTCAGAGAACTATAGCGATTTTGATGAGGTAGATGTCGCAGGTAAAATCGTGCTGTGTATCGAGGGAGAACCGATGAAGAATGACCAGACGTCATGGGTCAATGGCGAAGAAAGTTCTGACTGGGCTTCAGATTGGAGAATGAAACGTGACGCCGCACAGAAAGCCGGTGCAAAGGCGGTTGTATTACTGAATCAATCGTATGACAGGTACATCGGACGAATTAAGTACTGGCTTGAGAATCCCGGTATGCGACTGGATATAGAGCGCGAAGAGAAAGAAGAAATCATTCCAACGTTTTTCGTGAATGAGCAGGTCTTTCAACACTTGCTTGATGAAGGCAATGCAAAAGCATTGGATAAGGTGATTGCCAAAACAGCGAAGAAGGGTAAATCACAAGCAGCTGAATTGAACGGATTAAAGCTGGGTATCGAGATCATGCGCGAAGAGAAGAAGTTTTCATCAGAAAATGTGCTGTGTTACATCGAAGGTTCGGATCCGCAATTGAAAAACGAACTTGTGGTGATTACCGCGCATTATGATCACGTGGGTATGGAGGGCGACGACATCTACAATGGAGCAGATGATGATGGATCAGGTACGGTGTCGGCACTTGAAATAGCCGAGGCTTTCATGCAGGCACGGAAAGAGGGTAACGGAACGCGTCGAAGTGTGCTGGTAATGACCGTAAGTGGTGAAGAAAAAGGGTTGCTCGGAAGTGAATGGTATGTGACTCATCCGGTATTTCCGCTTGAAAATACGGTTGCAAACCTCAATATTGATATGATCGGAAGGGTAGATGAGCAGCATGCTGACGATGATCGTTATGTGTACCTGATCGGTTCTGACAGACTGAGTACAGATCTGCATGCAATCAGCGAGAAAGCCAATGAAACGTATACCCGGTTGGGTCTTGATTACACCTACAATGATCCGAAAGATCCAAACCGCTTCTATTACCGGTCAGATCACTACAACTTCGCCAAGAACAATATACCGGTGATCTTTTATTTCAGTGGCGTGCACGAAGATTATCACCAGCCGGGAGACGTTCCTGAAAAGATTCTTTATGAGAAAATGAGCATTATCGCTCGTCTGGTGTTTCATACAGCCTGGGAGCTCGCAAATAGAGATGATCGAATTCGGGTGAATGTCAGTGAGGAAGCGAATTAACCGGCCGAATTTCTTTTAAAAAGCCTAAGGTGCCATAAAGGAAGGTAATCAATCCTGCGCCGGTAATGAAAATGAGCGGAAACCAGTGTTGAAACCAAATCTGACGCCCTGCAGACCAATGGTCGGCAATGAATAAGAGGAGGTAGGTCACGCCGCCGAGATTCAGTAAGAATCCGAGGGGGAAGAGCAGGTTCACGAAAATGCCCGGGATACTTCCCTCATCATACAGTGAGGAAGTAGAAACGTCAAAAGTGTCAAGGGCTTGCTCTTGTTGATGGCGTTGGCGGGCTGACCAATAGGCAAAGTGAATTAGAACGTTGAACAAGGCACCAAAAGCAATGGGATGTAGTTCCAGTGGCTCGCGCAATGAGTATTGAAAATCGTCTTGAAAAATAATCGCTGACGCGTAGATCAGAAGAAGGGTGACACTTAATGCGAGAAGGTAGAATCCGCGCTCTCGCATATATCAGGGTTTTGGTGTGGCCAGAAGCGAATCAAGCAAAGCGAAGGTTTCTTGCTTGTATGCGGTAAAAACGTCTCCGGTGCCCGGACCATTGAAGCCGGTATGAATGGCGGCGATTTTTCCGTTGCGATCTACAAAGAGTGAAGTGGGAAAAGAGGTGACCGCATTGAGCATCGGAAACATATCGGATGCTTCAGCCTTACTTGCCCGTCCGCCAATGTAAATATCAAACGGCAGGTGAAGCTCGCGTCCATACCGCTTCAACCGAATGACGTTCTCTGCGAAGTTACGCGATCGCTCGAAGGCAATCGGAACGATGGTTAGGCCCTCCTCAGCATAGCGGTCGTGTAATTCTGTATAGAATCGCGATTCGTCAAGGCAGTTTGGACACCAGCTTCCGAAAAGCTGAATAAGCGTGATGCCTCCGGTAAAGGTAGATCGGTTGAAACGAACCTTCTCACCGGTGAGGGAGGTGGCGGTAAATTGAATGGGTTGGTCATTTACTACCCTGGTTATCTCATAAGGATCGCGAAGCGAAGCAGCATTGTCTAAAACGCCCGTGAAAGACTCCTTCCAGTGCACTCCACTTCGAAAAACACCGGTGAGGGAATCTCCATGGACTTTCATATCGAAATGAAAGGCATGCGAGCCGTCAAAGCACTGAAGCACAAGATTGTCATTCTCGAAAGTGCCATGAAGGAAACGGTAGTCACCGGTCTCCGTTAAAAATGTACCGGTGGCGACGCGGTCATGGACCATAAATTCGCCAATAGCAGGGTAGGCATCAGGGGAGTCTGGTGAAAAGTGAATGCGGTAGCGGAGGGTATCGGCAGGCAGTGAAAGTGTGTCATGCGCATCCTGACCGAGATAGGAGGCGGTAAAGGGTATTTTGTAGGATGGATCGCGGTCCGGATAGTGCCAGAAGCCCTCTAAAAGATCTTTCTGTGGGTCTCGGTCGACAAAATAAGAATGGTAAATAGGCATGTCCAGAAAAAAAGAATCACGGCCAAAAATGGCCGGATGCGTAGTGATAGCCTCAGCTCCGTTGAGAAAAGTAAATGCATAACTACTGTCAACACTGACAGGCTGTGTGATCGTGGTAGAACTGTCAAGCTGCATTTGGAGAAGCCAATCTCCGTAAGCTAGATGGGGGGCTTTTTTCTCAATGGAGGTAGGTTCAGAACATGATAGTATGAACGCCAGGAAGAAGGGGAGGATGGAAAATCGCATAGTTATTTACAAAAAGAAGCCTCCATAAAAGGAGGCTTCAAAGGTATCTGTAATATACGTTAGTTTGATTAGAAGTCGAACTTGATGCCTTGCGCAAGGGGGAGATCCGTACCGTAGTTGATAGTATTCGTCTGGCGTCGCATGTAGGCTTTCCAGGCATCAGATCCGGATTCACGTCCGCCTCCGGTTTCTTTCTCGCCGCCAAACGCTCCTCCAATCTCAGCACCGGAGGTGCCGATGTTCACGTTTGCAATACCGCAATCAGACCCGTTTGCGGATAAGAATCGTTCAGCTTCGCGAAGGTGTGTCGTCATGATCGCTGAAGAAAGCCCTTGTTTAACCCCGTTTTGAAGTGCAATCGCTTCGTCGAGCTCATTGTACGTCATGACGTAAAGAATAGGGGCAAATGTTTCTTCCTGCACAATCTCGTAGTGATTTTGTACTTCGGCAATGGCTGGTTTTACGTAGCAGCCACTTTCATAACCGACTCCGGCGAGAACGCCCGCATCGGTGAGCAAGGTGCCACCTTCTTGTTGCACTTGTTGTATAGCGGAGAGGTAGGCGCTGACGGCGTCGGTATCGATGAGCGGACCAACGTGGTTACTTTCGTCTAATGGGTCACCAATGCGGAGCTGCGCATATGCTTTGATCAATGTTTCTTTAACCTTGTCTGCAATGCTGCTATGTACAATCAGACGTCGGGTGGAGGTGCAACGCTGACCGGCGGTACCTACGGCACCAAAAACCAGCGCCGGGAGAATAGCTTCGAGGTCAGCGTTAGGGGTTATGATGACGGCGTTGTTACCACCGAGTTCAAGCAGTGATTTCCCGAGGCGGGCAGCCACGGCTTGTCCAACAATTTTACCCATGCGAATGGAGCCGGTAGCGCTGATCATAGGTACACGGGCATCATGGGTCATCCATTCGCCAACCTGGTAGTCACCGTTGATAAGGTTAGAAATGCCTTCGGGGAGCCCATTCTCAGCTGCGACTTCGGCCCAGATATTTTGGCAGGCGACACCGCAGAGGGGTGCCTTCTCGGAAGGTTTCCAGACGCACACGTCGCCACAGGCCCAAGCAATAGCGGTATTCCAGTTCCATACTGCAACGGGAAAGTTGAAGGCGCTGATGATGCCCACGATGCCAAGGGGATGCCACTGTTCGTACATGCGGTGATTCGGACGCTCTGAATGCATGGTAAGTCCGTAGAGTTGGCGTGACAAGCCGACGGCAAAATCGCATATATCGATCATCTCCTGCACCTCTCCTAGCCCTTCCTGGTAAGATTTACCCATTTCGTAGCTTACCAGGGCGCCGAGCTCTGCCTTGCGTACGCGAAGCGCCTCGCCATATTGGCGAATGATTTCACCTCGCTGGGGAGCCGGTACGTTTCTCCAGTAGATGAAGGCTTCTTGAGCGGCAGAGATTACTTGCTCATACTCTTCTTTGGTAGTGGCTGTGACGGAGGCGATAGGTTTTCCGTTCGTAGGGGATGATGATGAAATCTTGTCACCCTTGGCCATAGATTGTTGTCCGGTTGAGGTTCCGGCGTTGTGATCCTGGATTCCGAGATCACGAAGTACTTGTTCGATGTTGATCATGGTTGATATCTGCATAGCGGTTTTTGCAGTGGCAAAGGTAATGATTTGAGTAGGCGGAGCACGGACGAAGGAATGTGGCCATAAACACCTGTAAATCAAAGGATTATACAAAACGCCAGAGGACAACCAATTTTCAATGATTTTTGGTTGGATGGGGTAAAGTACTAGCGAATGGCTTGAACGGCGCAGAAGCGCCGGATGGACGTGTTTTGTGTTCCACGTGGAACTAACGCCCGAGATAGATGAGGAGGACAGAAATATCTGATGGACTAACTCCTGAAACACGGGAAGCGTGGGCAATGGTCTCAGGTTGAGCAGTAGATAGCTTTTGACGTCCTTCTGCACTCATACTCGTTAAGCGCTGGTAGTCGAGGTCAGTAGGAATGCGGATATGTTCAAGCCGTGACATCTTATCGGCCATTTCTTGCTCTTTGGCGATATAGCCCTCATACTTCAAAAGTATTTCAGTGCCGCCAAGGATGTGGCTTTCGTACTGTGAAACTTCGAGATGCTCTCGAAGGGCAGGAGAGCCTGAAGCGAGATCAGCGAGAACAATGTGTGGACGGGTAATGATTGAAGAGAGCTTGATCTTTTGCTTGAGGGGAGAGCTATTCTTTGCGGTAAGGATGTGATTAAGATCAGCCGGCTCAGCGCTTGTTTGCTCAAGGAAGTCACGAAAGCCACGAATTTGTGTCCGCTTAGCTTCTACCTCGAGCATACGATCATCAGAGGCAAGACCAATGGAATGTGCCAGCGGTGTAAGTCGCTCGTCAGCATTGTCTTGCCGAAGGAGAATGCGGAATTCAGCCCTGCTGGTGAACATGCGGTAGGGCTCATTGGTACCTTTGGTCACGAGATCATCAATCAATACACCGATGTAGGCTTCGCTGCGTTGTAAGACAACGGCCTCTTGATCTTGTAGACTCCTGACGGCATTGATGCCTGCCATAAGACCCTGACACGCGGCTTCTTCATACCCGGTCGTCCCATTGATCTGTCCGGCAAAGTAAAGACCTTTCAATGGCTTGGTTTCAAGTGAGTGGAGGAGCTGCGTGGGCGGAAAGTAGTCGTATTCTACAGCATAGCCAGGACGGAACATTTTGGCATGTTCAAAACCGGGAATTGAGCGCATGGCCTTTAGTTGAACATCCTCAGGAAGGGAGGTGGAGAACCCGTTCACATAGACTTCAACGGTGTCCCAGCCCTCGGGTTCAGCGAAGATCTGGTGACGGTCGCGCTCAGCAAACCTGTCGATTTTATCTTCAATAGACGGACAGTATCGCGGTCCAACAGACTGAATACGGCCATTGAACATCGGACTGCGGTCAAAGCCTTCCCGCAGAAGGTCATGCACTTCTGGGTTCGTATAAGTGATCCAGCAGGAACGCTGTTCTTTGAGCTTGTGTTCCACGTGGAACGAGAATCTACCGGGTTCATCGTCTCCGGGTTGTTCTTCCATTTTTGAGTAATCAAGGGAACGACCATCAACCCTTGGAGGTGTACCGGTTTTCATACGGCCTGATTCGAAACCGAGTGATTCAAGCTGTGCGGTAATGCCGGTTGATGCACGTTCGCCGGCACGGCCGCCTCCAAATTGTTTCTCACCGAGGTGGATGGTACCATTCAGAAAGGTCCCGTTGGTGAGTACAACCCTCTTTGCGCGAATGGGTATGCCCATTTGTGTAGTAACACCCTTGCACGTATTGCCTTCAACGATTAGACCGCTCACCATGTCTTGCCAGAAGTCGACGTTGGGAGTGCGCTCAAGCATTAGCCGCCATTCAGTGGCGAAAAGGAGGCGGTCATTTTGCGTGCGTGGACTCCACATAGCCGGACCTTTTGAGCGGTTGAGCATACGAAATTGGATGGCCGAACGGTCAGATACAATGCCTGAATAACCGCCCATGGCGTCGATTTCTCGCACGATCTGACCCTTTGCAATTCCTCCCATTGCTGGGTTGCAGCTCATCTGGCCGATCGTACCCATGTTCATGGTAATCATAAGCACTGAAGCGCCCATGTTGGCGGCAGCAGCAGCAGCTTCATTGCCGGCATGTCCGCCACCAACAACGATGACATCATATTCTTGCAGCATAACCAAAAAGTTTCACGTGGAACGTCGATTAAACGAATCTGCGCAAAGTTAAGTATGAATCTTCGAGACCGCGCATGATTTGTCGCTCTTCATCTGTCTTGTCAGTATACCCCATTAAATGGAGCAACCCGTGAACCATCACCCGGTGCAATTCGTCAACAGTCTTGAGCTTACGTTGTTTTGCGTTGTCTCGAACACGCTCCAGGCTAATGAATAAGTCGCCGGAGAGAGGCTGCGTGTGATAGTCAAAGGTGATGATATCGGTGTAATAATCATGCTGAAGATGATCCCGATTGAGTTGAAGAAGGTATTCGTCTGTGCAGAGAACGATGGAGAGCTCACCAAGCTCGTGGTTCTCGGATCGAGCCACGTGGTCTAGCCACAGCCCTACCTTCCGGAGATCGCGAACGCGGTAACGAAGACCCTCTGAAAAAAAATGGATGTGAGGAGCAAAATCAGCCAAAGACTTCAAAATCGAGCTGAACGATGCGACCATCCTCTTCGAAGGCGCAATCATCTGCGAGATTGCGCATCAAAAAGACACCGCGACCATTCGGTTTCTCACGATTCTCAGGAGCTGTTGGGTCAGGAAGGTGGTCATAGTCAAAACCAGGACCTTCATCCGTGATGAAAAAGCGAAGCGATTTGCCCTCTCGCTCGTAGCGTACACTTACCTCCTTGGCCTCATCGAGGCGATTGCCGTGAACGATGGCATTGTTCACGGCTTCAGTAAGCGCAATCAACATGTTGCCGTAGTAGTCTTCGTGGATAGCGTACGCCTCACACACTTCATCGATCAGTTTCTCGACAATGGCGATGTTTTCTGTCTTCGACGCGAAGCGGATTTCGTTGCTGGTATCGGGAGTTATCATCTACAGCTTGGTTTAACGGTCTAAATTATTAAAATAATCGTTGACCTTCTCTTTGTAATACGGCTTCAATGAAGGAGGCACTGTACGAAGCAGCTCTACTTCACGCTCTTTCTTGCGAAGATAGTCTTCCATAGATTCCGGAGTGCTCTTCAAGCCTTGATCGCCGGTTTTTGACTTTCGCTTTTCATCTTCACCCTGGGTGCGCTCTGCTTCTTCGGCTTTTAAGAGGCGAATGAGTATATCTTGCTGACGCTCAATGGATTCTTGGTTAATGCGCTTGTTAACGATGTCTTCTTCCAACTCCTCCATTTCTTCTGCAATTTCTTTGAGCTGATTGCCATTGCCTGAACCATCTTCATTGAGCTGCTGCGCGAGTTTTTCCATCATCTGGCGAATGGCTGCCTGCTGAGCTGCCATTTGCGCCAACTCTTTACTCATCTTCTGGCCGCCTTTGCTCTTGCCTTCGTTGCCTTGCTTCCCCATCTGCTGCTTCATCTGCTCAAGCTGTTTGCTGAGCTGCTCTTGCATTTTCTTGAGGTCACCCGGCTTAGCACCCGGCGTAGGTGCACCGTTTCCACCGGGTTTTTCACAGTTGCCTTGTCCGGGTTTCTGACAGGCCATTTGCTGCTGCATAGCTTGCAGTGCCTCGTCAAGCAAAAGAGCAAGGTTATTGAAGGAGGTCATCACATACTGCTGGTGACGTGTTACTTGTGGGGTGTTGCGCTCACCAATTTCATCAAGGGCATCTCCTATGTGCTCATTGACGAGGCCGATTTCGCGGTTGACAATTGATTCGAGTTGCATCACGCGCTTGCTCAGAGCAAAAAGAGAATCTTCGACCATTTTGGCGTCGTCTTTCAGCTTGCGCTGCACCTGACCAAATTGCACATACTTCGGGTCACCCTTGTCGATCGTACGAATGTTGCCCATCAGCGCCTCCTGGTCAAAAGAGAGGGTAATGATGTTCTCAAGCAATGCCCTAAGCGCCTCCATATCTTCTTCTTGTGATTCGCTTTCTTGCTGTTGCATCGATTGCTCCATCTGCTGAGCCATTTGTTTCATCTTCTCCCCCGCGCTCTCTTGTGAACCCGATGCCTTTTTGTTTTTCTTCTTTTCTAATTGATCTGAGCTCTCCTGCATGTCTTGTTCAATAGACTCTTCCTGCTCTTCCGTTTCCGGCATCTGGTTCGGATTTTCAAGCTCTTTGTTCATCTCGTCAAGCTTGTCGAGCTCTTCTTTGAGCGAATCGAACTCTTCGTTGAGCTTGTCTTGCTCTTCCTTAAGTTGTTCAGCGTCTTGCTTTTCTTCTTTTGTCTCTTCAGCCAGCTTTTCCTGCTCTTCAGCCAGCTTTTTAAGCTCATCAATGCTCTCTTGCATTTTCTGCTCCCATTCAAGCTGTTTGAACTGTTCAAGGGCGCGGTCGAGCTCTTTTTCCATGTCTTCAGCAGACATTTCCATCTGCTCAACCTGCTCCTGCAACTGCTCTTTGTCGAGCTCTTCCATCAACTTCTGAATCTCATCATAAAGCTGCTTGAGCTCTTCATTCATGACTTCATTCATGAGTTTCTGCAGCTGCTCTTGCTTGTCTATCAGGTCTTCGTTTTGCTGCTGAAACGACTTTTCGCGCTGGTTTTTTTCTTCGTTTTGACGCTGGGTATCTTCTACCTGATTCTGAAGGGCTTTCTGTTTTTCGAGAATCTGCTCAAGCTTTTGCTTTTCTTGCCAGCCAAGTTCTTCTTTCTGCAGCATTTCCCGACGGAGGTCTTCAAGCTCTTTCTGCAGCTTGCGGGTATCATCGAGGCTTTTCTCAAGCTTGTCTTTGATGTCTTCATTTTGCTGGTCGCGTTCTTCGCGCACTTCTTCGAGTGTAGGTGCTGCAAAAACCTTGGTAACGGTTTTTGTTGACTTTGACCCGTTCACCGCGTCATTGTCCCACACTTCAAAGAAATAGGTGATTTCTTCGCCCGCTTTGAGTCCTAATTCATCAAGTGACCAGTGGTAGAAGAAGCGGTCAGCCGTTCCGGAGGGCTTTGGCAAGCTGATCAATTGATATTGATTTAGTTGTCGCTCTTTATCTTCGCTTTTGACAAAGGCGTAGTTGAAGTTTAGCTTGCGGAAGCCATAGTCATCTTGCACGTCGCCTGTGAAGTACACATTTTTAAGTGACGTGCTGTCGCGTTCTTCTTCAATCGCAATGGCCGGGTGGCGGTCAGGATTGATGCGTAAGCGGTAAAGCATGCTGTCAGAGGTGCCGATCCATTCGTTTGAAGGAGCAATGACATAATCCGCGCTTTTCAGCGCGAAATAATCAGCACTGAAACGGTTTTCACCAACCGGTTCCAGGGTGAGCAGCGAATCTTGCATGCGAAGCTTCAGTTGCGAAGCGTTGCGTGTATTGAAAGTCCAGCTAATGCGTGTTCCTTCCGGCACGGTAAGGTCGCCGGCATTGCGTAATGCTTCATCTTGCAGTCTGGTGTAGTCAGGATATTCGAGTACAACGTCAAAATTAACGAGTACCGGTCGGGGCATCACTTCAAGGCGGTAAGGACCGAAGGTAAAGCCATTGGCATAGAGATTAAACTCTCTGGTTTCGTTGAGGTTACGAAAGGTGTAGCTGAAGGTGCTTTTCGACGTATTGGCGAGTTTGAAGCGATTGCCGTCTATTTCGATGTATACTTTTTGCGGCACAGAAGTGCCGGATGCCTTCACTTGCAGCACATAGTCATCGCGCTCAGTCGCCGAGAGATCAGCATTTAAGAGCTGCAGATCAAAGGGCGCCTGCGGAATGATTTCTTCATTGTAGCGGATCAGGCGTTCAGTTGACTCAGTGATAAACGACGGCGCAACAAAGAACAGAATCAGGAGAACGGCGAGCGGCGGCAGCGCAAACTTCAGGTACTTACGGTTCTCTCCAAGGTCAACGGCATGGGTGAAGGGCACGGGTGTCAATTCGCGGGTGCGCTGGTCAATACTGGCGGCCAGAAGATCTGATGACCCATTGATTCCCATACTTCGCTGGAGTTGCAGCGTGTTGAGCAGTTTATCTTTGACGTCTGGAAAGTGGTTGCCAACAATCCCTGATGCTTCTTCGTAACTGATGATTGAACCCAGTCTAAAGAGCTTTAGAAGAGGAAGAATGATGTAGATGAGTAAGACCGAGGCGGTAAGTCCGGTAAAGGTCCAGAAAAGTACTGTGCGGACAGCGCTGCTGAAGCGCCCAACGGCCTCCAGGGCGGTAATCAGCAGGTAGGCCCCAACAATTAGGGCCAGGCTGTAAAGTAAGCCCCGCAGCATGCGGTTCAAATAGTATTTACGAATGAACCGATCAAGTTTTTCGATCAGTAAAGTTTGCCCAGCGTCTTTCTTCATTTCAGCACCATCGATTGTGGAAAAAACACTTTCCCACGTTAAAAATACGCAAAACCGCCCACGCATGTTGCGGGGCGGTCTCAGGTTGCGATTATTTAAGGAGAATTAACGTCAGCGAAGGATTCGGGCGACCCTTACAGCCTGTCCGTTATCAGCGCGAAGCATGTAGGTGCCGTGCGCAAGGTGTGCCACCGGAATGAGCACCTGGCGGTTGCCCTGTATATCTTCAAGTCGTTCAATTACTCTGCCTGAAGCATCCGTAAGCTCAAGGTTCCAGGTGCCTTGAGGCAAGTCTGCGAAGACGTGGGATGAGGCAGGGTTAGGGTAGACCTTCAAGGCGGCATCTTTAGCCTCCGTAATGTTGGTCACCGTGAAGAGTTCAGACTCTACTTCACAGCCATAATCAGTGGTGATGGTTACCTGGTAGTTGCCCGGCAGGCTGGCGTTAATGCTGTTGCCGGTATCAGGAAGTTCGGCGCCGTTGTACTCCCACGTGTAGGATTCAAAGCCGGTCGGAGCAGAGAGGGTTCCGGCACCACCATTGAAAGTCAATTCGACTTGCGGGCAGAGGGTGAAGGTCTCAGAGGTACTTTCACATCCAAACTCGTTGGCCACAATCGCCTGGTATATTCCGGGAGCGTCCATCAGTATGCTGTCTTGGGGACCAGCCTGAATGGTGTCTCCATTCAACAGCCAGTAAGTGAGTGACACCTCTTCGTCTGTGATGTCAAGAATTCCGGGTGCCGGCTCTTCGATGAAATCGAAGGAGGCGTTCGGCAGTGGCCATACTTGAACGGTTTCTTCAGCGAAGAAGTTCTCTGTTACCTCGATTGACAGGCTCACAGCGCCCAGGGCACCGCCTCCGCTCACACTCTGATCTCCGGCCTGGAGATTGATGTTCACGGTTCCCATGTTGTCGTCTTGCGAACCAAGCGGCGGACCGGTGTCTTCATCCCAGAAAGTGATCGTATAGGGAGGGTTATCGAGTACGATCCCGAGATTGTTCCAGGATCCCGACTCGGTGTTATCCAGAGAAGAAGAAGTGTAAACATTCCCGTTGGCATCAGCGAGCACAAAGTAAGGGTCTGGGTTTCCGGTGCAAATCCCAAAGGCGCCGGGTTCTTCAATATCTCCGCACCAGTCGTCATCGTCGAAATCGATGGCGGTTACTGAGTTCAGCACATAGTTTTCGATGGTGGTTGAAAGTGAAACCGTATAATCTCCGGGCGCGGCGAATGTCTGAGTAGGCGGGTCTGCGAGGTCACTGGTCTCTCCGTTGCCGAAGTCCCAGTCGTACGAAGTGATACCCGGCGCACCGTCAATCAGCGCGTTGAATGTGCTGCTCACACTGCCGCAGCCAAATAGGTTGTCATAGGCAAAAGAACTGTTACCGCCCTCTCCCGGAAGCACTGTCAAAGGAAGGCTGAAGCTTTCCTGCACGGCTTGTTCGAAACCGAGGGCGATCACCAGCACGTCAACTGAAATGACCACCTCATACTCTCCTTCGATCAGGGGAATGCCGCACAATGTAGCACAGCCATAGTTCTCACCGGCACTCGGAAAGTAGGTGCCGTCTTCGTCGTTCACCGTGTAGTCGATCCCAAAAGGCAAGCCGGAAACGCTCCCTACGGTGATTTGCTGCAGTTCAACCTCAATGCCGGAATCAGGGTCTTCAATGGTGCCCGGCATGTAGAAGGTCACCACGGTTTCGTAATATGCACCTGCTGTGGCGTCGGGTAGAATTAACGGACAAAGCGTGGGGAAGGGGTCTTCTGAAACACACGTTTCATCAGGGTTGCAATCCGGACATTGGCCAATTGCAAAAAGTGGCAGAAGCCCCAACAATAGGAGGTAAAGTTTTTTCATCTGAAGTTGTTTTGAATGTCGAAAATAGCGCAAAATCACCGACCAACAGAAACAGCGGTGCGAGCGATTTAACTTTAGATTAATTCAGAGACGCACTGTAGCTTCATACCTTCGCATATTATTAAGCAATGGTTATGAAGCAGGTTTTATTCTTCTTGACGGCACTGGTTTCAGTGGCTCTGAACGGTCAAGGCGTTCGAATTAACGAGATCGATTCTGATCAGCAAGGGACCGATACCGGAGAGTTCATCGAATTCTTCGGGCCGGCGAATACGCCGCTTGACGGACTGGTTGTTGTATGGTACAATGGATCGAGCAATCAGGTTTATGAAGCCTTTGACCTCGATGGCTTCTCACTGGATGAAAATGGCTTTTTCGTCATGGGCAATGCAGCCGTGCCGAATGTGGACCTCATTTTTGATGACAATTCACTCCAAAATGGACCCGAGGCCATCGCGCTTTATACCGGCAACGGCGAAGACTTTCCGAACAGCACGCCGATCACGACAGAAGGCCTGATCGATGCGATCGTTTACCACACAAACGATTCAGACGATTTAGACCTTATTGATGGACTCACCCCGGGTCAGTTTCAGGTCAACGAAAGTGCAAACGGTAACTCTGCCGACGATGCCGTTGCGCGTATTCCTGACGGTGGAGCTCCGTTTGATGCGTCGAGCTATGTCACACAGCTTCCTACGCCGGGTTTCACGAATGTGCTGCAATGCGATGGAGGAACACTTGCCTTCACCGGCGAAAATTCAGGTGTGAATGCAGAAGCTTGCGTAGACTTTCCCGAAGCCATCCTGACTTTTCAGGCAGAAACAAGCACTGCGAATGCGAATTACGTCTATATCCTGGCAGAAGACAATGACAATATTTTGATTGTGTTTGAAGAGGGGAGCTATGATTTTTCAAACCTTTCCCTCGGAACTTGCCATATCTGGGGCTTCAGCTACACAGGAGAACTGGTTGATGAAACCATTGAACAAGGAGAACCGGTGAGCGCCATCCTGTCAACAGAGTGTGGTTTTCTCTCTGAAAACTTCCTGGAAGTGCAAAAAATCAATTGCGTACCTCCGGCTTGTGACGGAGGCACGGTGTTTGCGAACGGCAACGATAACTCGACAGTCTTATGCTTGAATGGCAACCAAACGGAGGTTTCGTTAAGTCACGAAAACGAAGCAGACGAAGACACGTATGGTTATGTCGTCACTGAGGATAATGGGGCAATTCTTGAGGTTGTGATCGGACAGGAGACTTACGAGTTTGGCAATTTCGCACCGGGGTTTTGCCGTATTTACGGATTGTCTTTTACCGGAAATATCATTGAAGATACCGCAGAACAGGGCGAGCCGGTTGAGGGCATTTTGTCTGATGACTGCGCATCATTGTCTGAAAACTTTATTTTGGTTGAGAAACTCGACTGTGAAGTATCAGACGGCTGCAGTGACCTCTTCTTTTCGGAGTATGTGGAAGGCAGCAGCTCGAACAAGGCCCTCGAGATTTACAACCCGACGCCCTTTGAAATTGATCTGAGTAACTACACCATTAACACTTACAATGACGGTGCTGCTGTTCCTACCAACACGTTCAATATGTCAGGAACGCTGCTTCCGGGTGAAACCTTTGTAATCACGAACAGCAATGCAATAAACGGACTTCAAAACCTGGCTGACGCCCTGAGTAGCGTAACCCTATTCAACGGCAATGATGCTACGGTGCTCAGAAACAATGGAGTTATCATTGACGCGTTAGGGGTCATCGGCGTGAATAACGGCAAAGACAATCCGTGGGAAGTGAACGACGGCGAAGGGTCGCTTCTTGACCATACGCTCGTGAGAATTCCTACCGTAACAGAAGGTAGTCCGAACTGGGAGGTAAATGAAAACCAATGGATCGTATACCCGAGCAACACCTTTGAGTTTCTTGGCAGTCACTCAGTAGTGCCTTGCGATTATCCGGAGACTGCAACGGTGAGTTTTGGGTCAGGATTGATCAACGTTGTGGAAGGCAACACGGTACAGGTGCCCGTGAACATTGCCTTTCCGATTGTGGAAAGCACCGTTGAAGTCATCTTGTCATCAAGTACAGCGACACCCGGCGATGACTTCGAAGACAACTTCCCTATTGAACTGGTTTTCCCGGAGGGCATTTTTGCCGGACAGAACATCGCTGTGGTGACCATTGAAGACATGGAAATTGAGGATACCGAGAACCTAATTTTGCAGTTGGTTCCGATCAACGGCGCAACGGTGGAACAAGAGTTTGTGGTGATTAACATCATCGACGACGACACGGCTCCACCGCTCTACGAGATTTCAGAGGTTACTGAAAATAATGAAAACTTTGTGGCGGATTCGCTTGGTGTGTTTTGTGAGCTTCGAGGTATTGTACATGGCTTGAACATGAACCCAGACGGGCTTCAGTTCACCTTAATCGATGACACTGGTGGGATCGGCGTATTCAGCAGCCAGAACAATTTTGACTACTTGGTGACAGAAGGAGATAGCTTGCACATTATCGGAACCATTGAGCAATTCAACGGATTGACTCAGATCGTTCCGGAAGAGCTGACCTTGATTGAACAAGGTCTTGACTTATATGAGCCTGTGCTCGTGGGCTCGTTTGATGAGAGTACCGAGTCAGAGATGATTCGTGTGAAGTGTTATGAGCTTGCAGACCCATCTCAGTGGACAAACACCGGAGATGGATTCAATGTTGATCTCACAAACGGAGACGCTGTTCTTGAAATGCGTATCGACGCCGATACAGATATATTTGGCACAGACGCACCGATTGGTGTATTCTCGGTCATCGGTATAGGTGGGCAATTTGATACTGATGAACCCTTCGATGAGGGTTACCAGATCATTCCGCGTTACCTCGATGACCTTTCTACGCCTGTGTTTGCTGGGTTTGAGGAGCCAGGAACGATCATTGCCGGAGAGCCGGTTTCTTTTGTAAATGAAAGCTTAGGGGCTGCAGAATACCTCTGGAATTTTGGCGACGGCAACAGCAGCAGTGATGAGAATCCAACACACACTTACGTTGAAGACGGGTCATACACAATTACACTTACCGCATTCAGCCTTGACGGAGAATGCTCCGTGCAGTCGACGTTCAATGTAGATGTAGCTGTAGGTCTAAGCGAGTATTCAATACCTCAACTCAGCGTGTACCCGAACCCCTCAAACGGCATGGTGACTTTAGAGTATGGTGCGCCGATTAAGCGCGTAGATCTGCTTGATGCATCCGGTCGTTTGGTACGGTCTATTCCGGTGAATGGTGAGCAACAATTGATCTTTGATGTCAGTACTTTGAGCAAAGGAATGTATCTTTTGGAAGTCTTTGGCAGTCAACACAGAACTATACAGCGCATCATGACGCGCTGATCACGATCCCAACCCAGCAGGCGCCGCCCGTACAACTTGTGCAAACAGGAAGTCGGCGGCGCTTGTTTTTTATACCTGACTGACGTTCATTTGGCCAAACGTATCGTGCTATGCTTCGTCGGTTGCTAACCTGGTTCATCAATGGCATCATCTTCAGCGTGCCGCTGGCGATTACGGCCTTCATCATTTACCAGCTCTTCGTCTTTCTTGACGACCTGCTGCCTGTAGAGCGTCAGTTTCCGGGCTCCGGGCTGCTGACACTTCTTGTTTTTGTGACCCTGATCGGTTTTCTGGGGAGCTCATTGATAGCGACGCCAATACGAAATTGGTTTAACCGGTTTATTGACCGCATTCCGCTGGTCAAAACCATTTACAGCTCGATCACCGATTTGCTGTCGGCATTCGTCGGACAGAAAAAGCGCTTTAATCGTCCGGTGCTTGTCAAACTCTCTAAAGACCTCGACATGGAGCGCATCGGCTTTGTGACAGATGATCAATTAGCGGTCATCGGCAAACCTGAAGGCAAGATTGCGGTTTACTTCCCGCACAGTTATACCTATACCGGAAACCTGTTTATCGTTCCGTCTGAGAATGTACGTCCGATCAAAGGCAAATCAGCGGAGGTGATGAAATATGTGGTTTCAGGGGGTGTCACCGAAACAGACGAGGAATGACCCCGCGAATGAAAAACCTGCTCTTGCTGCACGTAATCGTGCTGATCTTCGGTTTTACCGGAATCTTAGGCAAGCTTATCACCATTGACGCCGAACCGCTTGTGTTCTGGCGTTGTACCATCGCGACAGTAGCCTTGGCCTTGTTTGTAGGGTTGAATGGCAAGATCAGGCGCTATCCGTGGAAGACATCCTTGCGGTTTATGGGTATTGGGTTGATCGCCGGAGCGCACTGGGTGACCTTCTTCGCTGCGATTAAGGTGTCAAACGTATCCGTCGCTTTGGCGACGTTAGCCTCAACGGCCTTATTTGTCAGCTTTTTCGAACCTCTGGTGACCAGGCGGAAACTTGATTACCGCGAGATATTATTGGGCGTGTTCGTGATCATCGGACTGGTGTTCATCTTCAGTTTTGAGACGCAGTACAAGCTGGGCATCTTGCTGGCCCTCATTTCAAGTTTTCTCGCAGGAGTCTTCAGCACTTTTAATTCGATCGAGATTCGCCGCCACGATGCCTTGAACATCACGTTTTACGAGATGCTTGCGGCTGCGGTCGGACTCTTCATCTATCTCGCAGCGACGGGCGATGTGAATGCTGAACTGGTGACTATCTCACGTGAAGACTGGATGTGGCTCATCGTGCTGGGCACCATTGCTACGGCCTTTGCTTTTGCCGTGAGCGTGGAGGTCATGAAGGTACTTACACCGTTCACGGTTGCCCTCACCATCAATCTTGAACCGGTGTACAGCATTTTGCTCGCACTGCTCATTTTTGGCGAAGAAGAACGCATGACGCCGGGCTTCTACGTTGGTGCGCTGATCATTCTTACGGCCCTGTTTGCCGATGCCTACATCAAACGCCGCTCGAACCGCAAGGCAGAAGCGGCGATGACGAAGCAGCCGTAGGCAATTCATAATGCACAATGCACAATGCATGATTCACGATGCATGATGTTGGTTTGGGATGAGAGGTGGTTTTGAGAGGGTAATTTCTGAACATCAGCTCTTGTGTGAAGCGCCGCACAACTCCCAGAGAAAAGTGTAAGTGACAACAAAAAGACGTACGAGATTGTGTTCTCGCTCTACTGATAGGCCTTGTCTCAAGATGAACAGTAGGGTGATTTACTGGTAAGAGGGTTTATACCATTTTGACAACGCAATGCTGAAAATGTATAACATTTAGTCTGTTCAGCGTAGGCGAATAACCGTGTAAAACGAAAATTGTGTTTATGATTTGCACGGTAAAAATTGGTGAACCCGGTCTTATGAACCACTCAAGATCAATCGCTTATTTTTCCGCGCCTTCTTTTTTTTACACCTGATGGCCTGACGGGCGGTTCTTTACCCCTCACACCTTCAACATTCCCCTCAAAAACTTAATTTCGTTTTTGAGGTCAGCGATGCGGGCTTCGTAGGTAGATCTGACCCGCGTACTTGAGCTTTGTCAACGGAACGCAGCAAGCGTTGAAGCGAGACTGGTAAAGCGCAGAACCTGCTTGTCTTCTCCATTCAATTCGTACTCTCCGTCGTAGATCACACAACGTGTTTGCACCTCGTCGGGAAGTAATTTCTTGAGGTAGTCGAGCGTACTGAAAAACCCTTCGTGATACGACCGGGCCGATTTGATTTCATAGGCCGCAAGGTGTGCGCCATGGTCAACAATGAGGTCGACTTCACGCTGCGATTTATCCTTGTAAAAGAACAGTTGAGGACTTTTTCCCGAATGGTAGGCCGCTTTGAAGAACTCGAGCACCACAAAATTCTCAAAAATGCTGCCCCGCAACGGATGAACCGCAAGTTGCTCAAGCGTTGCAATCCCCAATAGAAAACAAAGCAGGCCGGTGTCTGAAAAGTAGATCTTGGGTGTTTTAACCAGGCGTTTACCGATGTTTCGGTGAAACGGGGGCAATCGCAGAATCACGTACGAGGCCTCCAGCACACTGAGCCAGTGTTGGATTGTGGTCACGGCTACGCCCACTTCATTCGAGAGCGCGCTCGCATTGAATTCGGTGCCAATCCGAGTAGCGCACAAGCGGATGAACAATTGAAATTTCGAGAGGTCTTTTACATTCAATAGCTGCCTCACATCGTGCTCAATGTAGGTGTTGTAGTACTGGCGGTACAAGTCGTTGGGCGGCACATCGCGCGACCAAACAGCGGGATATCCGCCCCGGAGCAACAAATCGTCGGTCGAAAGTCCGTTGGCGCGCGTGGCAAACTCTCCAAACCCAAGGGGCAGAAGCGTTAGCATTGCGGCACGGCCTGCCAATGACTGAGTGACCTCGGATATCAGGGCGAAGTTGCTACTGCCGGTGAAGACCAAACGGCTATCCGGCTTCTCATCGATCAGTGCTTGGGCATACGAAAGCAGCTCAGGTAAACGCTGAACCTCGTCAATGATCACTCCTGATCGATAGCCCTCGAGAAAGGCCGCAGGTGATTCAGAGATCATCAAACGGACATCAGGTCGCTCCAGATTGAAATACGCATAGCCGGGGAAGGTCATTCTGCACAATGTAGTCTTCCCGGCTTGGCGCGGACCGGTAACGACCAGCGCGCTAAACACGTTTGATAATCGGTGCAACTCATTGCGAAGAGCTCTTGGCAGAAGATGGGCGCTAACACTGGACATATTTATGATAGAACACTAAATCTGCCCAAATATACGAAACAACCTCATTATCAGTGTTTGATGGGGTGCGTTTTCTCTGCCTCCCGGCAGGATGGTCGCAAGCCCCCCCTCACACCTTCAACACTCTCCCCCTCAAAAACTGAATTTCGTCTTTGAGGTCAGCGATGCGGGCTTCGTAGGTAGCGGTGACAGCGAGCACTAAATTTTCACGAGATAGACTTAAACGAATACCCCTTGAGGTACTCACCAAAAAGCAGAACCTTCTTGATCTCATTAGCAGAAAATAAGAATGGACTAACATCATCTGCCATTTCGGCCATGTTTAACGTCATACACTTATCGAGCAAGCGACCCTTCAATTCTTGGGTCGATTGAACGCCCAGCTTAAATTTGAGGTAAGCCAAGTTGGGCGCGACATCCATCCCCATTAAAAAAACAAGATCAAAAAAGTCTCTGCCTTTATTGCGCGGCCGATTCAAAATCGCAGAGCATTTTTGGGCCATTAATAAATCGATGGGCGTAACCCGAATACGTGAAAACACATCAAACCTGTTCAGCACAACCCATTCAGGTTCGAAATGAAAGTTTTGTGCCTCTGTATCGAGCTGTATCAATATGCGTTCTTCATAATGCCCGTAAAGACCTTGTTCGAAAAGTAGTTTTGGGAACTTGAGATAGCAATGGTAGGCGCCCCGGGTTACTTGTTTCGTTTCAACGTCATAACCTTCCCTTGAGAGTTCGCGTTTTATGTTGTCTGATACCTCTGCAAATTCCTTCTCCGTCAGTCCGAAATTATCGAAATCAAGATCTTCAGAGAATCGCTGGTTGCCGTGAACCAATCGCAAGCACGTTCCGCCAAGAAACGCAAGCTTTTCGGCATGAGGGCCGTCAAACACAATTTCAAGAATCCGACACTGCAAGTATTCTCGAAGGATGAATCGCTTGAAAACCCTGAGTGGCTCAGGGTAGTACTGCATAAGTGTTTTAATATCAACCATCTAAATAGGCCTTGAGCAGTTCAATCTGTGCATCGATCTTAGGTGTATTGATGATCTTTGCAAAAGCTGCAAGTTGTTGGAAATCTACCTGGGCTATCACAACTGGGCTCCAACGCAACGATTGCAAGTCTATCGCGCTCACCACATTGGCGTTTAAGTAGAAAAAGTCAAGGATTGCCTTTTCAAGTGTAGCCATGCGAAAAGGGCCTTTTTCAGAAGGTACCATAGCATACCCAAAAAACAAATCGGCTTTAATGGTGCGGTAGTTGAACCGAGCAATTGGCGTATTGAAGCAATTGGTTTTGCGTGTCGCCACGGATTCTACTGAATATACGCCCTCGGGTATGACCCCATGCCAGCTCAAAGCGGATTCAAGGGAGACATAAGAGGGCTCATAAAGCCTGTTCGCTACCACAAAGAGGTCTTGCTCTGTGTTGGCCTGCGCAGCGAATGTATAGAAGCCGTTCCGCAAGCGAACTACGTACCCCTTTTTCTGCCAGTTCACTAAGTTGCGCGTATCAAAATTGGGGTACACCTTTTTAATCTCCGAAACAGAAATTACGGGATCATTCGCAAAAGACTGTCGAAATCGTTCGAACACCGCGTTTCTAATAATTCGTAAATATACGAAATTATGGAAACAATTAGCGACGTGCCTTACACCTTCAACACCCCCCTCAAAAACTGAATTTCGTCTTTGAGGTCAGCGATGCGGGCTTCGTAGGTGGCGATGACGTGTTGGAGGAGTTATACTCCCTCTTGCCAGGCAATGACATGCTCGATGAAGGTTACAACCCCCATGACTTCGACACCTTCTCGCAGTGGATAGTTCTCTTGGCCGGGAATAATCACAAACAAACGGTCAAGGTTGAGATCGCGCATCGCGTCGTGGCTTCCGCGCGTCAAGGTCGGTGATGCCCCGAATTTCATTTCAACCCCAATGCGTCGGCTGTCGGGGCGGGTGAGCACGGCGTCAATCTCATTGCCGTGCGATGAACGGTAGAAGCACAAATCAGTTTCGGGCGCCAGCACCGCACGTATTTGCTGCATCACGAAGCCCTCCCAAATGGCGCCTGCCTGAGGATGAGCCAGCAGGTCGTCGTAGTTGCGGACGCCCAGAAAGTAGTTGAGCATCCCGCTATCGCGGAAGTACAGCTTGGGTGATTTACTTAGTCGCTTACCGGTATTGCTTGAATAGGGTTCGAGTATATCGACCAGAAAGGCCTGTTGAAGAAACGCGAGGTACTTTTTTGCAGAAGGTGCGCTCACGCCAAGTGAACGGCTTACCGCAGCGATGTTCAGCTGCTGCCCATGGATGTGTGCCGCCATGCGCAGTAATCTTCGGGCTTCAGATGGTCCTAGAGGAAGCCCCAACAGCGACAGATCACGTTCTACATAGGTTTGGACGAATCCCTCTCTCCACCGCAAGCTCGCGGCATCACTCTTGGCCAGAAAACTATCGGGGTATCCACCGCGGATGAGCAGTTGGGTCATGGACGCAGCATCCTGACCAACTTCAAGAACGCAAAGGGGGTGCAATTCAACATAGTAAATCCGCCCGGCGAGTGATTCAGAGCTCCCTCGAATAAGCTCGGGAGAGGCGGAGCCGAGGAGAATGAACCTCGCCACACGTCGTTCCTCATCAATCATTGAACGCAACACAGGGAAAAGGTCTCCCCGCCGCTGGATTTCATCGAGAATGACGCACCGATCTGTGTTGCGTTCGAAGAACAGCACCGGGTCAGTCAGCTTCACCTCATCACGCGGATTCTCAAGGTCGATGTACAATGTGATGATGCTGAGCGATGCGCTCAGCGTCTGCACGAGGGTTGTTTTCCCAACCTGGCGCGGGCCAATGACGGCTACAGCGGGGAATTCGCCCAGCAATTCCGTCAGTTTCGGGGTGACAATTCGAGGTAGCATAAGGAAGATAACCGTGTAAATATAAAAATTAGATTTTGATTTACACGGTTAAACGGGGCGATAAATAGTTGCTCATTCTCTCTGCCTCCCGGCAGGATGGTCGCAAGCCCCCCCTCACACCTTCAACACCCCCCTCAAAAACTGAATTTCTTCTTTGAGGTCAGCGATGCGGGCTTCGTAGGTAGTAATGACCTGTTGCAGCAGTTCTTTATCAGCGCGGATGCTGCACTGGTGGGCGTTGTAGCGGATTGCGCATCATTTCAAGATCTTCGCTATATTTGAGAGAATGCCAAACACGCTGAAGAATGAGCTTCGTACCATCATTTCAGGAAAGGGCCAAGTTAGGCATGGAGGAGTTATCCAGGCAGTTACCGGTTACCTTGAAAACGGCACGAAAGCAAGCGCGGTATTTGCAGATTCAAAGCACTTCAAAGAACAGGAAGCGACGGAACTCAGATCGTTCATAACAGACCATTTACTTCGGTTCAGGGCCTCTGATTTTCGTGCTGTCTGATGAACAAGGGCGAATTTTGAAAATTTCGTAGATCGTTCTCTTGACGAGTTCAGTAATCATTGCTTTGAAAATCTCACACGTGGATTTGTTGTTCATTCTGAAACGCAGGCTTTGTTCTTTCTTTGTTCGTGAAATCAACCATGTTTTGGGATATTGACAAATGGAATTAGATACGTCATACAAACATTGGCTCGAGCAGCTTAAAGCAAAGATTCAATCCGCTCAGTTGAAAGCTGCTGTCGCAGTTAATTCCCAATTGCTCCAACTGTATTGGGAATTGGGGCGGGAGATCGTTCAAAAACAGAGCCAGGCATCATGGGGTGACGCTGTTTTAGATCAGCTTTCTGTGGATTTGAAATTGAGCTTTCCTGATATTAGCGGCTTTTCCAAGCGGAACCTTTACGCGATTCGTCAATGGTATCTGTTTTATGCACAGCGATTTGAATTTGTGCCACAGCCTGTGGCACAAATTCCGTGGGGCCACAATCGGCTGCTTATTTCAAAGGTCAAAGACCTGGAAACAGCGTTGTTTTATGTGCAGGCGACGATTAAACAAGGTTGGTCAAGAGACCAGTTGGAGGCTCAGATAAAGTCCAATTATTATCAATCTGCAGCCAATGCGATTACAAATTTTGCCGACACTCTCCCGGGCCTGCAATCAGAACTGGCAAAGGAAACCATACGGAACCCTTACAACTTTGACTTCCTTGGGCTTGAGAATGACGCCTTAGAGCAAGACATTGAAAAAGGCTTAGTGCGCCACATCACTCAATTCCTCATTGAGCTTGGAAAGGGCTTTTCTTTCGTCGGCAAGCAGTACCCTATTGGTCAGTGAGCGGGAGTACTTTATTGATCTGTTGTTCTATCATTTGCATTTGCGTTGCTTCGTGGTCATTGAGCTCAAAGCCGGGAGATTCAAACCTGAACATGCCGGGAAACTGAATTTTTATTTGTCAGCAGTTGACTCTCAATTGAGGCACCCCACTGATCAGCCGAGCATTGGTTTAGTTCTGTGTAAAACGAAAGACAGTATAGAGGCTGAATAAGCTCTTCGAGACATTCAGAAACCAATTGGTATCAGCGAATACTTGCTCACACAGGCATTGCCCAAGGAGCTTGAAAGTGAATTACCAACGGTAGAACAACTCGAAAACCAATTAAACAGACTGAGTAAGGATAACGGTTGATTGAAATTTATTCGTGCTTATGAAGCTTTGTAAACCAGCTGGGCAACAGCGTCTAACCTTAATGATTTCTCTGCCTCCCGGCAGGATGCTCGTCACCCGCCCCCTCACACCTTCAACATCCCTCTCAAAAACTGAATTTCGTCTTTGAGGTCAGCGATGCGGGCTTCGTAGGTGGTAATGACCTGTTGCAGCAGTTCTTTATCAGCGCGGATGCTAAAGCTGTGGTCGTTGGCGGTGCCGTAGTTGGTGAAAAATACGTTTTCATCAAAGTTGGTGAGCTCGGTCGGACTGACTTCAAGTGCCCGTGCGATCTGCTCAAGTCGCTCAATTGACACCCGCACTTCGCCGCGTTCGATGCGACTGTAACCGCTGCTGGTCATACCTATCTCTTCAGCGACATGGTCCTGGGTCATGTTTTTCAACTCACGCACTTTGCGGATTTTATGACCTAAGGATTGATTGTAGAGGGGGCTGTCTTCCATGCTTTCTCAACTGTGGGTTGTGAAGTTAGCGCGCCCGGCGCAGAAATCAAAACAACCGAAGCAGTCAGGTTGATGAGTGGTGCAATTTTTCCGATAACGGGTGTTTTTTGAGGTGGAATAATACAACAGTGGGTGGTTGTGTTCAGTTGTTTAGCTGTCGTAAATTGCGCTATGAACCCAGACGAACCCCAAAGCCTAACTGATATGCGTATAATCTTACTTTTCGCCCTGGTCCTTTCGGCTTCCTTCGCCGCGGCTCAATACGCAACGCCCGAAGTGCTCTCCACGACCGGAGGGAGCGCAATTGTTGGTGATATTGATATTGCCTGGACATTCGGAGAGGCGGTCGTAGTCACCATGGAAGGAGACACGAATATCCTCACCAACGGGCTGCATCAAACCGATGAGTTCTGCTTCGGGGACTTCAATTTCGATGGTCAAATCAGTGCTGCTGATCTATTAACGTTCCTGTCGCAATTTGGCTGTCAAAGCAATTGCCTTGGAGACCTCAATAGCGATGACGATGTGAGCTCTAGCGACCTCCTCATTTTCTTATCGATCTACGGCACCAGCTGCTACGGTAATATCTAAATCTAAGTTAACCTGACTAATATGAATCGTATTTTATACACCATTTCAGCGCTCCTGCTGTGGGTAACAATCTCTGCCCAAGCGCCTTTCCAGTTCAATTTTCAGGCTGTGGCGCGAAACCTTGCCGGAAACCCCATCACAAACAGCAGTGTTGATTTTCGTCTGAGCATCTTGCATGGCGACCCACTCGGAACACCGGTTTTCACAGAAGTGCAGAATGCACAAACGAATAACTTCGGACTGGCAAACCTTCTCGTCGGAACAGGCACACCGATACTCGGAACGCTTGATTCTGTTGATTGGGAAGCCGGCCCTTATTACTTGCAGGTCGAGCTTGCTACAGAGGGCACAGGTGATTTTGTACTTGTAGGAAGTAGTCCGCTGCTGAGCGTCCCCTACGCCCTTCATGCAAAAACCAGCGAGCAGACCGGCCCTCAAGGAGAACCAGGTGCAGACGGTGCCGACGGCTCAAGCGCTTACGAGACATGGCTCTTGCTGGGCAACAGCGGCACTGAAGCAGACTTTATTGCCTCATTGACCGGTCCACAGGGACCTCAAGGTGTTCAGGGCGAGCAGGGCCCGCAAGGGCCGCAAGGAGAATCTGGCCCGCAAGGCCCTGCAGGTGCAAACGGCCAAGATGGTTTGAGTGCCTATGAGGTTTGGTTAGCAGAAGGGAATACAGGAACCGAATCAGATTTCTTAACGGGAATTACAGGCCCTCAGGGGCCGCAAGGGATACAAGGTGAGCAAGGTGTTCAGGGAGTTACTGGGCCTCAAGGCCCAGTTGGCTTAACCGGTCCCGTGGGCCCACAAGGAGAACCCGGCCTACAAGGCCCGGCAGGTGCAAACGGCCAAGATGGTTTGAGTGCCTATGAGGTTTGGTTAGCAGAAGGGAATACAGGAACCGAATCAGATTTCTTAACGGGAATTACAGGGCCTCAAGGGATACAAGGTGAGCAAGGTGTTCAGGGAGCTATTGGACCTCAAGGCCCAGTTGGCTTAACCGGACCCGCGGGGCCACAAGGCGAACCTGGCCCGCAAGGCCCTGCAGGTGCTAATGGAAACGGTATCGCTTCCACTACTGACAACGGTGATGGTACATTTACGTTCACCTACGATGATGGTTCGACATTTACTACTTCTGACTTGACAGGGCCAGCTGGGTCGCAAGATGCTTGGAGCTTAACAGGCAACGCAGGAACAGACCCAACGACAAATTTTATTGGAACGACCGATGCTCAGGACGTTATCATTAAATCCAATAACTCGGAACGCATAAGAGTATTGAGTTCTGGCGAGGTTGGAATAGGAACATCACCCGATGCATCTGCTAAGTTGGATGTAAGTTCTTCTACACAAGGATTTTTACCTCCAAGACTAACTAATATTGAAAGAAATGCCATTGTGACTCCATCTGATGGGTTGATTATTTTTAATACGACCACAGGGTGCCCCAATTATTTTTATGACGGAACTTGGTACGAATGGTGTGGAATTGGGGTTATTCCTGTAGGTTTAATAAGTGACTTAAACTGTGGATTTTCTAACAACAATGGAAATTTAATAGAAGGTTCTCCCGCTAGCGGAGTAAGCTCAGAAATTCCTTATACAGGAGGAGGTGGTACGCACAACGGGCAAACAGTTTCATCAACCGGCGTAACAGGTTTAACCGCTACCCTTGCAGCTGGCACTTTTGCAAATGGCGCAGGATCATTGATCTATGATATTGCTGGGACACCCGATTCTGTTGGAACAGCGAGTTTTACTATTGATATAGGTGGGCAAACTTGTGTGCTAAATTTATCTGTAGCCAATTTAGCAGCTCAATACCCAGATAGCTCTGTCTTCTGCAACGGCACACCCACCGAAGTGGTTGAAGTGCTCAATCCGGCCACCGGCCGCATTTGGATGGACCGGAATCTTGGGGCCTCACAAGCTGCTACATCAAAGACCGATGCAGCAGCTTATGGGGATTTGTATCAATGGGGCAGAAGAAGCGACGGGCATCAGTGCAGGAATTCCGCGACGACAGCCAGTTTAAGTAGTGTTGACCAACCCGCACATGGTGATTTTATTATTGCACCAAATATCCCAGGTGATTGGCTTAGTCCTCAAAACATGAATTTATGGCAAGGTGTAGACGGGGTGAATAACCCGTGTCCTAACGGGTATAGGGTGCCTACAAGTGCTGAGTGGAGCGAAGAAGCTGTGAGTTGGAATAATAATACTAGCGACGGTGCTTTTTCCTCTCCACTAAAGCTCACAGTTGCAGGGTATCGACATAAAGGGACTTATGCCTATTATGGGGATATTCAAATACTCATATGGGCAGGTGATTTACGAGATGTCGGTACTGAGGGAAAATATTGGAGCAGCACTGCAAATGGCACTGGAGCGGTTTTTCGTTTTTTTTCTTTTAATTTTAGCCAAAATGGTTTACCCCAGCAAAGAGGATACGGCTACTCTATTCGTTGCATTAAAAACTAAAGCAATTAAAAGCTCATGGCATCCGTAATTAAACACCCAAAGAAAGGCATTCCTTCAGACCGAATTCGTCTAGAAAACAACATTTGGTATAGGATTTGGCGCAAAAAGCCAGCCCCTTTTATCACGTTGCAAATAAATGATAAGGTGTTGATTAAGGTAGGAGAAAACACATTTCGTGAAGCCAGGATATCTACTTTAGTAAAGCATCGTTTTTCTTGCTTAAATGGCCTAATGAATATTCTCACCGCCTTTTCGTATTCCCCTCATGAAGGAGACGTATATTGGTTTAGTAAGTTACAAGTTTAACCCGTTGTGATTTTAGGCTATAAATTTTCTGCTTTGAGTCAACGTTTCAAGTCAATAGATAAAAACAGAATTCGCAGGTATAGAAACGGTTGCGGAGTTTTGAATGATTAATGTAAATAGTATTACAATATGGAAGTAACAATAATTTATACCGTCTTAAAGGACCTCATAAAACTAATAAAACAGAGAAAGGGTAAGCAAAATCAAGCGCAAAGAAATCGGAGAGCAATTATTCGTTTGATTTTAAGAATCCTCAGATTAAACGAGGCTACACGCAATCATATTGTTAATTCAGATGGGGATTTTATTAGAAGCAAAACCCTATGCAATGGTTATATTGGTTTGAAAGAGGAGATCGAGGTTATCAATCCAATCCTAGGAAATGTTATTCCAGCAGATCTTCTTGAAATGTTAGGTCAAAAAGCCATATTTTGGGATAAACCGCAAACATTTGTGGAAAACCAACCGCTTCTTAACTTAATACCTACTCTTCAAGAAATAGATGAATTGTGTGAAGAGTTGTTGAATGAGATATGAGGGTAGTCGTCATTTTTCTTTTTTGTATATCATTTGTACAAGCCCAAACCATCTCTGGCAACCTATCCTTATTACCCAACCAACCCATCCGTCTCGAAGGCTTCAACGGCTTGAAAACCTATCCGATTTCCACCACTACCATCGATGAAAGGGGAAATTTCGAGTTGAATTATTCCAAAACGGATTATGGTGTAGGCTATTTGATCTCCGCAGATGATAGGCCTTTGTTTGTGATTCTCAGTGGGGAAGACATTGAACTCGTTGGGGAAGCTTTGAGCTATGTTGAAACAGTCAAAATCACCAATGGACAAGAAAACCAATTATTCGAGCAGTATGCAAAAGAACATCCACGCAGGGAGCAGGCGTTAAGTGCTTGGATTTATCTGGAAAAGATATATACCTTGGATTCCTTGTTTTCTGTGCAACAAACACTAGCAAACAACATACAGGCAGAAAAGCTGCGCATCAAAAAGGAGGATGCTGATTTTTTAAGTTCACTACCAAAAGATAGCTATGTGAGTTGGTTTTTGCCTGCTCGTAAATTGGTCAGCTCGGTTTCTGTGGTGGCACAATACCGCACAGAGGAAATACCTGCAACCATTGCGGCTTTTCGCAACATGGATTATACAGACCAGCGCTTGTACAGAAGTGGCTTGTTTAAAGATGCCATTGAAAGTCATTTTTGGTTATTGGAGAACTCAGGGAAAAGTTTGGATTCCGTGTTTATCGCAATGCAGCATTCCATTGATGCCATGCTCGAAAAATTGGTGTTTGATGAAGCGAAATTGAATGAAGTATCGGACTATTTATTTGATTTACTCGAACGACATAGTTTGCACCAAGCTTCTGAATATTTGGCGCTCAAAGTACTCAACGAAGTCAGTTGCACCATTGACAGTGATTTAGCCAAACAACTCGAAACCTATCGCGCCATGAAAAAAGGAAGTACTGCACCTGATATTCATTTCAAGGGAGATAACTTTGCACCAGACTATTCAGCTGAAAATTTTCCTAAAAAGCTCTCTGATCTAAAGTCGAAATACACCGTTGTTGTCTTTGCCGCTAGTTGGTGTCCAAAATGTAAAGAAGAAATGCCCGAAATTGCGAAACACTATGCCAAATGGAAGGAAAACGGGGTTGAAGTAGTCTTAGTTTCTTTAGATGAAAACAAAGAAGCCTACCGAAATTTTGTAAAAGATTTACCTTTCATTTCCGCTTGCGATTTCAAAAAATGGGAAAGTCCAATTGTAAACGATTATTACGTTTTTGGTACACCAACGATGTTTTTGTTGGATAATGAGCGTAAAATTATATTGCGTCCCAATACAGTGAAACAAATGGATGCCTGGGTGGATTGGTTTCTCATACAGGGCAATCCTATGCTGCAGTAATTCTATCCACAAATGCGATTCTTAATTCTTACGTCTTGAACTTATTCAGGTCATTGAAATAATTTAAGGCGGCAAAAACAAGCCCCCCCTCACACCTTCAACACCCCTCTCAAAAACCGAATTTCGTCTTTGAGGTCAGCGATGCGGGCTTCGTACGTAGTAATGACCTGTTGCAGCAGTTCTTTATCAGCGCGGATGCTAAAGCTATGGTCGTTGGCGGTGCCGTAGTTGGTGAAAAACATATTTTCGTCGAAGTTGGTGAGCTCGGTCGGACTGACTTCTAGTGCCCGTGCGATCTGCTCAAGTCGCTCAATTGACACCCGCACTTCGCCGCGTTCGATGCGACTGTACCCGCTGCTGGTCATACCTATCTCTTCAGCGACATGGTCCTGGGTCATGTTTTTCAACTCACGCACTTTGCGGATTTTATGACCTAAGGATTGATTGTAGAGGGGGCTGTCTTCCATGCTTTCTCAACTGTGAGTTGTGAAGTTAGCGCACCCGGCGCAGAAATCAAAACAAACGAAGCAGCCAGGTTGATGAGCGGTGCAATTTTTCCGATAACGGGTGTTTTTTGAGGTGGATTAATACAACAGTGAGTGGTTGTTCTTTGCGAGTGAGGACGATAATTTTGAGCGGATTTAAGTTTTCTATGAAAGAGGCCTTAGCTAATGTATTACTTTCGAGTACTCAAGAAATTCTTGAAGGCGAATTTATGCAGTTGCTTCTAAAGCGGGGTACGAAGTTTGAAAACTGGCTGCAAGTTGAGTTAGCGCGTCATTTGTCGTCTAATAAAGAATTCACAGCTGTTCACATGGAAGGCTCAGCCGAGAACGGCCAAGCAATTGACCTCAAATGCCAGCTTGCTGACAAAAGCTGTGTGGGCATTGAAATCAAATTGTACGTGTGTGGCAAAGCCGTATCAGACACTCGAAAATCCATCAAAAAAGACATTGAAAAGTTACAGCAACTGCCGCATGGTGGTTACGTGCTAGTGGTTGTTTATGGCTATAAGTCGCAGAAAGGCCTGAGCAATGCGTTGGTGAGGGTCGAAGAGGCTTTAAAATCATTAAATACTTATAAAGAATCAACCGAAGAAGTTGATCTGTATTTGGCGCGGGTAGAAGGTGTATGAAGTTTTATTCAAGGAATGTATTAAAAGTAAAACAAGATGAAACGACTTTTAACGCTTTGTGCTCTGCTTACGGGCCTAACCACACAAGCTCAATTACCATCCTATGTGCCAACCGACGGGTTGGTTGGTTATTGGGGATTTAACGGGAATGCGAATGATGAAAGTGGGAATGGGAATGATGGGGTTGTGAATGGGGCTACGTTGACGGAAGATCGCGATGGGAACCCGAACGCGGCGTATAGTTTTGATGGGACTGATGACCGAATTGAATTGATACCCTTGGATTTGCCGGAGCGAACAGTGAGTTTATGGTTTCGTGCCGAGAACGAAGCAATAATTATAAATGCAATTTTCGCATGCGATTATCCAAGCATGCAAAATGGAATGACTGTAGCTCATCTGCTGCAGAACACACTCTATACTGAATTAGGGAATGGAGTGCCAGACAATGCCATTGCATGTACTGAACCCTATCAACAAGACATTTGGTATAATATCACAATGGTAAAAAGTTTGACCGTTGCTGAAACTTATTTAAATGGGGCATTACTATGCTCATTCCCGAGTGAGAACTTGAATTCAACAGCCAATCAAGTTCCGGAAATATCTAATGTCGGTTGTTCAAGACTGTGGGACAGGTTTTTCAACGGAAGTATAGATGACATTGGATTCTGGAACCGCGCCCTTACAGAGGAAGAAGTGTTAGCATTGTACAATGGTTGCAGCGTTTCCATCGATACCATCGCTGGAGATCTCACACCGTTCACCCTAGAAGAAAACACTTACAATTGTACCAACACTCCGAATAGCACATATGAATGGGAAGTTGAAGGTGGTGTTATTACTTCTGGTCAAGGCTCAAGCACAGTAACAGTGCTCTGGGCTGAAGAAGGAATAGGTACGCTCACGGTTACCGAAACCACAGAAGAGGGTTGCGAAGGTTCAGTATCCATTGAAGTGGAAATCGTATGTGCAACTACTGCTACGACCATTGAGGGCCCACTGGGACCAGGAGAGCTACTAGAGGTCACATACACTTGTGATGGCGATGCTTCAAGTACCTACAATTGGTCCATTTCAAATGGAGTCATCACATCAGGTCAGGGGACGAACACTGTAACCGCAATTTGGGCAAGCACTGGCCTTGGCAGCATTACTGTTCAAGAAACGACTTCTGCAAATTGTGCCGGTGAGGAAATTACATTGGATGTAGTTGTGGTGGTAGCGACTAGAATCAATGAAACCTTAAAAGAATCCATCAACATCTTCCCAAATCCTGCATCTACAAGCGTAACGATATCCATTGATGAATCGCTCATCAATGCCAGCTATCAGCTTTTTGATGCACGGGGTAAATTGGTAAGCGAAGGTGCATTGACAAGAACAAACACGGTTCTGAACACAACAGCGTTTGCATCAGGAAACTACGTGATTTTCATCGGTAATGATCAAGGCATGGCGCGCCAACGGATCATCATCGAGTAAAAAAATCCACGATCACATTGGAAAACAAAAGAGAGGGTTTCGGCCCTCTTTTTTATTGATTCAATTTCTGGAAGCTCTAGTTTTGCATCAGGCTGCCGCATCAACTATTAAAACATAGTCGAGAATAATTACAGGGACAACTAGATCAACCTTTTGAACTGCCTCTTCTCTTCGTGCTCCACCTGCTCAGGTCGGATGCAAAGTTTACGTGACCGTTGTATCTAGTCCGACCAAAGACACTTATGTGATCATGTTCAACACTCCAATAAGCATCACCATTGCAGTGGTGCTTAGGTAGTCTCTGAAAATAATCATCAATAAATCCCTGACGGGTTGAGATTTGTGGTGCAAGCTTCTGAAATCTTCCCTTTAATTGTTTCCGGTGAGGAGCACTCATCAAGCAAGGCATAAAGAAGTCATATGTGCATTAGTACAATGAGGGTTAGTCTTAAGCCCCCCCCTCACACCTTCAGCACCCCTCGTAAAAACTGAATTTCGTCTTTGAGGTCAGCGATGCGGGCTTCGTATGACCTACACCACAAACAAAGCACTTCTTATGCCATCCCCCATGAGCCAGTGGGGTTCAGGAATACGGTAGCGCCCTTTCACCTCTGACAGTTGCCCTGAATTGATCAGGTGTTGCCAGGTGTCGTGCGATGATGTTGAGGGAGCGTTAAGCAGGGTCAGTGAGGCTGGTGAGCTGTAACCGGCAGGCTGTAAAGGGGCAGGTTTGTCAACCATTCTTCGTGCTTGTGGCGGGCCAATGAAGTTCGGAAGCATGGTATCTGTGGATACTTGGAATGAAACACTTTTAAAGATTTACTCTGGAGATTTTCAGAAGCTTTCACCTCCAAAGGAATGAGGTCGTCTTTACCCTCGAAAAGAAAGTCAACTTCAGCTTGGCCACTCGGATTCTCCCAGTAGAACGTATGAATATGTCCGTGTGCGATGTGCTGTTGCAACACGTACTGCTCGGTCAATGCACCCTTGAACTGTTTAAAAAGAGCGTTTCCATTTAGAATGGTATCAGGATGGAGAGCGGCTTTGGCGCTCAGCAGACCTACGTCGTGTATGTAGATCTTAAACGCCTTTGTATCTGCAAATGCGCTTAGAGGCCGCTCAATCTTAGATGTGCGCGTCACTTTTGTGATGAGGCCGTAGTTCAAAAGCCAGTCAATTGCCGCCTCATATTCTTTCGCACGCGCGCCTGAGCGAATGAGTCCATAAATGAACTTCTTGTTTTCTTTGGCCAGTTGCGCCAGGAGGCCTTCCCAGACTTGTAGAATGCGGGGCACAACAGCGGAGGGTGCATGCTTGCTGAAGTCACGTTCATATGCCATGAGGATTTGTTCCTGAACCTTGCGGACTTCTTCCAAATCCTTAAGACGTACGTAGGTGTCAACAACCTCTGGCATACCCCCGACGACATAATAAGTTTTAAGGAGATTGACGAGCTTGTCATGGAATGCATTTAAAAGATCCCATTGATGGGCTTTCAAATGTGCAGAAAGCGCCGTCTCACCAAGCGCGTTCAGATACTCATTGAAGCTCATCGGGTGCACATGAAGCAGTTCAACTTTGCCGACCGGAAAAGATGAGCGGGTCTTCAAACCAACTCCAAGCAATGAACCGGCAGCTATGATATGTAAGTCCGGAAGTTCCTCGCAAAAGTATTTTAATGCAGTCAATCCGTTCGGTGCTTCTTGAATCTCATCAAGAATGACCAGTGTTTTTCCGGGACGGATGTTGACCGAAGTAGCGATTTCTATCACCTGGAGAATACGATTCGGGTCTAAGTCATCATTGAAAATGCGCTGAAGATTGATTTCGCGCTCAAAATTGATGTAAGCCATGCCCTCGAAATGGTTTTCTCCAAGGGTTTTCATTAGCCACGTTTTACCCACTTGGCGCGGCCCCACGAGGATCAAAGGCTTTCGCTTGCCTTTAGAGACCCACGCGTTCAAAGATGCTTCTATATCTCGCTTCATACCGGAATATACAAAAAGTCCCGCCATAAAATGTAACAAGTAACAAAAAGACGCGGGAAAAAATGTAATGTTCCACGAAAGAGCATGTCCCACTTAGTGCAGATTCAACATTCTCCATTGGATAGATGGTTTGGATAGGTGACTAGCTGCTAGAAGCGTCGTTGTACCCCCTACACCACAAACAACCCACTGCTGATGCCATCCCCCATGAGCCAGTGGGGTTCAGGAATACGGTAGCGCCCTTTCACCTCTGACAGTTGCCCAGAATTGATCAGGTGTTGCCAGGTTTCGGGTTCGGCGCGGTCGGGTCGCATTCCGAAGCGTTCTTCGGCTTCTTCGAGAGAGATGCCGCGGGCGGTGCGCAAACCCGTCATCAGGTATTCGTTGTAGCGGTCTTTTAGCGTGAGTTCTTCGGTCTCAAAGTAGCTTTCTTCGCGCTGTCCCGATAACAATCGGGATGCGCGGATGTAGCGGGTGTTTGAAGCCACATTCCACCTGCGCTGCGCTGCGGAGTATGAGTGTGCGCCCGGACCAATACCGAGGTAAGGAGCACCCGTCCAGTAGGCGCTGTTGTGCACAGCGCGTTTGCCGACGCGGGCAAAGTTGGAGACTTCGTAGTGGTCGTACCCTTGCGCTTTTGCCCAATCGCACAACAGCGCATACTGTTGTTCGATGGCGCTATCATCGGTCATGCGCTGCTTGCCGGTTTTGACCTGATGTCCGAGTGCGGTTTTGTCTTCAACGGTGAGGATGTACGCCGAAAAGTGCGGCACCTGAAGCTTTTCGAGCTCACGTAAATTCTGCTCCCATTCATCGTCGCTCCAGTTAGGGAGTCCGTAGATGAGGTCAACGGTAAGCGCTTCGAAGCCGGCATCCTGGGCGCGTTGCACGGCGGCGAGGGCTTCATTGCGGTTGTGCGCACGGTTCATCCATTGCAGGTCGGCATCGTGAAACGACTGTAGTCCGATCGAAAGCCGATTGATGCCCATGTCGCGCCATGCACGAAGCTTGTCGGCATCGTGCAGGTCATCCGGATTGGCTTCGAGGGTGATTTCGGCATCCTCCGTGACGCTAAAGTGACGATGGGTATCGTCGAGGAGTGCCTGCAACTCGTCAAGGGTCAGAATACTCGGTGTTCCGCCGCCAAAATAGATGCTTTGCAGCGGCCCGTCCATCCGCGCATCCCGATTGTTATCGGGACTGCGCGAAAAAAGCTCTGCACGCATGGCTTTTAGCAGTTCATCACGCGTGCTGAGAACCGTTGAAAAGTGGAAATCGCAGTAGTGACAGGCCTGCTTGCAATAGGGGATATGAAAGTAGATTCCGGACATCATTATGTTCAACCCTCCTTAAAGAGCTGGAGCATTTTCTCTTTCAGGTCTGTAGACAAATAAAACCCCGAGTCTTCAATTCTTTTAAGTGCCTCGTTACCTGACGCTAAAAAACCGAGCTCCTTGGCTTTCAGAAGAACGCCTAGTGTACCAGAAATCTTCAGATTCAACCGACTCGCAACCCTTCTGCCCTTCGCTTCATCGATAAGCAACAAAAACTGTTTGTGGCGAAGAGCCAGCGCGATGGCACTTGCTTCACCGGGGTCTAAATCAACTTGCAGGATTGAATATTGTGATTGCTCGTAATCATCATCAACGATGATCCATTCAGGCAGCTCGGCATGGACTTCAGAACGAATCACAGAAGTGATTCGAACAGATGAATACAATTTTTGGAGTAGGTCTAGCAAGCCCGCCGCTGACAAGGCGATGAGTGCACTGGAATCAACTACCGCAACCTGGTCACGCATTCTTGAGGTCGTCTTCCAAACCGTCTGAAGGCGTCTGAAAAGCAGAGACACCGTATTTACCAATCAGCTCTACAAATGCCTGCTTTGAAAGACCGGTCATTTCGGCGCCTTGCCCGGAAGTGATTAACCCCTCCTCGAAAAGCTTTGAGGCAAGCATCATGCTCAAGTCAAATGCGCTCAGATTCAGTCCTTCAGGAAGATCGATGTTAATGCTCATGACGAACGCTTCTTTAGCTAAAGATAATCAATTCCATTGACGTTTGGTCTCCGTGAAACAGGGGTTTATAAGCAAAAGCGCACGTTATTCGCTTTGCAGCAGGCGTTTCAGGTACGAAATCGATTCATTCGCGAGCAGTTGATCGCGCAGCGCCTCGGCCTCACTCAGCAAGGGGTGGTTGGTTTCTGCGGTGCTTGCTTCGCGAAAGCGAAGGATGAGTTGGTTCAACAACCGATAATTCGGGATCTGAATCCACCAGGGATCGCGATTGGTCGAAACTTCACGCACCACATCGAGGGCGGGCTCCCAGTCGGATAGCTCTAATCCTTCAAGGTAAGCAGCGTAGGCCTGCATCACGATGTAGCGCTGCTCACCATCGCCTTGTGTTGCCATGGTGCGGAAGAAATCGTGGTGTTTCGGGTCGCCCGTCATGGCGTACACGGTTGCAATCGCATCAATTACCCGTCCGGAGCGCAGGTCATTTTGCATCGTTTGTGCGTATCTGAGGGCCTTGTCGATATCGAGGTGGGCCAGCGCAATGAGTGAGCCGGCATTGATCCAGTACGAACGCTCGTTGGTAATGCCTTTTTCGACTTTTGCGACGTCCAATGCATCCGGCGCTTTTGCGCCGAGTAAAACCAGCGCATCGTAACGCACATCCGTATCGGGATCGCTGTAGGCCATCTCGGTCAAACGGGTGCGCGCCGCGGTAGATAACGAATCATAAGTATCAAGCTGCATCACCGCCAGCGAGCGGATGTACCAGAAGGGATCGTTCAGGGCCTGCTCAACGGTCGGGTAGAAAGCGGCGCTGCCGTTCTCAGCGATGAACTGCATTGATTCAAGTCGATCGCGGAAATTGCCGGCTTGCGCGAACTGCTGTGCCCACCAATCGGCGGGCTTGTTGTCAGACTTCTCGCAGAGGAGCACTTTGTCGGCGTCCACATTGACCCAGTCAGGTTGCGCATCCACATCGAAACGGAAGAGCTGCTCGCGCTCGGTCATCAACACCTCTTCGCGCTGCACACGATCGCCGAAGTGCAATTCAATGGCCATCGGCAAGGTGTACACCTGCTCTGAAGGCGCTTCCTGAAGCTGTGAAATCACCACCTGCTGCTGCTTGAGCGAATCGTCGTAGAAGTACGAAATGTCAAGCACAGGATGCCCGGCACCGTAAAACCACTGGTCAAAGAACCAGTTGAGGTCGACTCCGGTCACCTCTTCAAACGCCAGGCGGAGCTTGTCGGTCTCGGCGTCTTTGAAGGCGTTTTTCTTCAGGTAGTGGTTGAGCGAGGTGAAGAAGGCGGTGTCGCCCACCACGTTGCGCAGCATGTGCAGGATGCGCCCGCCTTTGTTGTACGAGTGCGCATCAAACATGTCTTCTTTGTCGTCGTAGTCAAAACGAATGAGGGGCACTTTTTTGTAGCGGGCTTCATTCATATAGCCCTCTTCGTCTTCAAAACCGTGAAAATCAGCGGCGTCTTTGCCGTATTTGTACTCTTCCCAGAGGTATTCGCCGTAGGTTGCGAATGATTCGTTCAGCGGCAGGTGTGACCAGCTTTCGCAGGTGACCAGGTCGCCGAACCAGTGGTGGAAGAGTTCGTGGGCAATGATTTCTTCGTTGTCGTAATCGAGAAGCTCACGATCGGTCTGGTGCAAGAAATCGCCGTGAATCACGGCGGTGGTGTTCTCCATAGCGCCTGACACGTAATCACGCACCACAATCTGAGCGTATTTGTCCCAGGGGAAGTCGTAATCGAGCAGCTTAGAATAGAATTGCATCATCTCGGGTGTGCTGCCGAAGATCTTCCAGGCGTAGGGCGCGTATTCGCGCTCGAGGTAGTAGGTCACCGGAATGCGTTCGCCGTCAAAGTTGATGTACTCATCATTCGCAATGAGGAAGTCACCGGCCGCCAGCATCGTGAGGTAAGGTGGATGGGCTTCATCGAGTTTCCAGTAATCGGTGCGGGTATCGTCGTCATTGAAGTTGCTGTACACGAGCGTACCGTTCGAGAGCGTCTGAAAATCTTTGGTGACGGTGATGAAGAGCTCTTGCGTCATGCGCTCTGCCGGGGTGTCGATGGTCGGGAACCAGCATGAGCTGGCTTCCGTCTGGCCTTGGGTCCACACCTGTGTAGGCTTGTTTGCTTCGGTACTGTCAGGATTGATGAAGTAGAGTCCTTTCGCATCGGTGATGGCGTCGCTGCCTTGCACGCGTAATTCATCCGGCTTGGCGGTATAGTCAATCAACACGGTGTATTCTTCAAAGCGACTGTATTTCCTGGGCAGCGTGATGTCGAGAAAGAGGGAGTCGTAGCTATAAGTGAGCGTGGTCTCTACTGAGTCAACAAGTACAACGCGGTGGATATCCATGCCTTTTGCATCCAGCATCAAGCGGTTCGATGGGTAGAAGTAAGGCTTGAGTGTCAATTCAGCTGTACCGTTGAGGTGGCGCTGCTGCCAGTCGAAGCTCACCTGCAGCTTGGTGTGGAGGAGGTCGTGCACCTTCTTTTCGGTTGGTCGCAGGTTACGTTTTGGCGGAGGGGCGACCTCTGCGGTATCGAGCATAATCACGTCGGTCATCGCTGGAGCAACGAGTTCTTTGTTGTTACCGCAGGCAAAGAGCAGCGCAGCGAACAAGAGGAGGGATAGGGTACGAAGGGTCATTCGGATGGGATATACGTGCAAAGATAGAACGTAGGCGCGCAATGCGTTGCGCGCTCGTTATTTCCTTTGCTAATCAAGAAGGACGCCTGATAGGCGTTCGAGAAGGTCCGGTGCAATGCCGCACAAAAAAAGGGACGCCAGTGCCTCCCTTGTTTCTCCCCCGGTTGGACTTGAACCAAGGACCCTCCCGACGGCGTCGGGATGCTCTAACCAGCTGATTGAAATGGTGAGGCACAAAAAAAAGGGACGCCAGTGCCTCCCTTGTTTCTCCCCCGGTTGGACTTGAACCAAGGACCCTCCCGACGGCGTCGGGATGCTCTAACGAGCTGATTGAAATGGTTGGGCACAAAAAAAGGGACGCCAGTGCCTCCCTTGTTTCTCCCCCGGTTGGACTTGAACCAAGGACCCTCCCGACGGCGTCGGGATGCTCTAACGAGCTGATTGAAATGGTTGGGCACAAAAAAAGGGACGCCAGTGCCTCCCTTGTTGCTCCCCGGTTGGACTTGAACCAACGACCCTCCCGACGGCGTCGGGATGCTCTAACGAGCTGATTGAAATGATTGGGCACAAAAAAAGGGACGCCAGTGCCTCCCTTGTTGCTCCCCCGGTTGGACTTGAACCAACGACCCTCCCGACGGCGTCGGGATGCTCTAACGAGCTGATTGAAATGGTTGGGCACAAAAAAAGGGACGCTAGTGCCTCCCTTGTTGCTCCCCCGGTTGGACTTGAACCAAGGACCCTCCCGACGGCGTCGGGATGCTCTAACCAGCTGATTGAAATGGTTGGGCACAAAAAAAGGGACGCCAGTGCCTCCCTTGTTGCTCCCCCGGTTGGACTTGAACCAGGACCCTCCCGACGGCGTCGGGATGCTCTAACCAGCTGATTGAAATGGTTGGGCACAAAAAAAGGGACGCCAGTGCCTCCCTTGTTGCTCCCCCGGTTGGACTTGAACCAACGACCCTCCCGACGGCGTCGGGATGCTCTAACCAGCTGATTGAAATGGTGAGGCACAAAAAAAGGGACGCCAGTGCCTCCCTTGTTGCTCCCCCGGTTGGACTTGAACCAACGACCCTCCCGACGGCGTCGGGATGCTCTAACCAGCTGATTGAAATGGTTGGGCACAAAAAAAGGGACGCCAGTGCCTCCCTTGTTGCTCCCCCGGTTGGACTTGAACCAACGACCCTCCCGACGGCGTCGGGATGCTCTAACCAGCTGATTGAAATGGTTGGGCACAAAAAAAGGGACGCCAGTGCCTCCCTTGTTTCTCCCCCGGTTGGACTTGAACCAACGACCCTCCCGACGGCGTCGGGATGCTCTAACCAGCTGATTGAAATGGTTGGGCACAAAAAGGGACGCCAGTGCCTCCTTGTTTCTCCCCGGTTGGACTTGAACCAACGACCCTCCCGACGGCGTCGGGATGCTCCTAACCAGCTGATTGAAATGGTTGGGCACAAAAAGGGACGCCAGTGCCTCCCTTGTTTCTCCCCCGGTTGGACTTGAACCAACGACCCTCCCGACGGCGTCGGGATGCTCTAACCAGCTGATTGAAATGGTTGGGCACAAAAAAAGGGACGCCAGTGCCTCCCTTGTTGCTCCCCCGGTTGGACTTGAACCAACGACCCTCTGATTAACAGTCAGATGCTCTAACCAACTGAGCTACAGGGGAATTTAACACCGTCTTTTGAAACGGGCTGCAATATTACGCTAATCTCTCGAATGAAACAATATCTTTGCACAAAATTTCAACAATGAGTCTGATCGCCGTAGGAACGGTGGCCTTTGATGCCATCGAAACGCCATTTGGGAAAACCGATAAAATCGTTGGCGGGGCAGCCACTTACATCACGCTGGCGGCCAGCTATTTTGTAAAGCAGTCGCATCTCATCTCTGTAATTGGAAGCGATTTTCCGGAGGAAGTACTTCGTGAACTTTCCAGGAGGGGCATCAATCAAGACGGACTCGAGATCAAGGAGGGCGAAAAATCGTTCTTCTGGAGTGGCAAGTACCACTATGATCTCAATAGCCGAGACACACTCGTGACTGAACTGAACGTTCTGGAGACCTTTGAGCCGAAAGTGCCGGAGGCCGCCAAAGACAGTGAGTATGTGATGCTCGGCAACCTGGCGCCGCAAGTGCAGATGTCTGTAATTGAGCAATTGCCCAAACGTCCGAAGCTCGTGGCGCTCGACACCATGAACTTCTGGATGGACATTGCAATGGACGATCTCGCCAAAGTGATTGCCAAGATCGACCTCCTTACCATCAACGATGAAGAGGCGCGCCAGTTGACCCGGGAGCATTCGCTGGTGAAAGCGGCACAGAAAATTCTGAAAATGGGTCCGCGTTACCTGATCATCAAGAAAGGTGAGCACGGCGCACTCTTGTTTGATGACGAACAAGTCTTTTTCGCGCCGGCGCTTCCACTTGAAGACGTCGTAGATCCAACCGGGGCAGGAGACACCTTCGCCGGCGGAATGATGGGCTATCTCGCCCACACCGACGATTGTTCATTTGAGAACCTCAAGCGTGCGGTCATTATTGGCTCAGCCATGGCGTCATTCACCTGTGAGGCCTTTGGCACTGAGCGCCTGATGGACCTGACAACCGAAGCCATTGATCACCGCATCCAGAAGTTTGTTGACCTGGTAGACTTCGATATCACGTTGGTGGAGTAGAGAGCAGGTCGTCAGTGGTCAGCGTTATGTTGTGACGAGAGGCTTTTTTCGGCGCAAAGCGCCGGATGTGTGAACGCATTCAATTTTCGGCGTCTTTCGGCACCTTTAAGGAAATAAAATCGATTCGATTTACGACCAAAGAAGAAAGCAATCGCGAATGGGAACAGGCCTTTCTTGCATTGTCAAAAGCTGATCGTCTCTGCTGGTTTTTGGAGGCAAGTACGCGAAGCGCAACCACCGGTAAATCCTCTGAGCGCAAATCGAATCTGGTAATCTATCACCGATCTTATGGCTCTTTAGGATGAGGAAGTGGGTCGATTTATAAGAGCGTGCCCTCATCGCAAGGCGCGAATGATCTTGGTGGGGGGAAGCCGTCAACTTTCACTGTTACCGGCGACATTCCACTGACGTTGATTTCTGGATAGAGCCCACCGAAAAGAATCTTTCTAACCTTACCTCAGTTCTGCAGGATATTGGGCTTGACGTGCCCGACTTCCCTGAAGCTGTTCGAAATGGAGAACAAAATGTTTCGCTAAAGTTTTCGTCAGAGCTCAATTTCGAAGAAGCGTTTCAGAACGCAGAGGTGTTAGAACTGCAGGCCGGAGCGGTTTAGCGGTGGAGGATACTCACATGTAACGATTTGATTTCCTGTAAGCTCTTGTCCGGCAGGCCCAAAGAGCCTCTTGACATGCAAGAGCTGCAAATGAGAAGAAGTGAGTGAAGTCAGGTAGATCTGCGAAGCAGCAGAACTTGTCTGGATCCGGCGCTTCCCGATAAACCGGGACAAGTCTCGCGCGGAAAGAAACGCGAATAGCCACCATATTAAGGCAGTAAACGGATCAAGCTTACTCTTCGAAAATTAGAAATTCGAGGGGGTCAACAGGCACACCCCGCTGCCACAGTTCGAAGTGGAGGTGCGGCCCGTCAGAGTGGTCACCGGTGTTTCCGATCACCGCGATTGACTCGCCGGCACGCACCTGATCACCAACTTTTTTGTAGAGCGCACTGTTGTGCTTATACACAGAGACGAGGCTTCCTTCATGCTGCACCGCAATGACATGTCCGCCATCAGAAGTGTACGAAGCGATGATGATGGTTCCGTCTTGCACCGCTTTGATGACTGAATTTTCGGGAGCTACCAGGTCAACCCCAAAATGCTCGATTTCGGCATCATAATGTGCGCTTACTGAACCATCAACCGGTTTAAACAAGACACCACGGGCAGTTTGGCTTTCGACTGTTCCGCTGTTTCCCACGCGCAATGAAAAACGGTCTTCGTCTTCAATTCGAGCCCGCAAGGCGCTGTCTTCGGGTGAGAGTTCATAGGCGAGGTCACCCTCCTGCACCGTGTTGCGGGGAGCGGTGGCGAGGCTGTCATAAGGTACCCCGCCAGACATGATGATCTTAAGCGTTTCGAGGTATTCTTCCTGCTTGTGAAGCTCAATGAGCAAAGAATCTGCGGCGCGGCGCGCAGCGGCGGCATCTCTTCGGTGCTGATCGTCAATGTAACCGGGCACCACGTACTCGCGCAAGGGGGTTAAGGCAGTGATGGAGTAGGCAATTCCGCCCACCAACAGCACGAAGCCCGCAATGAGCAGGATGACATTGAAAGGCGTGAGTAGAATGGAGAACCGCTCTTCATAACTGGCTTCATGCAGCAGCGACAGGCGAAATTCCCGCTTTAGCCGTCTAACGATCTTCTTTCTGCGTTTGTTCACTCGATACTTTTTCGCTAATCTCCCCCACTACGGACAGTCGGCAAAGAAAAACGGAAAAATTAAAATAATTTTGCGTGTTCTGTGTTTAGAGGATGCCGGAACCGCAGAAACAACTGCAATTGCGTTCAGATCAGATCATAAAACTCTTGCTGGCACTCGCCATGCTCAGCACCTTTGCTTGTACCACGCGCAAAGATGGCTTTGTATACCGTGTATTTCACAACACAACGGCGCGGTATAACGGGTATTTCTATGCCAAAGAAGCGATGCGTGAATCTCAGATGACCCTGAATGAAAAGCAAGAAGATGATTACGACGAAATCCTTTCGGTGTTCATTTACGGTTCTGAAGAGAACGCACAAGAGATTTTTCCGCTGATGGAGCGGGTGGTAGAGAAAAGCTCCCGCGTCATTGAACGCCATAATATGGATCCCCCCAGGCGGCAGCTTAAGAAGAAGCGAGACCGCCCCGAAATGAACAAGTGGATTGATGACAACTACCTGCTCATCGGGAAGGCGTACTTCTTCAAACAGAATTATTACAAAGCCGAAGAGATGTTCCTCTTCGTAAGCCGCAAGTACAAAGAGAAAGAAATGCAGGCCCTGTCGAATGCCTGGCTCACCCGCTGCTACCTTGAAGTAGGCGACTTCGTGCGCGCAAAGAATGCCGTGCGAAAGGCGGTGCAGGTGAATAACCTCGAAGAAGAGGCAGAGGCTGAAGTACTGATGGTTTATGCCGATTACTTCATTCGGATAGGCGAGTACAAAGACGCAGCAGATCAGCTCGAAAAGGCCATACGCCTCATCAAGAAAAAGAAAGATAAAGCGCGGCCAACCTTCATTCTTGCTCAGCTCATGCAGGCCCAGGGAAAAGCGCAGGATGCCATCGCCTATTTCAACGGAGTGCTCAAACTTCGTCCGGAGTATGAAATGGAATTTTACGCCAAGATCATGCAAGCCATGGCTTTTGATCGGCGAGGGGGCAATTCGGCAGTGATCAAAGAGACCCTCTTTGACATGCTGAAAGACGATAAGAATGAAGAGTATCAAGACCAGATCTATTACGCGTTGGCGCAACTCGAACTGGAAGAGCAAAACCGGGCGCAAGGAATTGACTACCTCGAAACGTCACTTCTCGTGAATGAAGGCAACCAGAAGCAGAAGATGAAAAGCTTCCTCAGCCTGGCCGATCTGTACCTGGAAGACAAAGCCTACCAGCTTGCGCAAGCCTATTACGACAGCACCTTCAGAAACATCGAAGAAGATCACGATCGCTATGAAGACGTCAGAAATAAGGCTGAATCATTGACAGAACTGGTGACCTACCTGAATGTGATTGATGAAAAAGACAGCCTGGCAATGCTTTGCGAGCTGGGTGATGAAGAACTCGTCGCAAAGTTGGAAGGCATCCGACAGCAGCAAATTGATGAGCTGGAGGCGGCCATGCTCGCAGCGCAGCAGGCAGCAGCAGCAGGAGAGAGCAGCGACGTGGTAGGAGGAGCCGGCACCTTCTGGCCCTACAACCCGGCCTTGCGCCAAACAGGAAAGTCAAACTTTACCGCCTACTGGGGCATGCGTGAACTCGCGGATGACTGGCGCCGAAGCAACAAGATCAGTGCGACATTCTCAGATGGTGAAGAAGAACCCACTCAGGAAGAGGCAGAAGCACAAGTGACCGAAGAGGTGAGTATTGAAGACCAGGTGCCGAGTGTTGACGAGATGCTCGCACAACTTCCATGCTCAGACCAGGCACAAGGAGAAAGCCAAATCGCCATTGCGGATGCCTATTACAACTCAGGAGTTATCTACCGCGAAAAACTTGAAGACCTCGATAATGCCATTGAGCAGTGGGAAGTTCTCGTTACCCGCTATGATGAGTCAGAGTATCACCCAACGGCCTTCTACCTGCTTTACCGCACCTACCTCTTCAAAGAGTCACAAGGGTACCAAAACCCCTTCTGCGGAACCTGTAACAGCCGCCATTGGGGCGATATGATCCTCGAACGCTACCCCGGAAGTGAGTGGGCAATGCTGGTGGAGAACCCCGAGTATCAAGACTATGCAGAGCTCAAGAAAGCGGAAGAACGAAGGGCATACGAACAAGTGCTCGATAAATACTACAAGCGCCAATACCAGAATGTGATCCTTGAAACAACAGAAGTGATTGCGAACGAGCCTGAAAACCACATGCTCTGCAAGTACAAACTGCTCAAGGCGCAAGGGATTGGCGGGATGGATGGCCGCGTAGGAATGCGCGACAATTATATCAAAGAGCTTGAGAAAATTGTGGCTGAATGTCCGGATACGGAAGAAGCCGCTTTTGCTGCAGACAAGCTGAAAAAGCTCCGAGAAGAGATCAAAGAGGAACAAAAAGGGGAGCCGGAAGAAGAGGTTGTAGAAGAGTACCCGTTCGATTTCAACGAAGGGTCACGCCACTACTTTATGCTGGTGCTTCCCATGGGTGAGGGCAACGTCAACGAGATCAAAGCACAGCTTTCAGATTTTTCATCGAAGTATTTCAAGAGCGGGGGATTGAAGGTGTCAAGCAACCTGATCGATCGCGACCACCAGGTGGTACTCGTCAAGACCTTTAACCGCATCGCTGAAAGCACAGCTTTCTACAACACCTTCCAAAGCAGTGAAGACACCAAAAGCCTGCGTGATGCTGGCTACGTAGTTTCTTTGATATCGAAAGAAAACTACGTTACCTTGTTCAAGAACAAAGACCTCGAGGCGTACCAGGGCTTCTTTCTGCAGAACTATGAACTGTGAGGCGATATGTTGAAAAAGAATAACCGAATGGGCAGAAAATCAATTGATAACTCCATTGAGAGAGCCATCAACCGCATTGTGGAAGGAACGTCCTTCAAGGGCGAAATTGACTGTGAGAGCAACATCCGAATCGACGGAAACTTCGAGGGTGAACTGAAAACTAAAGGAAGGTTGGTTGTGGGGCCGAGCGGCAAGGTCAGCGGTTCTATTGTGTGCCAGAATTGTGAAGTGGAGGGCAAAATGGAAGGTACCACCATGGTAGAAGACCTTCTCTCACTGAAAGCTTCTGCGAGTGTAGAAGGTGAAATTCACTACGGTCAGCTCAGCATCGAGCCCGGTGCGAAAATGACCGGTAACGTGCACATGGGCAGCAAGGTGAAAGACCTGCGAAACCGTGAAACGGCCGCCGAAGAGAAAACAGCCTGACGGCTTCCTGCGCTACTCCGGGATGGCATTTACGATGGCCGCCGCCATTGGACTGTTCACCTACGGAGGGATGCGTCTTGACGAATACATTGAATCAGAAAAACCCATCTTAACCGTCATAGGGGCGCTGCTCGGTGTTGTGACAGCCATCTATTACGTCATCAAAGACTTTCAACGCAAATGAAAACGGCTCGCTTCCACATGATCAACGGCCTCACTTTTGCGGCCTTGATCCTTCTTTATTTCGGTTATGTTCAATATGCCGATGAGCCTTACCTCTGGGTGATTCCGGCCATCTTCACCACTTTTGCGCTGCTGAACGCCTTGTTTTTCCGCATGCTTCTGCGTGCAAATGCTAAAAGTCCGCAACGCTTCGTGACCACCTTTACCGGCGTAGTCGGCATTAAACTACTTACAGCACTCGTGGTAGTGCTCCTCTATCTGGTAACCGTTAAAGAGCACATTCTCCAGGTGGTGGTGTCGCTGTTTATCGCTTACACCCTGTTTACCATTGTGCTAATTCGTACGGTGCTGAATACCGCAAAGCCTGAGTGATTTCTTTCGCCGCGTAACCTGTCCCGACTTGTCGGGAAGCGGCGTATGCGAACGCGCACCGGATGGTCAGATGCGCACTTTGTGTGAGAGTTGTTGAAAAAATCGCGATTTGAAACTTGCAGGCGAAAGTAAATGCCTACTTTTGCACCGATTTTTGAAACGGGTAGTTAACGTTGCAGGAATGAGAAATTCCAGTCTCACCTCTTTTTTATGGATGCTCTGCGGATTCGCATTTACCGTATTGGCGGCTGCTGATGCTACCGCTGTGGATCACCCTGAAGACGGTCACGCAGAAGAATCTTTTAAGGCCGGGGAGTACATCATTCATCATATCTCAGATGCACACTCCGTTCACCTTTTTGGTAAACATTCAGAAGGTATTCCGGAAGTAAGCATTCCGCTGCCGGTAATTCTCTGGACCGGAGACGGACTGGAGTTCTTCATGTCTTCGGCGTTTCATCACGACACAGAAGGAAAGGTCAAGGTGCCGCTCGCAAACGGCAAGTCAGTGGTCAATTACCACGAGAAAATCCTCTATGCGGCTGATGAAATGAACCATGGCACCTATGCGAGCGTTGACCACGAAAGTCATCAACCTATAGGAATGCAGCCGATCGACTTTTCGATCACGAAAAGCGTATTCGGAATGCTCATGATCATTATCCTTATGGTGATCATTTTCCGCGCCGTGGCAAACGGATACAAGAAACGTCCGGGTCAGGCTCCCAAAGGAATTCAGAATGCACTTGAGCCCCTCATTATATTTATTCGTGATGAGGTGGCGGTACCATCCATTGGCGAAAAGCACGCCCACCGGTTTACTCCCTTCCTCCTGACTGTTTTTTTCTTTATTTGGCTTTGTAATATCCTCGGGCTCATTCCATTCTTTGGAGGGTTCAATGTAACCGGCACACTCGGAATCACCCTCATTCTCGCAGGCTTTGTGTTTTTAATTACAACGGTCAGTGGTAATAAGCACTACTGGGGGCACATCCTCTGGCCTCCGGGAGTTCCGTTGCCGATTAAGCTCATTCTCGTACCCATCGAGTTTGTAGGCATTTTTCTGAAGCCAACGGTATTGATGATTCGTCTCACGGCAAACATCACTGCAGGCCACATCGTTATTCTCGCCTTTGTCAGCCTTCTTCTCATCTTCGGTGAGCAGAGCCAGGCACTTGGCCTGGGCGTGGGAGTGGGCTCCGTCTTGTTTATGGTATTCATGTTTTTCCTGGAGTTGCTTGTTGCTTTCCTCCAGGCATATGTTTTTACACTTTTGGCAGCGCTGTACTTCGGCGACGCCACTCAAGAAGCACATCATTAATCAATTAAATCAATAGAAATGGAACTGCTTATTGTTCTTCTCGACACGATGATGAACCAGGGTCTCGCAGGACTCGGTGCTGGCGCAGCCGTTATCGGCGCAGGAATGGGTATTGGCCGTATCGGCGGTACTGCACTTGAATCGATGGCACGTCAGCCTGAAGCAACCGGTGACCTCCGTGCGAACATGATCGTTGCTGCGGCACTCGTTGAGGGTGTAGCACTTTTTGCCGTGATCGTTTGCCTGCTCGTTGCACTGGGTTAATCATTAACAAACGCACTGAAGTATGGATGCTTTACTTTCGCCGAGCCTCGGCACAATGGTATGGGCGTCTATCGCTTTCCTGCTTGTTCTGGTCATCCTCCGTCGCGCTGCGTGGGGGCCGATCCTGAAAGGACTAAAGGAACGCGAAGAGTCCATCTCGAACTCCCTGAACGAAGCTGAAAAAGCACGTCAGGAGATTGAGAACTTAAAGTCAGATAACGAAAAACTGCTCCAGGAAGCACGTGTAGAGCGCGATGAAATTCTGCGCGAAGCCCGTGAAATAAAGGATCAGATCGTTGCTGAAGCCAAAGGTTTGGCCAAAGAGGAAGCAGACCGTATTGTCACCAACGCCCGTGAAGCCGTGCAGAATGAGAAGGCTGCTGCGGTGGCTGAACTCAAGTCTCACGTGGCACAATTGTCACTCGAGATCGCTGAAAAAGTTATCCGTCTCCAACTGGCAGACGAAGATAAACAACGCGAACTCGTGAATAAACTACTCGAGGAAACGAACGTCAACTGATTCAGTAATGCACAGTTCGAAAATCGCACTCCGCTACGCAAAGTCGCTGCTGAGTCTCGCGCTGGAAAGAAGCAGCGTTGACCTGGTAACCGATGACATGCAAATGTTCGGGAGGGTTGTGGCTGAAAACCGTGACCTGCGCGTTCTGCTTGAAAGTCCTGTGGTAAACGCAGACAAGAAACAGAAGGTGTTTGACGCGATTTTTGGCGGACGTGTTCACGAGATGACGCATGCGTTCATCCGTATTCTGATTTCGAAAGGACGCGAAGACATCCTCGCAGAAGTGGCTGCAGCATATGTAGCCCTGAACAAAAAAAGAAAAGGGGTACTCACTTCACAAGTGGTCACCGCTGTACCGCTTGACGACACATTGCGCGCTGCAGTGAATAAGATCGTTACGCAGATGAATGACGGCGGGATGATCGAAGTAAATGAAGTGGTGGATCCCGAGATCATCGGTGGTTTCGTACTCAAGGTCGAAGACCGCATGGTAGATGCGTCTGTGCAGTCTCAACTGCGCATGCTGCACCATGAACTTATCGACAAGACTTACGAAGCATTGATTTAATGATGACCAAAAGGTCAAAACAGAAAGGTATCAATGGCTGATTTGAAACCGGCAGAAGTATCTGCAATTCTCAGAGAACAACTCTCAGGTATAAAAACCGAAGCAGAGTTAGAAGAAGTAGGTTCCATCCTTCAAGTAGGTGATGGTATCGCCCGTATCTACGGACTCTCGCATGTGCAATCAGGTGAGCTGATTGAGTTCGAGAATGGTGTGCGCGGAATCGTACTGAATCTTGAAGAAGACAATGTGGGTGCAGTATTGCTCGGCCCCTCTGGTGACCTCAAAGAAGGTTCTACCGTTAAGCGAACCGGACTTATCGCATCGGTGAAGGCCGGAAAAGGCATGCTCGGCCGCGTCGTCAATACATTGGGGGAGCCAATTGACGGAAAAGGTCCCATCCAGGGCGAGTTGTTCGAGATGCCCATTGAGCGTAAAGCACCCGGGGTAATTTACCGCCAACCGGTAAATGAGCCACTTCAAACCGGCGTGAAAGCGATCGATGCGATGATTCCGATCGGTCGTGGGCAGCGAGAGCTGATCATTGGCGACCGCCAGACGGGAAAAACAACCGTAGCCATCGATACCATTATCAACCAGCGTGAGTTTTATGACCGCGGTGAGCCCGTATTCTGCATCTATGTGGCGATCGGGCAAAAAGGATCTACGGTAGCACAAATCGTAAAAACACTTGAAGAGAATGGTGCCCTGCCTTACACGGTAGTGGTAGCGGCATCCGCATCTGAACCTGCACCGCTTCAGTTCTACGCGCCGTTTACGGGCGCAGCAATCGGAGAGTATTTCCGCGATACCGGCAACCCGGCATTGATTGTCTACGATGACCTTTCAAAACAAGCAGTCGCCTACCGCGAGGTATCGCTCCTCCTACGTCGCCCCCCGGGCCGTGAGGCATACCCGGGTGACGTATTCTACCTCCATAGCCGCCTCCTCGAGCGCGCGGCGAAAGTCATCAACTCTGATGAAATAGCCTCCCGCATGAATGATCTCCCGGAGTCTCTGAGAGGACACGTGAAAGGAGGAGGGTCGCTAACAGCACTGCCAATTATCGAAACACAAGCCGGAGACGTCTCAGCCTACATCCCGACAAACGTGATTTCGATTACTGACGGACAAATCTTCCTCGAGTCAAGCCTCTTCCTATCGGGTGTACGCCCGGCGATTAACGTAGGGATCTCCGTATCACGTGTGGGCGGTTCGGCACAGATCAAGTCGATGAAGAAAGTAGCCGGAACCCTGAAGCTCGACCAGGCACAGTATCGTGAGCTGGAAGCTTTCTCAAAATTCGGATCTGACCTCGATGACGCCACAAAGGCCGTACTCGACAAAGGTGCTCGCAACGTAGAAATCCTCAAACAAGCGCAAAACTCGCCGATGACGGTAGAAGAGCAGATTTCAATTATCTACCTCGGTACAAAAGGCCTCCTGATCGATGTGCCTGTTGCCAAAGTGCGTGAATTTGAAAAAGAATTTCTATCCTACATGCGCAACAAACACCGCGATATCCTTGACACCCTAAAGGCCGGTAAGTTGACCGATGAAACACAAGATGTACTCCGTAGCGCAGCGAAAGAGCTGACTGCCAAATACAAAGCGGGATAGAATCATGGCCGGCGGACTTAAAGAAGTACGAAGCAGAATTACCTCGGTACAATCTACACGCCAGATCACTCAGGCGATGAAGATGGTGTCGGCCGCGAAATTGCGCCGTGCACAAGACGCCATTACGCAGTTGCGACCGTACGCTGAAAAGCTGCAGGAAATCCTCGCGAACGTGGGCGCAAGCCTCGACTCAAGCGAGGGCGTCTACTCTGTAGAGCGCCCCGTGAAGAATGTGCTCATCATGACGGTTACGTCAAATCGCGGCCTCTGTGGAGCGTTTAATAACAACATCATTAAAGAGGTGAAGCGCCGCATTAAATCCGACTACAGTGGGGTGAATGTGAAAGTGGTTTCACTCGGAAAGAAGGCTTTTGATGCGTTTAAGCGCACCGAATACCATACCACTGAAGGGTTCGCGCCCGAGCCGTTCGCCATTTTTGATGAGTTATCTTTTGAGAATACGGCTGAGATTGCTCAGGTGGCGATGGATCAGTTTGCCAACGGTAAATGGGATAGGGTTTACGTGGTGTATAACCGCTTCCGCAATGCGGCCGCCCAAGATGTGATGTTCGAGCAAATGCTGCCCGTTGTGCCCAAAGAAGATAAAGACAGCAAAAAGGGTAACGCTGCAGGAGATTACATCTTTGAGCCAAACAAAGAAGTCATCATCGAGCGTATTATTCCTAATAGTATTAAGCTGCAGCTTTTTAAGGCGCTCCTCGATAGCAATGCTTCAGAACACGGCGCCCGAATGACGGCTATGCACAAAGCAACGGATAACGCAACAGACCTGCTCAAAGAGCTGAAGCTTACCTACAATAAAGCGCGGCAGGCAAGCATTACCAATGAAATTCTTGAAATCGTTGGCGGAGCAGAAGCTCTCAACGGTTGATAACGTGGACACCATAGATGGAGAAAGCACCTCATTGAGGTGCTTTTTTTGTGTCACAAAATAAACCTCCCTGCCCAAGTACGTCCGAACACCATTTTCAGCACGATTTTTGATGCTAAATTGTACCCAAGCGATGAGCTGATGAAAAAAATCCGGTGGCATCTGACCCTTCGACTGCGCATATACCTGTCTATGCTGACGCTCATCCTATTGTCATTTCTGGCTTCAGGGATCACGGCTTACTTCAATTTTAAGCAGCAGGAAGAAGAGTACAACAAGGCACGTCTACAGCGTAAAGAACTCGCTGTTCAAGAAAGCATGCAGTACTTTCTGCAACAGTACGGAGGCAGCATGGCCACCGAAGCAGTGCCAGCCATCTTCAGTGAGAAGATTTGTGAGCTGTCAGATGTGCACAGCCTCGCCATCAACCTCTATAACCTCAAAGGTGACCTCCTTATATCATCTAGCCCTAAGAATATCGAAGAACTGGGCTTCTCACAAAAAATTGACTACACGATCATGAAGCAGCTTTCTACCGGAAATACCCGGGCAGAGCTCGCTAAAGATATTGACTATGGCACTTTTGTGATGGCCTACTGGTACTTCCGCGGAAGCAACGATCGACCTATTGCCATTACCAATGTGCGGTATGACAAGAGTGAAGTAGATCGCGGTGAATTGAATGCGTTCCTGATCCAGCTGACCCGTATTTACATTGGTCTGTTCCTGGGCGCAAGCGTACTCGCCTTCGTGTTGTCGAATTACATTATTTCACGCCTGCAGCGTGTAGGGCAGCGCATGAAACAGGTTGATCTCGGAAAGAAAATAGAGCCCATAGAATGGCGAGGAAACGATGAAATAGGCGCACTGGTAAAAGAGTACAACCGAATGCTTCAGGAAGTAGAGCGCTCGGCATCCGAGCTCGCAAGGTCAGAACGAGAAAGTGCTTGGCGAGAAATGGCCAGGCAGGTCGCACATGAAATCAAAAACCCACTGACCCCCATGAAGCTCAGGGTGCAGCACCTGCAGCGCTCATGGCGCCCCGATGACCCCGGCTTTCAGCAACAACTTCGAAAATTCTCAGACAGCATGATCGAACAGATCAACGCGTTGTCAAATATCGCCAGTGAATTCAGTGACTTCGCGAAAATGCCACAAGCCAGAAATGAAATCATTGACCTTCGCGAGGTGGTGAATCAATGCCTTGACCTATTTACACAGCAGAATGAAGTCTTGTTCAGCAGCAACAATGACGGCGAAAACCTTCCGATGATGGCCTTCACGGATAAAGATCACATGATCCGCATCTTGAATAATCTCATCACCAACGCCATACAGGCCATTCCTGAGGGTCGAAAGGGCAATATAGAGGTCGATGTCGAGCCCGGCGAGAACGTTCATAGAATCCACGTAAGAGACAATGGAGAGGGTGTCCCGGAAGAAATGCAGCATAAGATTTTTGAACCCAATTTTACCACGAAGAGCACCGGCACGGGCTTAGGACTCGCAATGGTGCGCGGAATGGTTGAACAGGCCGGCGGGCGGATCTACTTCAACACCGCCCCGGGTATAGGAACCACTTTCACACTTGAATTGCCGGTTGCAAATGCTCAAACAGAGATCGCCGGATAGAGCACCGGGCGGCTCGGACTTGCATCATTTTCAAAGGGCGCAAACTGTAGGTTCAGCAGGTACACGCCGTCAGTCGCGGCGTCGGGCACAAAAATCATTTCGGTGATCGAGCAGTGCCTGCGATTCCTCTCAGGCAAGCCCCAGAAATGGTGGTGCGCACGCAAGGCGCCGCCGTCAGATTCACGATCTACGCTTGGTAAATCGAGCAATAGGTGCTCAACGCCACCCGCAACTATTTTCTCCATGGCCGCAGCAGATAAATAAGGCGGGTTGCTGTCGCTGTAATTCGTTGTCGCCTTAAATGAACCGTTGGGCAGGGTGCGAAGCACAAATGCGGGCGCAAGCGGCCCATCAGGGATCATGGCAGCTGTAATCACGCGGTCGCCTGCCTCCATGCCGTCACGGGCTGTTTCTTCAGTGATCTCTTCTGCCTGCACACTGCGCAAAAGCGCAGGATGATGATAGCTTCTGATGTGGGTGTTGACTGAATACACCTCAGGGGTGATGTGCCCCACGCATTCGGTATGCGTGCCGTGTCCGTGCGGATTAAAAGTGATCTCTCGGAAATTGACAGATCCGCCCTCGGCTACGCTGCCTACCCAGCCGGCGGACCGAACCGGTTCAATTCGGATAGGCGAAACGTACCATGCGGCAACCCTGCCGGGGGCGGCGATGAGAGGAATGCTGCAGTCAATACCCTTGTTCAGGTCAGCCAGGTATTCTTTTTCGAGATAGCTGAAGCGTGCGGTCATACCGGGAAGTTAACGACAAAAAAACACCCCGCATACATGCGGGGTGTTTTCATAAAGTGATTGGATTCTAATCTTAGCTGCAGCCCATCGTTCCGAAACCGGAAACAAGGTCAACATCGATTTCGTCTTCGTCTTCTAGCGACTCGAGAAGCTCCATGATTCCAAGGTATTCACCGTTGAAAGTCATTTCACCACCACTCACGTTGAGCGTTCCTTCTGCGGAAAAGTACAAGCTGAAGTTCTGGAAGTCGATCACATAAGAGAAGCCCTTGTTATCAAGAACATCCATGTCTTCTTCAAGATCATCAAGCCAGTTGAGGATTTCGTAGGTACCCGAGGCCTCGTTGTCGTAAACGAAGTACAGCGCATAACCGTGGAAGAAATCCGTGAAGTCTGCATCTTCATCCACTTCGCCGTCAGCGAGCGCCTCAAAGTCACCACCGATGCCAAGCACCATGGATACACCGTCAAGGTTGCCGCCGTAGTTGAAAAGATCCAAACCGAGGGCCTCGTCAGAAGCAGAGAAGCAGAACGTGTAATCAATATCGATGGCGGAAGAGCCGGCAACAACCGTACCGCCCGTGTTGCCTCCGAAAGACCACGAAGGAATGATCAGAATCCCCCCGTTGTCACCTTCGATGTAGGTAGGGCCATCGCTGTTTGAGAAGTTCCACCCCGGGTTCGGATCAGCAAAGCTGAACTCACGGGTCTGCAGGTTGAACTTGTAAAGCTGGCCTCGTTCTTCGTTCCAGATACCGATTTCCGGCATGCGCTCCATCATCTGGCGCGCAAGACGGGCGTCGTCTTGATCTACAGTCACGTTTTGTGGTTGCGGAGCCATATAGCCCCCGCCACCAACTTGCTCTTTGGTGCAGGCACCGAGGAAAAAGAGCGCAGTGATCAGTCCGAAAAACTTGAGTGATTGAAGGGGAGTGTTGTAACGCATAATTCTATTAGTTGAACAGGAATCCGAGACGGATCTGGCCGTTCACGTTAGGGCCAACGTTGAACTGTGAGCCGTTCACAGTTGGATCTGGAAGATCAGCATCCGGGTCACCCAGATTGTTCAAACCCCAAGCCGACTGGTTGTCTGTCTCGACAGTTGTGTCACCCATGCTCATCACAGAGAAGCCATATCCGAATTCAGCTCCAAGATACACATTATCTGCGAAGTAAAAGTCGAATCCGGCAAGAAGGTTCAGTCCAAAGCGAGTGTAAGGATCCTTGGTAGTGTCTGTCCATACCACGAAGTCACCAGGAGAATCGTCAGGATCTTGAGCGCCCCAGTTTTCGTTTTCGGTGCTGGTGTTACCAATACCGAAGTCAATCTCAGCACCTACGTAAGGAGAAAGGCGATCGGTACCCTCGAAGTGGATCTCATATCCGGGGCGGATAGTGAGGTCGAAAGCACGGTCGTAAGACTGCAAGAGCGGGCTCGTTGGGTCTTCAGGGCTGAATTCTCCTTCTTGTGCAGTCACAGTGGTGGTCGTAGAAGATCCTACGAAAAGGTTGACGCGAAGTGCAGACGACTCGCTGTTGAAGTAACGGAAGCGGATGCCGTTCACACCGATCGGGTTACCTCCGAGGGGAGCAAAATTGAACTCGAGGTTCTTTTCACCACCCATTTGTTTTTGTGCCTGTGCTTCGTTCACACCGGCGAGGCAGAGCAGAGCTGCTGCAAAAAAGTAAATTACCTTTTTCATTTGGTTTGAATTTAAGGATAAATCGATTCCAAGCTGCAAGGAAACAAGTTTGTCGTGCCTGACAGCCTGTTCAGAAAATTGGTTTTCAACATTTCGTCTTTGATAGCGACACGTACACCGCTAAGACGGAGCAAAGCTAAACTCTTTTTTTTCAGTCTGCCTGAGAGGCTGACGATTATCATTCAACCGTAACAGACTTGGCCAGGTTCCGGGGCTGGTCAACATTGCAGCCGCGCATCAGAGCGATATGATAACTAAGTAGTTGCAGCGGAATCACAGACACAATCGGCACAAGCGCATCGTCTGTCTTCGGAATCTCAATAATGTGGTCTGCAAGCGTCAGTACATGCTGCTCGCCCGCGGTAACGATGGCAATGATCTTCCCTTTTCGGGCTTTGACCTCCTGAATATTGCTCACCACCTTCTCGTAACTTTGTCCGTGTGTCGCAATGACAAACACCGGCATCTCCTCATCGATCAGGGCAATCGGCCCGTGTTTCATTTCTGCCGCAGGGTATCCTTCGGCATGGATGTAACTGATTTCTTTCAGTTTCAGAGCGCCTTCCAGCGCTACCGGAAAGGTGTAACCACGACCCAGGTACAGGGCGTTTCGCGCATCTTTATAAATGCCCGAAATGTGTTCCACCATTTTGTTTGACTCCAGCGCGGTCTGAACTTTATCAGGCAATGAGCTGATTTCAACGATCAGGCGGTGCAGACGCTCAGCCGAAATAGCATTGCGTTTCTGTGCCACGGCCAGCGCCATTAGGGTGAGCACCGTGACTTGCGCAGTGAAGGCTTTCGTTGAGGCGACCCCAATTTCCGGACCCGCATGGGTATAGCATCCGCTGTCGGTTTCACGGGAGATCGTAGAGCCTACGACGTTGCACACTCCGAAGATGTGTGCCCCTTTGCTCTTGGCCAACTGAATAGCCGCGAGGGTGTCTGCGGTTTCGCCACTTTGTGAAATCGCAATCACAATGTCGTCGCTGTTGATGACCGGATTGCGGTAGCGAAACTCAGAGGCGTATTCTACCTCCACCGGAATCCGGGCGAGATCTTCAAAGAGGTACTCGCCAACCAGTCCGGCATGCCATGACGTGCCACATCCAACGATGATGATGCGTTTTGCGTTGATCCACTTTTCTTCGTGCACCTCAATGCCTGAAAGGCGGACCATTCCTTTTTGAAGGCTGATTCGCCCCCTGAAACAGTCGCGTATAGAGCGCGGCTGTTCGTAAATCTCCTTGAGCATGAAGTAGTCGTACCCGCCTTTTTCAAGGGCTTCTAAGTGAAGCTCCAGCTCCTGAATGTAGGGTGTCTTTTCTCTGTTCTGGATGGTCACAATTTTGAGCCCTTTCGTGCGGTCAAGCAGGGCCACCTCTTCGTCTTCCATGTACACGACGTTTTTCGTGTATTCTACAATGGGGGTTGCATCTGAACCCACATAGTAGGTGCCATCTTCACCGATACCGATCACCAACGGACTGCTTTTTTTCGCGGCAATGAGCTGGTCAGGATTGTTTTTATCCATGACTACGATGGCGTACGCGCCTACAACTTCATTGAGTGAAATCCGAACGGCTTCAAAAAGGGAAGTGTCGGTATTGCTGCGAACTTCTTCTATGAGGTGTGCGAGTACCTCTGTGTCGGTTTCACTCTCGAAATGATGTCCGCGGTTGATCAGCTCTTCTTTAAGGGTATTGTAATTCTCGATGATACCGTTATGGATGATCGCCAGGTCGCCCTTTCCGGAAAGGTGAGGGTGGGCGTTGACATCATTGGGCGGCCCATGGGTAGCCCATCGGGTATGGCCGATACCAACGGATCCTGCGACATTCGGCACGCCAACATGTGACTCAAGGTCAGAGACTTTTCCTTTGCACTTATGCAAGCTGATCTCTCCATCATTGAGCAGGGCCACGCCCGCGCTGTCATAACCGCGGTATTCTAGACGCTTGAGCCCTTTAATCAATACCGGATAAGCATCTTCTCGTCCGAGGTAGGCAACAATTCCACACATAATAATCTAATTGAGCCCCATAGTAGTCGGGACTATGCGAAAGTAGAAAATCAAAGCTACAGCAACGTAGCCGAATCAATAAGAATACGTCACCTGAAGCCGCATATTTTGCGAGGGGTCGTCAAGACTGTGTTCCGGGCCGTTGAGGGCAACGTTTCTGGCGCTGACTCCGGCATTACCTGCTACGAGGTAAAGATAATTCACGGTGACTTCACCGTTCAGATAGAGTTGCAGCCAACGGGTAACATTGAAACGGTAACGATTTTCTGTTAATTCATAGAAACCCCCTACTTCTACGGTGCCGGAAAGTTGTCCGGGAATGCCCACAATATCGCCCTCGTCGTTTTCAGTCAGCAGAAAAAGCCGTGTCGGATAAAACTTCCGCAGATCTGATCGTTCAGCGCACGGAATGATCAATTCAGCCTTGTTAATGGTTCGCTCCTGGTTCACATTTAATGAATCAAGCCCCGGAAACGTCAGCAAGCTCTTCATACCTGAAGCACTCTGAACGCGGGGACTAACCTGAGCATCCACCGGTTCTCCGGTGTTCAAAGGCGCAAGCTCACCAATGAATTCATGCTCAAACCGGCTGTACCGCGCCGTTACATTGTTGATGGTGTAATCAAAAAAGGAGGTGTCGGTATCGTTATGATAATACAAGCGGATTCCGGATTCGCTTGACACCAGGTCAAGGTGTGCAATACCGCCGGTATAAGAAGAAGAACGCACGTAGAGGCCTTTAAAGTAAGAGGTCCAGGCGTCATTTGAATCATAGGTTGCCGGGTCAAGATTCACCCAGTCGTTGGCCAATTCATCGCTAAGGCGGAGGCGAAGTTGGGGCGGTACTGTGTCGTTCGCCAGGCTGACTTCCTTTCGGGGATCCATGCGAATGGGTGGCACACCGGGAGCGACAAGGTTTGCACCGGTGATCTCGTGGTCTTGATTTGAGTAATAGGCCGAATCAAGCGAAAGCGAATCACTCATCTCGAAGACCTCAAAGAATTGCGGCTGCTGCGAACCAAAAAGCTCTCCGGTGTAGCGCATAGAAAGCACGAGAGAATCGGCCACCGGATTGCTTCCGAAGTCATGATCAGGCGTAGAGAGACGCACTTGAGAATAGAAAGAAGCACTGAGCCGGCCAATCTCCGGGTCGAAATAGTTTCCGAGGAGCATCTGTGAAAGCTCATCCGTGCGAAGGGAGTCTTCCGGGATGATCTCTGCCGTAATCGTGAAGGTGTCTGTACGGAAAACGTTGATAAGCTCGTCTTCCGGTTGCAGATTCAGACCGATTGATTGCTCGGGCTTTTCACAGCTCGCAAGCAACAGGGTGGAGGCCATAAAGAAGGCGGCTCCTAGGAGCCGCCATGGATGGATCATTCTATGCTTATTCAAATCAGTCTTCAACAAGTTCATGGTTTCCCTCAAGCACGGTGTCATAGAGTGAAATAGCGTCGGCAACAATGCTGTCTTCCGCTGCGTTGTTGACAACCGGAATGTTTTGCTCGTCGATAAATTTCGAAAGTTTCGCATTGTTAACATCACTGTTAACGAGCACACCGTCAGAATATTTGATTGCGGCTTTATTCAGGTTCTCAAAGGTTGGCTTGTCAATAAACGGAATGATATCGTCCGGAACGCCGTCAAATTGGAGTTTTTTGGTAAAATCACTGCTCAATTGACCCTCGAAACCGTTATCGTATACGCTGTAGACCACTTTTGAATCGGCAAAGTGGGCGTCATTTTTGTACATATGTTTTGCATATACCGGCATAAGGGAAGACATCCAGCCGTGGCAATGAATTACATCCGGCACCCAGCCAAGCTTTTTTACCGTTTCGAGCACACCGCGAGAAAAGAACATGGCTCGCTCGTCGCTGTCTTCGAAAAGGTCACCGTCTTCATCGGTGAGGTAATGCTTGCGCTTAAAGTACTCTTCATTGTCAATAAAGTACACTTGCATACGTGCACTAGGAATGGAGGCCACTTTGATGATCAAGGGGTGATCAGTATCGTTTACGATCAGGTTCATCCCCGATAGACGGATCACTTCATGAAGTTGGTGACGGCGTTCATTGATCTTGCCGTAACGCGGCATAAAAACGCGAATCTCTTTATCTTTTTCGTGAGCGCCCTGCGGGAGTTGCCTGCTAATCCTTGATATTATTGTTTCCGGGCAGAAGGGTTGAATTTCTTGTGAAACGTAGAGGATCTTGGCTTTACTCATCAGGATTGGATTTTGTCAGGAATTCTTGCAAAAGTACAAAAAATAGTGCCTCAGTTCAAGTGAATCCGTTAGCTTTGGCCGTTTTGCTAACCCAGAAGTGACTTCATTCGATGCTTGTTTTCACCCGGCCTGATGAATGGCAAAAATTGCGGCGAGCCTACTTCAATACCCCCGCCAGTATTGGGTTCGTACCTACAATGGGTGCGCTGCATTCAGGGCATTCTGCGCTTATCCGCAGGGCTGCAGAAGAGAACGAACTTTGTGTGGTCAGTATTTTCGTGAATCCGACTCAATTTGACCGTTCTGACGATCTTTTGGCGTATCCCCGTGCTCTTTCGGCTGATTTGGCCGCCGCAGAAGCGGCGGGATGCGACCTTGTTTTTGCTCCGAGCATAGAAGGCATGTATGGCAGTCGCCCCGAGAGAAGTGCTGCCGACTACGGACACTTGACAGAAACGCTCGAGGCAGCGAAGCGCCCGGGCCATTTTGACGGGGTCGTTACCATTGTGCGGAAGCTCTTCAAAACGGTCAACCCTGATAAGGCTTACTTTGGCGAAAAAGACTTTCAGCAGCTTGCCGTGGTGCGGGAACTCGTGAAACGTGAAAAACTACCGGTCAGGATTATGCCTTGCGCGCTGGTGCGTGATGCAGACGGACTCGCTCTCAGTTCACGAAATGTGCGCCTCAGCCCGGCCGACAGGCAAAACGCCCTTGCCCTGTGGCACACCCTGCGCGAAATGAAGTCACGCAAGCAGCACCTTGACCCGAGGAAGCTCGAAAAGTGGGCACAGCGCCACCTGGAACAACAGCCCGGTGTAGAACTGGAGTATGTAGCGTTGGTTAATGAAAACAGCTTTGAGCCGGCACAGAAATGGGACGAACCGGTCAGAGCGCTCGTCGCCGCAAAGGTTGGGGCGGTCAGGCTCATTGATAACGAGCCACTCACAGACTGAGATTCAGCAGCACACGGCGGCTACTCGCATAAATTCCGCTACCTTTGCACTAAGAATCTCCATCCGGCGTTTTATCGCCGAAAAGAAACCAAGAAACACCTCAGATATGGGTAGCATTGGCCCCTGGCAAATTGTTTTGATCGTAGCAGTGATCCTGCTGTTGTTTGGTGGACGTAAAATTCCTGAGTTGATGCGTGGTCTGGGTCGTGGCGTGAAAGAATTCAAAGAGGCGACCAAGAACGACGACGAAGACCAGAACGGTAGCGATCAGAAGCGCGATAATATTGACCGCTGATTCATTGATAGAGCCGGACTCAGCGGCGAATGGTTAAACCCCAGAATTTTTTACTGTGCGAAGATTTTCAGTAGGCCTTGCCGTACTGTGCGTATATATTGCCCCGCTTCAAGCGCAAGAAACCGAAGCTGATTCGGCTCTTCTGCTTGATCCTTTGGTGAAACCGGTAAAGGATGTTGTGCTGGTGAACGGTCTCTTCCTCAATGAGATCGACAGCATCTGGCAGCAGTCGTTTCGCGACCAGTTCTGCCTGAGTACAGATACGCTCCTCTGGAATATTTACGCCTTCGGAGAAGATTCAGTGCCGGCACTCGATACGGCGCTTATCTTCACGCGGCTTGAAATGCTCAATGCTGAAACCCCGATGGACCTGCAGCCTTCAGAGGTCATCATTGACTACATTTCCTTTTACGCCACACGCCGAAACGAGCAACTCGGGCGCATGCTTGGGCTTTCACGGTATTATTTCCCCCTTTTTGAAGAGTACCTCGACAAGTATGATGTGCCGCTTGAGTTGCGCTACCTTCCCATTGTGGAGTCTGCCCTCAATCCAAAGGCCCGCTCTAGGGTGGGGGCTACAGGGTTGTGGCAGTTCATGTATGGTACCGGACGCATGTATGACCTTCAGATCAATTCATACGTAGACGAACGGATGGATCCGCAACGAAGTACTGAAGCAGCGTGCAGATACCTGAAAAAGCTGCATGGTATGTACAACGACTGGAGCCTTGCTCTGGCAGCCTATAACGCGGGGCCGGGCAATGTGAACAAAGCCATTCGCAGGTCAGGCGGCAAGACCACCTACTGGGAAGTACGTCCTTTCCTGCCCCGCGAAACCCGCGGATATGTGCCTGCCTTCATCGCCGTTAATTATCTGATGAACTTTCATGAAGAACACAACATCTTTCCGGCAGAGGCGAGTTGCAGCTGGGCTGAAACCGACACGCTAAGGGTTACCGAACAAGTGCGATTTGACCAGGTGGCAGCGTACACCGGGTTGACCGTAGATGAGTTGGCGTGGTACAATCCAACGTACCGCAGAGGGGTAGTGCCGAAAGGAGGCGCCTATGAATTGCGCCTTCCTTACAAAGAAGTGGAGGCTTTCATAGCTCTTGAAGACAGCATTCGCAATTACAAGCCCGACGAAGAACCAGAGGTTGTGGTAGAAGACGAACCGATCGTATATTATGTGCGCTCCGGGGATGTGCTTGGCACGATCGCTCAGCGATTCGGGGTGAGGGTTTCACAGCTGAAGGCCTGGAATAACATTCGCGGGCACATGATTCGGGTGGGGCAGAAGTTGTATATCTATAAGTAGGGTCTCCTGCGGGACGTTCAACTCACACGAATGCTCCCCTAATTTAGGGGCGCTCCCGAGACTGCGAAGCAGGGTCGGGTGAGGGGTCTTTCGGTTCAGGAGTGAGGTGATAGGGGTTCAGCGCATAGTTGCGCTGCTATTTCATCTTTCGGCAGATTTGAGGAGACGGCTTATAGCTGTCTGAGAATTGTCGTTCGACGTAAAGGATGCGCGTGGCGCATCCCTCTCTTCCTGGCCTTGGTTTAAGTGTGGCGGCGGCTATTGCCGCCGGGTTGTTGAAATACGTGACTTTTTCAGGACACTACCAAATTCTAAGGCTCCCCTAAAATTAGGGGAGCTCCCGTGGTCGCTATGCGGCCACGGGTGAGGGGTCTTAGACCGCAGACGGATGACGGCAGACCACTCAGAACTGAGATTATTACTTGAGCAAGGCCGTGTTTGGCGTAACAAGCATTTGACGCGGTGCGTTCACTAAGTGTACCTTTTCGAATGAAATAAATGCGGAGTAGCTTTGCTACCAATCAGTATTGACGTTATAACGGAAGCTATGCGAAACCTGTTGATCATGATGATTATTGGCCTCTTGTTGTCATGTGGCAGCAATGAGGGTGGAAGAGCCGGGCTGCCCGGAAAAGTGGGCCCGGCGGGGGAGTTGCTTGTGGTAGCTACAGAACAGCAATGGAAAGGAGCCATAGGAGCTGCGATTCGGGAGGTCGTGCAGCGCCCGTACCCGGTGCTGCCGCAAGCGGAAGACATGTTTGACCTTATACAGATTGACCCCGTTGACTTTGATAAATTCTGGAGGCCACACCGCAATGTGTTGGTTGTTGAAGTAGCTGACCGGGTGGATACACAAGATCCCACCGTGAAATTTTACAAAGAGCGGTATTCGCAGGAACAGATTTACATCGAGGCAAAAGGGAAAACACCAGATGCTGTTGCTTCTGCGATCATAGATCGCGGTGATGAGATGCTGAGTGTATTGAACACGGAGGAAATCAGCCGGCTAAAGTCGAACATTAAAGCCTTTGATAATGAGGTGTTAAATACTGAACTGTCTGAGCAATATGGTTTTACGATTGATGTGCCGCGCGAAGCTCAGTTGGTAACGAGTCAGAAAGACTTTATCTGGATCCAGCGCGAGATGACGCGTATGAAAGGCGGACAAAACCACGATGTCAAAGAAGGCTTCTTCATTTACACCTACCCTTACAGCACAGACAGTGTCTTTTCAATGAAGTGGCTCATTGAAAAGCGCAATGCGGTGCTGAGCAAGCATGTTCAGGGGGCTGTGCCCAACAGTTATATGACGACCTCCACGGCGTTGACACCACGCTATGAGGAGGTTACATTTAAAGGCCAATTCGCATCAGAGTTGCGCGGACTCTGGCGTATGGAAAACGATTTTATGGGCGGCCCCTTCTATATGCTCACGTTTTACGACAAACAGAATGAACGCATCATCACACTAGACGGTTACGCCTATGCACCCTACTTCGGTAAGCGGGAATACATTCGCGAGGTTGAGGCCGTACTGAAGACTTTTCGCCTTACCCCTAAGAAAAAAGAGGTCGCTAGCGAATAAACGAAGTTCGTCCGATCATTTCACCGCGGCGGTTTCGCAGCACAATGCTGTAGCTTCCGGGGGTGTAGTCAGCGACATTTATTGACCATTGTGCTGCCGAGATTACCGGGATGCTTTCCACGCGTCGTCCTGACGCGTCGAGCACCTCCAGATCAGATGCGTCTGCAGCGTCGTATGAGATGTGAAGGACGTCGGTGGCGGGGACAGGCCATACATCCAGCGCTTTTGCGCTGTTCAATTCAGCCACGGCCACTTCGGGATCGCCATTGGCAAAGGCATACTCACCCGGATAGAGCGGCTCAATATTGAAAGCTCCTGAACCATTACCGAGGTTTCCGGCCTGGAGCTCGTAATGCTGGTACTTGATCCAGGGGTGGCCGGCATGGGGTCGCCAGACAAGCATGATATCTGCTTCGTTGAAGCCTGCCAGGTCATAGTCAAGGTCTTCAACCGGGTCTGACCCTGAGTACATGAGTCGGCCGTCGAGCTCGACTCCTTCAGGAATCACCCCGTCAACACGCCAGTAGTGCGTAGAAGAGATCTCGTCAACATAGTCAGCGAGGTCAACATTGTCAGGCGCAGCCCAGATGTGTTCGATGCGCACGAGCGCGCTGTCACCCTCATTGATCGCGTTACAACCAATGCGGAAATCAACCCACGGGTGATTGACCAGTCCGGTGGTGCCGTCAAACACATGGTCGTAATCAAGGCGGGCCTGGTTGAGCTTACCATTGGTGTTAAGGGCAACCATCACGGGCATAAAATCGGTCGTGATGCTGACCTGGTCGTTCTGACCTGACACCAGGGTCATGAAATTGTGTTTCTCCCAGTTTTCATCGTAGGCGGTGACCTCCAGAGGCACGTTGTTATAGAACTGCGGACACTCACGGAGCCTTTGCTGCAAGTAGAGGGTGTGCTCGTAGCTGCCTCCGTTGTTGACTGTTTCGGTAGAGTCAATCACGAAGACACTGAAGCCGGGAGAGAAGACCTGATCAGCGAAAAAATCAGTGAGGTTAAGACCTGTGTAAGCCATGAGCGAATCCCGGAACATACCGGAATCCATGTTCGACCAGGGCATGTTCTCTTGCATGGCCATCATGCCCTCGCGGAACATTTCGTCGCCCATATAAGCACGAAGGTTGTGCATTACGCTGGCCCCTTTCTGGTAGGTTGTGCGGCCGTAGATCTCTTCGTCGGGCATCGGCGACATCGGGTGGAAACCGTTGTCTTGCACGTGGCACTGCTCGAGCACGAAGAGCTGGTTGTCTTTTATGAACTCGACGAATGTTTCTTCGCCGTCTTTGAACTCCACGAAGAGGAAGGAGCTGTACTCTGCCGGGCCTTCTTTGAGCCACATATCGTTGTGCTCGATCATCGTGATGACATCGCCCCACCAATAATGGCCGAGCTCGTGGCTGATGAGTCCGCCGTTGTCAACGAGGCTTGCATTCAGCATGAACTGCGGGTAGGCAATATTCGTAGGAATCTCGAGGGCACCGTCAGTGGTTAGCACGTAGCCCACGCGCGAGAACGGACTGGGTCCGTACCAGTATTCACAGGCATCGATGGCAAAACCGAGTTCCTGAAACACGTCGTTCATGCCCGCCTGATGCTGGGGCTTCGAGGTGAGCCGCACCGGCACTTCTCCGTATGCGCCATCGTAAACAAAGTCAGTGCTTTCGTAGTCGGCGACGGCGATGGCAGAGAGGTAGGTGGGGATTTCGGTATCGAAGTGGAAGACGCGGGTGAGCGTGTCTCCGTCGTGCTGGATTTCTTCGATGAGGTCACCCTGGCAGGCGGCGCGCATTCCGTTGGCCGAGGTGATGTTGTAGGTGTAGGTCGCGCGTTCGGTGAAGATGTCAAAGCAAGGGTACCAAACCTTACCGAAGTTGGGCGGCACGGTAGTCAGACCGATACCCAGGTTGTAGATGTAGTCGCTTTCGAAGTAGAAACCACCCCAGAAGGGATCCCGGTGCGGGTTGCCTTGGTAGTAGACGGTCAGCTCATTGGTTTCACCGACAACCGGCGACTCTGGGAAATAGACCTGAAGAAATTCGTCGTCGTAGTTAAAGTTCAGTTGTCCGCCATTGCCATTGAGCACACTATCAACCTGCAGCTCGAACAAATCGAGGATGATACTTTCGCGATCAGGCTCTAGTGCGCTGTAGGTGATGGTTGTGAAGCCGGTGATGTATTGTCCGTTGTAGTCGGTCACATCAAGGTGAATATCGTAGTGTTGAATATCGATGGTGTCACTGCGCTGAATGCTGGTTTGGAGTGCTTTCTGCTGTTTCCACGAAAGCTTTTTGGCACCTTCGTAAGCTTCAAACTGTCGGACGTGGTGGCAGCCCATGTACGTGCGGTTGTGCTTGCTTTGAGCGGATGCTCCGAGGGCGGAGAGGGCGATAAGGATGAGAAGGATATACGCTTTCATACCTCTAATATACTGCAGAATTCGTCATGGATCGGGTGTCTGGGGGTTGGAGGGTAGCACATAGTTGCGCTTCTTTGATCAGATTCAACGAATTCGTAGAGGCTGCTACCAGCAGCCGTTTGCCGTACTACAGACTCCTTCGGGTCTCCTTTGGGACTCCTTATGTATGGCGGCGGCGATTGCCGTTGGCTTGAGAATTTGTGCTTACAGAGGTCAGGTCGGTTTTGGCGAAAGTACCAAGACCAAAGAGTCAGCATTACGGGCGGTTGAATGTCACATTTCGCTTGAAAGATGCCTTCGAATGTACGCGAGGATCAAGCTGAAGTTCTTAATCACGAGTACCATCATTGCCAACGGAAAAAGCCAGACCACACGGGCCTGAAGCCGCCCGTAAGGAGAATTGAGCCCGGCCGTGATGAACGAATTGGACACTATGAAAAACACGGCAAAGCCAATCAGCCATAGGGTCTGCCTGTTGAGTGACGCCCTGAGAGACCGGGGCAGAAGGATGAAACAACTAAACAGTGAGAGCAGCAAGAGTAGTTCCTGGTAGTCGTTTACGGTTTCAAGGTCGAGAAGGTAGCCGTTATATCTGTTTTGTCTGCTATTCATGTAAGGGTTGAGTTCATGGCCGAACTCTTCGCGAACTTGCATATAAGGGGCGCTCTTTTCGACGTAGGCGCTAAGCCCGTGTCCGATTTTATTGTCAGTGAGCTGAACAAGTCCGTACGTCACAGAGACGAACACATTACGAAACAAGTAGTGGGGGTCTGTGAGGGATGCGTTAATGATCTTCTGGTACTCGTCTTTACTGTTTTCCCAACCGCCGGACGTCTGAAGGATTTCGCCTGACCAGATGAAGCCCGCTGCATTGGTTGGGAGGCTGTCTTTAAACGCACAGAGCTTAAGTGATTCGAATTCGGGTTCGCCACACTTCTCTTGCAGTAGCTCGCGGAGGATACCGGTATCAGCCAAATGACCCATTAGAAAAACATGTGACCCTTTTGATAGCGAGAATTCGCTTTCAATCGAGAGGTTAATGCACGGCACAATAAGCCACCCGGACAAGGTGATGACCGAAAGCGCCAGCACCCTTTTGACCGGTACCCAGCGCAGTTTGCGATTCATCGTGAACTTTAAGAACAGCGTCAGTAGCACGACCACCACCCCTAACATCAGGTGAGAGAAGTGCACCAGCAGGGAGAGGAGCAATATAAGGTACAGGGCCACCTGCATCAGCAGACCAGACTTTTTGCCCATCAGTAATGTGTAGAAACAGAGCAAGAAAAGGGGGGCGAAAAAATCAGGCATCAGTTGGTTTGAGTACCAGGCAATTCCGGAGGCGAGGGTCAGCAGCAGCACGCAAAATAGAAATGTAGCACGCAACTGGCGGAAATTTGAGAAAAAGAGGCCCAAAAACGCGAACAGTACGAAAGACGTTAGCAGGTTTTGAGCCCAGATGACCCACCAAAGAGAATGTTCGAACGAAAAAAGTGACAAGAAACGACCGTACATGACCGGACGATCAACCGGTACCACGTCATTGAAGCCGCTCAAAATGTAGGTTCCGGTGTCAGAAAACACCAGGGGGTAGCCATTGTAGAGGCCAATCGTTGAGAGGATGAGAGCGCCGGTAATTACGGTCAGGAAATGATATATAAAGAAGCGAAGCCGTGACATAGATCGTAAAAAATCAACTACTTTGAAAGCTCTTATATCCGCTAAGGTGGTTAATTTTTTATGAGAAGCTTTCCCGTTGCCGGAATATGGATGATTCTAGGGAGAGAAAAAGGAATACGCGCACAGACCACTCATCCTTCAACAGAATTCGTCAGGCGTAGATCGTCAGGCTCCGGGTGTTTGGTGTCGGGAGTGCAGCGCATTGTTGCGCTGCATTTTGTTATTCCTGGAGGTTACTGTGTGGTGACGCGCTTTGCGCGTCGGCCACTAGCTGATCAGACCGAAAATATTGGAACCAATATCTACCAACCCAAAAAGCAAATAAAGTCCGCCGATCACCAGCATCGCCATCCGTTTTGTAGGGTGCTTGATCGCAAAAGCAAGTCCGAGCGGCACACAGGCCCAGACAAATGTGGTAAAACCATTGAAGACGGTGAACCAGCTCTCGGTGTAATAGCTTTCCGTGATTTTTGGCATTATGAACCAGAGGATGCGCGAAAGGGTCATCCACACAATGGCCAGTAGGATGAGCAGGTCAGCCGTGTCGGTTTTGACAAGGGCATCCCCGTTCATGGCAGTGTCAGCTTGAGCGGCACCACTGCTGTAGTCACCGTCGAGAATGTCGCTGCCGAGGTCACCGGCGGCTCGCGAGCCATCACCTGCGTAAGGACTCGGGCCGTATTCGTTTTCTCTCAGGTCGCCTTTCTGAAGCATCAGAATGAGCAGCCAGATGCCCCCTACAAGCGGAATCAGCGAAAGCAGGATCATCCACCCGCTTTTGCCGATGTCGTGAAGGCGCCGGACGACCACGGCCAGTCCGGGAATGAACACGAATGCGAGATAAAGGAAATAGATGAACCCGTAAGGCAAGCCGGCGATCGTGAGTCCGAGCAGGTTGTCGAGGATCGTTGCCGCCATGGCAAAGAGGATGTTGAACAAGACGAACATCCAGTATTCCGTTCTTCGCGCGCGGCCGTCGAAATCAGCGTACTGATTCAATACCTTAAGGTACCATTTCATAGCAGTGAGGTTGCGGCCGACAACCGCAAGCGATCGAGACCAGGTTCGTCGGCAAGTTTAGTGAAAAGATGTGCAGGCCTTCTTATCGGAGGACTTAGTACGTAGGACAGAGAATGGAAATGGGAATGGGAGTGGGAGTCGAAGTGTCAACGCCGCATCATTCCGGCGCTCTGCGTCTTTTAGTGACCTCTGAGAGGGACGGCCTTCCAGCCGTCCGTGACAACGAAATGGTCGAGCTCACAAGGGTTCATGACATCGAACTGAAACTGAAATGTAATCCCACACTGCAGTGTGGGACATGCTGCAGGTACCACAGTGCCAAGGACAACCGCTACCCACTAACCAACCGCCGTCCAAACCAGCGTCACCGCACCCACCACAAAACAGTAGTAGGCGAAGTATTTGAGCTGGGCTTTTTTTACGAGCGCAACCATCCATTTGCAGGCAGCCCAGCCGGCAATAAACGCCGCCGTAAAACCGATAAGGTAGTTCTGAGCAGCGTCGCCACTAAAACTCACCCCGCCGTCAATCAGGTCTTTGGCCATCTTACCAAAGATGAGTGGCACCACCATCAAGAAGCTGAAACGGGCCGCCTGTTCCCGATCCACACCCAACAGCACACTGGTCGAAACCGTTGCCCCAGAGCGCGATATCCCAGGAAGAATGGCAATCGCCTGAGAAACGCCAATGACCAAAGCATCGGTAAAGGTGACTTTCTTGTCGGTGCGCTTTGCACGATCGGCAAGGAAAAGTAATAAACCGGTCACGCCCAGCATGGCACCTACAAGTAAAACTTGTCCGCTGAACAACCGCTCAATTTCTTCGTCAAACAGAATGCCAACAATAGCTGCCGGAATCATTGACAACACAATCTTAAGGCTGAAACGAAACGCTTCTTTTTGACCGCGAAAGAGCCCGTTGAATATGACCGCAACATCTCTTCTGAAAACCACAAGTGTACTCAGGGCGGTAGCAAAATGAAGGATGACCGTGAAAGCTAGACTCTCGGCCGGCAACTGGGTGCTGCCAAACAAGGCTTTACCCAACTCAAGATGTCCGCTGCTCGAAACGGGAAGAAACTCTGTCAACCCCTGTATCAAACCCAGCAGCAGGGCCTCCCACCAACTCACGGCTCAGGCTCAGGCTTTTGAGTCGGATTCGTTGACCGCAGCTGCGTGCTTCTTAAGGATCGCATACATAATCACGCCGTAGCCGGCCATCACAAGTAACGGAGCCACGGTGATGCGGCGCGCACTAAAGATCGCTTCGCTGAATTCATTCGGGTCGTCAGAGCCTCCGCCAGACATCAGTACAAAGCCCAAAATGACGACCACCAGGCCAACAAGCAACAAGGTATACTTGCTGCGATCAAACGGAAATCCGGTCTTGTTCATACAGCGAAGATAGGGAATCGCGCATTTTTCATCGAAAACTGCAGAGATATTCCCCTCCCCTTGCTTATCTTGGGGGGTTATGCCAAAATGTCGTTACACCTTTCTCCTATCCAGCGCTTTCGCGCTGCTGTCCCTCAACAGCAGGGCCCAGGAGGCAACCCTGCTTGAGAACATCAGTATAAACCAGGTTACCCAGATTCTGGATCAACTGGGCGTGCCTGACGGAGTTGTAAGTGCTCAATATGAGGTTGATTTCTATAAAATCAACTACCGTACGCTGCATCCTAACGGTGATAGTGTGGATGTCTCCGGTGCACTTTGCCTGCCGGTTGGGGTAGATTGCGGACTACCGCTTGCGAGCTACCAGCACGGCACGGTGGCGAACAAAACGAATGTGCCAAGCTATCAGAATGGTGAATCCAACATCGGAGTGGTTCTCGCCAGCGTCGGATATGCCGTGGCGATGCCGGATTACATCGGACTGGGTGATTCGGAAGGGCTCCATCCTTATGTGCATGCAGAATCACAGGCAACGACGTCACTGAACCTCTTGCGGGCCGCGAAAGAACTTAAAGAAGAGCTGGGGTTTGAATTGAATGAGCAGGTGTTCGTTTGTGGTTATTCGCAGGGCGGACATGCGGCGATGGCGCTGCATAAGATGATTCAGGAAGAGGCAGCAGACGAGTTTACCGTCACGGCTTCAGCCCCGATGAGCGGGCCGTATGATGTTTCGGGCATTCAGGCGGAGGTGCTGACCAATGGAGAGCCTTACCCTACTCCGGGTTACCTGCCTTATGTGATCATGAGTTATGAACTGGTATATGGCACGCTCTACGATGAGCTTGAAGATATTTTCCTGCCCGAGTATGCTGCGGTACTGCCCGACCTGTTTGATGGTTCAAATTCTATCGGCTTCATCAACGGACAGTTGCCGTCTGTGCCATCTGAGATGTTGCAGCCAGAGGTTTTTCAGGCCTACCTCAATGACCCGCAGCATCCGATTCGTATTGCCATGCAAGACAATGACCTGTATGACTGGGTGCCGGAGGCTCCCACGAGGTTGTGCGGATGCACGGCTGACACCCAGGTGGCATGGGAAAACTCAATCTTTACGGCTGAATGGATGACCGCTAATGGTGCCCTTGACGTGGAAGCCGTCAACGGTGGGGCGTTTGACCACGGTGAGTGCGCACCGCTCGCCATTCTGGCGGGCTTTCTTTTCTTTGAACAGTACCGCGAAGCGTTCGAGCCGGAAGTGGATTTTACGGTGGTTGACGCCAGCGGCGCAGAAGCGCCGGATGGGAGTGTCAGCGGATCCGTGATTGACCCCGAGCCAGACTGGGAGTTCGCCTGGAGCAATGGCGCGCAAGGACTTGAGCTGACCGGCGTAACTCCGGGAACGTACACCCTGACCATTACCGATCCTGACGGCTGCAGTTTTGAGATCGACGTTGAGGTCGGAAATGCCACGCACATCAGCGAGTCGAAGAAGTCAGCACTGAAAGTATGGCCGCAGCCCGCCGCCAGGATGCTGAACTTCAATCTCAGCGATGTCAGTATGCTGGAGATCATTGACCTTACAGGAAGAACGGTAGCCGTTTACGACATCGATGGCCTGCAGGCGGCAGATGTGAGCGCATTGGCACCCGGACGCTACGTTGCGGTATTTGATCGCGCGCGCCGCATCAGCTTTGTGAAGTAGTCGACTACTGTTCGCCAATCAGCCGATAGGTGAAGCCGAAGTTGCCCTTCGTGCCGTTTTCGTCGTAGAAGGTGGTAAACCGCAGTGCGTAAAAGTCGTTCTCGGTTGACTTTACCGCGAAGATCATGTCTTGATTGGTTACAAAACCGAGGTCGAAGTCAAACTCTTTCCAGTCGTATCCGATCAGGTCGCGATCAGCTCTGAAGTTCATCGTTTCAATAAGCGAGAGGCTGTATTCGTCATAAGCGTAGGCGTCACTTTCATGCGCGATCACGCCGGCAGGGTTGAGCAGCGCGCCGGTGACCTGATAAGGATTAGGGTTCGTCTCCGGGGCGAATACATGGAGGTAGGAGCCCAAAAGCAGATCCCACTCATCATCAGCCGGAAGGTTCTGCAGCTGGCCGCTGTCTAATGACACCCACTCGCGACTCCGGCCGGCAGAAGGTGCGATGGTGAAAGCTGTTCCGTCATTCAGGACGAAGAAAACATCGTCAGTGTAGCCTTCATTCATGGATACGGTATACGATTGCTGCCCCTGAAGGCTGAGTGCGGCAATGACCAGAAGAGTGAGTATAGAATAGCGCATTATTTAGAATTTTTCTAGACAACGCAAAGCTATACCCGGTCCACAGAGGCGGCAATACCACATTTGTGGTGTTTAGAATCATTCTAAGTAGGGCGGGTGTGCTTACGGCAGCTTCACGACCATTACACAGACATCATCGGTCTGTTCTTCGTCTTCGATCCATGCGTCAAAGCGATGATGGAGCCGTGCTTCGATCGCAGAAACCGGAATTTGATCCAGTTCAGCGAACATCTTGCGCAAGCGTTTTCGTCCGAATTTCTTATTGAGTCCTCCACCGAATTGATCGGCAAAGCCATCTGAAGTGATAAAGAGAAGGTCACCCGACGAGTAAGGTAGACTTGCTTCAGAGAAGGGGTCATCGGAGGCATCGCCAACGGATCGCCTTTCAGATGGGAGTCGCCCGAGCTCGCCCTTGTGGAGCAGCCATGAGATTCCACGAGCACCAGCCCAGCGCAGCTCTTTTTTCACGGGGTCGATTTTAAAGAGCGAGAGATCCATACCGTCTTGAATGCCGTTTTGGTCAGAATCAAATGCATTTCGGATGCGTTGGTGCAAATCGGTGAGGGTGGCTGCCGGACCGTTTTCGGCGTGTACCTCAAGCGCCTCACTCAGCGCCTTATGGGCCATCAGGCTCACAAAGGCACCGGGCACCCCGTGACCGGTGCAGTCAACGACTGACACGTAATGCGAAGCGCCAACATCACGAGCGAAGTAAAAGTCTCCGCTGAGCTGGTCTTTTGGCCGAAAGAAGAGAGCAATACGACCACTCAGAGCCCCCAGGCTATCAGCAGACGGCAGCACCGATGCCTGGAGACGTCTCGCGTAACGGATACCCGCCTTTAGTTCATTGTTTTGCCGGCTAGTTTGCTCCAGAAGGCTCTCAATTCGTCGCTCATAGCGGGCATTTGCTTTTTTCAACACAAGCATTCCCGCCACAATTGCGAGTCCGGCAGAAGAAGAGGAAACACTTACAAAAAGTTGGTTTTCAAGTCGATGATCCATGATTTGTTCTGCTCCGGCACCGCAAAAGCGGTGGATGGGGTCATACAGGATCAGCACAGTGAGATTGGTAAAGAGGCTCAGAGCGAGGGGTAGTCGCTGCCGAAAATCATAGATGACAAGCGGGATAAAACAGAGCCCAACCAGAAAGAACCTCGGATTGTAGTAGCTTCCTTCGTGGATAATTTCAGGATTCACCAGCTTCGAATGTATGGTAGAAAACAGCAGAAACAAGGGGAGGCCGGTAGCAATGATAAATTGACTGAGTTGAAAGAGACCGAACCGATTCCAGAGCAAACCACTGGCAAGTGTAAGGCTGAGCCCTCCAATCCAGTTGATCATCAGAGTGTTCTGAGGAACCGTAGTGTACACAGAGACCCCAATGATCAGTGAAAACACGAACAGGATGACGCTCACCTGGTTACTGAGTACCAGTGATCGGTAGTACCGCACCTCTTCAAGCTGCTTTGCACCACTTAAAGAAAGCGCTCTCCAGAACCGGGAAAGCGAAGAAGCCCATGCCGCCATAGTACTTTGTTACGAAAGTTGAGCCGAATTGTTCATAATCACCGGCAAAAGGTTAATTTTTTTGAAGGGTTGTCGCAGCAGTGCGCAATTTGCCTACCTTTGTTTCACGAAGCGCAAAAGCTTCAAAGAATTTCACATGTTAGCAGTGTCTGAACAGACAGGTTTTTAAAAGATACACTGCAAGGCTTGATTACTGATTTATTTACACACATTCTTCCTGTCTCCATCATCCCCCCGCATTTTATTTTAATTTTTTCTATAATGAACATTTTTGTTACAAAGCTGAGTTCGAATGTAACTCAGGACGATCTTATGGATCTATTCGCCCAGTATGGCGAGGTATCATCTGCAAAGGTGATTATGGACCGCGACACCGGCAACTCTAAAGGTTACGGTTTCGTTGAAATGGACGACGATTCAGAGGGTCAGGCAGCCATTGACGCGCTGAATGACAGCGAGTACGATGGTCGTCGTATGGTAGTTAAACAAGCTCGTCCTCGTGAAGAGGGCGGCGGCGGTGGTCGTCGTGGCGGTTTTGACCGCGGTGGCGGCGGCGGCGGTGGTCGTCGCGGCGGTTTTGACCGTGGTGGCAGCCGTGGAGGTAACTCCGGCTGGTAATCAGAATCTGACATCAAGAGAAAAGCCACCCTTCGGGGTGGCTTTTTTAATTCACGATTCACGATGCAGCATTCCGAACACAAAATACAAGGCGAAAGATGTTGAGACGATCGCCGCTCGCGACTCAAATTTTGATGCCTGGCAGAAACCTAATCGTAAATCTCTACGACCTTCTCGCGTTCGATCCGCATCGTTGGTGTTCCGCCGAAGTCCATGACGCGCCCTTTGATGCACAACACCTGTCCTTTTAGAGCCTCTTCAGGGTCATAACTGAAGTTGACCAGATGCTCTTTCTTGATGTACACCGAAAAAACCTGGTTCGGATATTGACGATCGAGATTGATCCAGACATTTCCGCTCCGGGAGGTGCGGGTGCCTACTACGGTGCCACAAATGATAACATCTTTGCTGTAGCCCATGTATTGCTGCGCCTGGGTAGTGTTGAAATGTCCGCGAGGAAGTTCAGGAGCTGGCAAGGGTTCAGCGTCACCGAGCATTTCTTCCGAAAACCAGATTTCAGGGTCGAATGTCGCTTCCGCCGCTTTTGCGGCGTCTTCAGAAATCAACGGAAAGAAGTCAAACCCGGTTTCTTCTTCGGCCTGATCGATAGAGATCGCGAAGGCATGCAAGGGTTCTTCAATCTTGCGATTGGGCATCTTGAAAGCGATCCCGCGCTGCTTTTCGAGATCAAGCACCACCTTAAAATAATACTCGGGAATGGCGACCTGATTGATGCTGCGCTGAATTACGGGCAGGTCAGGAGTGAGCATAGGCAGTGTCACCACATACAACGACTGCTCTCTGTTGCGGTAAATATAGCCGCGGATGGCGTCTTCAAGCTCAGCCCATGTTCCGCGATTGAATTCAGCCACCTGGGGCGACATATTTGAGTAGAAATATGATTCTGAAAGCGCCGTTTGTGACCAGCGAAAATCAGCAGATGGAGCGAGGTGCCCACGGTCATAACCGAAGCCATCGTACTCGAAAGAGCCGTCTTCCTGTTCGTATTTCAGAAAATAATCAGCTTCTACAGCAGTGCCGGTTGGTACTTTAGGGTCTTCGCGGAAATCATTGGTACGCGTTACTCTACCGTCAATAATGTCAGGGGTGATCATGTGCATGACCCAGCGTGCCTGCTCATGCTGTTCTGAATACGACAGCACCATGGCGCTGTGTTCAATGGCGTCGTCACTGGCATAACCTACGGCGCGCAGTTGCGCGCGCACTTGAGCTAACTTCGCATCTTCGATCAACCCGCGCACGCTGTCTGCACGGGTCTCAATTTGCGAGAGTTGCTCCAGATATAACTTCAGCGCGTCTTCAGGAGTGCGCTGTCCGAAGGCGGAGATGCTGATGAAGAGTGCCACGATACCGGTCAGAATGCATCGGAAAGCGGCTGGTGCGGAGTGCGTTGGGTTCAATTGCATAGAGGTGCAAGTTCGCAAAAAAGGTGCAAGCGTTAAAGCATGATTCTGTAGAGGATGTCTTAATTTCAGCAGCAATGAATGACTTGCACGAAATGTTTGAAGACGCGTTTACCTCTTTGGAGGCGCCCTTTGCCTTTCTTGACCGCACGGCACTTGATGTCAACATTGATCAGATCCTAAAGCGTGCCGGTAATAAGCGCATCCGGGTTGCAAGCAAATCGGTGCGGTCAGTGCCGGTGTTAAACCACATTTTTGCGCGGTCTGATCAATTTCAGGGCATCATGTCGTTCGCGCCTGAGGAGGCGCTGTTTCTCATTGAACAGGGGTTTGATGACATTCTGTTGGGCTACCCAACGGTTGACGAGCCGGCTGCACAAAAGCTCGCAGAAACGGGGAAGCAGGTAACTTTCATGGTTGATCACCCGGCGCACGGTGCCATGCTCGAAAGGGTGGGCGATCGAACAGGCAGAATCATCAGGGTGTGCATTGACCTCGATATGTCGGTGAAATTTCCGGGGGTGTACTTTGGTGTGTATAGAAGCCCGCTGAAAAGCGGGGATGCGATCAGGAAGCTGATGAACGAAATTGCTCCGATGCGTCACCTTCAGGTGGTGGGGCTGATGGGCTATGAGGCGCAGATTGCCGGGCTGGGCGACCGTCCGGATGGGACTTTCGATTTAAAAACAGCCGCGATCGCTCTGCTGAAAAAACGATCGATCAGCATCATCCGTGAGCGAAGACGCAAGGCGGTAGCAGCATTGGGTGAGTTCACGGAGGTAACGCTTGTGAATGGCGGAGGCACCGGTAGTTTGGAATCAACTCGCGCCGAAGACGATATCACTGAGGTGACGGTCGGTTCGGGCTTTTACGCACCGCACCTGTTCGATCGCTACCGCGAATTTCGCCACCGGGAAGCCGCCGGGTTTGCACTTCCGGTTGTCAGAATCCCGAAGAAAGGGATGATGACCTGCATGGGCGGCGGCTATCTGGCATCAGGAAGTGCTGATGCTCTGCGCCTTCCTAAGCCATGGACGCCCTGTAATGTGCAGCTGGTGAGTGAAGAAGGTGCCGGAGAGGTGCAAACCCCCGTGATCATCAAGGGGAACAGCCTTGGGATTGGTGATAATATATATTTCCGCCACGCAAAAGCCGGAGAGCTTTGTGAACGATTCAATGAGCTGCACATCCTTGACAACTTTCAGTATAACGGAACGAAATGGAAGACCTACCGCGGGGAGGGGAAGTGCTTTTTGTGAGACCCACGCAGGAATTAAAAATGAAAAGTGATGGTGGGCTCCGGGTTCAGCGGTTACGCTTCACCGAAAACCTTCTCGAGGTAGCGGTTCAGGAAGCGCCCGTCAGGATCCATTTCGCGGCGAAGGCGTTTGAAGTCGTCCCATTTCGGATACCGTTCTGCAAGGCTGTCATTCAACAGGAAGTGCATTTTACCCCAGTGCGGACGCCCGCCATAGTTACTCATCAGTGCTTCAACTTTCTCGAAATATTCACGGTAAGACATGCCTTTGAACATATGTACGGCGATGTATGCGGAGTTTCGCTGGTATGCCGGGCTGATCCATAGGTTGTCGCTTTTAACGAAGCGGCATTCAATAGGAAAGTTCACCTTGATGCGCTCATCGCGGATCATTCGCATCAGGGCGTTAAGGGCTTCAGGAAGTTTTTCTGCAGGAATATTGTACTCCATTTCGTTGAAGCGAACATCACGCACCGTGGCAAAGATGCGGTGTGCGTGGTCTATTTTTCGGTTTGTGCCCGCCGCCGCGGCGGTCAGTTTGCTCAATGCCGGGATGGTCGTCGGCAGGGCTCGCGACACGTTGCAGATCGCCCCGAAAACACCGTTTTCCAAGACCACATCATTCAGGTACCGGCTCAAAGAATCTTTGGTTGGGGCCTCGTTCGTCTCATTGATGAATTTCGTCTGCACCCTCTCGCTGTAAGGGAAGCAGTAAAACTCAAAATTGCGGGTTTCGGCGTTGTATTGAGACAGGCGACTCAGGCAGTGGTCGAGGCTTTCTTTGCCGCCGCGGTACTCAAGTTTATAGGTCGGCTGACACCGCAAGGTGATCTGAGTGATGATGCCCAATGTTCCGAGCGAGGTTCGGGCAGCGTTGAACAGGTCAGGGAGCTGCTCGGCGTCACAGGTGACCACCTCGCCTGAGGCGGTGACCATGCGCAAACGGCTGATTTGGTTTGAAATGGTCTGGAAATTCACTCCGGTGCCGTGTGTGCCGGTGCTGATGGCCCCCGCAATCGCCTGCACATCAATATCTCCGAGGTTTTCCAGGGCCAGGTTTTTTTCGAATAAGAGCTGGCCGAGCTCTTTCAGGCGGGTGCCGGCCCAGACCGTCGCTTCATTACCCTCAATGGCAAGGAGCCCACAAAGCTGATCGAGGTTCAGCAAGTAGTCTTCAGTTTCAACGAGGGGCGTCCATGAATGTCCGGCTCCCACAACCCGCACCTTCTTGCCTTCACGAGCGGCCAGTTGCACGAGGTCAATGATTGCCTCTTCTGAGCTTGCGCGGAAAAGGTTACCCGGCGTAAACCGGAGGTTGCCGCTCCAATTGGAGAAATGAGCCATTTTGGTATTCTTGCGTCTCGTGTCAAACTTACGAAGCGCAGCGCAAACTCAGAAAGTATGCGGCAAGGGTTTCTGTGTGAGCAAGAGGTGAATGAGAAGGGAAACCGGGTTGAAAAACATCCCCCGCGTTAGTCAGGACCAAATGAGAGGGCGAGCCTTTGAACAGAGACAGATCACCCAGATTCTAACGCGAGGGACTAATGTTTTTCAGCAAGTACAAAGATGCTGCTGAAATGCAGAAACCACAAAAAACGAGTGATACACTTTGGTACAAAAGCACATACCGAAAAGAGGCCGCCCGAAAACCAGTGAGAGGCACCAGCGAGATACAAATTGGTACAAAATGCAGTGTAAAAGCAGACAGTCGGAAATTTTAAATTTATTCCTCTGATCTTTATTTTTTGGATTTAAGAGTAAGGTGGATAACAAAGACCTCGAGATTTTAAAGCAACAGATAGAGCAGGTTTTTGGTCGCCCTGTATTGTCAAGAGGCGACTGCGAAATGCTGGCTGATGAAATCTCTAACGAGCTCAAAGCTCCGGTGAGTTATAACACCCTGCGCCGGTTTTTCGGGCTGGTCAGTTATGACGGAGGCTTCAGCAGAACAACACTTGATTTACTGGCCCGATACAGTGGATACCACAGCTTTTATGAAGTGGAGCTGGGCGCTTCTCCGCCTTATCCCATGCAGGAGGTGAACCGGATTATTCTGGACGCCTACGAAGGCAGTTTCTCACAAAAAGAATTGCTCGTCGTACTTCAAAAACTGTCATATCCGGACCAGGTTGATGTCTTCAAACAACTTCTGATTGTCAGCTTTAGGTCCCGAAACTTCGGTTTCATTCGCAAATTCTTTGAGTTTGAAATGTTGTTTCGTAATCGACAACAGCTTGACGTACGGCTATACCAGACAATGCTGATGCTCGGTAATGAGCTGCGCCGTGAGCCACTCGGACAGGTTCGCGAACTCTGGGCTGAATGGGCTGAAAACCCTTTCGCAAGAAAGTTCTATTTCGAACTCTTTGTAGATGTTGATAATCTGAATACCCGGCATCGATATGCCATGCTGGAGTATATGCGTCACGCTGAAAGCGCTGAAGAAAAAATGTTCGCATGGAGCCTGCTCGCCCGCAGGGCACTCTCGGTAGGCGATGCAGCAGAGGCTAAGCGATTTGCTGAAGGACTTGAAGTGATGCTGGAGAGCAACATGGGCTCAGTGCACGGAATTCCCCTGGCAAGAGCTCTCGGCGTGCTCATGGAGCAACGGTATAAAGAAGGGGTGTCACTGCAACCTCAGACCGATTTGCTAAAGCGCATTGATGCGCTGCTGTGCAAAAGCAGTAAGAAGTACGAGCGCATACCCTTCTTTCATTATTGGGTGTGTTCGTCACTTATCGTCGTGGGTGAAGACGAACTCGTGCTCAGCATGATCCAAAGCGCACGCAAAAACTTTATTCGAACAGACAGCTACTACACCCACGGAGCTGAATGCCGCATGTATGTCTATCAGGCTATTGCGAGAATGCGCCTCGGACAGCCTCCTCCTCCTGAATTGATGCGGATCAATGAAAATGACTTCTTTCCTTTTAGCAGGAGAGTTGACAGCCTGTTTTTATATTACGCACTCGAACTGGCGGGTGAACTTAGCGAAGAACGCAGAAAGAAAATGAACGACTACCTCCTTGACGGAGGTGTTGCCAAACCGCGTCCGCTCTTCGGAAGCCAATAAAAAAAGGAACCGGAAGGGTTCCTCTAAGGAGTTGAGACAGGAAAGCCGAGTGTTGTTATCCTGCTTGGGTTGAGCACAGCAAAGCTACCGACCTTCCGCCTCGCAAATAGATTTCATCTTATATCAAGTTAAGAACCACCAAAGCGCAAGTTGAAAACAGATAAGCGCTCGCAATTGCGAATGGTTGCGGACTGCAATCCGATAGCTTTTAGGGCATCAGTGACGAGTTGTGTGCGTTTTTTTACCGGTCACCCAGTCGTAAAAATCATTAAAAAATGCCGGATCAGCAGAGTGCAACGCATTGATGTGCTAAGCCATCGTCATGACCGTTCAGCAGGTTTTTCTGTTGATAGCATTCCGATAACCTTTTCTTTGCGGCTACACAACAAACCCACCGGAAACGATTTAACACCATTTTCGTTTCCAAAAGGGAAAATGAGTTATTTTTGCCAACGCTATGACCAAAGAACAGGACAATAAAGGACAAAAGATCATTTCCGGTGCGATTGAAGTCTTCATGCGCTATGGCATCAAGAGTGTCAACATGGACGATATCGCGCGGCACCTTGGGGTCAGCAAAAAGACGCTATATAAGTATGTGAGCGACAAAAATGACCTGGTGACGCGCGCCTTCGATCTGCACTGCGAACTTGAAGATGCCCAGATATCAGAGATTCACGCGCTAGGATTGAACGCGATTGATGAGATGTTCGAAGTGCAGCGCATGGTGATCACGATGGTGAAAGACTTGCATCCGTCGGTATTGTACGACATGCAGAAGTACCATCCTGAACAGATGAAGCGCATGGAAGAATCTCGTGACCAGACGATTACGGAGACCCTCGTACGCAATATGGAAAAAGGCATGACAGAAGGCCTTTACCGCAACGATCTGAATCCGGATGTTGTGGCGGCGCTCTATGTTGCAGGAATAGAGTCGTTCTTTCGCAAAGTTGCTTTTGAAGAAACCGATTACTCGTTTCAGGACCTCTACCTTGAACTCTTCCGCCTTCACATACGCGGTATCGCAAGCGAGAAGGGCATTCGCTACCTCGTTGAAAAGGTGCGGCAAGAACAAACACCAACGACCAAATGATACGAATGAAACTGTTCACAACCGCTGTCATGCTGCTGTTCGCTACAGGCGCGCAGTCGCAGGAAGTGCTTCGCATGAGCCTGGAACAAGCACAGCAGTATGCGATTGACAATGCATTCAATGTGCGATCTGCACAGCTTGACGCTGCAAAGGCCGAGCGCGAGGTGAAAGAGACGCTTTCAGCAGGCCTTCCCCAGGTCAACGGAACCCTGGAGTACAACAATTTCATTGACATTCCTGTGCAAGTAGCACCGGCAGACGCCTTCGGTTTCCCTGACTACCTTACGCAGTTTCTTGCCGGTGTCGCTCAAGAAACCGGGGTTCCGCTCAATGCCCCGGCACCAGATCCTGACGGGCTGCAGGAGTTTCAATTCGGCAATGAGCAAACGGTGACCGCGGGGTTCACCGCATCACAGCTCATTTTCGACGGGTCATTCTTCATTGGACTGCAGGCTCAAAAGGCTTATGCAGAGGCGATGCGAGTTGGCGTAAGGAAGTCTGAAGCAGAGACCCGCCAGCAGGTGGCGGAGGCCTACCACATGGTGCTGATCTCGCAGGAGAATGTGACCATTCTCAAAGATAGTCGCGGTGTGCTGGAAAACTCGCTTGAAGAAACCAGGGCTTTATATGAGAACGGTTTTGCCGAAGCGCAGGATGTTGATCAGCTTGAGCTCTCTCTCGCTGATCTTGATTCGCGCATTAAGTATGCGGAGCAACAGGAAGAAGTCACGCTTGACATGCTGAAATTTCAGATCGGGCTCGATCTTTCTGCAGAACTTGAGCTGACCGATACCGTTGACTCACTGGTTAAAGGAGACGAGGTGGCGTTATTGAGTGCACCACTTAACCTTGATGCCAACCCGGAGGTCATGATGCAACAGAATTATGTGCGCCTGGCAGAGCTGGGTATTAAAAACGAAAAAGCTCGCCGCCTGCCGTCGATCAATGCCTTTTACACTTACCAGCAGAACGCTCAGCGCAACGAATTCAGCTTCTTTGACGGCGGTGGCCGCTGGTTCCCTATCCAGCTTTGGGGAGTACAGCTCAATTGGCCCATTTTCGGAAGCTCGATGGGCTATCAGCGCATCGAAAAAGCGAAGGTCGATCTCGAAAAAGCTGAAGCAGCACTTCAACAAATCGAACAAGGGGCCCGCCTCGAGTACCGCTCTGCGAAAATTGACTTCGACAACGCCCTCGAGCAACGGTCTATACAGCAACGCAACATGGCGCTGGCTGAACGCATTTACAACACCACTCAGGTAAAGTACAATGAAGGAATGTCAAGCAGCTTTGAACTGTCTCAGGCACAAAACCAGATGCTGACTACCCAGGGCAACTATATCAATGCCACTCTGCAATTACTCAACGCTCGCACCCGCCTGAACAAGGCACTTAACAACTTCTGATGAAACGGATTTCGCCAACACTTGAACAACCACGAAATATGAAGACCTTCTTGTCATTTTCGCTGCTTTTCGCCTTTGCACTGGTATTCTTCACCGCATGCCAGCCGCCGGTTGAAGAAAACGCTGATCTTCAGGGGCTCAAGCAAAAGCGTGACTCACTGAAAACAGAGCTGGAGTCGCTTACAGGAGAGCTCACGGATGTAGAAGAAGCCATTGCCCGCGCGGCAGGCACCTATGACGTCGTCAATGTGACTGCTCTGCGAGCCGCACCAAGCACATTCAAGCACTACTTTACCGTACAAGGCAACATTGAAACCAACCGAAATGCAGAGGTTTACCCCGAAACGCAAGGCATCATAAAAAATGTGCTGGTGCAGGAAGGCGACCAGGTTTCGATCGGACAAGCGCTGATGACCATTGATACCGAACTGTTGCAAAAAAATATCGATGAAGTAGAGACTCAGTATGAACTCGCCAAAGACATCTTTGAGCGTCAGGGCAGGCTCTGGGAACAGAACATCGGCTCTGAAGTACAATACCTCGAGGCAAAAAACAATAAAGACCGCTTAGAAAACACCCTGGCCACGCTCAGTAAGCAGGTAAGTCAGGGCACTGTGCGCTCTCCGTTCAGCGGTGTCGTGGATCAGATCACGCCAAGGGTGGGTGAAATGGCCTCCCCGGCGATGCCGGTGGCGCGCATTGTCAGCCTGAACGAAATGTACGTGACCGCTGATGTGAGTGAGAACTATGTGCCGTACGTGTCTGAAGGCATGAACGTCGAGGTGGTGGTGCCGGATATTGATACCATTCCTTCCACCATTCGGCGGGTAGGCCGCTTCATAAAGCCTGAAAACCGAACGTTTGAGGTGACGGTCGCTCTTGAAAACCACAAGCATCTGAGGCCAAATATGTACTGCGCCCTCCGCATCAATGATTCCCACATTGACAGCGCCATGGTTGTACCCGCCTCTATGGTGCAGCAAGACACTAAAAATCAAGAGTTTCTCTACGTGCTTGAACAAGAAAATGAACGGTACATCGTGAAGAAGCGCCCTGTGCAGACCGGGCAATCGTACCGAGGTAACATCCTTATTGAATCAGGGCTCGAAAACGGCGACTTGATTGTTGACAAAGGTGCGCGTCGGGTGGTTGACGGACAAGAAGTTGAGCTTTTCGCAGAACCTAAAAAAGTTGCCCTGAAGTAATCTAACCTGCGAACGTGCAGATCGTGTTCGCATCCGGAGTTTTTCGCCGTGAAAACGGCGGAAACCTGAAACACACAACGGTTTAACACAGGTGCAAAGGCCATAAGACTGTCAACATGAAAGACATACTCGATAAAGAAAACGGAAACGGTTCAGGCGGCAAAGGAAAGCTCAAAGAGTTCGCGCTGACCAGCCTGTCGGTCAACAACCGGACTACCGTACTGGTGATCACCTTCATCATTCTGTTTGCAGGCGTGTACTCGTACGTCACCGTGCCGAAAGAGAGCTTCCCGGAGGTGGTTGTGCCTGAAATTTACATCGGTACCGCATACCCCGGAAACAGTCCGACTGACATCGAAAAACTCATCACGCGTCCGCTCGAAAAAGAGATCAATACAATCACCGGCGTTGATGAAATCACCAGCACTTCGCAGCAGGGTTACTCGGCTATTCAGGTCAAATTTGACTTTGATGTTACCCCTGACGAGGCATTGCGCAAGGTGAAAGATAAAGTAGACGTCGCTAAGTCTGACCCTGAGTTTCCGAAAGACCTGCCGGCAGACCCCAACATTTTTGAGCTCAACTTCTCCGAGTTGATGCCCGTGATGAACGTGAATCTGTCAGGAGACTACTCGCTTGACGACCTCAAGCAGTACGCTGAGCTGCTTGAAGACCGCATCGAAGACCTTCCGGAGATATCGAAAGTAGATATCCGCGGGGTGATGGATAAAGAAGTTGAGGTGCAGGTTGATTATCTCAAGGCCGAGGCGATGAACATCAGCTTCAACGACATCTCCAATGCGATTTCTCAAGAAAACCTGACCATTTCAGGTGGTGACGTAACCATTGACGACTACCGCCGCACCATGCAAGTGGTGGGTGAATTTAAAGACCCGTCTGAAATTGGCGGGGTCATCGTTAAAAATGAAAAAGCGAACGTGGTGTATCTCCGCGACATCGCCGAAGTGAAGTTCAAAGAAGAAGAAAAAGAAAGCTACGCTCGCGAGTACCTTCAGCCGGTGGTTTCGCTTGATATTATTAAACGGGCGGGCGAGAACCTCATCGAGGCGTCTGACAAGATCAACGCGATTATCGCCGAGACACGCGCCACGGAGCTTCCTGAAAACCTGAACATCTCGATTACCAACGACCAGAGCGACCAAACGCGCGCACAGGTTGAGGAGCTGCAAAACAGCATCATCTTCGGGGTGATCCTCGTGGTGGGTGTGTTATTGTTCTTTCTCGGTCTTCGCAACGCGCTGTTTGTTGGGGTAGCCATCCCCCTATCGATGTTCATGTCGTTTATGATCCTGAATTCAATGGGCATCACCTTCAATACCATGGTGCTGTTTTCACTGGTTCTCGCTCTGGGCATGCTCGTGGATAACGGGATCGTGGTAGTGGAGAACGTGTATCGGTTGATGGATGAAAAAGGCTTCAATCCGATTCAGGCAGCGAAATATGGCGTTGGGGAGGTTGCCTGGCCAATCATTGCCTCTACCGCTACCACGCTTGCTGCCTTTGTGCCGCTTGCCATCTGGCCCGGCATGATGGGCGAATTCCTCAAATACCTGCCGATCACGCTGATCATCGTACTCTCCTCATCGCTCTTCGTGGCACTGGTAATCAACCCGGTGCTGGCCTCGCTCTTCATGAGGCCGAGTGCTGAAATCAAGCCCAATAACCGCCGGTCAAACATCGTAAGCGGTATTCTGGTTGCGGCGGGTGCGTTATTTGTGTTTCTTTCTTTCGGCGCAGAAGCGCCGGATGCGGACACGTCGGGCCTCGCCAACGGACTTCGCGTGTTCGGCAACATTTTGCTCGTTGCCGGTATTCTCGGCTTTCTCAATGCCTACGTGCTCACACCAACGGCAGACCGCTTTCAGGAAAGTTTACTACCGAAACTGGAGCGCGTTTACGAGCGCTTTCTCTCTTGGGTACTCGCCGGTAAACGTCCATGGGTCTTCTTCTTCGGCACCGCCAGTTTATTGGTCGTTGCGGTAGTGCTCATGGGGGCCTTCACGCCGAAGGTAGAGTTCTTTCCGTCAAATGAGCCGCAGTACCTCAACGTCTTTATTGAGAAGCCGATCGGCACCGCCATTGAAGAAACCAATCGCGTTGCGAAAGACATTGAAAACAGGGTGCTCGCAGTGGTTAACAGTGAGCAATTCCAGATGCCCGACCCGAATACCGGAGAACCGGAGAGCTTTCTGGTGAACTCGGTGATCGGACAAGTGGGTAACGGAACCAGTGACCCGAATCAGGGCCCGCAGATGGGAAACACCCCGCACAAAGCGCGGATCACCGTTTCATTTGTGAAGTTCCAGGAACGCCGCGGACTCAGCACCAATGATGTGTTGAACGCGATTCGTGAAGACCTCCGTAACTTTCCGGAGGCCGAAATTGTAGTCACCAAAAACGAAAATGGTCCGCCGCAAGGCCCGCCGATCAACATCGAAATCAAAGGTGAAGACTACGACAGCATTATGCAATATGCTACGCAAATGCAGCGATTCATCGAAGATCGCCGCATCGCCGGTATCGAAGAGCTGAAACTCGACGTCAACAAAAACAAACCGGAAATGCCGGTCACCATTGACCGCGATAAGGCACGCCGTTACGGACTCTCGACCTACCAGGTGGGAAATGCCATTCGCACGGCCCTTTTCGGACAGGAAGTGAGCACCTTCAAAGATGGTGAAGACGATTATCCGATCAACATCCGCTTTGCTGAAGAATACCGCAACGACCCGGACGCCTTGATGAATCAGAAAATTACCTTCCGGGATCCGGCGACAGGGCGCATCAAGCAGATTCCGATCTCGGCAGTTGCCAGCTACGACAAGTCGAACACCTTCTCTGCCGTGAAACGTCTGGATCTTGACCGCGTGATCACGATTCAATCAAACGTACTTGAAGGCTACAACGCCAACGAAATCGTGGCGCAGCTCAAGAAGGAGCTGAAGGCCTTCGAGATGCCGGAAAACATTTCATGGGAGTTTACCGGACAGCAGGAAGAGCAGCAAAAGGAGCTGAACTTCCTCATCACGGCACTGATGATTGCGCTCTTTATGATCTTTTTAATCATTACGGCACAGTTCAATTCGATTTCGACACCGTTTATCATCGGTTTCTCGGTCTTCTTCAGTTTGATCGGGGTATTGCTCGGACTGGTGATCTTCCAGATGGACTTTGTGATCCTGATGACCATGATTGGTATTATCTCGCTCGCCGGGGTGGTGGTGAACAACGCGATCGTACTGATTGACTACACGAACCTCATCCGCGAGCGTCGCAAAGAGGAGCTTGGCCTTGACGAGAATGACCGCCTGCCGTTTGATGAGGTCGTGAACGCGATAGTAGAAGGCGGCAAGGTGCGTTTACGTCCGGTACTGCTGACGGCAATCACAACGATTCTGGGTCTGCTGCCGCTGGCGGTAGGTTTGAACATCGACTTTGTGGGCTTCTTATCAGACTATGACCCGGGCATTTACGTGGGTGGTGACAACAACATCTTCTGGAAGCCGATGTCGTGGGCGATCATTTACGGTTTGACCTTCGCGACCTTCCTGACGCTCGTGATCGTGCCGGTGATGTACTGGTACCTGAACCGTGTGAAGTACAAGTTCATGTTCAAGAAGCCGGTGTAGACCGGTCGACCCATGGACTTATAGACCTATCGACGATTCGGGAAACTGGAGAACAGGGAAACTGGTGAGCTGGGAAACTGGGGTACTGTTAGGTAGCAGGGAAATTGAGAAGTCCTTCAGGAGGTTGCTCCCCTCCGCCGAGGGGAGCTGTCGATTTTCACGAAGGGAAAGATCGACTGAGGGGTGCGGCCCCGGGACAATCAAGGAATATACTCCAGCGCATACTTGCGCTGACCTTGTTTGTGGGGTTAAATACAGGGTGGCGGCGGCTATTGCCGCCGGTTTGTGGAAGCGAAGCGCATCGACCTATGGACTCATGGACTCATGGACGAATCGACGATTCGGGAAACTGGGAAACTGGTAGGTAGCAGGGAAATTGGGAAGTCTTTCAGGAGGTTGCTCCCCTCCGCCGAGGGGAGCTGTCGATTTTCACGAAGGGAAAGATCGACTGAGGGGTGCGGAACCGGGACAATCAAGGAATATACTCCAGCGCATACTTGCGCTGACCCTGCTACACGTTACGTCGAGTAGTGTGGCGGCGGCTATTGCCGCCGGTTTGTGGAAGCGAAGCGCATCGACCTATGGACTCATGGACTCATGGACGAATCGACGATTCGGGAAACCGGGAAACTGGTAGGTAGCAGGGAAATTGGGAAGTCTTTCAGGAGGTTGCTCCCCTCCGCCGAGGGGAGCTGTCGATTTTCACGAAGGGAAAGATCGACTGAGGGGTGCGGAACCGGGACAATCAAGGAATATACTCCAGCGCATACTTGCGCTGACCTTGTTTGTGGGGTTAAATACAGGGTGGCGGCGGCTATTGCCGCCGGGCTTTTGAAGCGAAGCGCATCGAATCGACTTATGGACTCATGGACGAATCGACGATTCGGGAAACCGGGAAACAATTCGATTTATCGACCTACAGCAAGGCTGGTATGTTGAAAAACGGAGAGCCTGGAAACGGCGAAGAATCGGTGAGCAGGGATACTAAGCGCGGACACCACTCACACACCAACTCCAACCCAAGCTCAAACTGTTTTCGTAATTGGTGCCCTTGTGAAGGAGCGGTTGGAGTTTGGGTTGGAGAGTGAGTTCGCAACTCAATTCTGATTTCGGATTCAACTCGCGGATCACCATTTACTGTTCATTCATTATTCTTCTTTGAACGGCTGAAGCCATTACGAGAAAACCATAAGCTTCGAGCAACAGTCTGGCATTGCAAGTCCGGAGCCGACAAAGAGGAGGAGCCAAATTATTATTTATGGCTTTTCAAGCGGGAAGTGCACGGTAAATACCGTGCCAGAGGAGCCGGTGTCAAAGTGCAGCGCCGCACTAATACGATCAGCCAGCGATTTGCAGATATACAGTCCGACCCCAGTGCCCTGCTTAGACTGAATGCTGCTTGAGAATAAGCGGTCTTTCATTTCTTCTGGTATCCCGGGCCCCTGATCAATGATTTTCCATTCGAGCGCCTTCGGGGTGTCTGACAAGATAATTCTGACCTCCGAGCCTTCTGGTGAATATTTGTGCGCATTGTCGAGCAGGTTCCTTAAAATGAGCGCAAGGGTATTGGCAACCTGCGTCTTCGTTAAACGCGAACCCCGGCTCGAATTATCCAGAAAGAGCAAGGTCTGTTTCTTTGCATCAAACTTGTACCGCAAAAGGGCAGTCAACTCTTGAGTAATACCCGAGGGATCAATAGACTCGTGTCCATCGGTTTCAAGAGTATTCTCAAGGTGAATCTGGCCTAAGACATTATCAATTGTACCTTCAAGGTCACGAAGGCGGTAGCGTATGCTATCCATCAGTCCGGCCATGGCCTCAGCACTCAAGACTTCCCTCTCATACAGTTTCATGATTTGGCTCAAATTGGCCACGGGTGCCCGAACATCATGCGCCAAGATGCCCAAAAGCTCACTTTTTCGACTTTTCTCTGCTTCTTCGCGAGCTACTTGCTTCGAAAGTTCAAGCCTGGCGCGCTCTAAATCTATATTTTGTTTCCGGTAGAAGTTGATGACCAGGCTCACCAATAGTGTGAGAAAAACACCCATCGCGGCATAGGTGAAGATGTGGTCGTAAACACGCAGGGATTCGCTGGAATAATCAGCCACAAATAGTAGCTGTTTGTCAATGCTGACAAGCAACAACACGGCTATTAAAAGTAAGGTGACAATCGTATAAACCCACTTCCAGGGCTTAGACAAAAGAATGGGGTAAACGACGAAAAGCGATAGCATTCCGGCAAGCGTAGGGCCGTCAATGCCCTGGTTGGTTAGAAAATTCAACGAGAAGAAGACCAGCACAGGTATGTTCACCAAGTGCGTATTCGATTCTTTATATCCTTCATTGCGCAATTTGTGGTAAGCCCAGACGAAGAGTAAAATAAGGGCCATTTTGATGGCGGCGAGCAGCCAAAAACCCAACACCAGATCGCTGAGGCTGATACCGAAAATCAGCATGCTTGAAGCGATGAGGAGGGCTTTCGCTACTCTTGTCTGGAGATCTTCCAGACGTTTGAACTCGGGCATGATAGATTACATGAAAGTATAAAAGTACCGCAATTAGTTCAGAGCAACTCTGTCGCAGCTTTGATTTTAGACTACCGGCTGAAATCAAGGTGTGCCCGGGCATCTTCGTTCATTCTTTCAAACTCACCCTGTTTGTGAAGTTGGAGACTGAGCTTAGACGATGGACTTAAGGACGATTCGGGAAACCGGGAAACTGGGAAACTGGGGTGCTGTTAGGTAGCAGGGAAATTGAGAAGTCTTTCAGGAGGTTGCTCCCCTCCGCCGAGGGGAGCTGTCGATTTTCACGAAGGGAAAGATCGACTGAGGGGTGCGGCCCCGGGACAATCAAGGAATATACTCCAGCGCATACTTGCGCTGACCTTGTTTGTGGAAGGCCGTCCCTCTCGGGGTGCGGCGTCATGGCCCACCTTTCCTTCCATTCTCACTCTCACTCTCATTTTCATTTCTACTTCCATTTCGATGCGCGTAATGCATTGCGCCTAATACGTCAGTCCGAACGCCCAGAGGGGAATCACATTTCGATAACCGAATTCGATGTCGTCTTTTACGATAAACGACCTGCCGTCTTGATGGATCTGTGATTGCTTCTTGTTCTTTCCGCCGATCTCGAAGGTGTAATCTTCAAGCTTAAAGTCAGCTTTATCGGCGGCCTCAACCCGGTATTTCAATCGCATTTGATTGTAAAAGAAGGTCTCTCTGAGGTTCCCCTTATCGGGCGACTCAGGCTGTAGGTTATGAGCAATGTTCGTGTTATCGAGGTAGACCTTGCTGACCTTTCCGAGACCGCGGATACCGGAAGTTCCGCTCCGCAATTGCGCGATGAGTCCAGCGCTTTCCATGTATGCGAGATAGTCGTCGAGGGAGTTACGGCTGACTGAAATAATAGATGCAATCTTTGTGAAGTTCGGTTTGAACGGCACGCTTTCAGCAATAATCCCGAGCAGCCGTTTCAGCTTCCGGGCGGTGCTCACATTCAAATTCGCAAACTGTGGGATATCTGATTCAAGCGTTTGCACGATGATCTGACTCAACCGCAGCGTGAGCTGACCCTCGATACCGAATGGGTAATAACCACGCTTCAGGTAGTCATCGAATAAGGGAAGCGGCCGGATTCCTTCAGGCCATTCCACTTGATGCTGAATTACCTTTTCCAGGTCGGAGACTCCCAGTTCTATGCCATGATATAGCTGCAGATATTCCCGAAAAGAAAGTCCTTGTAAGGCATACATAACCGCCCGTCTGCTCAGATCTGATGACCCTTTCAGGATATCTAGCACAGACGACCCCGTGAAGACCAGCTTCAATCCGGGCAGCGAATCGTAAATGTTCTTCAATTCTCTCGACCACTCCGGGTACTTATGGATCTCATCCACAAACAGCACTTCGCCACCATGCTTAAAAAAGTCGTCAGCAAGATCATACAAGCGGCTTTCACTAAAAAACAGGTCGTCTGCTGTGGCATAGAGTGCTTTATCTGCATCCAGGTGCTCTTTGATATACTGGAGAATCAGTGTGGTCTTTCCCACTCCCCGCGGACCAACAATACCTACCATACGGCTGCTCCAATCGATCTCACCGTAGAGATAACGTTTAAAGCTTAGGTCAGTTTGCTGCAAGAGCAGCCGGTATTTTTGGTACAGTGTGTCCACGATTCTTTTATTGCAGACACGAATGTAGTCGTTTTGCACTTCCTGTTGAGCTTTTTGTATGATTTTTGCTCATTGAGGGGTGCGAAAGTTGGTTAGGTGCCATAGAACGGCACGCACTGCAGTGCGGGCTTACAGGTTCCTTTTCCATGGCCCACACTGCAGTGTGGGCTTACATTCATTACCTTGCCCCCATGCGTACTGCCCTCGCTATATTCACCCGCACTGCTCGCGAAGATGCCCGACGCAAGCGCGTGTTGCCGCACCTCTCGCAGGTGGCGAATGAGCGATTGGTGGCGCATTTGCAACATCAGACGCTCGAAGCAGCGCAGCAAAGTGGACTGCCGGTGGTGGTGATTGATACGGAAAAGCAGCGTGGACGTTCATTCGCTGAGCGGCTCCACAACGCTTTTCAAGACACCTTCGCAGCCGGTTTCGACCGCGTGCTGCTCATCGGTGCCGATGGCGCCGAGTGCCGTCCTGAGCTGCTTCAGCAGTCCATCGATGCGCTGCCCGATGCCGGTCAGTCGGCCATTCTGGGTCCCGACCGCCGCGGTGGCGATTGGCTGATCGGACTCGATCGCGAGACCTTCAATCAACTCGACTTTGCTGTCATTCCGTGGCATTCGTCGCGCGTGCACGCAGCGTTGACGGCGCAGTTGCAGCAGACGGGGGCTGTGCTCTTGTTCGCCGCAAAAGCGGCGGATGTCAACACGCACCATGACCTCCGGGCATTTGCACTTGAAAACACGACAGACCGACGCATCCAGGCGCTTTTGCGCCTGAAAAAAGCGCTTGAAACCACAGCACCTCTCAGTGTTCAAAACGACATCCTTCTTCCGGATGCAGTGGCCCATGCGGCGCACATCCTGCGTGGTCCCCCTCAGGCGGCCTGATTTCTCTTTGGATGCGAGTACGCATCCCTCTCATTCTTTCAGTAAACCTCATCCGGCGCTCCCGAATGCCATCGGGATACGCCGACCAAAACACTTCAATGAAAAACCTCATTGTTATGGCCCTCGTGGTGCTGAACCTCACCGCCCTGGCCCAATCGGATGTTACCATCCAGCTGTATGACCTCACTTCGCTCGAGACGGTGAGCGATGTAGACGTGATCATTGATCAACAAGAAAGCGGATTTAAACAACAGCGTACCAGCGATGAACGTGGAAAGGCTCGCTTCAATGTGCCACGCGCCGGACGCTATCGCGTGTACATCGGGGCGCACCCGGAATATACGAATGTAGATACGGGCTATGTGAATGTACGTGTAAACCAGAGCGCTTCAGTGAGTCTGTTGATTTACAAATCGCAAAGCGTTGAACTCGAGGCCGCGACGATCAGCAGCGGACGCAACCTCGTAACGCAACTCAACACGCGCAACGCCGAGGTGGCCAGCAGTTTAAGTGCCCGCGAAATCGAAGAAGTGCCGATAGAAGGGCGCGACATCACGCGTGCGCTGTACCGTCTGCCCAACATCACGCAAGCCACCGGATTCTATCCCGAAGCGCCGAATGTCGCCATCAACGGCGCCAATCCGCTCTTCACGAACTACCTCATCGACGGGATGGACAACAACGAGAACTTTCTCGGCGGACAACGTTTCGCAATTCCCGTGGGCTTTACCGACAACATCACAGTGCTTACGAACAACTTCTCACCAGAGTTTGGACTCACGGCCAACGGGGTCATCAACATCACCACTAAAAGCGGAAGCAACGAACAAACGGGTGAAGTTTTCTACCTGACCCGTCCGGGAGCGGTGCTAGACGCTGAGTCACCCTACGCACAACGCGACCTTTCAGGTAACCAGGTCAAAGACGGCTTTCAACGCCACCAGGCAGGATTTGGCCTCGGAGGTGCACTCGTCAAAGACAAGACCTTTTACTACATCAATGCCGAGTACACCCGCGACATCAAAGACAACCTGCTGAACTCGCCGCAGCTCGGCGTTAACACGACCGTGCGCGGGCAAAACGAATTTACCTACCTCTCAGGCCGCATTGATCACCGCTGGAGTGATCGTCACCAGTCGATGCTTCGCGTAAATGCCGGACTGGTTGGCATCGAGCGTCAGGGCGGCGGACTTGACGGTGGAGTGACCTTCAACTCTGCCGGCAACACGCAAACCCGTAACTCGCTGAACGTAGCGTTTCGCCATTCGTATTTCGGCGATGATTGGGTCTCGGAAACCAACTACCTCTACGGTCGCTTTTTGTGGGATTACGCAGACCCGAACAACCCCGATGACCCGAACGTGAGCGTGCTGGACCCGCAAGAGCAGACCATTGCCGTGCTCGGTCACCCCGGTTTCCGCTTCAGAGAACTGGAGAACACCCAGCAACTTCACCAGAAGTTCACCTTCTACAAAGGCCGTCACACCCTGAAAGCCGGGGCGCAGGTGAAGGCATCCACCTTCTCGCTGTTTGGCGGAGGCAATCCGAATGGCAGTTACACGGTGAAGCTGACACAAGATCAACTCACTGCGCTGGCAGCGACCAATCCGGGGGCAGACCTCGGTGCGGGAGCCATTCCGTCAGACGCTGAAGTACTCAACTACGCCGTTGAGCTGCGCCAAAGTGCTTTCGACGGCACGCAGAACATCTACAGCGTCTATTTCGAAGACCAGATCGATGTCAACGAGCGCCTCAACCTGAACCTCGGTGTGCGCTATGATTACGACGACCTCAGCGTGGGCGCCGGCGATGAAGGCGATATGAACAACATCGCACCGCGCCTCAGCTTCAACTATAAATTGAGTCCGCGCAGTGCCATTCGCGGTGGGTACGGACTCTTCTACGAAAAAGTGCTCTACGCCATTTACAGCGACGCGTTGCAATTCAACTCGAACTCTGCTGACTACCAAACACAGGTGGCGCAGCTGGTCAACCTCGGTATCCTGCCGGATGACACCGACATTGCAGCGGTCACCAACGCGGGCAACGTAGCCGCCAACGTTAGCAACGTCGATTACCTCGATGGCCCGCTGGCAAGTGAGCTGCAGGATCAACGCGAGCAGATTTTTCAGAACGAGCTGCGCATTCTCAATCCCAACGGGTATGACAATCCGTACTCGCACCAGTTCACACTCGGCTACCAGTACCAGATTGACGACAACACCTTGTTTTACGTTGACCTCGTGCACAACCAGAGTGAGAACCTCTTCCGCTTGCGCGATTTGAATGCGCCTGAGGCCTACCCGATTGACCCTGATAACGTAGAGGTTCGTCCGCAAGACGAAGCCGACCTAACCCGTCCGGTGCCGATTTTCAATGACGAAAACGGCATCTACAGCATCGTGCAGGGCGACACCCTCCGCGGCATTTCGCGCAACGTGATGATGACCGAAGCAGCCGGTCGTTCACGTTACTGGGCTGCGAGTTTCACACTGAACAAAGACCGCGGAGAAGACAAGGTTTCGTATCGCTTGGTGTACACCTTGTCACGTCTCGAAAACAACACAGAAGACATCAACTTCCGCGCGATGGATGCCAACAACTTCGACAACGAATGGGGTCCATCGATCAACGACCGCACCCACATGATCAATGGTTTCCTGACCTGGTATCCGATACGCAACTTCTCGGCGACATTGGCGGCATTGCTGCAGAGCGGCCAGCCGATCAATCGTATTCCGGATGCGACCTTATACGGCACGACCGACCTTAACGGCGACGGACGCTCATTCGGAGATGCCTACGTAGGCAACAGTGACCGCGCACCGGGTGAAGATCGCAACAGCGACCGCCTGCCGTGGAGCACGACCTTCGATGTCAACCTGCAGTACAACATTCCGATTGCCGAAGGCCAGCGCATTGCTATCACCGCATCGGTTTTTAACGCACTCAACGCCGAGAATCTCAGCGGGTACAGCAACAACGCCACGCAGAGCAACCAGATCCAGGTCGGTCCGGCTGACAGCGGGCTGCTCGTTCGTCGCAACGCGGCACCACCACGCCAGTTCCAATTCGGCCTGCGTTACACCTTTTGACCGAACTTCGTAGCATGAAAAATATCCTGTTCGCCCTCCTGTTCGTGATTTTCGCTACCTCGTGTGGTAGTGATGCTTCTTCAGACGCCGCATCCCGATCGCTATCGGGAGCGGCGGATGCGTCGGTTGACCTGACCGCCCTGCCGTGGGATTCTGTGCTTACGCGCGCAAAGGGTCAGACCGTTCAACTGATGATGTGGCAAGGAGACCCGCTGATCAACGACTACATGAGCGACTACGTGACGCCGATGGTCAAAGAGCAGTACGGCGTCAACCTCGAAATCTCAAGCGGACAAGGCAGCCAGATTGTGTCGACCTTGCTTGCCGAGCAGCAGGCGCAGGTCAGTGAAAGCGACATTGACCTGATGTGGATCAACGGCGAGACGTTTTTCCAGCTCCGCGAGATGGACGCCTTGTACGGGCCGTTCGTGAGCGCGCTCCCCAACAGCCGCTACCTCGATCTCGACAACCCCTTCATTAACACCGATTTTCAGCAACCGACAGAGGGGTATGAATGTCCATGGGGCAACGTGCAACTCTGCCTGATTTACAACAGTGATCATGTGGCGCAGCCGCCGCAGAACCTTGCAGAGCTGCAGGAGTGGGTGCGTACACACCCGGGTAAGTTTACCATCCCCACCGACTTCACGGGGATGACCTTGCTGAAGTCAATGCTGGCCAACCTTGCCGGTGATCCGCATTCACTTGACGGGGAGTTTGATGAAGCGCGTTATGAGCAACTCTCGAAAGAACTCTGGGAGTACCTCAACCGCAACAAGCAGTACTTCTGGCGCGAGGGGCGCACCTTTCCGGCATCCGTTGCGCCGATGCACCAGCTCTTCAGCAATGGCGAACTGTGGTTCACGATGAGCAACAACGACGGCGAGGTCGAAAACAAAGTCATCAACGGCACCCTGCCGGAGAGCAGTCGTGCGTATACCTTTGAGAGCGGCACCATTCAGAACAGCCACTACATGGGCATTACTGAACACAGTGCGGCCAAGGCCGGAGCCATGGCCGTGGTGAATTTCCTCATTTCACCTGAAGCACAACTGCGCAAGGCAGACCCGAAAGTCTGGGGCGACGGTACCGTGCTTGACCGTTCAAAGTTGCCGGCTGAAATGCAGGCAAAGGTTGACTCACTTGATCAGCGCACCTATGCGCCCCCGCGCGAAGTGCTCGAGCAGAATGCGATTCAGGAGCCGGCGCCGGAGTACATGATCCGCCTCTACGAAGATTTCAGAACCTACGTGATTGAAGCGCAGTGAGAAAAGTGGCCCTCATTCTGTTCATCCTCCTTATCGCTCTGCCCGCATGGCTGGGTATTGGGTATGCGTTGCTGAACGGACTGGGCCTCGTCGGGTTTAAATCTGACGGTTTTACAACTGACCATTTCGCCGCCCTTTTCAGCACCGGCCGCTTTGCAGAGAGCTTCGGCTACACCCTGTTGCTGGCAAGTGGAGCCACCCTCACGGCGGCGGCGCTGGCCTTCATGGTGTTGCGCGTGCTCTTCACGCAGCGACGCAGCGTACTGCCTTCATGGTTCTTTCTACCCCTGGCGATGCCCCCGATTGTAGCGGCTTTCTTCGGCTTTCACTTTTTGTCAGACACCGGTCTGCTCTCGCGCACCCTGGCTTCAATCGGCGTGATCAATAGCGCGTCTGATTTTCCCACTCTGGTGAGCGATCCGCTGGGGATTGCCGTGTTTTTGACGCACACCCTTTTGTCATTTGCCTTCTTCACGGTGCTTTTTTTGCTTTCCGCCTCCCGGCGGGATGTTACGGTTCAGCTCGATGCTGCGCGCACCCTCGGTGCATCTGCAGGAGAGCGCTTTTTCAAGTTGTTTTTGCCCCTGGTACTGCGGCGCAACATCACGTTGATCATTGTGTGGTTCGTCTTCGTGCTGGGCACGTACGAAGTGCCGTTGCTGCTCGGATCGCAATCGCTGCGACCGATGAGCGTTGAAATCATCGACAAACTCCGTGGGTACAGTCTCGCACGCATTCCGGAAGGGTATGCGCTGTCGGCTTTATGGGCGCTCTTCATTGCCGGATTTGCGCTGGTAATTGTACAACCTTTGAACCGCAACTATGGACGTTAAACTCACCCGTGGATTGCTTTTCATCGTGTACACACTGCCTCTGGCAGTGTTGCTGATGCTGTCGTTCGCCGGGCAGTGGGCTTACCCTTCCGTGCTGCCCGAATGGGAGCTGCGCAACTGGGCATCGGTCGTACGTCCGGATGGGCTTGGGGCGCTCATTTTCACCTCGGTCATTCTTGCGGTTGCGGTTGCGGTTGTGGGCACGGTACTAGGTTTTTTCACCGGTTGGTTGCTCTTGCGATCGCGGCGCCGAAAACTGATTCTGTGGTTGGCATTGGTACCCTTTTGCACGGCCCCGGTCATCAGCGCTGCGAACCTGCAATTCTACTTCGCCTGGAGCGGACTCACCGCCTCCTTTGGCGGCGTCTTGCTCGCGCAGCTGTGCATTGCCACACCGTACAGCTTCATTCTCTTCAGCACCTTCTGGACCGCCGACCGCAAGGTGACTGATGATGCGGGGGGCACCCTTGGGGCCTCGGTGAGCGAGCGATTGTGGCGTATTCATCGTCCGGCGGCACGTCCGACTATACTGCTCTCGCTCGTTCAGTTATTTCTGTTCTCGTGGTTTGAGTACGGATTGATACAGCTGCTAGGTGTGGGCCAGGTGCGCACCCTAACGACAAGTGTTTTGCAGTTCACGCTTGAAGGCAACCGCTCGATGGCCGCTGTGGCGTGTTGCTTGCTGGTGTTGCCGCCGGTATTCTTCCTCCTTTTCACACGAAAGATTCGCATTGCAGATGGGCTTAACCGTTGACTCGATACATAAGCGTTACGGCGCACAGGAGATACTGAAAGGCATCCACCTATCGCTCAACAAGGGTGAGACCCTGTCAGTGCTGGGCGCATCGGGCTGCGGTAAGACCACCTTGCTGAAATGCATCGCAGGGCTCGAGCAACCCGACCAGGGTTCAGTAGCGTTTGACGGAGCGCCCCTGCACACCCTCGCGACAGAAGAGCGCAACATCGTTTACCTTAGTCAGGAGCCCTCGCTTTTCGATCATTTGAACGCAGCAGAGAACATCGGCTTCGGATTGGCGTTGAAACGACGTAGGAGCGAAGTGAACGCATCCGAGCGCACGCAGCGGGTGAATGAAATGCTTGAAGCACTTGATCTTGCGGATCACCGCAGCAAGAGGCCTCCCGCCCTTTCGGGCGGCCAAAAGCAGCGTGTAGCATTTGGAAGAGCACTGATTCTACGTCCGAAAGTCGTCTTACTCGACGAGCCTTTTGGTAGTCTGGATGCAGGCACGCGCGAAGAGATGCAGCAACTGTACAAGCGACTGGCTGCGGATTACCACATTACAGCGCTGTTTATCACGCATGACGTGAAAGAGGCGCTGCTCACAGGCGACCGGTTTGGATACATGCAAGACGGCAAGCTGGACGTATTCACAGATTTGGAGGCCTTTCGGAAAGACCCACGCAGTGGAGTAGGGCGGGAGGCGGCTTTCTGGACTAACTTGAAATGACATGAACAAAGACTTCAACCATATTGAATCGATTTACTGGGTGTTTACGCAGCTCTGCAACGACAAGTGCGATCACTGCTACAATCTGAGCGGTCCGCAAGGGGCGCGCATCTCTACAGAAGAGTGCCTGCAGATTGTAGAAAACCTGCCTGACTACCCAGACCGCATCATCTTATCGGGTGGTGAGCCGCTGGCCGAGCGCTGGAAGCTTTATGCCATCCTCGATGCGCTGAAAGAAAAGTACGGCGACCGCACGCAGATCATGCTGCAAACCAACGGCGACCTTTTGAACGAAGAGCGACTTGACACTTTGATTGAGAAAGGCGTCACCCGTTTCGACATCGCCAGCATTGACCGCTACCACAAGCACGCCGGAAAGCGCCTGGATCAACTCGCCGAACTGTTCGCCTCACGCGGCGTGAACGGTGATGACAAAGACCCGCTGATTCAGATTGACACCTACCTCACCAAGAAACCCTTGAGCTGGGGCCACTGGGGCGCGACAGAAGACATGTGGCTGGGCGGCAACTGGGCCCGCGGACGCGCTATGCAGAAAAACATCTGGAAGCGCGATCCGAACCACAACTTTTGCGCGGTGCTTTCGGGCGGCATCGGCTTCTTAACCGGTGCAGAGGGCATTCCGCAAGAGATCTCGATTCAGTTGTGGGCCATCAATCCGTGTTGTCCGGGAACGATTCAGCCCATGGGCGACGCCCGCCGCGAGAAAGTGGCCGACGTGCTCACCCGCGTCGCCGATGACCCGATCATGCAAAAGCTGAATGAAGGCGATCCCATCACCATGGGTGAAAGCATCGGTATCAGCGCTGAATACGCACAGCAACGCACCAATGAATTAGAGAACATCTGCCTGTGGTGCGATGAGTTTTTCAGGAAGCATTATGACATGGAAAAACTCGCGGTAAGAAGCGTGAATAGTGAGTAATGAATAATGATTGGTAAACACCCCTTGTCAACCGTGGAACGGTTGACGTCTCCCCTCATTTTGGGGGAGACTTAATATTGATGATTGCAGATTAGCGATTTCAAATTGCTGATTTGTTAAGGGCAATCAAGGCTCTCCGGATCTCAGCAGAGCTGGCCACCGCGAAAGCGGTGGACTGAGAGGTTGATGGGGTTGTTTCGGAAGAGCACCACCACCCCTCACCCGAGCACCGCTGCGCGGTCTCGGGAGCTCCCCTTGGAGGGGGCGGCTGCATATTGTTGATCTTGTTGTGGCAACAAGCCCCTCCCTGTGTTGATTGGACGTTTCTTTGAAATCAGCAATCGGCACTCATAAATCGCCAATCAGCAATTGTGCATCATGCATTACTGAACCGTTGCAACGCACTTCAGCTCAATGGCAATGGGTGTGGGCAGTGAGTTGATCTCGACGGTGGTGCGGCAGGGCTGGTTGTCTTTGAAGTACTCAGCGTAAATCTTGTTGAAGGTTTTGAAGTCGCGCTTCATGTCGACCAGGAAGACCGTTACGTCTACGAGCTCTTCCCATGACGAGCCCGAGGCCTCGAGAATCTTACGCACATTTTGAAAGACACTGTGCACCTGTGCTTCAAAGTCGTACTCAACGAAGTTGCCGTTGTGGTCAAGTTTCAATCCGGGAACGCCGCTGTCGTTGGCGTCTGACCCCGCAGTGCGCGGACCTACGCCTGAAAGGAAGAGAAGATTACCCACTTTGCGAGCGTGAGGATAGAGTCCGACCGGTTTGGGTGCTTCGTTGGTGTTGATTTTTTCGTTCGCCATGTGCAATGTTGTTTGGGCGGATCGTGTTCGCATCCCGCGCTTTTGCGCGGAAAAGAAACTGCAAACGGAGAACCGCTACTGGATTAGTACCTTCGCACAAAAGTAACAATATGCGCTACGAACCGCTCTCGAAAGACCTCTACATTCAGAACCGCAAACGCTTTGCTGCCGGTATGCAAGCCGGAGGAGTGGCCATCTTCTTCAGCAACGATGTGCTGCCTACCAGTGCCGATGGCACCTTGCCGTTCAAACAGAATACCGACATCTTTCACCTGACCGGAGTGGATCAGGAAGAAACGATTCTGGTGGTCTTTCCGGATAGCCACCTCGCCAAGCACCGCGAAGTGCTGTTCGTGCGTGAAACCAACGATGAGATCGCCATCTGGGAGGGTGCCAAACTCGACAAAACGCAGGCGACTGAAGTGTCAGGCGTTGAGACGGTGTACTGGACTAACTCATTTGAGAAAACGCTGCGCGCGATCTTGTCTGAAGCATCGTGCATTTACCTCAATGGTAATGAGCACACGCGCGCGGCAACCGAGGTAGAAACGCGACAGGATCGCTGGAATGCGTGGGTGCGGAAAGAGTATCCCAACTACCGCATTGAACGTGCAGCACCCATCATGCACCGCGTACGCTCAGTGAAGCAGCAGCCCGAAATCGACCAGATGCAGCGCGCCTGCAACATCACCAGGCAGGGCTTTGAGCGCGTGCTGAAGTTTGTGAAGCCGGGTGTGAAAGAGTACGAAATCGAGGCCGAGTACATGCATGAGTTCTTGCGCAATGGTTCACGCGGCTTTGCGTACACGCCGATCATCGCAAGCGGATTCAACGCTTGTGTGTTGCACTATATCGAAAACGAAGATGTGTGTCAAGACGGCGACGTCATCTTGATGGATGTGGGCTGCGAGTACGGAAATTATGCCTCTGACATGACGCGTTGCATTCCGGTGAACGGACGTTTCACCGATCGCCAGCGTTCTGTGTACAACAGCGTGCTGAGCGTGATGAAAGAAGCGATGACGCTGCTGCGTCCGGGTGTGTCGCTCTACGAATACCACAAGCAAGTGGGCGAGCTGATGACGAAGCAGTTGCTTGACTTGAAATTGCTTGACAAGCACGATGTAGAGAAGCAGAACAAGGACTGGCCGGCGTATAAGAAGTACTTCATGCACGGCACGAGCCACTTTATTGGTCTTGATGTGCACGATGTGGGCCTGTGGCACGAGCCGATTCAGGCGGGACATGCGTTCACAGTAGAGCCGGGAATTTACATCCGCGCAGAGAATCTGGGCATTCGTCTGGAGAACGACATCATTATCACTGAAGATGGCTTTGTGGATCTCATGAAAGACATCCCGCTGGAGGCTGATCACATTGAAGAGCTGATGAACGGTTAATACGCCCGCTCGTTTCTTCCTTCTACGTAATTGATGAATGCACGATTGACCACCTTGTTACCTCCCGGTGTCGGGTAGTCACCGGTGAAGTACCAGTCGCCGATGTGATCCGGACATGCGTTGTGGAGACTGTCAACCGTCTGGTAGATGATCTTCACCTCTGCCTTGACGTCTTCAGGCGCAAGCAATAATGAAATTTCGTCACTGATTTGGTCATCCGTGAATGGAGCGTAAATTTCTTTGACGTAGTTCTTCACCTGCTCTTTCGGCAGTTGCTCCTGCTCTTTGCACATTCGGTAGACCTGGTCGATGAGGTCTTGCTTACCTTGTTTCTTCAACCGTGAAATCGCGGCCTGGAAGGCGATAAAGTCACCCATCTTGGCCATGTCGATGCCATAGCAATCAGGGTAGCGAATCTGCGGCGCAGAGGATACGACCACGATGCGCCTGGGCTGCAAACGATCGAGCATCCGGATGATCGATTTACGCAAGGTGGTTCCACGCACAATGGAGTCGTCAATGACAACAAGGTTGTCTTCGCCGCGTTTGACGGTGCCGTAAGTGATGTCGTAAACGTGCGTCACCATGTCGTCACGTGCATCGTCTTGTGTAATGAAGGTGCGCAGTTTCGCGTCTTTGATGGCGATTTTTTCGACGCGCGGACGCACGGCAAGCAGTTCAGTCAGGCGGGCATCCGAAATGCTGTCGCCCTCTTTACGGATCTCGTCAAACTTCCATTGGTTCAGGTAGTCTTCGAGTCCTTTCACCATGCCATAGAACGAGGTCTCGGCGGTGTTCGGAATGAATGAGAACACAGACTTGTCAAGGTCGTGGCCGACCGCTTCAAGGATGCGGGGCACCACCAGGCGACCAAGTTCTTTGCGTTCGCGGTAGATGTCGGCATCGCTGCCGCGCGAGAAGTAGATACGTTCGAAACTGCAGGCACGGCGCTCGAGCGGGGTGCGAATCTGCTCTACACTCACCCGTAAGTCTTTGCGAATGATCAGGGCGTGACCGGGGTCGAGTTCAGCAACGTTTTCTTCCGGCACATTGAAGGCTGTTTGAATCACCGGACGTTCACTGGCAACCACCACGACTTCTTCGTCTTCGTACCAGAAGGCCGGACGAATACCGTTCGGGTCGCGAAGCACGAAGGCGTCTCCATGTCCGAAGAGGCCCGCCATCGCGTAACCACCATCCCACTTATCGGCAGAGCGGCGCAGAATGTTAGCCACATCCATGGTCGCGGCGATCTTATGCGAAATCTGTACATTGTCGTAGCCCTGGTCTTTGTAGATGCGGAACAGCTTCTCATTCTCTTCATCGAGGAAGTGTCCGATTTTCTCCATCACCGTGACCGTATCGGCTTTCTCTTTCGGGTGCTGTCCGAGGTCTACAAGTTGACCGAATAGTTCGTCTACGTTCGTCAGGTTGAAGTTGCCGGCGACCACGATATTTCGGGTCATCCAGTTGTTCTGACGAAGAAAGGGGTGAATGCTCTCAATGCTGTTCTTCCCGAAAGTGCCGTAGCGGAGGTGTCCGAGAAAAACCTCCCCTGTAAACCCGTAGTTCGCCTTCAGAAAATCCGGATCATCGAGTTTTTCGGGGTCGTGCTCTTCAAGCTCTTTGAAACGCTCATTGACGCGGGCAAAAACGTCTTGTATCGGCCGGCTGCTGTTCGAGCGCATTCGCGAAATGTAGCGCTGACCGGGTTGAACATCCAGTTTAATATTGGCCAGTCCTGCACCGTCTTGTCCGCGGTTGTGCTGTTTCTCCATCAGGAGATACATTTTATTCAGGCCGTAGAAGGAGGTGCCGTACTTTCGGCGATAATAAGACAGCGGTTGCTTCAGACGGAGAAGCGCGATACCGCATTCATGCTTGATAGCGTCGCTCATAAGGAGGTGCCCTGTAGGGATGCAAAGGTACTACTTTTTAGTCGGGAGTCTGGGGTCTGGGGTCGGGAGGTTGCTGTCAGCAGTCTGTCGTCTGCCGACAGCCGTCAGCCACATGAGGCCGGGGATCTCAGGAGCTTCACGACATCCAGGATTAAAAAACAGACTGCTGACCGCACACGGCAGACGGTTGACAGCTGACCGAGGGCTTATTGTTACGAGATCGTGCCTTGCCATCCTAGATCGAGCGTACATTTGACATTTAAGGAAAGCACTTCTGTGCTATCTTTCAGGCAAATAAACCTGTAATGATCCGACCACTATTATCAGCGATACTGATGCTGATCGCATCCTGCGCTTTTGCGCAGTTCACCCCAATCACCCCTTACGAGGCCGCGCCTGATGCGCCCGAATGGGTGAAAATGATGTACGACGGCGAAGCACCCGAAGCGGTGCGGCAAGCCTACGAAGCATACTATGCTGCAAACCCCTTCGTGAAGAACCGCGATACGCAGTTTTACAAGCGGTATATGCGCAATGCGCAAGTCAGCGGGGCGCCTTACGGCAAACGATCAGAGGCGCCTGACGCACACGCGGCCTACCTCGCGGCCTACCAACAGAAGCAGCGGCAAAACGGGGCATGGGAAGAGCTTGGTCCGTGGCACTATGACCCTGAAGTCGCCATGAACTTCGAAGTACAGTCGCCCGGAGCAGCGCATATCTACACTGCGGAGCAGAGTGCTTCTAATCCTGATGTGGTGTGGGCCGGGTCAGCAACAGCAGGCATCTGGAAATCGGTTGACAAAGGATTGCACTGGGAACTGATGTCGAAAGAACTGCTCGTAACGGAGGTGTACAGCATCGAGATCCACCCGGAGAATGAAGACATTGTCTATTTCGGTGAGGGCAATGGCAAAATCTGGAAGACCACGGATGGCGGTGTGACATGGACAATGACCGGCGATGCCGCGTTTCAGTTGCAAAACCTCCACACCCGCGACCTGCGCTTACAACCGGGTAATCCCGATCGACTGTTTGCTGCGACCAACGGCGGCTTGCTTCGCAGTGACGACGGTGGTGCGAGCTGGACTGAACTCGAGCCGCAGAACTTCATGGAAATTGAATTTCACCCAACCAATCCTGACATCGTTTACGCGGTAGCTTTGCAAGGAGACGGTACCTTGTTCTTCCGCTCAACAGACGGTGGCGACTCCTTCACTGAAGGAGCAGACGGATGGCCTGTGCCCCCCGGTAATGGCGAGCAGAAACGCTCGGAGATGTCTGTGAGCGCGGCTACCCCTGACCGGATTTATGTGCTGGCGGGCGGACAAGCGAATGATGGTGGTGGTCTTTATGGGATCTATGTAAGCGATGATGCCGGAGAGAGTTTCACCTTTCAGTGCTGCGGCACAGAACCTGCGGGTGCATGGGCTGCAGAAACCAATCCGAACATCCTTGGGTGGAGTGAGGATGGAAGCGAAGACGGTGGACAGTACTACTATGACCTTGCCCTTGGTGCGTCTCCAGATGTGGCTGACCGCATCTTCGGTGCGGGGATCAACGTCTGGAGAAGTCTTAATGCGGGTGCCAGCTGGGAGCTCAATGCACACTGGGTGACGTGGGTAGGAGAGTTTACGCAAGACCGCTACAGCCATGCCGACGTACACGACATTAAGTTTTTCGAGACGGATAATGGCGTTGATATGTGGGTGGCCTCTGATGGCGGTCTTTACTACAGCGACGACCAGGGTGACCACCTCGAACCACGGATGTACGGCATTCACGGTACAGACTTTTGGGGCTGGCAGGCGGGATTCCGCGACGGAGACGTGATGGTTGGGGGTACCTACCACAACGGAACGCTGATTAAGTATAAAGACATCTACCACTGGGGCGCTGACGACCCGACCTCCGGAGGGTGGCTCGCGGAGCTTGGCGGAGACAATTTCAGAGGGTTTGTGAACCCAGGAGACGCTACCCGTGGCTACCATGACGGCGGTGCGTTCAATTACAGCGATGACCGCTGGACCCGCATCAGCGGTGCGGCGTTTGACAACAGTAAGCGTGCGAATACCGGCTACTGGTGGGGCGAGTATGGCAATATGGAATGGGATCCGCGATGTTACAATCACGTATATTCACCTGTTGATGATGAACTCTGGAAAAGCATCGATGGCGGTCAAAGCTGGGAGCTTTTGCACAGCTTCGGAGGCGGTAACATCATCTCGGTCAAGGTGGCGCGAAGAGATCCAAACCGCATCTATATTTCACATCGCAATAACGGAAGTGACTGGAATCTTTGGCGCACTGCTGATGGAGGTGAAAACTGGGAAGAAATTAGCATTTCTAACGTGCAGTCAGGAGGCAATTCAAATAGACCGCTCTACCTCGACGTTGACGGTCAAAACCCTGATCGATTGTGGGTTGCTTTTGTCGGTAATCACAGTGGATACAAGGTCTTTGAATCAATCAATGGAGGTGATAACTGGACTGATCGAACGACCCCCGAATTGTCCAATGAATATGTCATTTCTATTGCCCACCAAAGAGGGTCTCAAGGAGGTCTGTATGTAGGCACAAACAGGGCGATTTATTACATAGATGATACCATGTCTGAATGGGAACTTTTCAATACAGGACTTCCAGCTCAGACGCCGATGACCTTCCTTCAGCCTTACTACTGTGAAGGTAAAATACGCGGTGCAGGCTCGCGAGGGGTGCATCAGAGCGACTTCTATACGCCATCGGCACCGCAGGCGGCGTTCATGGCCGATCAGCTGGAGGTGAACCTTGCGCTTCAGTGTGCACCAGACACTGTCAAATTCAGTGATACCAGTGTGTTACGCTGCGAAGGCGCGTCTTACGAGTGGGCGTTTGAAGGTGGCGCCGCAGAAGCGGCGGATGGTCCGGAACCCCTTGTCGTCTACAGCACTCCCGGGAGCTACGATGTTACCTTAACGGTTACGGATAGTGATGGCAATACCGATTCGTTCACCTGGGAAGACATGATTACGGTAGTGGATGAACCCTTGCCGCTTCCGATTGTGGAAGACTTTAATGAGGCGTTCCCACCTCCGGGATGGAAAATCGAGAGCAGCGGCTTCGGAACGTGGGAGTGGGGAACCGACCTGACCGATGAATCAAACCGCGTGGCACAGTTCCCTAATTATTGGGTTGATACGCAGGGCAATGCTGACCTTCTGGTGATGCCGGCCGTAGATATGACCGCTATGGAAGACCCGATTCTTCACTTTGAGGTGGTGCACGCACCGTTCAATGAATACGTTGACGGTCTGGAGGTCTGGTACCAGCTTGAGGGAAGCGAGGAGTGGACCCCCATTTACTCGAAGTTCGGCGATGAGCTGGGTGTAGACGATTGTTACACCTGGTGGTGGTACGATCTGGGTGGAGAGACCATCTGGCGTACGGATACCGTAGACCTCGCGCCATTGGCGGAGGAGTCTTGTGTGACCCTCGCCTTTGCCAACATCGGCGGCTACGGCAACCACATCTGGATTGACAATGTGAATCTGATGTCAGAAGGTTCCGTTGAAGTGAATGAAACCGCCGAGCAACAGTGGACGGTCTATCCGAACCCAACACGCGATGTTGTTTTTGTGAGCACTCCCGCAGACTGGCACGGGCTTCCACTTCGTGTGCGGGATATGTCAGGTCGCATCGTAGTAGAGGAACAACTTCGCGCCGCACACCGCGTTGATATCAGTATGTTGGCCGATGGACTCTACGTGGTTGAGGTTCCGGGGAAATCAATGAAGCGCATTTTGAAGCAATAGCTGAAAGGCTGGAATCACTGAAGCATCCGGTGCTTTTGCACCGAAAAGAAAAGCCCGAACCAACTGGTCCGGGCTTTTTCAATGTTGTAATCGAGCAAGTGCTTATCGCACAATCACGCGTTGCGTACCGATGGTGCGTCCTTCACTCAGCACCTGCACGAGGTAAACACCTGTCTGCACGTTATCGAGTGAGATCACCGCATTGCCTTGTGTAGGCTGCTGCGCCACCAGACGACCGGTCATGTCGCGTACTTCAACGTCGAAGGTGCCGGTTGGCAGGCTGATATTGAGCACATCGTTAGCCGGGTTCGGGTAAACGTTCCAGTTCAACCGGCCGGTTTCGCTGATACCTACGATGTTGTCGGTAATTTCGAGGCAGTAGTCTTCTACTTCGCCGAATTCGAGTTCGTCGCAAGCCTCTTGCGGAGCCCCAAAGAAACCAATGAACTTCATGCTCACGCGCATCCTGCTCGAACCTTGAGCGGCATCGACGGGTACAATAAATGATCCTGAGACTTCTTCGGTACTGGCTTCGTCGCTTTCAAAGACCACTTCATCTTCTGAGAACTCTCCGTCTTGGTTGTAGTCAACCCAGACTTTAAAGTATTCGCTGTATTCTGATCCGGAGAAACCCGGGGTCAGCGTTACCGAGTAGGTTTGACCAGGATCGAGGGCCGTCGTTTGGTCTGGGGTATTGGTATAGTCACCGTAGCCACCGTTATTCCCTGAATTATTGTCAATATCTTCAAGCTGAATGCGGTCGATCCATTCTTCATCTGAGGAGCCAAATGATGTGCAGAATGCAAGGTCAGCGCATGCACCGCAGCCAACCGTATTGAAGGTTACAGCATCGGTATATTCGAGGCTTTCGTCTGCGCACTCAACGGCGATCTGCACTTCATAGATGGTGCAGGCGTTGAGGTCAGAAAGTGCGATGGAGGTATCGTCAACATTTAACTCAATCGGCGAGCCGCCGTCTGCAGGCGTTACCAACACATTGTAACTCTGTGCTGCGAGAACGTCGTTCCAGGTGATTTGAGCGCCGGTTTCGGTAATGCTGTTGATCACGATTGATTCAAGGGCCGGGTTTTCACAGCAACCGTCGGTTTCGAAAGTCAGGGTGTTGGTCCAGTCACTTTCGCCCTCTTCGCAGACAGACATCACTTCAACCTCGTAGGCTTCACACCACAACAGGTCAGAGAGATTATACTGAGGTTCGGTTAGTCCTGTTACTTCGATCCATTCGGGATCTCCCGCAACGCGGTAACGCAGGTTAAACGACTGTGCACTTCCGATAGCAGACCAGGTGATAAGATAATCGTCTGTGTCAGCCGCCTGAGCGCTCAGGCTGAAGGGAGCGAGGCACTCGCTGTCGCTGCAGCTGTTGAGGATCAGCTGCAAGGAGTTGTTCACATTCAGTCGCCCTCCGGTGACGCACTCGCCATCGAGGTTGTCAACCGGGTCAGTGCCTTCAAAAAGCACCTGACGCACGTAATCAGCGCCCGCTTGCGGGTCTGCCTGTACGAGAGCCATGAAAGACGGACAAGGTGCCGAGTAGAGGAGTGCAATCGATCCGGCAGTCAGCGGAGATGCAAAGGATGTGCCGCTGGTAGGTCCGTAGCCGCTTGAACCGTTGGTGGTCACTACTGCTTCTCCAGGTGCGCCAAGGTCAACCATGGTAGCGCCGTAAGCAGAGAAGGTACGAACGTCATTGTCATTGGTAGCTGTTACAGAGATCATGTAATCGCTGGTGCATGCCGTTGGGATGTCGCCTACCTGGTCAATATCCACATTGTTGTTGGCCGTTGCACCGCAGTTCAGGATACCGTAGGTACCGAGGGTGTCATAGAAGTTACACCAGAGAGGAATGGTCGCTGGATCACCGTTATCAATACCCCATGAGGCGTTTGTGGCAACCACAAAGGCGCCCTCTGTGCCGCCTGACTGATTGTAGAGCTTACGCATTTGAAGCGGATAGTTATACGCCTCAATCACAGATGACTCATCGAAGAGGCTTTCACCGGCAACAGACATGATTTTTACATCCCAGTTTACCCCTGAGACACCTACACCGTTGTTTCCTTTCGCACCGATCATTCCTGAAACCGAAGTGCCGTGTCCGCCCTGAAGCACGTTATTATCGTCTTCAGAGTTTACATTCCAGCCCTCATAGTCATCAATGTAACCGTTGCCGTCATCATCGATCCCATTGTCAGGAATTTCGCCCTCATTGACCCACTTGTTATCTACAAGGTCGGTGTGGTTCAGGTTGCTTCCCTCAATCACACAAACGACGATTTCGTCTCCAAAAGCTGTGGTGCCACCGGTGGTGATTTCCCAGGCCTCTTCCGAGTCAATGTCGTTGTCTTGCGGATCATTATGATGCCACTGCTGTCCGTACTGTGGGTCGTCCGGAGCTTCACGCAATGTCACATAGTGGTTATACTGCACGATGTCAACCAGGGCATGTTGGTCGAATGCCGCACGCATCTCACGTGCCGTGATGATTTCAGGGTTAAAGGCAAACTTCCAGATGCGCATGTGCTCACTGAGCACTTCCACTTTCTGGAGGTTGGTTTCAACACCTTCCACGATACGGAGGTCCTGAACGAGTTCATCAACGCGATCATTATCGGTGATCTGCGCGAGAATTTCTCCCGGCACAAAGGCCGATTCACGCTGCGCGTTAGCTGTAATGCCAACGAGAACAACAAAAAGGAGAAGGTAAATTTTCCTCATTTCTTACAGGTTAAAAGGTTTCTAATGGTTTGCTAGTATACAAACTCTCAGACGAATGCCCGACCGAAAAAAGTGGATGAATCAGAGACCTACATCAACTATGGACGTATATCCTACGAAGCCTGGCAGAGATTCCTGACAAAATCTCGTAAGGAATGGTATCGGCCGCCAGGGCCACTTCGCTGATGGTGGGCGCATCACCGAAGAGCACCACTTCGTCTCCCTCTTGCACCCCAGGCACAGAAGTCACGTCAACCATGATCATGTCCATGCACACGTTGCCCGTGACCGGAGCATACTGTCCGCGAATCCAGACGCGCCCTTTACCATTGCTGAGGGAGCGGCGATAACCGTCGGCATAACCTACAGGAATGGTGGCAATCATTCGCGCATGATCTGCTATTCCGGCTCGTGTGTAGCCTACGCTTGCGCCGGCGTCTACTTGCCGTATTTGGGAAATTACCGAGCGTAAATGCGCCACAGGTTGCAGGTGCTTTGCGTCTTCAGCACAACTCGGTGCGCCGTATAATCCAATGCCCAGCCGTACCATATCGCCTTGCGCTTCAGGAAAGCGCAGCATTCCGGCGGTGTTGCAAATATGGCGTTTGAAGCGGTAACCCAATACGCGCTGAATGGCCTCGCAGGCCGCGTTGAACAGGTTGATTTGATGGCGTGTGTAATCGTCATGTTCAGGCATTTCAGCCGCAGCAAGGTGACTCATAACCCCCACGACACGAATCGTTTTAAAATTGGAAAGCTGCTGCAAGAGTTCAGTAAGCGCTTCACCGGTAAAACCGAGCCGATGCATACCGGTATCAACTTTTAAATGGATCGGATACTCTCGCAGGCGCAAACGCTGAAGCGACCGGTCAAGCATGCGCAATTGCTTCAGGCTGTAAATCTCGGGTTCAAGGCGGTGCTCAATCAATTGCCCAAAACTACCCGCGTCGGGGTTCAATACCAGAATCGGAAGCCGAACCCCTTGTTTTCGCAGAGCGACACCCTCGTTCACATAAGCCACTCCGAGCTGATGAACCCCATGATACTCAAGCATTCCGGCTACTGGCGCTTCGCCCGTTCCGTATCCGAAGGCCTTCACCATAGCCATGACCCGGGCACCACTGTGAATATGTGAACGGTAAAAGTTCAGGTTGTGCAACATCGACGGTAAATGTATTTCAAGTGCTGAAGCATGAACCTTGCGCTGAAGTCGCTGCACAATACGTTCGAACCTGAAGGTGCGGGCGCCTTTCAGCAATACTGCGGCATCACTCAGGTCAAGTTGCTCAACCTGTTGTAACAGGTCGTCGGTGGTGCTGAAGCAGATGACGTCAAGGTCGAAATCGCCGCGAAAGCGGCGGATGCGGTCACCCACTGTAACTAAATGGTCAATGCCATAGAGCTTTAGATACTCAGCCACTTTGGGGTATAGAACCTCGTCCGGTATCCCCGATTCAAGGATGTCGCTCAGCAGCACCATCCGCTTGCGCACACCTTTGATTTTTGAAAGCTCATCAAGCGATAGTTCGAGGGCGTTCAGGTCATTGTTATAGACGTCTGACAGGATCACCGCACCATTCCACCCACTGAAGCGCTCCAGCCGCATTTCAATGCGCGACAGCGATGACAACGATTCACGTATTGCAGATGAATAGGCACCCAACTCCTCGGCTACCACGTAAGCCAGCAACGCGTTTGACACAGAGCCGTCATCTTTGAAGGGAATGAACAACTCTTCTTCGCGCCCTTTGAAGAAAACCCGTAGATGCTTGCCTCGAGCTGTGTCGAGGGTACTTAGCAATTCAAGCATTGCCCCGCTGCCGGCAGCACCCCAGGTGCAGTGCTCACCACTGAAACCGACAGCAGCTAACCCTTCAGTTATGATGGGCTGCTGTGCAGGATAAAAAACTTTTTCTGCACGGGTGAAGAGCCGGCATTTTTCTTCAACCAGTTGCTGTACACCAATGAAATGCTCCAGGTGAGCATTGCCTACATGAGTAAAGACGCCAATTGTCGGTTGAACAATTGACGCCAGGTTCTCCATTTCGCCGGGCTTCGAGATGCCACACTCAATGATGGCGACATCATCGGCTGATGAAAGGTTCCAAAGCGAAAGGGGTACGCCAAGCTGGCTGTTGTAGCTTTTCGGACTCCGCACTACGCGTTGCGCAGGAACCAGCAGTCGCGTGAGCCACTCCTTGACGACCGTTTTACCATTGCTGCCCGTGATGCCAATGACAGGATAGCTGAATTGACTGCGATGTTGCGCCGCCAAAGCATGCAATGCGGCCATCACGTCTGGCACGATCGCGAAGCCGGCGTCGGGATACAGCCCTGGGTCTGCAAGATCGGTGCAAATGAAGCAACGAACACCGAGGCGATAGGCCGCTTCAATGAAGTCGTGTCCGTCATGAAAGTCGCCCCTGATCGCAAGAAAACACGAATGAGAGGGGTCGCTTATGATACGCGAGTCATAGCTCAGTCGTGTGAATGCATGGCCGGTATGACCAATCAGACGTGCCCCCGGCAATGCCGCCAGGCGCTCAAACGGAAGGGCCTCCGTGTGGGTCATTCTCTGGTGGGGTCTTCTTCTTGGGCAGAGGTTGCTGAATCAACCAGGTGTGTGCGAATATCGACCAGGTCTTTTTCGGTGATGTAATTCGGATCACTTTGCGCTCGAAGAAAAGCTTCTCGCGATAACGGCACATACAATTCCTTTTCACCAAGCTCTACCAGCCGGTCACTGCCGCTGAGTTTGAACGAATGGTGAGCCAGGTCACCGGTCTTCACACAAATCGCATGTACTTTCGTTACGAATTCTGCTAGTGCAAGGAGTTGCGGCATAGGCCCGAACGGACGTCCGCGGAAATCAAGGTCAAGGCCGGCCACGATTACCCGAATGCCCGAATTTGCCAGTTGCGAGCATACGTTCGGAAGCTCGTCATCGAAGAATTGCGCCTCGTCGATGCCAATGACTTCCACCTCGCTGGTCAGCAGCAGCAGCTGAGAACTGTGCGGAATAGGAGTAGATGGAATGGCGTTGCGGTCGTGACTGACCACTTCGTCTTCACTGTAACGGGTGTCAAGCAGTGGCTTGAATATTTCAACTTTCTGACGCGCAAATTGTGCCCGGCGCATCCTGCGGATCAATTCTTCGGTTTTACCCGAAAACATTGAGCCGCAAATCACTTCGATGCGGCCGCGCTGGTGAATGTGAAAGTCTGAGGGCTCTGGAAGCATTCAACGCTGCTTATCATTCAGGGAAGAGCACAATAAATGCAACACCCCCGAATACGGTTGAAGGCAAAGTTAGCCAAAAGCGTACTTTTGAAGTTGATGAGAACACTTTTCAAAGCGCTAATCGCACTGTCAACAGCCGGAGCGCTGATGACTTCGTGCACGAAACAGCCCGGTGAGGGCGGACAAGCAATCATTCGCGGTCAGGTCATGACTGAAGTGCGATTGGTTCTCAGTAATCCGTCAACGGCAGTGGCAACGTTTCCGGCAGCCGATGAAAATGTATTCATTATCTATGGCGAGAACATCTCGCCAGACGATAACGTCGAAACAAACTTCGACGGTGAGTTCGCTTTTCGCTTCCTGCGTCCCGGAACGTATACCATCTATTTGTATAGTGCTGATACCACCGGCAACAACGAAGTTGACCCGAATCGTATGCCTGTGATCCGCGAAGTAGAAATCAACGGCCGTAGAGATGAAGTTGATCTTGGAACGCTATGGATATATGAAGAGTCTTAAAGTATGGTTGCTTTTCGCGGCACTGGTATCAGGAGGCGATTTTATCGCCCAGCACTCGGTGTCTGGCGTATGGCTCCAGGCCGGCGCCAAAAGAAAGCTGTCTGATCGCTTTGACCTGAAAGGGGGGCTCCAGGTGCGCACATTGGGGTCTTTTATTCGCTATCAAACCAGTTTTTTCGATCTCGGACTTGACTATGAGATTAAAGACGGATTTGAAGCTGAGGTGAATTACAGGCTGGGTTATCGTCAAGATGACGATGGGGCTTTTGATCGTGCGGCAGCGTTTCAATTTTGACCTCTCTTATGAATACGATTTTGGGAAACCTGAATTAAGCATGCGCCTCCGATATCAGGCTGCCCGTAGGGGGGTCGCGGCTTTTGAAGAGCGAATACCAGAATTGCGCGAAGCGTTCAGGTGGCGAATAAAAGGAAGCACAGAGATCGTTGACGATTTCGATGTAGACCTCTCCTACGAATGGTTTGTGAGTCGCGACGAAACGGGCTTTGACTGGTCAGACTGGCGCGGAAGGATCGAGTTTAAGCGGAAGATAAACAAGCGCCAGGATTTCACGTTTGGCTACCTTTTGCAACGGCAGGTGTTGACCGCTGATCCGCGAACAGAGCATGTGGTTACCCTGGGCTATTCTTTGAAGCTCTAAAGATCGAAGCCGGCGAAATAAACTACAGCACGCGCAATCGCGTTACCTTAGTCCGAGCTCTTTACCATGCGCGGTACCAAAACAGCGTTTGTTCTGATCATTCTGTTGCTTTCTTTCTGCGCAAAAGCGCAGGATGAGACAGGCTGGCGTACCCGGGTAATTCCGCCCGGAACCGATTCGCTGGTTCTTGACAGCTTGCTCGTAATTCCCTCCTCCATCCGCATAGAAGGAGCGGACACCAGTGCCTTTCGGTACAACACCAACACCGGAGTGCTCAACTTGACAACGGAGCTCAAAGACTCCGCATCCGTGCGCTTTCGCGCACTGGCCATACCAAGAACCATCTCGATCGCCAGAAAAGACAGCCTCCTGATCAGAAGAGGCGAGCAGCAAAACTTCAAACCCTTCATTCTTCGCGATGACCTTTTTCCTACCAGCACATTCAGCCAGGGTCAGCTTGTCAAAGCAGGCTCTATTGCAAGGGGGGTGACCTTCGGAAATAGCCAGGACCTCGCGGTGAACAGCAACCTCAACCTGCAACTGAGCGGACAAATAACCGATCGGTTTAACGTGCTCGCAAGCATCACGGATGACAATATCCCGATTCAGCCTGACGGCAATACGCAACAATTGCAGGATTTCGATCAGGTCTATATTCAGCTTTTTGATGATCGCACGCGACTTACAGCCGGCGACTTTCAGATTACTGAGCGCGAACACCATTTTTTACGCTACCAGAAAAGGGCGCGAGGAGCCACCTTTGAAAGCCAGATTGGTGATTCATTACAGAGCATCCGTCTCGGTGGTAGCGCGGCTATCAGTAAGGGTAAGTTCGCGCGAAACATCGTTCAGGGAATCGAAGGAAATCAGGGCCCCTACAGGCTCACAGGAGCCGAAAATGAACGCTTCATCCTTATTATGGCAGGAACGGAAAGGGTGTTCATTGATGGAAAGTTGCTGAAACGCGGACAAGAGTACGACTATACCATTGATTATAATACGGCTGAACTCACGTTTACACCGCGAAATATGATCACTAAAGACAGGCGAATTGTGGTGGAGTTTCAGTACGCTGACCGCAACTATGCTCGCGCACTTCTGCAGGGTGAGGCTGCCGGACGTGAAGGTCGTTTCTCATGGTTCGTGCATGCCGTGTCAGAGCAAGACAGTAAGAACCAGCCGTTGCAACAAGACCTTGATGCCGATGACCGCCTGTTGTTGAGCACTGTGGGCGATGAGGTGGCGCAAGCCTTCAATAGCAGCATTGACAGCATTGGGTTTAATGACGACCAGGTGCTTTACGCGCTGATTGACAGCCTGGGGTATGACAGTGTGCTGGTGTATTCAACCGCTTCTGATCAGGCACTTTACCGGGCGACGTTCAGCTTTGTGGGAACCGGACAAGGGAATTATGTTGAAGATGGTTTTGCCTCAAACGGGCGCATCTATCGCTGGGTGGCCCCTGATACGATCAATGGTGCCATTGTGCTCGCAGGCGACCACACCCCCAGACGCTTACTGGTTAGTCCGAAAAAACGTCAAATGGTCACAGGAGGCGGCACACTCGATCTCGGTAAAGACCACCGACTTGTGTTCGAGACCGCACTTTCGTCACGCGATGACAATACCTTCTCAACACTTGACGGTGAAGATAATACCGGCGTGGCCTTCTGGACAGACTGGTCGATTAGGAAGCCGGTCGGAAAGGCACAAAAAATGAAGATCGGCACGCGGGTTTTTCATGAGTACACCTCCCAGAATTTCGCTGATATCGAAAGGTTTCGTTCTGTAGAGTTTGATCGTGACTGGAATTTTCGCGGGCTCGCACTCCGAAGCGATCAGCATTATGGCGGGGCAGAAGTGAACTTGAGTAAAGCCCGGGAGCTTTTTGCCTCCGCTGAAGCATCTACTTTTCAATCTGGGTCGGCCTTCAATGGCTACCGGGCCTCCGGAAAACTGCGGGTCGACGATGAAGAGAAGCAGATAGACTGGGTCGGAAGCCTTACCCAAAACAACGGATTACTCACATCACGATTCATTCGCCAGAAAACGGATGTGGCATGGCCCGTGGGTCCGGTACGCATCGGTTTCAAAGATGATTTTGAATGGAACCGATTCATCGTTGAAGACACCCTTTCAGCCAATGCCTACCGGTTTCATGAGTGGCAGGGCTGGCTGGGCTCTCGCCAGGCACAGAAGTTGAACTGGAGGGCATTTTACGGACAACGAACGGATCGTTTTCCGAGACAAGATGAACTGGCGCTGGCTGCGGAGGCCGAATTTTATGGGGTAGAAGGGAGCTACACCGCGCCAAGCCGGCGTATGATTCGCTGGAATATCTCACGCCGGCTATTGGCCATTCGCGATAGCAGCATTACTGACAGCAGGCCCGAACAGACGCTCGTTGGTCGCCTTGAATTCAATGGTGACCTCCTTGACGGGCTCATGAATACTCAGGTGTTTTATCAGACGGGCTCCGGACTTGAGCAAGCCAGGCAGTTCATTTATATCGAAGTGCCGCCCGGGCAGGGGAATTACATCTGGAATGACTACAATAACGACGGCGTTAAAGACCTCAATGAGTTTGAAGTTGCCGCCTTTGGTTACGAGGCAAACTACATCCGCTCTTTTGTGCCTTCAGATGAATACGTGAGTACGTCAACAAATCAGTTTAGCACAACCCTGCGCATTCAGCCTGCCCGTGTATGGTCGCAAACAGAAGGCTTTAAGCGTTTCATGACGCGATTTACCAACACATCCAGCTTGCGGCTTGATCGAAAAACCATGCAGAATGACGGGTGGGAGCGATTGAACCCGCTTGAAGGAGGGCTGCAAGACACCACCCTCCTCAGCCTCGGTGCTCAATTGCGAAACACCTTGTCGTTTAACCGCTCAGACCCCGGCTTCGGTATTGAATACACTTTTCAGGATCTTGAAAATAAAATACTGCTCGCCAATGGATTTGAAGCAAGAGCCGATGTTTTTCATGAAGTACGCGTCAGAAAGGGAATTTCCGGACAAGTGACCTCCATTTTGGTGCTCCGTGACGAAAACAAAGAAGTGTCAAGCGATTTTCTCACCGGAAGAAATTTCGCTATCCGCTCGCGCTTGCTCGAGCCGGAGGTTCAGTGGCAGCCATCCAACCGTTTTCGGTTGACCGTAAAAGGACGCTATGAAAGCAAACAGAACAGTGGCGAATTTGGAGGAGAAGCCGCGCGAATCATTGACCTGGGAGCATCGGTGCGATTTTCAGACCCCGGGAAAGGACTTCTTGAAGCGAGTTTCAATGGCATTGAGATCACTTACGATGGCACCGGAAACAATACCCTGTCATTTGAAATGCTTGAAGGGCTTCAGCCCGGGCGCAATGCGACGTGGAGCCTCAGCCTGCAGCGCAGCATTTCAAGATCTCTGCAGTTGAATTTGCTCTATAACGGAAGAAAAAGCCCTGAGCTGCAAGCCGTTCATGTGGGCTCGGTTCAACTCAGGGCTACGTTCTAAATCACAATCCTTTGCCATTACGGCCTTGTGCGTTTTTCAGAGGTCGCTGAAAATCCAGATGCGGGTCGCAACTGCATTGATGCGCGGGTGTTGCTCAACTATCATACATACAGAGTTTAAATACTATTTCGAAACGTCTATCTCTTCGTTAGACATCCTCAAAGTACAGTTAAAGAAGACCTTACAACAGAGAGGCTTTGGTAACGGTAGCATCTGTGCAATGAGCGGCGTCGTTTTAAGAGGAAACGGCAGCGGCGATATAATTTCCTCGCAGATAGCGGTTCAGCATTCAAAGATTTCCGCGCGATACTGGTCCCGATTTATCGGGAAGCGAACAACCTTTTTAGTGATAGTGTAGTCTTACTCTCAGATGAATATGATACGGCTACAATGAATAAAGTACTCAGTTTGTTTCTGTTCTTTTTAGGGCTTGTGCCGATGGTGTTGGCCCACAATCCGCGCCCTTCTTTTGAATTTAAAGAGAACAAAGGCCAATGGCCTGAACAAACACTGTTCAGAATGTCAAATGGCAATGCCACCTTATGGCTCGAGGAAAACTGCCTGACCTGGATGATTGTGCACCCCGAAGACCTCGCTATCGCTCATGACATGACCCTTGAAGACGAAGCAACGCGCGAAGCGACGCCATTGCGGGCGCATGCCTACAAAGTGCATTTCGAAGGGGCGCTCATTCCTGAAGTCGTTGGGCAACAGCCAAACAGCTGGTATTATAATTACTTTCAGGGCAATGACCCGTCTAAATGGGCGTCTGAAGTAAAAGCGTTCAATACCGTTCGGTATGCCGGCTTATGGGAAGAAATCGGACTCCGGTTCTATAACTCTGACAATCAGCTCAAGTACGACTTCATTGTCAATGCAGGGGCAGATGTGTCACAGATTCTGCTGCGCTATGATGGTGCTGAGGGCCTGACGCTCGAAAACGGCAACCTAAAGGTCATCACTTCAGTGGGCGAGGTTATCGAACAGGCCCCCTTTGCATACCAGATGAACGGCTCAAGCCTTGAAGAAGTACCGTGTAATTATACCCTCAATGGAAATCAGGTTGGCTTTGAATTTCCCGGTGGGTTCGATCAAAGCCGCAAGCTCATTATTGACCCGCTCGTGATCGCGTCAACGCTTTCAGGTACGGTGGGTGAACAGAACTACGGACATAGCGCGGCCTACGATATTGAAGGCAATATCTATACCGGTGCGCGGTCTTTTGGTTCGGGCTATCCTACTACGACCGGAGCGGTACAAGAGAACTTCGGTGGTGGTGGCTTCGGCGTTGATATCGCCGTCTCTAAACTCAACCCGACAGGCACAGATTTGCTTTGGGCCAGCTACCTCGGTGGAGACCAGAACGATTATCCACATTCGCTCGTAGCCAATGATTTTGGAGAGCTCTATGTTTACGGGTCTACCTCTTCTTCAGACTTCCCGACCAATGCAGACGCTGTGAGTACTGAATTGAACGGAAACACTGACATCGTGGTGGCACATTTCAGCGACAATGGCACCCAGTTGATTGGTAGCACCTACGTTGGTGGAAGTGATATTGACGGGCAGAACAACCTGGTTATCAATGGAAATGATACGTTCCGGGGCGAAATTGTACTGGATGTTGAACAACAGCCCTTTGTGGTTTCGTTCTCGCAATCAACAGACTTTCCGGTGACGGCAAGCGCTTACCAGAGCAATAATGCCGGAAACCAGGATGCGGTGGTGTTCAGCATGAATGAAGAACTCAGCACCATCACCTGGGCTACCTACATCGGAGGCAGCGAGAATGATACCGGTTACGGAATCCGTGTTCGGGCAGACGGACGCGTCTACATCACGGGGGTGACAACCAGTGATGACTTTCCAACAACGGCCGGGGCAAATCAAACCACCTTTCTCGGTGGAGGAGACTTTCAGTCAACAGACGGTTACGTTGCTTCGTTTGAAGTGAACGGAGGTAATACTGACCTGGTGGCTAGCACCTTGTATGCAACCGATGAAGGCGATCAAAGCTATTTTCTTGACCTTGACAACGCTGAAGATGTCTTCATTTACGGACAGTCACAGGGCGACATGGGCGTTGTGGGGGAAGATGTATACAACGAACCTGGTGGTGTTTCATTTGTAGCCAAATTCACGGCTGATCTGAGCGAGATGCTCATCAATGCTCCTATTTGTCCCTCTGGCTTTGGGTTTGGAGGAACTCCTGTTGCGTTCCTTGTTGACCGCTGTGACAATGTGTACATTTCAATGTATTCAGCCCAGCCCGGACAATCGCTCACAGACGATGCGGTTTATCAGAACGGAGGCTTCTACCTCGCAGCGTATGGTCCTGACATGGAATCACTCGAGTTTGCGACCTACTACCCGGAGAACCACGTCGACGGAGGTACTTCACGCTTTGACCCGAGCGGTATCGTTTATCAGGGAGTGTGCTCCGGAGGCGGTTTCCCAACCAACGCAGACGCCTGGGCAACAGACCAGGCTACGGGATGGGATATTGGCGTCTTCAAAATGGACTTCCAGGTCTCAGGTGTGAATGCCTCGCTGACAGCCTCTGCTGAAGCTGTCAATGGATGTGCGCCGCACACCATTGAGTTCAGTAATTTCAGTGTAGGGAATATTTTTACATGGGATTTCGGAGATGGTTCACCGGAAAACGATGAATTTGAACCCACACACACCTACACAGAACCAGGTGTTTTTGAGGTTAGCCTGATCAGCCTCGATTCACTTTCATGCAATATCGCTGATACGGCATACCTCGAAATTGTAGTGTCTGAGCCAGTTGATTACATCGCCAGCTTCGACCTTGTGTATGACTGTGATGAAGGAGTTGTTCAGACAGATAATACCACCGGCTTCGAATGGCTCGAATACACCTGGGATATGGGTGATGGTACGATCCTTGAAGGCTTCAACGTGGAGCATAACTACGCAGAGGAAGGTGAATATACGGTGACCCTCTCAGCCGATGACCAGGGGTGTGATAACAATGACGAAGCCACAGAGACCGTTGACGTTGTTGGCAATGTGGAAGCCATCGCAGAGGCATCCACCACACAAGGGTGTGGCAACCTCGAGGTAGAGTTTGTCAATAATAGCAATGGAACAACCTATGAATGGGACTTTGGAGACGGCAGTCCGGTAGTGACTGACGAAAACCCAACACACCTGTTCACCCCCGGAACCTACGAAGTCACGCTGACCGCAGTGCATCCGGAGAGTTGCAATATTGAGGATCAGACGATCGTAGAAATCATTGTGGGTGAAGAACAGGAGATCGACGCAGCATTCCAGCTCGTTCAGACGGATTGCGAAGTGTTCACAGTTGAAGGCGCTGACCAGAGCGTAGGGGAGAACCTCGCCTACAACTGGAACATGGGCGACGGAACAACTTATGACACACCCGATATCAGCCATGACTATGCGAGTACCGGTATTTATCAGGTTACGCTGACCATCACAGATGAATTCTGTGGCTATGAAGATCAGCAAATACTCGAATTGAACGTGCTCGAAGAAACGACCGCCATCATCGGAAACCCCAACTTCGAAGGCTGTAACCCCTTCACGGCTGTTTTTGAGAACAACAGTGCAGGAAGCACCTTCACCTGGGATTTCGGCGACGGGTCTGCTCCATTTGAAGGGGTGCAGGCAGAACACGTGTATGCTCAACCGGGTGAATACACAGTAACGTTGACAGTGGAAGGTCTCGGTAACTGCGGTGGAACCGATGTGACTACAGCCACAGTTAACGTCATTCAAACACCGGAAATTGATGCTCTCTTTGCAATGGAGCAAGATGGCGCCTGTGAAGCACTCACCGTGAACTTCGATAACCTTAGTACGGGTCCCGACCTGATCTATGATTGGGACGTCAATGGCACTGCATACAGCGTTGCCGAGATGGAGCACGTTTTCGAAGGAGCAGGAACATATAGCGTGCAGCTAACCATCACCAATGAGCTTTGTGAAAATACAGACACCTTCACGGATGAGGTTTCCGTAATTGACGGTATTGACCTGGTGCCGCAAAACGATGTTTACTGGTGCTATTATGATGAGTCAAGAGAGATCAGTGTGCAGGGGCCACCTGAAGCAGACTACGAGTGGAGTACCGGAGAGATCGGCGCAAGCACAGTGATTGTTGAACCGGGCGTCTACACGGTAACGGCAACGCTGAATAATTGTACCGATAGCGAAGGACTGGAGGTCATTCCTGTAGAGGAATTGATGCTGGATGCCAACCCGGTTGCCTGTGAAGGCATTCAAACCTTGATCGAAATTCCGTATGACGGCGGGTCTAATTATCAATGGTGTGACGGCGGCGAGGTCACGTTTATCTATGCAGATGAACCCGGTGAGTACTGCTACACCTTCATCGATATCTTTGGGTGTGAACAGGGAGGAACCGTCAACCTCGAGCAGATTCCGGAAGACGCATCGGTGTACATCCCAAATGCCTTCACCCCGAATAACGATGGCGTGAATGATGTCTTTAAGGCAGAGGGCGTAGACCTCGAAGAATTCGAACTGACCGTATGGAACCGCTGGGGAGAAGAGGTCTTCAGAACGAATGAAATTGACGGCTTCTGGGACGGCTCTTACCAGGGAAGCGCCTACTATGTGCAAGATGAGGTGTACACGTGGCAGGTCACATACGCGAGTCTCTGCAGCTCTGAGAAAGTGGTGCGTACCGGAACAGTCGTAATGCTTCGCTGATTACTTGCGAATCCAGACTTCGGGGTTCTGAGGCTGCGGCCCGCTGCCGGCCATTTTCCAGATTTCAAGGTGAGCGGTGGTCTTGCCGTTCGCAGTGAGTACTGTTCCGATCACCTGTCCGGCTACAACGGTATCACCTTTCTTGACTTCAGTTTTTGACAAGTTGGTGTATACTGATTTGTAGGCACCGTGGGTTACGATCACGTTCTTTCCCGCTCCCGGAATGGCAAAAACAGATGTGACGGTGCCGTCAAAAACAGAGCGAATCGACGAACCTTCTTCCGTGGCAATATCTACCCCATTGTTCTCGATAGTGATGCCCGGAATAGACTCGTGAGCCTGTTTTCCGAAGCGCCCCGTGATCACACCTCGCGTGACCGGCCAGGGTAAGGTGCCCTTGTTTTTTTCAAATTCAGCTGAAACGATCTTGCCTTCAGGGGTGAGCTCAAACCGGCCGTCATTGCTTTTTTTCGCAGCAGCCAACTCTTCTTCAATGATTTTGCGAATAGCCGCGTTCACGCGCTGTCGCTCGGCTTCTTGTTGCTGCTGCTGTGCCCTTAGGTTGCTTTCTTCACTTTTTAATCGCGCAAGAACGGCCTCGCTTTCTTTTCGGTCGCCGTCGAGTTCAGCGGCTTCACCGCGTTGCACACCCAGTAGCCTTTCTTTCTCTCGTTGTGCAATTTCAAGTTGAGTGACCCGTTGCTGAAGGGCCTCCTGTGTAGATCGAATTTCATTGGCTTGCCGCTTGCGATAGTCAGCATATTCCTGAAGAATTTTAAAGCGTTTAAAAGCCTGGTTAAAGTCTTCAGAAGCAAAGATGTACATCATCTCATCGTAGTTGCGACGGTTCTTGTACGCCTGACGAATCATTTCGGCATACTCTTCTTTCATGCGGGCAATTTTCGATTCGAGTTCACGGATTTCGCTTTCGGTTGATTGAATTTCGTCGCGAAAGCGACGGATTTCTTTTTCGTAACTCGCAAGCAACTGGGTGCGGTAATTGATCTGTTCTCGCAGGATTCGAAGCTGCTCATAGGTGGCTTCCTGACCTTCTTTCTTCTCATCGATCAATTTGCGGGTATACGCAATCTTCTCATTGAGTGCATCCCTTTGGCGCTCGAGTTCAGCCTTGGATTGCGCTGAGACGTTCGCCCCTAAAACCAAAAAGAAAAAAATCAGGCTAAGGCGCATAGCGGCGTTCATAGTCATCTGGTATGGAGAACGGGAAGTCATATTCTTTTCCTTTACGAATACGCGATCTCTCAAAAGTAAACGTCGTATTTCCGTCTATCGTGCCAAATGTTAGTGCGCTCTTTTTCGGATAAACCTGCTCGTCATATTCATCAAACGAAAGGTGCTCGATTTCAAGCGAACGCTGGTAATAGAAATCATCGAAGACGGTGCGGGTTAGGCGATAGGTACGTCCGTCAAACCAGTACCTCTTCATGAGGAGGTCTTCCTCTTCAGCTCGCTTCAAGATACGACGGTAGCGCTTATCAGTGGTTTCTATTTCTAGTGAATCATCAGGATTGATGTCTCTCTCGTCACTACCGACAACTTTTTTAAGCTTACGATTGTATTTCGAGATCAAGACATACTCTTGGTCGTCAATACGTGATATGAAGCGGTCTTTCTTCTCATCCAGGTCAATTGAATATCCCATCAACAGGCCTTGAATCATGGAGAAATTCAGATCACTGTTGGTCAGTTCGGCCATCTCATTGATGGATCCTACGAAGTAGTGCTTGTCTTTCGGTACTTTACTCACATATTTTATGGAGTCAGGCGTAATGACAGCCCGCAGCACCTCCACACCCATCAGCGGTGTAATGCTGATCCAAATAATGCTGTCTTTTCGCATCCTGACAGTAGCTTTGAAACTTCTCGACTCTTCAGGAGTTTCAAAATCAGCAGACAGCTTCATGCCAACCCATTCAAAATCGAATGGGGTTTCGTAATAGCGGTTGAGTATGGCCGTAGAGCTGCGATTCTTGAGGGGCTTACCCTTTGCCAGGCGCTTTTGGTTAGAGCATGCGGTGAGTGTGATTGCCACCGCCAGCATGCCTAGTATCATCCGGATGTAATTATGGCTGCGGCGACTCATAGTATGTTCCTTCGGAGGCTTTCTTCTTCAGGGTTTCTGATGCGCCACCTGCTTCTACAGCGCGCCTCCATGCATCCACCGCTTTTGCGGTGTCACCGGTATGAAAAAGAACATCACCTAAATGCTCGAAAAGTTCAGGGTCAGGACCGGCGAGGTCAAGAGCTTGCTGGATATAAATCAGCGCGTCATCATAGCGACCGAGACGAAATAAAATCCACCCGTAAGTGTCGAGAAACGAGGGGGTGCCTTCGAGGAGTTCAAGGCTGCGCCCGGAGAGTTCAAGCGCCCGCTCAAGCTTGGTATTGCGAACAGAAAGGTAATAACTGTAGTTGTTCAGCACGAAGGGGTCACCGTCATTAATGCTGATGGCCTTTTCAAAAGCTTCGTCTGACTTTTGATGCTGAGCCGACTCGTGATAAGCCTCTCCGAGGTTGGAGTAAAAATTAGCCTCCAGGTCGGGATCATCTATAACGAAAGCCTTGCCCGTTTTCAGGGCTAGTATCGCTTCTTGAGGTTTTTCAAGGCGGAGAAGCGCAATGCCATGCATGAGATAAAAAGCAGCCTGCGTGGGATAAAGATCTCGAGCGCGTCGGGCATGATCAGCCATGGCGCTCCAATCGCCGATTTCAGCATCCAATTCAGTCAGGCGCAGCCAAATGAGTGGACGTACGGGGTCAAGTTCAACTGCACGGAAGAAGCGATCACGAGCACCCGCAAAATCGCCTTGTTGAGTGAGAAAGTCACCAAACATGCTATGAGTTTTCGCTTCATCCGGATGCACATCATCAAGGATATCGAGCAGCGAAAGGGCTTGTTCAGCCACTTGCGGATCCGTGTAAGCACGATCAAAGTACGGCAGAAGCGCGCTGATTTTAGCGTCAATATCGACATCGGGTGAAGTGAAAGCCCGTGTTAGTGCTTCGAAGGCATTGTCAAACTGGCGTTCACTGTGATAGATCCGCGCGAGGGTCATGTTGGCCGGACCATTGTTGGGGTCTTTTGCCACCAGGTCAACCAATGCAGAGCGCGCTTCTTCCGGGCGGTTCATTTCGAGCAGCATTTCTGCCTTTCGGGCATAAAACTCTGGCTCATCGAAAGCTTCGATCAGCTTGTTGATTTCATCGAGCGCTTTTTCTTGCTGCCCCATGAGCATCAGGATGCGTTGTTTTTGTAAAGAGAGTTCGGGGTCAAGGCCAATGCGCTGTTCGAGAGCATTATAGATTTCGATAGCTTCTTTACCCTGCTCAAGGTAAAGGTTAGCAGCAGCAAGATCATAGTAGGTTTCAAGCTCTTCGGGACGCATGTCACGAAGACGCTCAAGCTCTTTGATGGCCTCTTCAAAGAGGCTCATTTCGAGCAATATAGAAGCCCTTGTGCGATGATACCAGTAATTGTCAGGTTCCAGCTCTATGGCTTTTTCAATGTTCTTCAGTGCTTCTTCGCCGCGTTCAAGCTCGAAGTCAAGCCGCGCCATTTCGTAGTAGACAGCACTGTTTTCAGGCGATTCAGCACGAGCCTGGGCGAACGCCTGATAGGCTTTTTCAGGCTCATCCGTAGACTTGTATTCTTGTGCGCTGAAAAAGGCTGTCTGAAAATCTTTTGATTCCCGGGCGACCAACGGTTCGCTGGTAGTTTCGGTGTTACGCCCCATGAATTTCCCCCCTTTGCAGGAGGCGAGCAGTGTGAGGGCTGCAATACCGAGGAGTATGGATGTTCGGATGTTCAATTATTTTCCTCTCGTTGAGTAATCACCTATACTGAGTACTTCAGGGGCGGTAATGAGTTCGACGTGATTTCCCAGCATCGAATTATGCAAATTGGCATTTTTAACAGTCGTATGTGTTTGAACAATGCTTTCTCGTATGCGGCTGTCTTCAATGATACAACCCGAGCCGATAGAGGCAAAGGGCCCGATCACTGAGTTTCGAATCACCACGTCATTACCGATATAACAAGGCTCAATAATGACACTATGATCCATCTTAATGTTCGTTCCTTTCAGGTCAGCGTTGTTTTTGTGGTAACCGAGAATGCGTGTGTTGGTTTCAACCGTTGCGTTTTTGTTGCCACAATCCATCCAGTCGTCAACCTTACCAGGAACAAATTTAGCACCCTTTTCGGTCATGCTTCGAAGGGCGTCTGGCAGTTGGTATTCGCCTCCGTTGATCACATCATTATCAATAAGGTACTGAAGCTCACCTCGGAGGCGAGCACCGTCTTTGAAATAGTAGATCCCGATCATCGCAAGGTCTGACACGAAGCTTTTGGGCTTCTCTACAAAGGCGGTAATGTGACCCTCATCGTCAAGCTGCACCACCCCGAATTGCTCGGGGTTATCAATCTGCTGCACCCAGAGTACACCGTCTTTATCAGGATCAAGCTTGAGGTCTGCCTTCACGAGCGTGTCTGCGAAAGCGACAATGACGGGCCCGTCGAGAGCTTCTTTCGCACAAAGAATGGCGTGCGCGGTTCCGAGCGCTTCTTCCTGGTAATGAATGCTGCCTTTCGCGCCGAGTTGCTCGGCAATGGCGATGAGTTGTTGCTCAACAGCAGCGCCAAAGTCACCTATGACGAAAGCAATTTCATCAATCGGAGCGTCGCTGATGGCGGCGAGTTCTTCAACCAGCCTCTGTACGATGGGTTTGCCGGCAATCGCAATAAGAGGCTTGGGAACCGTAAGGGTATGTGGCCGCATTCGTTTTCCGCGGCCGGCCATAGGAACAATGATCTTCATATGTTTAGTGCTTTCCGGTGCTTCCGAAACCGCCGCGTCCACGATCGGTTTCATTTAGCACGTCCACCGACTCCCATTCTACCTGTTCGTAGCGGGCAATGACAAGCTGGGCAATGCGCTCGCCAGGTTGAATGGTGACGGTGTCATTAGATACATTTACAAGAATCACGCCAATGTCGCCGCGGTAATCCGCATCGATCGTGCCTGGGGCATTCAGCACGCTGATTCCATGTTTCAGGGCGAGTCCGCTTCGAGGGCGCACCTGAGCTTCAAATCCGTTGGGTAGCGCGATTGACAGCCCAGTGGGTATGAGTTTGCGCTCAAGGGGATTCAGGGTCAGAGCTTCATTGATGTTCGCCTGCAAATCCATTCCTGCACTTTGCGCAGTTTTATAGGCCGGTAGGTCGAAGGGCGAACGATTGATGATTTCCACTTTCATATGTAGCCAAAATTACGGCGATCTGCCCAAGGTAGGAATCTATGAAAGGCAGCCTGTTCACGTGGACTTGTTTATTTCATTTACCTTCAAAAGAAGGCTTACGCTTTTCGAGAAAAGCCTCAGTGCCTTCTTTAAAGTCAGCGGTTCCGAAGCACTTTCCGAAGGCTTCTATTTCGGCCTGACGGCCGGATGCTTCATGCGCGTAGCCGGCACGAACGGCTTGCAAAGCAAAAGCAACGGCCGTAGGCGATTGACGGGCGATCTTCTGAGCCATGCCGATGGCCGTGTTCAATAGCTCTTCCTGGCTCACGACGTCGTTCACAAGTCCCCACTGCTTTGCGTCTTCAGCAGACATTTTCCCGGCCGTGCAAATGAGCTCCAGCGCTTTGCCGCTGCCCACAAGCCTGGGAAGGCGCTGGGTTCCGCCGTAACCGGGAATGACCCCAAGAGAGACTTCAGGGAGTCCGAGTACGGCATTGTCAGAGGCTACACGAATGTGCGCACTCATCGCAAGCTCAAGTCCGCCCCCAAGCGCAAAACCATTCACAGCGGCGATGACGGGCTTGCGCATGAGCTCAACTTTGTTGAAGAGCTTTTGATGACCTTCTGCACTCAGCATGCGGCCCTCCTCAACGGTGAAGGCCGCAAACTCTTTAATATCAGCTCCGGCAACAAAAGCTTTCTCACCTGAGCCTGTAAGAATAACGCAACGAATGTCTTGGTTGCCATTCAGATCATCAAGAGCTGAACTAAGCTCTTCAATGGTAGCGCGATTCAGCGCATTGAGTTGCTTCGGACGGTTAATGGTGATGATAGCAATATGCGGATGGGACGAGGTGTCTAGGAGGATATTTTCCATGGTTCTGACTTTGATAGCCAAAAGTACCGAAAAGAGAAGGGCTCTGAAACTTGTAGCAAAAAGAAAGACCCCTAGTAAGGAGCCTTTCTGAAGCTTATGTGGGTCTTTTTTATCGAATCACACGATCAGTGGTGATAACGCCTGACGAACCGAACAGTCGCACCATATAAATACCCGGAGCGAGGTCTGCCGAGGGTATTTCAATCATGCCAGTCGCTCCATTGGTAGCGATTTGGTTAATAAGCGAGCCTTTCAGGTCGAAGAGTTCAATAAACACGGCTTCTTGCACGGGTGCTCCCGAGAGGTTCCATCCCGCCTGAGTTGTGGCTATGGTGAGTTTGTCGGAGACGTCTTCATTAACTCCTACAGCGCTGCTTACGGTGACAGAGCCTTCCAGGGTCAATTCACAATTTTCGTTGGCCATCTCCGCTCGTACGTCGTAGTCACCGGCAGCGTTGAAGAGGTGAGTAATCGAAACACCTGAACCAATGAAAGCGTCACTCACGAACCAGTTTACGGTAACGTTGTCTGTGACATCCACGGAGAACATCGCCACCGCTTGCGCATCTTGAAGGAGCGCAGTTTGCGGAATGTTGAGTTCTGCAGTGATGGCACTCGGATCACCAAGCTCGAGATATTCTGTGTAGGTGACACAGGCATTACTGATTTCAACTTCGTAAGATCCGGCATCAAGTCCTGCTACAGATAGCTCACTTTCAATCAACTCGGTCAGAATGATTTGGCCATCTTGAATCAGGTCAATTGTTGCTGGCTGATCATTTACACTCACCGTAATTACACCGGTACCTGCTTCGTTACAGAATGCAGGAACAACAGTTGTTTCAGCTTGCATAGACGGCATCGCTTCAAGGTAGATTTCGTATTGAACGAAACCACAGGTCAGGTCTTCGCTGTTGTAGCGGATCATGTAGTCGCCCTCAGGAAGGTTGTTGAAGATCAGTACACCCTCGATTGCTTCTTGAGAGGCGATTACGTTGCCATCAAGGTCAAGAATTTCGACGTTACCGTTTGCGGCCACACATTCTGCCGAAATGCTTCCATCTGTTGAAGTGGCGCAGGTTGCCGGGTTCATATCAGGAGCTTTCAGCGGTGCTGCGATGTGCAGCATGTAGCGAGCGCCGGTGAATTCTTCTTCAGTAGTGAGTGAAATGATGGTACCCTCATCGAGCGGGAAGAGCTCACCGGTGATCAGATCTTCGATGCTGTAGCAGGTCGTTCCGTCGAAGATGTCACTGTCAAGAACCTCAATTTCATGCGTGCCCGCAGGAACACTGATATATACCGGAACGGACATGCCGTCTTCCGGAGTGAATCGGTTGACCGTGGTTTTCTCGCCTCCTGTGGCCACAAATGCAATCTGTGGCGCATCAGCCGTCATGCTTCCGAGGTGGAAAGCGTCGTAGCCCAGATCCATGTCAAGGCTGTAACCTTCTTGTGAAACCAGGGTAGTCACTTGCGAATAATCACCATTACGGATTTGCAACGTCACAGCTGCAATGTTGTCAAAGCTGCGCTCGAAGTTTGTTCCGTTGTTGGTTTTGAAGCGCTCTTCAAACTGCAGTTGAGCACCGCTGGCAACCGACTGCACCCAGAACGATTGAGAACTTGGGATGAAGCCGCTGGCCGTGCCGCCAACTCCCGAGGTGTAGGTGTCATACGAGCCGTTGTCAGCGTTGTACACGTAGTAAGTCGCACCGATGTTGGTAGAGGCATTGTAGAGTGAGTCAAAACTGATTTCGCTTGGGTAGCGGTTGGTGACGAGTTCCCATCCGTCTTCGCTTGCGCCAAGGGGTGAGTCGGTGTAATCAAGTGCCGTGGTCAGGCTACCTTGCTGAATGCTTCCGGTAACATCGATGTTTTGGGCCGTACCGAGCATATATACGAAATAGCCGCGTTCTGTGCTGAGGTTGTCGGTAAGAGCAGTAACCCCAACAAAACCTTCGTTCAGGCTGTCTTGAACAGTCTCGTCGTATCCTAGTATGTTGTTGAAGAGCTGGCCGGTGTTCTGGTTCGTGTAGGTTGGGAAATCCGACCCCGGGAACCCGGTGGTTACCACGTCATCATTCCAATCTGCTACCGTGGCGCCGGTTAGTGCGTTACCGAGGTTGACCCAGTTCTGTACACCCGCAGGAATGAACCGTTGCATAGTGGTGCTTCCGGTGTAGCTGGCTCCTGATTTGATTTCTCCGATGCTTCCGGTGCCGCTTGCATCTGAAACGAGAATCAGCGTATCGGTGCCCGCGTCAAATGAACCGGATTCGGGAGCAAATACTCCGTGTACTTCGGTGTTAGAAAGCAGGGTCAGGTTATTGCCGGAGTCCATGGTGATGTTCTCGAAGCGAGTGGTGCTGGCACCGCCAATGGTTTGCGCAGCGGCACCGTCGAATATTACTGTTCCATCGCCTGCGTTGAATGTGCCGTCGTTGGTCCAGTCACCACCTACATTCAACGCGAATGTCGGGTCATTTCCCTGGACAGTAGCACCGGAATTCACTGTGAATCCACCTGTCACAGTGGTGTTCAGGTCAGTGAGTGTTTTAGTTCCCGTGCCACTGAATTCGAGGCTACCGTAAGTAAACAGAGCAGGCACGTTTTGGTTGCCGTTTCGTGCGTATTCTACTGTACCCTCGTCGTTCATGGTGTACACAATGCTTCCTGCGGTGGTTTGCAACCACGCATCTTCACCTGAGCCTACACCGTTGATACGAAGAGTTCCTCCTGCAGCGATGGCAAGTTCGCCACCGTCTGCAGCATTGTCTGTGCCGTACAGCAAGTAGTCGGTAGTCACAAGCCCGCCGTTTTCGATGTCGAGGTAGACGCTTCCTGGCCCTGAGAGGGTGTTGTCAGAGCCCAGGTTGATAGCCCCGGCGCACTCAATTGTGCCGAAAACCTGATAACCGCCAGAGCGCTCAGTATTCGCATAAGTTCCTGTGTATGCGCCATCGATGCCCAGCGCGGCATCAGAGTTTGTAAGGCTTAATGTATGTCCTGCTGCAATAACAACATCAAAGGATCCCACGTCCGCAAGGTTGTTGTAGATCGCATGGCTGCCACTGCCAATGCCTCCACAAAAGTTCGGATCCCATCGCAGATTGATGTCCATCTCGATGTTGAGTGTGGCGTTGCCAAGTTGACCTACGGTACCGTCGTTGCTCAGCCTAATGCGGTAGGCATCGAACTCACCTGAGCCACTGATTGTATGCGTTCCTGTGAGAACGTTGAAGCCAATGGCGTCGGCGGTTGTGCCGTTGCCAATTTGTCCGTTGCAGAATATGTCTCCGCCAAGGCTGATGTATTGCAGGTTGCAACCGCCATTATCCCTAAAGAGCTTGGCGCCGCTCTCTACGGTAAGGTTGTTCACTAGTTTCGGACCGCTGGTATGCGCAATGGTGTCACCATTCATAACGAACACGCTCACCGCATCGCTGTCAGGGTGTCCGGTCACGTCTTGCCACTCCCACAGCTGGCTCGATGGGTTGTAGACATAAGATTGCCATACGTTTGTGGCGGTCCAGATGCCCGAAGCACGTGTGCGGAAGTCACCGAGTTCGGGACAGTCAGAGCCGTTTTGGATAATTTCGATGGCCGAAGATTGTGACCCCGTCACGGCGGGATCGCTGCTTACTACTCGCACGAGGTAACCCGTTCCACTCGGAAGGTTTTCCGGGATGGTAATGTTGACCGGGCTGGTGGTGCCGCTTCCGATACTGAGGGCGTTTGTAAAGACCCCATTTTCATCGCTGAGCTCAGCAGTGAACACATTGCCTCCCCCGAAGGCACCAGTAGTAGTGAAAGCCACGGTGCCTGAAGCCGTAGTGTTGCAATCGCTCAGGGTGAAGACTGATGCTGAGACAGCGCCGGTGGTGATGGTCGCAGGGGCGACATAATCCGTAACGTAAATATCATCAATATTTATGCGCTCTGACCCAATCAGCTTCTGAACACGAAAGCGCACAGTACCCGGAATGTTTACGGTGAAGCTGGCGGTGGTAAGTGAGGTAGATGAGGTAGTAACGGAAGGACTAACGAAGGCGTTCCAGGTAGAACCACCGTCATCTGAAACTTCAAGGCGCCAGGTGCTGTTACCTTCTGAGCCAAAAACGGCATGTTCAATATCGACAGTGCCAAGACCATTCGTGAGGTCAAACTGCATTTCAACGACACCAGAGTTTCGCATGCGCACAGAGGAAGTGCCATTTTTACGGTCAGAGCCCAACGAGCCAATGAGGGCGTCATTCATCAGCCATGTGCCCGCGGTGCAGGTAACCGTACCACTCCCATAACTTCCTTTTGAGCCGGTTTCAAAATCTTCCCATGCAGGAGCGGCAGTAGTACAGTCGGTTTCGGGAATGGTGCTATCGGTTTTGTAGTCAATGTCAACCCCGCTATTGGTGTAAGGGAAAATTCTGAAATAGTAGGTGGTTGAAGCATTCAGGCCGGTGATGCTCGCAGATTGAACTCCTTGTAACACATTGAGTGCGTTGGCGCCATCGGCTACCGGAGTGCCATCAGTAGGTGCAGTGATGCTGGCGTAGTCAACATCCGACCAGCGAATGAGATACCCTGCCGGTAGTTGAGCTCCTGTGGCATCAACCCAGGTGAGGTCAATAGTGCCAGAGCCTTGCGCAGAGCAGTTGAAGGAAGTTGCATGATTAGAGGGTTCGGGCGCAGCTCCTGCAGAAAGGCCATTGATGACAACATCTCGCAGTCGTTTATTGGAGGGGCTGCTCGCAGCGGTGAATCGCACCTGCATTGAAGCAGAAACAGAAAATATGGTAATGGTTGATGATAAATAAGTGCTGCTTGTTGGGGTAGGGGAGTCGCCCGCAGTCTGCCAGTTCGTGCCATCCAGGGTGTACTCAACGGTAATCGGACCATCCGTACCACTGCCAAACTTGGCAACGTCAAAGTTGACCTCAACAGAACCAAAAGTACTTGCATCAAAAGGAAAAACAGTAAGTACACCGGTTGTTCCGGTAATGTTAGCATACCCCCCCGCCGCAGTGGAAAAACTCACGTCGGTTTGCGACCAGGATAGTGGCAGATTGCCTGACCGAAGGTCTTCGTCAATGAGCAGGGTTTGTGCATTCAAGCCGGTGCTGAATGCGAACACAGCCACAACGAGGCTGAAAAATTTCAGTGTAGAACGTAACATAAGCACATCGGTTAAGACCCAAAAGACTCCAAGCCTTTTGGGAGGTTTAAACAGGCGGAGGTTTCATTTTTAATTGAAACAACCGTTTTATTTAACGCGTAGCAAAGGTACGAAGAATCAGTGAATTATAAATGATCTGTGTCACCCTGTTCAACGGTCTATGGCGGTCAATTTTACCGATGACAACAATTCTTTTGTGTACGAATGCTGCGGGGCTTCGAAAACCTTTTGGGACTCCCCCCGCTCTACAATGATGCCCGATTTCATCACTAAAATGCGGTCACTCATGAACCGAACTACGTTCAGGTCATGGGAAATGAACAAAAACGTTAACCCGAGCTGCTCTTTGAGCTCGTTCAGGAGGTTCAACACCTGTGCCTGCACAGAAACATCAAGAGCAGCGACAGACTCATCGAGAATGAGCAACTTCGGGTTGGTGCACAGTGCTCGGGCAATCACCAGCCGCTGACGCTGTCCGCCCGAAAACGAATGGGGATACTTCCCGAATGAATCGGGCGAGAGTCCGACCTTTTCCAGAAGCTGCTCAGCGCGTTGCTTTGCGGCAGAGGCGCTGTCAGCCGGCCCATTGACCGTGAGGGCCTCAACGAGGCTGCTTCCCGCGCTTTTGCGCGGATTCAAACTCGCATAGGGATCCTGAAAAACAAGTTGAACAGCGGGTTTTCCGCCTGATTTCAATGCAGCATCATTCCAGGTCAGCTCGCCGGCGTCAGGCTTAAGCAGATCCATCACCATGCGGCTCACGGTGCTTTTGCCACACCCGCTCTCACCCACCAGTCCGAGTGTTTCACCCTCAAGCACGTCAAATGAAACGCCTTTTACGGCTTCAAAATAAGCCACCGGCTTGCCGAGGATATTGCGTTTCGTCACGAAATGCTTCCTGAGGTCACGTACCTCGAGCAGCGCATTTCCGGTGAGCCGGCTTGTGAATACCTGTGTAGCAACTTCCCTATTTTCAAGCGTGTCGCGCACGGTCTGCAGCCTTTGCCGCTCACCTGTTTCAGGTGGTTTGCTTCGCAATAAGCCTCGTGTGTATGCATGCTGCGGGCTTCGTAGCACATCCTTTGCAGCGCCCTGCTCTACCACTTCTCCTTTCCACATTACAGCGACATCATCCGCCACCGAAGCAACTACATCGAGGTCGTGCGAGATGAAGAGCATTGATAGGTTTCTTTCTTGTTGCAGCCGGCGCAAAAGCGCCAGGATGCTTCGCTGAACCGTGACATCAAGGGCTGTCGTGGGTTCGTCTGCAATGATGAGATCAGGGTCGGGTGCAAGGGCCATGGCAATCATCACGCGCTGCTTTTGTCCGCCACTCAACTCATGCGGATAGCGCCTGCCGATGTTCGCCGGATCAGGGAGGTTCACCTCGCTGAAGAGTTGGGCAACCTTTGAACGGATAGCTCCTGAGTGCTTCCCCGATTGGCGCAATGCTTCAGCCACCTGCTCTCCGCAGCGCATCGAGGGGTTAAGGCTCGACATCGGCTCCTGAAAGATCATGGTGATTCTTCGACCTCTGGCATCCTTCGCTTTTGCGAAGTCATCAGCCAGGAGATCATGGCCGTCAAACATCGCTTTACCTGTATCAATGCGCGCGATGCCTGCCGGTAGCAAGCCCATGCAAGCGAGAGACGAGACGGTTTTGCCGGATCCTGACTCGCCCACAATGCCCAATACGCGGCCTCGCTGAACGCTGAGTGCCACGTGATGAGTCACCTGATGCCAGGCATTTTCTGCACGGAACGAAACGCTGAGGTTACTGATCCTGAGGAGGGGCTCACTCGTTGTATTCATAGAAATTCACCGAGAGGTACGGACGACCGATTTCTGCGCTTTCATCCACCATTGAAACTTCAATGGCCGTTCCGCGGTGGCTTCTGGTTGTCCACATTGTAAAGCCATCGTCTTCTGAGCTTTGACCAAAACGTCGGTCATAGTGTGCTTTGAAGTTGTTGTAGAGGTCTTGTTTAACGGGGTTGCTGGCCGGAAAGATATCAAGTTCAATGACCCGCAAACCTTCTTCATCGAAGTTATAGGTGATGTCATAGAATGCGCTGTCTTTCAAATCAAGCGGGATACGGCAGGTAAGTTCATCAGGCATTTGATGCACGATATGCTCGGCTTCTTTGGCCGCAACCGCATTGCGAGAGGCACCCACATCGAGCCCCCGAAACAAGCCCGAGTCTTTAACTCCCAGAATATAATCTATAGGTTGCTCGCCTGAAGGCGGAGGCTCGCAGGAAGCTAAAATGAAGATTAAAAGAACGGAAAGTATACGCATGTGGCCTTATGTGCTTTACGAATATACACAATGAAGCGCGTAGACGAGCCCAAGAAAAAAGGCAGCCAACATGCTGCCTTTTCTGATGGATGTGTTTTTTGTTCAAAGGGTGCCGCGTGAAGCTTGTTCACGCTCGATTGCTTCAAAAAGGGCTTTGAAATTTCCTTTACCGAAAGATTGAGCGCCTTTTCGCTGAATGATTTCGAAGAACATGGTAGGGCGGTCAAGTACCGGCTTGGTGAAGAGCTGCAACAGGTAGCCTTCTTCATCACGGTCAATCAGAATGCCCAGTTCTTTCAGCGGCTCCAGGTCTTCATCGATGTCGCCTACACGGTCGAGTACGGTCTCGTAGTAAGTCTCCGGTACGTAGAGAAACTCCACGCCGCGGTCTTTGAGTTGCTTCACCGTTTCAATGATGTTATCTGTGGCCAGGGCGATATGCTGAACACCGGCACCGTTGTAAAAGTCTATGTACTCTTCGATTTGCGACTTTTTTCGACCGGCAGCGGGCTCGTTGATCGGAAACTTGATGCGCCCGTTTCCGTTGCTCATGACTTTCGACATAAGCGCGGTGTATTCGGTGGAGATGTCTTTATCGTCAAAGCTCACAAGTTGCGCGAAGCCCATCACTTTGGCATAGAACTCACACCATTTGTTCATTTCATTCCAGCCCACGTTACCGACCATGTGATCGATGTATTTCAGACCGACCGGTTCGGGGTTGTAATCGGTTTTCCACTCGCGGAACCCCGGCATGAACACGCCGTTGTAGCCGCTTCGCTCAACGAAAATATGCACCGTTTCACCGTAGGTATGAATACCACTCATTACTACGTGTCCGTGATCATCTTTGATGGTTTTCGGCTCAAAGTAAGATTCGGCTCCGCGGGAGGTGGTTTCTTTCCATGAGCGGGTAGCGTCATCCACCCAGAGAGCGACGACTTTCACCCCGTCGCCGTGTTTATCAATATGCGCATTGACTTCGCCTCCCGGTTCGAGCGGCGATGTAAGTACGAGGCGGATTTTGTCTTGCTCAAGCACGTAAGAGACACGATCTTTCATTCCGGTTTCGAGTCCGGCATAGGCCAAAGGCTGAAAACCCCAGGCACTCTGGTAGTAATGCGCCGCCTGCTTGGCGTTGCCTACGTACAGTTCTACATAGTCGGTGCCGAGCAACGGAAGAAAATCTTCTGCTTCGGGTACGACCTTGTTAAGTTGAAGGGAGGAGCTATCTGTATTCATTTCTTTTCGTTTTAAGGGGTTAATCTTCGCTGATCCAGGAGCGGTAATAATCGGGGTTTTCGAGGGCGAGAGCCTGTTCGGTGACCTGAAGTGGCCTGAAGGTATCTACCATCACGGCCAATTCTTCTGTTTCGGTTTTACCTATGCTGCGCTCGTAAGCACCCGGGTGAGGGCCATGTGGAATACCGGCTGGGTGCAGTGTGATCATTCCCTTGCCTATATTATTACGGCTCATAAAGTCACCATCTACATAGTACAGCACTTCGTCAGAATCAATATTGCTGTGGTTGTAGGGCGCGGGAATGGATTTTGGGTGGTAGTCATAGAGACGCGGACAAAAGCTGCAGATCACAAAACCGCCTGTTTCGAAGGTCTGGTGCACCGGAGGTGGCTGGTGCACACGTCCGGTGATCGGCTCAAAGTCATGTATGGAGAAGGCGTAGGGGTAGTTGTAGCCGTCCCACCCAATCACATCAAAGGGATGCGAAGCATAGGTGTATGTGTGCAAGGTGTCTTCTTTCTTTACCTTCACGATAAACTCACCTTTTTTGTCGTGGGTTTCGAGCTTGGAAGGCGGACGGAAGTCACGTTCACAGAAAGGAGAATGCTCCAATAGTTGCCCGAAGTGGTTGCGGTAGCGTTTCGGGGTGTAAATCGGTTGTCTTGACTCTACGATGAAAAGACGGTTTTCTGCGGTATCGAAATCGATCTGGTAGATCATTCCACGTGGTACCACGAGGTAGTCTCCGTATGCAAAGGGGATGTTTCCCAGTAGAGTGCGCAGCGTGCCACTTCCTTCATGTATGAAGATGACTTCGTCACTGTCTGCGTTCTTGTAGAAATAGTCGCGCAATGAATTTGAGGGTGCGGCAAGTACGATGTGGCAGTCAGCATTAACGAGCACCGGCACGCGGCTTTCAAGGTAGTCTGCTTTTGGAGGCACGCCGAAGCCGTTGAGGTTTATCGACTTCATGTTTTTCGATATGGCCACTTTTGGAGCAACGTTCAGCGAATCGCCCACAGCTTTAACCATCGTAGGCGGATGCTCATGATAAAGCAGTGAAGACATTCCGGCGAAACCAATCGTGCCGAAAAGCTGTTCGTGATACAAGGAGCCGTCAGGCTTTCGGAATTGCGTGTGGCGCTTGTGCGGGATGTTTCCAAGGGTATGATAAAAAGGCATGTTCAGGAATATTTTGGTTCAACTTCAGGATATGGGGCAGCATGTTGCGCTGCCTCATTCAGGGTTGCGCTTCTGCCTGCGCTTAGGATGTGTGCGGAATCTTGTTGGTTGAACCATATGCCACAAAGTTAGTAAATGGAATTGCCAGTAAAATGACAGTCGTCAGTTGAGGTGTGGTTGACGGGTAGACGGTCTTATGATCCTATGGTCTGACGGGCTGGTGATTGGGTGAGCCGGATGCTTAAGTGGTGCTCTTTGAAGGTGTAGCTTGCGTCGTGTGAATAGCGTTTACGGTTCATTCGTAAAAGGAAATGCATCAATTGTAAAGTGCCGGAGCGATTGCTTTGAGCGAATCAATATGGAAGCGAACTTTGCTGCACGCAGTTGGCTGCGAGGCCAACCCAAAATGCGCGCGGTGGTGGCGGGGGAGGGGCCCATCATCGTGGAGAACCGGCGGGATCGGGACGAAATTCCGCCAAACAACCAGCCTCTTCTACCCCGAAACTTCACCAGCCAAACCCAAGACCAGCCCAACCCAAAGGCCCTCTCATCGCTTCTAAATAGCCGCTACGGCCCACTGAATAATTATGCTTTGGCAATCTCGGGATTCCACAGCAGACTAAAGCCGATGTCCGCAGCCGCCGTAACGATAACAAAACGTCCTTCAACTCACCGCACCCGCTTCCTCAAAGACAACTTCGTGCCGGCAGGAGGTTCTTTGCCGGGCTCCAGATTGTTCTTGCGGTACAGCTTGTTCAGCTTGATCCCGTGCTGCTGGGAAATGTCCCACATGGTTTCGCTTTCCTGCTTCACGTGCCAGTCAGCTTTGGCCCGCCAGCGTTTGGGCTGGATATAGACGATTTCGCCCGGTTGCGGATTCTCACCCCGACTGAAGTCGTTGTACTTGCGGATCTGCCACGGCATGATCTCGAGTTCTTCGGCAAGGCTTTCAAACGTGTCGCCCTCTTCGCCGATGACGTACTTAATATTATTGTCGCTAACCTTGATTGCACGGTGCTGTGTCAGGTCCACCTCCGGGAGTGTTTCGTCGCGGTCCCACGAGCGCTTCTCACGTTTACGCTCTTCCCGCGAATCTTCCGGTACATCAGCGATGCTGCCACCTGACTTGATGAGGTCAAGACCGATTTCATCGAACCGCGTCAGGTCGTTTTGCTCAATCAGATCAATCAGTCTTCGCGCATAGCTCGGATCGGTCGCATAACCGCATTTCTTCAATCCGCGTGCCCAGCCCTTGTAGTCGGTGATCTTTAGTTCAAATAGTGACTCGTAGCGTCGCTTTTTAAGAAACAGTGAATGGTCGCGAAATGACTCGCGGGCATCAGGATACTTTCGAAAACACTCTCCTTTACGGTCATCGTCATGATAGACCTTCTTGCCATTCCAGTCACTATGGCACTTGATGCCAAAGTGGTTGTTCGATTTTCGGGCCAACTCGCTATTGCCGTCTCCACTTTCGAGTATACCCTGCGCCAATGTGATGCTCGCCGGAACCCCGTGCTCCACCATCTGCTGGATAGCTTCGTCTTTCCACATCGAAATGTACTCGCCCCGAGAGATCCGGCCGTTTTCGGCCGCCAAAAGAAAGGGTATAAAGACAGCTATCGCTGCCGGTGCAAGACGCAATTTCATAACGACACAACATTCATTGCTACTAAATTAAACGTAGCATCCGCGCTTTTTAGCGCGAAAAGAATGAGGTCATGAACAACAAGGTGTTGAAACAGAACTTTAAAACTCGCGTGTCAGGGCTGTGTCGCCCTCTGCGGTGAAAAACACCCATGAGCCTGCGCGCTCGTCGCTCTTGTATTGCCCGACATACCGCAACTGACCGGTTTCAAACCAGTTACGGGTTTCGCCTTCGCGGCGCCCTTTATCATAATGCTGTATGCTCCAGACCGCACCGTTCGGGTGAAAGCTTTTCCATTCGCCGTGGCGCACACCCTGGCGCATTTTGCCGGAGATAAAGACCTTGCCGTTCGTGTGATACTCTACTTGTGTGCGATTCAATGAATCATTGCCGCTGTAGCGCCATTCCGTCTTGGTGAGCCCGTTGCCGTGCTTCTCTTTGATGTGCGACTTTTCGTCACTTTCAACAGAGCCACAAGCCAGCAAGGCCGATGCAGAAAGCGTGATCAACAGTGCTCTCATTTCTTGCGGTTTATGGTGTAATTTACAAGTTCTTCAAGCGACGCGCGAGCCGGCGACACCGGAAAACCGGCTAGCAGTTCCAGCGCCTCAGCCTGATAGGCCAGCATCTCCTTGCGCGCGTATTCAAGTCCGTCAGACTCAATCACATAATCAATCACCTCACGCACCTTTTTCGGATTTTCATTGTGGTTCTTCACAATGTTAATGATACGCCGGCGATCTGTTGAAGACGCAAGATTCAGCGCGCGGATCAAGGGCAGCGTCATTTTGCGCTCTTTGATATCAATACCCGTCGGTTTGCCAATCGCTTCGGCGTCGCCGTAATCGAAAAGGTCGTCTTTGATTTGAAAGGCGATCCCAACCTTTTCACCGAAAAGCCGCATGCGCTCCTGCGTGTCTTCATCCATGCCTGCACTCGCCGCACCTGACTGACAGCAAGAGGCAATCAGCGAAGCGGTTTTGCGGCGAATGATCTCAAAATACACCGATTCATCAATGTTGAGTTTACGCGCTTTCTCGATCTGCAGCAGCTCACCTTCACTCATTTCGCGCACCGCATTGCTAACGATGCGCAGGAGATTGAACTCGCCATTGTCTACAGACATCAGAAGACCGCGCGAAAGCAGGTAATCGCCCACCAATACAGCAATTTTGTTTTTCCAGAGTGCATTGATACTAAAAAAACTGCGGCGCTGGTAAGCATCATCCACCACATCATCGTGCACAAGGGTGGCGGTGTGCAACAGCTCAATCAGCGATGCAGCCGTGTAGGTGGCATCCGTGACGCCGCCACAGAGCTTGGCTGACAAAAACACGAACATCGGTCGCATCTGCTTGCCCTTGCGCTTAATAATGTAATGGGTGATTTTATCGAGCAACGGGGTGTCGCTCTTCATCGCACTGCGGAAGTGCGTCTCGAAGCGGTCCATTTCTGCGGCAATTGGTGCCTTAATGTCGGTAACCGTGCCCATTAGAGGGATCAAATTTACTGCATCGCGCAGGATTTCCTATTCGTAACGGCTCGCATTCTGTTCAATAAGCCGTTTTTCAGCTGTGCCGATGTAACAGCCGGAGCGAATTCGTGTTTAGAGTTCTCTTTTTGCGCCGCGAAAGCGGCGGATGCGAACACGATCGGTAACGCACACTCTACTCCTGAGCCATAAAGTTCGCTACCGCTCTGAGAAATCAATGCTTACCTGATTATTCTGTCAGTGTCTTTCAGGATAATTCTACTTTTGCCACGCAAGAATCACGATCTATGACAACGAAAACGTTGATGCACCTTGCTCTGACAGGTGCGTCCCTGATTGCAGCACTTACGCTGCAGGCCCAGCAGTATTTTGGAATGCCTAAGCACATGCAATGCGGTCACGAAGGCTGCAAAGGCCTCATCGGAACCGGTATTCAGCATGACTCTTTCATCCCGCCCCCGGAGAGCTTCTCACCCGGACAACCCCGCGACGTCATTATCAACGTAGACTACAACGGCTTCACACCGGCGGCGCAAACCGCATTTCAGTATGCGGTTGATATCTGGGCATCGCTGCTTACCTCTGATGTCCCCATCCAGCTCGAAGCCAATTGGGAGTCGATCGGTGGTGGAACACTCGGGTTTGCCGGTGCAGAAGGCTTTTTCATCAACTTCGCCGGAAACCCCGACCCAAACACGTACTACCCCGCAGCACTCGCTGATAAGATCGCCGGATTCGACCTCGACCCCGGGTCTTATGATATTTCTGCCACCTTCAACAGCACCACCAACTGGTACTTCGGCCTCGATGGTAACCCGGGCTTTGGTCAGTATGACTTTGTAACAGTAGTCCTTCACGAACTCGGGCATGGGCTCGGAGTGATCGGGTCTGCAACGGTGGATAACGGTGTGGGCTTCTGGCTTTTTGACCCGCTACCTTCGATCTATGACTCTTTTATCGAAAACGGACAAAACACCCCGATTTTCAGTTTTGGCGACGGCACATTCGCACTCGGAAACCAACTCACCGGCGAAGACCTTTTCTGGAACGGCCCTGTTGCCGTGGGCAACAACAGCGGTGTTGAACCAAGTATTTTTGCGCCTGACACTTGGAACGGAGGCTCGAGCTATTCTCACCTCGATGAGTCAACCTATAGCCCGGGCAATCCCAACTCACTGATGACGCCCTTTCTGGCGCCCGGCGAAGCCAACCATGACCCCGGACCCATTATTCTCGGACTGATGGAAGACATCGGCTGGACCGTTGAAGAAGAAGAAGACTGTACCCAGGCCCTGCACATCCTCACGATTACTCCTGACTGCTTCGGTTCGGAAGTGACCTGGGAGGTGCGCAATTCCGCTAACCAGATAGTGGCCTCAGGTGGGCCCTATGTGGATGTTTTTCCTGAAGACATTCAGACCTACTTCGAAGAAATCTGCCTCGGCGAAGGGTGTTTCACCTTTACGATTTTTGATGCCTTCGGTGACGGGCTCGCAGGCACGGAAGAGGGTTCTTGTGGCGTTGACGGCGACTTCTTTATCACCAACCCGGGAGGTGATATTGTGGTTGAAATGGGGGCGGCCAATTATGGCGACCAGGCCTCCTTCGACTTCTGTGTAGAAGAAACAGGGTGTGGTAACCTCGATATGAGTTTTACTGAATTGCCCTGCACAGATAACGGATTCGGCGACCTGGTGCCACAAGTGGAGGTGCTGTTCAATTTTACCGGAAATTGCACCGTTGAAGACATCTGTGCGTCTGCTGACGGCGCTGCGCCGGAGTGCATCAATTTACCCGGACTTCAAACCCCAATTATTCTTGCAAGCGGAGAAACCGTTAACCTGACCTTAGACCCCAACGTCAATTATTCGTTCTCATTCACCCTATCTGACGGCTCAACCTCAGGTACCTTTAATTACAGCTCCGGAAATTGCAGCTCTGACGAGCTTGTTTGCGATTGCGCAGGTACACAGCATACCCTGGGCGTTCTTGACTGGCTGGGAGATGGCTTCGAAGATGACGGCTCGTTTAACTGGGAAGGACAGCCGGTAGATTTCAACTGCGCTACCTGGGGCTTTGATTGTGGTGACATCGGCCCGATTGATGACCCATTCGGCGTCTGTAACGGTAACCTGCCCCCGAATAACGGATGTGGAGTCAGCGCTTGCGGACCGCTCGGGCTAACCCTTTCGCAAGAGCCCTGCATTGATACAGGCGACGGTTTTGGCATTCTTCCGGTGATCGGCTTCGACTTTGATATTGCAGGTGATTGCGTCGTCAGTGAACTCTGTGTTCAGGTCAACGGAGAAGGCTTTGACTGCTTTAATCTCATAGACCTTGATATCCTGGCAGATAACGACAACGGAATCATATTCACCAACACCACCGCTGAGGCGACGTATGAATTTTACTACGTAACCGAAGACGGTACCACTTCCCCAACCTTCACTTGGCAAAATGGTAACTGTGATAATGAACCTCAGATCTGCGACTGCGCCGGAACACAACACAGTATTGGTGTGCTCAGCTGGATTGGCGATGGCTTTGCTGACGACGGCTCGTTCGACTGGGATGGCCAGCCGGTTGACTTCAACTGCGACACCTGGGGCTTTGACTGCGGCGATATCGGCGGTGGGGCAGACCCGTTCGGAGTGTGTGACGGAAACCTTCCGCCAAACAACGGCTGTGTTGGCGAAATCGCCGGTTGTACCGATCCCCAGGCATCAAACTATAATCCGGATGCGACCATCGATGACGGCTCCTGTGTTTACGATGTGCCGGGTTGTACCAATCCGGAGGCCTGTAACTTCAATGAAGATGCGACGGTTGATGACGGTAGCTGCGAGTTTGTAAGTTGCGCAGGTTGCACCAACCAGAACGCTTGTAACTTCGACCCAACCGCGACCATTGATGATGGCTCGTGCGACTTTAGCTGTCTCGGTTGTACCGACCCCGGGGCATGCAATTTCGACCCCACCGCTACAATCGACGATGGCTCCTGTGATTTCTCCTGCCAGGGCTGCACGGATCCTACCGCTTGCAATTATAACCCGAATGCAACAGACGACGACGGCAGTTGCGAGTTCCTTTCGTGTGCCGGTTGTACGGATGAAACGGCCTGTAACTTCGATCCGAACGCGACCATTGACGACGGCAGCTGTGAGTTTGTGAGCTGCCTCGGTTGTACAGACCCTACAGCCTGCAATTTCGACCCTAACGCTACCATCGACGATGCCAGCTGTGAATTTGAAAGTTGCCTTGGCTGCACCGATGTAGGTGCCTGTAACTTCGACCCTGACGCGACCATCGACGACGGCTCGTGTGACTACAGCTGTCTTGGATGCACCGATCCGGAAGCGTGCAATTATGACGACTCGGCAACCATTGACGATGGTTCATGTGACTTCAGCTGCCTCGGCTGCACCGATCCGGAAGCCTGCAACTACAACCCGGATGCCACTGTTGATGACGGTAGCTGCGAATTTGTTTCCTGCGCCGGGTGTACCGACCCCACGGCATTGAACTACGATCCGGAGGCGACGATCGATGACGGCAGCTGCATTTTTGAATGTATTCTACCAACGGTTTCGGTGGTTGAGAGCGGTTGCGCTGATGGTGACAATCAGTTCTTCATCGAAGTGAATTGCACCAACATCGGAAACGGAGCCCCATACCTGATCACCAACAACACCAATGGAAACGCCACAGTGCTATCACAGACCGGAACCATCCAGTATGGCCCGTTCACAGAAGGCAGTATCGTAGATGTGAGCATCACCTCCCAGTCGCTGGATGAGTGTTCGATCACCTTCCCGGGTATCGATTGTCCGGTTGGCGTGAACGAGCAGGAACTGAACCTCGCTCGTGTGTACCCGAACCCGGCCAGCACCACCCTGACACTCGAAGGAAAGCTGCCCGCAAAGACGGAAGTACGCATGATCAACGCGATCGGACAAACCGTCTTGAGCACTGAATGGAACAGCGATCAGCAAACCATGAGACTGGATGTTGCAGAATTCTCGTCGGGTGTGTACATGATCACCCTGAGAGACGGTGAACGTATGGTGCATCACCGCGTGATTGTTCAACATTGATGGTAAACCTTAAGGAAAGAAAGCCCTGCATCGTATATGCGGGGCTTTTTTTAAACCCCGGGTTTCATTCACCTTCCGGAATTCCGGTAGCGTTTGTCATCAGGCGCTTCCCGATAAAATGGCACAGGTTTAGCGCCGAACAGGCCTGGCCAGGAGATGCACGTAGCGTGCACAAAAGGCATTAGCGGCAGAACACCATTTGCAATTCCTATTTTTGCACGAAACCGGAACGAATGATTCGATCGATGACAGGCTATGGTAAAGCCGAAGGAACCGTGGGTTCGCGGAAATTTACCATTGAGCTGAAGGCCCTCAACAGCAAACAACTTGACCTCAATGTGCGCATGCCTTCTCAGTATAAAGAGAAGGAAATGGAGCTGCGCACCTGGTTGCAGAAGCAGATCATTCGCGGTAAAGTGGATGTCTCAGTGTATTATGACGCAGACGCTTCCGAGAAGCGCATGACGCTTAACACCTCGCTGATGAAGGCTTTTCATGCCGATTTGAAAGCGGTAGCTGATGCGATCGGACAGCAAGACGCGGATTATATGTCAATGCTCATGCGTATCCCGGATGTGCTCAAGCCTGAGCGCGAAGAGCTTGATGAGAAAGAATGGGCGCAGATTATGGAGCTCGTCGCAAAAGCGACGGATATGCTTGAGGCATATCGTACGCAGGAGGGCGAAGGACTCGAGAAAGATTTTGAATCGCGGATTCAACATATTCTCAAGCTGGAGTCAGCACTCGAGGATGCGGTAAATGAAAGGGTAGAGCGCGTCAAAGCTCGAATTGACAGTAATCTTGAAGATTTCATAGAGCAAGATAAGATTGACCGCAATCGTTTTGAACAAGAGATCATCTACTACGTAGAAAAGTTTGATGTCACCGAAGAACGTCAGCGGCTTACGGCAAATTGCACTTATTTTCTCGACATCCTGAAAAACGGAAGTGCACAGGGCAAGAAACTCGGGTTCATTTCACAGGAAATCGGCCGTGAAATCAATACCCTCGGCAGTAAGGCGAATGATGCTACCATTCAGCGCTCAGTGGTGCAGATGAAAGATGAACTGGAGAAGATCAAAGAACAGGTGCTGAATGTACTCTGAAGCAAACAGCGGCAAGTGTATCATTTTCTCGGCGCCCTCAGGAGCAGGCAAAACGACCATCGTCAGGCACCTGCTGGCACATCGGGAAGACCTCGCATTCAGTGTGTCGGCTACAAGCCGCGCAAGGCGCAGCAACGAGAAAGATGGTGCAGATTACTACTTCCTGAGCGTAGATCAATTCAAAGAGCGCATTGACAAGGGAGATTTTGTTGAATGGGAAGAAGTCTACACAGACCAGTTCTACGGCACCCTTAAGTCTGAAATCGAACGTATCTGGAAGCTCGGAAAGCACGTCATCTTTGATGTGGATGTGATGGGTGGGATCAACCTGAAAAAGGCATTCGGTGACCGGGCAATTGCGGTATTTGTCAAACCGCCGTCAGTCAATGCCCTTGAGCAGAGACTGCGAAAGCGAGAAACCGAAAGTGAAGAAAGCATCCGCCGAAGGGTGGCTAAAGCAGGCGAAGAACTGGCGACGGCAGACCGATTTGATCAGGTTTTACTCAATGACAACCTGAGTGAAGCCAAAGAAAATGCCCTGAAGATGGTCTCAACTTTTCTGGAAACATGAAGAAGCGCACCGGACTCTACTTTGGCACTTTTAATCCGATTCATATCGGGCACCTGGTGATTGCTAACTTCATGGCGAACCATACCGAACTTGCCAAGGTGTGGCTGGTGGTGACACCCCACAATCCCCTGAAAAAGCGTGATGACCTCCTTCCGGATGACCACCGCCTCCAGATGTGCCGCCTGGCCATACTGGATAACAACACCTTAAAGGTAAGTGACGTTGAGTTCGACCTGCCTCAGCCCAATTACACCATCAAGACCCTCGACGTATTGCGCGAGAAGCACCCCGATCGTGAGTTTGTGCTGATCATGGGTGAAGACAACCTCCGCTCGCTGCATAAATGGAAAGACTACGAGCGAATTCTCAATGAATTCGATGTCCTTGTATACCCGCGTTCAGTAACCGACGGCGAAGGAGGAGCGATCAACGAGGGCCCTGTACTCAACATGAAGCGCATTAAGGTGGTAGACGCACCGATGATCCGTATTTCGAGCACATTCCTGCGCAATGCGATCCGCGAAAATCAGGATATACGCTACCTGGTGCCTGATAAAGTGATCAATTACATTTCGAACAACTACCTCTACGAGGAGTGAGTCTGGGGCCCGGGGTCTGTAGTCTGGAGATATTTCCAACTGGCCTTAACCGGACCCCGTTAAGTGTCCGCACCCTTTGACATCAGGGCTCTCCCACCCCCCCCTTAGACTCCCGATTCCTGATATCAGGGCTCTCCCGACCCCCGACCCCCCGACTCCCGACCATTTTGGCACGCCTTTTGCTTAGGTTAAAGTGAACAACAAAAATGAATGCCATGAGAGAACTGAAGAAAAAATACCAGGCAATGAAGCGCCAGGCAATCGAGTTGATGCAACAAGGGAACATCAGTGCGTATCTGGCGAAATTACAAGAGGTCAATGACCTTCGATTCCAGATCATCCAGCTTGCTTCCGCTCATTAAGCGGAATGGGTTCAAATAGGTTAAAGGTTGGAAAGGCCCCGCTCTCAGAGTGGGGCTTTTTCTTTGCCGTCAGCCGTCAGCCGTCAGCCGTCAGCCGTCTGCTGTCTGCTGTCTGCTGTCTGCTGTCTGCTGTCTGCTGTCTGCTGTCTGCCGTCTGCAGACAGCTGACGGAAAAAACACTGTAACTTTATGGAACGCCGGTGCGTCGTACCTACAAACGCCTTAAAAGCATGACCGTAGCTGAGTACAATCGCTGTGTCGAAGACTTTGCCGATAACGTCTACCGCTTCATTCTCAAAAACCTGAGAGATGAAGCACAGGCGCAAGATATCGTGCAAGAATCTTTCGCACGCCTTTGGCTGAAAGTCGAAGAAGTCAGCTTTGAAAAATCCAGGTCATACCTCTTTACCACAGCCTATCGTACTATGATCGATTGGCTGCGTCGTGAGAAAAAGAATGCTGACTTTGAAACCGTTGACGCCTCGGCTTATGCACATTCACGTCAGTATTCCGATTTGCAAGAACAACTGCACGACGCTTTGCAACGGCTTCCCGAACAACAGCGCATCGTGGTGCTGCTACGCGATTACGAGGGCTACGCGTATGAAGAGATCGGGGAGATTACCGGACTGAATGAATCGCAGGTGAAGGTGTACATCTACCGTGCACGTGTCGCCCTAAAGAAATACCTCGTTAGCATCGATACCGTATTATGAAAATCACAAAAGCCAATTACGAAGCTTATCTCCTCGACTTGCTCGAGGGACGCCTTTCTGCGGTGGAGTGTGGCGAGCTCATGGCTTTTCTCGAAGCCCATCCGGAGCTTGAGGCCGATTCCGATTTTCTTGATGCGACACTTCCTGATGAGGAGGCTCTCACTGCGGTAAATCATGAACGCCTAAAGGCTGACGATGCTGCTCCTGAAGTGCTTGACTGGCTGCTGGCTCGGGCGCTTGAAGGCGACACCGAAGAACTGCCTGAGTTCAGCCGGGGTGCCAACGCCCGCCACTGGGAAGCGATGAAGCGCACCAAGCTTGAAGCCCGAAATGTGCAAGCACCTGAGCTCTCCGTTCCGAAAGAGATTGAGTCGACAGAACAGTTGGCTGCTGTCATCGCTGAAGGTGATCTCGACAATGCGCTGAGCGCAAAGCTGCTGCAAGATGACAACTTCGCCCGTGAGGTGGAGACCTACCGCAAACTGCGCATGCAGCCGGATGCTGTAACGTATCCGCATAAGGAGGGGCTGAAGAAGGCGGCGCCCGTGGTGCCGTTGTACCGTCAGTTTGCAGCACGCGCCGCTGCAGTGGCGGCCATCGGACTTGCAATTCTGGCCGCGTGGTGGTTGACGAACAATTCGTCTCAGTCTGCACAACAAGCGCTGACCGCTGACCGCAACCTGAAGGTTGAGCGCCAGGTACAGCCAGGTAAGGCAGCAGACATCGTGCAAGTTGAAACAGGAAATTCAGAAAACACAGAAGCGAACACCATTCGAGAAAACGCGGGGGCAGTCAACAACACGCCGAACCGTGGCAACATTCCAAGCGACGCCGAAACACAAGATGTAGCGCCAACCCGGGAAGAACGCTTCGCCAACGTGTCACCGATTACACATCGCCATCCGGCGCTTTTGCGCCGAGAAAAAGCCACTGATGAACGTGCGCTTGCAATACCTGCGCAAACTTTACTCGCTGTTGAAATGCCGCAGGTGCCTCCGCATGAACCGGCGCTTGAATTGCCTGAACGCTCAGATTGGCAGGCCTATTTGCTCAATCGCGCGAAAGAAGAGGTGCTCGGACGACCGCAAAAAGAGGGCGAATCGTTTGGTGAAGCGTTTGCGATGCGTCTGGAAGAGAAGACTGACGGACAAGTAGCACTGGCGCCAAAGGGGCGCGATAACAAGCGCTTTTACTTTAGGCTGGGCAGCTTCTCGATTGAGCGTTGATCAGGTATTGTTGTAGGTGTTCATGGCACGAGCAACGCCCACAGTAGTGAAATCAAGCGTGGCCAGCCGGCATCGTTCGATGCGTTCACCAAGTTTTTCGGCTTCATCATCTGACCAGCGACTGAGCACATAGTCAACTTGGTGGCCCTTGCGAAACTCATCCCCTATCCCAAACCGAAGTCGTGGATAAGCAGTGGTGCCTATCAGCTCTTGAATGCTCTTCAGACCGTTATGTCCGCCGTCGCTGCCTTTCGCACGCATGCGAATCGTACCAAACGGCAACGCCAGGTCATCTGTTATCACCAGTAGGCGGTCAACAGGAATCTTTTCTTTCTCCATCCAGTAGCGAACCGCCTTACCGCTCAGGTTCATAAACGTGGATGGCTTCAGCAATATAAGGGTGCGCCCCTTGTGCTTGAGTTCGGCAATATCGCCGTAACGGTCGGGGCTGAAAGAAAGATTGGACGCACCCGCAAGTGCGTCCAATACTTCAAATCCTATGTTATGTCGCGTAAACTGGTAATTGTCTCCAATGTTTCCCAGTCCGGCGATAAGGTACTTCATGCTTTACAGCAAGTCTTATTCTTCGCCACCTTCTTCGCCTTCACTCTCTTCTGCGTTATCCGCAGCAAGGGTTTCAGCAGACATAGCCGCACGTGTACGCTTGATGCCCACGACGACGTCAGATTCTGACTGTACAATCGTGAAGCCTTCTGTAGGGATGTCGCGCACACGGATTACATCACCAATATCGAGCTTGGTAATGTCAATGGTCAAAGCGTCCGGAATAGCTGGGGGCAAACCGCGGAGGCGCAGACGACGGTGGTTTATGGCAAGGCGACCACCATTCAGGATACCGACGGCACTACCGTTCGTGCGCACCGGAATATCAACCCACACTTCTTTGTCGTCAAAGAGTTGGAGAAGGTCAATATGAACGATTTTATCGGTCACCGGGTGAAACTGAATCTCACGGAAGATACACGGGATGGTATTTCCGTCAAGTTCCAGTTGAATCTGGAACACGTCAGAATTGTACACAAGTTTCTCGAGGTCAATGTCGCTGACATGCAGATGTACCTGGTTTTCTCCGCCGTAAAGAACTGCTGGAACGCGTCCTGATGCACGAAGATCCTTGGCATCTTTTTTCCCTACGCCCTCACGCGGAGAGCCGCTCAATGATGCTTTTTTCATGATGTTATTTTATGATATGATAAATTGTGAACTAATCGATTCATTGTTCGTCAGGCAACGAAGCACCTTCGCAAACAGAGGTGCTACGCTAAGCACTTTAATTTTATCTCGTGGCTGGTCTTCTGCCAGCGGTATGCTGTCTGTCACGATCAGCTCGGTCAATGCAGAGTTGGCGATGCGCTCATAAGCTGGCCCGCTCAATACCGGGTGGGTGCATGCGGCACGCACGCTGCGAGCACCTTGATCCATCATCATGTCAGCGGCAGTGGTCAGGGTGCCTCCGGTGTCAACCATGTCGTCAACGAGAACCACATCCTTGCCCTTTACGTCTCCGATGACGGTCATACTTTCTACCTGATTTGCCACTTTTCGCTGTTTGTAGCAAATGGCGAGGTCAACAGAAAGGTATTTGGCGTATGAATTAGCGCGTTTAGAACCTCCGGTGTCGGGCGTAGCGACAACCAGGTCGTCAGTGCGTATCTCTTCAAGGTAGGGGAGAAACACCGTTGAGCCAAACAGATGATCTACAGGCACTTCAAAAAAGCCCTGAATCTGATCTGCATGAAGATCCATGGTGATTACCCGGTCAACGCCGGCGGCTGTGAGCAGGTTGGCAACAAGTTTCGCACCAATGGCCACACGGGGCTTGTCTTTGCGGTCTTGACGGGCATAACCGAAATAAGGCATTACCGCAACAATACGTTTTGCGCTCGCGCGCTTTGCAGCGTCAACCATCAACAGCAACTCCATGAGATTGTCAGCAGGTGGAAAGGTTGATTGTACGATAATGACATCTTTACCGCGCACCGTTTCTTCAATAGAGGTCTGGATTTCTCCATCGCTGAATTGCTGAAACTTCGACTTACCGAGGGCTACTCCGTAGTCGCGAGCAATCGCTTCTGCAATGTACTGGGAAGCGGTTCCGGAGAAAATTTTGACTTCGCTGCTCATAATGCGCGCTGATAAAGGGGTGCAAAGATACTCAGAACACACCGGTTATCAAAGATTTGAATAATACGGCGTTCTTTTGGCTATGAATTTAAGAATCAGCAGATAAATTTTATATTTGAGTGTCTGAAATGCTCCGGGCAATCCGGAGCAGCACTTGTCAAAAGTGACAATGTGCAACCACCACGTAACGTGGTTAAGGTTATCTGATTAGTTAGTTGAGAGTCGAAGCTTGTCTTCGGCTCTTTTCTTTTCAGCTAAGAATCAAGCCAGTGCCTGAACTCTTTCACCCTTTGCCTGCTGACAATGACCTCTTCGTCACTTTCAGGCACAATGCTCAGCAACAACCGATGGTTGAAGTATACTTCAATGCCTTGTATCGATGCAGCACTCACAATGAATCCGCGGTTGATTCTGAAAAACCGCTTCGGATCCAAATCGGCTTCAATTTCATCAAGCGACTGATCGAGCATAAAGCGTTCATTCCCCATGGTCACCATAAAGGTGGTGCTGCTGGCGCTGGAAAACCAGCGGATGTGTTCTGTGGGCACAAAAGCCAGTTTCGACCCGGTTTTCACCAGAAAACGTTCACGATACGATTGCGACTGTGAGAGCAGACTACTCAGATGCTCAATGTTGATCGTGGTTTTGTTCTGTGCAGCGCGAAAGCGCTGGATGGCGCGGTCAAACGTTTCTTCTGAAAGGGGTTTGAGCAAATAGTCAATTCCGTTCACTTCAAAGGCCTTCACCGCATAGTGGTCATACGCGGTCGTGAAAACGACCGGAAAATCAATCTCGGCCTTCTCAAAGATGCGAAGGCTCTGGCCGTCGGCCAGTTCAATGTCGAAGAAGGCGAGGTCCGGACGGTCACTCGCGAGGTAATGAAGTGTTTCTTCAATGCTGTCGCATTCGGCAACCACTTGGGCTTCTGGCATTTTACGGTGAATAAAACCTTTAAGCCGGTCTGCTGCCGGACGCTCATCTTCAACGATCAGAATGCGCATAATCTTGAATGTTGAGGAGTGGTAAAACCACGGTGAACGAGGTCTCCGTTTTAACGACCTCTACCGAGCGCTCCGCTACCAGGGTAAAGCGTTCATCAATGTTCTGAAGTCCGGTGCCGGTTGAACTCACCGGCTCCATCTTGGGCTGAAGGTTATTTCGTACCACCAGGTTTTCATCGTCGTTGATGAAAATCTCAACGGTCAGTGGTCTGCTGCGCGAAACGATATTGTGCTTGATGGCGTTCTCTAGCAGAATCTGCAGACTCAGGGGTACAATGTAGCGGTTCATGAAGCGGTCATCCGCTTCGCACTTGAGCAGGAAGGCCTCCCCGAACCGGGTGTTGAGCAAGAAGGTGTAGCTCTCCAGACACTCCAATTCGTCACGAAGGGGAATCACCTCACGCTCTTTGATTTTTAGAATGGCGCGATAGGTATCCGATAACTTCTGTGCGAAGAGTTCTGCCTTATCAGGATCCTCAGGAATCAACGAAATCAGGGTGTTCAGACTGTTGAACAAGAAGTGCGGATTGATCTGGCTCTTCAGTGTGTTCATTTGTCCTTGAAGATTGGCATGTTTCAATTGCTCGGCTTCCATTTGCGCACGCTTGAACCGCGCGGATGTCCAGGCAGCCTCATAAATCGTTACGATGAAAAGGGTGATGAAGACGCTTGACCCAAAACCGGGCCCCTGCATTTCAAGACGCATCTCTTTAGGTGTAATGACATAGGTAAGCGTGTTAAAAGCAATCGTGAATAACACGACTCCGGCAACGGTGTAGATCACCCGTTTTCTGTCGGAAAGATGGCCGCCCCTTTTGCGGATTTCGATCACGACCCGCCGGTTGCCAAACCACAAAAAGGTGGTGAAGAAAAGCGCCATGCCCCACTCTGCGCAGAAAGCCATAAAATCACCCGCATAAGTCTCACCGAAGAAAAGCGGCGGAATGATCAGGGCAACAACCGGAATACCCAAGGCTACCATCAGACGGTCATCGAAGCCCAGGTACTTTACTGCAGAGGGAAATATGCGCTTCATGTCTGGAAAATCTTGAACTGCGGTGACAGCCGCAGCTCAAGATAGTGTTTAGAAATAGATACGGTATTGTACATCAGGAAAGAAGCCAATCTGATAACGGGTATCAATCTCACCGCTGCGGGCATTGAAGGTCTGCGTGAAGATGTTTTCCCGACCGGTGAGGTTGCGTAGGTCAACACTGAATTGCTGAGCCGTCTTTTTTCCGTTTACGCGTAAGGTAACTTTAAAGTCCCAGCGAAAGTATGGGTCAAATTGCATGCTGAAGGCTTCGTTTTCGAGTCTCACTTCCCGGTTTTGGGAAATGGAAGCCTCAAGGTCAATAGGGGTGTAGCGCTGTCCGCCAGCATAGGTGACTTTGGTGTCGAATGAGAGACTGGTTTTGTTGTTCATGGTGAACTCTTTGCCGGCAAGCAGGTTCGCTACATAATTGGTGTTGAAAGCCGTGCCACGCTCTACCCCATCGCTGCCCACATAGTTCGACTCAAACAGCGAGAAGGTGGCTAGACCATAGAACCCACGGTGGAAGAAGCGCTCAGCCGTAAACTCAAGTCCGAAGTTCTCACCTGTACCGTCATTCACGAGGTCAGCGTTGTTCGGAATCACGAAGTCAGCGCCCACATTTAACACCGAGAATGAACTCGGATCTCGGTCAACGGCGATGTTGTAGAGGTACTGATAGTAGGCCTCTACTTTGATGCGGAAATGCTCGCTTAGCACGTTGTCATAGCCGATAACGGTATGCAATGATCGATTGAAGTCGAGTTGGTCATTGTTGACCACAGAAGTATTTGCATCGATGCGCTGCCGGTTGAAGTAGACCGGAAGGGGCTGCATCTGACTGTGCAACCCGGCACCAAGGTTCAGACTTTGTCCGCCGCTCAGCGCATATCGCACTCCCAGACGCGGTTCAAAGGAGTTCGAGCTGTTCATCAGCAAGTGCTGTGAGTGCAGTCCGAGGTTCACTGTCAGGCGCTCGTTCATGCGATGTTGCCAGCCAGCGTAAGTCTGCAGCAGCTCAAGTTGGTCATCGACGTCTGACTCTTTGAAAAATTCACCACTTGCAAAGCGAATGGAATCAACGAAATGGACCTGACTCAAGTCTCCCTGAATTCCTGCCTTAAAGGTGTTCCGGGCATTGGCTTTATGATTGATCTCAAATTTGGCAATGTAGCGGTTCTGGAACCGGTCGAGGCCTGTCACACGGTGCGGCGAGCCGTCTTCAACCGAAAGTGAGTCAATGGTGCCGTCAGTGCCGGCATGAGACGCAGCCAGAACGAGCTTTGACCTGGTTTTCTCGTTGAAGAAATACTGGTGGGTCACGCCTACCCAGCCGGATGTGGAGCGAAAGCGTGAATCTTCGGCATCTGAGCTGAAGAGGTTGGTTTCTGTGGCATCACTGGCAAGAAATTCAATGTAGCTCGTGCCGCCCACCCCGAAGATACCGAAGCGACCGGCTTTGGCCGTAGGAATATCAATCTTGAAGGTGAGGTCTTGGTATTGCGGCACTGCAGTTCCTGTTCCGAACTCGATGCCAAGAGCGTTGAAAGCCTCCAGCGTTGAGTAGCGGTAATTCACCATGAAACTGGCGTTTTTTCCGATCCCAAGAGGCCCTTCAGCGCCCAATTCAAAGCCATTGAAGCCCACTTGTCCAAGAAACTCATACGACTCCTTGTTACCGTTGCGAAGCTCGAGGTCAAAGGCACCGGCGAGTGCATTTCCATATTCGGCCGGGAAGGCACCGGTCAGAAAGTCAGAGTTTGAAAGGTTGTTGATGTTGAGCATGCTGACAGGGCCCCCTGTGCTGCCGAAAGCAGCGAAGTGATTAGGACTGGGAATGTCAATGCCCTCCATGCGCCAGAGTACTCCTGAAGGTGAGTTGCCTCTGATAACGATGTCATTGCGGTCATCACTTGAATTGCTCACTCCGGCAAAGTTCTGGGCCATGCGCGAGGGGTCCTGCAGTGCACCTGAGTAGCGCATGGCCTCTTCAACCGTAAATGATCGCGCAGAGACGGTGGCCATCTCGTTTTTCGGGCGGGTTTTGTCATCTTCAGCAATGACTTCTGCGCTTTCTAGTTGAGTGATGCTTTCGGTCAGGTTGACATTGACCTCAAGGTCTTTTCCACTCATCACGAGAAGGTTTGGGATGCTTCTGCTTTCATATCCGATATAGGATACCTTCAGCGCGTGGCGTCCGATGGGCACGTTCTCGATGCGAAACCTTCCGTCTATATCCGTGATCGCACCGAGCACGGGGTCTGAGCCGATTACAACAACGGTAACACCCGGAAGGGGGAAGTCACTTTGGGCATCCACAACCGAACCGCGGATGGTAGAGGTTGCGGCGCCTTCGGTCTGGGCGACCATCGAAGCGGCCGCTATGATGAAGAAGAGAGTTAGAACAGGTTGAATGTAGCGTTTCATGGCTTGGGGTTTTTGACGCCACAAAGATGAATGGGCGGCACCGCTCTGTCGAGTTGTATGGGCTGAACCGTCGTCGGAGGGTGTTGAATTGTTTGGATGGGAGTCGAGAACCGAAGATTGCATGGAAGCATCTAAGGCATCGGGCTTGTTGTATTGCTTCGCAGACCGCATCCCGCGCTTCCCGATAAATCGGGACAGGTCTTGCGCGCTAAAAAGGAACACCTGAAAAAAGCAAAGGCACTGCGTTCAGTGCCTTCCCTTTGTTGTTTCGAAATAGGTAATCCAAGAAACTGTACGTTAATTGAAAAGACCTTATTAACCTAAATGATCTGAGAATATGCCTGCGTTCAGACATTGCTTAAGACCGATTCAAAGGTAGGCAGCCCACACCGCCTTGTGTGTTAAAGGGGGGTTAACACTTGTTAAAAAAAGCGAAGCATCTGCCGCTCTGCGCGGTGTACAGAATACCTTTGAAAAGCCCTGTGGTATTTAAGAAAACGTACATACAGATTTTGGTGGCGCTGATCAGTGCCGCTTTTGTCGGACTGGTGGCCATTCAGGTATACTGGATCAACAACTCCATTCTTTTACGTGAACAAGAATTCAGCATTCAGGTTGTTCGCGCCATGCGTGAAGTTGCTGATAGCGTCAAGGCACACGGCTATTACGTGAACTACAAAGACGTAATGGGCGGAAAGCCAATGATTCTGCAACCCGAGTCAGAGCCGCTGCTGATTCATTCTACAGAACCCGAGTCAGAAGAAGCTCCGGAAGACTCGCTTCTCGGGTCATCAGACACGTCAGCACCGTTTTTCACGCAACCGCTCACTTCGGGTCGGCTTGACAGTCTGATGCAGGTTGCGCTTGCCGGCAATGACGTAAAGGCCAATTATCACATTGGCGTTTTCAATGCGTACAGGCAGCCGGAAGTGCTGGCTCAGGAGGCACAAGAGTGCCTTGACGGTTTTTATGAGCAAGATTATGGTGTGTTATTGAGCGCGGGTACTACTGAAGCTGCGACCTATGAACTGAGGGCCTTCTTTCCTAATCGTCAACGGTACCTGCTGCAGACCATGTGGCTCATGCTGGCGATTTCAGCTACACTGATCATAGTGATTTTCGGAGCCTTCACTTATACGATCAGCACCATTTTCAGACAGAAGAAACTGGGTGAAATCCGAAATGATTTCATCAACAACATGACCCATGAGCTGAAGACTCCCATTTCGACCATCTCGCTGGCCTGCGAGGCCTTGAATGATCCCGATATGCAGCGAAATGATAAAACAAGGCGGAGTTTTATCGGCATGATCAGCGATGAAAACAAGCGGCTTGGGGTTTTGGTAGAGAATGTACTGCGCACGGCAGTGCTTGATCGCGGAGAGATGCAGCTCAAGGTTGAGCAGATCAATATGCACGAACTGATCAAAACGGTGATCCGCAACCTGGCCATTCAGGTCAGAAAGCGCGGAGGCAGCATTAAAACGGAGTTAAATGCGTTAAATCCGCTGATTACTGGTGACCCTGTGCATCTGACAAACCTCGTATATAATCTGATAGACAATGCCATGAAGTATTCTCCGGATCGTCCGTTGCTGACCATCCGCTCAGAAAATGTAGACCAGGGCATTGAGCTGCATTTTGAAGATAATGGCATTGGTATCAGTAAAGAGAACCAACGAAAGATCTTTGACAAATTGTACCGAGTGCCTACCGGCAACATTCACAATGTGAAAGGGTTCGGGCTAGGGCTCAGTTATGTCAAAGCCGTGACAGAAAAGCACCACGGCACGATTTCTGTAGAGAGTGAATTGAAAAAAGGAAGTACATTTTTTGTTTACTTACCGGCACATTATGAAGAAGACGACTAGAATACTGCTTTGTGAAGACGACCCCAACCTGGGCACCCTGTTGAGTGACTATCTTTCAGTGAAAGGCTTTGAAACATCTTTGGCTACAGATGGAGTCGAAGGACTGAAGCTATACCGCAGAGAGCATTTTGACTTCATCATTCTGGATGTTATGATGCCCAACAAAGACGGCTTTACCGTTGCACAGGAAATACGGCAGGATAACCGACACATCCCCATTCTTTTTTTGACAGCCAAGAGCATGAAAGAAGATACGCTGCAAGGCTTCAAAGCAGGTGCGGATGATTACATGACCAAGCCGTTCAGTATGGATGAACTGATGATGCGCATCAATGCCATCCTTCGCCGGGCAGCGGCACTGCCTGAAGAGGGCGAAGAGGTCACCGAATACAAGGTGGGCGAATTCAGTTTCGACTACAATAAGCAACGTTTGTTCCGTAATGGGGAAGAAAACAAGCTTACCACGAAAGAGAACGAGTTGCTCTATCTCTTGTGCAAGCACAAGAATGGGCTCCTGGAACGCAACTACGCGTTGAATGCCATCTGGGGAGACGACAACTACTTCAACGGACGTAGCATGGATGTGTACATCGCTAAGTTGCGCAAACACCTTAAAGCAGATGAGCGTGTTGAAATTATTAATGTTCACGGTAAAGGGTTTAAGTTGCTTTCCCCAGAATAGTCTTAACTGAAGTGAGATCATTGCCGCCGTTTCGGAAATGAACCGATACCAAAGACGGGTGTACCGGGTTTTAGTAGTAAGTACTAAAAACCAACGGTATGACACGAAAGAAAGCAACCCATGCAGACCTTGAGAAAAAGCGTCCGCTCCTTTTTCAGTTGGGGTTCTTAATTGCGCTGAGTCTGGCGATCGCCATCTTTGGCTACACCCGCGCTGAACTTCGCCCGGCTGGCCTTACGGCTTCGCTCACCGAAGACATCTCTATGGAAGCTGAGATTCCGCTACGCGAAATCAAGGTAGACCGCAAGCAGCCTGTGAAACCTAAAGCGGTGAGCAAGCTGTTGCCCCCGAAGGATCCTCAACCCGAACCAGACCCCGGTCCTGAACCTGACCCCTTTCCGGATCCGGAGCTGAAAGTAATCGAGCCGATTTTTCAAGAGCCTTCAGAAGAAGAAGAAACCATCCTGCCATTTCTGGCAGTAGAAAGTATGCCCCACTTCAGAAAATGCGCGAATACAAGCGCACAAGAGCGCGAACAGTGTACAGACCTGGAAATCATTCGTATTCTATCAAGAACCCCTTATCCTCGTGATTTGGTGAGCCTGGGGGTTGAAGGAACCGTGTGGGCAGATTTTGTGATTACTGCGAAGGGAGAAGTTACCGATGCGAAGATCATTCGCGGGCTTCATCCTCGCCTTGACAGCGCGGTGCTTCAGTCAATAAGAGCGCTGCCACCTTTTGAACCCGGCGAGCAGCAGGGCATGAGAGTGCCGGTTATTCGAAGAGTGCCGGTACGTTTCCGACTGCAATAATCAGATAACGCGCGGCGTTCTTGCTATCTTGCTCAACAGAACGTCGTGCGGTGAACCTTTATTCGAATAAGCAACGCTGGAAAATTGTACTCCTTATCGCCGCGATGGTGATCGCAGGGGTTACATTATGGTATTCAAATTCTATTGCGGAGAAGATCCGGCAAGAAGAGCAACTGAAGGTAAAACTCTGGTCGGAGGCCATCCAGCAGCGGGCGCAACTGGTCAATTATACCCAGGCGCTTTTTGAGGAGCTGCGGCGAGAAGAGCGCGAAAAAGCAGACCGGCTGGCGACGGCATACGGACTCATCAACGATCCGCCGCCGGATATGGACCTCACCTTCGTAACAGAATACCTCTGGTCAAATAAGACCATTCCGGTACTGATTTACGACGGCAATGACTCTATTCTCTATCGAATTAACCTGCCTCCTGAGCACCAGGGAAATAAGGCATACACCGACTCGCTTCGGGAGGTCATGTCAGAACGGAATGAGCCGATCCCTCTTCAGGATGTAGGCCATACTATTTACTACAATGACTCGTACCGGTTTTCAGAGCTGAAGGCGGTGATGCAAAACCTGATCAACTCATTTATCTCCGAGACGGTGATCAATTCAGCAAGTGTGCCGGTGATTCTCACAGATAGCACTCGAAAACGGGTGTTACGCGCAGAGCGTATCGACAGTGTGGTGCTCACAGAGCCTGACCTGCTTCAGCAGCGGTTGAGTCGTATGGCCGGACAAAATCCGCCGATTGAGATAGAGCTTCCGGAAAGCGGTAAAAACTACATCTATTATGAAGACAGCGTTATCCTGAACCAGTTGCAGTACTTCCCGATGGTACAACTCGTGTTAATCGGGGTGTTTTTGTTGACGGCATACCTCATTTTCTCGACCTTCCGCAAGGCAGAACAGAACCAGGTGTGGGTAGGGATGGCTAAAGAAACCGCACATCAGCTCGGCACACCGCTTTCTTCGCTTATGGCTTGGGTACCGCTGCTTGAAGCGCAGGGAGTAGATCAGTCAACCCTGACCGAAATCAACAAGGATGTTGACCGACTCAATACCATTACAGAGCGGTTTTCGAAAATCGGATCGCGTCCGGGATTGCAAGCTGAACGTCTTGACTTCATGGTGCAGCAATCATTTGACTATCTCAAATTACGTATGTCACGCAAAGTTTCGTTTGCAGTGAGCTGCAGCCTGCAAGAACCCTTGGTAAATATGTCTCCCCCGCTCTTTGGATGGGTGCTTGAAAACCTTGTAAAGAACGCCGTAGATGCCATGGAAGGAAGCGGCAGCCTGAAAGCAGAGATTGGAGAAGAAAGTGGCGTGGTATACCTTGATATCACCGACTCCGGAAAAGGTGTGCAAAAGAGCCAGTTTAAAACCGTTTTCGAGCCGGGCTTTACAACTAAAAAGCGAGGTTGGGGACTAGGGCTCTCACTGACGAAGCGGATTATCGAAGACTACCACGGAGGTAAAATCTTCGTGAAACGATCTGAAATTGGCAAGGGAACCACGTTTCGTATCCAGCTCAAACGATCAATCCAGACTGAATCGCCTGATACTGAACAAAGTGCTTAGGCTTAGGGTTTTTGATGAGGAAACCGTATTCCTTATACCCGAAATGATCAAAATACCAAACCATGAAAAACCTGCTTTCTACACTAACAGCCCTTTGCTTGTCTCTTGCCTTATGGGCGCAGTTTCCTTACAATCCTGATGCTAATGGAGATAGCCTGATAGGGAACGCTGACCTTTTGGCTTTTCTTCAATTCTACGGCAACGAACTCCAGATCGAAGGGGTCATAGGGGTGTTGAATGGCGGAACAGGCGCTGATAATCCGGCCTCTGCACGTGAGAACCTCAGCCTTTCATTCTTCACAGACACATTGGTTACGGAAGGAATGGATGAGGTACCCTACGCATGGATCAACGAACGCCTGAATACCACAAACAGTATCAGCGCAGGCTTTGAAAATGTGGCCGCGGGAGCATACACCAGCGCTTTTGGATATCAGAATGAATCTGCCGGTAACTTTAGCCACACACAAAACCGCTTTAATGAAGCCTCCGGCACCTGCGCCTCTGCGCAAGGCGAGGGCACCTTATCTTCAGGAACAGCCTCACACGCTGAAGGCTTTGGTTCGTCAGCCACCCAGACCGCCGCGCACGCAGAAGGGTTCGGAACCCAGGCCAGTGGCTTGTTTTCGCATGCTGAGAACCGCAATACAATAGCTGATGCCACATGCGCCCACGCAGAAGGAGAAGCCACGTCTGCTCTTGCAGATGCATCACATTCAGAAGGCTATCAGACAGAAGTGAGTGGGTTTGCCGGCCACGTTGAGGGTTATCAGTCTGTAACAGAAGGAAATTTTGCCCATGCCGAAGGTCGAGAAACAATGGCCTCCGGAGAGGCGGCGCATGCCGAAGGTCTAGAAACCGTAGCTTCAGGTGCACGGTCACACGCTGCAGGTATGGGTACTGTTGCTGATCAAAGCGAGCAAATGGCAGTGGGCCGGTACAATGAAACAGATCAGCCTGGTGCCTTATTTGTAGTCGGCAACGGAACCGATGATGAGAACAGGAGCGACGCCTTTCGTGTGAATGAAGACGGCACTGCAGTGGTGAACGGAGTGGTGGATGTCAACGGACAAGTGATCGTGCAGGGCAATGACCTGCTGCAATTGATTCAGGACCTGCAAGCTTCTAATGCTGCACTGCAACAACAGGTGCAAGATTTGCAACAGCAGGTGCAAGACCTGCAGTCGCCCTGATCCCAAATCAAATGGCTGCTAGCGTCTGGCTTCTTAACTTTGAACGGGTCAGGTGAACAGCACGTATGAGACGCTTCTGCACGTTATTATGTCTTCTTTTCGCAGGTTTTATGCACAAAACCCTCGCGCAGGAAGTGTTGCCTGATGATCGGGTGCCTGAATTTCAAGGGAAGGTGGTCTGGAGCGAGGCAGAAAAACTTGATCGAAAGCAGCGCTCGGCTCTTCTTCTTGGAGCTGATAACGATACCTTTTATGTGCTGAGTGAGCGAAGCGGAAGAGGACGTACAAAAGAGTATTACCTTCTGCGATATCGCAGAGAGAGTCTTGAGAAAATAGGAGAATCACTCATCAAGCTTCCTGAAGTAGACGGTAATGAGCTTCGCTTGTATTCGATTGACCTATACGAAAAGGGGCTATTGGTCATTGGAACTGCGAAAGCTGAATCAGGCAATGGTATGGGGCTGTACGGCACTTGGTACGCTAAAGATGGTATGCGCCTGGGGCTCCCGGCTTTGCTGTACGAGGCACCGGGAAAAAGACCCGCCGATACAGAAGGCGTTGGTGTCACCGTTTCAGCTGATAGCACGCTCCTGCTGATTCACCACGAGAACAACATCAATCGCAAAGCCAATGAAAGCTTTGATTTGAAAGTGCTCGATCTCAATCTTGAAATCATTTGGCAGAAGGAGATTGAATTGCCTTATCGTTCTGACTTGTTCGAAATCAATCAATATCTCCTTGATGAAAACGGACACGTTTATATGATGACCGGGATTCGCACCGAAAAAGCTCAAGTACGACAAGAAGAACGTCCGCTCAGTGAAAAACGATATGTGTTGGTAACCTATGATCCTGATCGTAACAAGGTGAAAGAATTTGAGGTCGGACTTGATGATAAATGGGTGATTTCGACGGCTTCAGACCTCACGCCTGAGGGTGACCTCGCCATCGGAGGGTTTTACAGCAATGACCGCTATTTCTCGGTCGCAGGAACATTTTTTTTCAGGGTTGACGGAAAGAGCAAAGAGGTTGCCGCTAAAGGGCTCAAGGCCTTTGATGACGAATTTCTGAGGCAGTTCATTAAAGAAAACCGGCTGGAGAAAGAACGAGAACTCGATAATTTTTATTTCGACCACTTCGTACTGCGCGATGACGGAGGGGCCTCTCTCGTGGCTGAGCAGTATTACGTAACTCAGCGCTTTCGGGCAGATATCACCACCGGCAGGCAAGAAATTCAGTATTTCTACCACTACAATGATATCATTGTGGTGGATGTATTACCTGACGGAAATATTCACTGGGCGAAAAAGATTCCAAAAGAACAAGTGACCATGAACGATGACGGACGATACAGCTCATACGCGCTAACCTCTGATGAGGGTAATCTGTTCTTCGTATTCAATGATCACCCAGACAATGCGCAACGCTTTCGCACCAATCCTCAGTCTGCAACGCGTAGTTTCACTTCCATCAAGAATAGCGTGGTCAATGCTGTAGTGATAAATCAGGATGGACAGCAACGGAGACTGCCCCTGCTCGAGTCAAAAGAAGAGCGTACGGCGGTGAAGCCAAAGGTGAACCTGTCAACGGGTTCAGGCGAGTTGTTGATCTATGCACAATATCGTCGCCACTATCGTTTGGGGCGTTTCAATTTTAAATCGCAGGAATAGCAGTATTTTGATAAATTTGCACCCCTTGCCCGGATGGCGGAACTGGTAGACGCGCACGACTCAAACTCGTGTTCCTTTGGAGTGTGGGTTCGATTCCCACTCCGGGTACAAAAAAGCCCTGTAAGCGACTGATAAACAGAAGCTTGCGGGGCTTTTCTGTTGCTAAAAGTGGCTGTTTTCGGGCGAAGTGTCTTTTGAAGCCCTGTGCTTTGCCTTATCCAACTCCCATGACCTGTAAATACCTCGGTTTATTTAGGGTTCTTGTTCTTTTGAATAGTTAGGCGCTCATTTCGCCGCGAAAGCGGCGGATGCAGATACGTATGGTTGAAACCGGAAGACGGGTGAATTACGAAGACGGGCATAGATCAAAGCCATGGTGACTTAGCCGGGTATGTGTGATTAGCGAATATTGCATTAACGTAATGCAGCCATAACACCGTGCGATTTCTTTTCTGCTATATTGTAGCAACTTAACCTTATTATGCCATGCTGCTGAAATTCACTGCCACGCTTGCTCTCTTATGTGCATTAACCGGAACGGCGAACCTCGTTGCCCAAACCGGATGTACCAACATCAATGCCTGTAATTACGATCCTAACGCCATGACTGATGATGGTTCTTGCGCGTTTGATGTTGACTGCGCAGGTATCTGCGGCGGCAACTTCATCGAAGACGCCTGCGGCAACTGTTATGACCCCAATGGCACAGGTATCAATGAGGAATTTACCTTCACTTATACCGGCTCAGAGCAAACCTTTACCGCTCCGGCAACAGCAACCTATGAGATCGAACTCTGGGGCGCACAAGGCGGTGATTTGGATGGAACAGACATCGGGGGTCTGGGTGGCTATGTCACCGGTCAAGTCGATCTGAATGCTGGTGACGTGCTGTATGTGTACGTAGGAGGGGCCGGTTCAATGATCAATAACGGAAACGCCGGCACTCCGGGCGGTTTCAACGGCGGGGGCCGCGGCGGTTCTGATGATGGCGGAGCCTCAGGGGGCGGCGCGACCGATATACGATTGAACGGAAATGGATTGAGCGAGCGTGTAGCCGTTGCAGGCGGCGGCGGTGGCGCAGATAACGGCGGACAAGGTGGCGCCGGTGGTGGTCTGACAGGAGGAAGTGGCATAGGAGATGTTGTGGTGCCTACCGGGGGCAGTCAATTGAGTGGAGGAACAGGCGGTAGCAAAGACGGCTGGACAGCAGGTTCCGGAAGCCTGGGGCAGGGAGGTAATAATTCAACCTTCAGCGACGGCACATTTCGCTACGGCGGCGGCGGCGGCGGCGGCTGGTATGGTGGCGGCGGCGGTCATCCGTGGTGTGGAGGCGCCGGAGGCTCTTCATACATTGATGGGTTAACGAATGCGAGCACTCAATCTGGTTTGCGTTCTGGTGACGGTCTTGCGGTCATTCGATACGAGCTTGCAGCACCGGAATGCAATGCCGGTTGCACTGATCCTCTGGCTTGTAATTATGACGAGACGGTTGAAGTAGATGACGATAGCTGCATCTATCCGGACGGGTGTACAGATGTAACAGCTTGTAATTATGATAGTAACGCCCAATGCGACAACGGAACCTGCACTTACCCGGGTTGTTTAGACGAGGCCGCTTGTAATTATGATATGTCTGCCGGCTGCGATAATGGCTCATGTGCATATGAATTCGACTGCAACGGCACATGCGGGGGCAATTTTATAGAAGATGCCTGCGGCAACTGTTACGATCCTTCCATTCCGCAGGAGACAATTGAAGAGTTCTTTGAATTTACGGGGGAGCCTCAATCCTACCTAGCGCCTTTCAGTGGTGTTTACCAGGTTGAATTGTTCGGCGCTCAAGGGGGTACCTATCAAGCTCCGGAAATTGGAGGTTTAGGCGCTCATGTTACAGGAGAGCTTACGTTGACGGCAGGAGATGAACTTCTTATTTACGTTGGCGGTGAAGGCCGGTCAGACGGAGACCCACTATCAGGTTCCCCGGGAGGTTGGAATGGCGGAGGACGCGGTGGTACTGCCGGGGCAGGTGCTTCTGGTGGAGGTGCTAGCGACATCCGCATGGGCGGAAGTTCACTAAGCGATCGTATTGCAGTAGCTGGCGGCGGCGGCGGCGCAGACAATAATGGAGGAGTAGCCGTTGGCGGTGCCGGAGGCACCCAGTATGGTGCAGACGGCTCCGGAGACCCAACGCTGCCAACGGGAGGAGGTCCGCTACAAGGAGGTTCAGCAGCAAGTAGAAATGGCTGGACTTCCGAAGCCGGTAGCTTTGGCCAGGGTGGTGGAAATGCAATTTACAGCGACGGTACCTATCAGTATGGCGGCGGCGGCGGCGGCGGCTGGTACGGTGGAGGTGGCGGTCACCCCTGGTGTTCAGGTGCCGGAGGCTCTTCATACGCCGAGGGACTCAATAACGCTACAATGACCGGTGGTGTGCGAAACGGAAACGGACTCGTCATCATTCGCTACGAGTCAAGTGCACCGCAGTGCATAGAGGGTTGTACCAACGATGAGGCTTGTAACTACAATCCAGAGGCTCAGGCTGATGACAATAGTTGTGTTTTCCCTGATGGTTGTACTGATCCGTTGGCATGTAATTACGATGATAGTGCGCAGTGTGACGACGGCAGTTGCACATATCCGGGATGTAACAGTCAAGAGGCATGCAATTACGACCCCAATGCCGCCTGCGACGACGGCAGTTGTGTATTCCAGGTGGATTGCACAGGCACCTGCGGAGGCAGCTTCATAGAAGACGCTTGTGGCAACTGTTATGACCCCAATGGCACTGGTGTCAATGAGGAATTTACCTTCACTTATACCGGCTCAGAGCAAACCTTTACCGCTCCGGCAACAGCAACCTATGAGATCGAACTCTGGGGCGCACAAGGCGGTGATTTGGATGGAACAGACATCGGGGGTCTGGGTGGCTATGTCACCGGTCAAGTCGATCTGAATGCTGGTGACGTGCTGTATGTGTACGTAGGAGGGGCCGGTTCAATGATCAATAACGGAAACGCCGGCACTCCGGGCGGTTTCAACGGCGGGGGCCGCGGCGGTTCTGATGATGGCGGAGCCTCAGGGGGCGGCGCGACCGATATACGATTGAACGGAAATGGATTGAGCGACCGGGCAGCTGTTGCAGGCGGCGGCGGTGGCGCAGATAACGGCGGACAAGGTGGCGCCGGTGGTGGTCTGACAGGAGGAAGTGGCATAGGAGATGTTGTGGTGCCTACCGGGGGCAGTCAATTGAGTGGAGGAACAGGAGGTAGCAGAAATGGTTGGAGTGCCGGTGCAGGAAGCCTCGGGCAGGGAGGTAATAATTCAACCTTCAGCGACGGTACATTTCGCTACGGTGGCGGTGGCGGCGGCGGCTGGTATGGTGGCGGCGGCGGTCATCCGTGGTGTGGAGGCGCCGGAGGCTCTTCATACATTGATGGGTTAACGAATGCGAGCACTCAATCTGGTTTGCGTTCCGGTGACGGCCTTGCGATCATTCGCTACGAGCTTGCAGCACCTGAATGCATAGAGGGTTGTACAAGCATAGATGCCTGTAACTATGATCCTTCAGCGCAAGCAGATAATGAGACCTGTGTCTTCCCGGAGCCATTCGCTGATTGTAATGGAGATTGCATCAATGACGCTGATGGAGATGGTGTATGCGATGAGCTGGAGATTAGCGGTTGTGAAGATGAAAGTGCCTGCAATTATGATGATGCCGCAACTGATCCTGGAATCTGTGTTTATCAGGAACAGTATTATGATTGTGAAGGAAACTGTCTGCTTGACACTGACGGAGATGGCGTGTGTGACGAATTAGAAGTAAACGGCTGCACAGATCAGGAAGCGTCAAACTTTGATAACGAGGCAACGGAAGACGATGGTTCGTGTGAGTACCCGGGATGTATCTATCCGGGGGCCGCTAATTTTGATCCTGCAGCCCAATCAGATGATGGTACATGCATCTTTAACGGGTGCACGGATAGCGGTGCAGCCAACTATAATGCGATGGCGAATTCTGATGATGGCAGTTGCTTTTATTTTGGATGCACAGACATAAATGCGGATAACTATGACGAGAGTGCAGATTATGATGATGGGTCATGTGTGATTAACAATGAGCCAATTGTGTATGGCTGTACTGATCCTGAGGCATTGAACTTTCAAGAGGAGGCAAACATAGACTTAGGGAATTGCGTTCTTGATAACAATTGCCCATCAGACCTGAACGGTGATGGACTCGTGAATTCTTCTGACCTGCTTCAATTCCTTGGCACCTTCGGGTCGGCTTGTGAATAGGTAAGGTTTTGGTTATTGTAAAAGCCTCCTATTGGAGGCTTTTTTTAGCTCCTGATCGAAGCATTTCATTTCAAACGGAAAGGCCGCATCCACTTTCTGGTGTTTGAAGTCGGCCTGGCATAACGAAAATCTCGCTTGTACGAGCGGATCTTTCAACTCGTCGATGAATTTGATCTGTTGAGCGAATTAGAAGGGGAGGGCAGCGATGTTGCAAGCATCTTTGTCCTATCGAAGCGACAGAGAGAGTCGCATTGAATGAACCCTGTTCACTCAAAGGAGTATATAGCAGCGGTTTGAGTAGTAGTCTAAGTAAGCAAACAGGTGAACGGAGGTTCACCTGTTTCTTTTTGCCGCTTTTTCTGAGTCATCCAAGGAGTCCATAAAAAAAGACGCCCCATAAAGGAGGCGCCTTTTTATAAGAACAGAAAAGTGTAGTCTTTATTCGCAAGTAGTGTCGAAGAGCGAGAGGAATACAAGCATATCACTGCTGTTGACATCGCCCGATTCGTTGAGGTCGGCAATGCAATTGCCTGAACAACCAAAATCACTCAGAAGGATCAGGAGATCCGATACATTGATGAAAAGGTCATTGTTGAAGTCGCCCAGACAAACAGGAACGGCTTCAGTTGCTTCAACAAGACCGTTGCAATTATTGTCAATGCCTTCAGCGGTACCTGGCGCACCGGGATACACATCCTCGCGGGTGTCGTCGCAATCGGTGTTGTCACTGACAAAGCCTACAGGTGCCAGGCAGGCAGAGGTGGCCACTTCTGCGTTTCCGAACCCATCGCCGTCGGCGTCTTCATACCACATCTGTGGTGCACATTCTGCGGCGTCGATATCTCCGTTGCAATTATTGTCAATGCCTTCAGCGGTACCTGGCGCACCGGGATACACATCCTCACGGGTGTCGTCGCAATCGGTGTTGTCACTGACAAAGCCTACAGGTGCCAGGCAGGCAGAGGTGGCCACTTCTGCGTTTCCAAACCCATCGCCGTCGGCGTCTTCATACCACATCTGTGGTGCACATTCTGCGGCGTCGATATCTCCGTTGCAATTATTGTCAATGCCTTCAGCGGTACCTGGCGCACCGGGATACACATCCTCACGGGTGTCGTCGCAATCGGTGTTGTCACTGACAAAGCCTACAGGTGCCAGGCAGGCAGAGGTGGCCACTTCTGCGTTTCCAAACCCATCGCCGTCGGCGTCTTCATACCACATCTGTGGTGCACATTCTGCGGCGTCGATATCTCCGTTGCAATTATTGTCAATGCCTTCAGCGGTACCTGGCGCACCGGGATACACATCCTCACGGGTGTCGTCGCAATCGGTGTTGTCACTGACAAAGCCTACAGGTGCCAGGCAGGCAGAGGTGGTCACTTCTGCGTTTCCGAATCCGTCACCATCCGCATCTTCGTACCATGATTGTGGCACGCAGCTTTGTTCTGTAATGAAGGTGTATTGGCTGGCACAGAAAGGTGCTGTTTGATCGCTGTCAACGCAAGCCGTGTTGGTGAAATCAACCAATACATCTCCAAGGAAGACATCGTCTACATACCAGCCTTCGCCGCTGACGAACGCATCGGAAGCCATGCGCCAGCGAATGCTGATGGTTTGCCCGGCGTACGAGCTCAAATCGATGATCGTTTGTATCCAGCCGCCCGAGCTGCCGGACCATGCCTGGCGACCGCTGATAGGGCTGTCAGGGTTGGTATTGATGGTAGAGTTGTAACCGTTTTGTGTGATCGAAGGAGCTAAATCAGACCAACTGCCTCCGCCGTTCGTGGAGACCTCCATCACACAACCGTCCCAGTCGGTCTCGGTATTGAAGAAATGCCAGAAACTGAGGAAAGTTGAGGGGTTGACATCGGAAATATTCTCAAGCACGAGGTACTGATCTGAGATGGTTCCGGGATCCGGTGCAAACCATGAGGTACTCGGACTGTTGAATCGCGTGCCGTTCAATGACCATTGGAACGCGCCTGAACCGGTCTCAACAACAAAATCGGCCTGTCCACCTTCTACATCGTCATTGATTTGGAATACGGAGAATGGGTCAAGAGGAGCTTCAACACTATACGTACAAGTCACCGTTTCGCCACTGTTCAGCGAACCGAGGTTAAAGGTAAGGTCATTGCCGTTGACCGTTACAGCGCAAGATGCCGACCCATCCACATAACTCACTTCGGCAGGTATGGCATCATTGATGGTCACATTGGTGGCCTGACCACCGGTATTATTGGTGACTTCAAGAGTCACCGTCATGGTACTTCCGGCTTCCATTTCACCGGCGCTTGTTTTGCTGATAAGAATGTCACAACTGCCAGGGGTGGAATAGTCTTCTATTCCGTCGCCTACGTTGTTTGAACTGCCTTGCGAAGCACCAGCACCAAGTCCACGACGGGCAAATGCTTCCCAGATCAGGCACTGGTGTTGCCCTCCATAAAGCAGTTGATCGGCGAGTAAGATGGCATCACGACCATCTACAAAGCCGGGTTCACATGGTTGGAGTTTCAAACCTTCAATAACGAGTTGCAAGGCGATATTGTTACCCCCGGTACCGTTATAAATGTCTGGATCCCAACCGTGCTGATCAACAAGGAGCCAGGTCATATCCCATAGCATAGAGCACCATACTGAACCCACCCCGTGCGGAATGGAAAGCCCGCTTATATCATTGTACGTCACCGGGTTTACGCCAAGGTCGAAGGAGTAGGGGAACGGACGAATACCGACTCCATTTGGTCCGTCACCGAGGGAGTAATTACCGATTCCGCGGGCATCTGTTGCCGCGTCACCGGGTTTCATTGTGAGAATGAGCGCCAGGTAATCGCTCCAGCCTTCACCCATTTGCTCGTTATTGAACAAGCAACTTACATTGCCTGCGCCGCCTGTTAAACGAATAGACACTCCGTGTCCGTATTCGTGCACGATCACCCCATTATCGAGATCACTGTCGCGATTGACTGAAGCAGGCAGATCGATATTCACGTTGACTGTGCCGTTGTTCATTGCATCCTTCAAGGCCTGTCCATCAGCTTGAGAAACCATGACCGAGGGAATGGTAATAGCCGGTTCAGCGCCACCCATAGAGAATGGTGCGTCGCCCGTATTCTGCGCGACGATAACGGCTATTGCACCTTCGGCCTGTGCGTTGAGTACTTTTTCGACAAACGTACAGGTGCCGCGATCGATCAATACAACTTTACCGTTGTAGTCTGGCGGGTTCACCAATGCGTTGCACGCAAGGGTAGGTTCTCCAGAGCCGTCGTTAGCAAGAACCAACTCCCCGGAGTAAACACCAGTGTTAGGGCCGAAAGATGCAGTTATGGCAGTGTAGCTTATGCCGTTGGCAGTGAAGCTTGGAACTGCAGCGAACGTCCATTCGAACATTTGCATTCTTGGTCGCTGACCATCAGGCGGGGTGCCGAAGTTGGCATTGTTCGTACCGGAACCATCTTGTGCGTCCGCCAGCACCTCGTCACCACCAAATCCGGGGTTTCCGTAGTTGTTGGCCTGGAAGTTACCGCTCTGCTCATCGAACCCGTAGTTGTAGAAAATATCGTGGCAAAGATTGTTCCAGTAAAAAAGGTTCGTGATGGCGGCTTCCTGGTAGGTGACCGGTTGTTGGGTGAGGTCAAGGGGGAAATCAAAGTCGAGAGCGGCACCGCCATCCGGGCTAAACCCGGTGCCGTTGTTACCATTCCGGTCCTCTTGAGCCCAGACGTTGTTTCCGCGGGTAATGGTGTATTCGGCACCTGCCGATCCATTGGTGTCGTGCCAGCCGAAAGGAGAGGCTGTCAGGTTGTTGTTCCACGGAAGGGAAATAATCGAGCGAGACCCATCGTAGGGTGATTCAAGAGGTTCAGGAAATACATTATAGCTATTGGCCATAAGGGGCGCGGGAGTTGCTTCCGGTGTAGCATCGGCTGCTCGAAGCAGTGGGTTTCGGCCTGGCACTTCTGTGAGACAAGAGGCAGAGTGCTCACCATCAGAGAGGTGCGAAGCGCCGCAATTGACGATCCAGTTGTTTTTGTCAAGCACAGCACCTGTGGCTGCATCTACGCGTATTTGCCACCAGTTTTGGTGATCTTTCATGCGAATGACAAACTCCCAGCACAGTGCGAGCTGCTGATCGTCAAGATTTTGATAAACCAGTTGGAAAGGAATTGGTTCCAGCGCAAGGTCTTCGGCTTCGGCGATGCCTTCCATCAGAGGTGCAGATCCCACTTCCATGACCGACACATCACCGGCATTTACTCCGAGATGTCGTGCCGCACTTTTGAGTGCTTGCTCGGGATTTGTACCAGCCGTGCTTTTTTTGCTCAATCGCGTTTTACCTGCGATGAAGCGGTCTGCAACATGAATGACGCCGCCCTCAGGTGAAGTCACGATGGTCATCATGGCATTGTGAATGGGCACGCCTGACTCACTTTGCTGATAGTAGTGGTAGGTATATCCGCTTTCGCGGTTGTTAATGGATCGGTGGTGAATCCACCCTTGCAGATCGCTTGGTTCAAAGCGATCAGCGAATTTTGACGATAACAGTTCTGTTGCGAGATCAGTGGATTGTTGTGCGTTGATTTGGGCAACAATGAATACCATCAGAGCGGTAAAGACAAGACGTAGCATTGGTCAGGTTATCTGGTGAAGGGCTAAAGATACGCAATAATCACATTGCTTCAATTTCTTGTCATTAAGAGATTGTTTCTGGCGATTAGGTGGTCGGTAGCGAGGTGTAAGCCGGTAGTGCAGGCTACTGTTGCAGGGCGCAAGGCAGCGATTCGGCATGTTTTCATGTTCCGGAGTAATGAGTGTGCATATCACTTAATGTGGTTCCAAGAATAAGGAATCACATGTGCAGGCGCACGGTTATTCTCGCAGCGAGCGTTAAAAAGCGGGTTGAATGAGCGTTTGTTTCGTGAATTTCCGAATCGGCGTCGTTAATACGCGGATAATCAAGCAAATAAAATTTTTAGTGAGTTGCCGATCAAATACCATTAAATGCTGAATTTCGTGCCCGTGAAACCAAGACCCGTTTCATACCGATTGACCGCAATGCTGCGGATGTTTCGCTTCTCAGCGCTACGGCAGGCTTTCCGCACCTATCCGGTGAGGATCTGATTTGTTAACTTGACGTTGTCTTTACAAGTGGCGCCTGCCTCCTACTCTTTTCCTTTCCTTTTATTTCTTTCTTTTTATTTTCAAGTTTAAGACTAATGAAAACCAAGTATATCGACCTTGTCGAGCAGACATTCGACTGGCCACAGGAGGAGTTCCGTCTCGACGACAATGGCAACCTGACGTTTCACGGCGTATCGCTGATGGAGTTGGTCAGAGAGCACGGCACACCGCTCAAATTTCATTATCTGCCCAAAATCGGCGAGAACATCCGCCGGGCACGCAGTTGGTTTGAGGATGCCATGAAAGCCCACAATTACCAGGCAGAGTATCACTACTGCTATGTAACCAAGAGTTCGCACTTCCGCTTTGTGATTGAAGAGGCAGTGCGTGCGGGGGCGCATATTGAAACGAGCTCACCTTTTGATCTTGACATTGTTTCGCATCTCTTTAAAGATGGCGTGATTCCGGCGGAGAAGCGCATCATCTGCAACGGGTTCAAAAAAGAGGAGTATATCACGAAGATCAATGACCTGGTGAGCGCAGGGATGCATAACATAATGCCAATCATTGACAACGGGTTCGAGCTTGAGCTCTTCGCGCGCCACGTCAAGCATCCGCTCGATGTAGGTATCCGCATTGCCTCGGAGGAGGAGCCAAAGTTTGAATTTTACACCAGCCGCTTAGGCATCGGATACCGTAGCATCCTGCCGTTTTATCGGCAGATGAAAGAGCAAAACCCTGAACTCAGGCTGAGAATGCTTCACTTCTTCGTGAATACGGGCATACGTGATAACGCTTACTACTGGAACGAGCTCAACAAAACCCTGAAGGTTTACTGCGAACTGAAACGGGAATGTCCGACCCTCGATTCGCTCAACATCGGTGGTGGCTTCCCGATCAAAAACTCGCTGGGTTTTGAGTATGACTATTATTATATGATTGACGCCATCATTGAGCAGATCAAAACGACTTGCGAAGAAGAAGGTGTTGACGTGCCACATATTTACACTGAATTTGGCTCTTTTACAGTGGGCGAAAGTGGCGGAGCGCTCTACAAAGTGCTCTATCAGAAGAAGCAAAATGACCGGGAGCGCTGGAACATGATCGACTCGTCTTTTATGACCACGCTGCCAGACAGCTGGGCGATCAGCCGACGCTTCATCATGCTGCCGGTCAACGGGTGGGATAAAAACTATGAACGGGTTTTTCTGGGCGGACTCACTTGCGACAGCGATGATTATTACAATTCAGAGCAGCACATCAACGCCATTTACCTCCCGCAATTCAGTGATATGAAAGAACTCTTCATCGGGTTCTTCAATACCGGAGCCTATCAAGACAGTATTGGAGGCTATGGCGGGGTGCACCACTGCCTGATTCCGGGTCCGAAGCATATCCTGATTGACCGTGATGAAGAAGGAAATGTCGTTACGAAGGTCTTCAGCGAAGAACAAGAATCGGCACAAATGCTCGGCTTGCTGGGCTATTCAAACCATCAGAAATGAAGACATACGCAGGAATTGACCAGGCTTTCGCGCAGAAAGAAACAGCGAAGGCAGAGCTGATCCTCGTGCCCTATGACGGCACGAGCACTTGGGTAAAAGGCGCAGATAAAGGGCCTGAAGCCTTTTTGAATGCCTCCGAGAATATGGAATTGTACGACATCGAGACCGGAACGGAGGTCTACCGCGAGGGTGTTTACCTGGGTGAGCCGGTAACGGAAAGTAGCTCTCCGGAGGCCATGGCAGAAGCCGTGCGCAAGCGCGTGCGTCAGGTGATTGCCGAACAGCGCATGGTGACGCTTTTTGGTGGTGAACATTCGATTTCGATCGGTTCTATTCAGGCCCACGCAGAAGCGTGGGATGATCTCACTGTGCTGCAAATCGACGCCCACGCTGACCTGCGCCCGGAGTACGAAGGTTCGGCTTGCAATCACGCCTGCGCCCTGCACTGGGCATCGAAGCACACCAATCTGCTGCAGGTAGGCATCCGCAGCATGGATATCAGCGAGAAGGAGTTTATGAACGTCAGCAAGACATGGATGGCACAGGATTGCCACGAACGCGATGACCAGGAGTGGTATGACGAGGTGCTGGCAGCCAGTACGTCAAATGTGTATATCACCATCGACCTTGACGGTTTTGACCCTGCGATTCTACCGTCAACCGGCACGCCTGAGCCGGGCGGCCTCGGCTGGTATCAGGTGTTGGGCCTGCTGAAACAAGTGGCCCGAAAATGCAACGTGGTCGGTTTTGACATCGTAGAACTTTGTCCGAACCCCAACGAGCGCTCTTCTGATTTTCTGGCCGCTAAACTTTATTATAAATTACTCACCTACAATTTGCTGAAAGACTAATGGGACAGATTCGATCATTTATTGAAAGCAATTACCTGCACTTCAATGCCGCCGCGCTCAAAGACGCAGCGAAAGGCTATGAAGCACACCTTGAAAAAGGAGGTAAAATGCTGGTTTCGCTTGCCGGGGCGATGAGTACGGCCGAGCTGGGCAAAACCCTTGCAGAGATGATCCGGCAAGACAAGGTGCACATCATTTCTTGCACCGGTGCGAACCTTGAAGAAGACGTGATGAACCTCGTGGCGCACAGCCATTACGAGCGGGTGCCGAATTACCGCGATCTGACCAGAGCTGATGAGCAGGCGCTGCTGCAACGCGGGCTCAACCGTGTGACGGATACCTGCATCCCGGAAGAGGAAGCTTTCAGAAGGCTTGAGCAGCACATGGTTGATCTTTGGGTCGCCGCAGAAGCGGCGGATGAAAGAAAGTTTCCGCACCAATATTTTTACGAAGCCATTCGGAGTGGAGTGCTTGAACAGTATTATGAAATTGACCCTAAGGATTCATGGATGGTCGCGGCAGCCGAGAAGAACCTCCCGATTATTTGTCCGGGATGGGAAGACTCAACCCTTGGCAACATCTTCGCGGCTCACTGCCTGCAGGGCGAGGTGAAGCCCTCAACGGTGAAGTCAGGAATTGAATATATGATGTGGTTGGCAGAGTGGTATACAAAGCAGGCTGTCGGGGCAGGCATCGGGTTCTTCCAGATTGGTGGAGGAATTGCCGGAGACTTCCCTATTTGCGTGGTGCCAATGCTGCATCAAGACATGGGGCGCGATGAAGTGCCGCTATGGGCGTATTTTTGTCAGATATCTGATAGTACCACAAGCTACGGATCGTATTCGGGAGCCGTTCCGAATGAAAAAATTACCTGGGGTAAACTCGGAGAACAAACGCCTACCTTTATCATCGAGTCGGACGCTACCATTGTTGCGCCTTTGGTGTTTGGCTGGTTGCTGGATTTATAATATTGCAAAGCTGTTTTCAGAAGTGAAACGAATCATCAAAGACTACCAATCCGTCAATGGCGATCACTTGAAGATGATTGCCGGGGAGTATCCTGAAGGCTTCGGGATCGATGACCTTGTCACATTCCGCAAACCCGATGGAACCTCCTTTCGCGGGCTGGAGATCCGCACGGAGGAAGCCATTTATCTGTTTAAGATCAATACAAAAATGCTGGAGGTGATCGACGATTACACCGATGAAGGCTTTACGCTGAATGAATTCGCCGATTCGTCAGACTATGAGTTTGACAACAGCGATGACGAAGACAGCAAGGATGATGATTAAGTAAGTCGCAGTTTATTACTTTTGTAACCCCTTGGGGCATTTAGCTCAGTTGGTTTAGAGCACTACCTTGACAGGGTAGGGGTCACTGGTTCGAATCCAGTAATGCCCACAAAGAAAAACCCGCTTTTGGCGGGTTTTTCTGTCGGGAGTCGGGGGCCTGGAGAGCAACGCGTGTTTGTGCTGCGTGCCGAGGACATCGGTTTTCCGTAGGGACGCGATTTATCGCGTCCGTATATTTATCGCGTCCGTTTATTTATCGCGCCCGTTTATTGGATTAAAGAAATCAGGGACGGTCGACCGCCCCCTCCCGATTCCAACCCCCCGGTCCCGACCCCAAAACTGTTCATAACCGGGGCGGTGTTGTGAATTATTCTGCCACGCACTTGCCACATCAAGAATATTGCACTATCTTCGCAGCCCGTTTTTGGGGACGATTAACCCGTTAATTGTAAGCATAGTGGATACCTTGAGCTACAAGACACTGTCTTTGAAAAAAGAGGCAGTAGATAAAAAATGGCTGTTGATTGATGCAGAAGGGCAGACCCTTGGTCGCCTTGCTACCGTAGTGGCAGGTCTCCTGCGCGGCAAGCACAAGCCTTCTTTCACGCCTCATGTCGATGGTGGAGATTACGTAATTGTCATCAACGCTGAGAAAATTGAGTTGAGCGGAACGAAGTGGGACGACAAGAAATACATCCGTCACACGGGTTATCCCGGTGGTCAGCGGGTCCGGACAGCACGCCAGGTGCTGGAGCGCAAGCCAGCAGACATCGTAGAAAAGGCGGTAAAGGGCATGTTGCCTAAAAACCGATTGGGTCGTCAGATCTTCGGTAATCTCCACGTGGTGATCGGTGCTGAGCACAAGTACCAGGCACAGCAGCCGGAAAAATTTGAATTGAAAAAATAAGCCTTCTGAAGAATGGAAGTCAAGAATACATCAGGACGTCGTAAAAAGTCGATTGCACGCATTTACCTCAAAGAAGGGAGCGGCAAGTTCGAAATCAATAAGCGTGATCTCGAGAATTATTTCCCGGATCCGATTCTCCGATACAAGCTCAACCAGCCTTTTGCGCTGACTGAAACAGAAGGCAAATACGACGTAAAAGTCAATGTGCGCGGTGGTGGCATCACCGGACAAGCTGAGGCGATTCGCCTCGCGTTGTCGAAAGCATTGGTTGAAGAAAATCCGGAGTGGAAACCAGTATTGAAAGCTGACGGACTGATGACGCGTGACCCCCGTATGGTAGAGCGCAAGAAATTTGGTCAGAAGAAAGCACGTAAGAAATTCCAGTTCTCTAAGCGTTAATTCGCCGCGAGGTCTGTATACAATTTATAATAGGTTTAGTATCCAAACGTCCGGGATTCTCAGTGAAGACTACCCGGGCGTTGCTTTAACTAAGGAAGGTAAACATGGCAAAAGCAACTTTCGAAGAGCTTCTTGAAGCAGGTGTACATTTTGGTCACCTCAAGCGTAAGTGGAACCCTAACATGGCTCCGTACATCTTCTCAGAGCAGAAGGGCATCCACATCATTGATCTTTACAAAACCATCGTCAAACTGGACGAAGCGTCGAATGCAATGAAGCAGATCGCAAAGTCCGGAAAGAAAATCCTCTTCGTAGCTACGAAGAAACAGGCAAAAGGAATCGTTACGGAAATGGCCAAAGAGGTGAACATGCCGTACGTGACCGAGCGCTGGTCTGGGGGTATGATGACCAACTTTGCAACGGTTCGTAAGGCCATTCGCAAAATGGGTCAGATTGACAAAATGGAAACAGACGGCACCTTCGCCACTTTGTCTAAGCGTGAGCGTCTGCACGTGAGCCGTCAGCGCGCTAAAATGGAGCGAAACCTCGGGTCTATTGCCGACATGAGCCGCCTGCCGGCAGCCCTGTTTGTGATAGATGTGATGAAAGAACACATTGCTGTTGCTGAGGCGAAGAAACTTGGGATCCCCGTTTTCGCCATGGTCGACACTAATTCAGATCCACGGGTAGCGGATTTCCCGATCCCATCAAATGATGACGCTTCAAAGTCGATTTCAAAGGTGCTTCAGTACGTCACCGGTGCGATTTCGGAAGGTCTGAACGAGCGTCAGCTCGAAAAAGACAAGCGCGCAAGTGAGAAGAAGAAAGAAGCTCCTCAGGAAAAAGAGTCGGCGGAGGAGAAGTAACACTCCGTTCATATTTAGAACGTTCCTATTCGTTTTCTTTGACATCTGTGCGAGGCACAGGGTCTGTACATTTTAAAAAAAATTCGAAAATGAAAATCACTGCAGCACAAGTGAATGAACTGCGCAAGACAACTGGCGCGGGCATGATGGACTGCAAAAAAGCCCTCCAGGAAGCGGAGGGTGACAAAGAAGCGGCAATCGAAATCCTCCGTAAAAAAGGCCAGAAGGTCGCTGCTAAGCGCAGCGATCGCGAGGCTGCTGAGGGTGTGGTGCTTGCGAAAACGTCTGATGACGGCAAGCATGCGGCGTTGATTGTTCTGAACTGCGAAACTGATTTCGTAGCGAAGAATGCTGACTTTGTAGGTCTTGCCGAGAATATTCTCAACACCGCAGTAAGCGAAAACCCTGCGGATGTGGATGCGCTCAAAGCACTCAAATACGACGGTGGAGTACTTACCATCGGAGAAAAAATCACCGAGCAGATTGGTACCATTGGAGAGAAAATAGAACTCTCCGAGTACCTCATGCTCGATGGTGAGCAAACAGTCGCTTACATCCACCCGGGTAATAAGCTCGCATCCATTGTGAGCTTTAGTGATCAGGCAGATGCCGATGTGACGCGCGATGTGGCCATGCAGGTTGCCGCGATGGCGCCCGTTGCGGTTTCACCAGAAAGCATCTCACAGGAACTGATCGATAAAGAGATGGAAATTGCCCGCGAACTCGCCATACAAGAGGGGAAGCCGGCAGATATGGCTGATAAAATTGCGCAGGGCCGCGTCAATAAGTGGTTCAAAGAAGCAGCTCTGTTAGAGCAGGCCTTTATCAAAGACAACAAAAAACAAATCAAGTCTTACCTCAATGAGGTGAAAGAAGGACTGACGGTTCATGCGTTTCACCGCGTGACCCTCAGCTAATTCAACTGTATTTGTACCGTACTGAAGAGGCACCCCGGACGGGGTGCCTCTTTTTATTTGAGCCGCTTGCAGAAGAAGGGTCGTGGAGTGCCCTCAGGATTTTGCATATTTGCGCTACGTCATCGTTTTATGGAATACAAATACAACCGCGTTTTGCTCAAGCTCAGCGGTGAGGCCCTGATGGGAGAGCAACAGTTTGGCATAGACAACAACCGCCTTCAGCAGTATGCCAAAGAAATCAGGTCAATTGTTGAAGCCGGAATAGAAACGGCCGTGGTCATTGGCGGAGGAAACATTTTCAGAGGGGTACAGGCCGTTGAAGGCGGCATTGAACGTACGCAGGGCGATTACATGGGAATGCTCGCCACCATGATCAATGCGATGGCACTTCAAGCCGCGCTCGAACACATTGATGTAGACACGCGATTGCAATCAGCGATTGAAATGAAACAGATCGCTGAACCGTTTATTCGCCGTAGGGCCATTCGCCATCTTGAAAAAGGACGGGTCGTCATCTTCGGTGCCGGCACCGGAAATCCCTTCTTTACTACAGATAGCGCCGCATCACTACGCGCCATCGAGATTGATGCGGATGTGATCCTAAAAGGTACACGCGTCGACGGTATTTATACGGCAGACCCGGAGAAAGACCCGGAGGCGAAAAGGTACCGAACCGTCACTTTTGACGAAGTTTTCTCGAAAGGGTTGAAAGTGATGGACATGACGGCTTTCACCCTCTGTAATGAGAATAAATTGCCGATCGTGGTCTTTGATATGAATAAGCCGGGGAACCTGCTGAACCTGATCAAGGGTGAAGAGGTGGGTACGCTCGTTCTGTTTTAGGAGCGCGTTTGCGCATCTGAGGGCAGTATGTTTTTCGGGCGGAGCACAGTTATTGACATCCGCGGCTTTTGCCGCGAAAAAAAGAACACAACAGAGAAACCACAATTTCGGCTAACTTTAGCTTCCAATTTGTAGCGTATATGAGCGAAGAAGTACAAATGGCTCTCGACGAAGCGAAAGAGCAAATGACACAAGCGATTCAGCACCTTGAATCTGAGCTTCAGAAAATTCGCGCCGGTAAAGCGCACCCGAACATGCTTGATGGCGTGAAAGTGGATTATTACGGATCCATGACACCGCTAAAGCAAGTAGCGAATGTAAGCACACCGGATGCACGTACCATCACCGTGCAGGCGTGGGAGAAAAATATGCTTGATCCGATCGGAACGGCAATCACCAATGCCAACCTCGGGCTGAATCCGCAGAGCAATGGGGAAGTGATTATCATCAACGTTCCGCCATTGACGGAGGAGCGCCGCCGAGACCTTACCAAGCGGGTGCGTGCCGAAGGGGAGCATGCAAAAGTTTCCATTCGCAATGCGCGAAAAGACGCGAATGACATGATCAAAGACGCCGGTAAAGAGGGGCTGAGTGAAGACGAAGTGAAAACGGCGGAGGCCAAAGTGCAAGAGCTGACTGATCGCTTCTCTTCGAAGGTTGATGATACCCTCAAGGTTAAAGAAGAAGATATTATGACGGTTTAGGATCGTTTGTATGATATGTGAAAAGCCATCCTGCGGGGTGGCTTTTTTTATGAGCCATTTAGTTGTCCTGAAAGATTGCGTAGTTTTATTAAGATCCTTAATTTGTCATGAGTTTCGCAGGGCACGTCGCTTATTTCATTTAGAATTCTTAAGTGTTTATATGCTATATCCGGAATGATCGAATGAAAAACCTACCTTTGATTATATGCCGTTGAAGTTAAACCAACAATCGCTTTTGCTACAGCGCAGGTGGCTTTCATATTGGCCCTTGGGTGTCGGTCTTCTTTTTATTTTGTCGGTTCCATTTGTGCATTTTGGCGAATCCATCGATCCACACCATTCTGTAGGGTTTGTTACACTTCTTTTTGGAGTTTCGTTTCTACTGTTCGAGCGAACCACTAGAGCTCGATTGGATCGAAAATTCGCCCTTGTCGTGGCTATCCTCTGCTTACTACTGGCCTCGGGATTTGTAAAGGATATAGAAGACGCTTTGGTGTTGGCTGGAATAAGTTTCATCCTATGCCTCCATGTTCACTTGAAAGGGTTCCATCATTTTTTACGTGTTTTTTGGGGCTTTTATGCAAGTGTCTTGATCCTGCTATTAGGACGGATAGTATTTATTTACGGCTCTTTATCTCATGGTTCAAGTTATGAGGTGCAACCCCTGTTTGCACACCGAAACATTGCCCTTGAATGTTTCGCTTTGCTCTCATTTGCGAACGCATATAGTCGTCCCTTGAAAACGAGTGCCGCCATACTGGCTTTAGCAACGGCTTTGACCCTGCTATTTCAATCCCGCGCAGCCTTGATTACAGTCCTTCTCGCGTGGTTTATAATCTTCTTCACGCAGCTTTGGCGCCATCGCAAGAGTCGAAGAATGAGCCTCCTAGTGGTTGTTTTATTGGTGGGCTTACAGGCCTACCACCTAATGCTGCCATGGGAGGCCTACAAGAAGTCTTTTGACCGACTTCCAGATGGAATCAAGGCCTTGGATTTACGATATAATTTTAGTTCTGCAACTAGCACCTCAGAGCGCATAGAAATTTGGAGCTGGACCATTCGTGAGGCAAGCTTGTTTGGTCATGGTTTAGGGTCATGGAAATTTGACGCACAGGGGGCTGTCAACCAAGCCATCGGAAAAGAAGAGCTTGTTATTCGAAGACCTCACTCGGAATTTATTCGGGGGATTTATGAATTTGGGTGGATCCCCTTTTGCCTTGCTTTAGGACTTTTTGGCTATCACTTTCGTCATCGGTGGCGGTTAATTTTAATAGCCATGCCAATATTTCTCTTTTCCTTTCCATTGGAACGAGCGGAGCATTTGTCTTCTTTATGGTTGGCAGCAATGGCTCTTCCTAGTCGGGTAGAGAATGCACCATCTCTTGGCAAGCGATGGGTGACCAATGCACTCTCCGTCAGCCTCCTATTTTTCTTTTTTACATGGGCCTATAGTCAACATCTATATGGCATGCTCATGCAAGGGTCGACTACCTTGCAAAAGATGCCATCCAAAGAACGAACCTTGTTGGAGGTGTTCTCACATGATCCGGCACTGAACCGCTTGGTGACCTACCAGCTAATTGAATTGAAGCAGCGTGGTCGAACTTTTTCACGGGAAGAATTGGAAGAATTGGTACCACCCCACATGAGACATGAGCTATGGTATGTGAAATTAATAACGAAAACCGCTAAATAATGAAAACGATTTTTACACTTTATTTAACTGTTGCTTGCTTTGGACTTTTTGCCCAAGAGACGGAGCAAATACTCTGGCAAATGATCGATAATTCACCTGAAGAAATGAAATCGTCTGCCAGCGAAGGAGGGCTTATGAGCAAGTTGCTGACTGAAACACTAACATGCACCTTTTTCTTTGATGCAAACGACAATAACATTACCTTAGAAGCCTTGGAACTCCTTGGCGCGGGGGAGGAGCTAGAACTGTATTTCCCGGGCTTTTATCTTTCTCCCGTGGACGTTCCGGAACTCGAGATTTCAGGAGCTGTTATTGCAGAAGAGTATACTTCTGAAACATATTCTTATCCAGGTTCAAACCAAAGCGAATTTGAATGGATTGTGACCGGTGGCGCAATTACCTCCGGACAGGGTACAGCTGAAATAGATGTTTTTTGGGGCCAAAGTGGAAACGGAAGCATTGCGGTCACCGAAACCCTAAACGGTCTTTGCCCAGGCGAGCTTGTGGCCATTTCAGTTGTAATTATGCCGGAATCAGAAGAAATTTTGGGCTGTACAGATCCTCAGGCCTGCAATTACATTCCAGACGCTACGATTGATAATGGCAGTTGCGAGTATGTTGAGCTCTACACGATTACCGGTAATTTGACGCCGGAGTTGTTCACGAGTGAGGTGTATAGTTACCAGGAAACCGCGGGAAGCACATACCAGTGGAGTACTACAATTGGAGCCATTACTGCCGGTCAAGGGACCAATGAGGTGTCTATTACCTGGGGCACGCAAGGTACCGGTCAGCTGTGTGTCACCGAGACGCGTGAAGAGGGATGCTTAGGTGAAGAAGTATGTGAGAACATTGTTGTATTACCAACTGATGTTGAAGAGAAGGATGGCGAAGCTATTGTGGCCTTTCCGAACCCGGCGAGTATGTATGTTACCGTCTCAGGTGTGGGGTCGTGGTTAGCCGGTGAGTATGAAGTCTTCGATTTACAAGGCCGGGTAGTATTGCAGGGTACGGTGAATAGAGACCCTTATGTTTTTAATGTTTCTGAATTGACCTCAGGGCGTTACGAGCTGGTCATTAGACATGGTGAAAAGTTGGTTTCCCACTCACTTGTCATTCTGAAGTAAAAAGAGATAGAGCGTTAATGAAAAGCCACCCCGAGGGGTGGCTTTTTGGGTTTGACATCACACTTTATTCAACGCCGGATGTTGCCCGAAAGGCAAAAAAAAGAAACCCCTCGTCGAATCTGTTTGGAGTGGTCAGAAAGAAAATCATAACATTATCTATCTAGAATTTACCGGAGGTATTGTCTTGAGGGAAGTATGGCGCGATTTTGGATAGGTATAAGTTCAAACGAAAATTCTTCATCCATGAAAGGTGTTTTTTCTCTGGTGAGTGCTCTATTAGCCGTGTTCATTGTGTCAGCGCAACCTGAAGGTCTTAGCTGGCAACAAACGCTTGGCGCGTCTGAAACAGAATATTTCGGTGGCATAGCCGTGCGACAGGATGGTGGCTATTTTGTTTGCGGATACAGCAATTCAGTTGACGGCCCTTTCACGGGCAATCAAGGTAACTGGGATATGTTTCTTGCTGCGCTCTCGCCTACAGGTGACATTGAGAATGTTGTGACTGTGGGCTCGTCAGGGTTTGATCAGTGCAACGATCTTGTTGCACTTGAAAATGGCGGGGTCGCCATAATTGGAAGGGCAGGAGAGTCTGATGGTGACGTTACCACAGGTAATAATGGCTCTTCTGATGTGTGGATAGGCGTTTTCAACGCAGATCTCGAACTTACTGCGCAATATGGTTTTGGCGGTAATTCATTGGATGAAGGAGAAGCGATCATACAAACCTCTGATGGTGGCTACTTGCTGACAGGTAGAACGAGTAGCATGAATGGTGCATTTGGAGACGCATTTGGTGCGGATGATGCATTTTTGATCAAGCTCGCGCCGGATTTCGCTCTTGTATGGATCGGCCGCTACGGCGGGTCTGATTGGGATGTGCCGAACAATCTAATTGAGACGGAAGGCGGTTACATCGTAGTTGGAGGCAGCCAGAGTAGTGATAATGACCTTGAAACGAACCAGGGTGAAGATGATGCTTGGGTGTTTAAAGTAGACATGGAGGGGAATGTGCTCTGGAGCACGAGCTTCGGCGGTAGTTTTTATGACAGTATCTCCTCTATTGCCCCTGATATCGATGGTAATTTCGTTTTAGTAGGTACGAGTAAATACGAAGATGATGAAGTGCTCGGCGTGAATAGCCGGTTTGGATTAATTGCCAGGATGACGCCGGAGGGAGAAATCATTAGCCAATTGGCCGTGGGTACGCAGTCAGATGATGGACTGGCAGATGTTATTGTCAAAGCTGACGGCACAATAGTCTGTCTTGGTGTAACCAGCGGCAGCTTTTCACTCGGGGGCATTGGAGGAAGCGATTATTATCTGGTGGAGGTCGATCCCTCTGACAACGTAACATGGGAGCAGGTCTACGGAGGAAGCATGGGAGACGGTGGATTTCAAATGATCGGAGATGGTGAGGGCTATGTGTTGGCAGGGCAACATGTTGGCAATGATGGAAACATCACTCAAGCATACGGCAGTTTTGATGTTTCTGTTTTGCGCGTGGGTGATGTCTCGCAAATTCAGGGGTGTACAGACCCACAAGCATGCAATTATCTTGCTGAAGCCACATTGGATGATGGCTCTTGTGAGTACCTTGAGGTCTATGTGGTTACCGGGGCCTCCGAAAGTGAGACCTCCATTACCGAGAATTATAGCTACACCGAAACGGCAGGCAGCAGTTATACATGGACGGTCACCGGCGGTGAAATTATCAGCGGACAAGGTACGGCTGAGGTCGCGGTTCAATGGTTGGTTTCAGACGCCGCGGGAGAACTCTGTGTCGTAGAAACCTCAGCAGACGGCTGCCTGGGGGAAGCGGTTTGCATTGAAGTGTACGTGACCCTGGTTGGCGTGAACAACACGCTTGATTACAGTGTGACGGTGTATCCGAATCCGGCAACAGAGAGTTGCACGTTGGTCAGCGGACAAGCATGGCGTGGAGGGGTATATGTACTTCGCGATCTTCAGGGGCGTATATTACAAGAGGGAGCCATCAACCAGGCAAACCTTCTCTTGCCGCTGAATGAGTTCGCGCAGGGGCACTATTTTATCCGGCTATTACAAGGTGCTGAGGTTAAGACAATTCCTCTTCTGGTTAGAAAGTAGTGTGAATGCCTTGTGGTCAGTTGACTCATGGTCGAGCGATAGTACAAGGTAGACCCTGTACTGTAAGTCTGTAAGTCCTTTACCTTTGTGCAAAACACAACCCATGCGTTCACGGCCGTTCATTCTCTTATGCAGCCTTCTCGCGGCGTGCACTACTGGTGCAGATCCAGTGTCAGATAAGGAACCGCAAAAAGTTCGAGATGAAGGCACTGCTGCCAGAGAGACCACAGTTGAAGACATTGAAGCAGGCATACGTACCCATATCGCCTCCGTAAAAGCAGAGCACAACGGCTTTTTCCCGGTGCCTTACGAAGGAGATACCATGTACTTGAAATTGGTGCGGGTACATACCGAGTACCTGTCGAACCTCGGTCCGGAGAGACATTTCGCTTGCGTCGATCTCGTAGACGAAAGCGGGGATGTGTACGATGTTGACTTCTTCCTCGATGGAGCTCCCGGAACGATGGACGTCACAGAGACGACGGTACACAAGACCAACGGCAAACCTTTCTACAATTGGCGACAGCTTAAAGATAAATCCTGGAAACGCGTGGCCACCGACCAATCCGATAACCGTCTCATGGGGGTGGTTGAAGGAGAAGATCGCTTCACCTTTCGATACGAGACCACCCTTCCTGAGATTAGTGATAGTGCCCGGTTGTGGCTGCCGATAGCCACCTCGGATGATTTTCAGCAGGTGACGATCCGCGAAATGCATATAGAGGCAACAGATACAAGTATGTATACGGAGCCCCGGTTCGGGAATCGAATTTTATACGCCCGGCTGAGCCCGGAACACAGTGGCTCAACGGTTTCACTCGTCTATGAAGTAAAGCGACAGGAAAAGCCCGCATGGATAGACACCGCGGTGAATCCCGGTGATTACCTCGGCGGCAGTGAGCTGCTTCCGGTGGGCGGACGTTTCACAGCCATTGTCGATAGTGTGCTGAATGGCAAAGAAAGTGACTCCGCTTTGATGAAGGCACGCGCACTTTATGACTACGTGATTGATACGGTGCGATACCGTAAGGCCGGAGAATATGGCACGGGAGACGCCAACTTCGCCTGTGACTCCCGTAGCGGCAATTGCACAGAGTTTCACAGTCTGTTTCTTTCGCTGGCACGCAGTGCTGCCATACCGGCGAGATTTGCAATTGGTGCAGCAATCCCTTCAGAGCGGAATGAAGGGGGCGTGAATGGTTATCATTGCTGGGCCGAGTTTTATGCTGAGGGCAAGTGGTGGCCGGTTGACCTGAGTGAGGCAGATAAGTACAGCGCGCTGTCAACCTACTACTTCGGACACCATCCGGCAAACCGCATTGAATTAAGCCGCGGACGAGACCTTCGTCCTGAACCCCTGCCCGCTTCAGGCGCTATTCCGTTTTTCGCTTACCCCTTGCTTGAAGTAAATGGCAAAAAGGTGCAAACAAAAACCTCCTTCAGTTTTCAAAGACTGAAGGAGGCAGCATTGTAAGCGAGTGCTGAACTTAGTTCGGGTGCTCGCTGCCACCAGATGGGTGCTCAGCGCCTTCGCTATGGCTTTCTTCAGTCGCAGTGCTGTCAGAAGCCGCTTCTTCTGTAGCCATCTCCTCTTGCTCTGTGATCTCTTCGTCAGCCTGAGCTTCGCCTTGCGTGGCATCGGTTTCTGACTGAGTCGTTGTTTCTTCCTGAGTCTGGTCTGCGTTGTCAGTGCTTTCACCAGAACCACCGCATGCAACGGCGAAGAATGAGAAAACCATGGCAACAACGAATGTGATGTTGAACTTCTTCATGGGTAGATATTATATGATTTAAGCGGCGAATATACAAGAATGTAGAAACAGTTTCACCAACTTGTCGTTTGACGGTTTGAAAGGAACGGCGAGCATGAAACCCTCGGCACATTTATCGGCGTGTAGCTTTATCTAACAGCTTTTATCGCCGCAGAAGCGGCGGATGCGATTAGCGGTGCCAATAACAGATTGCTGCCCCCGCTAACCGCAGATGAGCATAGAACACCAAAGAGCGCTGGGCGCCTGTAGTTCCGGGTGTTATTGAGAGCGAGCCCGCCGTTTGCCGCCTGGTACCCGAGGCCTGTCTTATAAGCCGAATGATAGGGATCTTCACCTATTAGCTTCTTGCGAATGAAATGAGGTCATCGTAGTTTCCTTGATCGGCTTTTCGAAGGGCGGTAATGTACGATTGACGCATAGAAGAGGGATTCGATAGGTTTACTGCACCCCAACTGAAGGGCGGACGATGGAATATTTTTTCAGCGATTACATCTGCCAGCAAGCGACTGTGCCGACCATTCCCATTAGGAAAGCAATGTATGCTCACGATTCGGTGCTTAAAACGAATGGAAATCTCATCCGGAGGATAAGTCGCTGAGTTGACCCAATAGAGCACGTCGTCACAAAGTGTTCGGGTAGCGATTGGTACCTGAAAAGACTTGATACCAAGGTTCTTCTCTGTTCTTCGATATTTTCCGGCCCAGCGCCAGACCTGACCAAACATTTCTTTGTGCAGCCGGCACACGAAGTTCTCGTTGCATACCTGTTGAGCGGTGAATTTCTTCCCAGCGAGCCATTGTAGTGCATCTTCTATGTTGTTTTGCTCAAACTCATCGAGTTCTCCTTTCGTCGTGATCGAGGGAATGCGCAGGCCATCAATTTCATTATCATCGAGGGGTGTTTGCCCCGGGTCATAATAAAGATCTAATCCCATAGCGCTTGAGGTAAGTCTTTGACGATTTTTTCAGTCCGTTCGTCAATGGCTTGTTCAATGCGTTCACGACTATTGGCCTGGTCTTCTAGTGCCATGGTTTGTGAAGAACGCGCCACAATTTCACGAGCGAGCTCGTGCGCGCGCCGCTGAATCATTTGTTCAAGAGATCCATCTTTGGGAATGAGACCATAGTATAGCTGCATATCTAAGGCGTTCGCCACCCTACGCAGCGTATCTACTTTGAGTGTACCCTCCTGCTCTTGTTCTTCGATGCGCTGGATGCGTTGCTTTTTAACTTGCATGCGCGCGGCCAGTTGTTCCTGGGTCATGCCAAGTGCTGTTCTGATTGCTCGTACCCAACCCCCAAACGGAGGGTCAGCCAGCGCGGCATCGGGGAGTTTTGAGAAACGCTTGTCAAGTTGCTGTATCGCCAGACGCTTGTTCATAAGACAATAGATATATTGTCAAATATAGTCAAATGACAATAGAATTATTGTCTCAGGTGAGGGTTTTGACAATAGAAATATTGACATTCAGTCACCAAAAGACAATAGATGTATTGTCGGGCATCGTTATAATGACAACAAAAGTATTGACTGCGAAGGCTGCTTTCGGCTCTTCCGGGGTGTAGACCGGGGCGGAGTGTGGGATCACACCATCAACCGCTGCGAGGCTTCGCGGGCGGCCGTATCGCTCTCAAAGAGCTGCTCAAGAGTTGGGTTGGTGATGAAAGTGACCTCCTGCAGGGTACGCTCAATGAGGTCACTCATTTCAAGAAAGCCGACTTCGTCGTTGAGGAAGGCCGCGACGGCCACTTCGTTAGCTGCATTGAGCACACACGGGGCGTTGCCTCCTTTTTCAAGCGCGTCAAAGGCGAGCTGCAAGTTGCGGAAGGTCTTCAGGTCAGGCGCCTCGAAATGGAGTGCGGCATAGTCTGCAAAGTTGAAGCGCGGAAAGCTCGCCTTGAGGCGTTGCGGATATGCCAAAGCGTACTGAATCGGCAACTTCATGTCAGGAAGTCCCATCTGAGCCTTCATCGAGCCGTCTTCGAACTGTACGACGCTGTGAATGATCGATTGTGGGTGGACAACCACATCGATTTGCTCGTTCTTGAGGTTGAACAGCCACTTGGCTTCGATTACCTCGAGCCCTTTGTTCATCATACTGGCCGAGTCGATGGTGATCTTCGCGCCCATATCCCAGTTCGGGTGTTTGAGAGCTTGAGCCTTGGTCACGCGCGCCAGTTCATCCCGCGTTTTACCGCGGAAAGGTCCGCCTGAAGCCGTCAGGTAAATCTTCTCAATCGGATTCGACCATTCGCCCGCCATGCACTGGAAAATCGCTGAGTGTTCAGAATCGACCGGATAGATGTTGACACCCGCTTCTTGCGCAGCTTTGGTGACGATCTCGCCTGCCACTACCAGCGTTTCTTTGTTCGCCAGCGCGATGTGCTTGCCGGCGCGAATGGCAGCCATGGTGGGCTTGAGTCCGGCGAAGCCTACGAGCGCAGTCAGCACGATGTCGATTTCTTCCATCTCCACTACCTGCGAGAGGGCTTCTTGACCTGCGTAGACCTTGATGTCATGCTGCCACAGCGCATCGCGCACCTTATCGAAGTGATCTTCGTTGCAGATGACGACAGCGTTGGGCTTGAACTTCAATGCTTGCTCAATAAGCAGGTCGCAGTTGTTGGCCGCAGTGAGCACCTCCACCTGAAAGTGTTCGTGTTGCTCTTCAATGACGTCAAGGGCCTGAGTGCCGATGGAGCCGGTACTTCCGAGGATGGCGATGTTTTTCATAAAAGTCTAATGGTCTAACGGTATGATGTAGCTCATCTACAAAGTAAAGGGGAACGATGGTAAAATGTTCGTTTAATGCATTAGACTTTTGGACAAATTGGGGCTATGAAGTTCAGGTTGCTCCCCTCCTTGAGGGGAGCTGATCACCGCCGTGCGGTGATCTGAGGGGTGTGAGAACAGTATAATTCTATCTAATATGTCATCTTATCGCAATACCAATCGAAATATTCAAAAGTCTTTTCGTCAACACCTTAGGAATGATGCAACACCGGCTGAACGCGAGCTATGGAAATATTTAAAAGGCAAGAAAACATTTGGATTGAAGTTCCGAAGGCAGCACGGATTTGGACCGTTTGTAGTTGACTTTTATTGTGCGTCATTAAACCTCGTGATTGAACTTGATGGTAATGGGCACATTAAGGGAGAACAAGCCTTAACTGACGAGGCGCGCGATGATTATCTGGAGAGGCGAGGACTAAAGGTGCTACGTTTTGAAAACCGAATGGTATGGGAGTCACCAAGTTCAATTCTTAAGGCGATTGAGAAGGAATTAGAAAAAAAGATGTTGTGAAGACGCACCCCTCAGTCCCGCAAATGCGGGACAGCTCCCCTCGGGGAGGGGATTTCTATGTTTGAAAACAAGTTTTTCAGGTCGTTTTCACGTAGGGTTCTTGGCGTTGCACCACTGCCCAGATTCGGTGAACGATTTTGTTTCGGACTGCATTAATGACGGCCATTTTGTGTTTTCCTTGCCCGACTTTACGTTCGAAGTATGCTCTGATTTCATCGTCACAACGGATCATCGCCATAGCTGCCATGTGAAGTAGTCGTTTGAGATTTCTGTTAGAGTGTCTCGATACCCGATCGCGCTTGATGAGTTTTCCTGATTGATTTGGGAAGGGAACCACACCTGCATAGCAGGCAAGGTGCTTGGCCGATTTGAAGCGCGTGAAGTTGTCTGTAGCAACGATGATGGCGATGGCATTTTGAAGTCCAACCCCTGGTACTGAACAGATGAGTTTGACATTCTTGTTGAGTTGGTCATTGGCTTCGATGAGTGCTTTGATTTCCTCATTGACCTTCTTCAGCTCACGTTCAGCCATTTTGATCATCGGACCCAAGTGCCTCTTCAAGATCTTGTAGCGTTTAGGAGCGAACTCTTTTGCTTCTCTAAGCTGGTTCATCAGTTGACTTTTGCGCTTCATCAGATCGTCACGAACACCATTGAGCTCTTGCAACTCTTCAACTTCCTCGCCAACTGGGCTGAAGGGCTGGAAGCGATCTTTGTAGCGCAAGCAGTAGTCAGCAATACGAACAGCATCCTGAGCATCTGACTTGCCGCGCAAGTCATGACTGGCTTTGTTGATTCTGTAAGCATGCTCCACCCAAAGCGCTATGCCAAATTCTGTACAAGCTGTCTCAAGAGGTTTGCCATAGATACCGGTGTTCTCACAACAGATCACCAGGTCTTCCACAGTGCAGTCATACTGCTTAAGGAAGCTCTTCAGCCACTTCTTGATATGCGCTGGTTTGTTGGTGATAACCACCAGTTCTACTACGTTGCCTTCTCCGTCTTTTACAGCTACATCGAGCTTTTCTTTGGAGATGTCTGTTCCTAGGTAGTACATTTGAGTAAGTACATTTATGCTTCCGAATAGAATGGGGTGTCCTAAGTCCTTTGAATAGTTCACAAGACTGTATTTCTATCTAGGCCTATCCATTCGAAAGAGACAGAGTTCGTAATCCCCTCTTAGGCCCTAACGCCTTAGCAGCTAATGATTCACTCTGTCTCTTTCGGAAGCTTGTTCAACTTTGATTAACTCGTTCAAGTTACCGTTTCACAAACTAAAGGAGCAGCTTTTGTAAATTTCAGCCAGTCAGCCAGTCAGCCAGTCAGCCAGTCAGCCCCCAGCCCGTTAAGACCGTCAGACCATCAGCCCGTCAGACTTTACAAGAACCCCAACTCCAGCTTGGCTTCTTCGCTCATCATGTCTTGCGACCAGGGAGGCTCAAACGTGATCTCAACCTTAGCACTGTTGACGCCTTCAACGCTAGCCGCTTTCTGCTCGACCTCAACGGGAAGCGACTCAGCGACCGGACAAGATGGTGAAGTTAGGGTCATCGAGATGAACGCGTTGGCGTTGTCATCAAGTTTGACTTCGTAAATCAGACCAAGTTCATAGATATCAACCGGGATCTCAGGGTCGAAGATCGATTTTAGCACGTCAATGATATCTTTTTCGAGTTTTCTCTTATCCATGGTGCTTAGGCTTCAGTGCCGTGAAAGGCAAGTCCGTAAAACTTCATTTGCTTGATCATTGAAACGAGTCCGTTGCTGCGGGTGGGCGAGAGGTGCTCGTGCAGGCCGATGTCTTTCACGAAGTGCAATTCGGCTTCTGCAATATCTTTTGCCGGCTGGTCGTCAAGTACTCTGATCATCAAAGCAATCATGCCCTTGGTAATGATGGCGTCGCTGTCTGCGGTGAAATGCACCTTGCCTTCATCGGTCTTCTCGGCATTGAGCCACACACGCGACTGGCAGCCTTTGATGATGTGTTCGTCATTTTTATGCGCAGGGTCAATCAGCGGCAGTTCTTTACCTAGCTCGATGATATGTTCGTATTTCTGCATCCAGTCTTCGAAGAGGGCAAACTCTTCTATGACTTCCTGTTGTTTTTCTGCGATGGTCATAGTCTTTCTTCTCCTTCGTTGCTGAACAGTTCTCCGCTCAGCAAAGTTCGCTTGTTTACCCCAACATCCCGGCGGCCTTTTCGGTGGCCGCTACAAACTGATCGACTTCCTGTTCAGTGTTGTAGGCCGCAAATGATGCACGAACCGTTCCTGCAATGCCGAAGTGGTGCATGAGCGGCTGGGTGCAGTGGTGGCCGGTTCTGACGGCAATGCCCATTTGATCAAGAAGGGTGCCTACATCATACGGGTGCTGGTCACCAATGAGAAAGGAGACAACACCTGCTTTTTCTTTGGCTTCGCCTATGATGCGCATGCCCGAAATCGACTTGAGTCCGTCAGTTGCGCGTTGGGTCAGCATCGCTTCGTGCGCACCAATGGCTGCTACACCAATACGGTTGATCCAGTCGATCGCCACGCCGAGGGCCACCACATCTGCGATGTTTGGAGTGCCGGCTTCAAACTTATAAGGCAATTCATTCCAGGTTGAGCGCTCATAACTCACGTCCGCAATCATTTCGCCGCCGCCTCGCCAGGGGGGCATGCTCTCGAGCAGCTCTTTACGCCCCCAGAGCACACCGGTACCCGTAGGACCATAAGCCTTGTGTCCGCTGAACACATAAAAATCGCAGCCAATGGACTGCAGGTCGACCTGCACGTGTGGAATCGATTGCGCACCATCAATGAGCACAATCGCATCCGCCGCTTTCGCGGCGCGCGTCATTTCAACGACCGGATTAATGGTTCCAAGGCTGTTTGAAACATGATTAAACGTGACGAGCTTCGGGCGACGCTCAAGTAGCTGCTTATAGGTTTCGAGATCGAGCTCACCGTTTTCGAGTGCCGGAATGATCGCAATCGCAGCGTCCTTCTCTTCAGCGAGCATCTGCCAGGGCACCAGGTTCGAGTGGTGCTCCAGTCCGGAAATCACGATCAGATCACCCTTTCCAATGTTTTTTCGTCCCCATGTCTGCGCCACAAGGTTGATACCGTCAGTGGTGCCCGCGGTGAAGATGACTTCTTCCCGCGCTTTCGCGTGGAGGTGAGCCTGCACCTTGTCACGTGTAGCCTCAAAAGCTTCGGTTGCGAGCTGCGCCAGGTGGTGCACGCCGCGATGGATGTTTGAGTGGTAATGATTGTAATATTCGCGCAGCGACTCGACTACCGCCACGGGCTTTTGACTGCTGGCAGCATTGTCGAAATAGATCAGCGGACGTCCGCGCACCTCTTGACGAAGGATCGGAAACTCGCTGCGAATGCGCTCAATGGGGTATGTGCTGATGCTTTCTGTCATTTCAAGTGAATAAGGTATTCATGGTTTCCGTCGCCTCCGGTGATTGGAGAATCCATTTGCCCGGCCACACGGAGATCGAGTTCATTCGCCAGGTTGCGAATATCTCCCAATGCTTTCTCCCGGGCGGTGACATTGCGTACGATACCATTTCTGCCAAGCTGCTCACGGCCCACCTCAAATTGCGGCTTAACCAGCGCGATAATTTGTCCGTTCTCTTTCAAAAACCGCTTAACCTCCGGAAGAACCAGTTTCAAACTGATGAAGGATACGTCAACCACAATCAGATCAACAGGTTCTCCCACCTCTTCGTTCGTCGCATAGCGGATATTCACGTTTTCGAGGTTTAGAACGCGCGGATCGTTGCGCAAGGTCTCAGCAAGTTGTCCGGAACCGGTGTCAAGCGCAATGATGAAATCAGCCCCTTGTTTCAGAAGCACCTCTGTGAAGCCGCCGGTGGAGGCACCTACATCAAGGCATCGCATGCCAGATGGATCAACTCCGAATCGATCGAGGGCAGCGTGCAGTTTTAACGCTCCGCGTGAAACCCATTGCAGCGGCTCTTTGACCAGGCTGATTTCAGCCGTTTCATCGAACTTTTTACCCGGGCGGCGGATGATCTGACCATTGACGGAAACTCCTCCTTCTTTGATCAATACTTCAGCTCTTTGACGAGAGGATACCAGGTGCAAGGCCACAAGCCATTGATCAAGACGGTGGAGTTCTGTCATCCGCGTGATCGTTTGGTGAGGCCCTCAAGGCAATAGTTGCGCAGCGCGTCGTTGCCAATGGCTTCGATGATTTCACTCACGAAGGCATAGACTAGCAGTTCACGGGCACTTTGCTCACTCAAGCCCCGGGCGCGGAGGTAAAACACAGCCTCTTCATCAAATTGCCCGGTGGTAGAACCGTGGCTGCACTTCACATCATCGGCGTAGATTTCAAGCTCGGGCTTCGAGTACATCTGCGCATCATCAGTGAGGATGATATTGGCGTTTTGCTGAAAAGCGTTGGTTTTCTGAGCGTCCTGGCGCACAAACACTTTGCCGTTGAACACCCCCGTAGCCTTGTCATTGACAATTCCTTTGTAGACCTCATCAGACTCGCAGTGCGGTACGCGGTGATCCACCATAGTGTGGTTGTCGAGGTGCTCTTTTTCAATGGGCATATAGGTGCCGTAAAGACGGGTACTGCAGTTTTCTCCGTTTACGGCAATGTTGAGGTTGTTCCTCACCCAATGACCGCGCAGTGTTACTGTTCGAATGTCAAATTTACTGTCGCGGTCTTGATGTACCCACTCTACCGCGTGCTGGAAGACCTTTCCGGCTTCGTTTTGCACTTTGTCGATGTGCAGCGAGGCATTCGCGTCTACTGCGCCTTCGGTTACAACACTGTAAAAGCCTTCGGCATCGGCATCTGCAACGCTGTGCTGAATCACATTCAATTGCGCGCCCTGCGCCACATGAAAGAAGTGCCGATTGAATGCTGCAGATTGTTCACCGGCGGTGATGTGCAGGATGTAGATCGGTTTTTCGATCTGCTTGTTCTTACCCAGGTGGATGAATACACCGTCAGACGCATAGGCCATATTCAGGTTTTCGAACCATTCATCTGGAGTATTGCTCTTCTCTCCAAAACCTTCTACTTCACCGGCTTCGAGTGCTACACGCAGGGGCTTCACGGTGAGGCCTTCTGCCTCCGGCCAGGTGCTTTGCTCAGCCTGAAAAACACCGTTCACAAAGACCAGTCGCCACGCGTCAAGGTCATTCACGGCAAAAGCATCGGCATCAACGGTTGGAACAGCGTGGCTCCAGGCCTGGTTGATGATGCGAGTGGTTCGGGTATACTTCCATGCCTCGGTGCGCGTAGTGGGCGCCGGTTGGGTGCGCAGGGTTTCACGTGAGGCATTGAGCAAGGCGCCTTTCGCACTGGCAAGGGGTTGCTGAAAGGCAGCATCCAGGGCGCCGAGGAAGGCTTCTTTTTTCTGATCTGTAGCGTTTACTACTTCCATTCCAAGGGGTTTCAGGCGGTCACTTCTTCTTTGATCCAGTCGTATCCTTTCGCTTCGAGCTCAAGGGCGAGCTCTTTCGGCCCGCTTTTCACGATGCGACCTTTATAGAGCACGTGCACTACGTCAGGCACGATGTAATCGAGCAGGCGCTGGTAGTGGGTGATCACCACGAACGAGCGGTTCGGGCTGCGCATGGCGTTCACTCCCTGAGCCACTACTTTCAGTGCGTCGATGTCAAGACCGGAGTCGGTTTCGTCGAGGATGGCCAGCTTCGGTTCGAGCATCGCCATCTGGAAAATCTCGTTGCGTTTCTTTTCACCTCCTGAGAACCCTTCGTTTACCGATCGGTTGGCAAGCTTGCCATCGAGTTCAACGAGGGCGCTCTTCTCTTTCACGCGCTTGAGAAATTCACTGGCGCTGTATGGCTCTTCGCCATGGTACTTGCGAATTTCGTTAAGCGCCGCACGGAGGAAGTTGATGTTACTCACGCCCGGAATTTCCACCGGGTACTGGAAGGCGAGGAACAGTCCTTCACGGGCCCGGTCTTCGGTGCCGAGATCAAGCAGGTCTTTCCCTTCAAAATCTACAGCCCCTTCGGTTACTTCGTAGTCTTCATTACCTGCGAGGACACTGGCGAGGGTGCTTTTTCCTGAGCCGTTTGGCCCCATGATGGCGTGCACTTCGCCGGGCTTCACCTCCAGGTTGAGGCCGCGTAAAATTTCGTTTCCTTCAACGGAAGCGTGTAGGTTCTTAATCTTAAGCATCTTGTGATTCGTTCGTTATAAGTGTTATCCGACAGATCCTTCGAGGGAGATGGCGAGCAGCTTTTGTGCTTCTACCGCAAACTCCATCGGTAGTTTGTTGAGTACTTCTTTCGCATATCCGTTCACGATCAGGCTGATCGCTTTCTCTTCATCCAGGCCACGCTGCAGGCAATAAAAGATCTGGTCTTCACCAATCTTTGAGGTGGTCGCCTCATGCTCAACTTTCGCGGTACTGTTCTTGATTTCGATGTACGGAAAGGTGTGCGCACCGCAGCGATCGGTCATCAGCAGTGAGTCGCACTGGCTGAAGTTGCGGGCGTTCTGTGCTGTCTTGTTGATTTGAACCAAGCCGCGGTAGCTGTTCTGACTCTTACCGGCAGAAATTCCTTTGCTGATGATGGTGCTGTGGGTGTTCTTTCCGATATGGATCATCTTTGTTCCGGTGTCGGCTTGCTGGCGGTTGTTGGTCACGGCCACAGAGTAAAACTCACCCACGGAGTTGTCTCCTTTTAAGATGCAGCTCGGATATTTCCAGGTGATGGCTGAGCCCGTTTCGACCTGTGTCCATGAAATCTTCGCATTCTTCTCGCACAAGCCCCTTTTGGTTACGAAGTTGAACACACCTCCCTTACCATTCTCATCGCCCGGATACCAGTTCTGCACCGTGCTGTATTTGATTTCAGCATCGTCAAGAGCAATCAGCTCAACCACTGCTGCGTGCAGCTGGTTTTCATCACGCTGCGGTGCCGTGCAGCCTTCGAGGTAGCTGCAGTAACTGCCTTTGTCAGCAACAACGAGCGTGCGCTCAAACTGACCAGTTCCTGCTTCGTTGATGCGGAAGTAGGTGGAGAGTTCCATCGGACAGCGCACTCCTTTAGGGATGTAGCAGAACGAACCGTCGGTAAAAACGGCGCTGTTCAGTGCCGCAAAGAAGTTGTCATTCTTCGGCACCACTGAACCGAGGTATTTCTTTACCAACTCCGGGTGACTCTGAATCGCTTCGCTCATAGAGCAGAAAATGATGCCGAGTTCACCGAGCTTCTCTTTGAAAGAGGTGGCCACAGAGACCGAATCCATCACAAAGTCTACAGCTACTCCGCTCAGGCGCTTTTGCTCTTCGGTAGAAATACCGAGGCGATCCATGGTGCGGCGCAACTCCGGATCTACTTCGTCAAGGCTGTCGAGTTGCTTCTTCTGCTTTGGGGCTGAGTAATAAGAAATAGACTGATAATCAGGTTTCTGGTAGTCTACATGTGCCCAGTTGGGCTCCTTCATTTCTGTCCACTGACGATACGCATCAAGGCGCCACTCCAGCATCCATAACGGCTCATTTTTCTTGGCTGAAATAAAGCGAATGATCTCCTCGCTGAGCCCCGGTGGCGCTTTGTCGCTTTCAATGTCAGTGATCCAGCCAAATTCGTACTCCTTCCGGGTTACTTCTTCAAGAATTTCGTCTCCTTCGTATGCCATAAGTCTTTTCTCTTTTTTTCCGCGCAAAAGCGCGGGATGCTAACAAGCGATTAAACCGAAAAACTTTCGCCGCAACCGCAGGTACGGTTCGCGTTCGGGTTCACAAAAACAAACCCCTTGCCGTTGAGTCCGCCGGTATAATCAAGTTCAGTGCCAATGAGGTAGAGGTAACTTTTGCGGTCAACCACTACCTTGACACCGTTGTCTTCAAACAGCTGGTCTCCATCTTGCATCTCAGCGTCAAAGACCAGATCGTACATCAATCCGGAACAGCCGCCGCCTTTCACTCCTACGCGGATAAAAGAATCCTGGGGATGACCTTCCTGCTGGCGGAGCTTAGCGACTTGTTCACGAGCGTTTTCTGTTACTTTTATCATATCCTTTCCTTGGCCTGTGAGACAAAGGTACTTCACTTAATTTAGAAATGATCTAAATAAACGCGAAAAAATACCGCATTCAGGGGATGGTTTCCTTTAAACGGTTGAACTAATTTATGCGCCCTTTGTTCACACAGGCCTTGAGAGTTGCCGTGTACCGCTACCTTTGCACTTATGGACGAAACACGAACTGAAATTGGAGAGCTCGGTGAATTCGGGCTGATCAATAAACTGACAGAGGGAATTATCCGCATCAATGATGAAACAGTACTTGGTATAGGTGATGACGCTGCGGTGATTGATGCGAAGGGCAAGCAGACGGTAGTCACTACAGACTTGCTCACGGAGGGTGTTCATTTCAATCTGATGTACACCCCACTTCGGCACCTTGGCTACAAGGCAGTGATTGTAAACCTGTCAGACGTGTTGGCGATGAACGCATTGCCTTCACAGGTAACCGTTTCTCTTGCGGTGAGCAATCGGTTTAGTGTAGAGGCACTTGAAGAGCTCTATGAAGGGGTGAAACTGGCGTGCCGCATGTACAATGTCGACCTGATTGGCGGGGATCTGACAAGTTCTGTGGGCGGACTGATGATTGCGGTTACGGCATTAGGCTTCGTAGAGGCGGAGAGAGTTGTTCTACGTTCAACGGCGAAAAAGGGCGATCTTCTTGTGGTAACGGGCGACCTCGGCGGGGCCTATATGGGGCTTCAAATCCTTGAGCGCGAGAAAGAAGTATTCAAAGAGGCTCCGGGTGCACAGCCTGAACTTGAAGGCGTGGAGTACATTCTTGAGCGACAACTCAAACCCGAAGCCCGAAAAGATGTCATTGAACACCTTCGGGAGATCAAGATTCAGCCCACGGCAATGATTGATATTTCAGACGGACTCGCTTCTGAAGCGTTGCATCTGGCAACCGAGTCGAAACTGGGCGTGCGAATTTACGAAGACAAGCTGCCGATTGATCAGCAGACCTATGACCAGGCGCGTGAATTCAACCTTGACCCGAGTCTGTGCGCGTTGAATGGAGGCGAAGACTACGAACTGCTTTTCACCATTGACCAGTCAGACTTTGAGAAGATCAAAGGCGATCCGCATTTCTCGGTGATCGGTTACATGGCTGAACAATCTGAGGGTTGCGAGTTGATCTTCCGCAATGGTGGCTCCACCGAGCTCACGGCTCAGGGTTGGGACGCCTTCCGAAAAGAATCCTGATCCTTACCGACTGACCACAACGCGCTGAACGGCGCGTACATTTCCGTGTTGCACCGAAAGCAGGTACATACCTGGCGCTATCGTGCCCAGGTCAAGTGTTCGCATTCCGCCATTTCTGGCGGAAATTAACACCGACTTACCGCTCAAATCAGTCAGCTGCACCTCGTAAGTAATGGCAGGGTCAGGCAATTGCAGGTAGAGGACGTCACGCACCGGATTCGGATAGACGCGCAGGCTGCGCTCGAGCTTTTCGGCAACACTCACCGCCTCGTCACCATGCTCACTGCCATCATTGAGCGCACCTTCAAGCCATTCGGCAGGCTTCTCAGAGTCTCCATTATCTGAAACCTCATCGTCAGACCCGTCACTGCCTTCCTCATCGTCATCAGCGGGGTCATCATTCGGGTCTTCCGGGTCATCTTCTGCGTCCTCTCCGTCTTCCGGATCATCGTCGCTCGGATTGTCGGGCTCTTCGTCCTCATCCTGATCGTTGTCAGGGTCAGTGCCGGTATCTTCATCAGGGTCATCGTCGCCACCGGTATTGCCGGGGTCCTCATCTTCCTCTTCCGGCTCCCAGGTGATGGCGCATGAAGTGTAGCTCTCTTTCCATTCAAGCAAATCGTCTCCCTTCGTGTCAATGAACTGATTGAACCAGTCGCCGCGATGCGCTACCGTGCCGTCGCAGTTAATAGCCACCAGTCCGAAAGGTCTTCCGAAAAAGTTGTTGTACACGGCGTTATCAGGGTTGTCGCAATACATGGTGAATGGGAAGTCGTGGTCTTGTGCAACTTCCCAGGTCTCCACGGCCCAACGGCGGTAGTGGTAGTCAGGGTGTTGGAGAACGGTGGTGTCATTTGAGGTGGTAGGTGGGCAATTACTCGGACAGTTACCGTCGGTAGGATGTGCTTCTACACCATAAATGAAAATCCAATTGAAGTCATCAGCGTGTTCGTTCAGAAACTGCTGCGAATTAAAGTAAGTCTGCGAAACAGGCACTTCAAAAACTCCCCGAAACCGCAGGCACGAAACGCTCCCGGAGACGAGCACTACCGGTTTCTCTCCGGCAAGTTCGTTGTACAAATTGAGTGGGTTGCCGTCAAAATCATACACGGTAAAGTCGTAAACGGTATCTCCCACGTGGTAACCGTGACTGAAGTCGAGCATCTCGCCGAAATCGATAAGAGGGTTTACGAGTTGGGTATCAGCCGGCTGCTCTGAAAGACCGAAGTCTCCGTACTGTGCGAAGATAGCAGCCGGCATGAAGAGCACGAGCGTGCTGATCAGCAAACGTTGCATGAGATCCAGGATGTAATGGTTTCTACTTACTTGGTGTGGTATGATAACACAAAATTCGCGATCCTGTTTACCATGCATCTAATAATCAGCAATCTAAGCCGGGGTATATTAGAATCCCAAGATAGGTATATCCGGATGTGCGTCACGGGGGCGCTTAATTGCTGCCAATGGCTGTATCGTCTGCCTTTTGAGCGGCCCAGTGCATAAAATCGAAGTATTCAAACACCTGGCGTTCAAAAATATCGTCTTGCAATTCTTGGAGAGCCACATGAAGATCGCGGTAGAGTTCGTGATCTGTTTTTTCGCGCCGGCTTTTGAGGATCTCGTTGATAAAATCGAGAAAGACGGTTTCAAAGCGGTACACCCTTCGGCGGGTTTCGAGAAAGCGCTGTGTGCTGCGGAGCGCATAGGGGATCAGGCTCTTGTTGCCCAGTTCGAGGTGAATGATGAGATTGAGGATCTGCCCCATGCAGTGAATATCCTGCGACTTGTCAATACCTATATTGTTGAGGAGCTGGTTGACCCACTTCAAGGCTTCGTTCAATTGCTTCGCTTCGAAATAGAAGACTGAGATATTGAAATAGAAAGACGCTTTTCGCACCGAGCTAAGTACATCGCCGTAGTTCAACAGGCCCTCTTCAATGGTTTGCACCACCTTGCTGCCCGCTTCAAAGTTACGAGAGATGGTATGCAGGTTAAGTTCAATGCTGTTCGAGAGTACAAAGGTGCGCAGGCGGAGGTTGTCATCTGATGATTCGAGGGTTTCGGGAAGGGTGCGCATCTGCTCGAGATAGCCGAAAGCAGCGTCTTCATCGCCAAGGCGTTGCCCAACATAAATGGCATTTGACAAGGTGCTCAAGATGCGTGAAGGGTCATCAGCGAACAGGTGAGGATGGTCTTGAATGAAGCGCAGGTTCTGTTTCAGGTGCGGGTAGCTTTTGTCATCTTCACCCAGGCTGAAATGATAAGCACTGTAAAGATGATTCATCAGGAAAAGGTTCTCAACAGTAGCTTGCTCGGGCGATAGTTCTACCGCGAGCTCATCAAGGATGGTTTTGAACTTGTCAAGTTCTTGTCCTGATCGCACCTTTCCACGCTTGTAGAGTTTGCGAAACACCTTACTCTTCACATTCCACAGCGCGCTGTTGGCCTCGAGATGCGCCAGGTGCTGCTGGTCGTCTCTTCGCATGTCTTTGATCTGCCGCTTGTCGATGCCTTCGTACTGACTGCGCTCAATAATGCGCTTTTCCCATTGGTTCAATTCAATCAGGCTTGTGATACGCTCATACTTTTCTGCCGTCTTGCGCGCGCTTTTAAGGAGTTTCCAGGCCTGGTCATACAAGCTTTTACGGTAGAGGATCTCCACTGAGTGAATTTGCCGCTTCAGGCGGGCATCTACTGAATTGTTGGCGTGAAAGGCATCGAGGCTTTTTAAGATGTGCTGATAAAGCCGGTTTTTAGTGATGCTGAATCGTTTAATAAACCCTTCGTTTCGGAACTTTTTGAGGATGGCGTCTTCGTTATATTCATCCTGCTTTTCAATAGCGTTGAAAAGCGTGAGGTAATTGCCTGTGGCAGCACTTGAAAAGCGACTCGCATAAACCTTGTAATAACGCTTTTCCGCTTTTGTCATCGACTTGATGAGGGTGTGTACGTTGTCTGAAGCTCGGTTTGACATGGCTGAGGTGTTTGAATGAGAAGATAGAAATATTTGTTGATAAACACAGTTAGAACTGATAAAATACTGATGTATAATCACATTTTAAATGATAGGGTCATAGCCAATAGAGGAGCCATGCTGTGGGTCCACACTGTAGGTCCACACTGTAGGTCCACACTGCAGTGTGGACTCACTGAATCAACCTACAAACCATCTCCAATCAATCCCGATAGAACTGATACACTGCCTGTGCAATTTTTTTACTCACCACTTCTGACAGCTCTTCAACGCTTGCGGCTTTGATGGCCTTGATGGTCTTGAAATGCAGAAGCAGCGTTTGAGCGCTTTTCGGACCCACACCCGACACATCGGTTAAAGAGGTCTTCAGGGCCGACTTGCTTCTGCGGTCTCGGTGATGAGCAAGGGAGAAGCGGTGCGCTTCGTTACGGAGGTGTTGAATCAACTTCAGTGAAGGTGAGCGCTTGTCAATGTAAATCGGGATGCTGTCTCCGGGGAAGAAGATCTCTTCAAGGCGCTTGGCAATACCAATGACAGCAATTTTACCACGCAGTCCGAGGAGGTCAAGTGCTTTCATGGCTGAGCCGAGCTGCCCTTTACCGCCGTCAATAATCACGAGTTGTGGCATGCTCTCGCCCTCGTCGCGGAGGCGCTTGTAGCGACGGTAGACGACTTCTTCCATACTCGCGAAGTCGTTCGGGCCTTCAACGGTTTTGATGTTGAATTTGCGGTAGTCGTCTTTTGAGGGCTTGGCGTTCTTGAAGACCACGCAGGCCGATGCCGGGTGGGTGCCTTGAATGTTCGAGTTGTCAAAGCACTCAATATGCACCGGTAGACTCTCTAAGCGGAGGTCGTCTTGCAGGGTCTCCAGAATGCGGCGGGTGTGCGCCTCCGGATCCGTGACCTCCTGCTGCTTGTGTTTGTCGCGCATGTAGTAGGTGGCATTGCGCACCGACAAGTCGAGCAGCTTGCGCTTGTCACCCCGCTGTGGAATATGGAATCGGACGTCCGGAAGCACCAGCGAAACTTTTGAAGACACAAATATCTCCCGGGCGCTGCTCTGAAAGCGCTCGCGGATCTCAACAATGGCGTGCTCGAGTAGTTCCTGGTCAGATTCATCCAGACGCTTGCGCATCTCTACAGTGTGCCCCTGAACGATCAGTCCGTTCATGATCTTCATGTAGTTCACAAAGCCACTGCGGGCATCGCTGACAATGCTGAACACCTCCGTATTGTGGATGGAGGGGTGCACTACGGTGCTCTTGGCCTGAAACTTGCGGAGGATTTCGAGCTTCTTCTTCATGTCGGCTGCCCGCTCAAACTCCATGTTTTCTGCATACTCGGCCATCTTCTCTTTGATGGCTTTCACCGCCTCGCCCAGGTTACCGCGAATGATTTGACGGATGGCATCTACATTCTGGTTGTATTCGGCTTCGCTCATTTTGTCTTCACACGGACCCTTGCAGTTGCCGATGTGGTATTCAAGGCAGACGCGAAACTTACCGGCTTCGATGTTCTCCCTGCTCAGGTGATAGCTGCAGGTACGAATCGGGTACAGTTTTCGAATGAGGTCGAGCACAGTATGCATCGTTTTAACGGAGGCGTAGGGACCAAAGTACTCGCTGCCGTCTTTGACGAGCTGGCGCGTAGCGTAGATGCGCGGAAAACGTTCGTTTTTGATGACGATTGACGGGTAGGTCTTGTCATCTTTGAGCTGGATGTTGTACTTCGGCTTGTGCTTCTTGATCAGGCTGTTTTCGAGCAACAAGGCGTCAAGTTCCGTATCGGTGATCATGAACTTGACATCGGCGATTTTTCGCACCAGCAGCATGGTTTTGCCGTTCTCGTACTGCTTCTTGTTGAAATACGATGACACCCGCTTTTTCAGGTCTTTCGCCTTACCTACATACAGCAACTGCCCGTCTTTGTCGAAGTGCTTATACACTCCCGGCTTATTGGGCAGGCGTTGCAGAAGTTGTGTGATGTGCTCAGAACGTTCCATCGGGATGACAAGTACAGTTGTACCACTGCAAAGTTCGTGAATCGACACCGATCGGGATCGGGGGGTCTGACCCGTCCTAAAAAAGTTGTCACGCAGACCGCTGACGGCTGACCGCATCTTTGCGGCGCTTTTGATTTCAGCAGAACCTCTTTTTGGCGACGCGCACAGCGCGTCGGTTCGTGTACTTCGAGCAGCCTGTTAAGGCGACTCTCACCGCCCGTCGACTGGCGTACTTCGGGCGGTTCATTGTACACCCTCCATCCTGCATTGTGAATTATGCATCATCAAACAACCACTTCCATATTCACAATGTGAACTCCCTACCTTTGCCGCATGAATCTGGTGACCGGAGGTACAGGTATGGTGGGCATGCACCTCATTGCTGCTTTGCTCAAGGCGGGTGAGCCGGTGCGCGCCCTGATGCGTCCGACCTCAGATACTACTTCCCTCAACCGCTTGCTGGATCATACCGGTGCTGACCGCAATCTGCTCGAGTTCATAGATGGCGAACTGCTCGATGTGGAGGTGCTTACTCAGGCAATGCATGGTTGCAAGCAGGTGTTTCACGCTGCGGCACTCGTTTCTTTTCACCGTAAAGACAAGTCGAAGCTCTTCAAAACGAATGTTGAAGGCACCTTTAATATGGTCAATGCAGCGCTGGCGACGTCCGGACTTGAGGCTTTCGTTTATATCTCGTCGGTGGCTGCACTCGGAAGAAACCGCTCGCAGGACGCGGTGACGGAGGCTTCAGAGTGGAAAGAAGATCCGGAGCTCACCAATTACGCGCGCAGCAAGCACATGGCAGAGCGCGAGGTCTGGCGCGGCTCTGAAGAAGGATTGAAGGTTTTTATAGTCAACCCTTCGATCATTCTGGGTATCGGCGATTTTGAGCGCAGTTCGGCTGAGATTTTCAGGCAGATTGACAAGGGCATGCCCTTTTATCCGCCGGGCAGCAATGGTTTTGTGGCCGTACAGGATGTAGTGGCGGCCTGCTTCCATCTGCTTGAGAACGACCTTTCAGCAGAACGTTACATTCTCAATACGAGTCATTTAACCTACGGTGAATTGTTCCGGAAGGTGGGTGGGGCGATCGGCGCAAAAGCGCCGGATGCGGCTGCGGCCCCCTGGCTGATGCGTGCCGTGCATCTTAGCGTATCGTTACTTGAAAAACTCACCGGAAAACGCGCCTTTGTCACACGCGAGGGCATTCGCAATGCCTCGAAGTCGTTCCGTTACGATGCCGGGAAAATTGAGGCCAGCGGATTCAGGTTTACACCACTCGATGAGGTGATCCGGGAAACCGGTGAGTACTATCTGCAGACGAAGGCTTAATCTTCTTTTCTGCCACCTTGCTTCAGTTCTTCTTCTACACGGCTCAGTCGGCTCAGCACCTCGTCGTAAATTTCAAGAAGCTCATCCGGATGGCGGTGGTACCAGTCGTAGGTCTTGTGAAAAGCACTGTCGGCGATGCCGTACTTGTCGTAAATCGCGCCGTAGTACTCCGCCAGCTTCACTTCCGGGTCGTCATTGCGGATCATCTTCTGCTTCGCCAGTGCCTCAACCAGCTGGATATCGGCCATGATGACTACAAATTCCTCTCTGGGAATCAGTCCTGCAGGTTGCTCAGGAGCCTCATCACCGCATCCTGAAAGCAGAAAAATCACGGGTGCAAGAAGAAAAACAAACCGGGGTAAGCGCATCAGCATAGGAGGGTCATGATGTTGAAGCCGGACGAACTTTCATGAAGCGCATGCTGAGCACACCCCAGAAGGCCTCTTTGAAGATGCCCATGCTCATCTTGCTCTCGCCATACTGACGGTCAATGAAGGTAATCGGCACTTCTTTTGCTTTGAATCCTAAGCGCTGCGCCTTGTATTTCATCTCAATCTGAAAAGCGTAGCCCACAAATCGAATGCTGCTGAGGTCGATGGTCTCGAGCACCCTTCGCGAGTAGCACTTGAACCCGGCGGTACAATCGCGGATGCCCATCCACAGTACAGCATTGACGTAAACCGATGCGAAATAACTCATCAAAATGCGGTTCATTGGCCAGTTGGAGATCTTGCCGCCCTTCACATAGCGTGATCCGATGGCGAAGTCCGCACCTTCGTTCGCACAGGCATTGCGCAAACGAATCAGGTCTTCAGGATTGTGCGAGAAGTCAGCATCCATCTCGTAGATGTAGTCGTACTCGTGCTCAATGCCCCAGCGAAATCCGGCGATATATGCGGTGCCGAGTCCTTGCTTGCCCTTGCGCTCGAGGATGAAGCAGCAATCGGGCAGTTCCTTCATAATCGACTTGACGATATCGGCTGTACCATCGGGCGAGCCATCATCTACCACGAGCACGTGGAATGGATGCTCGAAAGAGAACACTTTACGCAGAATGCGCTCAATGTTGTCTTTCTCATTGTAGGTCGGAATGATAACGAGACTGTCGGGCACGGGCAATCGGGTTGAGCACAAATATATGCAGAACCAATGCGAGAATGGAAATGTAAGCGCACACTGAGTGTACACCGTGAAATCGAAATTGTGATTCGAAATGGTGAGTTGTACCGCCGCAAGGATGCGGCGCCATCCAGCGTTTTCACGCTGACAAAAAAATTCTACCTACCTCGCTTGCTCCCGACCTCCCTGCTTCCCATTCTGCATAAATGGTGGTCATCCATCAATTCTCGGACAGCTGGGAGCTGTCCCTATCTGCGGGCTTAAAAAACGACAGCGCCGCAAGGATGCGGCGCCATCCAGCGTTTTCACGCTGACAAAAAAATTCTACCTACCTCGCTTGCTCCCGACCTCCCTGCTTCCCCGAAAGGTCCATACGTCCATACGTCGATAGGTCAATGGACGCCTGGAAGGCGTCCCTCTCAAAGGCTACCATAAAATGATAGCGCCGCAAGGATGCGGCGCCATCCAGCGTTTTCACGCTGACAAAAAAATTCTACCTACCTCGCTTGCTCCCGACCTCCCTGCTTCCCCGAAAGGTCCATACGTCCATACGTCGATAGGTCAATGGACGCCTGGAAGGCGTCCCTCTCAAAGGCTACCATAAAATGATAGCGCCGCAAGGATGCGGCGCCATCCAGCGTTTTCACGCTGACAAAAAAATTCTACCTACCTCGCTTGCTCCCGACCTCCCTGCTTCCCATGCTCCCAGAATGACCACCCGCCCATCGGTCGATAGGTCTTATAGTCTGCAGCCCTCCCCCGTTGTGTTGTACCTTGCCGAAAACTTACGCAACTTCCGGAACGACGTGCCTGAACCACAACCCTCCATTGAGCTGCTTAACCTTGAACTGCAAGAGCCCGTTACCGCGCTGACGGATGTTTTTGTCGCGATTGTCAACTTCGTTGCGTACGCCAAGCTCAGGGCCCTTCCGCAGCGGGGACGTGTGCATACACTCTTTACCTACTACTTTCTGACCATGGGGGTCGCTACCTTTTTGGGCGGCGTGGTCGGCCATGCGCTGATGGCGTACATCCCCTTCTACATGAAGGTGCCCGGATGGATCGTCAGCATGCTGTCGGTCGCGCTTCTGGAGCGCGCAGTCATCATTTACGCCAGAAAGTGGATGAAGCCTCAAATTGGCAACTTCTTCTCGAAACTGAACATCGCCGAACTGCTCATTTTCATGGCGCTCTCACTGGTCACGCTCAACTTTCAATACGTTTTGATCCACGCCGCATATGGCATGGCCATTGTCGTCACCGGCTTTACCGGATTCGTTTACCTCAAAGAGAAAAGCACCGGTAGCAAACAGATTCTCTATGCCGTGCTCGTCAGCGCCATCGGCGCCGCCTTTTTCGTCTTTCAGATCGGAATCGATAAGTGGTTCAATCACGTGGATATCAGCCACGTCTTTATGATGTTCGCTTCAGTGCTCTATTACAAGGGGGCGCGAAATCTGATTGTTGATGGTTGAAAAGTCTGATGGTCGAATGGTCTCACGGGCTAATGGTCAGCGCATACTTGCGCTGCTTGAATACAAACTCAAACCACTGAGGGGACGGCTTATAGCCGTCCATGCTGCACTGTCTGAAAGCACTCCCCATTAACCTCTCAGTCCTGCATCCGCGGGACAGCTCTCCTTAGCAAGGAGAGCACTTATTCATACTTACAAAACACAGAGTCTCCCCTGAAATCAGGGGAGATAGCCGCCCCAACGGGGTGGACAGAGGGGGTGTTTTCGAGCAAACGGGTGAGCGACGCCCAGTTTTCAATGCAACAACAGATCGAGTAGATGCACGACCCGAGGCGCTGAGCGCGTTTGCACACATCAGGTATTGCTTTAGGAGGTTGTGTTCAGTTAAGTGTGTCATTTGAGTCTAAGCCTATCCCTGTGGGTTATCATAAGTGATGCAATAACCCTTGACCAGGATTGTGGTCGACTCCATTTCTTCTGCACCTTCTGGGTAACAAGGTACAGCAGTTTGAACAGAGCTCGTTCAGAGGTGAGTGCCCCTTTGGCCTTGGTGCCTTTCCGAACTTGACGATTGAAGCCCTCAATGGAGTTGGTGGTATACATTACTCGTTTCACATGTTCATCGTATCCGAAGAAGGTGGTGAGATGCTCCCAGTTACGCTTCCATGATTGGATCATTGCAGGATATTTCTTGCCCCACTTCTCTTCGAAGTTCTCTAGTTCAGTCTCTGCTTGGTCGATGCTATTCGCCCTGTAAATCAGCCTCATGTCTCGGACCACAGCTCTTTTGTCTTGCCAGTTCACATAGCGTGTTGAGTTGCGGATCTGATGAACTATGCAAAGCTGCACGTCTGTCCTAGGAAAGACTGTTGTTATGACCTCCTTGAAGCCTTTCAAGTTGTCGATACTGGCGATAATTATGTCTTCTACACCTCTTGCCTCAAGGTCATTCAGTACTCCCAACCAGAAGCCTGAACTTTCTGTTTCTGATAGATAGATGCCCAAAAGATCCTTCTCTCCTTCAACGTTCATTCCAAGTGCCATGTAAGCAGCCATTTGTTTAACCCGTCCGTCTTGCTTGACCTTGAAGAACATAGCATCCATCCACAAGAACACATACACCGAGTCGAGCGGCCGGCTTCGCCACTCTTCGATTTCTGGCCATACTCTATCTGTGATGGCACTTAGTTGTGCCTTACTCAAGTTCATGTCATACATCTCATCGATATGATCGGAGATGTCTTGATAGCTCATACCTGAACTGTAAAGCCCTATGATTTTCTTTTCAAGACTATCGCCTAACGCCCGTTGTCGTTTCGGTATAAGACTCGGTTCGTAAGTGCCGTCGCGGTCGCGCGGAGTCTCGATTTCTATCTCTCCAGAACTCGTCTTCACACGCTTCTTACCCTTGCCATTACGACGGTTCGGACGAGCTGATTCAACGTGTGCATCCATCTCGCCCTCAAGACTCGCTTCTAGAACGTGCTTGATCATAGGCGTCAGTGCGCCATCCTTACCCGTTAAAGGCTTGCCTGACTGAAGTGCCGATAAGACCGCTTCCAGTAACTTGTCTGCTTCTGATTTCTCTTTCATTGTATCAAGGTATTTGTTATTTCATTTGCCTTGACACACTTTTCTGAACAGTCTCCTTTAGGAAGAACAGCGCAAGGATGCGCTGCAAAACTGACTCCGGACAACCGACCCCAAACTCCACCATCCACCATCCACCATCTACCATCCAAATTCCCCTACCTTCGTCTTGTGAACCGTCGTGGAATACTCCCCAACGCCTTTACAATGGGCAACCTGATCTGTGGAACCCTTGCCATCTGGGTGCTGCACGACACCGGATTATTCGCATTGCCGTCAACATTGGTGGCTTTTGCCGCTATTCTCGACCTCTTTGACGGATTTGTCGCACGCCTCGTGAAAGCAGACGGCCCCATGGGTAAACAGCTTGACTCGCTCGCCGATGCTGTTTCTTTCGGTGTTGCTCCTGCGCTGATGACCGTAGAACTGAGCCAGCAGATCGACAACAGTTCGGCCTGGTTCACCTTTCTGCCCCTGCTGTTAGCCGTAGCCTCCGTCTATCGCCTTGCCAAGTTTAACGTCGATACGCGGCAGAGTGAGCAGTTTCTGGGCCTGCCCACACCGGCGAATGCGCTGTTCTGGATCTCGGTGACCATCATTTACCAGGAAGGTTCTTTCGTTGCGGATCACCTCAACCCATGGAGTATCAACCTTTTTGTATTGCTCATGAGCCTTCTGATGGTGTCAGAATTGCCGCTGATTGCGCTGAAATTCAAAGAGTACAGTTGGCGTAAAAATCTTCCGCGCTACACCTTGCTGCTTTTGGGGGCACTTTCTCTCGCTGTCAGTCATTTTGCTTTAGGTTCGGTTTTCCTCGGTGTGCCGATTCTGCTACTTTTGTACCTGCTGATCTCGGTATGGGATCGACGAAGAAACCAAGCGTATGAAATTTCAGGCCGCCATTGATATTATGCCTCTTGAGGCACTGCTTGACCCGCAAGGGAAAGCGGTATCCAACAACATGAAGAACATCGGTCTCCCGGAGATCGGCAATGTGCGCATCGGCAAGCACATTACCCTGACCGTTGAAGCGGCAAACGCAGCAGAAGCGGAGTCTAAAGTTGACGATGCCTGCAAGAAACTGCTGGTGAACCAAATCATGGAAAGCTACAGCTTCACGATCGAAGAGCTGAAAGAAGCCTGATCACTCAACGAGCTCCAGGGCGATCAGAATCGCCAGGAGTTCTGCATCCGAAGGTTTTCCTTCGATAAAAACCACCCGGTCAAACTCACTGACCGAATCTCCTTTATACATACCGTCGGCTCGCAGCGTATAGAGCAGGTCAAGCTGCATCTGGCTGTCTCCTTCATACACCTTGCCTTGCCGTATCGAATAGCGGATGTCACCCGCAAAGTTGCTGTCAACCGGATATACCTTGCCATTGCGAACGGTGAAGAGCAAATCAAAAGGCGAAGAACTCCACCCCTGAAAGACACGACCTTCCTGTACAGTGAACAGCGCGTCAGACCGGAAGCGCGACATCCCGGGCAGCACCGCACCATTCTCGATATTCAGCAACATCTCGCTGAAGTGCCCCTGAGCGTTCTCGTATACAAACACCTGCGCCCCTGCCTTAGTCATGCCGCCCATCCCAAGAACCGCCAAAGCCATGATGATCCATCTCTTCTTCATAGTTCTAAGGTAAGCGTTTTGACCGGCCGTTCTTCGTCATGCTCTTTTACAATCCTTAGCTTTGCCTGAAAGCAGAAAGGCTATGGCAGACATTCACTCTTATGACTTTACCGGCAAGCGGGTACTGATTCGCGTTGATTTTAATGTGCCGCTGAATGACGCCCGCGAGGTTACCGATGACACCCGCATTCAGGCGGCTGTTCCGACCATCAAGCGCGTGCTTGAGGCAGGTGGCAGCGCCGTGCTGATGTCGCACCTCGGTCGTCCGAAAGGCGAAGATCCTGCACTGTCGTTGAAGCATATCGTTCCGGCGGTTGAAAAGGCGCTCGGACAAGCAATCACGTTTGCCGGTGACCCTTTGGCTGATGCCGCCAAAGAAACCACTGCTTCGCTCGGTGCCGGAGCCGTGGTGCTGCTTGAGAACCTGCGTTTTCACAAAGAAGAGAAGGCCGGTGATGAGTTTTTCGCAGGACAGCTCGCCGAGCATGGAGACGTATATATCAACGATGCTTTTGGCACCGCACATCGCGCCCATGCGAGCACCGCCGTCATTGCGCGTTTCTTTCCGCATGGCAAGATGTTCGGTTTCGTGATGGAGCAGGAGATCGAGCACATTGACAAGGTTCTTGACACACCTGCAGAGCCGGTGACGGCCATCATCGGAGGGGCCAAGGTCAGCTCGAAGATTACGATTCTCGAAAATTTGCTGAAGCGCGTAAATCACATCATTATTGGCGGCGGTATGGCTTATACCTTCGCGAAAGCGAAGGATGGCAATATCGGCAGCAGTCTCGTGGAGGATGACTTCATCACGAGCGCCAAAGAAGTACTCTCACGTGCAGAAGATCGCGGAGTGAAGATCCACCTGCCCACAGATTCCATCGCCGCTGACCGCTTCGCAGCGGATGCGGACACCAAGCAAGTCGACACCATGGATATTCCCGACGGATGGATGGGCCTTGATATTGGTGAGAAAGCGCGGGCAGATTTCCGCGAGGTCATACTCAAGAGCAAAACCATTCTGTGGAATGGCCCTATGGGGGTCTTCGAAATGGAGCCATTTGCCTCAGGAACCACCCACATTGCAAAAGCCCTGGCAAAAGCCACGGAAGACGGTGCCTTTACCCTCGTTGGTGGCGGAGATTCTGTGGCAGCCATTAACCAGGTGGGTCTTGCTTCGCAGGTCAGTTACGTCAGCACGGGAGGCGGCGCGATGCTCGAATACCTCGAAGGTAAAGAGCTTCCGGGCATCCGGGCCATTCGCCGTTAAAACAGGCTTAACACACGGTACACCCGTGGTTTAAATGACCTTGCCAAAAGCATCATATTTCGGCAAGACTTAACCAATGCAGCGTCAGCAACTTCGCTTTTATGAAGTTGTTAAGCACCATTGGCAGTACATTGATCTTCTTCTTGCGGGTGATCGCTTTCGTTCTGGTTTTCGTGATCAGTCTGAACCTGGCGCTCACACTGGTGATCAGTCCGGTCTACGACTTCCCGGAACCACAATCGTTCAGTGGTAGCAAATGGTACAATCCGTACCGCTCGGTCAGTGGTGATGACTGGAAACTCTCCAACTTTCAGATACAGAGTGCGGCATGGGGCGGGGTAACGAACGGACAAAACAATCCGTCTGAGCGGATTTTCGATGTATACGATCGACTGGGCTACGACCTCATCACCATCTCCGACTATATGTCGATCAACCCGTACCATTCAGAAGGCCATGCGTTTGTTCCGGTATATGAGCATGGATATGGTGTGCGCAAGACCCACCAGGTGTGTATAGGGGCAAGGGAGGTACTGCCGCTTGACTACCCACTTTTACAGACGCTTAATGCAAAGCAATTCATTCTTGAGCAGCTCTCACATGGCTCTGATCTTGTAGCCATTGCTCACCCTTCTGTGCGCAATGCGTACACTCACAATGATCTTGCATATCTAACCAATTACGATCTTATAGAAGCACTCAGCAACTTCCAGCACAGCATCAGCCACTGGGATGCCGCCCTCAGCAACGGGAAGCCTGTATTTCTTCTTGCCAATGACGACACGCACAACCTCGATAACCCTTTCGACTATGGCAAAGTAGCCACGTTGATTCATACCAACTCGCTTGAAACCGACAGCGTGGTTGATGCCCTGAAGGCAGGACGTGCCTACGGCATTACCGTCCATTGTCCAGACCACGAGAACCACGAACTTAAAGTTGAGCGCTTCAAAGACCTCCCTGAGTTGCGTTCGCTTGAACTTCGCGGCGACAGCCTTGTGGTGATGGCTGACAGAACCATTTCTGAGGCGCGTTTTGTAAGCAATGGTGGCAAGGTCATTCATTCTGCCGGGAGCAGTGAAGCCCTGGTCTTTGTGATGCCTGATACCGCGCAGTACGTAAGGGTTGAGCTGGACTTCGAACCGGGACATACCATCTACACGAACCCTGTCATTCGGAGCAGTGATGGTGAGAAACCCATTATGGCGACGGCGAGAATCAATTGGCCTGCTACAATCCTTTACCGACTATTCTTTTTCGGCTTGGTACTCGCCGGCGTTATCTTCATCTTTGTCCGCAACCGCAAGTACCTGATCCCGAGATGGCAGCCCCTACCACCGCGCAAACCTTCGGCTTCCGAAGGCCGGTTCTGACCATACTGACGCTCTCATTTATACTGAGGGCTTCGGCTGCCTTTCTAACTGAATTGGGCAATGACGAGGTTTACTACCTGATTTACGCGCGTTTCCCTGACTGGAGCCACTTTGACCACCCCTCCATGATCGGGTGGATTATTCAGCTTTTTACACTTGACCTGAAGCTGACAGCCGACGGTTTTCTTCGGCTTCCGGCACTGGTGCTGGGCACGGCCAATCTTTACCTCATCTACCGGATATCTGACAAGATCAGCGGACATCGCACGGCACTGGTGGCACTATTGCTGGCGAGTGCAAGCATCTACCTCAGTGTGCTGACGGGTGTTTTCATCCTTCCCGATACCCCGCAGGTCTTCTTCTGGTTGCTGGCACTGGTTTTTTTAATTGATACCCTTCCGTCAAGAGGCACTCAGCCGGCCGAGAACATGAGGTTACTTCTCGCCGGAGCAGCGATGGGAGCCGCTCTTCTTTCAAAGTATCATGCTGTTTTTCTACCCTTTGGCACGGTGGTGTTCGTGTTGCTGTACGACCGTGTCTGGCTGACGCGATGGAGTTTTTACGGCATGCTCCTGCTCGCTGCGTCCGGACTGCTGCCTACGCTTTGGTGGAACTATGCGAACGACTTTATCACCTTCTCGTTTCAGGGGGGGCGAGTGGTACCGGAAGAGTGGTCAATTAACCACAATACCTTTCTTCAGGAAATCCTCGGTGAAGTGCTTTACCAGAACCCGATTGTCTTTGTAGCAATATGGGCAAGCGTTTTCACCTTTCGAAAACAACTCGCAAACCGTTTGAACTTTCCGAAACAAGCATTTCGTTTGCTGCTATGGATTGCCTTGCCCTTGCTGGTGGTGTTCATTTCATTCTCGCTATTTCGCCGCACGCTTCCTCACTGGACAGGTCCGGCTTACGTGACCCTTATTCCGCTGGCGGCTGACTGGGTGCGGCGCAGGGGCACTCGTGCCATTCCGCGATCCTCCCTTGTGGCCAATGCCCTATTGGTGATTGTGTTGATCCTCGGTCCGATTCAAATCAATACCGGACTGATCACCCTTGACCAGGGACACCGCGAGGTGCATAACTGGCACCGCGATGATGCCACACTCGACATGCACGGCTGGAAGCAGCTGGGTGATTCTATCGGCACAAAAGTGCCGGATTACCGGTTGTCAGCAGGCCAGCGCGTTGTGCTGACCTCCTCGGGATGGTTTCCGAGTGCGCACATCGACCACTACGTGGCCCGTCCGAATAATCTCGAATTTGTGGCGCTCGGCAAGCCGCGCGACATCCACAAATTCTGGTGGGTAAATGCGACCATTGACTCGTTGCAGGAAGAAGACCTCATCCTGTTTATCAGTGATTCACGAAATCACCGCAGCCTGGAGCAGATACAGAACATCGGAAAAGCTGAGGTTGAAACGATCGATACCATTCGTATAGACCGGGCCGGTGAAGCCGCGAAATATGTATTCATCCACCGCTTTCGCGGTGTACCGGGCATCAACTCGTACACAGAGCCCTGAATGACGGCGGCAACCCATCGCCAACCACTCCATTCGCCATTCGTCCACCGCCATCTGTCAACTGCCGTCTACCATCTACCATCCAAAAAACACCTGTAACCTGCGCGCAATGCATTGCGCGCCTACATGGCTTCTCCAAACCGGGGCGCCTTTGGACCCAATGCAGCGCAATATGCGCTGCTTACCAGACCTTCGACCCCGGACCCCGGACTGTACACCATTCATTGTCGAAGAATCCGGCACCAATTTTCCAACAGAAAATGTTTGAACATCATCGAGGCGATACAATCTGACGCAGGCGAAACCGTTACCTTCGTATTGAAAATCTGCCTGTATGAATAATAAAGCGTATTTAGGAATCATCGTTGTGCTGTTGCTGGTGTGTGGATACCTCGGCTATAGCCTGAATCAATCTCAGCAAACCGTTGAAACAAAGGTTGAGGAGAATGAAAACCTTGAAATCGAACGCCGCGAGCTGCAGCTTGACCTTCAGAAGATGCGATTCAGTTATGACACCCTCGAAACAGAGAACTCGCTACTGATGGCTGAAATGGCCGACCAGCGCATGCAGATCGACGACCTGCTGGAAAAGGTGAAAAACAAGAACTGGAGCATTACGAAGCTAAAGAAAGAGGCCTCTACGCTTCGTGAAATCATGAAAGGATACATCGCGACAATTGACTCGTTGAACCAATTGAATATGGCCTTGATGGCTGAAAACAGCGAAATGAAAGAACGTGTTGAAACGGTCGAAAGCCAGAACCAGGAGTTGATTGAGCGCCAGGAAAACATGGAAGGACTGATCGCATCAGGTCAGATTTTGCAGACCACCTCACCGAGTGCAGACGCCATCAAATTGCGTAACAACGGAAAGCAGCGCTCAGTTAACCGCGCCAGTAACGCCGAAATGCTCAAGGCATGTTTCACTATTATGGAAAACCGCATCGCCAAACCTGGCGAAAAAGAGCTTTACATGCGCATCATGGCACCCAATGGCGATGTGCTGCCAAATCCGAATGGGAACAAAACCCTCGCATTCGCTGAAGAAGGGGAGCAACAGTACTCGGTTTCACGAACCATCGATTACAACAACCAGCGGATGGATGTCTGCATCTTCTACACGGTTCCTGAAGGTATGGAGCTGGAGGGAGGCGACTATAAAATGTATGTCTACGAGGGCCCCAACAAGATTGGCACCATCGATCTGAGTTTGCGCTGATTTCATTCATAAAGCCAATCCGCTCATCCGTAAATCGCTTGTCGGGCCTCTGTGAACTGTCCTTTTCTTCGCGTTATGGCAGCACACAATGAAGCAGGTGAGAAGGGTGAAAAATGGGCTCTTGAACACCTTCGTGAAAAGGGGTATGAAATCCTTGATACCAACTGGCGGTTCGGAAAGGCAGAGATTGACATCATCGCCCGAACCGGGCATTACCTTTGCTTCGTTGAGGTCAAACTCCGGGCGAATAACTGGGCCGGAGAACCCTACCAATTCGTTGGCAGACAAAAGCAACAACTGCTGATCAGAGCGGCCGACCGATACATCCGGCGCTTTGGCGCCGAAAAAGATGAAGCCCGCTTTGACGTAGTCTCGATCATCCACAACAACGAATACACCCGCATCGAGCACCTTGAAAACGCTTTCTACCCGATGCTTTAGTCAACAGAGAGTCGTACTTTTGCCCACTGACCCTGTTGGTATGAAGAAACACGGCTCCAAAAATGATCGCCCAGGCGGCGATCGCCCGAAGAAAGACGGACGCCCGTCAAGAGGTGGAAAACCCGCCTTTAATAAACCCCGCAAACCTGCCACTCCGAGAAGAGGCAAGGTTCCTGACGAAAACGCCCCGATCAGATTGAACAAGTTTATCGCCAACAGCGGCGTATGCTCACGCCGTGAAGCAGACGAACTCATCAAGGCCGGCGTTGTCTCCGTCAACGGAGAGGTGGTGACCGAACTGGGCACCAAGGTGCGCCCTACCGATGAAGTGCGCTACGACGGACAGCATATTCGCCCGGAAAAAAAGAAGTACCTCCTCCTCAACAAACCGAAAAACTTTATCACCACGATGGATGACCCCCAGGGCCGCCGCACCGTGATGTCGCTGATTAAAGATGCCGCGAAGGAGCGCGTTTATCCGGTTGGGCGACTCGATCGCATGACCACAGGTTTGTTGCTTTTCACCAACGATGGCGACCTTGCCAAACGGCTAACACACCCGACACATGGGGTTCGGAAGATCTACCATATAACCCTAAAAGAGAAGGTCAAACCGGCACATCTCGACCAGATTCGCAAGGGCATTGAACTTGATGATGGCCCTATCAAGCCCGATGAAATCAGCTTTGTTGGCACCGGTGAAAACCACCACGAAGTTGGCATCACCATTCACTCAGGGCGCAACCGAATTGTACGACGGATTTTTGAGCACTTTGGCTACACCATTCAAAAACTTGACCGTGTTTCGTTCGCGAGCCTCACCAAGAAAGACCTGCCGCGCGGACATTGGCGTCCGTTGGAAAAAGAAGAAGTCGCCTTTCTTTTCATGAACAGCTAAGGCGCCTTATTATCAAGCGTTCGGTGGCTCCCGCAGGGTACTGTGACTGCGAAACCCATTTGGTTCAATGTAGCGGTTCGCTTCAAGCTCATCTTTGCGGGCCTCGCGCACATGCAATACCTGTCCTTCAAACCAGAGGTTCTTACCGGCCATGGCGTGGTTGCAGTCGACCACAACATAATTTTTTCCAATCTCCGTGATGCGTCCGGCGTGCTGCTTTCCCTGTCGGGTTTGCAACTGAATCAGGTCATCCACTTCGTAATTGTCAAAGGGATACCTCGGATTTTCTTGCAGGTCATCAATGAAAACTTGCACCACCTGATCCGTATTATGCTCACCGTAAGCGTCTGCGGCTTTGATCGGGAAGGCGAACCGCTCACCTTCGTGCAAAGGCGCCAGGTTCTCTTCAAAAACGGGGATCATCGCCCCGCTTCCGAACAGGAATTTAAGCGGCCATTGCTCATCCATTTCTTCGAGAATTTCACCTTGCGCATCATGTTCACGCAAGGTATATTTCAATTCGATGATCTTTCCCGGACCGACGTGTGATGTATTTTGCATACTTCATTAACACTTCAGGGTTTGAGAGTGTTCAATGAATGGATGGTGGATGGTGGATGGTGAGTGAGGCGGTATGACCTCAGTCTCATTCTATCCTGTACCTCATGGCTGAGGGGCTTAGGTAACAACACCAGAAAAAACCTTCAACCCATGCCGCCTTCATCCAGTAGTGCATCAGACGCTTTACCCTGCTGTGATTCACTATCTTTACGCCACGGGTAAGCAGCTCAGATTGGCATATGCTGTACCCTATACCTTTTTACAGCACTAGATGGAGGGCACGCTGTACGTGCCCGATTTGTGATCCACTAAGTTGATCTCTGATGACTTGCCTCAGCGAATGACGAGCGTAAACTTACGAACCTGATTACCGAGATGACATTTTCACTTAAGCAATACCTGAACGGTGGTTCGCGATGGTATCTAGCCGCAGCAAACCTCGTTATTCTCGGCTCTTTTCTCCCGTACTTTATTCTTGGCGAAGATGCCCACCTGCTCATTCACGACAACCTCGACTCGAACGTTGCCTGGGTTAAAATTCTGCTCAATCAAGGACTGGCATTTGCTGCGCCCGGCACGGTTGTACCTGCTGTCATGAATGGTCTGCCGCTTTCTTCGCTATATGCTACTTACGACATTCCTCTGCTGATCTTTGATATTGCCGGCATCTACCCGGGATACGCGCTCAACAAGCTCATGGTCGCGCTCATCGGTTTCTGGGGGATGTACCTTTTGCTCACAAGGCACCTGATTGAACAGGCAAGCCACCCCATGGTTGCTGTAGGAACATCGCTGCTTTTTGCGTTGCTGCCCTTTTGGTCTTTTCATGCGACTGTAAGCGGTTTGCCCTTTCTTTTTTATGCCTTTCTGAACTTGCGCAATGATCGTCAACACTGGACAAACTGGCTGATCATTGTTTTGTTTGCTTTCCATTCTGTTTTGGTTTTATCAGGCATATTTGCGGGCTTGCTTCTGGGGGTCATGCTCATTTATGATGGATTCCGGTCAAAGCGGGTCAATATCCGTTTCTTATCCGGCCTTGTGGTACTCGGTTTAGCCTATCTGGTCAGTCACCTCCCACTTTTTTACACTTTTCTGACCTCTGACGTTGAATCGCACCGCACCGAATTCGCGAAGCCAGGATTGTCATTTAAGCTTGCTGCCGTTTATGCCGTAGAGCTCTTCAGAAAGGGGCAATATCATGCTCACAGCCTGCACTGGTTGATCTTGTTTCCGGTCATCGGGGCGATTCTCTTCAAAACAAAAGAGCTGCCCAGGTACTTTTGGATCTGTCTTGTCTTGATTCTCCTATCGTGCGGTTTTCATGGATTCAAGGATTTTGAACCCCTGAAGCCTGTTTTTGATCAGCTATTCGCCGTTCTCCCCCTCCAGATTGACCGCTTTTATTTTCTTCATCCCTTGTTTTGGTATATCCTCCTTGCCGTCTCCTTGCAAGAAGTAGTGCGCGTGAACAAAGTGGGAAAAGCGATGGTCTTGATCTTTGTCATCCTACAAGGCGCTTTTCTTTTGTCAAATCACGAATTGATCGCAAATCGAAAGGGACCATCTTTCAACGAATATTACCGCCAGGATCTTTTCGCAGAACTGAATTCATGTTTGAATGGCAAGCCCGAAGATCACAGGATCATCTCCGTTGGCATTACTCCGGATGTCGCTCAATTCAATGGCTTTTTCACGCTAGATGGATACATCGCAGATTACCCTCTGGCGTACAAACACGCCTTCAGAAAAGTCATTCAACGAGAACTTGACCGCGATGAATTCACCAATGACCTCTTCAACCGATGGGGCTCCCGTGTCTATGCCATCTCCTCAGATCTCAGCCAATATACCGGAGACCGTCAAAAGATGACCATCGACACCTTGCGGTATGATTTCAACGCACTTCTGAAGATGGGGGGTGACCGCATTCTTTCGGCCCATGCCATCAACACCGAAATCAATCAGAGATTAAAGCTCGAGTGCGAGGTTGAAGGTCAGCATGGACATTTGTATTGGTATCGTGTTGAGTAAACTTATTCAAAGGTTGAAGACCTGATATGCTTTCTAACGCGTTCTCTCTGAAAGACTTCCCGAGGATCTGGTTTGTATCGCATAGAACACATCCATCACAGAGCTGTTACTGCCGCGGTATGTTCATTGCATATTGAAACCTCCCAACCTCGAGTGACCGCGAAAAATAAACGAAAAAAATTCGTTGACAAGGCGTTTAAGCTCGTTTTGTCTGATACTGTCAAGCGCCGAAGTGAGAGATTTATTCTCATCATCTCCGTGGTTGGCTACTTGCTTCACCTACTGCTGATCCTGCTCAACACACAAGGGGTCATCGACATTGGCCCGAAGTTCTTCTCCAACCCGATTGCCGCCGTTTATACACCCTTCTCGTTCATTCTGATCTACGAGGTGTACCTGCTGATCTTCTTCTTACCCAAGTCGATGTCAAGCTACATCGGCAAGCAGTACGAGATCATCACCCTTATCGTGATCCGGCGCATCTTCAAAGACATTGCCCAAATTGAGTTGACCTCCAACTGGTTTCAGGTTGAAGATGACCTGCGTTTCACCTACGATGTTGTGACTTCTCTCGTGCTGTTCATCCTGATCTATCTTTTCTATAAACATATCCGAAAAGCCGATACCGACACCGCAACTGAAGCAGACATCCCGAAGAATAAAGTAGAAAAATTCGTCAGCCTGAAACGAACCCTTGCCTTGTTGCTGGTGCCGCTGTTGGTCGGATTGGCAGTGTACACCCTGGCAGACTGGCTCATGGCAGCGCTGAGCGATTACCAGAGTGGAATTCTGGCGTTTAAAAAGATCAATAACATCTTCTTCGACGATTTCTTTACCGTGCTCATCATCGTAGATGTGCTGCTTTTACTGGCGACTTTCTTCTATTCAGACAAGTTTCACAAGATCATTCGCAACTCCGGCTTTATTATTTCGACCGTCTTGATCAAAATGTCGTTTTCTGTTGAAGGCATCGTTAACAACGCCCTGATCATCGGAGCCGTGCTCTTCGGCTTTCTGATCCTGATCATCCACAACCAGTTTGAAAAGCACCCACCAAATAGGGATCTGTGAAATAACCGGCAGGAGAACATCCGGTTTCCCGCTTTCCCATGCTCCCGGTTCCCCAACATGACCGCAGACCGCAGACAGTTCCCCAACATGCCGGCAGACCGCTGACCGCTGACCGCAGACGGTTCCCCAACATGACGGCAGACCGCAGACCGCTGACGGCTGACAGTTCGACCGTTTTCCGTACCTTTACACTGATGAAAAGGATCTTTGCAACAGCACTCATGGTTTGGTACGCGACCCTCGCGACCGGATTCTACGTGCACCTGCACTACTGCTGCGGCAATCTTGCGGGCGTAGAGATCAATTATGCTTCAGTGCAGGACGACTCCTGCTGCAGCAGCCACCATGACGGTTGCTCGATGAAGACTGCCTGTTGCAGTTTCGACGATTTCTATATCGCCCTCGAAGATGAGCACAACACCGCATCATTTGAGTTGAATCTGCAGTCTCCGGTACTGGTTATGCCGGTTTACATCCTTTCACTGACCGATCACGCAGAGCAAAATGCCCGCCTTTCTGAACGGGCAAACCCCAAGACGGGTCCGCCGTTGTATCGCCTGTTCTGCGCTCCGCAGCACTACGCCTGATTTCATCTTCTCTTTTTCGCATCCGCCGTTTTCACGGCGAAAAAAACCTTGTTTAAAATCGAAATTGAAATAAGATGAAATCCATTTTGAATATTTTTCTGGCCCTCGCATTTATCACACTGGCCACTACCGCTGAAGCACAAAAGACGGTCACCGAGCAATTTGAAGTCGGCGGCGTCTGTGAAATGTGTAAAACGCGCATTGAAAAAGCCCTCGATGTCAAGGGGGTGCGCTATGCCAATTATGACCTTGAAACGCACCAGCTTGAGGTCGTTTACAAAACCAGGCACATCTCTTCTGAAGAGATTCATAAGCTGCTGAATGCCGTCGGACATGATACCGAGCAATCACGCGCGAGCGATGAGGCTTATGCGAACATTCACGGGTGCTGCAAGTATCGTGAGCACGAGCATGAAGAACATGACGATGCAAAAGCATCGGAGAAATCGTGCAGCCCCGGATGTGAAAAGTCATGTAGCAAAGACAAAAAAGACAGCGAAGATGACGAAGGCAAAAAGTAAGTTGCGCCTTGGTCTGATTTTCTTGTTTTCGTTTTCTTTCTTTTTCTGCGCAAAAGCGCAGGATGCGAACACGCCCGGCAAAGTCAAAGGGAAGGTTAAAGTACCCTGTCCGTCTGGCGACGGCAGCTTTGACCCCCTCCCCGGCGCAAGCGTTTACTGGAAAGGAACACAAGTAGGTGTCAGCACCGATGCCTCCGGGTTCTTTAAACTCGATACCGACCAGGCCACTGACACCCTTGTGTTTAGCTTCATCGGCTACACAACAGGGTTTGTGGTGTATAAAGACCAAAAATGGATCGAGGTGGTGCTGCAGCCCGGCACCGAAATCGATGCCGCCGAAGTCGTCAGCGAATCAGGTAGCACCCGCATGGAGATGCTCAATCCGCTCATCGCACAAACCATAGATAGCCGCGAACTCACCAAAGCCGCGTGCTGCAACCTCAGCGAGAGCTTTGAAACCAATGCCAGTGTTGACGCCTCCTTCACGGATGCCGTGACCGGTACACGACAGATCAGGATGCTCGGACTCGACGGTAAGTACGTGGAGATGACCAAGAACAACATTCCGACGGTGCGCGGACTTTCAACCGTGTACGGACTCTACTACGTGCCGGGCCCCTGGATTCACCAGATCTTCATCTCGAAAGGGGTGGGTTCAGTGACCAGCGGGTACGAGAGCTTAACAGGGCAGATCAACATTGCGATGAAAGATCCGATCAATGCCGAGAAGTATTATCTCAACATGTACGCCAACCAGGGCGGACGAGTAGAGCTGAATGTGCATACCCGTCAGAACGTCTCACGAAAGTGGGCAACGACCGTCATGTTTCATACGGAGTACAATGAAGTGGAAATGGATAACAACGGTGACGGCTTCATGGATAACCCGCTGAAGCAGGATGCTATTCTCCGCAATCAATGGAAGTACCTCGGTGACCGCGGGCTCGAAGGGGAATATACCCTAACGGCGCTTCAGATGAACAGCCGCAGCGGACAGATGAGTTCACTGGCTGAAGGCGGCTCCATTCAAGACCTTTGGCGCGCCGAAGTGAATACCGATCACGTTGAACTCAGCGCCAAAACGGGCTACGTATTCCCGGGGCAAAGCTGGAAGAGCTTCGGCAGCCAACTCTCAGGTGAGTACCACGAGCAACGTTCAAACTTTGGTGAGCGCGACTACAGTGGCGTACAGCGGAATTTTCGCGCGAACCTCCTGTACTCATCGATCATCGGAAATACGAACCACAAGTTCACTACCGGTATAAGCTACCTGCACGATGACTACGACGAGACACTTGATTCAACACGCTTCACGCGAACCGAGCAAGTACCGGGTGCTTTCTTTGAATACACCTGGTCGCACCTCGAGCGTTTCACTCTGGTCGCCGGCATGCGCGTAGATGAGAACAACCTCTTTGGTACATTCTGGACACCCCGTGTGCATGCGCGATACAGCTTCACGGAGAACACCTCGGTAAAAGCAGTGGCCGGTAAGGGATACCGCACCAGCAACGTCATCATGGAGAACATCGGGCAGCTCGCGAGCAACCGTGCATGGGTCATCTCGGGTGACGCCAACGTTGACGGCTTCGGGCTACGTCCGGAAGTCGCCTGGAACTACGGCGTGAACTTCTTGCAGCGATTCCGTTTGTTGTATCGCGAGGCGACCTTGTCGCTCGACTTTTACCGGACCGATTTCGAAGAGCAGGTGATTACCGACCTCGAAAATCCGCGTGAAGTACGCTTCTACAACCTCGACGGACGCAGCTTCTCGAACAGTGCCCAGGCCGAATTTTCGTGGTCTCCGGCACGCCGCACAGAAGTACGTTTGGCCTACCGCTGGCTTGAAGTGAAGGGTAACTACGAAGACGAAGGCCTGCTGGACGTGCCGCTGGTATCAACCCATCGCGCCTTCGCAAACGTCGGGTATGAAACGAAAGCCAACGAAAAGAAGGCCCAGTGGAAATTCGACGCCACCTTTCAGTGGATCGGTGATCAGCGCCTGCCGAACACACAGGCGAATGATCCGGAATTTCAGCTCGACGCCCGCAGCGACGATTATTTCTTGCTGAACGCGCAGATCACCCGGGTATTCTCGAAGCAATTTGAAGTGTATCTGGGTGGCGAAAACCTGCTGAACTTCCAGCAGCCGAACGCCATCTTGAGTGCAGAGAACCCCGACAGCCAGTTTTTTGACGCCTCATTGGTCTGGGGTCCGGTCTTCGGCGCCATGGCCTACGGCGGCCTCCGCTGGATGCCCTGGCAGGGAGATGAGAAGTAGGATTGGATAATTACAGTTACGAAAGCACACCTTCAGGAATGGGGGGTGCGCTTTTTTAGTCTGATGGGCAGATGGTCGAACGGTCTGACGGGCGATTGCCGATTGATAAATGCAGATTTTTGGTCAATAAAAAAGTTCTCCCTTTGCTAAGGGGAGATGTCCTCGCAAATCGAGGACAGAGGGGTTTTTCGTAACTTTAGATTATAAGTTGAACCTATGAAAGAGGTAACCGTCCGTGTTCCTGAAGAGCGTCTTGTGTTCTTCATTGAACTTATGAAAGAGTTGGGTATTGAATACGCATCTGATGCTATTATTCCCGAAGAGCACATTGCATTGGTGCGTGAAAGAGAACGTTCTGCAGATTACACCAATGCATCAACCTGGGAACAGGTGAAGAAGCGTTTGACTTCCGACGATCAGTGAAATGCGACTTGACGTCAGGGTATCTGCGGCTGCTGAACAAGACGTCATAGACGCAGTCGACTGGTACGAATCAGAGCAAAATGGTCTAGGACGCTCTTTTGTTGATGCGCTCGGCGCAGAGCTCGAACTGCTCTCGAGGTCGCCGTTTTTTCCTGTTCGCTTTGACTCTGTCCGTTGTGTTCCCCTCCGCAAATTTCCTTATCTCATCTATTTCAGGGTAGATAAAGACGAATCAAGGGTTCTCATCTTAGCGATTCTTCACACAGCAAGGCGTTCACCAAATCTTTAAAAGTCAAAGGTCTTATGGTCTGACGGGCGATTGCCGATTGATAAATGCAGATTTTTGGTGAATAAAAAGTTCTCCCCTTGCTAATGGGAGATGTCCTCGCTTTGAGAGGACAGAGGGGTCTTTGGAGCAACTACGTAAGCGCAGCAAGTCAACCTCTCAGTAACGCTGCTACGGTCTGAAAAAATCAGCACTCGTCACTCTGAAATCATCAATAGCAAGTTCTCCCCTGGCTAAAGGGAGATGTCCTCGCTTTGCGAGGACAGAGGGGTCCTTACAAAGAAGCGCACCTTGCAAGGATGCGCTTCTTCAGATCTATTGACAGGCCTCGCAAGTTGCTACTTGCGATGTCCGGGCTCGTATATCAGGCGCACAAAAGAACTCAACCGCTCATTCTCACGACTTACCGGTATTCCGGCTACAATGCCAATAAGCAGGTTATCAGCAATACCAAGTCTCATTTGAGGCCGGATTGTCATTTCAAAATCCCCCTGCTCAAAGACCTTGTTAAACTCCAGCCCGATAAAGTTCCGGGTCCCGGAGATCAAGTGATGAAAACTTGTGTTCACCTCATAGCTCACATGAATATCACCGGTAGCAAACACCTGTTCAATTCGCGGTCCTGTGTACACCAACGAATGAAAGTTGGTGCCCCATCGTTTGGCAACGATCAGAAAAGGATTGAAAACATTGCCGGTAATGAATGGCTTCCCGAAACGGCGGAAGTCTGAGAGCTCAAACTCATTGATGTAGCCAAAAGCCATAGAAGTTGCCCGTGGCTCATTCACCAGAAAGGACCATTGAAAAGCCATTTTTATGCTATTTAGCCGGTTCGCCGGAACAAGACTATTCTCCGTTCCGTTGTCTGACGAATAGAAGGTAAAGGGTAGCTCCACCTCCAGCCCTAGCCGGTCAATGGGTGCCCATTCATACTCCACTAGTGCCTCATAAGAGTCGAATTTCAGGTTATCGGTTAGTCCGAGACCTACGTTCCATTCTTTTTCCCCTTTTCGGGCACCGAGGTCGCGGATCAAGTCAATGAAAAGAGGTTCGGCGTGCAACACCTTGTCAGGTTCTACACGGTCTTCAAATTGCTGAATATACAGGCTGTCTCTCTCTGCATCCGTATGTTGCGCAGAGAGATGGGTGAATGACGCCAACGTAATCATCAACGTCAAGAGAGTTCGAAAGTTCATTCTTGATTTATTTAAAACAATGAAACTGCCTCGTGAAACTTCGTTCACGAGAGGGCGATTATTCTAAAAAATAAATCAAGCTTCGGGGGGAGGACTATCTAATTCGATGCAGACAGACGTGAAATAGGCAGTTTGTTGATGAATTTTCTTCAAGGCCTCAATGCACCACGCGTTAGGGCCGTGGGAAGGGCCACCCCGCTGATCAGATCAATTCTAACGCTTTTCTTTTTGTTATGTTCCTCAGTGTCGTGGTCATCGTATTCTACGATGGCATCATCATAACCCAAGAGTTGTTCTAGAACTATCTCAATGATGCTTTCCTGATCGTTAAAAGACAAATCTTCGGGTAAGTGATTAGGTTCGGGATCCGGACTGTCGACGCTTACATTTAAGAGAAATAATCCCAGGAACCCCCAAAGGACCCGGACGAAGAGGTTATTTCGCAGATTGTTAAGCATGAGCAAATTTACCAATAATCAATTGCAAGAAGAAGCGCTTAACCATTTGTTGTTCTGAACCAAATTCCCGGGAGCTGAGTCCCCGAAGCTAGCTCTTCTCCTGGAATCAGGGGAGATGTCCACCCCGGCGGGGTGGACAGAGGGGTTTTTGGAGCACCTTCGTAAGCGCTCCTCATCAACCGGTCAGACCGCACACCCCTCAGTCGATCTTTCACGAAGTGAAAATCGACATCTCCCCTCAGGGAGTGGAGCAACCGTCTAAAATGCTGATATCAGATTTATGATTGCTGATTTACTAGTCATTGCTCACCACATACCATTCTATTTCCCTAACTCGCTTCCTCCCAATCTCCCCGTTTCCCGAATTCTGTCCGTCGATATGTCGATACGTCTATCGGTCGATTGGTCTTCGCGTTGTACCTTTAGGAAGAACGTAAATATGTAACACGAATTCGTATGCAAATCCAATTCAATACTGACCGTAACATTCACGGGTCTGAAGCGCTGGAGCAAGTGGTGCGTGAGAAAGTGAACCACGGACTGAAGCACTTCTCTGATCACATTACCCGCGTTGAAGTGCACCTGTCAGACACCAACGCCGAAAAATCAGGTCCTGCCGATATTCAATGCAAGCTCGAAGCCCGCATCGCCGGGATGCAGCCCATTACGGTGACCGGAAAGAACAGCGAGAAAGAGGTGGCGCTTGATGAGGCGATCGACAAGATGAAAGCATCTATGCGCACGGTAATTGGCAAGATGAAGGACCAGCGGTGAGCGATTGATGATTTACGATTTACGAGTGCTGATTGACTAGGCCAATTTTCTTATGGTCGCACGGTCGAATGGGCAGCGTAACCTTGCGCTGCGCTGCTCAGTTGTTCTGAATAAACGAGGTCTGTTTGCCAGGCGCCTGCTTGCTGCAGGTAGATCCGGGAATTTGCGCCGCAGGAGTTCTTTTGCAAACGGCAAGCTTAAAACACCAATTTGATGAGAACGAGGGGTATCCGAAAGCACCCTCCTCCCATCCGGCGCTTTCGCGCCGCGCATTCACCCCACAACTCAACGCATCCGGCGCTTTTGCGCCGTAAACGAATAAAGCTGACCAACGGTTGTGCTCCCTTGATGATTCTATATCTTTGAGCATCTTCAATTGACGCATTGGAAAAGCGAAAAACCAGGCATTCAGCGGCTTTTCATGTGTTACGCGAAGCAACAACCAGACCAACCAACACCAAAGGATAGCTCACAATGATCTCCGCAGTCAGTCCGGTTTACCACGGAGAGAAAACAGTCAGGCCGCTGGTAGAGCGCTTGATGACTGTTCTTTCTCAGATGAACGAAGAGGTTGAAATCATTCTGGTTGAAGACGGCAGCCCTGACGACTCGTGGAGCGCTATTGAATCGGTTTGCCGTGATTATTTGCAGGTAAAGGGCGTGAGGCTCAGCCGCAACTTCGGTCAACATTACGCCATTACTGCCGGACTTGAACACGCAACAGGTGACTGGGTTGTGGTCATGGATTGCGACTTGCAAGATCAGCCTGAAGAAATACCCTGCCTTTACAAGAAAGCACAAGAGGGTTATGACATTGTTTTTGCGCAGCGAAAGTTGCGGCAAGACCGGCTGTTTAAGCGGTGGTCTTCAAAAGTCTTCTACTCTGTCTTCGGCTACCTGACCGGCACACGCCAGGATCCGTCTATTGCCAACTTTGGTATTTACAATCGCAGGGTCGTGAAAGCGATATTGTCAATGAATGATGCCATTCGGTTTTTCCCGACCATGGTGCAATGGGTTGGCTTCAAAAGCACCAAAATCGAGGTTGAGCACAGCTCAAGAGAAGAGGGGAAGTCAACCTATTCCTGGTCGAAACTCTTCAAACTGGCCTGGAATAACATCATCGCCTTCTCTGACAAGCCTCTTAAGATCCTGATGACCATCGGCGTAGTGCTTTCAATTTTTTCATTCTTGCTGGGATTGGCCTACCTCTACCGGTATTTATCAGGTCAAATCACCGTGCTGGGATATACGAGCCTGATTTTGGCGATCACATTTTTCTCAGGGCTGATCATGTCAATGCTGGGGCTGATCGGTATATACGTCGGTAAAACCTTTAACCAGGTTAAAGAACGACCTACGTTCATTGTGTCTGACACGTTGAATGTGCACAACGAACCGCAATAAAAGATTAAAACACCTCACCCGTGGAGATGATACCTTTCAATAAGCCTTACCTGACCGGAAAAGAAACGCACTACATCTACGATGCGGTGCATTCAGGTAAAATTTCTGGAAATGGAAAGTATACCAAGCTTTGCCACGCGTATTTTGAAGAACGCTATGGGTTCAAGAAGTGCCTCCTGACCACCTCATGTACAGACGCCCTTGAGATGTGTGCATTGCTCATCAACATCCAGCCCGGTGACGAGGTGATTTTGCCCTCGTACACCTTTGTCTCTACAGCCAATGCCTTCGCCCTGCGTGGTGCGAAACTGGTATTTGCAGATAGTGACAGCAGCAACCCCAATATCGATGCAGCAGCGCTCACGGAGTTGATCACTCCTGCGACGAAGGCTATTGTGGTAGTGCACTATGCCGGTGTGGCTTGCGACATGGAGGCCATCATGTCGGTGGCAGAGGCGCATAACCTATTCGTCATTGAAGATGCCGCTCACTCGATCGAGAGCTTCTACAAAAGCCGGCCCCTCGGCGGCATCGGCCACCTTTCAACCTTTTCGTTTCACGAAACCAAAAATATCATTAGCGGGGAAGGTGGTATGCTTGTCATTAATGACGATGCTCTCATTGGCCGTGCTGAGATCATCTGGGAAAAAGGAACCAATCGCTCTGCCTTCTTTCGGGGAGAGGTTGATAAGTATTCGTGGGTAGATATTGGGTCTTCGTTTCTGCCTTCCGAAGTGATTTCGGCATTTCTCTTTGCGCAACTTGAAAACCTCGAAGAGATTCAATCAGAGCGAATCAGGATCTGGCAGCGCTACTATGATGCGTTTAACGAACAGGAGCACCTTCGGCAGCGATTACCGAACATTCCGGAGCACGCCACAAATAACGCACACATGTTTTACCTTCTGTGCGACTCTGCTTGAAGACCGCAATCAATTGATCACATTCCTCAAAGAAAATAACGTTCTCGCGGTATTCCACTACCTCCCCCTGCACTCAAGTCCGTACCACAGCGCTCGCCATGACAACCGTGAGCTGCCGAACTGTGACCGCTATGCCGACACCCTTCTTCGTTTACCCCTTTACTACGGAATCACTGAAGAGCAGCAGCAGAGAATCATTCAACTCGTCTGTACACATTATCAATAACCCCTGGTGATGAGTGTTGAAGTCAGGTTATTAGACTGGGACTCCAAATTCTTCGAAATACGCATTGGCCGCGCCGCAGCTGAGCTTCACACCGGCGCTGACATACAGGCGCTCGAAGCACAATTGCATGCCGCAGACCTTGATCTCGCCTATTGTATCTCATCCTCAAAGTTGTCGGCCGAGACGCTCCGGTTCGCCACCTGCGAGTGGTTGCCGGCTGACGTTAAAGTGACGTTTACCAAGTCTGCCAGTGTTGAACTTGATGATGATGACGACGTTTCAGAAGTGCAAGCCCTCAATAAAGAGGAACAAACTAAAATCGAAGACCTGGCCATTCAGAGCGGCGTCTACTCTCGCTTTCATATGGATCCGAAGATCCCGCACCACCGGTTCGAAGCCCTCTACCGGACATGGATCCGTAAATCACTCAGCGGCGATATCGCTCTCAAGGTACTCGTGGTGCGTGTCAATGGCCAACTAGCCGGATTTGTAACCCTCGGCGAGAATTCAAAACGCGGTGATATAGGCATCATTGCTGTTGATCATGACTTCAGGGGACGCGGGCTCGGTCGCAGATTAATGCAGCAAGCTGAAAAATGGTTTGCCCTTAATGGATACGATCACGTGCAAGTGGTCACGCAGCAGCGCAATAAAGCGGCCTGCAAGCTCTATGAAAGCTGCGGATACCACATCGGCCGTACGGAGCATGTTTACCATGTTTGGAGAACCGGTAAATAATGAACGCGCTCAATGGCGCCAAATAGCCAACCGGGGACCTGGCTTCTCGCGTAAACGACCCGAAAACCTCTCCGCCCCGAGCATTCGGGCCTGAGAGGTTGATGGAGTGCGGATTGGTTATTCATTTTTGGACGCATTAAATGCGCCCCTACAAACTGCTTTATAATCTGAGAGCAATCCCGTTCTCGGGATTGCGATACCGTTGTGTGGACGTTCAATTACGTAAGGACGCGCTTTGCACGTCTGCACCTGCCTTGCGACAGATAGGACGCGCTGGTTTAGGCGGTTTCCCGATTTCCCGAAATTGTCGATGAGTCGATAGGTTTATGCGTCTGAATTCTTTTATTAAATTAGACTGGAAATAGTGACGCCATGCCAAAGAAAACCGTGGCGCTCTCTCTTGAAATGATTGACAGCCGCTCACACCTGACCATTGCTTTCGGCTACGATTTGCCGTTTCGGTCGTGTACCGACTACATTAAAAGCCCTACGCCAGTTGAGCAATACTCGGCTTCGAGCGTACGAGCTATTTTTTTTCGACATGCCATTGATAAGACGAACATTACCAAAGAAGTAACTCTACATACTCTCAGACACTGCTATGCCACACATTTGCTCGAAAAAGGCGCTGATCTACGTTGTATTCAGCACCTCCTTGGGCACAACTCAAGTAAAACCATCAAGATGTACACCCACGTCAGCTCACAAAAACTCGAAACGATTACCAGCCCTTATGACACATTATAGCCCAGCGCTCATTATTGTGCAATTGCACAATACATGCCATATTGGTCGTTATTGTGCAACTCAGTTACACAATAACGCCCGTAGCGGTGGTATATGTGCAACTCGGTGTATGAGGGGAGTGGTACATATAAACTAGTTGGTGGCAAGTTGAAAAAACGCTGCTACTGAAAAATACGACATATTACGTATTGCTAGCGGAGTTGATTAATAATATTTTTACACATACAAACAAAGAGAAATGAAAAAACTATTACTTATATTCGGAATTGCAATAATGACTTCACTGACATCTATTGCGCAAATTGGCACTATTGACCCAAATTTTAATCTCGGAACAGGTTTCGGTCCAGACCAGTGGACAGGAAAATGTGAAACCATTGTGCAACAGCCTGACGGAAAGCTATTGGTTGGAGGGGAGTTTGAAACTTTTAATGGCAACCCTACATATTATATTGCTAGGCTAAATTTAGATGGTACGGAAGACAATAGCTTTACCAGTCCGTTTGACGATAGCTGGGGTGCAAGTGTAAGGCATGTTAAGGTTTTGCCTGATGACAAGATTTTGGTGTGTGGCAACAATTTAGAGTCGAACAATGTGACTCTACCGGGAATAGTTCGACTAAATTCCGATGGTACTATTGACCAAAGCTTTACTGTACCCTCTTTCGTTACCGGATTATCAACTTTTGATGTTCAGTCTGATGGTAAAATTGTATTAGGTAATTTAATTAGGTTAAATACTGATGGCACGCTTGACAATTCGTTTGATGCTGGAACCGGAATTTCAGGAGGAACAGGTTTTGGAGGTGTAAGAATAAATACAATGTTAGTGCAACCCGATGGTAAAATTTTAATTGGAGGGCACTATGGTAGTTACAATGGAACTACAAGTGTGCTCATAACAAGATTAAACAGCGATGGAACAATAGATAATTCTTTTGATGCAAGTGCTAATTTTTCAACTGCTATGGATGGGTTTTATGGTCAAGTATATACTATGAAGCTTTTACCTGACGGAAAGATTATGATTGGAGGAAATTATGGAAACACAAATAGTTTAGCAATTGGTGTGGACAGGTTGAATGCTGATGGAAGTTTAGATGCAACTTTTCAGATTACACATTCAACAGATTTAAGAAACTACGCTTTAGATGTTCAATCAGATGGAAAAATATTTGCTGCAAATGTAAATTTTGGAACGCCAAGTGAAGCTTTTGTTGTAGAGCGATACAATACAGATGGTTCGCTTGACACGGCTTTTCCGCAGAAATATGTCAATAATGATATTAAAGACCTTATCATTCAAGCAGATGGAAACATCACTTTTGTAGGCTATTTCAACTATAATCCAACTGGCATTATGCGTTTGATTGGAGATACACCATTGAGTACTTCAGATATAGAAAACTCTTCTTTTCAATTTAATGTCTTTCCAAATCCAACAAATGGAATATTAAATATTGAAAATATACTTGACAAGTCGACATTACGAATTATTGACATTTTTGGTAGAACTATTTTGTTTCAAAAATCTTCTTCGAATACATTTAACACTTTAGATGTTTCGACTTTAATAGACGGTACATATTTTTTACAAATCGAACACAATGGAAATGTTTCAAATAAAAAAATTATAGTTTCCAAATAGTCAATAATTGTTATGAAGTAAATAGAAAACCAGCCACCAACATTGTATAAGCGTAATGCGGGCGAAAGTGCTAAAATTAAACGAATTGAACATTAACAAACATATCGCCAAACCGAAAGCAAAGTGCTTCTAATCCCGCACTACGCTTATACTTGACCGTTGTGCGTCATGCGAAAAAAGAGAACCTGAACATTGAAAAGAAGTGAAACTGAAATAAGAAACATATGGAGCAACTGGACAGACAAACGAACTGAACCGTGCTTTTATCATTCGACTGAGAATGACAAGATTTCTATTTCCCCCGCTTCGCATTTTTTAAAATTTCTCTGCCAACCCACATTTGGCACATTTGCAAAGCCGCACAAGCCAACCCACAACCCAAGCTTTGCAAAAGAGCCAAATCTCCCACGCTCTACCAATAATAACTATCAGTTTATATCTTATTATTTGAGATATAATTGTAATTTAGACCAGAATAATTTGACAGCAATGAATCGAATTAAGGAAGTACTTGCAGACAAAGGGATTAAACAGACTTGGTTGGCTGAAAAACTGGGAAAGAGTTACAACATGGTGAACTCCTACGTGCAGAACAGACAACAACCAAGATTGGAAGTGCTTTTTGAAATTGCAAAAATTCTTGATGTTGATCCCAAAGAATTAATTCAATCTGAGCATGAATAAGAAAACACTATCAGAAAGAGATATATGCACCAAGTATATCACACCTGCATTACAAAAGGCAGGTTGGGATACGCAGTTACAGATATTGGAAGAAGTATCTTTTACTGATGGTAAAATTTACGTTAGAGGAAAATTTACTGCAAGAGGTGGAAGAAAACGAGCTGACTACATTCTGTATTACAAGCCAAATATTCCAATAGCCATAATTGAAGCGAAAGACAACAATCATTCTGTCAGAGCTGGAATTCAACAAGGTTTAGACTATGCGCGAATATTGGACATTCCTTGTGTATTCAGCAGTAATGGAGACGGTTTTCTATTTCACGACAGAACATCAGTTGACGGAAATATTGAAACCGAAATTGATTTAGAAAACTTTCCTACTCCTGAACAGCTTTGGGAGAAGTATAAAAAGTACAAAGGCATTGAATCTCCAGATGCAGAAAAGATTGCTTCACAGGAATATTTCTTTGACGGCACAAATCGAAAACCAAGATACTACCAACAGATTGCAGTAAACAGAACCGTTGAAGCTATTGCCAACGGACAAAATCGCATACTGCTCGTAATGGCGACAGGAACAGGAAAGACCTACACTGCCTTTCAAATTATTCACAGACTTTGGAAAAGCGGAGCGAAAAAACGAATCCTGTTTCTCGCAGACCGAAATGCACTGATAGACCAAACACGAAGAGGCGACTTTAAACATTTCAAAGAAAAAATGACGGTGGTAAAACACCGTCAAGTCGACAAGAGTTTTGAAATATATTTGGCTCTATATCAAGGTTTGAGTGGTAGTGATGAAGCTGCCAATGTTTACAAACAGTTTTCAAAAGAATTTTTCGACCTTATTGTAATTGACGAGTGCCACAGAGGAAGTGCAAAAGAAGATAGCAATTGGCGTGAGATTTTAAACTACTTCTCCAACGCTACTCACATTGGTTTGACAGCAACGCCTAAAGAAACCAATGAAGCAAGCAACTCTGAATATTTCGGTGATCCGCTTTACACGTATTCTTTAAAACAAGGTATTGATGATGGTTTTCTTGCACCATACAGAGTGGTTCGAGTTGGATTAAATGTTGACGCAGAAGGTTGGCGACCTGATCAGGGAAAAACCGACAAAGACGGAATCGAAATAGAAGACCGCATTTACAATCGAAGAGATTTTGACCGTAAATTGGTCATTGAAGAGCGAACTGATACAGTAGCCAAAAAACTTACAGAGTTCCTAAAGGGTTATGACCGATTTGCAAAAACCATTGTGTTTTGTGTTGACATTGACCATGCAGAACGGATGCGAACTGCATTAGCCAAACACAATCCTGATTTGGTTGCAGACAATTACAAATACATCATGCAAATCACTGGCGACAATGACGAAGGAAAACGAGAACTGGACAATTTTATAAATCCTGAAGAACGTTATCCCGTAATCGCAACCACCTCTGAATTGATGACAACTGGAGTTGATGCACAAACTTGTAAAGTAATTGTGTTGGATGCCAACATCAATTCAATGACTAAGTTCAAGCAAATCATTGGTAGAGGTACACGAATCAATGAAGAATATGGCAAACTCTATTTTACCATTTTAGACTTTAGAAACGCTACAGACAATTTTGCCGACCCTGCATTTGATGGCGAGCCAATCAGAATAAAGCCAGTAACCGAGGGAACAGACTTAGGCGATATTATAGACGAAGAGGAAGAAATTGAAGGGCCAATCATTGATGAAGAAACAGGAGATGAAATAATTGTTGACCCCCCACCAATTAGAACGCCACCAACACCAGAGGGCGAGGGAGGAGAAATACCACCACAACCGAGAGAAAAGATTTATGTCAATGGTGTGGATGTTTCGGTTTTGGTAAGTCGTGAGTTATATTTTGACCAACACGGTAAACCTATCACCACAAGTTTAAAAGACCACACCAAAGAAATTATCAAAGGGCAATTTGCCTCGTTGGATGAATTCCTAAACAAATGGAATACAACCGAACGAAAAGAAGCCATTATCGCAGAATTAACCGATCAAGGGATTTTAGTAGAAGCCTTGTATGAGGCAGTGGACAAGCAAGTGGATTTGTTTGATTTGATATGTCATGTAGCTTATGACCAACCACCGCTGACAAGAAAAGAAAGAGCCAACAACGTTAAGAAACGCAACTACTTTACTAAGTATGGCGACCAAGCCAGAAATGTATTGGAAGCCTTGTTGGACAAGTATGCTGATGAAGGAATAGAAAACATGGAAAGCATGCAAGTACTTCAAGTAAAACCATTGAGCGATTTCGGTTCGGCTATTGAAATTGTGAATGGCATTTTTGGTAGTAGAGCCAAGTATTTGAAAGCAATAAAAGAATTAGAAACCGAATTATACAAAGTAGCATAGACGAATGAGCAACATAGGCGGAGTAATAAAATCAATAAGAGATATTTTCAGGAAAGACCCTGGTTTGAGCGGAGATGCACAGCGCATTGAGCAATTGGGTTGGATGATTTTCCTGAAACTGTTTGATGACAAAGACCAAGAAAAAGAATTATTAAATCCAAAGTACAAATCACCGATTCCAACGGAATTGCAATGGAGAAATTGGGCGGCTGATGATGAAGGCATGACGGGTGATGCCCTCATTGATTTTGTGAACAACAAACTATTCCCTCAGCTCAAAAACCTAACCGTTGGTTTGGATGACACTTTGGGCGTAATCATCCGTAACATATTTGACGGTACGAACAACTACATGAAAAGCGGTACTACGTTTCGCCAAGCCATCAACAAACTCAATGAAATAGATTTTAATAGCAGCAAAGAGCATCATATTTTCAATGCGATCTACGAAGACATTTTACAAGGGCTTGCTACCAAAAAAGACACAGGCGAATTCTACACACCCAGAGCAGTTACCCAGTTTATCATTGACATGGTTGACCCAAAATTGGGTGAAAAAATAGCTGACCCTGCTTGTGGAACAGCAGGCTTTTTGGTTTGCGCCATTGAGCACGTGCGGAAGCAAGTTAAAAATATAGATGACCGCAAAGTGCTGCAAGAAACCATCACAGGTACAGAATTAAAGCCTTTGCCTTTTATGCTGAGTGTGGTAAACTTGATTACGCACGATATTGAAGTTCCTCAAATAGTCAACACAGATGCGCTTAGTCGTGAGTTAACTTCCATTCGACAGGCTGACAGAGTAGACATTATAGTTGCTAATCCGCCTTTTGGCGGCGTAGTGGGTGACGGCATGGAAACCAATTTTCCATTGAATTATCGCACCAAGGAAAGTGCTGACTTGTTTCTTATTTTGTTTATTCAGATGCTCAAAGATGGTGGACGAGCTGGAATTGTTTTGCCAGATGGGAGTTTGACAGGTGAAGGTGTAAAAGCAAGGGTAAGGCAAAAGTTATTAGAAGATTGTAATGTGCATACTATCGTCCGCTTGCCACAGTCTGTTTTTGCGCCTTATGCTACTGTAAACACCAATTTGATATTCTTTGAGAAAGGCAAAAAGACCAGAGACATTTGGTATTATGAGCATACTTTGCCAGAAGGACAAAAAGCATACAACAAAACGAAACCTATTCGTATTGAAGAATTTGAACCCTTAAAAGCGTGGTGGAATGACCGTAAAGAAAGCGAAGTAAGCTGGAAAATTTCAATGGATACCATCATCGAACGCAACTTTGATTTGGATATTAAAAATCCAAATAAGGTGGTGGAAGAAGTGGTCTATGATAGAATGGCAATCATAAATAAGTTAGAAACCAATCAATCTAAAATTTCTGAGATTTTAGAAGATCTTAAATCACTTGCCTAATGAAATATAGATTAGGTGATATATGTAGTATTACAAAGGGCGGCACTGGTATTATGAAAGCCATTCCTGGACAATATGTTATGGTGGCTCTTGGAGCAGAAGATAAGACGCACAACGAATTTCAATTTGATACTAAAGCGGTTATTATACCCTTAGTATCTTCTACAGGTCATGGTCACGCCAGTATGAAACGTGTAAAATACCAAGAAGGAAAATTCGCTTTGGGAAGCATACTGTGTGCAGTTATCCCAAAGGATGACAATCTTGTTTTAGCAAAGTACTTGCATATCTATTTGCATTGGAATCGTGAAGAGCTGTTAGTTTCTCAAATGAAAGGAATGGCAAATGTGAGTTTACCCATGGGTAGAATTGCGGATGTAGAGGTTATTGTTCCAAGTATTCAAAAGCAGATTGAAATAATAGAGTTAGAGAAAAAACTGGTTGCTAAAGAAATTGAAGCTGGACAAGCTTTTCGAACAGCAAATCAATAATACAGAAAACCTAAACCAAGCCATTTTACAAGAAGCGGTACAAGGCAAATTGGTAGCCCAAGACCCAAATGACGAACCCGCCAATGAATTGCTCAAACGCATCAAAGCCGAGAAAGCGAAATCAGGCAAAAAAGAGAAACCACTACCACCTATCAAACCCGAAGACATTCCTTTTGCAATTCCTGATAGTTGGGTGTGGTGCAGGTTGGGGGAAATTGCAAATCTGAAAAGTGGAAATCAATATCAGTTAAATGCTTCTGATAGTGGAATTATGTATGTGAAAGTAGGCGATATGAATAATTTGGTAAATGATTATGAGATAAAAGTTTCATCAACTTATTATGCCAAAAATGATATTAATGAAGAGAGATTTAATCCCCAAAAAAGTATCATTTTCCCGAAAAGAGGTGGTGCAATTGCTACTAATAAACGAAGAGTCGTTTTAGCTGAGCAAATTTTGGTTGACTCTAACACAATGGCTGTGACTCCTGAATATTGTATTGACTTTAAATACTTTTTCTTTTGGTTTTCAAATATTGATTTAAGTAAACTCGGAAATGATGGTGTTATACCACAAGTAAATAATAAAGATATTGACCCATTGCTTTTCCCTCTTCCCCCGTTATCCGAACAAAAACGGATTGTATCAGAAATAGAAAAGCAATTAGCCAAAACCAAACAATTAAGAGAACACGTCATCGCAAATCAACAAGCCACCGAGCAATTGCTCAAAGCATTGTTGCATCAGGCGTTTGAGGTGGAGGAAATGGAAACCGTATAAAAGTATCATTATGAATAAAACTCTATTTGGACTGGCATTAATCTCCTACAATTGGGAACACAGCAAGCAAGACATCATTGATAGTTATATTCCATTGGTATGCAATACTATCAAGTCAAAAGCATATAGCAAGGTTACAAGAGAGCTAGTTCAAAATGGCTTTGACGAGAATTATGGAATTCATATTCCGCTAGGAGCGATTGAATCCATTTTGAAAAGAATGTCCAAAAATGGCCTTTTAAACAAACAGTCTGGAGAGTGGCTAGTCGAATATGATAAAGTTTGTGAATTAGTAAAAAATGAGGATAAAGACGAGCTAGACATAGCTTTTCAGGAATTAATAGTTGAGCTAAACAAATACAGCTCTGAAGTTTTCTCGATTCATCTTTCCAATGAAGATATTGAAGCAGGCATTATCGCATTTTTCAAGGAAAACGATTTGGACTTATTATTTGCCAATAGCAATGGTAGAAAGCGTCTTGCCAAAGGTGAAGGAAAGTAAGAAAGCCAAATATATCATCGCAAAATTCATAACTGACTTACAAAGCAAAGAACCTCGAAAATTCAAAACCGTTTTAAAGCTTGCCAAAGGTTATGCCATTGCATCACTAATTACTTATGAAGATATAAGCCACTACACAGGAAGTTTAGCAAATGTAGAAGTTTTCCTTGACGCCCCAATTGTCTTCAATTTATTAGGCTTAAATGGCGATTCAAATCTCAAATTAGGTCAAGAGCTAATAGAAGCTTTGAAAAAGAATGGGGCTAAGCTCCGAGTGTTTGAGTTAAACTACGGTGAGGTCGTCAAGACCGTTCAAGACGCAATTAAAAGGTTAAACTCCCAGAACTATGATATAACAAAAAGTTCAAGAGTTTTGAAAACGGCAATACGTGAAAATATTTCTGCCCAACAATTACAAATCAAGCTTAATCAGCTCGAATCAATGTTTAAAAACTTCTCTATTCTAAAAGTAGACACTCCATCATTAAACGAAAAAGAGCACAATTATCAGATTGACGATTCAAAACTCACCAAATCAATAGAATATCTTTACAAAAGAAATGAGAACGACAAAACACCTTGGCACATTGGCGAAAAAATTGACAGAGATGTTGAAGCTATTTCTAGCATATTCAAAATCAGGAAGAATACCCAAGCAACAAGTTTAAAATCTTGCAAGGCAATATTTCTAACAAGCAATGAACAAATAGCGTTTGCTGCAAAAGTTCATGAAAAAAATGAATGGCCTTATGCGTCTGCTATTCCAGTATGTTCTACAGATATTTTTCTAGCTACAATTCTTTGGGCAAACTATCCAACTCAGAATGAAAACCTAAATATCCGACAACTGATAAGTGAATGCTACAGCATAATTGAATTAGACAATAGGCTTTTGAATAAATTCTATGAAGACATTAATAGAATGCACAAAGAAAATTCGATAACAGATGAGCAATTCTACCTTTTAAGTGCATCAAATCTTACTTATACTCTACTAGAACAAAAAACTTTAAATGATATTGATGAATATACTGACAAGACGCCTTCCGAAATTTTAGAAGACTTGCAATATCGTATAAGTGAAGAATTATTGGCCGAGAAATTAAAGCTTACCAAAATTGATAAAAACATCAGAAGGTTTTCCAAATTCATTGCCAGAAGTGTTTTTGTAGTTCTTGGATTTATGCTTATCGGTATTTCAATTTGGCTTAGAACATTAAAGCCTGAGCTTGATAAAAATTGGTTCAACATTACCATTTGGTCAATTTCGGCAGCATTAGGAATTTTCGGCTTTTTGAGATGGATGGAATGGATTCCGACCAAACTAAAAATAGAAACTGGCATAGATGATTTTATTTTCCAAAAGTTAAAGAACCTATTGAATAAAGAATAACGATAATAAAAAGCCAACGCACACTTGTAAGCACATTTGCAGGTCGCACAATGCCAACGCACGACCAAAACCTGCAAAAGAGCTTCCAAGTCCCTGCCCGAGAAAAGAGAAATTTTAAAAAATGCCCCACCGCACAGGAGGACATTGAAAATGAGAATAAAACGAAAAGAAAAATAAAGCACGAACGCACAACAATGGCTATACGTAATGCGGGTTTTGGTGCTAAATTGAAAGTAAATGAACATTAACAAACATATCGGTAACCGGAAAGTGAAGTGCCATGAAATCCCGCACTACGCATAGCCGAGACCGTTAACTCACCCCAGAAAGCTGTTTGTTTCCCTTTCTTTGCCAAGAATCTTTAAAGACCAGCTAGTCAAGCGTCACCCTCTGATACATCCCGGTTGCACCGAGGTGTTCAAGATGACAGGTTAGAGTCATGCGGCACCATCAAAATCCTGGATGTGACGGCTAACTGCCGTCTAAAACCAGTTACTCCGAGAATCTCCAGGTCAACCTTTCAGCCCCGCGGTTGCGGGGCAGCTCTCCTTATCTGAGAAGAGCCTTATTCGCTTAAGTCATTGCTGATTTCACGTAGATGTTTTAATTTTTTCCCAGTTTCCCAGTTTCCCAGTTTCCCAGTTTCCCAGTTTCCCAGTTTCCCAGTTTCCCAGTTTCCCAGTTTCCCAGTTTCCCAGTTTCCCAGTTTCCCAGTTTCCCAGTTTCCCGAAATTGTCGATAGGTCGATAGGTCGATAGGTCCATGAGTCCATAGGTCTATGCGTCTTCCCGGCTGCTTCCTTCGGACGGCTATAAGCCGTCCCCTCAATTTTGTGGTAGTGTGATAGAGCAGCGCAAGTATGCGCTGGAGTATATTCCTTAGTCTTCCCAGTTTCCCAGTTTCCCAGTTTCCCAGTTTCCCGAAATTGTCGATAGGTCCATGAGTCCATAGGTCCATAGGTCCATAGGTCCATGAGTCCATAGGTCCATAGGTCTATGCGTCTTCCCGGCTGCTTCCTTCGGACGGCTATAAGCCGTCCCCTCAATTTTGTGGTAGTGTGATAGAGCAGCGCAAGTATGCGCTGGAGTATATTCCTTAATCTTCCCAGTTTCCCAGTTTCCCAGTTTCCCAGTTTCCCCAGTTTCCCAGTTTCCCAGTTTCCCAGTTTCCCAGTTTCCCGAAATAGTCGATAGGTCGATAGGTCCATGAGTCCATCCGTCTATGCGTCTATAGGTCCATGAGTCCATCCGTCTATTCGTCTTTCTTACTACATTCGACCCATGCCACTAACTGCGCTGATCGTCGATGATGAATACCACGCCCGTGAAAACCTCCGGATGCTGCTCGAAGAGTTTTGTCCGGAAGTGACCGTTGTGGGTGACGCCGGCAATGTGAAGGAGGCCCTGGACAAAACCCGGGAACTTAATCCCGAAGTGGTGTTTCTCGACATTCGCATGCCAAGTGGGAGTGAAGGGTTCGATTTTCTCGAGCAAGCCGGCGAGGTGAACTTTCAGGTGGTCTTCGTTACGGCGTTTAAAGACTACGCCGTGCAGGCCTTCAACGCCAATGCGATTCACTACGTGCTGAAGCCCATCGATATCGAAGACCTGCAGTCGGCCGTGCAGAAGCTCGTCGCCACCCGCGAACGGCTGGCCGGCAGCGAAGACGGACAATCGGGTTACGTAGAAAGTCTGAAAGCACTCTCCGAAAACCTCCGCTCAAATAAACGTCCACATCGCATTACGTTGCACCACAACCGGGGATTCCGACTCGTTGACGATACGGAGGTCGTGCGCATTGAAGCCGAGAATACCCAGAGCCGACTCTTCTTTACCGACGGCAGTCAGACGCTCGACAGCCGTCACCTCAAGTTGTATGAAGACATGCTCGATCCCGAGCGTTTCATCCGAGTGCACAAGTCGCACATCATCAACCTCGATGCGCTGAAAGAGTACATCCATGTTGACGGACATACCGCCATTCTGAACAATGGTGCCGAGGTGCCCATTGCCCGCGCACGCCTCAGTGACTTCCTCAGTCGGGTGAAGGGCTTGTAACCGTTCCCTACGCAATGGCCGCGTTTGCTTCGGCAAACCCTACCGTTCCCTAATCTGCTCCCGTCTCAGCCGCAGCGATTCGCTACCTTAAGCTGTACAAATCCACAGGTGATGTCCGAAGCAACAAAAATGAAAGCCCTGATCATCGATGACGAAGCGCACGCTCGCGAGAACCTCAAAATGCTGGTTGAAGAATTCTGTCAGCAAGTAGAGGTGGTGGGTACGGCTTCGGGCGCTGATGAAGGACACCGAATGGTTGAAGAACACCGTCCGGATCTCGTCTTTCTCGACATCATGATGCCCGGCAAAGATGGCTTCGGCTTTCTCAATCTGTTCGAAGAGCGCGACTTCGAAGTCATCTTCACCACCGCGCACAACGAGCACGCCCTGCGCGCCATTAAATCGCGTGCGTTGCACTACCTGGAGAAGCCCATCAACATTGAAGAGCTGCAAGAAGCCGTTCAGCGCGCTGAAGAGCAGTGGCAGTTGAAGTCAGGAAACAGCACAGCCGATACCGAATCCATTCGCAGCTTGCTTGAGTCGATGAGCAGCGGACTTCCCGGCAAGGCGGCGATTGCGACCAGTGACGGACTCTCATTCGTCAATGAAAGCGACATCGTTCACCTGGAGGCGAGCGATCAGTACACCATCGTGCACCTCGTTGACGGCAGCCGCATGATGAGCAGCAAGAACATCAAGAACTTCGAAGAGAAGCTGAATGAAAAAGTCTTCTTTCGCCTGCACCGGTCGCACATCGTGAACATCGCGCACCACCTGAAGGCCTTCAGCCGCATCGATGGCGGCACCGTTGTCTTGAGCAACGATGAGGTCATCCCGATTTCACGCCGTAAATTGTCGCTCTTCCTTCAACGCGTCAACGCCGGATGATCCGTCCATTTCGTTTTTCATTCACCCACCTGCTGGCCTGCGCGCTCGTGTTCGCATCCGCCGTTTTTACGGCGAAAAAAAGCCACGCACAAGAGCTGCCTTACTTGCAGTGGAGCACCGCTGACGGACTCGCGCAATCACAGGTGCGCAGCATTTACCAGGATCACATCGGCTACCTCTGGTTTGGCACGCTCGGCGGGGTGAGCCGCTTTGATGGCGAAGACTTTGACAACTTCGCGCGGCAAGACGGACTGCTCGGCAACCAGGTGAATGCGATCACGGAGATCAGCGATAGTCTGATGGTGTTCGGGTCTGTGGGCGGACTGAGCTTCTACAACGGCCAGCAATTCACGAATGTGCGCTTCCCGGAGGCCATGCAATCGGCGCAGGTCAACCATTTTTACACCGCGGCTGACGGCACCCTCTACATCGCGACTGAGCGCGGTCAGTTGCTGTACCGTGATAGTCTTTTTATCGGCGAAGCAATCTTCAATGACCTGCACCTGAAACGCCATTTTGAAGCAGAAGTTGACGGTGAAATGACCTTGTTTACCGTTGCCAAAGCAGGGGTATTTCGCCGCAAAAGCGGCGGATGGCAACAAGTGCTCGATGCCCGTGAGGATCTCGGCGCAACCCTGATGGATGCTGTTCCCGACGGTCAGGGCGGATTGTACCTCGCCACCATCGGACGAGGACTTCTGCATTGGAGTGGCGCGAACAGTAACATCCGGGCATTTCTGCCCGAAGACGGATTGATCAGCGTAAACATTTCGGGCTTCAGCCAGAACGGCGACCACTGCTGGATTCGCTCGCGTGAAGGGTTCTCGCGCCTCGATCTTGAAAGCGCTGAACTCAGGGCGTACGGCAGTAAAACCGGCCTCGACCCGGTGGATGTCCGCACCATTTTCGAAGACCGCAGCGGCAATGTCTGGCTGGGCACGAACGGCGGTGGTGTGCTGAAATTTCTGGGTGAGGCGGTGCAGCATTTCAACACCGCGCACGGCATGAGCGGCGATATCGTGATGGCTCCGTTGCGCGACGGCGATGCGCTCTGGTTTGGTACCTATGACAATGGCATCACGCTCTTGAAAGACAGCACGTACACGCATTTCGACATGGATGACGGTCTGCGAAGTACGCGTGTCTGGTGCGCTGTGAAGCATGTTGTTAGCGCCGCAAAAGCGGCGGATGAAGGGGTGGTCTGGTTCGGTACGAGTGGCGGACTGAGTCGTTTCGAGAATGGAAAATTTATAACCTACACCACGGATGACGGGCTGCCCCACAACCAGGTGCTTTCGCTGTTTGCAGAGCGTGACGGTGCCCTCTACGTCGGCACCGCTCGCGGATTGGTCAGGTACGACTCTCAGACAGACGACTTCAGCGAAGTGGCGGATGCGCCGGGCACAAAAGTCCGCGCGATTTGCCGACATCGCGACGGAAATCTCTGGCTGGCGACCAACAGCGGGGTATATGCGCTCAAAGAGAATAGCGTGCTGCACGTAAGCGAAAGCAGCGGATTGCCCGATAACTCTGTGTACTGCATTGAAACCGGTCCGGACGGTGCCCTGTGGGCGGGTACCGAAAGTGGACTCTGCCGCATTGATCCGTCAGGCAAAGTCAGCGAGCTGCTGCTCGAAGGTGGTTTTGGCGCCAACCACGTCAACTTCATCGCCTTTGACGACGCGGATGCCTGGCTGGGAACCAATGCCGGCGTCTTTCACAGCTCGAACGCGGCAGACAGTGAGCCGAAGTGGCGCTCGCTTGCCCGACACGACGGTGTGATTTACCTCGAAACCAACCAGAATGCGGTCTTACTCGACGGCGATGTGGTTTGGGTGGGCACGAGCGAAGCCCTGACTCGCATTGATCGCGCTGCGCTGGCACAGCGAGAAGAGCGCGATGAACTGAGCATCCATATTTCGGAGGTGCGCATCAACCTTGAGCGACCTGAGTGGCAGAAATACGGCTGGCAGCCCGGCGCTTACGGCAGCTGGCCCACCTACCTCGACGTACCCCACACCGACAACCACTTCACCTTCTTCTTTGATGCCTTGTCGCTGGGCGACCCGGAAGGCGTGCAGTACCAGTACCGCCTGAACGGCATCGATGAAGACTGGGAGGCCTGGACCGAGACCGATTTTGCCTCCTACTCGCAGCTACCCTATGAGGATCTCGTGTTTGAAGTCCGCGCACGCAGTCGATCGGGTGAAGAAAGCGGCATCGCCTCGTTTGCCTTCAGTGTGCAGACGCCCTTCTGGCTGAGCTGGTGGTTTGTGACCCTTGAAGTGCTGGCCGTGTTCGGTGTCCTCTATTTGATCTACCGCAGTCGTCGGCGCGCATTCATTGAAAAAGTGGAGAAAGAAAAGCTGGAGTACCGCTCCAAGATGCTCGCGCTGGAGCAGCAGACCCTGAACTCGAGCATGAACCGCCACTTCATTTTCAACGCACTTAACTCGATTCAGTACTACATCAACCGCAAAGACCGCGTTGCAGCGAACCGCTATTTGAGCAGCTTTGCGAAGTTGATCCGCAAGAACCTCGACAGTTCGCAAGTTAATTTCACCAGTTTGCGCGAAGAGATCGAGCGACTGCAGCTCTACCTCGATCTCGAGCACATGCGCTTTAAAGACAAGTTTGATTACACCATTGATGTTGCCGATGACGTCGATCAGGAAGCCATCAAAGTACCCTCGATGCTCCTGCAGCCCTTTCTGGAGAACAGCATCTGGCACGGCATCCTGCCGATGGAGAAATCAGGTCATATTGAGGTGAAAGTGGCCATGCACGGATCGTCTGCGGTGGCCTTCACCGTGACCGATAACGGCATCGGTATTGAGACCAGCCGACGCAACAAGGTGCAGCGTGAAGACCACATTTCACAGGGCATGACGATCACCTCCGGTCGTATCGAGCTCATCCGCCGAATGACGAAAGAAGAGGTGGTTTTGAAAGGTCCGTACGAGCTTCAGAACGGCAGTGATGAGGTGGTAGGTACACGGGTAGAACTGATACTTCCGCTTGATTTTCAACGCATCTACGCGAACTAAACTTGCAAAATCGCGTAAAGTCATGTATATTTGATAGACGTACGAAAAGTATCGTGAAGCAACTGACCCACATAGCATTCCTTTTCGCGTTGGCGATCTTCGTTCTGACCGGGTGTCAGAAGTACGAAGAAATCGAGCCTGCAGTTGAGCAGGTGATCGCTGGTGAGCGACTTGATGAAGATATCGTTCACGGTGATGACACGTCTGAAGAGTTCATTCCTTCGGCTGTTTCACCTAATGATGGACGTTCAGGAACCGGTCGTCCAACAGACGGCCCTGATTCCGTCAACGATGATGATGACGAAGAAGACGACGATGAAGAGCAGTCACTGAACAGCAACAACTGATTTGTAGTGTGAATGCATTTGTTTTGGCCGTCCCAATGGGGCGGTTTTTTTATGAGCAGTTTTTCGGGAAACTGGGGAACTGCGAAGCGGCGCATACTTGCGCTGCTTGAAAAGTAACTGAACACCTTGGGGGGACGGCTTATAGCCGTCCGAAGCGAGCATCTTCTGAAACACAACCCTGCTCAAAACGACTCCAGCGTTGCGGGTTCTCGGACGCCTAGAAGGCGTCCCTATCAATTTTACGCCAACAATGAGGCACGCCGCAAGGATGCGGCGAAAGACATCCCAATTTTCCATTTTTCACTATTAATTTTCAATTTCCTGCTCACACTGCAGTGCACGCAGACAGTTTTCTACGTCACAGACGGTTGAAAGGCCGATAACCTCAATTTGCTACGAAAAAGCGAACAAAACCGACCGCAACCCGCTTGATTGTGCATGAAACGGACGCAAATTGACGACTACAAGAAAATTGAGGAAGCGCGCGACCTTGAAGATGTAGTGAACGATAAGCGCAAGGCGAAGCGGGCCAATAAGCAGAAAGCGCGGCGGCGGAATCGCCACTACAATAAGAACCTGCTGAAGCACCTGACGCAGCATTTTGACCAGGATAATGAGTAAAGCATTGAATGTATTGGGCGACGAGCTGCTGACCTGCAGCACCTCACCCATGACCGGATTCTACCGCGATGGCTGCTGCAATACGGACTGGCAAGACACCGGCACACATACAGTGTGCGCCCGCATGACCGAAGACTTCTTGCACTACACCAAAAGTCGTGGCAATGACCTGTCAACGCCACGTCCGGAGTTTCGCTTTCCGGGACTGCAACCGGGTGATTTCTGGTGCCTCTGTGTGCTGCGCTGGAAAGAAGCCCTCGAAGCAGGCGTCGCGCCACCTGTAAAACTAGCGGCCACACATGCCAAATCACTTGAATTCGTTACGCTCGAAGAACTGCAAAACCACGCCATCGATGCCGCTGCTGACGCCTGAGCAAACGCAGCAAGCGATGCTGAAATCGATCCTCGATGAACTACGCAAGGGCGCCGTTCAGAAAAAGCATCCGTTTCATAACGTGGTACTCTCGACCATCAGCGCAAATAATCCTGCCAGTCGCTGGGTGGTCTTTCGCAAACTCACAGCTGAAAACCATTTCCTCATCTTCACCGACGCACGCAGCCAAAAAGTAGAGGAGCTTAAGAAGAATCCACACACCACCCTCCTGTTCTACCATCAGCGCCAGGGGGTGCAAGTCCGCGTCAACGGCACTGCAACCCTGCACCATCAAGACGACCTCACCGCGACCTACTGGCCCGGCGTGAAAGGGAGTCCGGGTGCGAAGAGCTACCAAACCGTTGCAGCTCCGGGCGAAGCGACACCCTCCATCGCCAGCGGCAACAATACCGACCCTTCACTTGATGATACATATTTCATGGTCATCGAGGTAATACCCCACCACATCGAGGCGCTGCAGCTCGGCCGCGAAGGACATATTCGGGTAGCGTTCGAGAAAAATGAAGATCAGTGGAAGGGGTCGCTGTTGGTGCCGTAGTCGAGATGAGTAGTGATTCTGGGAGAGCTGGCACCCGAGGAAATGATCCCACTCAACCTCTCAGTCCCCCCCGAGGTCTCGGGGGCGACAGCTCTCCTGATCTCAGGAGAGCCTTGATTGCCTTACCAAAAAAATCCCCCCTAAAATTAGGGGAGATGTCCCGCAGTTGCGGGACAGAGGGGTTTATCTGGAGAGCATTCTCTCAAAGCGGACGCGCGAGGCGCGTCCCTATGTCAATTAACATGGGCACAAGGTGTAGCAATCCCGTTCTCGGGATTGCTCTCAGTTGTAAAGCATTTTGTAGGGACGCATTTAATGCGTCCGAAAATGAACAACCAATCCGCATAACCATCAACCTCTCAGTCCCCCCCGAGGTCTCGGGGGCGACAGCTCTCCTGATCTCAGGAGAGCCTTGATCGCCCTACCCAGATTAAAAGTCTCCCCTCAAATGAGGGGAGATGTCCCGCAGGTGCGGGACAGAGGGGTTTTTCGAGCGCCTTCGGAAACACAATCCTGCTCAAAAACGACTCCAGCAATGCTGGTTCTCGGACGCCTAGAAGGCGTCCCTGTCTGCGATCGATCTTAATCCAGAAGCGCCGCAAGGATGCGGCGTCATCACGCACACCGATTTCAACTTCCGTTTCTATGCGCGCACCGAAGTGCGCGCTTACGCTTCCCTACCTCTCTACCTTCCTTTCTCCCTTTCTAACCTATATTCGCAACTATGGAGGTGATTACAAACGAACGTCCGAAAGTGGGGGTACTCGGTGGCGGTAGCTGGGCTACGGCCATCGTGAAGATGCTCTCCAACAACCTCGATGAAGTGCATTGGTGGATGCGCAGCGAAAGTGCTGTTGCGCATCTGAAGCAGTTCGGACATAACCAGAAGTACATCACCAGCATCGCCTTCAACATGGAGCAGGTGAAGGTGACCACCGACATGCAAGCTGTGGTCGATGCCTCTGATTACCTCGTCATCGCCATCCCTTCGGCCTTTCTCGACAAGACGATGAAAGACCTGCAGCCACAGGGGATGGAAGACAAGGTCATTTTCTCGGCGATCAAGGGGATTATCACCGAATACGACTCCATCCCGGCGCGCTACATTCACAAAGAATTCCGCACCCCCTACGACCACATTGGCATCATCGCGGGACCGTGTCACGCCGAGGAGGTCGCCAGCGAAAAGCTCTCCTACCTCACCCTCGCCTGTCCGGATCTCGATATCGCCGCCACCATGGCCGATACGCTCCAGTGCCGCTACATCAAAACGTCGATCAGCGAAGATGTCTTCGGCACCGAAATCAGCGCCGTGCTGAAGAACGTGTACGCCCTTGCTGCGGGTATTTGCCACGGTCTCGGTTATGGCGACAACTTTCAGAGTGTACTCATTGCCAACGCCATCCAGGAGATCAAGCGCTTCGTGGATGCCGTTCACGAAGTGCACCGCGACGTGAAATCGAGCGCCTACCTCGGAGACCTCCTGGTCACCGCCTACTCACCTTATTCGCGTAACCGCACCTTCGGCACCATGATTGGCAAGGGCTACAGCGTGAAAGGCACGATGATGGAAATGAACATGGTGGCAGAAGGATACTACGCTGCGCGCGGCATCCATGTGATGAACAAGACGTTTCAGGTCGATATCCCCATTGCCGAAGCGGTTTACCGCATCCTCTATGAGCGCGTGGCGCCGGCGATCGAAATGCGTCTCCTCGCCGATCGCCTGAGCTGATCAAACCTGCTGATCCGCAGTCTGTTTGCCGCTTTCCGTAACTTTCACGAAACGCCTTGCACTTTGTACCTTTGAGAGAGCCCGCTTCAAACAACCAAATGGCGGTTGCGCACGTCTTCCCAATGCCGATGTCTGCACGTTCCCACATGCTTATCTCCACCCTGGCTGCTCTCGCTTGCACTTTGCTTTCGTTCGCGGCCCGGTCTGCTACGCCCTCTTTCGTTGAGAATCAGGGGCAGTGGGAGCAGCACGTGAAGTTTCGCGCTGACATTCCGGGTGGGGTGCTGTGGGGTGAAGAAGACGCCCTCACATTCTTGCTGCTCGGTGAGGGTTGGTCGACGTTGGGTCATGATTTTAACGGCGTAAAAACGCCGGATGAATCCAATGCCCACGCCTACCGCATGCAGTTCATCGGATCGCAGACCTCGCTCGTTTCCGGTGATCATCCACAAGCGCACCAGGTCAATTACTACATCGGCAACGAACCTTCACGCTGGGCACAGGGTGTGCGCAGCTTTGAGCAGATGCGCCACTTCGATGTCTGGGAGGGTATCGATGTACTGGTCTATGGCAAGTCTTCGTCTGTGAAATACGACTTCAAAGTCGCCGCAGGAGCTGATCCCGATCAAATTGCCGTGGCTTATCAAGGACTCGACAACCTGCAGTTGCGGGGCGGACAACTCATCGCTGAAACCTCGGTGGGGCGTATGACGGAACTTGTTCCATACGCCTACCAACTGATTGAAGGCAAACTCGTTGATGTAGAATGTGCTTTTATACTTGAAGACAACACCGTTCGTTATGCGCTCGGTGAATACGATCCGAAGTACCCACTGACCATCGATCCTGAAATCATCTTTAGCACTTTCGTGGGTGCGCTGGCCAGCAATTTCGGATTTACCGCCACTGACGACCCCGATGGCAACCTCATCGCAGGGTCCTGCATTTTTCAGGCCGGCTATCCAACCACCATTGGCGCCATCCAGAATGACTGGGATATCCTTGTCAATGGCTATTGTGACGTGGGGGTCTCGAAGTTTTCGGCTGATGGATCACAGTTGTTGTATTCTACCTACCTGGGTGGCGACGGACTCGAAATGCCGCATTCGGTGATCTCTGATGAAGAGGGCAATTATACCGTTATGGGTACCACCGGAAGCACGAATTTCCCGGTTACCGCAGGCGCTTTTCAGCCCAGCCTTGCGGGTGGTCCGGCTTTTCCGTTCAGCACCTTTTTCGTCAATGCCACCCACCAGAGCGGCTGCGACTTCTTCGTGACGCGCTTCACCGGCGATGACAGCGGGCTGCTGGCCTCCACCTACATCGGAGGTAGCAATACCGACGGCATGAACATGGCCGATAAGCTCTTCTACAACTACGGAGATTCATTTCGCGGAGAGGTCATTAACGATGAAGAGGGCAATGTGATCGTGGCATCCACTACGCTAAGCAGCGATTTCCCGATGGCCGCACCTTCGCCCCAGATGGGTCCGGCCGGAGCGCAAGACGGCATAGTCTTCTACCTGAGCGCTGACCTGACCGAGTTGCTGTGGGCGAGCTACGTGGGTGGCTTGAACGACGATGCCGCTTACAGCGTGCAGCTCGATTCAGAGGGCTCGCTTATTGTTGCCGGGGGTACGCGTAGTGAAGGTTGGTTCAACGCCGCAGAAGCGGCGGATGCAGAATTCAACGGTGACATCGACGCTTTCATCCTGCGCTTCAGCGCAGACTTTAGCTCCTACGAAACAGGCACCTATTTCGGAACGGAAGCCTATGACCAGGCTTACTTCGTGCAACTGGATCAGGAAGACCGGATTTATATTTTCGGGCAATCTGAAGGTTCGCCCGAAGCCGTCGGAGACGTATTCAGCATCCCGAACAGCGGACAGTTCATTGCCGCCTACAGTCCTGACCTCACCACCCTCGAATGGATGACCACCATCGGCACAGGCAGCGGCGCCATTGATATATCGCCAACTGCTTTCCTCGTCAGCGATTGCGATCAGATCTACATTTCAGGCTGGGGTGGACTCACCAACACGCAGAACTCGCAATGGGCCACGGAGAGTACGACTGAAGGACTGCCCTTGTCGCCTGACGCCTACCAAACCACCACAGATGGCAGTGACTTCTGGCTGGCTGTACTCTCGGAAGACGCTCAAGACCTCGTCTACGCTACCTACTTCGGTGGTGGCGAGAGTCGCGAACATGTTGACGGAGGCACCTCCAAGTTTGATAAGAACGGAAGCGTGTACCAGGCCGTATGCGCCGGCTGCGGGGGAAACAGCGATTTTCCGAGCACCCCGGATGCCTGGAGTGCCACCAACCCGAGTGTGAACTGCAACCTGGGCGTCTTCAAATTTGACCTCGAACAACTCGATGCCGAAATCGAAATCGATGGTCCGCTTGAAGTGTGCGAGGGCCAGACGGCGCCCTTCGTCAACACCAGCACGGGGGGCGACCAGTACCTGTGGGAATTCGGCGACGGCAACACCAGCAGCGAATTCGAGCCCGAATACGTGTACGAGACCAATGGCACCTTTGAGGTCAGCCTGATCTTGAGCGATGCCGACGGCTGTATCGAACCTGATACTGCTTACTTACAGATCGAGGTCTTGCCCGGCGTCAACCCTTCGGTTGCGCCTGTAGAGCCTATTTGCGAAGGTGAAAGCGTGACACTCGAAGGCTTGGGTAGCGTCAACGCTTTCTGGCTTGATGATCCAACCCTCAGCGCCACTGATATTCCGAATCCGGAGGCCACACCTGTGGAGCCCACCACCTACTTTCTGGTAGACCAGAATGACTGTGAGAGCGACACCGTGAGTGTGTTTGTAGACTGGGTTCCGGTAAACATTTCCGTGTCAGACGATGCGCAGATATGTGTTGGCCAGTCAACGATCCTTGAAGCTTCGGGCGGACAGGAGTACGAGTGGTTTCCGACCACCGGATTATCCGACGCTTTTGCGTCGCAAACAGAAGCGAGTCCCGTCACCAGCACCACCTACCAGGTTACCGTCACCACCGCTGAAGGCTGCATCGCAGAAGAAACAGTGAGTGTCACCGTTGACGCCGTGTTGCCCGGAAGCGAGGTGTATCCACCCGTGCAAGTGTGCACCGGTTACAGCGCGGAACTCGTCGCCGCTGACGGACTCGCGTGGAGCTGGTCACCCGCCGAACTCTGCGACGACCCCAACGCGCAGGTCACCAACGTAACTGTAACCGAAAACACCACCTTCACGGTCGTGGTCACCAACGCCTGCGGCAGCGGCGAAGACCAGGTAGACGTGGAGGTCATCATACCGACGGCCTCTACCGGACCGGACACTGAAATGTGCTTTGGCGAAAGCGCCGAAGTCAGCGCCTCCGGTGGCGAAACCTTCGCCTGGCAACCCTCGATTTACGTCGAGAATCCCAACAGCGCATCAACATCGGTGCACCCTCCTGACGACCAGGTCTTCACTGTGGCCGTAACCGACGAATTTGGCTGCACCGCCGAGGCTGAAGTCTTCGTGAACGTGCTGCCCCTGCCGTACGTTGAAGCCGGTCCGGACCGTCGGCTGAACTGGCTCGAGTGGGACAACCTCTTCGGCACGGCTGATGGTGATACCCTCTGGTGGGAGCCCGACCTCTGGCTGAGCTGTACCGATTGTGAGACCCCGGTGGTAACGCCTGAAGAAGATCAATGGTACACCCTTTGGACCATCGACGCGAACGGCTGCAGGAACGATGACAGCACCTTTGTTGAAGTCTTCAATCCGATTTACGTACCCAACACCTTTACCCCGAACAATGACGGCGTGAACGACCTCTTCAGAGCGGAGGGCGTCAACGTACGCGGCTTTAAAATGGAAATCCGCAACCGCTGGGGTGAGTTGATCTTTGCCACTGAAGACATCGAAGAGGGTTGGGATGGCTCAGTGAATCGCGGTGACTATTACGTGCAGATTGACACGTACATCTGGACGATCTGGTACGACACGAAAGACCAGCGGGTAAAGCAAACAGGGCACGTAAACGTGATCCGTTAGTCGAATATAAGCCCCTGACTTACAAAGAATACCCCTGTCATTTGTATACTTCGCAAGGCATTTCGGGTATCAATTATGGAGCGTATCAGCAAAGCGGCATCAGATCTTGAGGTATTGCATCAGCTACCAGGGATTATTTACAGGTTGAATCCGAAAGGAGAGATCACCTTCATCAACGACGCCGGGCTTGCCTTTCTCGGGTACAAAAAGAGCGAGGTGCTTACAAAGCCCTTCTATACCTTTTTACCCGAGAATATGCGTGCCGAGGTGGTGAGGCATTATCAGGCTACGATTGCCGGTGGGGTTCAGGAAGAGTACTATGCGTTTCCTTTTCTTCTCGCTGACGGCAGCATCACCCATTTCGGACAGCACGTGCGGCTTACATACCAAAACGGATCTTTTCATGAGGCCTTTGCCGTTGCACACTGCATCACCCATCAGCATGAACAGTCAGAACAATTGCGACTGGCTCACCAACGTCTCCGGCGGCTGGTAGGCAACCTCGATGACGCGATTCTGGTAGAAGACGAGCATAGCAGAATTCACTTGATTAACCAGCAATTTTGCAAGCTTTTCGACATTCCTGCAGACCCTGACAGCCTGAGCGGAACAGACTGCAGCGAAGCCGCTGAGCAATCGAAGCACCTTTTTAAAGATCCGGATGCATTCGTTAATCGGATCAATGAACTGCTGAAAGAAAAGAAGAAGACCAACGGAGACATGCTCGAAATGGTTGACGGGCGCATTTTGGAGCGCTCGTATATTCCGGTATTCATTGACGACGGTTACCGCGGGCACCTATGGAAATATACCAACATTTCAGAACGTATTTTGCTGCAGCGGCGACTCGAAGAACAAGAAGAAAAGTACCGTAAAATTCTTGAAAACATGGAGCTCGGGGTGATGGAAGTCGACAACGAAGACCGCATCACCCGCGTATACAATGCCATGTGCCAGCTCACCGGCTACAGCGAAGAAGAGCTGATTGGGCGCAATGCGTCAAAAGTACTGTTGCCTGAAGACGCAGATATCGATATCAGCGAATACATCAAAGAGCGCCAGAACCGCCAGAGCTCGGTTTACAAGACGCAACTCAAGACAAAAAAAGGAGACATCCTTCATGTGCTGATCTCGGGGGCACCTATTACGCGCAAGGGTGAAGTCATCGGCTCCATCGGCATTCACTACGACATTACTGAACTGATTGAAACCCAGCAGGCGCTGAAGCAACAGACAGACAAGGCCGAAGCGGCCCGAAGAAATGAAGAAACCTTGCTTCGGCGGGTTATTCATGAGTTGCAACTGCCCTTTGACGGGCTGGCGGGAATGATTCAACAACTGCGCGGTGAAGATCGCTTAGACACCTCATCAGAAACGTTCAAAGTGCTTTGCGAAGCCACGCGCTTGCTTGGACAAACCATTTCGGAAACCGTTGAAACCGTGACCGGGAAAACGGGACGACGCACTACGCTCAAGCATTCATCCACCGACCTCTCGCAAGTGACCTCTGCCGTGATTGCCCTGCACTGCGCACTCGATCATCGTTCAGAAGTAGAAATCGACCGGATGATTGACGGGGAGCCGGCTCCGTTGTTTCATTTTCCGCAATCCATGCTTTTTCAAGCGCTGATGCAACTTGTCACCATTGCGCGAAAAACCCTCTGGAATGGCCGTGTCAATATGTCGTACACCGTTGAAAATCAAGAAAAATCGGATGTGAGCTATGTTGATTTCTGCGTTTATGCCCGAGGCACCTTTGCACCTTTTGCCGAAGAACTGACCACCGGTCTGCAGCCGCAGCAACGCGCTGAAAACCCCGCAAACCTGGATGCCGCCAAAGACCTCATTGATCAGCTCGATGGTGAATTTATGGTAGACAAAGGGCAAAGTGAAGAATTGATGATCCGCGCATCATTTGAGATGACTGCCGCACCGGCGCCGCTCATGCCCGAGCCGGGGCAAAATGAGGCTGAAGCGCTTATTCAAAAAAGCCGATTCCTAGTGGTGGAAAGCTCTAAGTTGCAGCGCGAGTACATCCGCACGCTCTTCAAAAAATGGAATACCCCTGACGTGAGCATCGTAGATACGGCTGAAGAGGCCATCGCCATGCGTAAAAACAACTCATTTGATCTTGTGCTTTGCGACGCTGCGTTTGGCAATAGGGTGATTAGCGGCATCCGCGCTTTTGAGCGCGAAAAAAACATTCGCCCGGTTAAGACGGCCCTTCTCGCCTTGCGCAATTCAACTGCAACATCCCTGCACAACAGTTTTGACGCGGTAATTCAACGCCCATTCAAACCGGCTCAATTGCGTCTTGAAATCACGAAGGTCTTACAAGAAAAGGCGGCAGATCTCAGCGGTTTTGAAGCAGTTTTCGAGGCGTATTTCGCGAATGACCTGACACAATTACTCAAGATGGTCAACTTCTTTGACGAAGGTTTTGGACCATTTGAAGACAGCCTGAAAAGGCTGGATGCGACTGGTGATCTGAATGAATTGCGGGCGATCCTTCATAAACATCGTCCGTCATTTCAAATGCTCGGACTGGAAAAAAGCTATGGTATTGCATCGCAACTCGAAAAACAGATTGAGATGGCTAAGGGCGAAGAGGCGCTGCAAGAGTACCCCATAACGGCACTATTGCACTGTATTCGGGAAGAGCGTAAACGACTAGATGATTTTGTGCAGAGAGTAAGGGCGTCAGGCACGTGACATGACCTGGGCGAAACCACCAAAATCAGCCTGTAGTTTCTTAAAATCCTGATGCTTTGCATAGATTCTGTCGAACTGGGCTCTTTGATGGGTAAAGTCAGTAGAACCGACCGATGCGGAAATACACCAGACACGTGTTTGAGGCGAAAATTTTCGCACAAAATGAAGCAATTCAGTTGCTTGTCCGTCTGCCAGTTCGAAATCGGTAAGGATCAAATCAAAATTAAATCGCTGAACGGCCTCTATGGCTTCTTCAACAGACTCGCCTTCTTCAATCAAGGCGTTGATGTCTCCTGTGAGGAAACGGAGCATCGTCAAATCGAGAGGGTTGTCATCTACCAGTAGTACTCGCATAACATGAATTTGATATAACTTTAGCGAGCCGCTCCTTAGAAATCGTCGAAGCGTCGATACTGATCGACGAACGAACGACATTCGTTATAAATTGGCCAATTGAAAGCCAAAGTTCAGTAGCTTCGAACACCCTAATAGACCAAACCCATGAAACAATTCTTCATCTTCTTCAGCGTGGCTCTTATTTTCGCAGCCTGCCAAGATCAAGCTCCAATGGAAAAAGAAAGCACCCCTCAGCAATTGCCGGATGCGCCTGCAGCGCAGAAAGAACCGCACGAAATGACCATACATGGTGACACCCGTGTCGACAACTATTTCTGGATGCGCCTGAGCGATGAGCAAAAGAAAGCTTCCGAGCCGGATGCGCAGACACAGGCTGTGGTTGACTACCTCAACGCAGAGAATGCATTCACCGACACGGTGATGGCCGATACGCGCACCTTGCAAGATGAGCTCTATGAAGAAATCGTGGGCCGCATCAAGCAGGATGACCAAAGTGTGCCCTTCAAAAAAGACGGGTACTGGTACTATTCGCGTTATGAAGAGGGAAAGGAATATCCGCTGTATTGCCGCAAGAAAGAAAGTCTTGAAGCCCAGGAGGAAATCATGCTGAACGTACCCGAAATGGCAGAAGGTTATACCTACTACGCGGTAGGGGGCAACTCGATCAGCACAAACAACACCTTGCTTGCCTTTGGTGTTGACACCGTGAGCCGTCGTCAATACACCGTATATGTAAAGAACCTCGAAACAGGCGAACTACTCGGCGATCAAATTCCGGAAACGACCGGAGGAGCCGTTTGGGCGAACGACAATAAAACGCTCTTCTATGCGAAGAAAGATCCCGTTACGCTTCGCTCTTACCGCATTTACAAACATGTGCTCGGCACCAGTGCGTCTGAAGACGAGTTGGTCTATGAAGAGCTTGATGAAACCTTCAGCTGCTATGTCTGGAAAAGCAAATCAAAAGACTACCTGATGATCGGCAGCTATGCAACACTATCATCTGAAGTGCGTTACCTTGACGCGAGCAATCCGTCAGGTGAATGGCAAGTGATTCAACCGCGTGAGCGGGAGCTGGAGTACAGCGTAGCACACTATGATGACCATTTCTACATTGTGAACAATCTTGAAGCCAAGAACTTCAAGCTTTCACGTACCCCTTTAGATAAGACCACAAAAGAACATTGGGAGACTGTCATTGCGCACCGTCCGAATGTACTCCTTGAAGGGATTGAAATATTCAAAGACTTCCTCGTGATTGACGAGCGTGAAGCCGGGCTCACCCAGATTCGCATCAAGCCGTGGGAGGGCGAAGAGCACTACATTGAATTTCAGGATCCCGCCTACACGGCTTCTGTGGGCACCAATCCTGAATTTGACACACAGGTGCTGCGCTTCGGGTACACTTCTCTGACCACCCCAAATTCAACCTATTCGTACGATATGGTGAGTCGCGAGCGTGATCTGCTCAAGCAGCAGGAGGTGCTTGACCCCAACTTCAATCCTGATAACTATACGAGCGAACGTGTAATGGTGACCGCAGATGACGGCACTGAGGTGCCTATGTCGATCGTCTATCGCAAAGACGCCGATATGAATGGAAAGAACCCCACGCTGTTGTACGGTTATGGATCTTATGGCGCCAGCATGGATGCCTATTTCAGCTCTGTGCGCCTGAGTCTGCTCGACCGAGGATTCATTTACGCCATTGCGCACATCCGGGGCGGACAGGAAATGGGTCGTATGTGGTATGAAGACGGCAAATTGCTCAAGAAAAAGAACACCTTCACTGACTTCATTGACTGTGGTGAATACCTGGTGCAGAACAACTACACCTCATCTGATCACTTGTACGCGATGGGAGGCAGCGCCGGAGGTCTTCTCATGGGAGCTATAATCAACATGAAGCCTGAACTGTGGAACGGCGTTGTGGCCTCGGTGCCGTTCGTAGATGTGGTTTCGACCATGCTCGATGAGACTATTCCGCTCACAACCGGTGAATTTGACGAATGGGGCAACCCAAAAGACAGCGTGTACTACGAGTACATTAAGAGCTACTCGCCGTACGATAATATCGAAGCAAAAGACTATCCCAATCTTTTGGTGACCACGGGGTATTGGGACAGCCAGGTACAGTATTGGGAACCTGCCAAGTGGGTTGCGAAGCTTCGTGAGCTTAAAACGGATCAGAATTTATTGTTGCTCAAAACAAATATGGAAGCTGGTCATGGCGGTGCTTCCGGAAGGTTCCAACGCTACAAGGAAGTGGCGCTTGAATATGCTTTTCTCTTGAAACTGGAAGGGATCGATGCATAGCGTTTAGCAGTTGCTTTGCAGAAAATTTTTCTCCGCGCAAGACTTGTCCCGATTTATCGGGAAGCGCGGGAGGTGAAAATTGCTGATGAAGGAGAAGACTCTTCCTGGGGACAGGTGGAGTCTTCTTCGTTTCAGACACTACCTAAAAGCCTCATCTGCAAGTTTTCGAAGTTCACCGCACCAATCAGCAATTATTCCGGCCATTTCACAAACTCAACCAAGTTTTCCACCCATTAATCTGCCATTTTCGTGATCTAATCGAAAAATATTTCTAAGTTTGATAACGCTAATCGGCTAATATATAGCCGATTGCACCTTACACCAACGTCTTAGACTATGCGCTGCTCAAAATCTCTCCTGACGGGAGCATTGACTCTTCTTGCCTCCGTTTCATTCTGCCAACTCACCGTTGACCCTTCTGTTACGCCTACGCAAGCCGTAGAAGACTTTCTACTGGGTCCGGGCGTTACCGTTACCAACATTACGTTCTCAGGCTCGTCCAACCAAATTGGCAGTTTCGACAGCCAGAATTCAAATATTCCGATCCCTTTAGGTGTGGCGCTCGCTACAGGTGACATTTCTGTAGCTGTCGGCCCGAATAACATTGGGTCCTCATCGGTCGGAGGAGGCAACTTCGGCGCGAGCGACGCAGACCTGCTGCTCGCAAACCCTGGTTACACATTCAACGATGCCGCCATACTGGAGTTTGACTTCATTCCGAATGAAGACGTAATCTCATTCAATTTCGTCTGGGCCTCGGAAGAGTATCCTGAATTTGTCAATTCGACTTTTAACGATGCGTTTGGCTTTTTCCTTAGCGGACCCGGTATTTCCGGTCCATATACAGACAACGCCGCTAACATAGCGCTCGTACCCGGAACAACCCTTCCGATTACCATCGATAATATCAATGCCGGAGATAATGATTTCGGCTGCACCAATTGTGAATTTTACAACATCAATACCTCAAACACGGATCCTAACGGCACCCAAATGGACGGCTTCACGGTTAGCCTGGAGGCTTCAGCAAGCGTTCAGGCAGGAGAGGTTTACCACATTAAACTAGTGGTCGCAGATGCCGGTGACACGGCTTATGATAGTGTGGTCTTCCTTGAGTCAGGCAGCTTTTCTATTTTCTCTTGCGATGCCGGAGTGCTTTCTTTCGACGATGGCAGCACCAGTCCTTTAACAGCGTGTACAACTGATGAGCTGACTTTTGGCGCATCTTCTAACAGCGTTTCAAACGCGAACTTGCTTTACTATCTCACTGACGATTTGGGAATTGTACTTGACTCAAATGAAAGCGGTGATTTCGACCTTAACGGCTTTGAAGCGGGCTCATATTTCATTTACAGCCTTTCTTACGAGGGTGACGTGACCATCCCCGAAGTCGGAGATCAGGTGGATGATATCACCGGCGACCCTGATTTAGGCTGTTTTGAACTCAGTCAGCCGCTTGAAGTCATTGTCGAAGACTGCTGCAGCCTGCAGGTTGAATGCCCGCAAGCAGAGATCACCAGCTTCAATTGTATTGCAGATATCCCAGGAGCGTCTTCTGATGACATTGTAATTATCGATGCTTGCGGCGACGTGAGTATTTCGCTGGCGTCATCTGCCATCGGACTGGGGTGTCCGGATTCACCGTTTGAGGTGACCAATACATATACCATCTCAGACGATGTGACCACGACCGTCTGTGAGGTCATCTACGCAGCCATTGACGACCAGGCACCCGAAGTTGTGAACCCTCCGGTAGCCGAAATCGAACTTGATTGCAATGAGGCACTTCCCGATTACACTCCGGAATGGATCGACAATTGCGACGATGACCTTGACCTCAACGCTGCCTCATCGATAGCTCTTGACGGCTGCTTTGAAGTGATTCAGCGAAGCTGGACAGCCACCGACGATTGCGGTAACAGCACAACGGTTTCTCAAAACATCACAAGGATCGCCGATACCGAAGCCCCTATCTTCAGCGACTACCCCTATGCGATCACCGTGCAATGCGATGCTGAAGACATTCCTGCCCCGACCGTTACAGATGAATGCTCTCTTGTGGAAATAACCTTCGAAGATGTACTGCAGTCCGGAGGATGTTACGGCACACTCGTACGCACCTGGATTGCAACCGACGCCTGCGGAAACAGCGTCTCTGCAGAACAGATCATCTATATCGATGACGATACCGCACCTGAATTCATCAATCTCCCCGAAGAAGAACTGATCATCGGCTGCAGTGAAGACCTGCCACCTGCACCTGAGCTTATCGCTCAAGATAATTGTGATGGTGACCTCACCGTCACATTCGAAGAAACACCGATTGAAAACAATGACAGCAATCTTTGCGCCGGACTCACACCTGAAGCGTTTGCCAATGGCGAAACATGCGCCGGAGCAATTCCCGCGAGCTTTGTGCTCTTCAACTTCAATGGTCAAGAGGCCGCGTTTTTCGAAGCGATGAACATCATTTGGTCTGAAGAAGATGATGGCACGATCTCAATTCAGGGTGACGTGGCCGAAATCGGAAACCCAGATGGAGGATTCACCCTCAACATTCTACTCGAAAACGGGCTCGATTGGGATGCCTGGAGCAACCAGCTCTTCCCGACGAGCTATCTTGATGACTGCGATATCAGCAACGGTGAACATGAAAACTGGCTGTACTACCTTATCGCCCAGGGCGCCTCTGCACAAGGGTGGGGGGTCTACGACGGCCTTGAACTTCAGCTCAACCATGCACCTCAGAACTTGTTTTACGGCGCACAAGTGGGCAATGCAGCGAATGGGAAGAACACAAATTACGGGGCCGCGGCCTGGTTTACCTTCACGGGAACAGATGGCGATGAAGCCATTACCGGCAGCGGAGACTTCTTCTTCGATATTGCCTGCTGTGATCGTTCCCCCGTGCAACGCACCTGGACAGCTGTTGACTGCCTTGGAAACCACACCTCCTTCACACAGACCATTTACTTCATTGGCGATGTTCCCGAAGAGGGTGATGATCTTTCTGCCGGCTGTGAAGGAGACCTCAACGGAGACCTCGCTGTCTCTGTAGATGACCTGCTTATTCTGCTCAGCGGATTCGGTTGCACGGGTAGCGAATGTGCAGGTGACCTCGACAACAGTGATCAAACATCTTCGAATGACCTGATCATTCTACTCGCTTTGATGGGAATGAATTGCGAATAGACCGAATTGCATCTATTTTCGCTGCTCAAAGAAAACACCATGAAAGTCAACATCAATACCGAAAAAGGCGATATGGTCGCTGAACTTTACGAAGACGATGCACCGGGAACCGTTGCCAACTTTGTAAAACTCATTAAAGACGGCTTTTACGACGGACTCACCTTTCACCGCGTAATCCCTGATTTCGTTGTACAAGGTGGTTGTCCTGACGGCACCGGAGCAGGCGGTCCGGGGTACACGATCAACTGCGAACTCGACGGTGAAAAGCAATACCACGACCGTGGCGTACTGTCGATGGCTCACGCCGGACGTAACACCGGTGGTTCACAGTTCTTTATCTGCCACAGCCGCAACAACACCTCGCACCTTGACGGCAACCACACCTGCTTCGGGAAGGTCATCGAAAACGTTGATGTCATTGACGACATCCGCCAGGGTGACAAGATCCTGAAGATGGAGGTCGTCGCCTGACAGTCGCCTTCGGGACGCTTGCAGGACACCTGCGGGACATGCAAATACTCAAAGGCTACCCTGGAATCAGGGGGCGCTCCCGAAGCCGCGAAGCGGCAGACGGCAGACCGCTGACAGCAGACGGCTGACGGCCGACGGAAAACCGTTCTGCCTATATTCGCATCCATGAAATACCGTAAGCTACTACGCGAAGAACTCGATGGAGTGCGTGATGAATTCGTCCAGTTTCTAGCCGCAAATTCCATTACGGCTGACGAGTGGGATTCTCTCAAAACCACTGACAACGAGAAAGCCGAAAAACTCATCGAAATGTTCTCTGACATCTTCTGGGAGAAGTCACTGTCGAACATTCGCTGTGTTGAAATGCGTGAACCCTGTTGTTTGAGGGTGGTGAAATTTGAAGACTCCCAAGCCCTCTTAATCGAATTGCGCATCCAGGAAGACGCCGGCATCGACCTCACCCGGCCTGAAGATCTCAGCCGGCTGGCAAGTGGTCAGGCAGACATCGCTCAGGCAGAACCGCAAATGTACCGCGGCATGCGCACCTATGAGCACGAACGCAATGCTGAACTCTTCAACTTCATTGAGCAAGGCGCTGCTCCTTGTAAAACCGTTGTGTGGGAAGGTTTGAATAGGATGATCAAAGACTGATCAAGTCCATTCGACAAGCACTTCTGTAATCTCTTCACCGGGCACTTCGATGTGGTAGGCATGCAATCCGGCTTCCAGCGCACCTTTGACATGTTGCACAGAGTCATCGATAAAAAGGGTTCGCTCCGGAATCAGATCATTCCGGCGGCACACCTCGAGGTAGGTGTCCGGATAAGGCTTTTTGAGGCCGATTTCGTTCGAGTAATACACCTTCTCGAAGGCTGATTTGAAATAATCAAGCCCCATTTCACGCTCAATATCCTGCTCAAAACGCGCCACATGAATAGCGTTGGTATTGCTCAGCAAAAAGGTGCGCTTATGCGATTTCAGCCGGTGCACAAAATCAACGCGCTGCTTCGGGATGCCCAGCAGAATAACCATCCAGGCGTCAAGCACCTGCGCTTTGGTAACACCATCCGGCACATAGGCATGCAGGGCATCAATAAAATCGTCGTTTGAAATCGTACCCTTTTCAAGGCGATCAAACAAATCTGTCTGGCTCGCTTGCGAATAGATCTCTTCAAAATCCGTCATGCCAAGCGCCTTGAATGCACGCGCCGGCGCGCCGTAATCAATATCGTAAAGGACTCCTCCGAAATCGAGGATTACGGCATCAATTTCATGCGGTTGTGGAAGGGTTTTAGTGCTCATTTGCGTTTCAGCCAGGCCTTCGGCTGCACGTTTTCCCTGATTTCTTTAAGGGCTTTCCGCGCAGAAGCGCGGGATGCGAAACTGCTCACAGACACCATGTGCAACTCACCTTTACGTCCGAAAATAGACGCATCATATCCTTGCTTCTTCAACTCGTTGACGTAGTTCTCTGCGTTGGCTTTCTCGCGAAAAGCTCCACCCACAATGAAGTAAAGGTTCATTGACCCTTTGGGTGCAGAGACCGACGCATCATCGCCCACCGTTGCATCCGCCGCTTTCGCGGCGAAAGAGCGCAAGGTAAGCGTCACGCCATCTTCACTCACCTGATCCTCTTCAAAAGAATAACGCACAGATTCAAGATCCGGATACGTCTGGCGGAGCTCTGACATCACCGGTGTCAATGAAGGCTTTTCAAACGAAATATCTTCTTCCGGTATGCGCGGCTGGTAATCTGCAGCAACAGGCGTTGAAATCATAGCTGCAGGTAGCAATGAGAGCTGCTGGTCGCCGTCGTTCATGTCTTGAACGAGCCATGCGGCAGCGATCAGGAAGGGCACTGCAGCGGCAGCCGCGAGATTGCGCAGCGCACGCTTTGCACCGTTTTTTTCGCTTTCTTCATGAACCGGCGCAATTACTGCTGCTGCCTTTTCATCAGAAGGTGAGCCCTCTTCAACAGGGGTCAACATGACCGCGGTGTAGCCATAAGATGCCTTCAGTAAATTACGTTCTCCTGAAGGTAGAAAGGCCACCTGCTTGTCACTGTTGCGGTAAAGGGTTCCTATACCGTCAAAAGCCACTTGCCGACCGGCGTCAAGCTGACGTTCGATCCATGCCACTTCACTGCCGATGCGTTGCATCGCTTCGATGTAGGAGATGCCTTCACGCAGCCGCATATCTTGAGCCAGCAATCCATCATTGTGGAACAGTCGGGCGTTGAAGCCGACCTCCTTTGCCGGCGGATCAATGCGGTGGCGCTGCTCATCAAGTCGCGCAGCACGCTTCTTGGCAACAAACCCGCCAAAGTCAGGAATCACAACACAGTCGTGCTCCATCAGCAGGTCAGCAATATGACGTTGGATGTATCCCATAATGTTTCAGCGATAGGCGAAGATACGAATCAACTTCAGAATGAAAGTTACAGAATTCACCGTAAACCATTCCAAACCACCCGACCGGTCGTCTTGCCGTGAAGAATATCATGCATTGCCTCCGGGATTTGACTCAGTGGGACAAGCGTTCGCATTTCTTCCGGAAGGCTTAGGCGCCACGAGCCGGCAAGGCGCTTCCAAATTTCTGTTCTGATCGCATAAGGTGTTTCGGCAGAATCAACCCCGAGCAGATTCACGCCGTTAAGGATGAAAGGGTAAACCGTAGTTGAGAATTCCGGACTCCCGACCAGACCGATCGAAGCTACATTGCCATTCCTGTCGCAGGCCTTGAGCAGGGTCGCGAGCACCTGACCCCCCACATTGTCAATGGCTCCGGCCCATTGTGGACGCAACAGCGGCTTTCCGCTCTGATCATTGGTGTAATCGCGGCTAAAGACCTTCGCGGCACCCAATTGACGTAAAAAATCATGTTTATCTTTCTTTCCGGTAGTGGCGTGCACTTCGTAGCCTGCTTTCGCCAGCAATGCAACCGCCATAGAGCCCACGCCGCCGGTCGCTCCGGTAACGATGACCGGCCCCATTTCAGGGTGTTGTCCTGACATCTCCATTTTGTACAAGGCAAGTGCCGCTGTGTAGGCCGCTGTTCCGAGCGTCATCGACTCTTCAAAGCTGAATTCTTCGGGCATAGGCACCACCCAATCCGCCGGTACACGGATATACTCAGCGAATCCTCCCGGAGTGTTCATGCCAAGGTCATAGGAGGTGCAAATCACTTTGGTGCCGGACGTCCATTTTCCGGAGCGGTCATCCACTACCACGCCTGCAGCATCAACCCCAGGCGTGTGGGGGTAGTTACGGGTCACACCGCGATGGCCACTTGCAGACAAGGCGTCTTTGTAGTTCAATCCGGCATTCTTCACATGGATCAGCACTTCATTGTCAGGTAGAAAATCCATGCCCACCTCTTCGATGGTACGGGTAGCCTGGCCATCGTGATCAATTCTCACGACGAGGGCATTGTATCGTTCAGGAATGTGCATGCAATTTCGTTTTAAGGTGTTCAGAAGAGATGGCTACGCAGGTAAGGTGCTGCTCTTTCAGCCAACTGAGGTAAGGTCGCAGCAGGGGCAGCACCCTGTCTTTTGCTTTCAGGCTGTCATGCAATACGATGACAGATCCTTCACGCGTATGACGGATCAGGTCTGCAAGGCAATCTTTTGCACTCCGTGAGGCGTCCCAGTCGCCGGCGAGTACATCCCACATCACCAGGTGAAAGCGGCGCTTGAGGCTCTCAACCTGCTGGCGGCTGATTTTGCCGTACGGCGGACGAAAGAGATCGCTCTTCACGGTTTGGGCGCACTGAGCCACGCTTCGAATGTAGGCGTATCGAGGGGTTTTCCAGCCGTTCTCATGTGAGAACGTATGGTTGCCCGTACGATGTCCGTTTTCCAGAATTGCGCGGTAGATTTCGGGGTGGCGCTGCACGTTTTCACCCACGCAGAAGAAGGTTGCTTTAGCGCCAAATTCGTTCAGAATATCCAGTACCTCGGCAGTCACCTCCGGCACGGGGCCGTCGTCAAACGTCAGAAATACCTCTCCGCGCCTATTGGGGAGGTCCCAGACGAAGTCCCGCGCTAGCGGTTTAACAATAGAGGGTGTGCGCGCAAGGTGCATAGCTACTCCCGAAGGTACGGATTGCAGAGGAATGAAAAAGGCTGCCCCACGAGAGGACAGCCTTCTTTAGCTCTATGAAAAAAGTTCAGGGTGTGCTTAGCTTTCTTTAGACCCGACCATTACGCTGACGCAACCTTCATGGATAAGCGTAGAGGCTTCTTCGGGCTCGGGCACGCGGATGCGTACGATGAGTTGCTGTGTTGTGGCGACTTTAAAGTCAAACATGTTCTTTGGCGATTCGCCGGTCACATCGCGGTTGGAGTACACGACTTCTTCGTCGGTGTCAAGCACTTCAAACTCGAGGTCGCCGAGAATTGGGTGGCCACACACCAGGAGGCGATACTCTTTGTCGGCGTAGAAGGTGAGAAGGAGCTCTGCTTCATCTCCCGGAATCAGCACCGCGCTGTTAAAGTTGTCATTTTGTACGTAGCCTTCCAGTTCAGGGAGGCATTTCTTCTTGGTGAAGCTTCTGCACTGTGCATCAGAAGACAGCGGGAGCAACAAAAGAAGAGGTAGAAATACTGTGAGGAACTTCATCGTTCTTGGGCTTTTCAATTATTGGATGTACTTAGCTCGAATTGCAGCGACTGAATCTTTGACTTTGGCGAGGGTTTCGTCGCTCATCGTGACTGAGCTTGCACCACCTATCACCATTGTACCATTCTCGTCAGTTGAGGTTTCAGTTTTCTCTTTATTTATTTCAATTTCACTGAAAACTTGCTGCAATTGGTCCAGATCAGCCATCACTTCTGAGAGGTTTTCCTGGTTTTCGTATGTCGCGAACAGTTTGATAAGATCATTCAGCGAATACTTCTGCTCTGCAATGCGCTGGCGAAGCGGGGCGTTGCCTTCTGCGTGGTTAGTCGCCAGGTGCAGCGCCTCAATCCACCCTCCGGCAATCACCAGGGCAGAAACGTCTTCCATATCGTCTTCTTTGAACTTCGCGTTCAACGACCAGAAGGTGTCGGATACGATGTTGAGCAGTGAGTCTTTGTTCTCTTTGTTGCTGTCTACACGGCTGATCAGGTTGTCAGTGATGATATTCGATGCGCCTAAATCATCGGCCAGTTGCTTCACCGTAGAAAGATAAAACAGCGATTCTTTGCTGCGCTCAAACATCGTCGTGTAACTGAGGTTTGCACCGTAAATACCCAGGTTCAGCGCCTGGCTTTTTTGGGTCATATAGTTTTCTACATTGTCAACATCGTTGAGCAGGTCAGCGTCAAAATCAGCGCCTGACGACTGAATAAGCGATGCCATCTCCATTGGTGCAGGAATGGTGTAGAAGATTTTTTTGATCGCTTCTTTTCGCTCTGAAACAGCAGCACCCTCGAGGTCTTCGTAGCCAACCTCCTGGGTTTGCTCTTCCGATTTAACATCGTCTTGACTGGCTTTTTCATTTCCCTCCGAGGCTTCGCCACAAGAGGTCAGCAGCAGGCTGCCAAAGAAAAATGCCGATAAAATGAAAACAGAGAATTTCCTGGCGGACATATTGGTCAATTTTAATTTTAATGCTCTCACAACCATCGATGAAATTAAGACGGCTCCGTGTTTCTACGGGTTTCAGCCGTAAAAGTTATACAAGTTGTTCTGTTGACATCGCCAAAGGTAGAAGCGCACCTCAGACGTCAGGTAAGTGTGTATTGAGTTGGTGATGTAAGAAGATTCTTACAGGAGTTGGATCGGGGATCGGGGATCGGGGATCGGGGATCGGGGATCGGGGGTCGGGGGTCGGGGATCGGGGGTCGGGGATCGGGGATCGGGGGTCGGGGATCGCAGAACTGTTTCATCATCCTCTCACTCTCACTCTCACTCTCACTCTCGCTCTCACTCTCGCTCTCAAACTCAAACTGCGTTGTGGGGATCGGGGATCGGGGATCGGGGATCGGGGATCGGGGATCGGGGGTCGGGGATCGGGGATCGGGGTCGGGGATCGCAGAACTGTTTCATCATCCTCTCACTCTCACTCTCACTCTCACTCTCAAACTGCGTTGTGGGGACGACGGCTTGGATCGGGGGTCGGGGATCGGGGGTCGGGGATCGCAGAACTGTTTCATCATCCTCTCACTCTCACTCTCACTCTCACTCTCGCTCTCACTCTCGCTCTCAAACTCAAACTGCGTTGTGGGGATCGGGGATCGGGGATCGGGGATCGGGGATCGGGGATCGGGGGTCGGGGATCGGGGATCGGGGGTCGGGGATCGCAGAACTGTTTCATCATCCTCTCACTCTCACTCTCACTCTCACTCTCACTCTCGCTCTCAAACTCAAACTGCGTTGTGGGGACGACGGCTTGGATCGGGGATCGGGGATCGGGGGTCGGGGGTCGGGGATCGGGGAGATGCTTGGCGGTTGGTGATTGAATTAGGATAACCGCCCCGTTATTTAGCGGAGTCCCGCAGGCTGGAACTGAGCAAAACACCGCAGAGCGCGTAGGCGGTAAACAGGTAAAAGCCCAGTTGAAGGGTTGAATTATTGGTAGTGAATACCTCCAGTGTTCCGCTTTGCCGTTCAATCTGGGTCAGCTGGCTGTTGATGACCCCGGTAAAACCAATGTAGGCCATAAACAGCGCAACGACCATCACGTCGGCCATGCTCCACTTGCCGCTTTTGTACAGAATCCACCGCTGCCACTTTGCCTGAGGTGCTTTACCGAAAACATGCGACAGCAACGTAAGCGTAAGCTTGGCGAGCGGCAGCAACACACTGAAAGCGAAGATCAGAAAGCCCACCACCACAAGCGGTGCATCGCCATTCTGCAGCAGCACACCAATCACCTCCAGGATGCTTTTACTTTGAAAGAAGAGCACCTGATCCGAAAACTCAACCGGTTCGCCGGCGAGCAGGAAGCGGAAAGAAGTGATCGTTGCCTCAATATCGATCATCGGCAGACTCACCCCGCAGGCAAGCAGTACGAGTGCTCCGAGCGTGAGGCTGATGCGCTCGCCGCGTGAAGAAGCTCCGGTGAATGCAAGAAAGAGGAGTCCGAGTACGGCGACTGCAAGTCCGATCACCCACTTGCGCTGCTCCCGTCGTTCAGCCGCATATCGCTCTTCAATGACGCTTAACGCATCCGCCGCTTCTGCGGCGCCATAATGCGCAACCACCGTATCGTACACTTCATAGTTCATGGTACCCACGGTCTCATCGGCAAAGGCGTCGATGCGCTCCCGCACGAGTCCTTTCAGCTGCTGCTTCGTTTCGGGGTCATTCAGCCGATCAACGATGGTCTCGGCATAACGCGGAATACCCTTGCGCACGTCATCAAACGGGACGAAAAGATCAGACGCGAGCTGTTTGAAAAAGCCCCCGAGCGATTTCTTGTTCTCTTCACGCAGCACCGCTTCCACCTCATCAATGACCTCGTGCAGCATGTCTTCGGTCTTCTTGATGACCTCTTCACGGTTCTCTTCGGTAATCTCGAACTCATCTACCTTCCGGGAAACGATGTCGGTTGCGATCAGCTTCCACTGATCCACATTGAACAGCCCGTACTTGACGTGGCTCAGCTCAACGTGATCGGCCTTGAGTACGCGCTTGACCTGCTCGCCTTGCCAGACGCGAAAGGCAAAGAAACAGGTGAAAAACAAAAGGGCAAGAGCAAGGGATGTGCGCATAATTCGACGGCCTGAGCAGTGCGCCTGTAAAGTACGAGGATTCGATTAATGCACCACCTGAACACGCACCCTTTTACCATCGACGGCAATGACGTAGGTGCCCGCCGGCCAGCTGGCACAGCCGACTGTGTTTCCCGAGCCTGAAGCCTGTTCCCTGCCTGACAGATCGAAAGCGATCCAGTCAGCATGGCTACTCACACCCGCCAGGGTAAACATCTCCGAAGCGGGCTGTGGGTATGCATTTACAGAAGACTCTTCGTGTTCAGTAACGGAGGTTTCGCTGCAGAACAGCTCACTCAGCAGGTTCCACAAATCGGTATTGAAGGTGATCGAAACGAGTGCGTCATCGGGTGTGCTGCCCATGCGGATGACGCAGATATCTTCTGAGGGCAGCAGGTTGATCAGCTGGCTGTCTTTACCAATCGCCGCCACCATTTCTTCCGGGGCTGAGGGGACGAGCATCCCGGGTATTTCAAAGGGTATGCCCGGAAGCATGTGGCTGTCTTGTCCGTTCAGCCACCAGAGATAGCCATAGCTCTCATTGATGTCTTGAGATGGTACCGTAAGCGCATCGAAATACGACAGATCGGTCATGAGCTGGTTGCCATCCCAGTTGCCGTTGTTGAGCATCAGCAGACCAAAGCGGGCCATTTCACGCGGTGTCGATATGTAAATGCGATTGAAGCCGATGGGGAAGTACAAGCCGTTCATCCCGATTTCTTCGGCCACCTTGTCGTAGACGTATTGGTTCCAGGAAACGCCTGTGGCAGCCTCTACCACCTGCGTCAACAGGGTGTACGGACCGTTGTGATACGACCAGCGCTCACCGGGAGCGGCAAGGTATTGCAGGCATTCGGGATCAGTGCAAAACGGATCGGACACCTGATCATCGAGGCCGCTGGTCATGGTCAGCTGATGCCAGATGGTGATGGCGCTTTCCTGCTCAGGGGTGCAGTTGGTCCACCCTTCGCCGAGGTAATCACTCGTGGGGTCGTTGATATCGAGAAAACCTTCTTGCTGGGCTATGCCGACGGTAAACGCGGTCAGGGTTTTTCCGGCAGAATTCCAGACCCACAAACTATCCTGGGTGAAGCTGTCAAAGTAGTACTCTACGGCGATGCGTCCTTTATAAAGAATGAGAAACCCTTTGGTATTCCGGTCATCGAGAAAGGCCTCAAGGGTGTCGAGGTGTTGAGTGCACCAGCCGAGCGTTGCAGGATCAATGGTTTCCCATTCGTCGCCTGTAAGCGGTGGGAAATAGATATCATCCTGCGCTTTCGCGCAGAAAGCAACGGCAACCAGAAAGGTCAGAGATAAAAAACGCACCATGTTTTTTAGTTTGACGCAGAAAAGCGGCGCGGGTTTAATGGCGCCTACTGCTTCAGCAAGTTACGCATTGAAACGCGTTCGGCAATGATGCTATGTACCTTATCAATCGCCACGCGATCCTGCGTCATGCTGTCACGCTCGCGGATGGTCACCGAATGGTCTTCGAGGGTGTCGTGATCAACCGTGATGCAATAGGGCGTACCGATGGCATCCTGGCGGCGGTAGCGGCGTCCGATGGCGTCTTTCTCGTCGTACTGGCAGTTGAAATCAACCTGCAGGTCAGCGAGGATTTCGCGCGCTTTCTCCGGCAGGCCGTCTTTCTTCAAGAGCGGCAACACGGCAGCTTTCACCGGAGCAAGCGCCGGCGGAATGCGCAGTACAGTGCGCTCACTGCCGTCTTCAAGTTTTTCTTCCTGATATGCGGCCGACAGCACGGCGAGGAACATCCGGTCAAGTCCGATCGAAGTCTCGACCACATAGGGCACGTAGTTCTTGTTCTCTTCGGGATCGAAGTACTGCAGCTTCTTGCCACTGTATTCTTCGTGACGGGTCAGGTCAAAGTCGGTGCGGCTGTGCACCCCTTCAAGCTCTTTAAAGCCCATCGGGAAGTTGAATTCAATGTCGCAGGCCGCATCAGCATAGTGGGCGAGCTTCACATGGTCATGGAAGCGGTAATTCTCTGCACCGAGTCGGAGGGCATTGTGCCACTTGATGCGCTGCTCTTTCCAGTAGTCGTACCATTCTTTCTGGGTGCCCGGCTTCACGAAGAACTGCATCTCCATCTGTTCGAATTCACGCATGCGGAAGATGAACTGGCGGGCGATGATTTCATTTCGGAAAGCCTTTCCGATCTGAGCGATGCCAAAAGGCACTTTCATGCGACCGGTCTTTTGCACGTTGAGAAAGTTCACGAAGATTCCCTGCGCGGTTTCAGGGCGGAGGTAAATAACGCCACTGTCTCCTGAAACGGCACCCAGCTCGGTCTTGAACATGAGGTTGAACTGGCGCACGTCGGTCCAGTTCTTGCTGCCGGTATCAGGATCGGTGATATCGAGATCAACGATAAGCTGCTTTACCGCGTCGAGGTCTTCAACATCCATCGCTGCCTTGAACTTCGCATTGATACCGTCAATCTCCTGTTGTCGCCGCAGCACATTTGGATTGGTTTCGCGAAACTGCGTCTCGTCAAAGGCGTCTCCAAAGCGCTTCTTCGCCTTTGCGATGTCTTTGTCGATTTTCGCTTCAATCTTTGCGACATGCTCTTCAATGAGTACGTCTGCGCGATAGCGTTTCTTGGAGTCTTTGTTGTCTATCAGCGGATCATTGAAGGCGTCGAGGTGTCCGGAAGCTTTCCAGGTCATCGGGTGCATGAAGATCGACGAATCGAGTCCGACGATATTCTCGTGCATACGCACCATGGCGGCCCACCAGTAAGACTTGATGTTGTTCTTGAGCTCAGTACCCAGTTGGCCGTAGTCATAGGCGGCACTCAGACCATCGTAAATCTCACTGCTCGGAAATACGAAGCCGTACTCTTTCGAGTGGCTGATCAATTTTTTCAGAAGGTCATCTTGTGCCATAGCGATCGCTGTTAATGCCGGCAAAAATAGGAAATGATCTGCTGCTCTCTGAAACCTGGCGGTGGCTTATCCGTATGAAAGAAGACCATAATGTTTTAACCTACTCACGAATACTAAGCCCAATGAGTGTATTTACTTTTCTCAAGCGTTTGCGAGTGGAAGTCACCGATGACCAACGCTTCATCGAAGTGGAGTACGATGCCGATCATCCGGATGCGCTGTATGACATCTGTGATACGAACGGACGAATTCTGAAAACGGGCAAGCTCACCGGCGACCGTCTTCGGGTAGCGGTAAACGATCTCATCGACAGTGCCTACGTATTTCTGGTGCTCGATGGTGAGCACATCCGAAGCAGACGGTTTACGATTGAGCGTTAGCCTCCAGCCATTTTTTCAAGAACACCACTGCCGCATCCGGAGCCTCCAGGTGGCTCATGTGGCCAACCCCTTCAAGAAAGAGGTGTTGATCCGGCTGAACGGATTCCACCTCTTTTTTCATGCGCTCAAGGGGCAGTGCCGCGTCTTTATCGCCTAGCAAGTAAGCGATGGGCACGGTGGTCTCTTGTAAGGTTTTCACCTGATCTTTTCGATCGCGCATGGCGGCCAGGCAGCCGATGATAGCTCCGGGCGATATGTTGCCGGCAGCCCCGATCAGGGCTTCTATCGTTTCCGAAAGCGCTTCTTTGTGCGATGGCTCAAATAAGCCGTTGATCATACCGCGAACGTACTTTTTATAATCTTTCTGAACGACCTCGATAGCCTGGTTGCGTGCGGTCTTTTTTTCTTCAGGGTCTTCTCCTGCGCTCGAGTGAAAGAAACTTATCGACCGCACCTTTTCCGGATGCCTTTCCAGAAGGGCTGCTGCGATATAGCCGCCCATCGAATGGCCGATGATATCTGCCGCATCCACTTCGGTAGCCTCCAGCAAATCAGCCATCAGGTCGGCCAATTCTTCGATGGTCTCCGGAACAGCGATGTTCTTGTTCTCACCATGACCGGGCAGATCAGGCAGAATCACTTTTCTGCCTTCAAGCTCAGGCAGCAGGAATGACCACATGCCTTTTTCTTCCAGAAATCCATGGATGAGCAAGACCGCAGGTCCTTCACCCATAATGTCTACGTCAAAATGTGGGTCTTCGACTTCACTCATGGACAAGGGGCATCAAAGCTCGAGAGGAAATCAAGCAGATCTCCAGAGCTGGTTTCTCCATCGTTATTAAAATCGGCTAAACAACTTCCTATGCAGCCAAAGTCAGCGAGAAAAAGCAATAGGTCTGCAATATCTGTAAAGCCAGATTGGTTGAGATCGGTAGGGCAAAAGCAGAGCGCCGGCGCCGTGAAAACGGCGGAAAAAGTATTGCTGCATCCGGGGTCTGCGCTGAAGCTTAGGTTCACGTCAACCGGGTTTCCATCACTGTCAAGTTCGGCCAGGGCAATAAGCTGCGGACTCCCTTCTATCGGGAAGGATTGCCCGTTAACGATGAGGTCTCCCCCAGCCGGAGGAGAGGTGTAGCTGATTGAAAGTGTCTGCGCGTAATGGTTGGTTGCCGGATCACAAGCGAGCTGCGACACCGGTACGACCTGATCAATGTTACATGGTGGAATGGTACCTTCCCAGAACGCGACGCCTGTCTGCACGCCGTCTCCGATGTAGGTGTAAGGCGAAATACCGGTGACAAAGTTACCGGCGGTCCAGATGCCTTTCGCATCTGCTACCGGCTCGCGTCCGTTGCCTGCACTTCCCCACTGCACAAAGTCGATCATGTCATCGGGGTTGGTGTAGTTCGGACTTGCAACATATAGGGCGAGATCAGTGCCGGAAGGATCCGGTGACCAGGTGTTCCACTGGAAGGTGTAGCTGTTTCCGGCGGCGATGTTTGGTGTGCCGTTCACCGGCAAGGTGGAGCCTACTGTGGCACAGAAGAAGTCTGAACAAACCTGCAGGTTGCTGACCTCCGCCGCACAGCTTCCAAAGTTGGTCAGCGTAACCTGGCGGCTGTCGGTATCAACAGACGTGATGCGCACGTTTGAACAGCAGGCTTCAGGTGCCGTAAAGAGGTTTTCAACCGTGAAGGTGCAAGACGGCTCGGCATTGAAGGAGACGGTCACGTCAACCGGCTGCCCGTCAGAAGGTAGTCCGTTCAGGCTGATGGTCTGCGGACTCCCCGTGACGGTATAGAGTGAACCATTCACAACGAGCAGGCTCGGTTGCGGCTCGAGTTCGTACTCGATAATGAGCTGTTGGTTGTAAGTGTTCGTTGCCGGGTTGCAGGTCGTTTGCGTTCCGGGGGTCACCGAGAGGATGCTGCACCCACCGAGGGTCCAGCCGATGTCTGTGAATATGCCCTGTACGATCGGGCCCGGGTCATGAATGGCTTCAGCGGTGCCCAGAAAAGGGGTCATCAAAGCATTGATGCTTCCTGAGCTGTAAGTTCCTTCGTTCAAGTGCGAATAGCTCGAGCCTCCCGCCCAGGTTGAAGGTGCGTACATGCGGGGTTGGGTGTTGTTGTTTCCGGCAACGCCTTCCGGACCGTTCCAGAAGAGGTCGTTTCCGGTGAGCGCATTGCCCAGTGTAGAGGTTCCATTCGGCAAGGCGGTGATCGCCGTACCTGCGCCGGTCTCCACAAAAATGTCATAAATCACGGGGTCACCCAGAAAGCCTATGAACCCATTGCCGTTGTCAACATTTGCTGACCCGAAGAAGCCAAGCCCGTGGCAAAGCTCATGCAAGACCACCGTGGCGAAGTCATATTGCCCGCCCGGGGTGTTGCCGTCAGTGCCGTAGTACCAGTTGAAGTCGCTGTTGAAACTGCAGAAGATGTCAGGCGAAGTGATGTCGTTATCGCTGCCGCGCAGCTTGTTGGCCAGCGCCTGGGGGTAAAAGGTGTTGGGTTCGATGGCTCCGGGGAAGTTTCTGAAGATACCGTCTGCACCGGCGAAGCCGAGGGTATTGCCGCCCAGCGATTCAAAGGTGGCGTTCACGACAATGGTCACCGGCGAGTTCAGGAGGCTTGCCCAAATATCTACGGCATATTGAAAGGCCGCCTGTGCTTCTGGTGTAAACCCGGTGTAATTGACTACGATATTGGCGTCGCGAGGTGCTCCCGGCTGGTAATTTGCCGGTGGCGGAACGTAGGTAAACTGGTCAATGCCCGTTCCCTGAAGTCCGTGCTCACAACCGATATGCCTGCCCTGATAATCTGACAGTCCGCACACCAGTTGCGCATTCGAAACAGCGGTCGTAAGCAGGACCGCCAGTGTAGATAGCAATAGTCTCATCTGATCTGTTTCAATCACATAAGGTACAACAGAATGACGACTTGTGTTCTTCAGGCAAGGCAAAAGCCTTGGATGTTGCGGGTCAGCGCTTCACGTAGTCTTCGATCCGACGCAATGAAGAGCGTATGTCTTCGATTTTGTCGTTTGAAACCGCCCGGTTCAGTTCTCCCGGGAGTTCAAACTGCAGAAAGGCGCGGGCCTTCCACATTTCGATCACATCCCGGGCCTCTACTTCGTAGGGCGGGTAATCGGCATTATCGGAGATCAACCGGTAGCCCCCTCGTGACGCGAGGAGGTTTTCTACACGTTTAAAGACGATTCCTTCATCGCGGGTGACGACGATGTAGGGCTGCGCACCGCCTGCTGTTGCCAGGTCTTCCACATAGGTGCATACTACATAGCTCCCTCCCGGGAGCGGAAGCATGCTGTCACCCTCCACCTGGAACATCCGCAGGGTCTGGTCTTGTGGCAGTTCTTTGACCGGCATCCTGAAGGTGGGAAGGGAAGCAATGAAATCGAGGTCGCCGTAGCCGTGCAGGTAACCAGCAGCGGCTTTCACCGGCACCACACTGATCAACTCCTCGTTGCGATCGCTGTCAACCGCAATTGACAGGATTCGCGGAGCAGCATCGCTTACGAAAGGCAGCGGGGTTGCGCCGCCCGCAAGGTCTTTCAGCACCAGGTCGTCCATTGTCACATCAAAGATGCGGGCGAGCTCAACCAGGGTGCCGAGGCGCGGCTCTGCCCTCCCTTCTTCGTAGGCGCCGATGGCCGAGCGGTTTACACCCAGCTTCTCCGCCAAACTGGCCTGGGTGAGGCCGGCTGCCCGACGGATAGCCTTCAGGTTCGATGCGATTCTGCTCATTGCGACTCGTACTTCGCTTTGTATTTCCGGTAAAGTTGCAATTGTCTGTTGTCAAGATCAATAGCCCGGCCCTCAATAAAGGCATGGGTAACGTCATTCGTGCGCATATCAAGGGCGTCTCCCACGGAGAGGAAGAAGGTCGCGTCTTTATCCACCTCAAGGGAGCCCATGCGGTTTGCCACACCGAGGATCATCGCCGTGTTCAGGGTCACGGCCTTCACGGCCTGCTCGTAGGTCAGTCCGTACGCCACAGCCGTGCCCGCATAAAACGGCAGGTTGCGCGTACCCATCTGCTCCATGTCGCCTGAATTCTCGAGGCAGTACAGCACACCTTCGTCTTCAAGCATTTTCGGCAAACGGTAGGTCAGGTCCATGTCGTCTTCGTGGAAGCGCGGCAGGCTGTGCAGCCTTCTGACCATGACCGACACCTTGTTCTCGCGCAAAAGATCACCGACGAGGTAGCTGTCTGCCCCGCCCACAATGGTCATGTTCGGGATGTTGAACTCCCGCTTGAAGTGCACAGCCTCGGTGATCTGCTTGATGTCATGGGCATGCACGTAGAGGTTGAGCTCTCCGGAAAAAAGTCCGCACATCGCTTCAAATTTCACTTCAGTCAGCTTCGGTTTCTCAGCGCAGTAGGCTTTTGCTTCGGTGAAAAAGCGTTCGATCTCTGCTTTTTGCTGGTCGTAAGTTTTGCGCTTGCGGAACTCCACTTTACCGTGCTCGCTGTGGCGGTGGTGCATCCAGGGCCAGTTGACGTGCACCCCGTCAACGATGCGGATGGCCGCGTCTTCCCAGTTCCAGGCATCGAAGTGCACGACGCCGCTGCTGCCGCTGATGGTTCCGCCGCGCGGGGTGATTTGTCCGATCAGCACCCCGTTGGTGCGCACGGTAGGGGTGATTTCGCTTTCGGTGTTGTAGGCGATGATGGCGCGTACGTTCGGACGAAAGGTGCCTACTTCGTACTGATCACGCGTAGCACGCACCGCGCCGATTTCCTGCAGTCCGAGGGTAGAGTTGGGTGCGATGAAACCGGGGTAAGCATGACGACCTTCGCCATCGACGACCTGGTCATAATCCGCCGCTTTTGCGGCGTTACTCTTACCCACAAAGGTGATCTTACCATTGGCGAATCCGATCGCGGCATTCTCGATCATTTCACCGGTGCCCAGATGTGCCGTAACATTGGTGATGAGGATGCTCTCAGACTGTGCCGGAGCGGGCGTTGGCTGCGCGCTGAACTGCAACACAAGCGCCGTAAACAACAGGGTCAGTAAGGTCTTCATCATTTATCGGATTTGATCGGTTACGGTGTCGCAGTGGTAATGGTGCGGCACTTTTTCAGATGGCTTCGGAAGGTCTTTGCCCTCGCCGGCATCAAGCATTTTCTGAATCAGTCGTGCGCGCTCCTCACGGATCTTGTCACGCAGTTGCTCATCTTCTTCGCGGTCATAGTAGCGGCGTCCGTCAACGAAGGTGGCGCGCGCTTTGGCATAGATGCTCAGCGGGTGATCTGACCACACCGCAATGTCTGCATCTTTGCCCACCTTCAGCGATCCGATGCGGTCGTCAAGGTGCAACAGCTTCGCCGGGTTCAGGGTCACAAATTTCAAGGCTTCAGCCTCCGGAACGCCTCCGTATTTCACTGCTTTGGCTGCCTCCTGGTTCAGGCGCCGCGCCATCTCGGCATCGTCGCTGTTGAACGCGGTGACCACGCCCTGCTCCCAGAGGATGGCGCCGTTGTGCGGAATCGCATCCTTGACCTCGAACTTGTAGGCCCACCAGTCTGAGAAACTGGAGCCGCCTGCGCCGTGAGCGGCGAGTTTATCAGCGAGCTTGTAGCCTTCGAGGATGTGCGTGAAGGTGTTCAGGGTAAAGCCCATCGAATCGGCCACGTGCATGAGCATGTTGATTTCATCTTGCCGGTAGCTGTGGCAGGTCACGAAACGCTCGCTGTTCAGCACCTCCAGCAGGGCATCAAGCTCAAGATCCCGCCGTGGCTTCGGAGGCAGCTCGCCTTTCCGGCGCTGCCTGCGGCTCAGGTTCTCAACCGCTTCGTCATAGGCCGCCCACTCTGCTTCGTACTCACGGGCACGGATGAACAGATCGTAGAATACCTGCTCAACGCCCATCCGCGTCTGTGGGAAGCGCTCGGTGTTATCCGGACCCCAGTTCGATTGCTTGACGTTCTCGCCCAGCGCGAATTTGATGAAGCCATCGGCGTCTTCGACCAGCATTTCATCGGGCGTCATACCCCAGCGCAGCTTGATCAGGCCGCTTTGTCCACCCACCGGATTCGCCGAGCCATGCAAAAGTTGCGACGTGGTCACTCCGCCGCTCAGTTGGCGGTAGATGTCGATGTCTTCACTGTCAACCACCGTTCCGATGCTGACTTCAGCCGAGCTGGTCTGGGTAGCTTCGTTCACGCCGCGCGAGATGGCGATGTGCGAGTGCTCATCTACGATGCCCGGTGTGATATGAGCCCCTTCGACATCCCAAACCTGCATATCCGGCAATTTTTTGCCGAAAAGCGCCTCGAGGTCAACCTTCTGACCAAGGGCAGTCACCTTACCTTCATGAATGAGGAGTTGTCCGCCCTCAATCACTCCTTCCTCTTCACAGGTCCAGAGGGTGGCGTTCGTGAAGAGCACCGTCTGCTGTTCGGGCAACTGCGGACGACCGTAGGCCATGAACGGCTGCGGGATGCGCACCGAGTCAATGGATGCCACGGCGGGCGTCGGTTTTTCGTCTTTGGCCTTTTCTTGAGCGTCTTCTTCTTTCACGGCGGCCCACTCGAGCCATTCACCGGCGGGATTCTCGCCTTTGCCCCGCCAGATGCGGCTGTCAGAGAAGACGTTTCCGCTAAGGCGGAACACCCCGTCAAAGACGTCTTTCTGCGGACCAAATTGCAGGTTGATCTGGCGTTCTTCCTGACTCAGCTTTACGGTTACCTTGGTGGTATCCGCTTCGCCGTCTTTCTGCAGGATCACCTCAAAGTGCGCCTTGTGCTTGCCCGGTTCGTCGGAGACGACGAGGTCATAGGTCTTGTCATTGAAGGTCATGGCGTAGCGCCCGGAGAGGTCAATCGCCTCGCGATCAATGAGGATTTCAGGCTCTCCGAGGATCCAGTTCTCGTAGATGCGGGTGTCATCATCGAAGAGCGGACCGTCGGTCACGATGAAGTTGGCAATCATGCCCTCGCGGAGGGCTCCGATCAGGTCATCGGCGCCGATCATTTCGGCCGGACCAAGGGTCAGTGCGTGCAGAGCGAGCGTGTCAGAGAGTCCGTGGCGGATGCTCTCGCGGAGGCGGGCAATGACCTCATCAGGAGACTTGAGTCCGTCTGCCGTCACCGCAAACGGAATGCCCGCCGAAGCGAGAAAGGCTGGATTCTTTGGCGCCAGCTCCCAGTGCATCAGTTCGCTGAGTGGCACCATGCGTGCAAGGTAGGGGTCGCTGACATCGTAGCCCTGCGGAAAATCAAGCGGAATCACGAAGGCACCATCGGTCTGTCGCATCGCTTCGAGGCGCTGGTATTCATCGCCGTTGCCTTTGAAAATGTACTGCACGTCAAACTCGTCGCCGATCTTATCGGCGCGCAGCACGTCAAGGCGATCGCGGGTGTCGAAGAACTGCGGTGCCTCCTGCAGCTTGAGCCATGCTTCGAGGCTAAGGTTGCTTTCGCGCCGGTCGGTTGCTTCAGCGTACCAGGCGGCATCGTAGTAGGTCTGCCGCAGCAGTGCGATGGCGCCCATCAGCGAGTTGGGGTAGTCTTGCTGCGAGCTTCCTTTTTGGAAAGAGTAGCAGGCGGCGGCCTCCGGGATGAGCAGACTCGTATTGTCATTTTCGCCCAGCGCGACGAGGGTTCCGGAGCCCCGCGCGATGCCATCGTGCTGATGCGTCATCACCGCGCCGAAGCCCGCTTTGGTAAGTGCTTCGCGCTTGCCGTTGCTGTGGCTGAAGAGCTCGGCTCCGCGTATTTCGGGCTTGATGGCCTCGTTCCAGCCGAAGGGTCCTTTCTTATCAGAGGTAAACTGCGGACCCCGCTCCCGTTTTTGCTTCGGGATCTCCGGCATGCCGTAATCGCTGTACAGATCGATGAATGAGGGGTAGAGGTGGTAGTCCCCCATATCGATCGTGACCGTATTTGCGCGGCTTTTGGCAGCGTATTGCTCTTCACCGCGTTCGATGCCGATGATCCGTCCTCTTTGCACAAGCAGCGCGCCCTGTGCGGTCTCTGTCGGACTCACATGGATGGTGGCATTGGCGAGTCGGTAAATGGTCAGGTCTTTCTCAAGTGTTCCGTTCACAGGCCAGGTATCCTGCGCTTTTGCGCAGTTAAAAAAAGCCAGAAACAGGAGGGCCAGCGTGGCTATCGTTCTTCTCATTTCAGGAGGTTGAATGCGACGGGGAGAACAAGCCGGCGCCGACGATGTTTCATGCGCAGGTTCTCCGCCTTACCTTTGCAAAGAAAACGCATCGACAGAAAACTGCTCTTATGGAAACGAAAAAGATTCCCACCGCCGTCTACGCTGAAATGACTCCGAATCCGGCTGTGATGAAGTTTGTAGTTGACCGCCCGCTCATCACCGGCGGACAGCAGGTTGAGTTCACCTCGAAAGAGCAGGTGGAGGGTTCGTCGCCGCTGGCCGATGAGATTCTGAACTTCCCGTTTGTGACGAGTGTGTTCATTTCAGGCAATTACGTTTCGATCACGAAAGACGATTCGCTCGGCTGGGAGATGATTGTACAGCAGTTGCGCGAGCACATCCGTGAGTTTCTGACTGAGCACCTCGAAGCGGTGAAGTGGGTGCCTGAAGGTGCGGTTCCGCAGGCGAACGGCGCAAAAGCGCCGGATGCGAACACGCCCGGTTCTACCGCCACATCTGAACTAGCAGACGAAGACATCGTACCGTCAGAATTCGATGACCAGATCAAAGACTTGCTGGACCAGTTTGTACGTCCGGCCGTAGAACAAGACGGCGGCGCGATTGATTTCAAGGCCTACAAAGAAGGCAAGGTGTATGTCACCCTCCGCGGCGCCTGCAGCGGATGCCCCAGTTCAATGCTCACCTTGAAGAACGGCATCGAGAACTTGTTGAAGACGCACATTCAGCAGGTGGAAGAGGTTGTCGCCTTCGAAGGTTAATTATCGCCGATTGCGGATTGACTTGTCGACGCATCGACCTATCGACCTATCGACTTATCGGGAAGCTGGGAAGCCGAAGACCTATCGACTTATCGACCTATCGACGATTCGGGAAACCGGGGAACTGGGAAACTGGGGAAGTTCTTAAACCAGCGCATATTTGCGCTGCCTGGCATTTAGAAACACCAACGTAGGGACGCGATTTATCGCGTCCTATTCGTCGTATGCAGGTGCGGACGCGCGAGGCGCGTCCCTGCATGGTGCAACATGCAGCCATTGGCGCCGCAAGAATGCGGCGAAGCGAGACGAACCATCGACTCAGCGACGATTCGGGAAACTGGGAAATCGGGAGCTTGGGAAGTTCTTAAACCAGCGCATACTTGCGCTGCCTGGCATTTAGAAACACCAACGTAGGGACGCGCTAAGCGCGTCCTATCCGTCGTATGCAGGTGCGGACGCGCGAGGCGCGTCCCTACATGGTGCAATATGCACACATGGGCGCCGCAAGAATGCGGCGAAGTACGAGGACCCATCGAAGGCTCGAGATTCAAACCCGACAGTTATGCATTCTGAATTATGTGCGACACGGAATGCTCAATGCATGAAAGTTAATAGGTCTCTCAGGTAATTTTATTTGACCGCGTTGCAGACAGTCTACTACATTAATGTAAGTTGAACATCACCTTATAGCAAGTAATTTGTGTTGTAAATTTTTTTTACATTGCATTCGTCACATGAATAAAACACAACAAATGAAATCTACTTGTCACTTGTCACTTGCTGCTTGTTTCTTGCTACTTACTGCTTGCAATAAGGAAACCAATCTTAAACCCGAAGAGGCGTTTTTAAGCGGTGACGGCCTAAACAAAAAAGAACTTGAGTATATCCATTCATTAGAGTTGGGCCTGTCCAAAATCGAGATTACAGAAAAATCTTACAATCCTGAAAACCCGAACAACCCGTTCGACTATCTTGGATCTAATATTCGCGCTATGCTAGGTCAAGTAAACGAGCTGGAGTATGACTCGCCTAGTGCAACAAGTGATGAATATGTTGCTCAGTGGAATAGCATTCTACCTGACTATGAAGCTGGTTTTCATACAAACATTGTGGAAGATCACCTGTCACTAGAGGCGAGAAGACTTCTGGCTGAATTGATTCGATCCACCATTGACTTCTCAAATGCTCAACTGTCCATTGAACAAATCAAATTTTTAGAAGACGAAATCGCTCAGAGTGATTTTATTCACCAAGCCACACGTGAGTATTTATTATCCTATTCGTCGATGATTAGAAATGTTGTTTGGTTCGTCGAGCATACCGGGATTGTCGTGGCAGGCACACATTACGACTCTACTCAATTACCTCCAGCTTGGTGGGATTGTTTTGACAACTATTTCGAAGAGGCCGCTGAGCGCAACTTTGGTGTATTGGTAGATTTAGACAGTCCCATAGCGACAGCTTTTGCTTGGGTTGGTCTACCCGCCACCTTAGTAGGTGCGGTTGGAGATTCAATATACCAAGGTGTAGTAAATACAGTGAACAATCCGAATTGTTAGTGTTAACACCCATGAACAAAACACTCCTATCATTCTTGGCATTCCTTTGCCTGGTTGCTCTGTTACCGCTGACAGGCTGGCCACTTACTAGGGTTGTTTCAAGCGTTGTTCTCAGCTGTGGCATGTTCTTCGCCATAATGAAGAGACGTTGGCTATTCAAACAATCAGTCACTAACGTTAAAGAAGTTGTACTCATTGCGCAGCTTGTCGTCTGCTGCAGTGCGCTTGTTGTAGTAGCCCTCCAGATAGGCAAGCCGCAGGTATCGACCTACAAGTCAATTACAGAAGCACTCAGTGCGCTGGCATTGGCTCTGATGGGCTACTTTGCTTACTTGCATTATAAAAGCAAAACGCAAGATTCATCAACGACCGGTCCGCCAAGCCTGCTTTACGCATCGCATTTCATTATCGGCGCTCAGGCATTTGGCCAAGCGATGGTGTTTTTCAGGCAACAGTCATTATGAAAACCTATCCCGAAATAGACTGCGTTTGAACACCGGGAAAATAAGATTAATAAGACTGGATTGCTCTCTTCAAGGAGTCTTGATTGATCTCAGGGGCGATAGGCCGTGCAGAAGCACGGGATCAGGGGGAGGCGAACTCCATACGCGATATGCCTTGTGCACCTAAATAAATATGAAAGCCCCGCCGTATTGCGGCTACCACCACAACATCTGGGAAATGGTGAAGACGCACAGACGGATCGGCTTATGGACAATTTCGGGAAACCGCGAAACAGGGAAACCGGGAAAGTTATTAAAGCAGCGCATACTTGCGCTGCCTGGCATTTAGAAACACCAACGTAGGGACGCGATTTATCGCGTCCTAATCTGTCGCATGCAGGTGCGGACGCGCGAGGCGCGTCCCTACATGCTGCAACATACACCCATAATCGCCGCAATAATGCGGCGAGGCGAGACGACCCATCGACCCATGGACCTATGGACGATTCGGGAAACTGGGGAACTGGGAAAGTTCTTAAATCAGCGCATACTTGCGCTGCCTGTCCATCTTTAAAGTGCCCCCAGTGTGGCGGCGGCTACCGCCGCCGGTTCGTTGTAGCCGCCCACTGCAGTGTGCGCGCACTGGTAAGCGGCTATTGCCGCCGGTTCGTTGCAGGCGCCCACTGCAGTGTGCGCGCACTGGTAAGCGGCTACTGCCGCCGGTTCGTTGTAGCCGCACACTGCAGTGTGCGTGCACTGGTAAGCGGCTATTGCCGCCGGTTCGTGGAAGCGAAACGCGACGACTTATCGACCTATGGACTTTTCGGGAAACCGGAAACGGGGAAATTGCCTGTAATCGCTCAGGCCTTGTCAAGGGTTATTCTGTACAATCTCTAAGCAGCCGATTTGTTGGTCTGCCTCAAAATCCTTGATAGAGGCCATATGCTTAAGAAGCAAATGAATTACTGAACTTGTCGTTTGGTCAAAACTTCTTATCAAAATAATTTTTGGTAGGGCTCCCCAGATTACTGAAAAATCGTAAAAGTCAACATCGAAGGTTACAATGACGAAGTCGTTTGCCTTTGCGTAGTCCCAAATTTCTAAGTCTGTCGAGTTTTCCAGACCCTCTAACCGAACTTGAGAAACTTTATCGAAATGCGTCTCGAGCTTCTTTACAATTCGATAAGAGATGTTCTGATCAAAAAGGATTTTCATGAAGCAAAACCGAGATGATTCTGTCGCGTTGCTGCGTAGAACAACACGGCATTGATCATTTCTTCTGTGAGTTCGGGGTAATCTTCTATGATCTGCTCCTTAGTCATCCCATTTGCCAGCCAGTTGAGAACATCAGAAACGGTGATCCTTGTTCCAATCAGTATTGGTCGACCAAACCTTTTACCCGGATCGATAGCGATGTACTTTCTGAGATTCATATTTCAAATATCGGTCTTTTTGTCATCTACTTCAATAGGGCTTAACATCCGACCGGAGCAGGGCACAAACCCAAGCGCGATTTCGGTTTTTGCATTCTCACCACAGTCTGCGCTTACAATTCTATGTCCTGCGTTCTACGCAGGGACGCCTGGGAGGATAACATCGAAGTGCTTCCTGAGTCAACATTTGCTCGGACGCCTGGGAGGCGTCCCTGTCTGCTGCGCCTAAATAAAAAGTCGCGCCGCAAGGATGCGGCGAATAAGGGAGATAGGGAGAAAGCGAGGTAGGGGGATGCGTACACCAGCGCTGCCTATCCTTCTTAAAGTGCCTCCAGTGTGGCGGCGGCTACTGCCGCCGGTTCGTTGTAGCCGCCCACTGCAGTCTGCGTGCACTGGTAAGCGGCTATTGCCGCTGGTTCGTTGTAGCCGCACACTGCAGTGTGCGTGCACTGGTAAGCGGCTACTGCCGTCGGTTCGTTGTAGCCGCACACTGCAGTGTGCGTGCACTGGTAAGCGGCTACTGCCGCCGGTTTGTAGAAGCGAAACGCGACGACCCATCGACGATTCGGGAATCTGGGAAACCGGGAAACTGGTAGATAGGGAGGATGCGATGTAGGTGGACTTGTAGGGATGCGATTTATCGCGTCCGCCTGCCTGCGGCAGGCATGGTTTTTTGTCTGAGACCCTTCGCCGGAGCAAGCTCCGTTCGGGCCATCAAACAAAAATGTGCATTCATAAGTCAGCAATCAGTAATGGTTGGCGGATTACTGACGTGATCCGTAGGGGAGGGCCATTCAAGCCGACAATCAAAGCCCCGGCACTTCGTGCTTCGTGCCGTTTTCGCGGCTTGCTTATGTTGGACTTTTCGAGTTTCGCGGATTATTTCATGATCCGAAAGGGGGGCGCTTCAAGACTAAAAAGCCCGCCTGCCTGCGGCAGTCATGGTTTTTTGTATGAGCCCCTTCGCCGGAGCAAGCTCCGCTCGCGCCGTCAAACAAAATGTGCATTCAAATCTGCAATCAGCAATGGTTTGCGGATTACTGACGTGATCCTTAGGGGTGGGCCATTCAAGCCGGCAATCAAAGCCCCGGCACTTCGTGCTTCGTGCCTTTTTCACGGCTTGCTTTTGTGAGCAAGCTCCCAACGCAATCCATGAAAAAGCCCCGACAACTTTTGTTGCGGGGCTTTTGATTGAGTCTTGAGGTCTGGAGCGGATTCGAACCGCTGTACAAGGTTTTGCAGACCTTTGCCTAACCCCTCGGCCACCAGACCCTCTTCGAGGATGGCAAATATAACATTTTCAACGCTGACAGCAACGAAAATGATGCGTTCTGTTCACCAAAAGGCCAAATCCTAAACTTAACATAACCTGCGCCTTTCCGCTCATGACTACATTTTACAGACCTTTGCGCTCCCATGAATACACGATACCTTATCCTCTGCTGCTGGTTGTTCACAGCCTCCTCAGGTCTTGTAGCGCAGTGCCTCACCATTGAAAGCATCCTCGTGGATGCCTGCACCCTCGGTGGCGGCTGCCCGAGCAGCAACTCTCCCACGTGCAGCTGCGAAGGCAAGAACGAAATGATGCGTTTATCGATCGGAGCGGCACCCATCACGGTAGCCGATCTCGATATTGACTGGTCAAATAACAGCTTTCAGGGCTTTTGCCAGGATCCTCAGACGGCTGAACATGTTGAAGAACTCAACGCTACCATCGAGAATTGCGGCTGGCTGCAAGAGCCTGAGAACGGCATCCTGCCGGCGAATTCATCGGTTTTGATCATTACGTCCTCTGATATGTGCACGGCTTCGAATTCGTTTGCCGGACTCTCTGATACGCTCACGGTGCTGTTTCAGTGTGCCGGTAATTTTCAGGGACACTTCGCCAATTTCGGCAGCGGACTCCGCACAACAACCGTATCAGTAGACGGCGAGTGTCAAACTTCTGCTACCTACGACCGCAGTCTGCTCGTTGATCAAAATGGCAATATCGGAGGTGAAGATGGCGCACTGGTCACATTTGCCGCTGATGGTACCGCGACATACAGCAACAACGGATGTACCGCACCGTTTGCTCCACAAGTGGTAGATGCCGGTGAAGATCAATTGCTCTGCGGACAAGAACCCATAACGTTGAACGCTATGGTGCAAGGCAGCTTCAGCGAAGTGGAGTGGTCGGGCGGCAACGGTAGCTTCGCAGATGCGAACGCTGCAACAACAACCTATACACCCTCACCGGATGATGGCGATACGGTGACGTTAGTTTTCTCGGCCACCAACTGCAACGGCATCATTACAGATGAAATCGAACTCAGCATCGGACAGCTTCCGCAGCCGATGATCAGTTTTGATGGTCCGCAAGCGCTTTGCGATGGAGAAGAGACTACACTCGTCGCCACAGGTGTGGGTAACGCGGTATGGAATACCGGTGACGAGGGAACAACCCTCACCGTGAGCGAAGCAGGCACCTACACCGTTACGTTCAGCAATGAATGCGGAAGTGTGTCTGCTTCGCAAGACATCACAGCAGACGTGGCGCCCGAAGGGGTGTTGACAGGAGGCGAGCTCTCTCCAATTTGCGACGGTGAATCTATCAACCTTGAAGTTGAAGGCAATGGTACAGTGACCTGGAATACCGGAGACATTAGTCCCTCTATCACTGTTAGCGAAGAAGGTGCATACCTGGCCGTGGTCACAACGGCATGTGGTTTTCTTGAACTTTTCGTGGATATCGAAGTAACAGACTTCCCCGAGCTGACGGTTTCACCGACAAATGCCAGCCTCTGCAATGGTGAGACCGCGCTACTGAACGCCAGCTCAAATACCCAGGTCACCTGGTCAGACGGAACGGTTGACAATTCACTCGAGGTCAATGCAGCCGGCACTTACACGGCTATCGCGACGAATGAATGTGGAACGACGGAGGCTTCCGTTGAGGTGACTGAAAGCAGCGTTGATGCAGTGATTGAAGGAGGCCCTTTGACCGGTAGTGCGCCGCTTGACGTGTCTGTCTTGAATAACACCGCAGAAGCGGTGGATGCGAACTGGTTCGTTGACGGCGAATTTGTCGGCCAGGGCGACGCGCTCAATTACCTCTTCGAAACGCCGGGAACCTTCGAACTCATCCTCGAAACTACGAACGAAGACGGTTGTCAGGATGTGACCTCCGTACTCATCATTGTGAACGACTGCCCGGATGTGGAAACCGCTCTACCGAACATCTTTTCTCCGAATGACGATAATGTCAATGATGAGTTTACGTTCATCACAGACTGCCTGACCAACCTGAATTTGCAGGTCTTCAATCGCTGGGGTACCCTCGTATATGAGGCTGAAGGTGCGGCAGCCGGCAGGTGGAACGGAAAAACCGCCAATGGCGATGATCTATCTGAAGGTACTTATGTGGTCAATGTGACTTTTACTGACGCAGACGGCGAAAGCCGGGTTGTTCGGCAAAGTGTTTTGATTACTCGTTGACGAAGATCGAATTGTAAAACGCTCAAGAAACCGGTGAGTATTCTAAAGCAATATCAGCAAGACAGGCAAGATCATAGCGGATAAGATCAATCCCATTATGAAGAATTCCTTAAATGGGATACGTTCTCTCGATTGCATGAGGGTTGACATCCAAAGAAGTCCGGCTAGTGATCCGGTAGGTATCAAACGAGGGCCTAAATCACCCCCTATGACTGCAGACAAAAAGGCATCCATCATATTGAGATCTACTTCTGAGAGCAGAATAGAGTTGACTGCTGTCATAGTGTGATTATTGAGAATGGCGGAACCGAGTGCTGATATCAAGGTGATTCCTGAAGCACCTGTTTCGTTGTAGATTCTGGTTAATTCTGAGATGGAACCGGAATACACTAAGAAAGGAGTGCAAATCTGAAGGGCTAGGAGAAAAACAGGAATAGACCAGTCTACACGTTTGATAACTCCCGAGATAGAAGATGTGTATGAAAGGGCAATGATCGCTGATAAAAGCGCACACCACAAAAATGCGTTTGGTAAAATAGCGCTCACAAATGGGATTACGAGCAAAGGAAGCATTGAAATGAGGATTCGTGTGAAAACAGCGCGCCCAATGGTCTTTCCTTCAGACCTGCTTGCACTGTTAATGTTCACGGTAGCATTTAGCTCTTTCCTGTAAAGTAAAGAGAGGATAGCCCAAGTCATAATTACTCCGGCAATGAATATAGGTGACACCTTAAAGGTGTATGAACCGTAGTCAATTCCGGTTGCTGAAGCCAGCAAAACGTTAATAGGATTTGCCAACAGAAATGGGGCAATTCCTATTGACCAGAAGGGGGTGAGCAAGAGCAGAGATCGAGAACGGCCGGTAAGATTCAGATTGCTGATGGTGCTGATCGCAATAGGCATCATGAGCATGATCATGGCGTCATTGTTCAAGGCTGAACTAATGAATACGCCAGACCAGTAAAGGACGTTGAATAAGGATTTCAGCTTTAGGGTTTTGCGGCTAAAAAACTTGTCTAAAACACCCGAAACTAAGCCGCGAATAGGCTCCGAAAGGCTGACAGCGATGACTGACACAAGCGAAATCGCAAATACAGGAACAAGGATTTCTAAATAGTCTACTGAAACTCTACTCTTATCGCCAAACAGAAGTAGCCCACCACCTATTACGAACGAAGCAAATCCTAAGACGTTCTTGGCACGACTGGGCGCTACTACTGGGCTTGCCAAGGCTGTCCCTACCAGGGCTAGAACTCCAGCAAGTGGTAGAATAGGGTGTAAAGTCAACATGACCGACAAAGATAGCCCTGTCTTTTGGTTAAAGAATGTTAAGGATGTGTTACTTCTTTCGAGGGGTGCAAGTTACAGTGACTTTGAAGATACCTTTGCAGCAACTGACTGACCTAACCTTGAATTTTGCAACGAAAAGAGTGCATTACTACGTGGAGGGCATTTGTGCTGTTGGGTTTATTTGCCTCCTACATGAGTATACCTGATGTTCGAGCCCAGGCGGATTCTGAAGAGCGCATTGAATTAGGGCTTGAGTATCGTCCTCGCTCAGAGTTTCGCTATGGTTACAGGGTGTTGCGAGCGGATACATCGCAACCGTCAATCGGAACTGCCCAAAGATCGCGTTTCACCTTGCGATACATTCGGTCAGCCCAACGATTTGTGTTTTCTATTCAAGACATTCGAATTTGGGGAGAAGAAGATACAAGGGCGACACGCGGTTGGTTGCAAGCCTTTGAAGCTTACGGTGAATTTCGTCTGAATTCAAGACTCAAATTGAAAGTAGGAAGGCAACAACTGGTGCTTGGCGATCAGAGAATATTCGCCGCAAACAATTGGCGACATCAAGGAGGGAAGCATGATCTGATACGGCTAAGCGGAGAGTACACAAATGGGCACTACACGTTATTTGGCGGTTTCAATCGTACGCAGATGTCAAACTTGAACAATGATTATCTGCCGGACTTCCCTTTTTACAAGACGATATTGGGAGCTTATGTACAACGAAACATCAAGGGGGAAGGCTTTGTAGAAGCCCTCGGTTTTCTTGATAGTTATCAGAATCTTCAAAGTCGTATTGAATATGGAAAGCTTACAGCTGGAGGTCGAATCCAACTGGAGACAAGACATGCTCTTTTCACCGGGGCGCTCTATGCCCAGGGTGGCAGGGTTGTTTCGGGGAAGCAACACAGAGCGTGGCTCGGTGATGCGAATTTGCGTTGGGAGCTCGCTGGCAATTATTCAATAGGTCTCGGAGTACAATTGTTTTCAGGTGATCACGATCCTGATGATGATAAGTCGAGTGCATTTCTCGCGCAGTATGGTGCTTTCCATAGGTTTAACGGTAAGATGGACTATACATCAAGACAGGTGTGGTTAGAAGAGCATCCAGGGATCTTAAACCCAAATATCAGGCAACATCTTCGCATTAATGATCGGGTTTCAATGCTCTTAGAGACCCATTTGTTAGGTGTAACGATTAACCCGGCGCAGCGATTTGGAGGGAGTCTTCATGGATGGTTCGCGAATAGGTTTTATGCTTTTGAGAATGATTTGACGATGCGGTGGGTCGTTTCCAAAGATATTGTGGTGCATGTCGCTTATATGGTGTTAAATGCATTTGAAGGGATACAATACTTACCATCCGGGTCAGAGGGTAACCACAGGTTGCTATCGCACTTTAGTTTCCTCCAGCTGACATGGAAACCCGATGCCTTAAAAATATTTGATAAAACGTGAATTTCGATAAAGAGGTATACAAGTTCAAGGGAGAAAAGGCGTTGCCGACTCATGCAATCGAAGGGTTGGTAGAATGGATCACGTCAGTACATCCCAATCCGAAAGTACTCGAAGCAGGACCGGGTGCAGGGCACGTTGCTAAGGCATTGATCCGAAAGGGGGTGGATTACAGAGGCCTTGAAACGTCATTGGCGATGTGTGAAGCTACCAATAAGCTTCTTGGTCAGAACTTAGTTTCTTATTATTCAGGTGCCAGGTGGCCGATAGAAAAAGCGGTGGATGTCATTCTTGGAGTTCGAGTTTTTCACTTAATGGACGCAAGCACGCTGGTAGCTGAAGCGGATAGATTGCTCGATGAGTCTGGCATGCTTGTCATGGTAGACGTAAAGCGACCGAAGGAAAGTCAAAGAAACTTCATTAAACGGGAGTTGAGGGATAGGCTTCGTGATCACGGTGTGGCGACGACAGCAGGTAAGAAAAAGGCCCTAGATGCGCATCTTAAGACACAAGGGTGGGGGTTCATCGAATTTACGGTAGGTAGCTGGGTCGAGTCTTTTACCTTGCGCCAAATGTTAGAGTCATGGCTCCTTAAAGACGGGATAATGGGTGCGGTGGTATCCGAAGAGCTGAAAGAAAAAGTAATCCGACTGACTGAGCAAACGGTGTTGAACGAAGAATGGAGTCTGGATGAAGAGCAGGTAGAAACGGTTCACCTGCACTGTAAAGTATATACTAAACAACAATTATTAATATGAACGAACTACTAACCAAACTTGGTCAAGATCTGATTCAAGGTAACTTGAATGACTCTGAGTTGATCAAGCAAACTTCAGAGCAGCCTGTTCTGAAAATCCTTCCTCACGCCCAAGTGGTCAAAATTGGTGGGCAAAGCATTATTGACAGAGGCAGAAATGCGGTGTATCCCATCTTGGAAGAGATTACCGAGAACCTTGACAGCCACAAAATCATTATTGGTACAGGTGCTGGTACACGCGCCCGCCACGCATACAGCGTTGGGGCTGACCTCGGCATGCCAACAGGAGTCTTAAGCGTATTAGGAACCTTTGTCAGTATGCAAAATGCCCGAATGATCCATTTTTTGATGGCAAAACACGGTATCCCTTTCATTGAACCGATCCAGTTTCCGCAGTTACCTCTTTATCTTGCAGAGAGAAATGCGGTCGTGTTCTTTGGTATGCCGCCATACATTTTCTGGCAGCGAAATCCTGACCATGGCAGAATCCCTCCGCACAGAACAGATACTGGCTCATATCTTATTTCAGAGGTGTTTGGAACGAAAAGTATGATTTACATCAAAGATGAGAATGGCCTCTACACGGATGATCCAAAGAAGAATAAGAATGCTAAATTTATCCCGAAAGCCACTGTTTCAGAACTAGAAGAAATGGACTTGAACGACGTTGTTGTAGAGCGGGAGGTTCTTGAAATGATGAAGTCAGCCGAAAGCAGACGGTCTATACAGATAATCAATGGCTTGGTGCCTGGAAATATTACCAAGGCTCTGAATGGTGAGCATGTGGGTACAATAATAACAGCAGACTAATACAGGAAACAGATGAGTTCAGATAAAAGATTTCACTTAAGCTCCATGCTGATGCGGGAGAGCTTGTTGAACAGGGATACAATGAATAAAACAGGGGGGAAAGAGGCGCCAACCGTGCGTATGCTCCCTGATGTTAAAGTAGTGAAAATAGGCGCAAGCTCAATTCTCGACAAAGGCAGGGAATTAACTTACCCTTTAATGGAGGTTGCAGGAAGAGCCTTAGAGAAACATCGCATTATTTTCAGCGCAGGTGGTGGCGCGCGAAGCAAACATGTTTTTTCCGTAGGTGTGGATCTAGGGTTGCCGGCGGGTGTGCTTTCGCAGATTTCAATGACTGACGCTTTAGGAAATGCTCATATAATTGGCTCGTTACTCGCGCCATACGGAGTAGTTGCGATTCCGCCTGAAATTTTTGGGCACCTCCTACCGCTGTTCATTAACAGTGTTCCTGGGGTTGTCTACAACGGTGTTCCTCCTTATTCGCTTTGGGAACATCCGCCAAAAGAAGGACGTATCCCGCCACACCGCACAGACGCAGGATGTTTTCTCTTAGCTGAAGCATTTGGGGTAGATTCATTAACCTTGGTTAAAGATGTGGATGGGCTCTATGATAAAGACCCCAAAACCCATGATGACGCTAAGTTTATTCCGGAGATAACCTACAAGGAGCTGGTAGAAATGAACCTCCCAACCTTGCCATTTGACAGGGTGATCTTGGATATCATGAAGAACAACCGTCTTCTTAAAGAATTCCAGATCATTAATGGGGCTAAACCAGAGTTGCTTGAAAGAGCGCTCGAAGGTGAGCATGTGGGTACTATCATACGCCTTGAATGAGTGGTATTGCATTTAAAGATTTAACTGTTCATTATAAAAACCGAATTGCCCTGGGTGGAGTCTCAGGGCAATTTGGTTTCAATAGAATAGTGGGGCTGACAGGAGAGAATGGTGCGGGGAAATCAACTTTGCTGAAAGCCCTAATGGGTGATGTGCCTCTCAAAAAAGGCTTCGTTGAACATAATGGAGTTGAACGATCAAGTTTAAAGTCGTTCAGGAATATTCACGCTCAACTGGTGTCTCAGGAGTTTCAGCTTGACAGAGATATGCGGGTAAGCTCATTCGTGCTTTTCTGCGCAGGTATGGCAGGGGTAAGCAGGAAAGAGATCAAAAAGGAACTTCTCAGAATAGGCGATGCATTTGGTTGGTCCGAATTGGAAGCGAGATGCATCCGAAAATTATCAGGCGGGCAAAAGAGGAGAGTTCATTTGATTGCATCGTGTTTAGCTCAACCTAACTTCCTTTTGCTGGATGAGCCGTTTCAAGGTCTTGATTCAAAGTATCTCAGGAATTTGCTCGATGTGATGGCGGAGTTAGTGTCAACAGAACGACGAAGTGTAGTGTTGTGTTCGCATCGCATAGATCTACTGGAGAGCATTGTAGATGACGTGTGTTTAATGCATGGAGGAAATTTACTCTATTGTGGAGATATGAAGGAGATCCCTGCAGTTGAGGCTGGTACGTACCTTGGCATTGAACTTGGTGTCCTCTCAAACGAGCAATGGAACCTTTTTGTGAACGATTTGAATGCCGCAGATCCGTCATTTCCTTCGTTTCATTCCAGAAGGCAAAGAATACGATATGTCACTGAGGTGCCTGAATCGGTGAGAAAGACAATCCGACCCTGGCTGGAGGCTGGGTTCGTTAAATCACTGTCAGAGTACCCGCCAGGCCTTGAAATGAATCTCAAGAGTTTGTTGAACGAGTATGTTGAACGTAATGCCGAATAGATGGATTCTCATAATTTTTATTGCAGGTTTTTCAAGAGGTCTGCGAGGTGTATTGGAGAGGCCACTACACTTAATATTGAGTTTTTTTCAACCTCTACTCTGGACGTTTTTTTTGTACGTAGCAGTTCTAAGTCGATTTGGAGGAGAAAGTGACGGGGCAGTAGGAGATTATCTAATTCCTGGTATAGGGTTGATGTCATTTGTATTTGTGAGCTCCCAAACAGCCATAAGTGTCATCCGGGATCTACAGTTCGGAGTTTTAGATAGGGTTAGAACTAATTCTTTGGCGCCACAGGCTGTATTTTTAGGGAAGATGGCTTTTGATGTAGTAAGGTCTGGGGTGCAATCTTTAGTAGTAATGCTCATTGCGTATGGCTTGATGCCAATTGAGTATATTAACTTCTGGGATATTGTCGTGATTACCGGAATATATATTCCGTTTGGTATATTTTATGTAAGTCTTTCCGGTCTAATAGCAATATGGGCAAAAAGACAGGAGTATGTGTCTGTATTTGTAAATTTATTCAACTTACCATTGATTTTTACAAGTACAATTGTTATGCCTGATCGGGGCTTGAATGGGTGGCTAGGGTATTTGGCAGAAATTAATCTATTGTCCGTGTTCGTGAGCGCTGGTCGTTCATTGGTGAGTTCAAATGAGCTTGTGATAAATTGGTTGGTCATCGTTTTTTTGTTTTTAGTAACTATTGTGTTGAATTTATTTATCAGAAATAAACTGGAGAATTTATGATTAATAAATATACTGTTCATTTGTTTTGGGTTGTTCTGTTCATGTTCGGTGGCTGCGTCGACACGCCGGAATTGCAACAGAATAAGCGCGCTGAGAATGATGGGTCGACGGCCGTTGTCAGTGTTGCCGCTGCCGCGAGCACACGTTTTGCGTTGGATGAAATTATAGCCGAATTTGAGAAGGAGAATGTCGGTTTGCGAATTGAGCCGGTTTACAACGCATCTGGGAAGCTCACTGCACAAATTGAGTTTGGTGCATCTTATGATGTATTCCTTTCCGCAGACATGGCGAAATGCGAATATCTGAGACAAAAAGGTGTTCCAATTATAAAGGAGAGCCAGTATGCCGAGGGAGCGCTAGTGGTCTGGACTGCAAAAGATAATATTGAACTGAATGAGGATAGGCTTGATAGTCTCTGGACCTCAAAAATGGTGAAGTCAATCGCAATCGCAGACCCGGTCACGGCCCCTTACGGATCAGCTGCCAAATCTTATCTTACGAATCTTAATCTTTATAACAAGATAGAAAACAAACTCCGTATAGGTTCTAGTATCGCACAGACCACTCAGTACATTGAGTCAGGATCAGTCGATATAGGGTTTACTGCCAAGTCTGTGGTGCTTGCTGAGCAACTTAAAGGGGTAGGTAAGTGGTTTGAGTTGTCAGAATACACGGTGAAGCAGGGAGGTGCTGTCCTTAATGACAAAATAGAAGCAGAGAAGTTTTTCACCTTTCTTCTCGAGGATCCGCGAGCTCGAGAAATTCTGAATAGTCATGGTTACAAGTAATGCATGGTGCCGTGATTGACAGTTTCTTGGAACTTAATTGGCTTCCATTATGGTTGTCTTTGAAATTGGCTATGTATACCACCGCAATATTGCTGGTCATTGCTGTGCCGGTGAGCTATTTCATACTGAATGCTCGTCCGGTGCTTAGGTTGGTATTGGAGTCTCTATTGAGTCTCCCTATAGTGTTGCCGCCTACAGTGTTGGGTTTTTATCTTTTATTGATTTTCTCACCTACGAGTTTTCTAGGAGGGCTAATGGGGTCGGTGAATCTTGACCTGATTTTCTCTTTCCGAGGTTTGGTAGTTGCTTCAATAATATACAGTTTTCCGTTTATGCTACAACCAGTGTTGGCTGGCCTCTCAAACTTACCCAAATCGTATTCCGAAGCAGCCGCTACTTACGGAAGGGGTTCAGTTAATGCCTTTCTTACGGTGCTTTTACCGAATGTTAAGCCGAGCATCATTAGCGGTGTGGTGCTTACCATGGCACATACCTTGGGAGAGTTCGGTGTTGTCTTAATGATTGGAGGTAGCATTCCAGGTAAGACGAGAGTTGCATCATTGGCTGTCTGGGAACAAGTGGAGGCATTGAACTATAAAGGGGCACATCTCTACAGTATCATTCTCTTTATAGTGTCTTTCTCAATCATATTCCTCGTTAGTTTCCTGAATAGAAGGGCCTTATTGAAGTCAAAGATATGATAGAGTTTGAGTTCATAAAAGAGATTGAACGCTCAAATGGCGTGCACACACTGAAGGTGGAAGCGAAAGTTGGAGCAGGTGAGATTCTTATGTTATATGGTAAGTCAGGAGCAGGAAAAACAACTGTACTACGAATGATTGCCGGATTAACAACGCCGGATAGTGGGAGATTGTGCGTTGCTAAGAAAATCCTCTATGACTCTGCGCTGACGAAAAACTTGAAACCGCAGCAGAGAGGCATTGCTTATGTTTTTCAAGATAATGCGCTGTTTCCTAACTTGAATGTATTGAAGAACGTCTTGTACGGCTGTCCAAAATGTCGCCAGGAAGAGGGTGTGGAAGTGCTGACGAGGTTAGGAATTGAAAACTTGGCGAAGCGAAGGGTGGATACTCTCTCGGGCGGACAAAAAAAGAGGGTAGCCATTGGTCGCGCATTAGCAATGGGTTCGGAGGTGATTCTGCTAGATGAGCCATTTAGCAGCTTGGATATCCATTTGAAAATGTCCATGTACGAAATTATCCGAAATATAAGAGATGACTTGAATAAAACAGTCATCATGGTCAGTCACGATATTTTTGAATTGAGCTATTTAGCGGATAAAATATTGGTATTTAGTGAAAATGGAGAATTTGTGACAACTGAAGCAAAAGAAGCGGTTCACGCTGTAATGGGTGCCGAAGCGCTAGATTCTTACACCAACCATGTAAGACAGCTTCTCCATTAATGCGCCTCCAGCCAGTTTTCTCCGGTGTCAACATCGACAGCCAATGGTACGGCGAGCTCATAAGCGTTCTGCATGGCCTCGACGATGAGCGGACGAACGGTCTCGAGTTCTTCAACGTGGGCGTCAAAGACCAGTTCATCGTGTACCTGCATGATCATTTTTGAGCGGAACTGTTTCTCTTTGAAGAGCTCGTGAATCTTGTTCATCGCAATCTTGATGATGTCAGCGGCTGAGCCCTGAATCGGCGCGTTGATGGCGTTGCGTTCTGCGAAACCGCGTACTACCGCGTTGCCTGAGGTGATGTCCGGCAGGTAGCGGCGACGCCCGAGAATGGTCTCTACGTAGCCCTTGTCGCGGGCGAACTTGATGTTGTCATCCTGGTACTGCTTGAGGCCCGGGAATTTCTCGTAGTAGTTGTCGATGATCTCTTTCGCCTCGCCCCGCTTGATGTTGAGGTTTTGTGCGAGTCCGAATGCCCCTTGACCGTAGATGATGCCGAAGTTGACTGCTTTCGCTTTGCTTCGCATTTCGCGGTCTACTTTATCCGGAGCGACACCAAAGACACGCGCTGCCGTCGCCGCGTGAATGTCTTGTCCTTTGTTAAAGGCCTTGATCATGTTTTCTTCGCCACTGAGCGCAGCAATCACACGAAGTTCTACCTGGCTGTAATCCGCCGCGAGTAGAATATGGTGCTCATCGCGCGGAATAAACGCTTTGCGAATAAGTCGTCCGCGTTCGGTGCGGATGGGGATGTTCTGCAGGTTGGGATGCGTCGAGCTTAGTCGTCCGGTGGCGGCCACCGTTTGCATGTACTGCGTGTGGAGGCGTCCGGTGCGATCGCTCACGAGTTCAGGCAGCGGATCCACATAGGTCGAGCGCAGTTTTTTCACCTGACGGTACTCCAGGATCTTTGAAACGATTGGATGCTCATCTGTGTGACGTGAAAGTACATCCTCACCGGTGGAGTAGTTGCCGCTCTTCGTTTTGCGCACATTCTTGCCAATGCCCATCTTTTCAAAGAGAATCGGACCCAGCTGCTTGGGTGAATCCACATTGAAGGTTTCACCTGCCAGTTCATGGATCTCCGCTTCGAGGCGGTCGATGTCTTTGCTGAGTTCTTTGCTGAACGCACGCAGGTTGTCGCAGTCGATGTTGACCCCTTCGAGCTCCATATCGGCGAGCACCTTCAAAAGCGGCAACTCGAGGTCGAAGAAGAGCGATTTGAGGTGGTCGGCGTCCATCTCTTTGGCGAACTTCTGCTTGAGCTGCAGCGTGATGTCGGCATCTTCGCAGGCGTATTCGGTGATGGCTTCGGGTTGGAGGTCGGCCATCGAGCCCTGGTTCTTGCCTTTTTTACCAATCAATGTTTCAATCGGCACCGGTTTGTAGTTCAGGTAGTTCTCGGCGAGGTAGTCCATGCCGTGCTTGAGCTCCGGATTGATGAGGTAGTGGGCGATCATCGTATCCCACAGCTTGTTCTTCAGTTCAATGCCGTAGCGCATCAGGATCTTGTAATCGTACTTGATGTTTTGTCCGATCAGCGTCTTTTCATTGTCTTCGAACACCGGTAAAAAGAGCTCCAGGCGCTTGGTGCGTTCGGCTTCTGATCCGAGCACGGGGACGTACCACGCTTCGCCTGGTTGAATGGCAAAGCTCATTCCGACAATATCGGCGTTGATGGGGTCGATTTCAGAGGTCTCGGTGTCGAAGCAGAATTCATCCGCTTTTTTGAGCTTCTCGATGAGGTCGTTGATCTCATCGGTGGTGTTGACCAGTGAATAGTTGTGGTCTAAATCCAACAAGGTCTTGAGGTCGTGCACATCCGCCGCTTTTGCGGCGTCATGACCTGCTTCAGTATCACCGAACAGACTGATTTGCTCACCTTCGGCCTTGGCTTCTTCGCCCAGCACGCGCTGCGCCATGGTGCGGAACTCGAGGTCATCGAACACCTTGCGCAGCAGGTCGCGGTCCATCTCACTGCGCTCCATGTCTTCGAAGTCGAAATCGTACTCGATATCGGTGATGATGGTCGCGAGCTTCTTCGACAGAAAGGCCTGCTCTTTGTGGTTCTCAACGTTCTCTTTCTGCTTGCCTTTGAGCTCGTCGAGGTGCTCGTAGAGGCCCTCTATGCTGCCGTACTTGCCCACCAGCTTGATGGCGGTTTTCTCGCCAATACCCGGAATACCCGGAATGTTGTCAACGCTGTCGCCCATCATCCCGAGGATTTCAATGACTTGCTCCGGACGCTCGAGTCCGTAACGTTCGCAGACCTCATTGATGCCCCACACCTCTGCGGGCTTGCCCTGACGGCCCGGTTTGAACATGAAGATATTCTCGCTCACGAGCTGGCCCATGTCTTTGTCAGAGGTCATCATGTAGGTGGTGTAGCCCTCTTTTTCAGCGCGTTTGGCCACGGCGCCAATCACGTCGTCGGCCTCAAATCCGGCGACCTCAATCACCGGAATGCCGAAGCCCTTCATGATTTCTTTGATGTAAGGCACTGACAGCTTGATGTCTTCAGGCGTTTCTTCGCGGTTGGCTTTGTACTCGGCAAAATCTTGCGAGCGGAAGGTCTCATCGGGCGGATCAAACACCACGGCGATGTGGCTCGGCTCTTCTTTGTTGAGCACATCGAGCACGGCGTTCGTGAAGCCGAACATAGCACTGGTGTTCAATCCTTTCGAATTCACCCGCGGGCTGCGAATGAAGGCATAGTAAGCACGAAAGATCAGCGCATAGGCGTCAAGCAGAAAGAGTTTCTTGTCGGTATCCTTGGTCAGCATGGGTGTTCAGGTTGAGGTGGCAAGATAGCGAATCAGACCTATGGACTCATAGACTCATGGACGGATCGACTTATGGACGGATGGACCTTTCGGGAGACTGGGGAACCGGACTTATGGACCGATCGACTTGTGGACGTATGGACTATTTGGGAAACCGGGAAACCGGGAAACCGGGAGAAATGCTCCACGCACCCCTCTGTCCACCCCGTTGGGGCGGACATCTCCCCTGATTTCAGGGGAGACTTATTCATTAAGGCCAAGCAAACAAGGCTCTCCTGAGATCAGGAGAGCTGTCGCCCCCGAGACTTCGGGGGTGGCTGAGAGGTTGATTTAACTTGCGAAACGGGAAGAATTGATTGTGTTGCGCCGCATCTTTGCGGCGCTGCCAACCGATAACGGGCGGTAGATAGGGACAGCTCTTAGCTGTCCGAAGACGTCTAGACGCATCGACCTGTCGACTTGTGGACCTATGGTGTTTAGGGGAGGGAGCTAGAAAGGGAGGCAGGGAGGTTGCCTCTCCATGATGGAGTACTATTTACCACTAAGGTCAAGTTAACGCCTGTCCCGCAAGTGCGGGGAACCGCTGTATACGGAGGCGAGGCGAAAGGTTTGGGAAACCTTTTGACGAAGGCTCGGAGCGTAGCTCGCGTACAGCCTGTCCCGATTCATCGGGATACGGTGGTGTATGCATGCGTGTTGATTGTTAGGGGTATGCATGAGATCGCTTCGCTCAGTTGAGAGGCGCACCTCACCGAACTTAGTCGGTGAGGCCGTCTACTCCATTAGCGGTTCGGCTTTCTTTTCTGTCGTCTTTGTTTAGCTGAATATTCATTGTCTTTATTGGATTGTCGCAATGTAATTTTCAATTTCTTCACTTTCTCTAAAAGCAGTTGTTGGGTTGTTGAAAGGTGGTCTGTCAGAATTTTGAGGACTTAAAATCTCACCATTGTCAACTTCGTCCCCATAATTTTCAGTTGATCTAAATTTTCCTTGTCCCCTAAAATTCAAAATGACCGCTTGAACTCCTGGAATGATACAAATTTGAAGTCCTGTTTCTTCACTTTCAAAAAAGTCGTTTTGGTTAAGTCGCATACGAACAATCTTGCCTTTCAATAAACTTTCAGGGCAGTATCCGTTCCACATATTTGAAATTTTTGTTTCAGTCATTTTTGTTGGTTTTAAATTATTGCCGAAAGTGAAAAGAAATAGTTCAATATTTTCTCCTTGTGTGTCAAGGTCTTGAGCAAGCTGCCTTGTAAGCTGCAAAAAGTCAAGATACTGTTTATCAGCATTGTAATATCGTATTTTGTCAATCTGTCGAAAGTTTGAATATGTCTTACTCGCAAAAACATCAATAAGTCGCTGGTCAAGAATTAGGCAAGGGTTATCGTTGAATGCTATTTTGAAAAAGTAAAGTAATTTACTGTAAGTTGATAGTCCAAGCCCTACAACATTCTTGAAAGTTAATGTTAGGTCGTTAAAGTCTTTGGTTGTTGAATTTGGTTTTTCGCTTAAAGTCTGCAACACGTTTTCAATGGTGTCAATGTGTTTGAGAATATTTATAAAATGATTTCCACGCATTCCTGCTGTGTAGCCCCAATAAATTGTCTTTATGATTTTTTCTCTGGACTCGTTTGTTTCAAAAATGTCTTGACGGCTTGTAGTCAAAGTTTTGTTGTCGCCAAACAACTTGTCATTGAGATTATTTAGCCAATGAATTTCATTCTCTGCTTTTGTCCAGGTCGTTCGTTTTGTGGTAAAACATTGTTGTCTTACAGGCAGGTTCGAAATCAATATTTTGTATCTGTCAATGTTCATTGGTGTCGTCTATTTAGCTGACCGCTAACTCGTTTATATGTGCCACTCCCCCGTTTACCGAGTGACACATATACCACCGCTACGTTCGTTATTGTGTCACTCGGTTACTCAAGAACACCCAATATACCATGTATTGTGCCATGGCACAAGAACGCGATAGTGGCAAATTGCGGTAAGTGAGATCACACAGCGACGGGCAGACAGGGCATCTGGCTTGAGGGCGCGCAACGATCGCATCCGGCCTTTTCAGGCCGAATAGCACAAGGAACTCAGATTGAAACACGGCCAGAACAGGTTGAGTCGAAACTCTGATAATTGAATGTAGGTTGCCAAGAAGAAGTTAAGCTTCGCTCCGTCACTCCAGCTCTTCAACAACCCAATCGCTTGAGTTTATGAACTTGGCAACGTACGGTGGGAATGAGTCCGAACCCGCTCAACTCAAGCTGACTGCCTATTGAATCATGACTTTCCGCGTAAACGCCCTGTGCTCGTTGTTAATTGACACGGTGTACAAACCTTTTTCGAAGCGGCTCAGGTCAATGCTGTTGTCCGGCCCGGTTAGGGTCTGCGTAAGCACAAGTTGACCGAAGGAGTTGAATACGTTCAGATCAGCAGGATAAGAGTTCAAGTCGTTCAAACGAATGTAGAAGAATCCCGCAGAGGGATTAGGATAAAGGCGCAGTGGGTCATAGGTCTCGGAAAGGTTAGAGATTCCTACACTTAAATCGCCGGTCATGCACGAGAATGGTGCTGTACTTTCGGTGGTGCCATCGCCTAACTGACCAATGTAATTCGAGCCGGCTGAGCAAATGACATCTTGAGACTCTTTCAGCCCTAAGCTGTGGGTGCCAATCACGGAGGCGCCAACAATCGCACCTTCTGATGCAGAGACGTGGTACCAATCATTATCAGTTCCAATCTGGATGATAGCGTTCTGTTGAGTCGTTCCTCCTGTGCCCAGCTGACCGGCTCCGTTGAAGCCCCAGCCATATAGTGTGCCGCCATTGGCGATGGCAAAGGCAAACGATGCGCCGGCTGCGATTTGGATCCATTCAATCTCGTCGCCAATTTGAATCGGAGCATCTTGCTGCGTCAATGAGCCATCACCAAGCTGTCCGTTGCCATTAAAGCCCCAGGTCCAGATTGAATTATCGCTCCTCCTTCCGGTAGAGAATTCAAAACCGGCAGACACTTCCACCCAGACGGTCTCCGAGCCGATCTGAACCGGAGTCGTTTCCGGGGTAGTTGTGCCGTTTCCAAGCTGGCCGGTTGCATTGGCTCCCCAGGCCCACAAGGTGCCGTCTGTTTTAATCGCAAGCGAATGTCCGCCGCCGGCTGAAACCGAGAGCCAATCATTTGCAGTGTCTATTTGTGTAGGGGAGTTCTGATCATCGGTATCGCCGGTCCCCAGCTGGCCATTGAAATTGAATCCCCACGACCACAAGGTGTTGTCATCTTTAATGGCGAGTGAATGTGCCTGGCCGGCATCAATAAACTCCCAGTTTGCATCAGCACCTACCTGAATGGGTTGAGTGGATTGGTCGAGATCTCCGGTGCCCAGTTGTCCGTTGCCATTGAGTCCCCAGGCCCACAGGGTGCCATCGGTTTTTATGGCTACGCAATGAAAAGCCCCGGTCGAAAAATCTTCCCAATCAGTATCCGTTCCGATTTGAACAGGTGCTAATTGTGTGGTGGTGTTGCCTGTGCCGAGTTGTCCATTGCCGTTGTTCCCCCAGGCCCAGAGTGTGCCGTCAGATTTTAGCGCTACGGAGTATTCTGTACCGCCCTCTACTTTGAGCCAGGTATCTTGACTGAATGAATGAAGGTGAAAAAGCGAGAGTGCAAAGAATAGAATGAACGTTCTGAGTGCCATGGTGTGTGCTTGCTTTTGGTAGTCACTGTTTTCATGAAAATTACGTACAAAGCGGGTTATATTTCAATTAGGATGGGTTCATTTCCGTAAATTCTTTTTCAGCGTGAAAACGCTGGATGGCGCCGCATCCTTGCGGCGCTGTCGTTTTATGGTGGCCTTTGAGAGGGACGCCTTCCAGGCGTCCATTGACTCATCGACCTATCGACTTATGGACGTATGGACCTTTCGGGAAACCGGGAGGTCGGGAGGAAGTGAGGTAGGTAGATTTTTTGGTCAGCGTAAAAACGCTGGATGGCGCCGCACCTTTGCGGCGCTGTCGTTTTATCCGGGCCAGTAGATAGGGACAGCTCTTAGCTGTCCGAGAATTGTTGGATGAAAACGAATCGTTGAAAATGATGAATGGGAATGAACCGTTGACAAACCCATCTTCGAAAGGTGTTGACAAACTGATCTTCTGAAAGCGTTGACAAATGGGTTGGTGAGGTGTTGACAGAATCCGTGGCTGATACTAGTGTTGACAAACCGATCTACTCAACGTGTTGACATGAAAGCGATTCTTAAAGGTGTTGACTACGGGCTTGAGCCCGTAGTCAACAGTTTACTCGCTGATGCAGTTCTTACGTTCAATCGATTTGTTCAAGGGCGGCGTGAGTCCCGGTTCTAATGGTAGCAACGGATGTATTGTCAAAGTTTCTTCTTCTCGGTCAGCAATAGTTTCTCCTTGGCTTAGTTGATGGCTACAATCAGGCTTGTGACCAGTTGAATGAAAGCTACCGGAGCCCAGATGCGCTCTATCTTGCTGGGTGTAATCGCATTCATGACGGTGCCGGCAACAAAAAAGACTACAATCACCCAAATGCCGATCCCTGAAATCGTTTTTAATTGAGGAAACATCACGTTGGCTTCAGCCAATACGATGGCCGCGATAAAGCTGAGTAGCAACATGTTTATTCCTGCAAAGACCCTCATTTTCGGAGGGTATTTACCCGGGTATTTTCCGCCCATTGACGCCTTACCCCAGGGTATTCCTGCGGCTAAGCTGCCTTGAAAGAGAACGACAATGCCCGTAAAAACGGTAAATACAATCGCTGCATTGGTTTCCATAGTAGTCCATCAATTATGGTTTACGAAGATAAGCATGGGAAACAGGGAAACAGGGAGTTAGGGAGGTAGGGAGGTAGCTAGGTTTTTTCAGCGTAAAAACGCTGGATGGCGCCGCATGTTTGCGGCGCGCTTCTTCAATTAAGGCGAGTAGTGTGGCGGCGGCTATTGCCGCCGGATCGTCGGGGCGAAGCGCATGGATCCGAGAGTCTGATCAAGGCTCTCTTGAGGTCAGGTGAACTGTTCGCCGCGAGACTTGTCCCGATTTATCGGGAAGCGGCGGACTGAGAGGTTGATGAGGAGCGCCATCGAAAATGCTCGAAAAAACCCCTCTGACCACCCCGTTGGGGCGGACATCTCCCCTAATTTCAGGGGAGACTTATTCACCAAGGCCAAGCAAATAAGAGTCCCTACCGTTTCCTCGGCTGTTTGTACACCGGCACCGTGCTGCACGGTTCACCAAACAAAAGGGTTTTGACAACCGGCTGCAGCTTTTCGGTGAGTGCAGTATAGGCCGCGATGGGAATGGCTTTTTCAGAACAGCCCTTGACCACGACGCGGGCATCGGTGTAGTCTTCGGGGTTGATTTGGTGGATGAAATCCATCACCACCGCTTCAGCGGCAGCCGCGGCGTCACCCTGGATGACGCGCCGGGCGATGCCTGTCAGCTTTGAGGCAACAAGCATGTAGGCCCAGGTGGGAATGATGGCATCGGTACTGCAGTAGATGCCTACGTATTGATCCTTATACTGCTCCCAGTCGTGTGCCTTGACCCAGTCGCGAAAATCTTGCTCGCGCAGAATCATCTCTTGCCAGAGCTGCTCTTTCAGGTCAATCGCCGTCACCGGAGTGTCGGGCAACAGTTCTTCGAGGTTGAGCGAAACGATGCCGCTCTTTGCGACGCGGTTTACGATCTCCTCAGCCATATTATCCTACGAGTTTACTGGTACTTTTCTGTGCGCCGATGAGTTCACGAGCAGTCGCTGCAATGGCCTCTTCGTCGTAACCACATTCTCTGTAGAGCTCTGACTGACTGCCGTGTTCAATGATTTTATCCGGAATACCAAGACGCTTCACTTTGGCAGCGTATCCGTGGTCGGCCATGAATTCAATCACAGCACTTCCAAATCCACCTTCGACGGTGCCGTCTTCAACGGTGATCACTTTGTTGAACTTACCAAATACTTCGTGCAGCATCACTTCGTCAATCGGTTTCACGAAGCGCATGTCGTAGTGTGCCACTGAATGTCCGTCGCTCTCCAGCGCATCCGCCGCTTTTGCGGCGATATTACCGATGTGACCAATGGTAAGAATAGCGACATCCTCGCCCGTACGGAGACGACGTCCTTCACCCACCTTTAGCTTACGGAAGGGCTTCTTCCAATCGGTCATAACGCCTTGTCCGCGTGGGTAGCGGATGCTGAACGGACCGAGGTCATCGGCCTGAGCAGTGAACATCATGTTGCGCAGCTCTTCTTCATTCATTGGAGCGGCCACAATCATGTTCGGGATGCAGCGCATGTAAGCGAGGTCGTAGGCGCCGTGGTGGGTCGGACCATCGGCACCGGCTACACCGGCGCGATCGAGGCAGAAAATTACATTTAGCTTCTGCAGTGCCACGTCATGTACGACCTGGTCATAGGCGCGCTGCATGAATGAGCTGTAAATGTTGCAGAACGGCTTGAGCCCTTGTGTCGCCATGCCGGCCGAGAAGGTAACTGCATGCTGCTCGGCAATGCCCACGTCAAATGCGCGATCAGGCATGGCCTCCATCATGTATTTCAACGAGCTGCCGGTTGGCATCGCGGGCGTTACACCTACGATTTTTTCGTTCTTCTCAGCGAGCTCGATGATGGTGTGTCCGAAGACATCCTGGTATTTTGGTGGCTGCGGACTCTTTGGGATCACTTTAATGATCTCACCGGTCTCTTTATTGAACAGCCCCGGTGCGTGCCACTGGGTTGGTGAACCGGTCTCTGCCGGCTCATACCCTTTACCTTTCTTGGTCACACAGTGCAGGAGCTTTGGTCCCGGAATATCTTTCAAATCTTCGAGCACCTTTACCATGTATTCTACATCGTGTCCGTCAATCGGACCGAAGTAGCGGAAGTTGAGTGATTCGAAGAGGTTACTCTGCTTGAGGAGGGCGCTTTTCACGGCGTTTTCGACCTTCTGGGCGATAGCCTGCGCGTTGGGTCCGAACTTACTGACCTTACCGAGGAGGTTCCACACTTCATCTTTCACCTTGTTGTAGGTGTGCGAGGTGGTGATGTCAGTCAAATATTCTTTCAGTGCGCCCACATTCGGGTCAATCGACATGCAGTTGTCGTTGAGGATCACCAGCATGTTGGTGTCTTCAGCGCCTCCGTGGTTGAGCCCTTCAAAGGCCAAGCCGGCAGTCATTGCCCCGTCACCAATCACCGCGATGTGCTGGCGGTCGTTTTTCTGGTAGCGGTTGGCCACAGCCATACCGAGTGCTGCAGAAATACTGGTTGAAGAGTGACCTACACCAAAAGTGTCGTACTCGCTTTCTGATCGTTTCGGGAAGCCCGAAATACCCTTATACTTTCGGTTGGTGTGAAAGATTCCACGGCGTCCCGTGAGTACTTTATGTCCGTAGGCCTGGTGGCCGACATCCCAAACGAGCTGGTCGTAAGGGGTGTTGAACACGTAATGCAGAGCCACAGTCATCTCAACTACGCCGAGACTGGCACCGAAGTGTCCGCCTTTCTCAGAAACGACATCCACGATGAACTGGCGCAACTCATCGCAGAGTTGCGGCAATTCGTCTTCTTTGATCTTCTCACGTAGGTCAGCAGGAACATCAATCTGTTCGAGCAGCGGACCGGCTTTGTATTCGCTCATAAGCATCAGATTTCAGACGATACTAAGCGTCTGATGTACGGTACAAACAAAAGTAGCGATTTTATGTTCGGGCTTGATTTTCTTCTGGAGTCACTACCGAATGAAAGTCAAGACCGGCCTTGTGCTAAGGTCGTGCAGGGGCAAAAATTTTTTCTTTCAAAATGAGCCACTTACGACACGGGTGATTCGTTTTTCTCCGTGCACCGTAACCAATCCGCATTGCCTGCGTTAGAAATGTATGTAAGTTCTCATGTAGAGATATTTAGATAGTTTAATTGTTTTCATTTATTACCAACGAAGGTCGTCCAACGGGACGGCCTTTTTGGTTTTCTGGGCGACGCATCCTTGCGTCGCTTTTTGATCGACTGATATTTCATTGGAGGGACGGTCTACCAGCCGTCCGAAAATGACTATCGGGGAAGGTTCAGCCTTTTTGGTTTTCTGGGCGACGCATCCTTGCGTCGCTTTTTGATTGACTGATATTTCATTGGAGGGACGGTCTTCCAGCCGTCCGAAAATGACTATCGGGGAAGGTTCAGCCTTTTTGGTTTTCTGGGCGACGCATCCTTGCGTCGCTTTTTGATTGACTGATATTTCATTGGAGGGACGGTCTTCCAGCCGTCCGAAAATGACTATCGGGGAAGGTTCAGCCTTTTTGGTTTTCTGGGCGACGCATCCTTGCGTCGCTTTTTGATCGACTGATATTTCATTGGAGGGACGGTCTACCAGCCGTCCGAATGTGACTATCGGGGAAGGTTCGGCCTTTTTGGTTTTCTGGGCGACGCATCCTTGCGTCGCTTTTTGATTGACTGATATTTCATTGGAGGGACGGTCTTCCAGCCGTCCGAAAATGACTATCGAGGAAGGTTCAGCCTTTTTGGTTTTCTGGGCGACGCATCCTTGCCCCCGGTCTCCGATCCAGCCGAAGCATCCGGCGTTTTTACGCCGAAACCTTTCTGTAAACAAAGAAAGCCCCCGATCTCCGGAGGCTTCTTTGATCAAAAAAGGTGTCGTTATTCACATGTCGACCCAAACGTTCCGAGGAACTGCAGCAAGTCAGACGAGTTGATCATTCCATCTTCATTCAGGTCAGCCGGGCATGGATTGGCAAGGTCGAATACGCATGTGCCATCATCTTCAGTGGCTGTTTCGTTGTAGTTCAAAGCATCAATGTAGGTGCAGCCATAACAGCTGTATTCGCAGTTAGCGTCATCAATGGTGGCCATCGGAGTGTAGTTGCAAGCGGTGGCATCCATGCATCCTGCGCAACTAAGGTATTCACAGGATCCGTCATCACCGGAAACATCGGGGTTGTAGTTGCAGGCAGCCTGATCTGTACAACCGTGAAACTCACAACTGCCGTCGTTATAGGTGGCAGTAGCATCGTAATTCACAGCTGACTCGTCGGTACATCCTGCGTAGAGGCAAGAGCCGTCATCGGAAGTCACTTCAGGATTGTAGTTCACGGCGTTGGCATCCATACATCCGGCGAAGTCAGTGTCAAAGACACAACTTCCGTCATCAACGCTTGCTTCGGGATCGAAGTTCACTGCAGCCTCGTAGGTACAACCGGCGTAGATACATGAGCCGTCATCATTATTGGCAGACTCATCGTAATTCACGGCGGCGGAATCTGTACAGCCTGATAAGATACACGATCCGTCATCTGTATTTGCTGCAGGATCGAAGTTGTCGGCATCCGGATTCGTACATCCCGGGTACAGGCATGAGCCGTCGTCGTTATTGGCCTGGTCGTTGTAATTGGATGCCGCAGGGTCTGTACAACCTGAAATGACGCATGAGCCATCATCACTATTGGCTTGTGGGTCGTAATTATCGGCTTCAGGATTTGTGCAGCCCGAGTAGATACAACTGCCATCGTTAAAGTTGGCTTGAGGATCGTAGTTGTCTGCATCCGGATCATCGCAACCGGGGAGGCAATCGGGTGCACCGTCAAACGATATGATGACCTGTCCGTTCCCTGAATTCGCACTGGCAGTCAGCTCCTGGTTGGTTCCGGCATTATACGAACCACCACCACCTGCAGGTACTGAATACTGTCCGCCGGAGCCACCGGTGTAGCCACCGCCGCCACCGCCGCCGTGCATAGAGCCGCCGCCGCCGCCGAAGCCGCCCTGGTTGCTGTACACGCCCGCGCCGCCGTTGCCGCCGGCAGCACCGCCGCCCTGGCACCAGTTGTTGGATTGACCAGCGCCAAACCATCCGCCACCACCGGAGCCTGTTCCGCCACCGCCATCGTTAGCGGTGATCCCGCCTTGACCGACGCCGGCCTGTGAGTAACCGCCTGCACCACCGCTTTCGGTCGTGCGTCCGCCTTCACCCGGTGCTGAAGTGTTGTAGCTTGCACCCCCACCGCCACCGGCGATGAGAAGTGGAGTGTTGGTAGCATCGAGCGAAATGAAGCTTCCGCCGCCGCCGCCACCACCGGCGATGCCGCCTACGCCGTCACCTCCGGCTTCGCCGACAATGACGCGTAGTACATCTCCTGGATTTACCGTGAAGTCTCCTTTGGCGTATGCGCCTAATCCGCCGGCACCGCCTCCGGGTCCATTGTTACCACCTTCAGCACCCCATGCTTCCAGGGTGATTTCCGTGACTCCTGCCGGAACAGTGAAGAACTCGGGAGAACCTGTATAGGTAAAGGTGATGTTGTCTTGAATGGTATTTGGGTCATAGCAGTTGCCGCAGGCGTCTTCAATAAAGTTGCCGCCGCACGTTCCAGCGCAGTCTACTACGAAAAGGCATGAGCCATTATCGCACTGAGCGTTCGGGTCATAGTTACAAGCCGCCTGATCGGTGCAACCGTCGGGGAGGATGCAGGTACCGTCGTCACACGTTGCCGCAGGGTCATAGTTACACGCTGTATCGTCGGTGCACCCGTCAGGGTAGGTGCAGCTGCCGTCATCTGTATCAACATCTGGATCGTAGTTGCAAGCGTTTGGGTCAGTACAGCCAATGTTGCACTCCGGAATAGCGTTGAAGGTCAGTACAACCTGTCCATTCCCTGAATTCGCACTGGCAGTCATCTCCTGGTTGGTTCCGGCATTATACGAACCACCACCACCTGCAGGTACTGAATACTGTCCGCCTGAGCCACCGGTGTAGCCACCGCCGCCACCGCCGCCGTGCATAGAGCCGCCGCCGCCGCCGAAGCCGCCCTGGTTGCTGTACACGCCTGCGCCGCCGTTGCCGCCGGCAGCTCCGCCGCCCTGGCACCAGTTGTTGGATTGACCAGCGCCAAACCATCCGCCACCACCGGAGCCTGTTCCGCCACCGCCATCGTTAGCGGTGATCCCGCCTTGACCGACGCCGGCCTGTGAGTAACCGCCTGCACCACCGCTTTCGGTCGTGCGACCGCCTTCACCCGGTGCTGAAGTGTTGTAGCTTGCACCCCCACCGCCACCGGCGATGAGAAGTGGAGTGTTGGTAGCATCGAGCGAAATGAAGCTTCCGCCGCCACCGCCACCACCGGCGACGCCGCCTACGCCGTCACCTCCGGCTTCGCCGACAATGATGCGCAATTCATCTCCTGGATTTACCGTGAAGTCTCCTTTGGCGTATGCGCCTAATCCGCCGGCACCGCCTCCGGGTCCATTGTTGCCGCCTTCAGCACCCCATGCTTCCATGGTGATGGCCGTGACGCCGTCAGGAACGGTGAAGAATTGTGCTGAACCGGTAAAGTTGAACTGTATATCCCCCTGAATGCCGTTGGGGTCGTAGCAATTGCCACAAGCATCCTGAACAAAGACCCCACCGCATACACCTGCGCAGTCAACGTCAAATGCGCAACTGCCGTCGTCGCAGGTAGCATTAGGATCATAGTTACAAGCCGCCTGATCGGTGCAACCGTCGGGGAGGATGCAGGTACCGTCGTCACACGTTGCCGCAGGGTCATAGTTACACGCTGTATCGTCGGTGCACCCGTCAGGGTAGGTGCAGCTGCCGTCATCTGTATCAACATCTGGATCGTAGTTGCAAGCGTTTGGGTCAGTACAGCCAATGTTGCACTCCGGAATAGCGTTGAAGGTCAGTACAACCTGTCCATTCCCTGAATTCGCACTGGCAGTCATCTCCTGGTTGGTTCCGGCATTATACGAACCACCACCACCTGCAGGTACTGAATACTGTCCGCCTGAGCCACCGGTGTAGCCACCGCCGCCACCGCCGCCGTGCATAGAGCCGCCGCCGCCGCCGAAGCCGCCCTGGTTGCTGTACACGCCTGCGCCGCCGTTGCCGCCGGCAGCACCGCCGCCCTGGCACCAGTTGTTGGATTGACCAGCGCCAAACCATCCGCCACCACCGGAGCCTGTTCCGCCACCGCCATCGTTAGCGGTGATCCCGCCTTGACCGACGCCGGCCTGTGAGTAACCGCCTGCACCACCGCTTTCGGTCGTGCGACCGCCTTCACCCGGTGCTGAAGTGTTGTAGCTTGCACCCCCACCGCCACCGGCGATGAGAAGTGGAGTGTTGGTAGCATCGAGCGAAATGAAGCTTCCGCCGCCACCGCCACCACCGGCGACGCCGCCTACGCCGTCACCTCCGGCTTCGCCGACAATGATGCGCAATTCATCTCCTGGATTTACCGTGAAGTCTCCTTTGGCGTATGCGCCTAATCCGCCGGCACCGCCTCCGGGTCCATTGTTGCCGCCTTCAGCACCCCATGCTTCCATGGTGATGGCCGTGACGCCGTCAGGAACGGTGAAGAATTGTGCTGAACCGGTAAAGCTGAACTGTATATCCCCCTGAATACCGTTGGGGTCGTAACAGTTTCCACACCCATCAGCAATGAAAACGCCACCGCAGATACCGGCACAGTCTACTTCAAACGCACAACTGCCGTCGTCTGTTTGGGCATTTGGGTCGTAATTGCAAGCAAGCTGGTCGGTACAGCCGGATTGGGCACTTAGTTGAACAACACCTGAACCAAGAAAAAACACAAGGAATATCAAGGAAGATACGGTGCGAAGAGCCGTCATAGTAAGTTAAGTTAAGGTTTAGCACAAAGATAAGGATAATTACCGTATTCGTCTCACAATCAGTCAGGCATCGCGCTCTAGAACTATTTATGAAGGGACCGCAGTCAACTTTTAGTAAGTTCACTTGTTCAAACTCAAACCAATAACCATCAACATGAAAAAAGCACTTTTCCTGACCGGAGCCCTGATTGTCGGCGCGATTGCCACAGCTTTTACCCTGAATAAGGAGATCGAGACTATCTCGATTGGCACGAAAGCCCCTATGACCGATTACAAAATGAAAGGCGTAGACGGTAACGGTCACAGCCTCGAAAGCCTCGCCGGTGACAACGGACTCCTCGTTATCTTTTCATGCAATACTTGTCCGTTCGTAGTAGGCCGCGAAGGCAAATCTGAAGGTTGGGAAGGACGCTACAACGAGGTGGCTCGTATTGCTCAGAAGCAAGGTGTTGGAGCGGTTCTCGTCAACTCAAATGAAGCTAAGCGAGGCGATGTTGATTCGATGGAGGAGATGCGCAAGCACGCTAAAATGAACGGTTACCAGATGCCATATGTGGTTGATGAAAACCACCGTTTAGCTGACGCCTTCGGGGCGCGCACAACCCCGCACGTTTTCCTCTTCAATAGCGATATGGAGCTCGTTTACACGGGTGCTATCGATGATAATGTTGATAGTGCCGAAGAGGTGAAAGAGCCCTGGCTCATCAATGCGATGCGGGCTGTAGCTAGCGGTGAAGAAGTGGCAACGGCTGAAAGCAAGGCGATTGGCTGCAGCATCAAGCGTGTCAGCAAATAGGCCCTGTTTCAAGATCTTTTTATCTGCGCGAAAGCGCAGGATGGCGCCCCGTGAGGGGCGCTTTTTTTGTCTGACGGTCTGACGGTCTGACGGTCTGATGGTCTGACGGTCTGACGGTCTGATGGTCTGACGGCCTGACGGTTTGACGGTTTGATGGTCTGATGGGCGCGATCAATCGACAACGGACCTGCCTGGTGGAAGAGAGGCCTGCCTGGTTGGCAGTCAAGCGCGGTAACTCGTCAACGGACGCGATAAATCGCCAGCGGACGCGATAAATCGCCAGCGGACGCGATAAATCGCCAGCGGACGCGATAAATCGCCAGCGGACGCGATAAATCGCGTCCCTACTGGGACATCGGGATAGTCAATGGCGCGATAAATCGCGCATTTGTGAAATTAACCACCGCATTGGTAAAATGGATGTTGGGGGTGTTGAATTACCCCAGACTTTCGTGACAATGAAACCCAATCGCAAATCAATCCGAGATAAGTCCTGGGACTATTCAGGTGGAGGAGTCTATTTCATAACCATCAGAGTAAGGCATTTTGGAATACCGCTTTCCAGTATTGTCGATAAGGAAGTCGAGCTGTCTGATACGGGCGAGGTTATCCATTCAATTTGGAAGTTACTCCCCGAGCAATTTGCACATGTTGAAATCGACAGTTCTGTCATCATGCCAGATCATCTTCACGGGATTCTCACCCTGAAGAGGTATGATTCGCCTAGTCATGCCACAAATGGAGGAGTTTGTGGTGGAAGTAACCCAATGCTTGAGAATGGTTTATCTCGTGTCATCAGGTGGTTCAAAGGTCGCGGCACATTTGAAGTCCGTAAAGTCGATAGCGCATTCACATGGCAGAGCCGCTTCTTTGAAAGACGAATCCGAAATCAAAAAGGATTGACAGCAGCACGCGAATACATCAGGCAAAACCCAATCCGATGGTCTCAGTGAGCGCATTTATGCGCTTTACTTAAACTCGTCGGAACCACCGTAGGGACGCGATTTATCGCGTCCGGGTTAATCGCGTCCGGATTTATCGCGTCCGGGTTAATCGCGTTCCGCCTGCCTACCGTTCACCAACTCGACTACAACGGAATATTCCCGTGCTTCTTCTTCGGGAGGGTCGCCACCTTGTTCTTCAGCATGTCAAACGCGCGGATGAGTTTCTGACGGGTCTGGTGGGGTTTGATGACCTCGTCTACGTAGCCTCGGGCAGCAGCGCGGTAGGGGTGGGCGAACAATTCTGCGTATTCGGCTTCTTTCTCGGCGAGTTTCGCTGCCGGGTCGTCAGCCGCTGCAATCTCTTTGCGGAAGATGATCTCAGCGGCTCCTTTGGCGCCCATCACGGCGATCTCAGACCCGGGCCAGGCGAAGTTCATGTCGGCACCAATGTGCTTGGAGTTCATCACGTCGTAGGCGCCACCGTATGCCTTTCGCGTAATCACGGTAATGCGCGGAACGGTAGCTTCACTGAAGGCGTACAGCAATTTCGCACCGTTCGAGATAATGCCGTTCCACTCTTGATCCGTGCCCGGCAAGAAGCCCGGTACGTCTTCGAAAACGAGCAACGGAATGTTAAAGCTGTCGCAGAAGCGGACAAAGCGTGCGGCTTTGTTGGAGGCGTCAATGTCGAGCACACCCGCCAGGTAGGCCGGCTGGTTAGCGACAATTCCGATGCTCTTGCCTGCGAGTCGGCCGAAGCCCACCACAATGTTCTCGGCAAAATTCTCGTGTACCTCGCAGAAGGTGTCATCGTCAAGCACTCCGTTGATGACGTCTTTGATATCGTACGGCTGGTTCGAGCTCTCCGGTACGATGTCGTCAAGGTGCATGCGGGTCTCTTCAGACGGCGTGTAATCCAGCGCAGGCGGTTGCTCTTCACAGTTTTGCGGGACAAACGACAACACCTCACGCAGTTTGTTCAGCGACGCCACTTCGTTCTCAGAGGCGAAATGGGTGACGCCGCTTTTTGAGCTGTGTGTAGAAGCGCCTCCGAGTTCTTCTGAGGTAACTTCTTCGTGGGTCACGGTTTTCACGACGTTCGGCCCCGTTACGAACATGTATGATGTGCCCTCCACCATGAAGATAAAGTCGGTCAAAGCAGGAGAGTAGACCGCACCACCTGCACACGGACCCATAATCGCGCTGAGTTGCGGAATGACCCCGCTTGCCCGCACATTGCGGTAAAAAATGTCAGCGTAACCACCGAGCGAAACCACACCCTCCTGAATACGGGCACCGCCCGAGTCATTCAGTCCGATAACCGGTGCGCCGTTCTGCATCGCAAGGTCCATAACCTTGCAGATCTTTTCAGCGTGCGCCTCTGCGAGTGAACCTCCGAGAACGGTGAAATCTTGTGAGAAGACGTAAACAAGCCGACCATTGACGGTTCCATAACCGGTGACCACACCGTCACCGTAGAATTTCTGCTTGTCGAGTCCGAAATGGGTACTGCGGTGTGTCACCAACGCGCCTATTTCTTCAAATGAGCCCTCATCCAGCAGGTACTGGATGCGCTCACGCGCTGTGAGTTTTCCCTTCTTGTGCTGGGCTTCAATCCGCTTTTCGCCCCCGCCGAGTTTCGCTTCGGCGAGCTTCTTGTCGAGGTCTTCGAATTTCATACCGGCGAAGATAGCAGGAATTCGCCGTCGGCTCGCACTTCAATCCTGAGGGTTCCACATGTCGCGAATGTGCAGCTCATCGTACCCTTCATCATAGGTGACCGGGTAGTACCAATTGTAACCGATCAGCAAATGGGGCTCTTGCTGCATGAGTTGGTTCAGGTCTTCAATGAGCTGCTGACCGAGAATTGCCGCGTTTGATTGTAGCTGTTCAATCGCCCCATGAACACTTGTGGAAGTCCCAAGTCCGATGGCTTTCAGCTTTTCTCTCAGGTCCGGACGGCTGTTCAATCCACGAGGAATGCTTGCGGAGAAGGTATACTGCAGAAAAGTGCGTCCTCCGTCTATGTCAACTACCTGCGCCAGTGCTTTGATTTCACGACGTGCAACAAGGGCTTCAACAAGCTTTTCATCAGCATCGTAAACGCAGGTATAGTTTGTGGCCTCGCCTGAAAACGCATGAAATTGCCCGTCAGGGTAGGTCTTGCGCAAATCTTCAAGAACAGCAGAGAGATTGGTGCGGTCAGCAGGCAGTTCAGTCCAGTGAATCACATAATCATTGGTGTATGCAATAGGATGACGTACAGCACCCATTTGCACATAGGGTTCACCTTGACCGAGCATCGGAAGCTGCATAGTGGTCAGCGGTTGAATCAACTCATATTCTACAGCGGTGAGCGCTTCTTCTGTGCCCAAAAGGGCACGGATGGAGTCTGTTCCCTCGGGAACAAAGAACTGAAAGGTGTTGCCGCTTCGGTGCGCTCCAGCATCGGTCCAAAGCATGTTCGATGGGGCATCCGCTTCAGGCGCGCGGTAGCTGATCTCCACCTCCGATTGATCTTGTTCAAGGTTGTTGAGTTGCAGTACAATCTGCTTGCTGTAAATCCTTGCCTGCTCCCACGGATAGGTTTCTGAAAACTCTTTCCACTGGCCTACGCGTTCGCCCGTTGCCGAAATGATGGGTCCGGTTGCTAAGGGTTTTCCTGACAGATCAACCTCCAGCACCATGCTTGTGAAGTTCGAACTGTTTTGCTGCGCATAGCGGATGACTTCCGGGTCGTCTGAAGGTACCTGCATCGCGTCGTCAACGATAAAGTGACGTGTCTCAAGCCGTAGGTTTCCCGATCCGGTGTTAGGCAGAAATAGCACCCTGCGACGCTCGGTGATTTCACCGACGCGGTGCCAGACCGAGTCATGATAGGCCACCCATCCCGCCTTTTTAGGCGGAACAGAAACGGAGACACTGAAAGCAGGATCGGTGATTTCGGTGAAATCACCTGCCTCCAAAGCACGGTCACATCGATTGATGAACGCAAAGCTATCAGCTACTGCCACGTTTGTTGATGCGTCACTACTCACCACCTGAACAGGAGTAAGGTGACGCTCATTGGTCGTGAGCTCAATGCAGGCCTCAAGACGGGGTGGAGGCGGCGGCGGCGGAACATGCACGGGCCGCTTATTGTACACAACCCACTTCGCTTGCTCATACACATAGCTGGTGATCGTGTCAGCTCCTGAATGCCCGTCTGTAGTCGCCCTCACGAAAGCATTGCGAGCAAACGACCAGTCTACATTCGCTTCATTGAGCACTTCGTCTTCAACATAGCGCTCTGAGGGCGCGTGGTAGCGGTAATAGGTGTGGTACACTTTGAGTTGACCGTCACTGCGATCAGTGCGCTGGCGCACGCGAATGAGGGGCGGACGTCCATCGGGCTCGTCGAAACGCGCAATGTCAACATAGTCAACGCATTCAGCACGCGTATCAAACCACTCATACGTCTGCGGATAGACAGAATCAACGTGCTTGCCGTTCGTTTTTGAATACACCTCAATGCGGTGAATTCGGTAGCGCTTGCGAACGAACTCCGGAAACGTTTGCTCTATGACGGCCGAGTCGAGCGCCACCCGGTAGCTGAAGGGCGACTCATTGTCTGATCTTGCTTGCCAGGGCTGTCGCGTGTCGAAACCATCGGGAGTCACCTTCAAGATCTCAGCCGGCTCTCCATTCCGATTGCGGAGTTGTTTGAATCCATCCTGGTAGATGTCGTTGTCACATAACCAAACCGAACGGCCGATGTCAATCGGGGCGTAGTGGGTTTTGTCGGGCGTTACAATTTTCAGAAAAAGGTCTTCATTGAAGGAGGGATGCAGGTATTTATCTCTTTGCCGCGCTTTGCTTCCCGAACCTGATAAGAACTGTCGTTCGCTATAGCCGAGGTGGGCAGTAAGCATCCAGCAATCGTCGAGCGACCTGAGGTTTTGACGCTCCATATTCACAACGTTCTCTTTCAGGTGGGAGCGTCCCTCGCGGTCATTGAAAACCACCTGCACCCGTAGCGGCTGCTCACCCTTTTGCTCCTCAAGGTATGCCTGCATGTGAAAAAGGGGCTCGCCGTAACGGTTGACCAACGAAACATCCGGCGTTTTTACGCCGAAATCAAACGCTGAAAGATCAAACGCCCAGAAATGATGTCCGGGATACCCGCAATACTGGGCATTCAGTGCGAACGAAAACAAGAGCAACGGGAGCAGCAGCAGGCGTGTCATCGACATTTTAGACTGCTGTACACGCTGCTGTGCAAAAGGTTCATCAGTTGTCATTGCCGCGTCAAGTGAATGGAGGTGCCATCGAACGGGCCGCCTATGAATTCAATGCGGTAGGCGCCGGCGTCGAGCATGTCAAGCGAGAAGGTCGTCTGGCCGCTGACCTCCAGGATGAGCTTATTGTTGGTACTGTCAAATACGCGCATGGTTTCATAGGTGAAGGTGGCTGAAAAGCTACTGAGTGCATCTGTTTCTTCAGAAGCAGTGGTGCTTTCAGATGAAAAGTCTCCACCATCAACAACCTCTTCAGTCACCACAACCGATGCATCCGGAGTCCATGCGAGGGTGGTGTCTACCCAAATCAACTCAGCAAGATTCGGGAAGTCAATGAACGGATTGCGGTTGCCCTGGTAGTTGAAAATCACCTCGTTTCGGTTGCGCTCGAAGTCATCGACCGGGTCAGTTTCATGCCACAGCAGCAGCGTCTGAAGGTTGCTGTGAAAGGGGCTTTTGTCTGATTGCGAGAGGTGTTCATTTTGCAGCTCAAGGTCAACTTCACTTCCGCCTTCGTAGCGCACGGACATGTAAAAAATCATGCGCGCGATGTCGCCACGCACCTGTCGCCGTGGCGTGAAGGTGTAGTGATCGCCATCGGTGTATGATCCTGTGGCTTCTCCGTTGTAGAAGACGTTTTCGCAATTAAGGCAGTTGTCAAAATTGCGGTTGTTTCGCGTCGAATTCACGCGAGTAGCGCAGGGCTTGAGGTGGTGCAAATCAGTGCCTGCGCCTTGCGAAGTGCCAAAATCGCCTCTACTTTTCGCCCAGACATGTTCGCGTGTCCAGCCCTTGCCGCTGTTGTACTCTTGCGCTGCGTTGACGCTGGCTCCTGAGTACACTAAAATGACATTCGCGGGGTTCGCCGGGTCGCGATCCGACTCTTTGAGGATGTCCCAGGTATCCGCACTGCTGCTCGTATACGGGTAGGTTTGGTGGTCATCGATGAGGTCGTGCAATGCCGCTTTCAAGGCATCGCCGCTTAGCGTTGACGTTGTGGCTTTTTCAATGAGTGCGTCGTAATAATTGCTCTGCGCAAAAGCGCAGGATGCGATCACGGTCAGTGCAACCGAGAGGTATAGAGAGCGCATAAGAAGTGGTTTTGGCGAAGATAGGGGAGAATGAGAGGGAGAATGAAAATGAGAGGGAGAATGAAAATGGGAATGTAGGCGCGCAATGCATTGCGCGCATGGAAAATGTAAGCGCACACTGCAGTGTGCGCAGTGAAGTCGAAATGGGGAGAATGAGAATGGAAATGCGCCGCATTATTGCGGCGCTATGTCTTGTAGGGGAAAATCGAGAGGGACGCCTCCCAGGCGTCCGTGAATTGATGAACCACGAAACATTGACGACTTAATCGATGTAAGCGCACACTGCAGTGTGCGCCGTGAAATCGAAATGGAATTCGAACCTGTAGGGACGCGATTTATCGCGTCCGTAGATTTATCGCGTCCGTAGATTTATCGCGTCTGTAGATTTATCGCGTCTGTCTGCCGCCAGGCAGGTCCGTCAGCCTGAATTCAAACCCCTCAGTCATTCAAGCGGAGCTTGAATGCAAGCTCCCCTCAATTGAGGGGAGCACTGAACGCGATAAAATAGTAGTCGTTGCTATTCGATTGTTTCCCAGACCGCAGACCGCAGACTACCTCAACAAATACATCTTCCCGATGCCGTTGTGGAAGTACGGACTTGCGCCGCTTTCACTGATCTCGAGGTCTTCACCTCGTAAGCGGGCGCGGACGGTGTAGAGGTAGATGCCATTTGCGAGGGGGTCGCCGAATTCGTCAGTGCCATTCCACCAGAAGTCTGTCTGGTTGCGCCCAATGCGGAGTGGGCCTAATTCGTCGCTGCGTACTTCCCGCACTACGCGCCCCGAAATGGTCATGATTCGGATCAACACTTCGTCAGGGGGCTCGACCCCGGTAAGCGTGAAGACGAATTGGGTACGTGTGCTGAACGGGTTCGGGTAATTCAGTACTTCTGTAATGGTGGGCTTAGATTGTACTTCGAAATGGATGCGGTAATCGATCGACCCCGAGGCGTTGCCGCTTTTATCGCTTGCCTGAACCAGCAGCTCATACTCGCCGTCTTGCTCAAACACCGGCCTGTACTCGAGGTAGGCGCGGTTCTTGTCATCTGTCGCCGGGAAGAAATTCAACACGCTTGCGTCACTGAAGTAAACCGCTTGCTGGTTGCCATCAGGCGGGGTTACGAAGAGCTTGAATGAAGCAGTGTCTTCCGGTTCATTGAGTAACAAGAATTCATTTTCATCATCGAGTGATACCCTGATTTCCGGACGTGCTGAAACCAGGTCGCCGTCCAGGATATGTCGCCCATCAAAAGTCACATCCAGAATAGGGTTGATGCGGTCTTCGAGTACATGAAAGCGGATCTCGGCGATGTTGTTGAAGTGGTATTGCTCGGGTTGGTCGTAGATGCCCGCTACGATCGACGGATTGGCTTCTATTCTGAGGGTGAGGTCGCCTTGCATGCCCCTCGTGTCAATGAAGAGGGTGTCAAGAAGCACCTCGCCCACCAGGAGGCTGTCTTGCCGCGGGTAGTCTACCGGCAGCGCACTCTGTCCGCCGCCACGCACGCTATACCGCACCAGCAGGCTGTCCATGTCAAAGGCTCCGATGTTTTCAATGGCAAGGGCTACCGGCAAGGGTTCACCTTGTTGTACGGTGTCAGCGGGGAAGTAGAACCCGGCAGCAGGATTCAATGCACACTCGGGCACATGGTCACCAAGCAGTCGCCAGTAGCGGATCTGCGCCGGAGTCTGGTTTTCGCCATCAAAAAGGTCTGTTCGCAAGCGAAGCGTCGGATATTGCAAAGCCGAAACTTCATCCCCGAGGAACGGCCAGGCATCCTGGGCTTCTGCCCAGTCAGCAAGCTCCACATCCGGCTGACCTATGTTGCTCCCTAGCACTTTGACCCTTGAGCTATCCGAGGCTTCTGCCTCGAAATCCCAGAAAAGGGCGTCCCAGTTGGCGACGGGACCAAACGGCGGACTTGTAATGCTGCCGTCTCCAAAGGTGCCGCTTATGGTAGTCTCCAGCTCGATCAGGGCGTCGCCGGTGAGGCCCAGCACTTCCTGGGCACTTGACGGGTCTCCTTTACGGGTAAAAAAGATGAAAGGTATGCTGTCAGCAGAGTTGCCAATTTCAGTGGCCCCAAGGTTACTCATCAAGTCATAAAGTTCAGGAGCGTGAGCGTCCCAGCCGTCATAACTCACATGCCGCCAGGTATAAACGAGCACAAAATGACCGTCGGGAATATCATTTTCAAGCATGTTGGCGAGTCCGGCCATCTCCTCCGGATTGTTTTGTCGGAAGATGAAGTAGGCCTCAGGGCGTCCGCGACCATTGGCACAATTCATCAGGTTTCCGAAATCGTTCTCGGGGTATTGATTGTCGTAGTTTGAAAGCCAGGGAGCAAGGGTGTTCGGGTCAATTACGGCTACGTGCAGAGCGGAGCCATTTCCACAACCGGCGTAGTCTTGCACGTCGAGGTCTATCTGGTAACGTGTGGCGTTTATCTCAAAAGGAGAAGAAGGTGAACCATAGACCGTGCACTTCAGATTGACATCGCCCGTTGTGAAGTCAAAATCTCGCTCGGGCTCATCAAACTCGATTTTGTGAAAGCGATTGTTCCTGAACTGCTCGAAATGCGCCTGCCCGAATCCGCGTTCGCCATTGCGCAGCTCGAAACTGTGCATGCGCCAGTCAGGTTCTTCACCGGGGTCAGGCTCTGCCGCAGTGCGCCAGTAATAGACACGATTGTTCTGCAGCGTCATTGGGGCGTCCCACTCAATCACACCACCGGGGGCATTGATGAGGGTTTCGGTCATGAGCGGACTGTCAAAGCCGTCGGTGGTATCGATCTGGATGCGGTAGTTGCGTGGCTCTGCGAAGGGGTTCGCCGTATTCGCTTTCAGGGTGATTTGTCCCGGTTCAATCGCGTAGTTGAACGGATAGACCGGAACGAGGTTGCCACTGGTGATGAAGAGTTCTTTACCGGTGACGGTATTGTTGCTCAGGTCTTCAAGTTCATCAACGGCGTCGGCCGGGAAATCAACGAGTACGTCAAAACTGTTCAGACCAATACCGTTCAGTACATCAACGGGAAGCTCAAAGACAGCAGTGTCACGGTAGTACACCGGAGGCATCTCAACCACAAGCGAAGTGTCTTGTCCGTTCGGCAGATGGCGGATCAGTTCTACCCCGAAGCCCTCATTCGTAGCTTTACCGATGTTGGTCACCGCCACTTTGACCTCAAACGTCTCGAGCTCTGCGCTCACCTCAGGAGGGTCGAATACGATGTCGTCAATGCGCACTTCGAGGTCCGGACGATCCCATGCGTTCAAGACAATTGCCGGGTCACCATGCAGGGCAAAGGTGAGCGCAGTGTTTTCGAGCAGGAGGTTCATGTTCGGACTCTGAAAGCTCTGCACGGCGCGCTTCATGTTTTGTCCGATCGAGCCGCCGTAGTTTTGCTGAAAATTCTGACGGTAGAAGTTTTCGGTCCAGATGTTCAGGTAGCTCGGCGCACCGAGGTCGCCTTTCGCAATGAAACCGATCACTCCGGCATTCGGCACCAGTACGAAGTTCTCGCTGGTGCTCTCACCGTTTGGCAGGTGGATGTTTCCGGTGTAGCAGCTGTTGCCGATCAGCAGCGGGTACTTGCCCTGGTTGTTGTAACTCGAGGGTGAATCGATGTTGACGTCAAAGCCCGTGCTGCTGGCGTGACCGAAGAAGGTCATCAGGCTGACACCGTCATCGATCAAAAATTGAATCGAGTCGCTTACATTGAGCTGAATAGGGTCGGTCGTGGTCTTGAAAAAGCTGAATACATCCCCCCCGAAACAGGTGTCTTGCACAATTTGACGGTAGTTGCCCAGGTAGGTCACAAAGAGGTTCTGTTCGAACGCATTGCCACCGCCGCCAAAATGCATCACCCGTTTCATCCAGGGTGCAGGCTCCTGGTTTTCAAATTCGATCACTTTGTTCAGGTAATCAAGGGCTTCTTCAATACTTTGCGCAGCAAGTCGGCCGGTGGGTATCGCGGGGTCAGCAATGGTGCCGTTGAGTCCGGATGTAAAAGCCAGATCACTCGTCGGGTAGCCCCAGCTCGGTATGAGGTTTCGGGCGTAAAACTCGGGGTTATCGCGCGCCATCGGGGTGACGCTGATCTTCATCTCATAAATCGATTTTCCGAGAATGAACAGGTGCGAGGGGTCTGAAGGCCAGCTTTGCAGCAGATCGGCGCAAAAGCGCCGGATGGCGAGGGGGTGCTTTCGGATGCCTGCTGCGTATTGCATGTAGAGCTCTTCCACATCGGCGAGCAAGACATCCATACCCTGGCTTTCACGGTAGGCGGCGTAATTTACCGCGGCGGGCCAGAGCTTCGGATGGCTGATAATGACGAACGCGCTGTCGAGCGGTGTAGAGGCGTAATCGGTGAAAAATCCGTTCTGGGTAACCGGAGCCAGGTTCAGTACAGATTCAGTAAGGCTGTCATCGGTGAGCAGGAGACTGACCGCTGCCGGATTGTCAATGAATGGGACGACGGCAGTGAGCGTTCCGCCGTCGAGCTCTACCGGAATTTCGCGGCGCAGACCAGTGCTTAGTTCAATAAACAGGCGGGGAGAGGCTCCGGGGTAGTTCGTTATGTCAAGTCGACCTTCTGCCGCATCGTCGAAGTTTCTGAGGCGGAAGCGCTGCATACCGCCTTCGCTGAAGTTCGGGATCCGCGCATAGTCAAGCTGTATCCATCCTACGGCATGCCAGTCGCTGGCCACTCCGAGGTCGTCAACTGACTGGTGGGTCACAGATAGGGCATTTCCGTTCAGTTCATCCGGAGAGAGTGAGAAGTCAAAAGTGTTAAGCTGGTATCCAAAATAGGTGGTGTCAACCACTACGTTGAAAGGCGTTCCGTATCCGACCTGCAGGTGGTGATTTGCAGCCCCCGGAGCGATCGATGCACTTGCGGAGACTGCGCGCACCGTAGCATCCGGCGCTTCTGCGCCGTTAAAAGGAAAAGGATGCACCACCTGATGCGTGCGCGAAGACCCCATTGGGAACCGGGCGTCAAACCAGCCTTCAGCCTCTTCGTAGTAAGGCAAGGAGATGCCATTGATGTCTTGCTTACCCAGCATGTAATTGCTCGTCAGGTCAAGACGCGAAGAGTAGTTCACATAAGGCGCAGGGGTGAGTTCTTCGGCTGAATTCTGAGGGTCATAAGCCTGGGTTCTTAACGACAACTGCGCAGACCAGGTGAGGAAATAAGTAGCCGTATCATTGAAAAGGCTGTAATTCGGATTGGCCTGATGCTCGGGGGAGTCGTAAATCTCGCGATCAAGCCAGCCGTCATTGCCAAGGCACAGCATCTCGATATAGTCGCCCGGACCGATGCTGTTGTCACCACCATCGTTGACGATCACAAACTGCTGCTCGCCGCGTCCCATCACCTTGAGATCATCGGCCTGCATCATGCTCAGTGGCAACCCGGCAGCAACCAGTTCGTCATAGGTCAGCCGATACAATCCGTCTTCTACCACATCGAATTTCCAATACTGCTGGTCGTAGTCAATCCACTCATTTCCATCTTGCCCGGCTGCCAGAAATGGCAGGATGATAAGTAGCAGAAAAACAAGGGGTTGGTGATATGAAAAACCGGTTGGATGCAAGGGCGTCAATGTTCTCTCAAAGATATGGAAACGGAGAGACTCCTGCGGGACGCTTTCAGGACGCCTATGGGACTCCTGCGGGTTAGGTGATAGGCGGGAGGAGTTAGGAGGGCAGCGCATATTTGCGCTGCTTTGATGTCATAGGCGGTCCTTGTGTGGCGGCGGCTATTGCCGCCGGTCTGTTGTAGGCGCACACTGCGGTGTGCGCGCTCTGGTAAACAACTACTGCCGCCGGTCAGTTGAAGCGCAGCGCATCAGGATTGAAATGCTGCTACCAGCAGCCGTTTGTTGAGCTACGAGACGCTTCTCGGTAGACCGCAGACCGCAGACTGCAGACGGCAGACGGCAGACGGTATTTTACCCCCTTTCCTGATCAAACTCCTCTCTGAACTTCAGGCATTGCGATTCGATCCAGCCTTGCACCTGATTCCGGAGTGCTTCGCCGTCGTCGCCACGGACGGGGTCTCCGAATGCAACCTTAACCTTTGTGCGCCAGGCGCCGAACTCCCGCAGAAAGTGGGGGATGAAGGTGTCTTTGCCCACCCAGGCAATGTTGGGGTTCTCATATTCAATCGCTACCGGAATGATTTCGAGTCCGCTACCGGCCACTGCGTGAAACATTCCCGGTTTGAACTCGAGTACTTTGGGGCCGACAGAAGTGGTGCCTTCCGGAAAGATGATTACACTCAGGTTGTCATTGAGACGATCGATGATGGCATTGCGGGTTTTTTTGCGACTTTCCTGACTGCTTCTTTCCACCCAAAGGGTGCGCATAGCATCGCCACCCCAGCCGACGATAGGCCATTTACGCACAGAAGCCTTCGCTACAAATACGACAGGGGTTTTGGAAGGGATCATTACCACATCAAGGTAAGAACGATGATTGGCCATGATGATGGCTCCGTTTTCAGGAATGTGGCCATAAGTTTCAACCTTCACATTGAGAATGAGATGCTGGGTTTTACTCCACAGGTTGAAGATGGCGTAAACCACCTTGTGTGGCAATCCAAGAACGCGGAAAAGCAGTCCAAATACCGCTGCCAGAAAGGTGGTGAGCGGAAAGAATATCAGACGGATAAAGGCCAGCAACATGCGGATAAATGTAGGGGAAAAACCGCTGGTGAGGACGATTTTGGATCGGGGATCGGGGATCGGGGATCGGGGGTGGAAATAAGAATGAGAATGAGAATGAAAGGAAATGCTGTTCGTGGCGCCGCATTCGATGCGGCGCGTTTTTGGTTTCTAAGGTAAATCGAGAAGCACAATCCACCCACCATCTAACAGATGCTATATAAACCTGGAATCAACCAGAGGGCCCAACTGCGAAAATTGTTCATTATCTTTGAAAAGATGTTTGAATCGAACTTATGAATAACCTAACCAGCTCCTTGAAAACTCTTTTCTTTCTTTTGATCCTTGGCTTTCCGTTTTCGAGGGCTGTAGGACAAACCTGTGCAACACCGGGGCTCGCCGAAACCCAGGCTGGAATTGACGCCAATGCAATTGGGTGTATAGAAAACCCTACCGGTTGCAATGAATGGGAAAATGATGGAAACGCCATTCTCACCACCTACCGCGTAGTTGAAACTAATGCTATTGTTACTAAGATTGGTATCTTTGTAGGAAGTGGTGCAGCCGACCTTAAAGTTTGTCTCTATGACAATGTTGACGGTCAAACCGAACCTGGTAGCCTACTGTCACACCCTAACCCAAATCAATTTGACCCACCTATCGGGGGGTTTGGTGGACAGATAGCATCATACGAGGTGTCACTAGACACACCTATCGCCGTGTCAGCTGGAGACACACTCTGGTCAGGGGTAAAATTTGAAGGCAACGCAAGTCACAACCTCATCTATCAACCGGATGCTGAGGGGGTGGTCGGCGGTATAGCAAATGCATATGCAGCCAATTTCCCGAACACCATTAATTCTGGCGCTTTAGGCACATTACCTGGATCGTTTGGTATCTACCTCATCCTCGAAGATTGCGTAATACCAGGATGCACCGACAACACAGCGTGTAACTACAACGTAGATGCGACTGAAGACGATGGATCCTGCACCTACCCTGACCTATTCTATGATTGTGACGGCGCGTGCCTGAACGACACTGATGGTGATGGAGTGTGTGACGAGCTAGAAATTGCAGGCTGTACTGACCCGAATAGCTGTGAATACAACCCGTTGGCAACGAATGAGAATGACACCTGTGTCAATTATCCGGGCGACACTTGCGATGATGGCAATATTTGGAGCATGAATGATGTTGTTGACGATAATTGCGTTTGCGTCGGGGTGCCGGCCGATACAGATGGTGATGGGCTCACAGATCAGGAAGAAGTTGAGGTCTATGGTACAGACCCTAACCTTCAGGATTCGGATGGCGACGGTATGACTGACGCGGCAGAAGTTGATTACGGCTATGATCCGCTGCTGGCCGATAGCAACAGTGATGGTTGTGGAGACCTTCAAGACCTCGCAGGAGATTGCGATGATAATAGCTTCTGCGCCGGCGACTTGAACAACGATGAACAGGTCAACAGCGGTGACCTTCTCCTTTTCTTAGGCTTGTTCGGTTCTAACTGCAGCGAATAATGGTGAAGCCTTAAAAGAACTTGTAGCCTCTTGTTCATAAGATATCATGTACCTGCGTCGCTATGATCTAATGGCCGCCCCCCCTCATGGTTCAACCTGACTTTCGTAAATTCGCGGCTTTAAAACCAAAGCAACTATGCATCGCACACACACCTGCGGAGAACTGCGGATTGAGCATGTCGGACAAGAAGTTACATTGAGTGGATGGGTACAGCGCTCCCGCGAACTGGGAGGGATGACCTTTATCGACCTTCGTGATCGCTACGGACTGACGCAGCTCGCTTTCAATATGGAAACCCGCGCAGAGTTGTGTGCGAAAGCTCGTGAACTTGGACGTGAGTTCGTCATCAAAGTGACCGGGAATGTGATCGAGCGAAGCAGCAAGAACACGAACATTCCGACCGGAGAGATTGAAATTGACGTCACGGCAATGGAAGTGCTCAATGCCTCAAAAGTGCCGCCCTTTACCATTGAAGACGACACCGACGGCGGCGACGACCTCCGTATGAAATACCGCTACCTCGACCTGCGTCGTCGTCCGGTGATGAGCAAATTGCAATTGCGCCACCGTCTGTCAATTGAGACCCGCAACTATCTTGACTCAATCGACTTCATGGAGGTGGAAACGCCTTTCCTGATCAAATCTACTCCGGAGGGTGCGCGCGACTTCGTAGTGCCGAGCCGTGTGCATCCCGGACAGTTCTACGCGCTGCCGCAATCGCCGCAGACCTTCAAGCAGTTGCTGATGGTGTCGGGTTACGATAAGTACTACCAAATCGTGAAATGCTTCCGCGATGAAGACCTGCGCGCTGACCGCCAGCCGGAGTTCACGCAGATCGACTGCGAAATGGCCTTTGTAGAGCAGGAAGACATCCTCAATACCTTCGAAGGAATGGTGCGCCACCTCTTCAAGGTGGTGAAAGGCATTGATGTGCCGGCATTCCCTCGCATGACCTACGCTGAGGCCATGGCGACCTATGGTTCGGATAAGCCGGATATCCGCTTTGACATGAAGTTTGTGGACATGGCACCCGTTACTCAGAACAAGGGTTTCAAAGTGTTCGATGACGCAGAAGCCGTGATCGGAATCGTTGCAGAGGGCTGCGCTGATTACAGCCGCAAGCAGCTTGATGCGTTGACTGATTTCGTAAAGCGTCCGCAAATTGGAGCGAAAGGACTTGTGCACTGCAAAGTCAACACTGACGGCACCTTCAAGTCGAGCGTAGATAAATTCTTCAGCCAGGAAGACCAGCAAGCATGGGCCGCACATGCCGGTGCGAAAGAAGGAGATCTGATTCTGATGCTGAGCGGTGACCTGAACACAACCCGCAAGCAGATGAACGAGCTTCGTTTGCACATGGGCAAAGAGCTCGGTTTCCGCGATCCGGAGGTCTTCCGTCCGCTGTGGGTGGTTGATTTCCCGCTGCTCGAGTGGGACGAAGAAACGGAGCGTTACCATGCGATGCACCACCCGTTCACTTCTCCAAAGCCCGAGCACATGGCCATTCTTGAGACGGATCCGGGTGCTGTGAATGCCAACGCATACGATATGGTGATCAATGGTGTTGAAATTGGTGGTGGTTCTATTCGGATTCATGACCGCGACATCCAGTCACGTATGTTTGACCTGCTGGGCTTCACCAAAGAAGAGGCGCAGGCGCAGTTTGGTTTCCTCATGAGCGCCTTTGAATACGGCGCACCGCCGCACGGCGGTATCGCACTCGGATTTGACCGTTTGTGTTCGCTCTTCGGCGGCAGCGATACCATTCGTGACTTTATCGCTTTCCCTAAAAACAACGCCGCTCGCGACGTGATGATCGATGCCCCGGCACCAATCGACGGTGCACAGATGGAAGAGTTGTACCTCGAGTCAACCGCGAAGGAAAAGGAGTAGTTCGTTTAACGGGTAACCGGTCTCCTGCCGATTCTTTATTGGAATTACCAATCAATCACAGGTAGCTTGTAACCTGAGATACCGAGTTCTTGCTTCAATTCAGGCCAGTAATTAGCCGCCGAGGCGACCTCCTCGATGATTTCGGCACCGCGTTTTACACCAAAGTGCTCCGCCAGCTCAAGGAGATGCTTGCGTCCGGGCTTTCGTCCTTCTCCGGCTACCGTGAGTGAATGTTGCCCGTGGGCGGTTGACGACCAGGTGAGGTCATATGCCGGTGCCAGACGCCATTGCCCGTCGCTACTCATGAGAAACGAGAGGTTCTTGCTGTGATCGTCACGATTGTGAGTAAACACGTTAAAGGCAGCAATGCGCAAGATTTTTTCATAGGCCCTGACATGATGCTCCAGCTTGAACGCAGCGTCCATCACGTGACCATAGTCAAGCGCGCTAAACCTGAAATTATCGTGGAGAAGGCCTGCCAGCGAAAGCATGTGTATACGTTCTTCATGTTTTCGATCAAATCGTTGAGTTGCAAAGAGCCTTCGTCCTCGAGGGGTTTCAATAATCCGACATGCTGCCATTTCGATGCCGGCTCTCTGAGCAAGAAGGGAGTATCCAAATTCCATAAGTCCGACATCAGGCGGGTCCGTTGATGCCGGAAATTTTATCAACCAGGCTTCGAAATCCTTGGGTGCATTATGTGAAAAAGGCTTGAGCTCCAGGGTCTCAGGGTGAAGCCATACGTTGATCTTTGGTCTTGCACCTCCAGAGGAACCTCCGTTCTCAAGAAGTAAGTCGAGAAGTTCAGGACCGGCTTCTGCATGAATTTGGGAGATGGACTCTGCGACGTGGTCAAGATCTAACGGCTGCTTTTCGGTGTCAAGTGTGTGTGCCGGATAAAAGGTCAACGCGCCCGGTCCTTTGCTGCCAACTAAAGCAAGGCGCTCAAGCGGACCGGCAGTAGCCGGGTCTATACCGCGAGCACTCAGCGACCTGTCAACGAGTAGGCGTCCCCAGCCGTCGGGTAGGCTGTCGGCAAGCAGTCCGGGTAAACCGTTGAAAGGTTCTTTAGGACAAGCAATGACTTCCCTTGTGAGGGGCATCCGAATAGGAGAGAATGCAAGGTTTGCATCCAATGCAGCCTCACTCCAGGCGAAGTAGTAGGTTTTATTCACCTCAGTCACCGAACCAAGCGGCATTTGGTGAAGTCCGGTGTCATGCACTACATCTATGCGTTCGACAGGTTTCATCTTGATGACGGTCTGTTGCGGAGTTTTGCTTCAGCTTCTGCTCTTTCATCGGGCAAGAAAAGAGAGCTGAATTCATCAAGACGGTGCATTGTGTGAGCAATGCGCAGCAAGTTGAGAAGGGCAACTTCGCCAGACTGCTCAAACCGTTTCAGGGTTCCGTATGATACGCCGGACCGTTCTGCGAGCTCTTGTTGTGTGTAGCCGAAGCTTTTTCTCAACTGCTTACAGCGCGCAGCCAGCTCCTTCGCTGTTGAATACGGGGTCGGGGAAACACTATAACTGCTCATATTTTATCAAAAATACGCAAAATAGCCTACAATCGATAAAATATGAGCAGTAATTTCAATCGAGATATTCCTTCAGCGGACGCTTGCGTCAGTCTGAAAGTGAGCTACCAGCTACCTGCTGGCCTGCAGCGCGCCGGTTCTGAATTGACTGAGGTAGTCGCGGATCTCTTCGAGGCTCGAAGGCCTTGTTTCAATGGTTACTTTTCCATCGCGCGTCAACGGAGCATGTCCGAACATCACCTCACCATCTTTGACGGTTAAGGCGATTGCCTCGGCCGGGACGTAAGGGAAGTTTGACTGTTCGGCAACTCCTTTATGCGCACCCATATTGAACATGGAAGGGTAGTCGTTCAGCACGAGCCAGAGCTGTGCGTTCGGGTCGTCAGCCTGAACAAGTACGTCTATTCGTTCGTTGTTGCCGTAGCGCATCAGTCGGTCAATATTGCACCAGCCGAGAGAACTCACCCTCAACGCATAGGTACCGAGCATGCGCGCATCCATGTAGTCATTGTCGAGCAAACTGCCGTAATGTTCGATCGAAATCAACTCACATTTCGCGCGCCAGCGCGTCATTTCGAGTTGGTAGGCGCGATCCGGGTCAATAAAGGTCTTTTTCCATTCTTCATGAGCTGCCGGAACGGTGACCTTGTGGTAAGTTTCGAGCATTTCATGTTTTTCAGCAGCCCATTTCAGGGAGTCTTGGCGGTATTGGTCGATGCGATCAGGGTAGCTGGCAGAATCGCGTTTGAATACCTCCATGGCCCTTAGATAGCGCTCAATGTTGAGGTCGTTCACCTGGGTAATCTCTTGCTTTTCCGGGTTCACAGGGCGATAAGGTATAGCCGGCTTTCGGGGTGCTTCAGGGATTTTCGGTACAGGAGGGTGCACAAATACGGCTTCACCGGGGTATGTTGGCTTTGGCGGGTATACCGGAGGTTGGTTCAAGTCCACCGGACGACTGGTGTTGGTCCAGTTGCTGCCATCGCCTGAGGTGAAAACGCTCATGCCGTCAAGTGCATTGCGCACAGGTACATCCACACCAATACTTGATGAGGCGCTCAGTTGCAGCGGATTGCCATCAGGGTCGGTCGCTTCGATGCGGAACATACCGCCTGATTCGAGCATTTCTCCCTGGTGGTTGAGGGTTGACAGATTACTTGAAATAAACTTGATCGGATCCAGGGCGTCTTCAACTTCCATAATGACCTCTCCTTTGTAGGGGCGCCCCGCAGCATCCACAAAAGCATTCTCAGGGATGTCAAAGATGATGCCGTTGCCTGAGGTTATTTTAGCTGGTTCATCAGCATCAATGGAGAACTGCTGTACTTCATCAGGCGAAAGCGCTGCGGTTAGTTCTTCGGTAGTGTTGAATGTGTGTTTTTCAACGTGCACTTCAACCCGTCGGTTCGTTCGGTGTGCAGCAGGTGAATGATCGTTCTGTGCCGGTTTATGTTCGCCATAGGCGACGGTGGAAATGGCGTTTTCAGGGAATCCGATTGCCAGAATTTCGTCTTTGACGGTCGTGCATCTTCGCCATGACAGTTCATCATTGTAAGCTGCGTCACCGTTGGTGTCTGTATGGCCGTAAATCCGGATGCTCAGGTCGTCATCGACACTGTATTCATTCAAAAATTTCTGAAGTTGGACAAGTGACTCCGTGGTGGGGCGGTGATCGTCTACTGCGAAATTCAGGGTGAATTCATTCGTAACCTGCGCGTTCGCATCCGGCGCTTTTGCGCCGATAATAAAAGCAAGCAAAAAGAGGGAGAGAAAAGACTTTAACATAGCAAAGGGTTGATGGGTTAATTCAAAAAAACACACAGCAAAGCGGTGGGTTTTCGTTCTTTATAACGCCAAAGATTTGTTGGTATTGCCTGATTTTATCTTAATGCATTGTTAATTGAGAAGGTGTTAGAGTTTTTTGGCGAAGTCAGCTCACGCCATACATTTATCTCATCGGTTTGTCTCACTTCGTAAATACATTACGTTCTACTTAACGAACTTCGTACTCACAACAGAATACCTATGATCCGTTTTCTCGCTTTCAGTGACCTGCACCTCGGACGATCTTCATCAGGACTTCCGGATGAACAGGGTGTATCAACCAGTGTGGTGTGGCAGCGCATTGTGAATTACGCCATTGAGCAAAAAGTAGACGCTGTGCTCATGGGCGGCGATTGCATTGACCGTGATAACAAGTTCTTTGAGGCTGTATCGCAAATGGCACAAGGCTTCAGTAAGCTCGCTGAGCAGAACATTCCCGTGTATATGGTGGCGGGCAACCACGATTATGATTCGCTTCCGCAAGCCATACATTCAACGGGAGCAGGCACGGTGCATCTGCTTGGGGCGAAAGGCGAATGGGAATCTATGGATCTGCAGTTTGACGAGGGTACTGTCCGGCTTGTAGGATGGTCATTTCCGCAGCAGCATTACCAGCGCTCACCCTTTACGGGTTTTGACAATTCACTGCTCGAAACTGACCATCCGGTGATCGGATTGCTGCATTGTGATTTCGATAGAGCGAGTCCGTATGCCCCTGTTGAGAAATCTGATTTCGCCGCATCCCGGTTGCTATCGGGAGCGGCGGATTACTGGTTGCTCGGACACATCCACAAGCGTGACGATATGCAGGAGAATGGGGTGCCATTCGCTTACCCCGGTTCGCCGCAGGCGCTTGACCCTTCTGAGCAGGAACACCACGGGGTCACACTGATTGAGGTAGCCGGTAAAGGGCGCATTACCACCCGTTTTGTGCCGCTCTCTCCGGTGCGTTACCTCAATCTTGAGGTGGACCTCACCGGTGAAGAATCGGACAACATCCGCTCAAAGGTCATCAACGCAGTGCGCGAGAAAGCCGAAGAGTTCAATGAAGAGCACCCGCATCTTGAGCATCTCGTCATGGATGTGCATGTTACAGGCAGGCAGAGTGACTTCGGGTATGTGATAGATCAACTGGATGGCTATCCGAATGAATCAAGCGCACAAGCCGGAGACCTGAACTACAGCGTTCGTAAACTGACCTATGCACTTCAGCCGGAAGTTGAAGACCTGCACACCCTGGCCGAAGAAAAAAGTCCGGCCGGATCGCTGGCCAGGCTCATTATAGCCCTTGAAAGCGGCCAGCATACCGCTGCAACCGCGAAGTTGCGCGAGACCCTGCTGAAAGATTTCGACTACCTCGCCAGGCACCAGTACCATCATGACTTGATGCGGCGCGGGCGAGAAGAGAAGTATGAAGATGTGCAGCGCAAAGCGCTGGATGAAGTGCTGCTCAATGAATGTAAAAACCTCCTCAGTTCACTCATTGCTCAAAAACAAGAAGGATGACCGCAAAACAAAAGCTTGCTGTAAAAGAAATGGATGTGAAGGCACTTCCCGGTATTCCGGGTGGCCTCCACCTGAAAGAAATTAACCTGAGTGATCGTCTGAACATCATCACCGGACCCAATGGCTCGGGCAAGAGTTCGCTCGCCCGCGCGATGGGGCATGCGCTATGGATAAAGGGAGAGCGGGGATGCCGCGCGCATTTTGGAGCGCATGACGGCACCAATGACTGGGTGTTCACCATCGACGGCTCAGCCGCACGCGCGACTAAAGGAAACGAAGCCGAGCAGCGTCCACCCGAGCCCATGGAAAAAGGCTGGGAACGCTACGCTCTTGCCCTCGATCAGCTGATTAAAGGGGAAGACAAGAACCTCGGTAAGACCATCCGAACGGAACTCAACGGCGGGTACGACGTGGAGGCAGCGGCTGCAGGTCTCGGATATTCTGCCCCCAAGGTGAACGTCAACAAGGATTATCGAGCATATACAGCGCGCGTTGATGAACTCAGAGCAATCCGAGATAAACAGGCGGCCTTGTTCGACAGGCTCAAGGATCTGGAGGCGAAAGAGAATGAAAAGAATCGCATCGATCAGGAACTGAAAAACCTGAAGCTCTACCGAACGCAGCTCGACCTTCTCGAAAACCGCGAAAAGATTTCGGAGTGTCAGGCGCGGCTTGAGCAGTTCCCGGAGAACATGTCGAAGCTCCGGGAAGACGATTACGAGCGCTACAGAGAACTGGAACAAAAGCTTAAAGCGACGGAGCGAGTGAGGGAAAACCTCACTACTGAACTTGACAAGCTTAAGGCTGAGATCGCAGAGCTCAACCTTCCTGACAGCCTCAATGCAACAGAAGAACTCGAGGTTCTGCGGGAGTTTGACCGCCGCATCAAAGACGCTGAGAAAGAGCGACTGCAAAGCAAAACCGATCTGGATGCTGCCGAAGGTGCAGTGCAAGAGGCCGCCAATCAACTCGGATTGCAAGAAGATCGCGATCCTTTTAAGCAAATGCCCGAAGGCTGGCCGGGCAGGTACCAGCAATTGCTGTCAGATTTTCTCACCACGAAACAGAAGCGAGTTAGAACCGAGGAAGACCTTAAAGCGCTCCGGGAGAAACTGGATTCGGAAGAAAGTTTAGGGCTCGAAGCTGAGAAGCTAAGGGCTGCGCATTCACACCTCGCAAATTGGGTTGAAGCAGTAGGGGAAGGCACCCCTTCGTCAGGTAGCAACGCTTCCGGTAAAACGCTGCTCTGGCTGGCCGTGGCGGTGGCTGCCGTTTCGGCTGTGCTCGGTTTTACACTTGGTCCGGTATGGGCCGCTATCGCCTCAGCCGTAGCTGTTGTGTTGATCCTAGCGGCTGCATTCTCCGGTAATAAAGCAGCGAGTCCGGACATGCAAAATCGTTCGAACTGGGAGCGTAAGTATCGGGATACCGGCGCGAAAGCGCCGGATAAGTGGGATGCCGAAGCGGTTGCGGCAAGAATGAGTGATTTGGCAAAAGACCTTGCTTCGTGGGAGCTGCGATCTGACGACGAAAAGCGATGCGAGCGACTTCAAAAGGAACTGGAGGCTGCCGACAAAGAACTCGCTACCGCGTATACCACCTTTGCGGAAGCCATTCAGTCGATTGGTTTCGAAACGGGCGGCGACGAGCCTGAAATGGCAGCGCTCTTTGATCTCCTTCAAAGAGCCGAAAAGTGGAGGGAGGCTGTTAGCAATCACGCAGGCCTGAGAGCTCAGCTGAGCTCAAAAGAAAAAACGCTGAAACAGGCACTTCAGCAGTTTAATGAGCGTGTTGAGGTCCTGAATGCTGAAGCGGTTGAGTCTGTAGAACAGTACATCCCGGCGCATGAAGCGCTTGTGAGCAGACTGAAGAAGTATGAGGAATCCACGAAAAAGTATGCAGATAAAGAGAAAGAGCTTCAACGCCTCACCTCCGAAAAAGAAGGGCACAGCAACGATATTGAGCAGATTCTAGTTCGCGTCGGACTCACAACAGAACGAGCCGAGGAGCTGCCGAAGATGCATGATCAACTATCGGACTATAACGAGCTGCTGCGAGATATCAAGGGCTATGAATGGAAGGTGCAAAATGCCAATGATCAGTTGGGTCAGGCAGATGCTGCAACCGTTGATCGCATTCGAGCGATGGAAGCTGATGAGCTTCGTGAAGGTGTTGAGCGTGAAAGTGAGCAGACCGAACGCAAAGAGCAGCTTATCAAGGACATTGCGGATATCAATGCCGAGGTGGGACAGGCTAAAGATGGTGTAGCGCTTCAACAAGCACTGCAGGCAAAAGAGGCTGCTCTTGACGAGGTGCAAATCAGGTTTGAGTCGCATTTGAGCAGCGCAGCGGGTTACCGCATCAAAGAAGCGATCATGGCAGAGGCACAGGCAGAAGGAAACTCAAAGGTTTATGCTGCAGCAAAAGACTTGTTCACGAAGATCACCAAAGGTAAATGGGAGCTGCTCATTCCGGCCGATAGTGGTGCTTTTATGGCAAGGAACACGGAGACGCGGGCTGACCTGACACTGGATCAGCTCTCGACCGGTACCCGCATTCAACTCTTGCTTTCTGTGCGACTGGCCTATATCGAGAGCATTGAACGCGAGCACCGCATGCCGCTTATGGTGGATGAGTTGCTCGCCAACAGCGATGACGAACGCGCAGAGGCCATTATTGATGCATTGCTCGAAATTGTGGAAACCGGTCGCCAGGTCTTCTATTTCACTGCCCAGGAAGACGAAGTAGTGAAATGGCGCCGAAAGCTGATGCAACAGCAGGTCAACCATACCGTCGTGCGGCTGGATGAGCACGGCGGTGAAACCATTTCTATAGAAGAGCTGCCTGAGGTTGCGCAACGGGAGCCGGTACCTTCGCCGGAGGGGTACGACCGGCTTACCTACGGTAAAATGATCAAGGTACCTCAGGTCAATCCCCTCACCGATGAGGTAATGGCTGTTCACCTCTGGTACCTGATCCCGGACCTTGCCGTTTTACATCGCTTACTTGAAGCCGGACTGGATACCTGGGGGCAACTCGCGCAGCTTTCAGCTACGCCTGTCGCCGGATTTGATGCTGAAACCTGGCAAACGCTCGCGTCTGACACACGCAAGCGCGCAGAATGGCTACGCGCTATGCTTGAGGTCTACCGGCAAGGAAGACCTCAACCCATAACACGTGATGACCTGGAGGCTTCAGAAGCGGTCAGCGGAAGCTTCATTGACGCCGTTAGCGAAAAGCTCGTCGAGCTCAAGCACAACCCGCAGGCATTGATTGAAGCCTTGAAGGGTGGAGAAGTCCCTCGCTTTAGATCTTCAAGCACAGAAGAATTGGAGCAGTATCTCACTGATCAAAACAAGTTGGGTGATCCCAGGCGGATTGTGACTTTGCAAGAGCTGCAAGAATCAGCACAGCTTGAAGCACTTCGCCATGAGGTCCCAAAAGATGAAGCGGAACAACTGTTTGGAATCGTGTTTGGCGAAGCCTGACCGCCAGCCGCTGCTCATTTCAGGAGGTAGTGAGGCAGCTCATCATTGCTCACGGTGCATCCTGCATCATGAATGATCAGAACATAAATCAGCTTTTTGAAAAACTCATTACACGAGGTTCTTCTTTCCTATTTCGCGTGATTGACCCTACAATTGAAACAGGGTTGTCAGCATCCTTCTGCAGGATAAAGAGGTTCTCTTGACATTCAACCCATTTCGCAATAGTAATTCTAGATCAACGAGCATTTCGATCACCACCGAAGAAGGTAAATGCCGGCTCGACATGGATACGGAACTCTTCGACAGCCATACGATCATCTTGATTCAATGTGATAATTGTGCCATTGGTGAGACCAAAAAAGCGCATGGCTTTGAGCAATCCATCGATTTCTTGATTAAGGACACATAGTCCAGCATTCATTGCGAATGAACAAAAGTGTCCATTATAAATGAACAAAAGCATCCGTTGTGAATGGGCTAATTTGTAATTCACGAGTATTCAATGAAGTACGACCAAACCGCTCACCGCTTCTTCAGGCACACTTCCATCTTGAATGTGCATCATGCATCGCGAATTATGAATCCTGCACCCTGCATCATGAATTATGCATTGTGAATCATGCATTCTTCATTGTGAATTCGAAGTTACCTTTGCACCATGCTTTTGCTGATTCCGCCACTGACGCAACTCAATACGCCCTATCCGGCCACGGCCTACCTCAAGGGTTTTCTTGAGCAGCAAGGTGTGGCCACGCGTCAGGGCGATCTCGGACTCGATCTCATCCTCGAGCTGTTTAACCGGCAGGGACTAACCGATCTGTTCGCGGCCATTGATGCGCATATTGAAACCACAACGGAGATCAATCCCGACGTGCTTGAGGTCATGGATCAGCGGGAGGCCTACCTCGCGACCATTGATGAGGTTGTAGCATTTCTGCAGAACAAACGTCTCACCCTCGGCTACCGCATTGCCAGGCGCACTTTTCTTCCTGAAGGTCCGCGCTTCGAGGCGGCCATTGACCTCGAGTGGCATTTCGGCACCAACAGCGTGCAAGACCAGGCGCGCTACCTCTGTTCGCTCTACCTCGAAGACCTGGTAGATCTGATTTCAGCGACGGTCGGTCCGTATCTCGGGATTTCAAAATACGCCGAGCGCATCTCACGCACCGCCAGCTCGTTTGATCCCATTGAAGCGGCCCTCACTGCGCCCAACAACTACGTCGATGACATCCTGATTCGGGTGGCAGCGCGCTACTTTGAAGAAGGAGTGCCCGAAGTCGTTGGCTTTACGGTGCCCTTTGGTGGTAACCTCTACGGCGCACTGAAGGTCGGACAGTGGATCAAGCTGCACTATCCCGAGACTATCGTGACGATGGGGGGCGGCTATCCGAACACCGAGCTGCGCGATCTCACGGATCCGAGGGTGTTTGATTACGTTGACTACATCACACTTGACGACGGCGAAGGCCCCATCCTGGCGCTTTTGCGCCATGTAAAAGAACCGACCATACACCCTTTTCTGAAGCGAACTTTCAGACGAAATGGTGAAGAGGTTGAGTACGTGAATAACCTTGCGGGCGGTGATTTCGGACACGCGAAGTTGCCGGCACCGGATTACCGCGGGCTGCGACTGGATGCGTATTTGTCAATGTTTGATATGCCCAACCCGATGCACCGCTTGTGGAATGACGGCCGCTGGAATAAGCTGACGATTGCGCACGGATGCTATTGGAAGAAGTGTAGTTTTTGCGATGTGACGCTTGATTACATCGGGCGATTTGAGCAGTCGCCGGCGAAAGAACTGGTCGATAAAATGGAGGCGCTCATAGCGCAGACCGGTGAAACGGGCTTTCATTTCGTAGATGAAGCCGCACCGCCGCTGGCCATGCGTGACCTTGCGCTGGAGATTTTGCGCAGGGGATTGCAAGTGACCTGGTGGACGAACATCCGGTTTGAGAAGACGTTTACGCACGACCTGTGCCGATTGCTCGCTGCCAGCGGGTGCATCGCCGTTACGGGCGGACTTGAAGTGGCGACCAACCGCTTGCTTGAATTGATGGAGAAGGGCGTTACCGTTGAGCAGGTCGCCCGTGTGTGCAGAGGTTTCAGGGATGCCGGTATCATGGTGCATGCCTACCTGATGTATGGCTTCCCGACCGAGACCGAGCAGGAGACCATTGATTCGCTCGAAATCGTTCGTCAGCTGTTTGCAGAAGGATTCGTGCATTCTGCCTTCTGGCACCAGTTTGCGATGACGGCACACAGTCCGGTGGGCAAGGATCCGGCCAAGTACAAGGTCGTCCGCACAGGTCCTGAGTTTGCCGGCTTTGCCAATAACGACCTCTTTCACGAAGATCCTGCCGGTTGTGATCACGAGCGCTACAGCGAAGGGTTGAACAAGGCCCTGTACAACTACATGCACGGCAACGGGCTCGATTTCAGTTTGGAGGAGTTCTTTGACTTTCCGGTGCCGCAGCCGACGGTTTCGCGCAAGCTGGTGCGCAAGGCCCTGAAGCAGCTCGATGAAGATCCGCTGAAGCACCCGGGCTACCGCGTTTTTCACTACCGCGGCATGTTGCGCGAGGTAGGTAAGCACAAGGGCAAGATCCAGCTTGAGCTGCGCGGCGATGGCGGCGTCAGTCAGATCACGGTTCCGCCGGCGGTCGCTGATTGCCTGCAAAAGTACTGGTCAGAGATGGATCTCCTCCAGTCTAACGGTGTGGAAATGCGCACGTTCGCTGAGTCATTGCGTGTAGCTTCAGGCGCCGTAAAAACGGCGGATGTGTTGGTGCTCCCCTGGTGGCGGGAGCTGCAGAAAACGGTGGTTTGGGTGGTGAAGATGAGGTGAGTCGCCTCAAACGGTCTTCGAGACGGGATTACCTGCGTGAATTCAGAGAAGAGTTCTTTCTTATCTTTGAATGTGAAGTCTTCAGAACAAATCGTTCAATTATTGCGCGAGGCATTAGGGCGCTTACAGTCACGGTACCCCATTCGTTCGATGGCCTTGTTCGGATCGGTGACCCGTGAAGACTTTGGTCCTGAAAGTGACGTTGACATTTTGGTGGAGTTCGACGGAACTGTTGGTTCTCGCTTCATCGACCTCGCACTGGAGCTTGAGTCGCTGCTGGGGAGAAAAGTAGATCTGGTCTCCAGAAAGGGTATTCGCGATAAGTACTTTCAAGAGATAGCGCAAGACCTACAGTATGTCTAAGCGGAATTCACTTCTGTTGGTAGAAGATATGCTGATTGCCGGACGTAAAATCCAGAAGTATGTCTCCGGAATGACTTTCGATGATTTCATCGCTGATGACCGAACCATCGATGCCGTAGTTCGTAATTTCGAGATCATAGGAGAAGCCGCGTCACGAGTAGATGAAGGGTTTCAACTTTCGGCCCCGTTTATTCCCTGGCAGCAATTGCGAGGTTATCGAAATCGACTCATTCACGAGTATTTCGGAGTAGACTATACCATCGTTTGGGACATCATCAGATTGGAATTGGATGACCTTCTGAAGGAAATTGAAGATCTGCTAAATGACAACTTATAAAAAGGCCTTCAGTGAAGTCGATTGATATCCTTCAGATAGCAAGCAGGCGCCGCGAAACTTATCCCGATTCGCCGCGAAACTTGTCCCGAGCCTTCGGGAAGCGGCGGATGTTATGGTGCTCCGCTGGTGGCGGGAGCTGCAGAAAACGGTGCTTTGGGAGGTGAAGATGAGGTGAGTCGCGAATTCGTCTTAATCAAGAGCAAAATTATTAGAAATTTCCTTTTCTTCTTGCTCAGAAACGAAACGGGGTTGAATCAGATAACGGAGAAGCAGCAATTAGGATGTGAATTGACCTGCCGCGCTTTGGAGCGCCTGGGTTTACTGTCTGGAACGATAGCTAACTGCAAAGTACTCTCACGAGAGATGGAACGGAGCATCGGACGAAAAGTGTCTGCCATCACCTTGTTTCGGATGCTCTACCCCGAAAAGTATGGCGTTTCGCCTTACCAATACACCGTCGACCTTTTAGAAGAGTTCATCGAGACAACGAAATATAAGTCTTCTGTTGGAAATCTGGATCACGAAGCAAACCCATTTATTTCCCGTAAAGTGCCAAGCCAAACAGCTTTATACAAGCTGTTAAGCATGAATTTGCACAATTCTGAAACCGACCTTTTGTTGGGATTCATGGAGGATTTACCAATGGACCATTTGGCCCTGGGTTGGGAGCGCCATATCATCGGGAAAGCTCTGGGCGATTTTGTAGTGAACGAGCTTGGGTCTGGCAAGAAAGGACCAACTTTTGAGGCCATATTAGGAATGCCCCAAATCCGCACCTATTATTTCGAGACCTACGTTGATTACAATCAAGGCTTAAGTGTTTTTGGAAATTCATTGGAGCAAATGTTGAACCGCTCTGGCGTGAGGAGCAGTGGCGCCCTTCCGGGTTTGCTATCTTGTGCTGATCAGCAATGGATTGCTTCGTGTTTGTTTGCCTACCTGATGTTGCACTTCTTTTCTTGGTTATCAGAGGATGAGCAGAGGCAGCGGTTTTACCGTAGGTTGTTGAATAGTCCGGCAATTGAAGAGTTTATAGAGGCTCATTCACTAAACTTCACCTTTATTCGTTTTCGATTTGAGGCCTTTAAGTTGATTGAAGGCACAGGAGTGAAGGGCAGTACAACAGCTTTGGAAGCGGAGGAATGGCTGGCTTACTTGGGTCAATTTTCCGATGTTGCCAAACCCTGGGAGATGGAATTCGCGACTGTATTGATAGCAGACGCTTTGGTCATGTTAAAGGATCGTTCCGGTTTGGAACGTCTTGTGAGCGGCTTACCGGTGAATCCAACATTTGAGCCCGTTATGCAACCTGTTTACATACGCGCTCGGCTTTACCGGGAGTTGATGTCCGGCGCGTCAGATGAGCGGGTCGAACGGGTTTTGCGCACGGGCTACCATTTGGGAGAGGGGGAGACGGCCTATCATTTATTGTTAATGGACCGTGCCATGGGTTTATTTGGTCGCAATGGTCTCACGCGCGAAGAGCGTTCTGCATGGATTCGGCAGACGGGATTCACCCGGTTTGCTTCGAGATGAAACAAGATTAAATAGGTTGGTTTGCAGACGAAAGTCAAATTTACACCATCTCAGCCCCCCATTTGACGGGACTCATCCTACTCATTCATCCGCCGGCACCCTCAGGTTAAACGAAGCTTGAGTCACCGGCGGTTTTTCGTGCCTTCGGTTCCGCCTTGCTTAAAAGATGAAATAAGATGAAAGGGGTGGGGCAACAAGGAAGACTATAAGTTTGTGAAAAACACGAAACAATGAGTTATTTTGAGCAATGTGAGTCGCTCTTTCAGAGTTGGAGATCGAATGAGCTTGGCAAGTGTGCAAAGTAATTAACACGGTCATAAGCGAAAATAAAAAATGGGAATCCGTAAATGTAATGAGATTGTAAAGATCATTTTATATGCAAGATTTAATAGAATCACTTAAGAGTAATTTTCTCTTTCAAGCTTCATTAGGATCAAAAGAGCTTTTTCATAGCAATATACTTGGTTGGATATTAGACCAATCTGTTTCGGGCAATCATCGCTCGAAGATGCTCGAGGAGTTTTTGGAGGTAGTCTTTGGAAACCGTTCTTTTTTAGGTGAGGATAAGAATATTTACGATTTTGAAATAGCTAGAGAAGAACAGAATGTTGATCTCATAATACGGTGGCGTGTTGACAGGGAGTGGTGGTGTATTTTCCTCGAAAATAAGGTCAAGAGTCTGCCAACCGCAAAGCAGTTACAAGAATATTCTGAAAAAGCAAAAAGAATCGCTGGGACCAAGATTATTAGGCAACTCCATGGGGATGAGTTGAATGCATTGCCAGTTATTGTTAAGGGAACATATTTACTCACCATGTCATCCGTTGATGACTGGGAGGTTGGACAAGCTGATGGCTGGGTCAACATCACTTATCGCAATCACGTGCTGCAGTTCTTAAAAGCAACCAAAGGTTTCTCTTTCGAGAATCCTGAAGTGGGGCTCGTAATCGATAAGTATATTTCTTTCTTAGATGACCAGATTGCACTTCTAGATCAATTCGGCTTGATTTCCAATGCCTGTGGTTCATTTTTTGATAAGGCTTATGACTTTTACATCACCCAGGGAGTGGTTGATCAATTGCGTTCAATTCGATTGCATGATTTAGTGCTGAAACTCATTCACCAGAGGATTGCGAAAGAGGTGCGGTTAAGACTAGCTCTGATTAACATTTCACCAAATAGAAGCGTTGCAGAATTTACAAATAGCACTGGCATTACGTCGGTCGATGTAAATGTAGCCGACGGTTTTCAAGTCGGTATTCAACTGCAAGGCAATCAATTCCGGTTATATACGATACATCCTGATCCTTCGAGGAATGAAAAATTTGCCTTGGAACTTTGGCATAGAAAACTCTGGTTCTATGATTTAGACAATGGAGCAGCGTTATCTGGCTCCGGGCGTCGGAAGGACTATTTTGGTGGGCTAGGTATGAGGGATGAGCGCGGCAATACAAGGGGTTTTTGCGAGTACTCTAAAGGAGTTTTTCTATACTTCTATAAGGACTTTGCTAAAGAGCAAAGCGTACCCACAATTGATCAAGTAGTTGACTTATTTGTGGCGTACTTTAAGCACATTTCTGCAAATAGATGGGCGTTCGAAGCGGCAGCAAAGAGGTAACACATGCTCACAAAATCAGAATACCAACTCGCAAGATCGTGTCCGCAAAAGCTGGTCTACAAGAGGGAAGGATACCCTCAAGTGAGTGATGAGAGCGACTTTATGTCGTTCTTGAGCGAAAAAGGTGACCTCGTAGGTAAGTTGGCGAGGTTGTGGTGGATGGCAGAACATGCGTGCGTCGACTGCTCCGTTCGTAAGGTATCAATTGATGAGATAAATGCATGCGATTTCGGTGTGTTCTTTGAGGTGCCCCTAGAAGCAAACGGTCTCTATTGTCGTGTTGATATTCTTGTTAAGAATGGCGATCAAATCGATTTGATTGAGGTGAAATCGAAAGCGACCGGCGCGAAACGATCGGTGGATTCGCTGAAAGATGAGTTGGTCGATGTTGCGTTTCAATACCATGTTGCTCAGCAGGTATTCAAAGGTTTTGCGCTTACGCCCTTTTTGATGACGCCGAATAAGGGGTTCAGCGCAAACGAAGATGGCATGTTGTTTTGGGCAGAAGACTTTGCACAAGAGGAGGTCGCCAGGAAAATATTAGATTCAGACTTCTTCAATCTCGATTCGGTCGATGACCAAGTACAGGCCCTATTGCCGTCAGAGATTATGTCAATTGAGCATGTAGTGAAGATGTTGCAAACTGGTGTGTTTGAAGCGTCCGTCGGGAAGCATTGCGCGCATTGCGAATATAGAACACCAACTGAGTCATTGAATGGATTCGGCGAATGCTGGGCAAAGAACGAACTGCCGGAAAACAACATCTTTGACCTGTGCCATGGCGGGAGCATTAAGACCTCTGACGGGACATCCCTAATTGATGAGCTCATCAGGCAAGGTCGGCTCGCGTTAAGTGATATTCAAGAATCAGAGCTCAGAAACAAGAAAGGTGAACTCTCATCTCGAGGCGTTCGCCAGATTCTCCAAATAGTAAAAACCCGGCAGGGACAAGAGTGGCACGGACCTACTTTGGTTCATGACATTTCTTCACTGGAGTATCCTCTCTTCTTCATCGACTTTGAGACGTATTCCTCTACGGTTCCGCTTTACAAGGGGCAATCTCCAAACGCTGTACTGCCCTTTCAATGGAGTTGTCACAAGATAGAAAGACCCGGGGCTGATCTACAACACTATTCTTGGTTGCATGGCCTAGATGGCCCTCTTCACGTCGACCCTACTGTTGGGTTCGCCAAATCCCTTGCCTTGCTTCTCGGTGATACAGGCAGTGTATTGGTCTGGTCGTCTTATGAGAAGAGCGTGGTTTCATCCGTGAGTGAAGTCTTGAAGCAGTCAATTCCCAATCGGGAATGGTTAAGGACACTTCTTGATCGCCAATTTGATTTGAATGCCGGTCGGTTGGTAGACATGATGGACCTGGCTGAGCGGGGCTATTTCCATCCGCGTATGAAAGGAAAACTAAGTATCAAGGCAGTTCTTCCTGCAGTTTTGTCGGCACAAAGCACTGAAGTGTGTGTGCCTGTGAAAGTGAACAATGAGTCCGTCATACTTTCGACAACGGATCCTTACACTGAACTGGGGCAGATTGTAGAAGCGAGCTTAGGTGCTGCGGTTACGATTGGCTCCCAGGCAATAATAGCATACGAGGAAATGCACCGTCTAAATCGGGAAAATACGGACTATTCTGCCACAGCAAAAGCATTACAGAGTTATTGCGAATTAGACACCATGGCAATGGTGGTCATATTTAATCACTGGTTAAATCGCATCAATCAGGATCAAATACAATGAAGCGTACACCATCAATAATGGGAATTGTACATCACTTTTGAATACGATATTTCAAGAACCATTCAAGATGATCTACTCGAAAATGTAAGGCGTGAATTGACCGAGAATACTGTGTTCGATTCGCAAATCCGTCATTGAGCGCGATTTGAGGGTATTGATTGAATCTCTTGTTGCTTTGCGGAATAAGTCTCAATTTATTCATGCTTGCCGTTTAAATTGCGGTTCAAGCATTTCAAGTCAATGAAATTAGGCTTAACCCTCATTCTGCTGTTTTACTTTGTGCTACTGTTTGTTGTGAACAAATGGCGGGCTGCAAGAAACCTCTCCCACCTCCTCCGCATGCCGCAAAACACCGGCTGGCGTGTGGGTGGGGTTGTACTCTTTTTGTCGGTCTATTCGATCTCATCGGCGGGCTTGGTGAGTGCAATTGTCACCGAGAAAGGGCCGGCCGATTTGCTGATCATATGGGCGTCGCTCATTCCGCTGGGGTTTTTGCCCATGGTTTTTGCACCGCTTTGGGCCAAACTCAATTTCATCAGTGAGAACGAATTCTTGACCTTGCGTTACGCTCAGCCGTGGGCGAGCCGTTTACGTCGCTTTAGGGCCTTCTATGTTGGAGGCTTGGTTGTGCCCATCCTGCTTGCCTTTTCGGTGCTCGCCTTTTCTGATGTGCTAATGACCTTTTTCATGTTCGAGAAGGCCGCCGCCATCGCGATTGTTGCAGGGGCCATGGCACTGAACGCTTGGCGGACGTCCTACCGTGCCAAATCAGTGGTGGATGTCGTCCATTTTGCAGCATTCCTCATTCCGCTCGTGTTTGTAGCAATGGGGTTTGTTGGGAAACCATACGCATTTGCGCCCAATTTAACCGACGCATCATTGCTTCCTGACCCGATTGCGCTTGTCGCCTTCATCGGTGTGCAGTGGTGGTCGGCACAGATCATCGATGGCTCCGGCATTGAGGCGCAGCAGTTGATGGGAATCAAACGCAGACGAGCCATTATGGCATCGCTCACAATGGGCGTACTCACCGTAGCTGTGAGTTCACTTGTGGTATTTATTGCAGTTCACTCGGCATCAATGGGCATTGAGCCGGGTCAGCAGGCGTACCTCGTAGTCGTGCAGCAACGGCTTCCCGATGTGCTCAAACCGGTGATGGCCATCGGATTGTTGGGCATTTTCTTGTCGACTTTCGAAGCTGTGCAGTTGTGGGGCAGCGGACTTCTTCTCAGCGGCATCTACGGCGAATTAAACCGAAAGGCATCGGTTGTTCCTTCACGCCTAATCATGATGGGCACAGCACTCCTGGCCGGGTGGATCGCATTTTACGCGGATGAGCTAACCGTTTTGCTTGAGCTCCTGCTGGGTTTAACAGCGGGCGTTGGCTTGGTTTACATCGTGCGGTGGTTTTGGTGGCGGATCAATGCGCAAGTCCAGCTGATGGCCATGCTGCTACCAATCCTATTGGTCGCCCTGCACAAGGGTCTTCCTCTTGTTTTTTCAGAACTGGAATGGATAAGCAAACTTGAGTATCCAAAGATGTTGTTGGTGTATACAGCACTCAGTTTGCTGGTCGTGGCCGTTTTTGTGTGGATGACCAACAGCGAGAGCGACCGGGAGTCGTATACGCGGTTCTCAGATCGTGTAGAGTTGCAGCGGCACAGCGTACTTCCCTCCCTCGGAAAGGCGTTGTTGTTTGGCTTTGCCCTGTTTGCAGCGCAGGTGTTGGTGGTTTGGATGATTGTGCGGTAAGAGAAATGGCATTGATTTTGGCTAAGAATGGCGTTCTGTTCGCGCTGACTTCACCCTTTGGTGGCTGCAGAGGAGGTGGTTTGCCATACGAAACAGCACACGAAGATCAGGCATTTGGTTGACACATACGTTTCTGGGCAGCGGGATAGGGTTGCGATATAGGCCGCCTGTATTTTGCCAGTGTTTATAATCAAACGTTAGAATGTTTGACTGTTCAATGGTTCGATTGCTTCGCCGCGAAAGCGGCGGATGTGTTGGTGCTCCCCTGGTGGCGGGAGCTGCAGAAAACGGTGCTTTGGGTGGTGAAGATGAGGTAGGTTGATTTTGAACGAAAACCTTAAAAAAAATCAGCTGTTTGAATGTTCGACTGTTTAATGGTTTGAATGCTTGATGGTTTCGCCGCTTCTGCGGCGGAGGTCACCGCCTCTCCTCACTCCACAACTCAAACAAATACACCATAAATTCCGACTGATCCAGCAGCGTGTTCGGATCGAGTTCTTCGCCGTAACAATCCAACTGTTGTCCGATGCTGCCTTTATAAAAAGTCTCGTCTTTGAAGTAGGCCACATGTTCAATGTGAATCGTCCCACACGAACCCATGCGTGTGGCATTGGTATATCTCATGGTACTGTACACAAGCTCAGCATCGCGAAAGAAGAAGCTGTACTGTTTCGGGGAGGCGGTATAAGGTTCCGTTGCTCCGGGAAGAAGCATTTGTGAACCCTTTTTCTCTTTGGTGTCAATGCCGGAGGCGGCCCCCACGGGTTGTCCGTCTTTCATTCTGAAGACCACATACATCGGCTCCCAGATGTAGCCCTGCATGGATTTTGGGACGAGTTTCTTCAGCTCCGGGTATTCGATCACGGCAATATCAACCTGATCAACGTACGAGTGCTCCTCAATGAAGCGCTTGATTTCCTGAACATACGGGTCTTCACTGAGTTCGGGATAGGGATCAGAATCACCCATGATTTCGAGCAAGTCCGCGTGCTGATCTTTGGTAAGAAAGGCGTAATGGGTAGAGTCGTACTGGCCTACCACCGTGAGACCGACAAAGCACAAGGTCAGGGAAAGAAGAAGAGCACGCATCGCTGAAGCTATTTGTGAAAGATAGCGCAAATACCGTGCCTCAGGCCAGTAAAGCAGCCAGCTTTTCGTCATCAGGCATACTCTCAAGTACGCCCAGCCGATGCATCGTCGCACTAATTTCGCGTAAGGTGTCTACTTCGAGGTCGCCTTTCAGACTATACCTGACATGCTCTTGCCAGTCAGTGGCCTGAGAAGTCTGCATGTCGTAGAGGTGAGCAACCAGCTCAGCACCTTCTTCGCCGCTATATTGCAAATCGAAGGCGTAATCACGGACGACCTTCATTGCACGGTCAATGGCTTCGCGCTTTGCAGCCAAGACTTTATTTCTTACCACAACCGCAAACGCCGGCCAGGGGGCCGTGCACTCATCTACCAGTTTGAACTGCTTGCGGTCAACGTAGGGCATCGTGATGTTCTTCTCCCATAAAAACAGTCGGTTCGGATCTTCTTTGAAGGCCTCAACGGCACCTGCAATGCCTCCCACCGGTGTGAAGTCGTCACGCGTGACGCGGCGCCCGTGTTGATCGGCATACACGAAGCCCATTAAGTGCGATCCTGAGTAGTAGCGACTCACGATGAAGGGCGCTTTAGCGATATCGAGGTCAGCACCGGCTTCGTGTCCGGCGAAGACACCCCAAACGAGCGGCGAATCGACGTAAATCGAATGGATTGAGCAGTCATTTCCGGTGAGGATACTGTTTACTGCGCCTTCAGTCAGAAGCAGGGCCAGATCCGTATCGCCGTGAAACAAGGCCTGGCTCATTTCACCGGTACCACCGGGCGCGTCTGTCCAATCAATGTCAAGTCCGGCATCACGAAACGCGCCATCGTCAATGGCCAGCAACCACGGGAGGTTGAAGTGTTCCGGTACGCCCATGCAGCGCAGTTTTACGGGAGTAGTGCTCATGATGTCTGTTCTGTCAGCAAAGATGCGGAAACCGCTTGTTTACCGGACTTACAAATGGCAAAAATGCTTGTTCACTTTTGGAGGGGGGCAGAGGTCGAGGGTGGAGGGAAATGTTCTCGCGCGCATACTTGCGCGCGGGTTAAACCTTTGGATGGTTAGTAGTGTGGTGGCGCCTGCCTGCTGCAGGCAGGGCTATTGCCGCCAGTTCCTTGAGCCGCAAGGCGGTAGTAAGTCTGTGAGACGGTGGATGGTTGATCGGAGGGAACCTGGCAGATTGCCCGTTGGCCGGTTTGCCTTTACGGCGTTTCATCGAAGTAAGAAGCGGAATTTCATCCCTATCCCGCATTTTCTCGTGGTGATGGGCCCCTCCCCCGCCACCGCCACGCTATGGAATTTTGGTTGACCTCGCGGCCAACTTCGTGCCGTGAAGTTCGCCTCCAAAACGCACATTACCAACAATCTCCACCTCCACTTTACGGATAGCCTGTTTCGCTTCACGAATGCACCGGTTCTCTTTCGTTGGCTTTGCCCGACAGTGTCTCACACGCAATCAATCCCAACACGATCAGCAATTGCGCCGCGATGTAAGTGACCATGATGTAGGCACTCGCGTAGGCGATTTCCTCATTGAAACGGTTCAATGCAATCAGGCTGTCAGAGAGCATAAAGGTGAAGGCACCGATGGCAACCAACCAGAAACTGGAGACATTCGTTTTATTAAACCGCGCCACTGCTGCGAGAGCCATTCCCGTGATGACCAGCGCGTAGATCACGACCGGGATGAGTAAGTCGTCAAGGTGCGGACCCACCTGCCGTAGCATCAGCACCGGCAGTGCAAGTATCGCCAGTCCGATCAAGGGATACTTGCGAAGAATGACGATGTTATGATCCCGCGCTTTTGCGCGGAGAAAAGCAAAAATGTAGAACACATGCGCGATGAGAAAAGCCGCGAGTCCTGACATGAAGTACAGCTCATCTGCTTCGCTGCCTAACAAGAGCAGATCGCCAAGCCAGGAGAAAAACAAAGCGGAGAGCAGCAAATAGAAAATCTCGCCGAGCAAAGAACGGTTGGCAACCACCATCCACATCAAAAGGGGCATTAGTCCGCCTTTGAGCACGCCATGGAGTACAGGGTAATCCCAGTGAACGAATTCAACGGCCACTTCGAAGAGGCCCCAGATAAGGTATACGACGAGAGGAAATTTGATTCTATTTGGCATACCACGTTTTTCGCGACACCAAGATGGCAAGCCACGCGGCAGAAAGCAAGCTGATCACCATCACAGCACCGCCGAAAACTGTGTCGCCGTCGTTGGCCAGTAAACCTGACCAGACGGCAAAGGCGAAGAGCATTCCGGTGCGGACACCCTCCAGCACGAGTGCTTTTCTGTTACGATCAAAGATACTGCCGAGGCCAAATACCTGGTAGAGCAGAAAGCTTAAGAAAATCCCCTTCTCAAGCGTGTTGTACCGCTCAAGCCCGAAGAGGAAAAAAGCAGCGATTCCGACAACGAAAAAGTACTGTACAAGAAGATAAATGTTCAATCCAAGCGGAAGGGTTTGGTTGAACTTTTCTTCAGATCCTGAAATCTCAGGTGGTGCTTTGAAGCCTCCCATTGACTCGGGGTACCAGCCAGGAGGCGCAAATAAAAAGCGCACCTTGTCTTTGAAAGAAGGTATTGAGCGGACGTCCTGCCATAAGTCGCGGAAGGGCTGAACGTGCGCCATCACAGGGTTGAAGGTGTTGAGCGGACGTGTAATTCCGTAGGTCGGACGTTCTTCTTCTTTCTGAAAAGTGCCGAACATTCGATCCCAGATAATGAAGACACCTGCGTGGTTCTTGTCGATGTACTTCGGGTTGCGTCCGTGGTGTACGCGGTGATGCGAAGGGGTATTCATGACCCATTCAAACACGCCCATTTTATCTACCGCTTCGGTGTGAATCCAGAACTGATACAGCAGGTTCAGCCCCATGCTGACAACGATCCACTCGGGTGGGAAACCGACAACAGCCAGGGGCAGGTACACCCAGAACATCAGCACTTTTTGAAAAGCACCCTGACGCAACGCCACAGAAAGGTTGTATTCTTCACTCTGGTGATGCACCACGTGACCGGTCCAGAACAGATTCACCTGATGGCTCCAGCGGTGTGCCCAGTAATAGGCAAAGTCAACGGCGACAAAGCAGAGGATGTAAAACAGCCAGTTCGAAGGAAGCGTCCATGGGGTGATGTTTTCAAACAAGGAGAACACCAGCACGTAAGCTCCAACGGTGAATACCTTTGCGAATACAGCCGTGGCCTGATCAATGATGCCGCATGAGATATTTGCAAAGGCGTCGTTCAGGCGGTATACACCCTGGCCTTTCTTCCGCCGCTGATAAGCGTCGTAAACCAGCTCCAATCCGATCAACACAAAGAAAATCGGAATACTTAGAATGACGGGGTCTAGATTCATATCGTGTTGAGTAAAGTTAGCGAATTCAGGTAATTCATGATGCATGATGCATAATGCGCGAAGCATAATTTTAAGATTCTTGATTTTTTCAGCTTTGGTGAATCGAAATGGAGAATCGGAAATCGAAATATGTAATGGTTGGATGGGAATGCGTTGAGAAATTCAAGTTGCAATGCATGATGGACTTTATTCCTTGTCGCTCTCGTCTTTACGGGCAGCGAACTTCTTTTTTGATTGTTCAGACAGCTGCTGGAGATTGCCGCTTGCGAGCGCTAGTTTTTTAGCTCGGGACCAACGCTTTATTTGTTTCTCGCGATCGAAAGCCGTGGTCCAATAGGTGTGATGTTCTTGCCATATGAGTTCAATGGGCAGTCTCTGTGCTGTGTATGAGTTTGGGTAATGAGCTTTTTTGTGTTTCAGAATTCGACCTTCAAGGTCGGATGTAACTCCTGTGTATATGGACTGGTCTGCGCAAAGCAGCATGTAAACTGTGAACATCTCTTTGTTTTTTGGGTCGTCAGCCTTCGATACACTGAAATCTTTGATTTCAGCACTCAGGCTGACATTGTGTTTAGACTGATTGTAGTGTTATGATGAATCTTTGATTTCAGCACTCAGGCTGACATTGTGTTTAGACTGATTGCAGTGTTATGATGAATCTTTGATTTCAGCACTCAGGCTGACATTGTGTTTAGACTGATTGCAGTGTTATGATGAATCTTTGATTTCAGCACTCATGCTGACATTGTGTTTAGACTGATTGCAGTGTTATGCTGAATCTTTGATTTCAGCACTCAGGCTGACATTGTGTTTAGACTGATTGCAGTGTTATGATGAATCTTTGATTTCAGCACTCAGGCTGACATTGTGTTTAGACTGATTGTAGTGTTATGATGAATCTTTGATTTCAGCACTCAGGCTGACATTGTGTTTAGACTGATTGCAGTGTTATGATGAATCTTTGATTTCAGCACTCAGGCTGACATTGTGTTTAGACTGATTGTAGTGTTATGATGAATCTTTGATTTCAGCACTCAGGCTGACATTGTGTTTAGACTGATTGTAGTGTTATGATGAATCTTTGATTTCAGCACTCAGGCTGACATTGTGTTTAGACTGATTGCAGTGTTATGATGAATCTTTGATTTCAGCACTCAGGCTGACATTGTGTTTAGACTGATTGCAGTGTTATGATGAATCTTTGATTTCAGCACTCAGGCTGACATTGTGTTTAGACTGATTGCAGTGTTATGATGAATCTTTGATTTCAGCACTCAGGCTGACATTGTGTTTAGACTGATTGCAGTGTTATGATGAATCTTTGATTTCAGCACTCAGGCTGACATTGTGTTTAGACTGATTGTAGTGTTATGATGAATCTTTGATTTCAGCACTCAGGCTGACATTGCGAATTGCTTAATACTGGATTTGTATAGCTCTTCATAGGCAGATGTCAGAGCGAGTGTCCTGCGAAGCAGGATGTATCGAGCTAACCGGCCCAATTCTCCCGATCCAAACTCCTGTACTGAATGGCCTCAGCGAGGTGGGTGAGCCCAATCTTCTCGCTGTTGTCGAGGTCTGCGATAGTGCGCGCTACTTTCAGGATGCGATCGTGTGCCCTTGCAGAGAGGTTCATTTTTTTCATGGCATTTTTCAGTACTTCCTGTCCTTCTTTTTCGAGCGCCGCAAAGCGGCGGATGTCTTTACTGCCCATCTGTGCATTGTAATGCATTGACGAACTCTCCTTGAAGCGTTCCTCCTGAATCGTTCTCGCACGGATGACACGCTCGCGGATGTCGGCACTTTTAATCTTGCTGCGGGGTTGCGACAGCAGCTCATCATAATCTACGGGAGTGACTTCGACGTGTAGGTCTATACGGTCGAGCAGCGGACCTGAGACTTTGTTCAGGTAGCGCTGCACAGCACCTTTTTCACAAGAACACTCTTTGATCGGGTGGTTGTGGTAGCCGCACGGACAAGGGTTCATTGAGGCAACAAGCATCAGACTGCTGGGATATTCAACACTGAAACGCGCCCTCGAGATGCTCACTACGCGGTCTTCAAGCGGTTGACGCAGTACTTCAAGAACCGTCCGCTTGAACTCCGGTAACTCGTCTAAGAAAAGCACGCCATTGTGTGCCAGTGAGATCTCCCCGGGTTGCGGCCACCCGCCGCCGCCAACGAGTGCTACATCTGAAATCGTGTGGTGCGGTGCCCGAAATGGACGCCGGGTGATCAGGGCCTCATTGCTGCGCATTTTACCCACCACAGAGTGAATCTTGGTGGTTTCCAAAGATTCAGCAAGGGTCAGCGGTGGCAAGATGCTTGGCAATCGCTTCGCCAACATGGTTTTACCGGCTCCGGGAGGACCGATCAAGATGACGTTGTGCCCGCCTGCGGCAGCGATTTCAAAGGCGCGTTTGATGTTCTCCTGTCCTTTTACATCTGAAAAGTCGAGCAAATCAAGTTCAACTTGTTCTTTGAAGAGGGCATGCACGTCGATTTCAAGCGGCGCAATGCGTTTTTGTCCGTTCAGGTGCTCAACCACGTCAAGCAGCTCTTTCGCCGGATAGACTTTGAGTTCACTCACCATAGCTGCCTCACGCGCATTCTCTTCCGGCAGAATGATCGACTCAAAGCCTTCCTGATGGGCTTGCACGGCAATTGGCAGGGCGCCTTTGATTGGGCGTAAGGTGCCATCGAGTGAGAGTTCACCCATGATCAGGGTGTTTTCAAGTGATGTGGCCGGCAATTGCTCGCTCGCGGCGAGAATCCCTATCGCAAGTGGCAGGTCGTATACCGTACCTTCCTTCCGGATATCCGCTGGTGCCATGTTGATGGTGATCGACTTACCGGGATAGCTGAGTCCCGATTCTTCAATGGCGGTTTTGATGCGCTGCTGACTTTCTTTTACCGCGCTGTCAGGCAGCCCGACCAGCAGATAGTTGATGCCCTTGTCGATCCGTACCTCGATGGTCACGGTCGTGGCCGAAATACCAAATACGGCACTTCCATACGTTTGTACTAACATGTAAACCCTGTTTTAGGGCCAAACCGCAGGTGGTTCGTCGGAGCAGGGTAAGAGGATGGTCAGTCTTGTGACCGCTCAATGTGATCAATCAGACTGTGGATCACCTTGATGTGTATTTCCTGAATGCGATCGGCATAGCCACGCCAGGGAGCCCGAATCTCCACATCGCAGAGGCGGCCGAGCTGTCCGCCGTCTTTGCCGGTGAGCCCCACGACCTTTAATCCTTTCTGGCGCGCGACTTCAGCCGCACGAACCACATTCAGGCTATTGCCACTGGTGGAGATAGCGAGCAGCACATCTCCTTCTTTGCCGAGGCCTTCAACATAGCGTGAGAACACATACTCGTAGCCGTAATCATTTGCGACACAACTCAGGTGTGATGGGTCTGAAATGGAGAGCGCAGCGAGTGCCGGACGATCATCCCGGTAGCGACCGGAGAGCTCTTCGGCGAAGTGCATGGCGTCACACATCGAGCCGCCGTTGCCGCAGCTAAGCACCTTGCGCCCGCGCCCGAGCGCTTCACTCATCAGCTCTCCTGCTTTGTGAATCGCTTCAAGGTTGGAGTTGTTTCCGTAGAATTCCTGAAGCACCTGTTGTGCTTCTTCAAAGTGTTTGCGAATGTGATCTGTTTGCATGACAGGTCGAAATTCAGACATTTTCGCGGGGGTGCAAAGAAAAAAGCCGGTGACTTTACCACCGGCCCGATTTCTTTTACGAATGGATCAGTCGACCCAACTGGTTTGGGTGCTGTTTGTGTTCGCATCCTCCGCTTCTGCGGAGAGACGCTTATTGGTCTCCAGGCCACACTCGAGGTACGACTTGTACACATCCACCTTCGGGGTATAGCCCACCGGGTTGCCCAGCAATTCGCCCTCGTTGCTCAGCATCACATAGTAAGGCTGCGAGTTATTGCGGAAGGTTTGCGTCTGGAAGGTCGCCCATTTGTTACCAATGGTGCGAATGCGCTTCCTTTTCATCTCTCCGTTGACTTCGAAGGGGTAAACACCCTGCTTTTCTTCGGGTAGCTCCACCTTATCATCAACGTACAAGGATACCAGCACGAAGTCTTCTTCGAGAATACGTTTGATTTCTTCGTCGGTCCACACGGTTTCTTCCATTTGGCGGCAGTTCACACAGGCCCAACCCGTAAAGTCGACCAACAGCGGTTTGTCAACCTCTTTGGCATAAGCCATGGCTTCGTCGAAATCATCGAATTCAGCGTGGAAGGTTTCCCGCTCGTACCAGCTGTAGAAGGTTGGGGGCGGGAAGCCTGCAAGCATGTCATGACGCCACGGAGACTCTTTTAGTATGCCCGGAAAGAGGTACACCGAAAATGCGAGAATCGCTGCGGTGAAGGCGATGCGACCTACACTCAGCCGTTTCAATGGCGAATCATGCGGAAACCTCACAATACCCAACAGGTAGAGTACCATCGCAACTCCAATGATCACCCAGATGAGGAAGAAAGTCTCGCGTTCAATCAGGTGCCACTGGTAAACGAGGTCAGCGTTGCTGAGGAATTTCACCGCCAACGCCAACTCCAGGAAACCGAGTACCACTTTTACCGTGTTGAGCCACCCGCCTGACTTTGGCAGGTTTTTCATCATACTCGGGAAGGCCGCGAATACGGCAAACGGTAAACCAAGGGCGATGCCAAATCCGCTCATCGCAGCGGTGATCGGCCACGGACCATTTTTCAGTGAGTTACCGAGCACCGTGCCGAGAATCGGACCGGTGCAGCTGAAACTCACCAGTGCGAGGGTGAGTGCCATGAAGAAAATACCGGCCACGCCGCCCACGTTTGAGGCATTGTCAGCTTTGTTGAGGAGTGCGTTCGGCAGCCGAATCTCAAAGTATCCAAAGAAGGAGATAGCGAACACCACAAAGATCACAAAGAAACCGATGTTCAGGGCTGGCGAAGTGGCAATCTCATTCAGCGCTTCGGGGTTGGTGCCAAAGTGGAAGGGCACACTCAGAATGGCGTAAATCAGAAAGATGAAAAAACCATAGAGCACAGCTTTGCCGATACCCGACTTCGTATCTTGACCACCTTTGGTGAAGAAACTAACCGTCAATGGAATCATCGGGAACACACATGGCGTAAGCAGTGCAAGCAATCCGCCGAGGAAACCGAAAATGAACACCGTCCAGGCGCTGTCGTAATTCTGTACTTCGCCGCAGTCGCCCTGAGGCGCCTCGAGATTGATGTCGAGCGAAGGTACAACAGCACTGATGTCTTCGCGGGTGTCCTGATCATCGTAGGCCAGGGGCTGTCCCACTCCGGTAGCGAGGTTGACTTCAAACTCCTGCAGTTCAGGGGGGAGGCACATTTCATCGTCGCAAACCATGAATTCTACGCCGGCAACCACCTTTCCGGGGTCGCCTGAGACGTTAATCCGCTGACGAAAAACCGGAGCTCCGTCAAAGAATGACAGGTCCATCATGAAGTTGGGGTCGTATTCTTTTTTCGGTTCGCCTTCCTGCACCTTGCCGTCAAGCGTATAGCCTTCAGGAAGCTGAAAGGTAAATCGAGTAGGCACCGGGCCCATGTCGCTTTCCAGGTATTGCGAATAGAGGTGCCAGCCTTCGTCCAATGTGCAAGTCATTTCAATCGTGTAGAGGCCTTCACCCTCGTTGACCGATTTGAAACTCCATTTGGCGGGTTCATAGACGCCCGAAGACTGACCAGTGGAGGCGGCTTCAGGTTCCTCTCCTAAAATCACCTCTTCGTCTACCTTGAAATAGGCGAGTTTACCGTCTTCGAATCCCGCAGTCAGGTAGACCGGCTCCGGGAAAATGCACTTGCTGTCATCACAGGCCATGTAGCTCAACTCGCCTTCGGCAGTGCCGCTTGCACCGGGCGCAATGGTGAAGCGGCGCGAGAACGTGGCTTCTTCTTCAAAATAGTTGAGGTCTGCGTCGAAATTTGGGTCGTAGTGGGTGATGTACTCACCTTCTTCAATCTTACTGGCAGGAGTGACATTCGCTGAATCGAGAAAATAGATGTCGGTGGGTACCGGACCAATAAACTCCGGGTCATCGCTGACCACCGAAGAATACACGTGCCATTTCGGTTCAATCGTTGCCTCACCGATAACTTCAAAGGTTTGATCATCAACTGACTCTACACTGAACGACCATTTGACGGGGTCTTCTATCTGAGCAACAGACGAGTAACTGAAGGTCGCCAATAAAGCTATGAACAGGAAAAGTGGTTTGATTTTCAAAAGCATCCTCGTGTAATTTGGGAATTGTAAAAATACCACAGACTGTGCGCTTGAGTGCAGTTGTCTGCCATTAAAATTGAATTCCTAAACAATCTTTAACTCTTGGCCGAGTTCTAAGTTAAACCGCTTTCGCACCATCCAGGTGGTGACGTAGAACAAGGGGGTGTCAACCAGCGCAATAAGGGCTTTGAAGGCAAAGCCATTGATGACAAGTGTCCAGAACATCACCCATTTGATCTCTCCACCAAGGCACAGCAGCAGTATTACGGTAAAAGTATCTATGAATTGCGAAGTCAGTGTCGAAAAATTGTTGCGCACCCAGAGCATTTTGCCACCGGTGATGCGCTTCCAGAAGTGAAATACGCGAATGTCAATGAACTGGGCAAACAGGTAGGCAATCATACTGGCACCAACGGCAATGGCCGTCTGACCGAATACATGCTCGAACTCACCGTCACTAACCGGTGACCACGCGGCGGCTGGAGCCACGTCTGCCAATGTAATGATAAGCAGGGTGAAAAGGGATGCGCCCAGCCCCGCGAAGACCACTTGATTTGCACGTCGGGCACCGTAAATCTCGCTAATCAGGTCGGTGATCAGAAAGGTTATGGGGTAGGGAAGGATGCCTACGCTCTGCTCAAAGGTGAAATCTGAACCCGCAAAGGGTGACCAGGTGAAGAATTTTCTGAAGATCAGGTTACATGCAACAAGGGCTGCGATAAATAGTGCACCAAGAAAGAGGTAAAGCCTGAAAGCTACTTCTCGGTCTCGTTCAGAAAGGGTCGCCTGCTGCACGTGGCGAATTTACGAAAACAGGGCGCCCGATGCGTCTTCAAATGAAATATGACAAATGCTCGAAATGGGTACAGGAATATCGCGTTCAAGAATAACCATGCGGTCGCCCAGCGCTGTAATGCGCGTAGCTACAGGGTAACAGCAGGTTTCGCCTTCAATCCACAGCAGCACCTTGCGCTGGTAAATACTCTCGAGTGAAACCGCTTTAAACAGGTTCGCAGAACGCTTTCGGCGAGCGAATTCCGTGCCAAGCACGTCGTGCTGATCTTCTTGAAAATCACGTAGTAAAGCACGGGTAACCAGGCGGTCAATGGTGAAATGGGCCATGTTGCAAGTAGTTAGGATGCCTTCTTTTACGCCGCAAAAGCGGCGGATGTTTCAGTCTTCGATGATCCGAATGCACATTACATGGCGAGTGTTTGGGCTAATTTTCGTAGAATCAGCAACTTTAGACTTCAGTGCCCAGATGATTTCTTCACCTGAACAGAGCACAAGAGCCGATTCTTTCTCGGTAGTGCTCCACTTTTCCTGGGTGTAGATGTCACTCAGTTTCTGACTGCCGGGGAGTCCGAGCGGACGCATGCGGTCGCCTGTGCGCCATGTCCGCAAGGTCAGCGGAAAGGTGAGCAGGTCAAGGTCAAAATAGGCCGCCATTTGGTCATCGGTGATCGGAAGGCTCTCTTGTGAGCCATACTCGATGAGCAGGTGTACGGGCTCGTGCAGCTCTTCTTGGCCCGGCGCAATTCTTGCGGGAGGCGGGGGAGAGACGGCACGCGTGGTAATGACAAGTGCGTCACGCTCGCGAATCACCCGATGTGTGGGCGAGTAAACCGTTTTGCCGGGGTCTGCGTTGAGCAGGGCAAGAAGTTCATCTACGCGGCGCGCAGGAAAGCCATAGTCGCGAGCCACACGAAGAAGTAAGAGCCTCTGAAATGGCAGTTTGCGAAGCTCATTGACGTTGAGCCTCAAACCTATATTTGAGACTTCAATCACTTCGGGTGTCAGTGATGATAGAAACTGTGTCGCCACGTAATCAAGATCGCGAAAGTTCTCGATCTGGCGAAGAATGTTTTTCCTGAATCCCGGACGAACAGACTCAAGTAGCGGAATCACTTCGTGACGGATGCGGTTACGGCTGTAATCAAGGGTGTCATTGGTGTGGTCAATGCGGTAGGGAACAGCCTGTGATTCACAATACTTCAGCAAGTCAGATTTTCGGGCGAAGAGAAGAGGTCGAACGATATTCCCAATTTGGGAAGGGATGCCTGTAAAGCCACTCCAGCTGCTTCCGCGAAGTAGGTGCCAGAGGTGCGTTTCGATTAAGTCATCTTGATGGTGCGCTGTTGCTACGGCATCTGCATTGAGTTCTTGTGACAGAGTTTCAAACCAATCGTAGCGAAGTGCCCGGGCAGCTTCCTGAATACCGCCGCTTCTCGCATCCGCCGCTTTTGCGGCGTCAGCATGGCGCACATGCACCGGAAGTTCGAATTCAGCAGCAAAGTCGCGAACCAGTTGCTCATCGGCATCAGACTCATCGCCGCGCAAGCCGTAGTTCATGTGAGCGAGGTGGATGTCGAAGTTGAATTGGCGCATGAGATCCGCGAGCGCCATAGAATCGGGTCCGCCGCTGCAGGCGATAATCACGCGCTGCCCTTCTTCGAGAAGCCGTGTGCGCGAGAGATGTTGATAAAAGGTTTCGAGCATCAGCGTAAGGCATTGAAGAGGGCGTCAGCTTTAAGCAGGCACTCTTCATATTCGTTTTCAGGAAGTGAAGCCGCCGTGATGGCGCCTCCTACCCGTGCTGCAAGATAGCCGCTCGAGGCATTAAATAACAAGCTGCGGATCACCACATTGAGATCGCAGTTGCCGCTGGGGTCAATGTAGCCTACAGTGCCGGAATAAAGTCCGCGGGCAGAGCGCTCATACCGGTCGATCAGTTTCATGGCGCTGACTTTAGGTGCGCCGGTCATAGAGCCCATCGGAAAGGTGTCACGGATGAGTTGGGTGAACGATACCCCATCGGGCAAAGTCGCTCTGACCGTAGAAATCATCTGGTGTACGGTTTCAAAGCTGTGAATGCCGCAAAGTTCATCAACAACCACACTTCCGGGAATGGCTGAACGGCTGAAATCGTTTCGTACCAAATCGGTGATCATGATGTTTTCGCTGCGCTCTTTCGGGTCATGGCGCAACTGTTCAATAAGCTGGTGGTCTTCTTCAGGTGTGCGTCCTCTTCGGATGGTGCCCTTAATTGGCTGACTGATAACGGTGTTTCCTTCACGTTTGAGGTAGCGTTCCGGACTGGCGCAGAGGAGGTAGCTGTTGTTGCAGCGGTGAAAAGCGGAAAAGGGCGCGCGGGTCAGTTGGTGCAGCTTTCGGTAAGTTGCGAAGGGGTGAAACCGATCGGTTTGGGTGAAGAACTCCTGGCAGTAGTTCACTTCGTATATATCACCACGCTGAATATGCGATTGCATTTTTCTGATGTCTTCGAGATAAGCATCGCGGCTAAGGCGGGCCTTTAGCGTTGCTCTCATTGGTGGGTGTTCTGCAGGTGTTCGCTGAATGTCTTCCTGCAGCTTTGTAGCGGTGAGGTCATCAAAGGATTGAACGACGTTCACCCGCCCTTTCTCAAGTGAGAGCAAGGTTTCGGGGACATAAATATGCGCTGCAGGAAAGCCCACAGGATCGCGGTAAGAGGTGCGCAGATCTTCAATGAGGTCTTTCAGCTCATAACTCAAGGCTACCATCATCCACTTTCCGTGGTGTTCGTTGAGAAAAGCCTCCATGTGTTCAAGCCTGTCTTGCGCGTCACCTTCTAGCCTGAACGTGGCCTTAGCCCCTACAGCGAGCAGCGACCTGCCGGTATACGTGCCGTCGTGCAAATAGGTCAGCTCACGATGGGGCAGACCGGTCAGGTTCGGGAAAAGGAGGTCTGTTTGTTTCAAATTGAGACTTAATTTCTCATTTTGGGAAATGGTGCTACTGGCGAATTTTTTGTAACCTATTGATTATCAGTGTAGAGTTAGTTTTTCTTGTTAGTGGCACACCGTTTGAACTAACGTGAGCGACTCTCACTGGTAATCTTATAGATAACCGAATGCCAAGAGTTTTTCAGATGATTAGCTTGACGGAGGCTCCTAACGAGGAGCCTCTGTTGTTTTATGGTCAGGCAGTCTCCTGCGGATCATCTCTTCAAGGGCACTCACCCAGTCGTCTCCACTATTGAGACTGGGCACGAGGTCAAGCTGCTCTCCTCCTTTTTCTTTAAATAGCTCATCATAACCTTCACCAATCTCAACAGTGGTCTCAAGGCAATCAGCAACAAAGGCGGGGGAGAATACTAAAAGTCGTTTAGCGCCCTTTTCGCCCAGTTCTTCGATAATCTCATCGCTGAACGGGCGAAGCCATTTGCTGTCAAGGCGTGATTGAAAACAGACGGTGTATTGATCTTCAGAGATATTCAGACGTTTGACCAGTTCGCGGGTTGTCGCATAACAGGTCGCTTTATAACAGAATTTATTCTCCTCATTGATCTCCGCTTCGCAACTATGATTGCTGCATTTGCGATCTTCATAGATCTTGTCAACCTGACGCTCGGGGAGTCCGTGATACGAAAAGAGAATATGATCGTAGCTGTCAAGGTCAAATGAACGGGCGCGGTTTTCGAAAGCCTGCAGGTACCCCTCATCATTCCAGTACTGGCTGATAGCAATGATTTCAGGAATTACATACCATCGGCTGATTACCTTGAATGCTTTTTCAAGGGTAGATCCGGTTGTGGCTGATGCGTACTGTGCATAAAGCGGAAGAATCACGATCCTGTCGTAATTCGCCTTCCGCATCTTCTCTAGCACACTGTCCATCGAAGGCGTTTGGTAGCGCATTGCCAGTTCAACCGTGATGTCATCGCCGTGAAAGCGCTCCTGAAGCTTCTTCGCCAGCTCCTGGCTGTACAGCAGAATGGGCGACCCTGCGGTGGTCCACACTTTTTTGTATTCAGCACTCGATTTAAACCGCCGCGTGGGCGAAATAATGCCGTTCACGAGGATCATTCTTGGCACGAGGGGGATGTCAATCACCCTTCCGTCGCCAAGAAATTCACTCAGGTAACGACCTACGGCACCCGGCGTAGGAGCGTCGGGTGTGCCTAAATTGATGAGTAAGATTCCGGTTTTCATATCCCTATGCCAACAACTTCATGGGCCGTGGGTTCATCAGACATGCAAGGCTCGATTGTCAGTGGCGGCCAATGCCGCCTCCTTAAATGCCTCTGTGAAGGTTGGGTGCGCATGACTCATGCGTGCGATATCTTCTGCCGAAGCGCGAAACTCCATGGCCACCACGGCTTCTGCGATCATGTCTGCCGCGCGTGGTCCGCACATGTGTACTCCGAGAATTTCATCGGTTTCTTTATGTGCCAATACTTTGATCACCCCGTCTGTATCCATGCTGGCACGAGCCCGACCGCTTGCTTTGAAAGGGAATGAGCCCGATTTATAGTCAATGTCTTTTTCTTTTAGCTGTTCTTCGGTGTATCCTACACTCGCTACTTCCGGCCAGGTATAAACCACATTTGGAATCAGGAGGTAATTGATATGCGGCTTTTGACCGGCGATCTTCTCGGCCACGAACATCCCTTCTTCCTCGGCCTTGTGCGCCAGCATGGCTCCTTTGATGACATCGCCAATCGCATAGATGTGCGGAGCGACTGTGCGCAGGTGCTCATCCACCTCAATACGACCACGCTCGTCTGTTTGAATGCCCACATTCTCGAGCCCCAGTCCTTCTGTGTAAGCTTTCCGTCCGACTGAAACCAGGCAGTAATCCCCCTTAAGAGTTACTTCCTCACCCTTCTTGTCGTCAGCTTTAACGGTCACCTGACGCGATGTGCTGGTGACCTCTTTAACTTTGTGCTGCAGCAAAAATTTCACGCCAAGCTTTTTCATAGAGCGAGCGAGTTCTTTGCCCATGGTGCGATCCATTGTCGGGATGATCGAGTCCATATACTCCAAAACGGTCACTTCTGCGCCAAGTCTGGCATAAACGGATCCAAGTTCCAAACCGATCACCCCGCCACCGATAATAATCATGTGCTTCGGCACCTTCTGCAGCTCGAGCGCTTCCGTTGAAGTGATGATGCGCTTCTTGTCGATCTTAATGAACGGTAGCGAAGCCGGTTTTGACCCTGTGGCGATGATGATCTTATCGGCTTCAATCGTTTGAGCTTCACCTTTGTCGGGAGTCACGACGATTTCGTTTTTCGATTTGAAGCTGCCGTGACCGTGTATAACGTCAATCTTGTTTTTCTTCATGAGAAAATCAATGCCACCGACCGTTTGTTCAACCACCTCGCGTTTGCGCTTGATCATTTGTGGCATATCCACTTCGAGGTCTTTCAGTTTGATGCCGTGTTCGCTAAACTGCTCCTGCGCCTTGTGAAAATGCTCGCTTGAGTCGAGCAGGGCTTTGGAGGGTATACAGCCTACATTGAGACAGGTGCCTCCGAGCGTGGGATAACGCTCGATGATCGCCGTTTTCATACCTAACTGCGCACAGCGGATTGCTGCAACATATCCTCCGGGTCCTGAGCCGATGATGGCTACGTCATATTTTGCCATTGAAGCGTCTTCTTGAATTATCTCACAAAGATAGTGACCGAAGAATGAATAGGGCAGATGATTTCGGGCAGTTTTCCTGAAGGGTACGGTGATTTTTTTCCGCGAAAAATCGCGGGATGCGAACACGCGTCCTGCGCCCGTTTGCGATGGATCCGTTTCACGCCGGGGGTACATCCAACGCACGAAGGTTGAAATTCTGCGCACGTGCGCGGTTCGATTTTTGTTTCTTTGCACCTTGCCCGCGTCGGTCTAAAACTGCCGTGACCCCTATGTGGATTTCGCTCGCATCATTTATCATCCGCTACCGATTGCCGTTCTTAATCGTGCTGCTCGGTATTACTGTCTTCTTTGGATGGCAGGCTCAGAATGTGCGGATGAGTTACAAGTTCGGTGGACTTCTTCCTGAAGACGACACGACCTACATAGCTTATCTCGACTTTCTCGAGAATTTTTCAGAAGATGGCAATGTGATCGTCATAGGTGTTGAAGACTCCACCTTGTATAGCCGCGAAAACTTCTCAGAATGGTATGATCTCAGCACGCGGTTGCGAAATGTAACCGTTCCGGTAGACGGAGAGCCGCGCAGCGCCGTTGATTCGGTTTTCTCATTAGGTTTCATTTACAGTATCGTACGTGACGATTCACTTCGGCGCTTTGACTTTGAAAGGGTCTTTCCTTCAAAACCAGTGAATCAGTTGGCCCTTGACAGCGGTTTGGCAACCGTAAGAAACTTGCCTTTTTATGAGGGCCTGCTTTACCAGAAAGAATCACCTGCAACGCTGACCATGGTCTTCGTGAATGCTGACCTGTTCAACTCTGAAGACAGGGGGCCGTCGGTTAAGCGAATTCTGGAACACGTAGAAATTTTTGAGCAGCGCACAGGTATCAAGGCCTACGTTTCGGGGTTGCCCTTCATCAGAACCCAAATGGTGGGAAAGGTAAAAGGCGAACTCCGACTTTTTATTCTGCTGGCAGCCGCTGTCACAGCGGTGCTGCTCTTGCTCTTCTTCCGAAATATCGGCGTGATGATCGTTTGCATCATCGTAGTGTGCATTGGCGTGGTCTGGTCGTTGGGTACGATTGCCATTTTTGATTATCCTATCTCGATGTTGATGGGGCTGATTCCGCCACTGATGATTGTCATCGGTGTGCCGAACTGCATTTATCTCCTGAACAAGTACCACGCCGAGTTTAAGAAGCACGGTAATAAAATGAAAGCGCTCACCCGTGTGATCCAGAAGGTGGGCAACGCTACTTTTATGACCAATGCCACCACCGCGCTGGGTTTTGCCACATTCATTTTTACCCACAGCGATATTCTCAGGCATTTCGGGGTCATTGCTTCGATCAATATCATGGCGATGTTCCTGATTTCATTGATCACTATCCCTACGGTGTTCAGCTTTCTCCCGGAACCTCGGCGTCGCCATGTGCGCCACCTTGATCGCCGCTGGTTGTTTCAGGTGGTGAACCAGCTCGTACACATCGTGACAAACCACCGGAGACCGGTGTACATCGGTACAATAGGCTTTGTGGTACTGGGCTTTGTGGGTATCAGCCTTATGGAAACCACGGGCAATCTCGTTGATGATTTACCACAAGATGACCGCGTGATTACAGACCTCCGTTGGTTTGAGTCTCGTTTCAAAGGCGTGATGCCGTTTGAGGTGATCATCGATACGCAGAAACCCGGAACGGTGCTGCGCGATAAGAACCTGCGAAGAATGGAAGAAATGCAGGAATTGCTCGCTGAGTACCCGCAAGTCAGTCGCTCACTCTCTATTGTTGATGCCGTGAAATTTGCCAAACAGGCATTTTATAGCGGCGATGAACGAAAATATAGCCTGCTCTCCCGCCAGGAACAATCTTTCATCGGCCCGTATTTCCAAAGTGAATACCAAACAGGTGGTATTGAGAAAACCTTTATAGACTCAACCCGCCGAAGAACACGCATCAGTGCGCAGATTGCCGATATAGGCACCCGCGAAATGGCCGCCCTCCTCGGTGAATTACGTCCGCGCATCGATTCGATCTTTAACCCGCGCGCCGCAGATGTTGACAGCCTCTATTCCTCCATTCAGACAGGAGCGAAAGGTGCTGTCAGTGCATTCTTTGATGCTTATCCGGCTTATGTACAGCCCACTTTCGATCTGTTGGCAGCTGATGGAGATGTGGATGAGAATTGCGAAGATCCGCGCACCTGCCTTGCAGAAATAGGCGAGATCGGTCAGTTGAACGCTGCTCTGCGCAAGGCGATCGAGGCTTCACGGACGAAGGTTACGCTCACAGGCACCAGCGTCGTTTTCCTTGAAGGAACGACCTATATGGTGCGAAATCTCTTTATCAGTCTCGCACTCGCCATCTGTGTCATCGCGCTCATCATGGCCCTCCTGTTCAGGTCAGGAAGGATGGTGCTGATCTCGCTCGTGCCAAATATGATTCCGTTGATCTTTACCGCCGCCGTCATGGGCTTTGCCGGGATTCCGATTAAACCGTCTACGATTCTTGTATTCTCGATCGCTTTTGGTATCTCTGTTGATGATACCATTCACTTCCTGGCCAAATACCGACAAGAGCTGAAGGTTAAAGCGTGGAATATCAGAGAGTCTGTATTACTCGCCGTGAAAGAGACCGGAGTCAGCATGATGTACACTTCGATCGTGCTCTTTTTTGGGTTCGGAATGTTTGCCGCTTCTGAGTTTGAAGGTACCCGAGCGCTAGGGGTGTTGGTTTCTATGACACTGCTCGTAGCCATGTTCGCTAACCTTGTCTTGCTCCCCTCTCTGTTGCTCAGCTTTGAACGCTGGTTGACCACCAAAGCCTTCTCAGAACCCTTCTTGGAAATCATCGACGAAGAAGAAGACATTGAACTGGATGAGCTCGAGATTAGAAAAGGGCTCAATCAACCGGGAAATGATGCCTCCTGAGCCCGCGGCTTTCATTAGCTTTGAGTCGACATACTAACCCGACCCTGAGATGAAAGGAATTATCCTCGCCGGAGGCAGTGGCACACGCCTGTATCCTCTGACAAAAGCCATCAGCAAACAACTGATGCCGGTTTACGACAAACCGATGATCTACTACCCACTCTCCACACTGCTGATCAGTGGCATTCGTGAAGTACTGATCATTAGCACCCCTCATGACCTCCCCGGTTTTCAGCGACTGCTTGGCGATGGAAGTCAACTCGGGTGCAGCTTCACATATGCCGAGCAGCCTGAACCGAACGGTCTTGCTCAGGCTTTTGTCATTGGCGAAGACTTTATCGGTGATGATAAGGTCGCACTCATTCTGGGCGATAATATTTTCTACGGGCAAAGCTTCGGCCGTTTGCTGCGAGATAACGCTGACATTGATGGTGCGCTCGTGTACGCCTACCATGTCAGTGACCCCGAACGATATGGCGTTGTGGAGTTTGACAAGTCGAACAAGGTGCTTAGTATCGAAGAAAAACCCGCACAGCCGCGTTCGAACTATGCCGTTCCCGGATTGTATTACTATGACAATGATGTTATTCAAATTGCAAAAGCATTGAAGCCCAGTGACCGCGGTGAATACGAAATCACAGATGTGAACAGAACGTACCTCCAACAAGGCCGTTTGCAGGTGGCAAAAATGAAACGTGGTACGGCATGGCTCGACACAGGTACTTTTCCGAGCCTGATGCAGGCCGGACAGTACGTGCAGGTCATCGAAGAACGACAGGGTTTGAAAATCGGTTGTATCGAAGAAGTCGCATGGCGTATGGGCTACATCAGTGACGATCAGCTTAGTGAACTCGCTGAGCCTTTGCGTAAAAGCGGGTATGGAGAGTACCTCCTCGAACAGTTAAAATTTCCGGATTAGTGCATCGCACAAGCACCACGATGACCCATAAAGAGCTGCTCGCCCACTACCGTGAACAAGTAGAAGGTGCATTGGAACAAAGCCAGAACGCTTATCCAGGCCACGGTCTGTACGAACCTTGCAGGTACCTTATGAGCATAGGTGGCAAAAGGCTACGTCCGTCAATGGTGCTTGCTGCAGCCGGGGCTTTCGGCGCTGATCCGGCTAAAGCGTTGCATGCAGCGGTGGCAGTTGAGACCTTTCACAATTTCACCCTGATGCATGATGACATCATGGATAAAGCGCCGCTCCGTCGAGGCATGCCTACTGTGCATGAGAAATGGAACGATAATACGGCCATCCTAAGCGGCGACGCCATGTTTGTGCAGGCTTACGATGCGCTCGCGAAGTCAGATACTGCTTCGCTTCCGGCGCTTCTGCGCCTCTTCAATCAAACGGCTAGGGAGGTGTGTGAAGGTCAGCAGCTCGACATGGAGTTTGAGCAACGCAACGATGTCAGTATCGATGAATACCTCGAAATGATTCGCCTGAAGACGTCGGTTTTACTGGCTGCCGCCCTGCAGATGGGGGCCATTATTGCCGGCGCTGAAGAAGCTCAGCAAAAAGCGGTGTATGATTACGGTATCCATGTGGGCCTTGCATTTCAGTTGCAAGATGACTACCTCGATGCCTTCGGTGATCCCGAGACGTTCGGCAAGCAAGTAGGAGGCGATATCCTGGCAGACAAAAAAACCTTTCTTTACCTCAGTGCTCTTCAGTTTTCAGATCATGGGCAGCGCAAAGCGCTGGATGGCTGGCTCGGACAAGCTCATGACCCAATAGCAAAGGTGGATGCGGTCAGAAGCATTTTTCTGGCCACTGGTGCTGATAATGCCCTCAAAGAAGAACTGAGCCACCATTATCGGGCGGCTTTGACCAATCTTGAGCAGTTAAATGTCGTTGATGACAGTCGCGGGCTGTTTCGCTATCTCGCACAATTGGTAGGTGAACGTGCGGTATGAGTGACGAGGTCATTCCATGGAGCCAGGCACCTCAAGAAGCTGGAGATCGCCCCAAAGTGCTCAAAATGATGGCGAAGCAAATCAACAAAGACCTCAGCGCCGACCTCATACCAGAAAGTGCACTCAACGGGTTGCAGGATGCCAATGATCTTCTCAACTATGTGAACGATTTTCTCATCATTGTTCAAAGAGAACAACCCGGAAGGATGGCTGAGTTATTTTATCGCGTAGATATACCCGAACAACATGTCGCTCAGGTTTTTGCGCAAGAACGACCGGAAAAGATCATACAACACCTGAGTGCACTGCTAATTCACCGTGAAGCGCAGAAAGTGTTCTCACGACTGAAGTACGGAAATATTTGAGGCTCATGAATAAGCAGCGGTGCCTGAAGGGGGAATGCCTGACAATTTTTAGAGCAGCTTCTCCGTAACACAGGTGCTGATACTCTGTCACAGTTTGTACCTTTGTCAACTAAATCTCCGACGCATCCAAATGGATTCATTTTCATATCTGAGCAATGCCGATGTTGACGCGATAGATGCGTTATATCAGCAATACCAAAAAGACCCGGAATCGGTCGATACCACATGGCAAAAGTTCTTTGAGGGCTTCGATTTTGCCCGCACCACCTACGGAGAAGGCGGAGCAATACCGGAAAACGTACAGAAAGAATTTAAAGTGCTCAGCCTGATCAATGGGTACCGCGTTCGGGGGCACTTGTTCACCCTCACAAATCCTGTGAGAACCCGCAGACAGTATACGCCTACCCTGGATATTGAAAATTTCGGGCTCTATGAGAAAGACCTCGATACCGTATTTGAAGCAGGTGAGGAAATCGGTATCGGAAAGGCTACACTCCGAAGCATTATTGATCACCTGAAAGAAACCTACTGCCAGCATACCGGGATCGAGTACATGTACATCCGCAAACCGGAAATTGTTGAATGGATCCGCGACCGCATTGAACTGCGCAATCGACCGAAATTCAACAAGGATGAGAAGAAGCAAATCTTTAAGAAACTCAACCAGGCCACAGTCTTTGAGCAGTTTCTCCAACGTAAATTCGTAGGCCAGAAACGCTTCTCTATTGAGGGAAATGAAAGCCTGATCGCCGCCCTGGATGACCTCGTAGAAGCAGGGTCGAAAAGGGGAGTGAAAGAGTTTGTGGTCGGCATGGCTCACCGGGGCCGACTGAATACCCTGGCGCACATCTTCGGCAAACCTTACGATGAAATATTCAGTGAGTTTGAAGGTAAAGAGTATGATGAGGTCGACACCTTTGATGGTGATGTGAAGTACCACCTCGGATATTCCACCAGGGTAACGGCAGATTCCGGAAAAACTGTACACCTCACCCTGGCACCTAATCCGTCACACCTTGAGGCGGTAGACCCTGTGGTTGAAGGTCTCACACGTGCGAAAATTGACCACTACCTCAAAGATGAAAAAGCCATTGTGCCGATCCTGATACACGGTGATGCAGCAATTGCTGCACAAGGAGTGGTCTATGAAATAGTGCAGATGGCACAGCTCGACGGCTACCGCACCGGAGGTACTATTCATATCGTGGTAAACAACCAGATTGGGTTTACCACGAACTACCTTGACGGACGTTCATCTACGTACTGCACTGACGTCGGCAAAGTGACCCTCTCACCTGTATTCCACGTGAATGCAGACGATGTAGAGGCTGTTGTACAGACCATGCGCATTGCGCTTGAGTACCGGCAAACTTTTAATCAAGATGTGTTCATTGATTTGCTGGGATATCGAAAATACGGACATAATGAAGGCGATGAGCCTAAATTTACCCAGCCAAAGCTGTACAAAGCAATTGCCGATCACCCCAATCCGCGGGAAGTCTATCTTGAACGCCTTATCAATGAAGGGTTCATGACCCAGGAAGAAGGGCAGCAAGCACGAAAGACCCTGGAGGCTGAACTCAATGCAAAGTTTGATGAAGCTAAAGAAATCTCCAAAGCCTACGTAAAACACTTTCTAGAAGAAACCTGGAAAGATTACCGCAGCGCTACACCCGAAGACTTTGAAACGTCACCAAAGACGGCGGTGCCCGTTAAGAAACTCAAAGAACTCGGTAAAAAACTGGCCACCTTACCAGACGACGAGAACTTCTTTCGAAAGATGAAAAAGCTCGTAGATGAGCGCACGAAGATGATTGAAGAAGATCGTCTCGACTGGAGCATGGGTGAAATGCTGGCTTATGCCACACTGCTCGACGAGGGCCATCCGATACGTGTGTCCGGACAAGACTCTGAGCGCGGTACCTTCTCGCACCGTCACGCCGTCATCAAAACGGAAGACGAAGAGAAAGAGTTTGTTCCGCTGAACCACCTTAGCGATAAACAAGGAAAGTTCTCGATTTACAATTCGCTTTTGAGCGAATACGGTGTACTCGGTTTCGAATACGGCTATGCCTTCGGTACACCGCAAGGACTCACCATCTGGGAAGCGCAGTTTGGAGACTTCTTTAATGGCGCACAGATTACCATTGACCAGTTCATCAGCGCTGCTGAAGATAAGTGGCGCACCATGAACGGCCTGACGATGTTCCTGCCTCACGGATATGAAGGAATGGGATCTGAGCACTCAAGTGCGCGACTGGAGCGTTTCCTGCAACTTTGCGCTGAATACAATATGCAAGTAGCCAACTGTACGCTGCCTGCAAACTTTTTCCACTTGCTTCGACGCCAGGTGAAACGTCCGTTCCGCAAGCCGCTGATTGTGATGACACCGAAGAAACTGCTTCGTTACCCGAAGGCAGTGAGTTCACTCAAAGAGTTGGCGACAGGTGGTTTCCGTGAAGTGATTGACGATCCGGACGTGAACAAGAAGGATGTAGACACCATCGCGTTCTGTAGCGGAAAAATTTACTACGACATTCTCGAATACAAAGAGAAAAACGAAACCGGTGAGAACATCGCCGTGGTGCGACTCGAGCAGCTCTATCCGCTGCCGAAAAAGCAACTGGACGCCGTTCTCGATAAGTATGGTCGTGACAAAAAACTGATCTGGGTTCAGGAAGAACCGGAAAATATGGGTGCCTGGAGCTTCATTCTTCGAACTTGGAGAGAGGTGCAACTAGAATGCATCTCCAGACAAGCCAGCGGAAGCCCTGCAGCCGGCTCGCCGCGCGTACACGATCAACGCCACGCTCTCATTCTCTCCCGTTTATTTGAAAACGCTAAGGTTAAAGCATAACCAACGAAACATTTCCCCGCAATGCCAACCCTCGAAATGAAAGTCCCGAGCCCGGGCGAATCCATATCTGAAGTAGAAATCGCCGAATGGCTGGTCAAAGACGGTGATTACGTCGAGAAAGACCAAACCATTGCAGAAGTCGACTCAGACAAAGCAACACTTGAATTACCCGCTGAAGCTGCCGGTGTCATCACCCTTAAGGCTGAAGAAGGCGATGTTGTTGAGGTCGGACAGGTGGTTTGCCTGATCGACACTGATGCTGAAAAGCCCGAAGGTGCTGGCGACGGTTCTTCTGAAAGGAAAGAAGATGAGCCGGCGAAGGAAGAGCCAAAAGACGCTGAAAAACAGTCGAGCGGTCAGCAAACTGATACATCCGCCGCTTCCCGACAAGTCGGGACAAGTCCAGCGGCTCAAAAAGAAAGCGCCAAAACGGAAACCTACGCTACAGGGCATCCTTCACCGGCGGCGAAAAAACTCATGGACGAAAACGGAGTGAGTGCTGAGCAGGTGCAGGGCAGTGGCAAAGCCGGTCGCATCCTTAAAGACGACGTGGTGAAGGCCATGGCGGCAGGATTCGACACTTCAGCAGCCAGCAACGGCGGCTACACCGGAGAACGCACGGAGCGTCGCGAGAAAATGTCATCACTGCGCCGCAAAGTCGCTGAACGCCTGGTAAGCGTCAAGAACGATACGGCCATGCTGACCACCTTCAACGAAGTGAACATGAAGCCCGTCATGGACCTTCGCGCGAAGTACAAGAACCAGTTTAAAGAAGAAAAAGGAGTTGGACTTGGCTTTATGTCATTCTTTACTAAAGCCGTGACAATCGCCTTGAGTCACTACCCGGCAGTGAACGGGCGTATTGAAGAAAAGGAGATCGTGTACCACGATTACTGTGATATTGGCATTGCCGTGAGTTCTCCTAAAGGCCTGATGGTGCCTGTAGTACGCAATGCGGAGATGATGAGCCTCGCTGAAATCGAAAGTGAGATTAAACGCCTGGCCATCAAAGCCCGCGATGGTAAGATTACAATAGATGAGATGACCGGCGGCACCTTTACGATTACCAACGGAGGCGTGTTTGGCTCGATGCTCAGCACACCGATCATCAATCCGCCGCAGAGCGCAATCCTGGGCATGCATAACATTGTTGAGCGCCCAGTCGCTGAAAACGGCGAAGTAGTCATTCGTCCGGTCATGTATGTCGCACTCTCCTACGATCACCGCATCATTGATGGTAAAGAGAGCGTGAGTTTCCTCTATAAGATCAAAGAAATGCTCGAAAATCCTGAACGCATACTTTTCAATGGCAAAGAGCCTGGAGAGGTGCTGCTTGGATTGTAAGGATCTTATTACATTACTTTGAAAAGGCTCCGGGTGGGGCCTTTTTTCTTGTGTTGAAGCCCGTTTGGTGATGAATTCTCAGGGTGTCTTCCGCGCGAGACCTTTCCCGATTTATCGGGAAGCAGGGGATGCGAAGGGCTTCCTTTGGCTCAGGCAATCTACCCGCTTCAATATCTTAGGCTGCTGAATCGTTAGATGAGTATGAAGTTCGTAACAAAGGCGTGGCTGATTGCCACTAGCCTGATGATTCTTTCACTGGCCGGGTTCGCTCAGGATTTGCGGTCGCTTGACTATACCCGGTCGGATAGCATTGCGCTGCACTTTTCTGCGGTCGGAATTGAAGATCCGGGCGAACTCTCACGTCGGCTCACAGCCGGACTGGAGACGGAGGCCGAACGCTTCAGGGTGCTTTATCGCTGGGTTGCAGAGAACATCCGGTATGATTATTCAGCAAAAAGCGCTGATCCTGCTCAGGTGCTGAAGAAGAGGGAGGCTGTGTGTGCAGGGTATGCCTACCTTTTGCGAGAGCTTTGTGCTTATGCTTTCATCAAATGCGAAGTCATTGACGGGTATGCAAAAACAGGAAGTGACGCAGTAGGAAGGATGTCTGACTCTAATCATTCATGGAATGCGGTATTCATGAATGGTCAATGGTACCTGGCAGACGTAACATGGGCTGCCGGTTACACTGATAAGAAGCAGTTTGTAAAGTCGTATAGTGAGGATTGGTTTCTTGTGGATCCCGTTCGATTCCAAAACCGTCACCGCCCTGAGAATAAAAGATGGTTCTTGTCTGAATCCAAATTTACAAAGCGTCAGTTCTTCAGGCAGCCCGTTCGTTATGAGGGATACTACAACATGGGCATCGGGTTGGCAAGGCGTACGACTGGAATCCTGGCCAGAGACCATATCATCATTGAAACGGCCTCCTACCCGATAGAATCTGCGGTTTTCTTTAGGTCAGCAGGAGAGGAGACTTACCCCTGCACGATCGAAAAGCGTGGCGACGGATATGCTTTACACTTTAGCGAAAGCGAAATGAGCCCGGGTGCCTATTACCTCTCGTTGAATGGAGTGACGGTTTTGAAATTTGTCAAACCGAGATAGGGATGTAGTGCCTGAAGGAGTGTTGAGTTGATGCGGAATTTCGTCCCGATCCCGCTATTTCTCCACGATGATGGGCCCCTCCCCCGCCACCACCGCGCGCATTGTTTTGGTTGGCATCGCAGCCAACTGCGTGCAGCGAAGTTCGGCCCCAAATCAACACCCTCCAAGCCTCAAACCCCACCATTTTACGGATGCATGGATTCAGTTTGCGAATCGCGAAGCCTTCACATCCACCGCTTCTGCGGTGTGCTGATTCAGCAATAAAGGGAGAAAAACTGTACTTAGTGCCCCCGCATCGCATCAACAGGATCCATTGAAGCAGCCTTCCGCGCAGGAGCGATTCCTGCGATCAGTCCGGAGAATACCGCGATCAGCATTGCGATGATAAAACGATCTATGTGGAGGGAAAAAGAAATACCCAAATCAAAAAGGTTCAGAAGCCCCGAAAGCAACAAGATTAGTGCCAATGCCATCAAGGCACCGAAAATGCAGAGCGCAACCGACTCAAAGAGGAATTGCCCGAGGATAAATGCGTTTTTCGCACCCAGCGCTTTCTGAATACCGATGATTCTCGTGCGTTCCCTGACGGAGACGAACATGATGTTGGCAATTGAAAAGCACCCAACGAGAATGGCGAAGATACCGATGAACCACCCGCCGATCTCTACCTGTGCAAACACGCTATCGATAAATCCGGTCAGCATATCCATCTGGTTCACGCTGAAATCGTTGTCTTCTCGCGGGCTCACTTTTCTGACCGATCGGAATTGTTGAATGACTTCATCTTTCAGCTCGGCATTGGTCACATCGTTTTTGGCTTTGACCAGGATGGAAGACTCGGCTTTCTCCATGTTGATCATCCGCTGGCTGAAGCGAGCGGGCAGCATGACCATTCGGTCAAATCCATCAGAGATGATCGAAACACCTTCTCGCTTAAAGATGCCGATAACAGTGACTTTGAGACCTTTCACCTTGATCGCTTGACCGAGTGCCTCACCGTTCGGGAAAAGCATATCGGCTACTTCTGCACCTATCAGAGCGAGGGGTCTTCCGCCGTTGAATTCGAAGTCAGTAAAGTACCTGCCTCGATCGAGCTGAATCTCCATTACCCGGTTGTACTCGTTTGATACACCAGTAATCTGCAGGTTTGTGATGGTGTTGTTGTCCTGCTCGGCACTTCCTGATGTACCTGTTTGATATGCGATGGCTTCCGCATTCGAAAGCCGGTCGCGGAGATCATCCATATCGCGCATAGTTGGCTGTCGACGCTGGTAGTACTTCCACCATTCGTATTCACCATCTTCACCAGGGCCCCAGGGCCATTTTTGCACGAAGAGTACATCATCGCTGATCATGCTGAAGGTATCTTTTAGGCTGTCTTCCATGGAGTCGACCATGGTGAAAACAGCCGAAATGACAAAGATGCCCACCATCACGCCAAGCAGTGAAAGAAAGGTGCGCAAGCGATTCACAACGATCGCCTGCCACGCAAAAAGAAAGCTTTCTTTAAGAAGTCTGAGGTATAACACGGTATACGCAGGTAAATTCAACAACGAAGGTAGCGGAAAGCTACTTCGCTTCAGAGGCATTCAGCACGCTGTGGCACCGCTTATCATTTCGTATTTCGTGGAGAACTTCTTCAGACGAAGTTTGCAGCGCTTTCAAATGAACCTCAATCCTTCTAATTTTGTGCCTTTGCATCCTTTTAGACCCCTGCAATTTATGGCTGGTACAAAAAAAATTCAGAGCGCTCTGATTTCGGTATTTCACAAAGATGGATTGGAGCCTATCGTGAAGGAGCTCCGCCGCTTAGGCGTCAAGATATACAGCACAGGAGGCACCCAGAAAGCCATTGAGGCCGCAGGAGTTTCGGTAGAAGCCGTTGAAGATCTTACATCTTACCCGTCTATTTTGGGTGGACGTGTAAAAACCTTGCATCCAAAAGTGTTCGGAGGAATACTGAACCGTTCTGAGGTCGATAGCGACGGACAGGAACTTGAAGAATATTCTATCCCGAATATAGACCTGGTGATCGTAGACCTTTATCCTTTCGAATCAACTGTAGCCGGAGGGGCTCCGCACGATGATGTTATCGAGAAAATTGACATCGGGGGTATTTCGCTCATTCGCGCTGCGGCAAAAAACTACAGAGATGTGGTGATTGTTCCATCTCGGGCAGAGTTTGGCTTTATCGAAGAATTATTGCGTGACCGAAACGGGGAGAGCACAGAAGAAGAGCGACGAAAACTTGCTGCTCGCGCCTTCAATATTTCGTCGCACTATGACACCCACATCTTCAATTATGTGAATACTGCCGAGGTCGATGCGCTGAAGTTGAGCGAGCAAGCTTCGCGAACCTTGCGCTATGGGGAGAACCCTCATCAGCAAGGGTATTTCTACGGTGACTTCGATGACATGTTCGAGCAGTTGCATGGTAAAGCGATTTCTTACAATAACCTATTGGATATTGATGCTGCTGTGCTGCTGATGAATGAGTTTAAGGAGGACGATCCTACTTTTGCAATACTCAAGCATAACAATGCGTGTGGACTCGCCACACGAGCGTCGCTGGAAGAAGCCTACAAGGCGGCGCTGGCAGGTGATCCCGTGTCTGCTTTCGGAGGAGTCTTGATCACTAATCGGCCCATCAACAAGGCCACCGCTGATCTGATTCACGAACTGTTTTGCGAGGTGGTCATTGCGCCTTCGTTTGATAATAACGCACTAGAGGTGCTCAAAGGCAAGAAAAACCGCATCTTATTGCACCAGCATCACTGGGAGGTAAAGAATCGGCAGGTGCGCACGGCGTTAAATGGTTTTCTCGTTCAAGAACGCGATGCCAAAGCAGAGAGCGAAAAAGACCTCAGGGTCATGACAAAGAAAGTGGCTTCAGCGCAAGAGATCAATGACCTCCTTTTTGCCAATAAAGTTGCTAAACATACCAAATCCAATACGATTGTCTTTGCTAAAGACAGACAATTGATCGCAAGCGGAACCGGACAAACTTCAAGGGTTGACGCCTTGAAGCAGGCGGCCAATAAGGCGCGTGCGTTTGGCTTCTCACTTGAAGGTGCGGTGATGGCATCAGATGCATTCTTCCCTTTTCCTGACTGCGTAGAGCTTGCCGGTAACGAAGGAGTGAAGGCTGTCGTACAACCGGGAGGGTCAGTGAAAGACCAGTTGAGCATTGATTATTGTGACCAACATCAAATGGCCATGTACTTTACAGGAGTGCGCCATTTCAAACACTAACATAAAAAAGTTAGCACTAGACGAGTGTATGATGTTGTGCGCTTGAGGCTATCTCTATATTTGCTATAATCCGCGAAAACGCGATCCATCGAGAACTATGGGGCTGTTTAATTTCTTCATGCAGGAGATCGCCATTGACTTGGGCACGGCGAATACCATCATCTACTACAACGATAAGGTTGTGGTCGATGAGCCTTCTATTGTTGCCAAAGACCGGGCTACCAACAAAACGGTTGCCATTGGCAGGCAGGCACAACAAATGCACGGTAAAACCCACGAGAACATCAAGACCATTCGTCCGCTCAAAGACGGCGTTATAGCCGACTTTCAGAGTGCGGAGGACATGATCAAAGGAATGATTAAGATGATCAACAAAGGGAAGCCGCGATTTGCGCCCTCCCTTCGAATGGTCATCTGTATTCCTTCAGGTATCACGGAAGTCGAGAAACGTGCAGTAAAAGACAGCGCTGAGCACGCCGGAGCTAAAGAAGTTTATTTGATTCATGAGCCCATGGCTGCAGCGATCGGAATCGGCATTGATGTCGAAGAACCCATGGGAAATATGATCATCGATATCGGTGGTGGCACCTCTGAAATTGCAGTGATCGCCCTCGGGGGCATTGTCACCGATAAAAATATCCGCACGGCCGGTGATGAATTCACCCAGGATATCGAAGAGTATATGCGTCGTCAGCATAACATTTTGATTGGTGAACGCACCGCAGAACAGATCAAGATCGAAGTTGGAGCGGCACTCGCTGAGCTCGATGACCCACCCGAAGATTACGCTGTAAGAGGACGTGACCTCATGACCGGAATCCCCAAAGAGATTCATGTGACCTATTCTGAAATTGCACATGCACTCGATAAAAGCATCTCCAAAATCGAAGAGGCCATCTTATCTTGTCTTGAGCATACACCACCCGAACTTTCTGCGGATATCTATCGCACCGGTATTTACCTCGCCGGTGGAGGGGCATTGCTGCGCGGTCTCGACAAACGCATTTCACAGAAAACAAGGCTTCCGGTGCACGTGGCCGATGAACCATTGCGGGCGGTAGCGAAGGGTACGGCCATAGCCCTCAAAAACATAGATAAATTCCAATTCCTGATGCGAGAGTAGCACTTTCGCTATCCGTCTCCGCCAATGAGAAGTCTCTGGCAACTTATTTATCGTTTCCATGTGCTCCTCGTCTTTATCGGATTGGAGGTTCTTGCGGTCGCGCTCCTCATTCGCAATAATAACTACCAACGTGCTGTATTTATTGATTCGTCCAATCAGCTTGTAGGCACCCTGTATGAACGACGCACTGAAATCTCTGAGTACCTTAAACTACAGTCGATCAACGAGAAACTCGCACGAGAAAATGCGCTACTCAAGTCAGAAGCTCCTGAATCATTTCTCAAGCTGACTGATAACCTCTCGTTGGTTGACGACACCCTTTACCTTCAGCGATATGCCTACATGCCGGCAAGGGTCATTAACAACTCCGTAAACAGGGTCAATAATTACATTACCATTGATAAGGGCCTGCAGAATGGTATAAATAAGGAAATGGGCGTTGTCTCTAAAGGTAACGTGGTAGGCATTGTGAAAGACATTAGTGACCACTTCGCCAGCGTGATGCCTTTAATCAATGTGAATTTTACGCTCGGAGTCAAATTATCGCAAAGCGAGGCATTCGGAAGGGTAATTTGGAATGGGGATGACCCTACCATCGCCCAGGTTATTGAGGTACCTCGCTACGCAAATCCATTGCGTGGAGATACTGTAGTCACCTCAGGGTATTCAAGTTACTTTCCCGAAGGAATGATGGTAGGTACCATCGAGAATTACAGCATTCCTGAAGGAGAGAACTTCTATGAAATCGAAATCCGATTGAGCACACCTTTTCACGAACTCAGTTACGTAGATGTTGTTCATCATTTGCTTCAAGACGAACAGCTCAAGTTGGAAACTGAATCGCAATACGAGACCGAATGATAGGTGTCGTTGCCAGAAATATCGTCCGCATTGTGTTCCTCGTGCTGCTTCAAGGGCTCATCGTGAACCGACTTGACCTGTGGCAGGGCCTTGTTTTACCCTCTGTGTATTTATTCGCCATCCTCATGCTGCCCGTCAATACACCTCGACTGTTGCTCCTGCTGATCGGATTTGCAACCGGCGCATTCGTTGACGCTTTTACCAATACCTTGGGGCTGCATGCCTCAGCCTCACTGCTGGTGGCCTATTTTCAACCCCATATACTCCGGTTTTTTAGTCCGCGAGATGGGTATGAAGCCGGACAACGGCCTACCGTCAAAGACCTTGGTCTCACCTGGTACCTGAGCTATGCCGGGGCGCTTGTGCTGATCCATCATACATGGTTATTCTTCATGGAGTTGATGCGCCTTACACCTTTCTTCCATACCCTCGGGAAAATACTATTCAGCAGCCTTGCTACGTTGGTGCTACTGGTACTCGGACAGTACCTGATCTACTCACCATCAGAACGTCGAAGCGGATGAACCTCGCAAATCGCAGATACATCATTTCCGGTATTATCGTCTTCTTCGGTATCATTTTTACTGTGAGACTTTTCTCTCTGCAGGTCAGTAGTGACCACTGGAAGGCCAAAGCCGCGGAGCTTACAGAAGAGCGTGTGCTGATCTATCCAAGCCGCGGACTAATTTATGACAGGGAAGGGGAGCTGCTGGTGGCCAATCGAGCCATATATGACCTGATGGCAGTGCCGCGCAAAGTACAGCCGTTTGACACCGTGGCCTTCAGCCAACTCCTTAAGATGGATATTCATGACCTTGAAGACGCTTTGAATAAGGCGAAAAAGTATTCGAGGTACAAAGCTTCGGTGATCAGAAAGCAGATCGATCCTGAAGACTTCGCCAGAATCGCAGAACAGTTACACAAGTATCCGGGCTTCTATGGGCAGGCCCGTACGGTGAGAAGCTACCGGCGAGGAGTCGGAGCACATGTACTCGGAGATTACGCTGAAGCAGGGCCTTCAGATATCCAGAAATATCCTTACTACCAGTCAGGTGACTATATCGGTAAGGGAGGAGTCGAGCGAACCTATGAAGAAGACCTAAGAGGGCGTAAAGGCATGCGCTATGTGCTTGTAGACGTGAGAAACAATGTACAGGAAAGCCTCTCGGAAGGACGCTTTGACACCTCTGCTGTGCAGGGTGCTGACCTTACGCTTACCCTCGATGCAGACCTGCAAGCATATGCAGAAAAACTCATGCAGAACAAGCTGGGAAGTGTTGTGGCTATTGAGCCCGCTACCGGAGAAATCTTGTCATTGGTGAGCTCACCAACCTTTGACCCGAATCTCCTCGTAGGCGGTAAACGGGGCACTAACTATAAGGCGTTGCAGCAAGACAGCTTGAAACCGCTGTATAATCGCGCCATTCAGGGCCAGTACAGGCCCGGATCTATTTTTAAAATGGTACAGAGCCTTATCGCCTTGCAGAGCGAGGCAATCAGCCCTGCCACGCGAATACCTTGCAACAGAGGGATCATCGGCTGCCATGGATCCCATTCGTACGATGACCTCAAAGGGGCAATTATTCACTCGTGTAACCCCTATTTCCATCAAGTCATGAAGCGAATGGTGGAGCCCGGGAAGAATAGCAGCCGATTCGAGGATGCGCATGCCGGACTCGACAACTGGAATCAGCGCATCCGACGCTTCGGGTTTGGAACGAACCTGAATACAGATATTCCAAATGTGAAGACCGGTAACGTTCCTGACGCGGCCTATTATGACGCGATTTATGGTGAAAAACGCTGGGCATACAGTACCATTTATTCGCTGAGCATCGGTGAAGGTGAATTGCTTATCAATCCACTTCAAATGGCCAATCTCGCGGCTATCATTGCGAACCGGGGATGGTACATGCCCCCTCATGTGATTCAGAGCATTGGTACTGACGGTAAGCCCCTTGCCTTTCGACAGCCACAGTTTACAGGGGTAGACCCCGAACACTTTGAAGTGGTCGTCAACGCAATGCAAAAGGTGGTGGAGCAAACTGGTGGTACAGCCCGACGGGCTCGTATCGAAGGCGTTGAGGTCTGCGGAAAAACAGGAACCGTGCAGAATGACCCGCTCCCGGATCACTCCGTATTCATTGCATTTGCTCCAAAAGATGACCCGAAAATCGCCGTAAGTGTATACGTAGAGTACAGCGGTTATGGCGGTACGTGGGCAGCTCCCATCGCAAGTCTGCTCATTGAAAAATACCTGAATGACAGCATCGCAGACCCGAGTAAAGAACAACGAATTCTTGAAGCTGAATTTCGCGGTATATGAATGCCACACGCCGTCAAGATATTCGACGAAACATCGATTGGGTAACCATCGGCCTATATGCTGTATTGGTACTGGTCGGATGGACAGCCATTTACAGCGCAAATTATGACCCCGCACAAAGCGAAATATTCAAATTCAATGCCGATCACGGCAGGCAGATCATCTGGATCGGGGTTTGCGCTTTTATCGCGTTGATACTGTTGAATACCGAAGGTGAATTTTTCATACGGTTCTCAGTGATCAGCTACGCCCTGGTGCTGATCTTGTTGGTATTGGTATTGCTCATAGGAAAGAAAGTCGGGGGAGCACGGTCCTGGTTTGGAGTCGGATCTTTCGGAATTCAACCCAGCGAGTTTGCAAAAACAACTGCAACCCTCATGCTGGCATGGTACGTGGCACAGGCAGGAAGTCGATTTAAAGCACTTAAAACCCGCCTCACCGCCGCATTGATTATTGCCTTTCCGGCCGGGTTGATCCTCTTGCAGCCGGATGCCGGTACTGTGTTGGTTTTTGCCGGACTTGTTTTCGCACTTTACCGTGAAGGACTCTCAGGAAACATTCTCCTCTTCGGCTTCGGAGCCATTATTCTCGCTGTTGTTGCGATTCTCACCGGGGCCTCAACCTTAGATTACCCACTTTTAGGAGAACAAAGCGGCATCTTTGCCCTGCTGTTGGGCTTGATCCTGCTCGGTGGCCTCTTGATCTTTGGTGTGCGTGGGTTTACACTGCCCAGGTATCGACCGAAAAATTATCGCTTTGTGCTGGCCGTCTTGATCGCTTCACTGGGCTTCAGTTATGCCGTGAATTATGGTGTCGAGTCGGTGCTCAAACCACACCAGCGAGAGCGGATTTACGTGCTCTTCGGCATGAACCAGAATCCTGATGCAGATTACAATATTCGACATGCAAAAGCAGCAATAGGATCGGGTGGCTGGACAGGCAAAGGTTACTTGAACGGACCCATGACCCGATATGACTTTGTACCGGAACAGCATACCGATTTTATATTTTGTACGATCGGTGAAGAATGGGGTTTCTTTGGCAGTTTCTTTGTCGTAGCGCTCTTTGTAGTGCTTATTCTGCGCATTATAGCACTCGCAGAACGCCAGCGCTCACAATTCTCAAGAGTCTATGGTTACGGTGTGGCAAGCATTTTGTTTATGCACCTCCTTATTAACGTGGGCATGGTGCTCGGTATCGCTCCTGTTATCGGTATCCCACTACCTTTCTTCAGCTATGGGGGCTCTTCACTTATGGGCTTCACCATTCTCATTATGATCATGCTCCGTCTTGACGCCGAGCGCTTTAGTGTGTTCAGATAAGAAAAGACACGCCGCTTTTTCTGTTTTTCCCGTTTTGTTACGCCGCAGGACTTGTCCCGACCTGTCGGGAAGCGGCGGATGCGAAGACGGCCTTTTAATACAATACCCTGTATGCCTTGCTAAAGGTAGCTCTGAAGAATGCCACTGTTTTTGACGTGTATGCGGCTGTAAATCAACCGTTTTTAGAATTACAGGATAGGAGAAACCCGGGAGTTTGTTTGATTGATCGGACGTCGTGAGCGACGCAAGAATTGAAGACCGTTAAAGGTGAAAGCGGAATTTCGTCCCCATCCCGCTCATTCTCCACGGTGATGGGCCCCTCCCCCGCCACCACCGCGCTTGTTTTCTCCGTCGGCCTTCCGGCCAACTGCGTGCCGCTAAGTTCGACGCTATTCTTATTCTGTCAAAACCTATTGACCAAGACTTTACCAATTAGCACTTTCCCTTTACGGATCCATAGAACTCAATTGCATAAGGCAGGAACCCAAAAACCACCGTAAACTCCGAAGGAGTGCGCTAAATCCCGACTAAACTGCTAAAAAGATCGATGAAGGGTTGTTTTAATCGAATTTAAACGTATATTTGTGACTCATGAACGCGAATTTCACATATACCTGTTGTTGCTGTACAGCCCTTGTTGGGGTTCGGTAAGGCGTGAGTATGTGTTTTAGAATACTGTAACCCTTCCGGACTTTCGGAAGGGTTTTTTGTTTTGGTTTGTTTGGTTAATGATTGGTTAAAATGGGAGTAAATCACAAAGACATCCGCGCTGCTGTAGCTTGTTGCTGCTGCTGTTGTTTCGCCAAAAGGCGACGTGGAAGAGGTATGTCCGTCTGATGTGAATTACGCACAAAAAGAATCAAGGGCCCTTCCACATGGAAGGGCCCTTTCTTTTTGCCCAACTCATGAAAAGGTAAATGTGAATACTTTAAATAACTTCATCATGTCGCATTCAGATGCCACCTTCTTGCAAGCAATCCCCCGCATTGGAGATGCCGCAGCAGATTTTACCGCCGCAACTATACATGGCGAATTGACCTTCTGCGAGTACAATCGCGGTCATTGGCTCATCTTCTTTGCGCACCTGGCAGACTTTACCCCGGTTTGTATTACCGAGCTGATCGAGTTTGCCAGAAACAAACACTATTTCGAAGCTAAAAACACAAAATTAATCGGAGTCTCCATTGATACTGTGCATGCGCACCTCGCTTGGGTGCAGAATGTTAAACAAAACAGTGAGGTATTGCTTGACTTTCCGATCATCGCAAATCTTGATCAGCAAGTGGCACTCAGGTACGGACTGCTGCACCCCGGCGAAAGTGCCGTAGCTGCCGTGCGTGCTGTTTTCATTGTAGACCCAAAAGGCATCGTGCGTGCTCTGATCTACTATCCTTTAAATGTACGACGCAACATTGATGAGGTAAAACGCGTGCTCACGGCCTTGCAAACGGCTGATGAATACGGTGTGGCACTCCCCGTCAATTGGACCGAAGGAGTTAAAGTGATAGTGCCACCACCCAAAACGTTGGCAGAAATCGGACAGCACGATGACAAAGGCTACGAGCGAACCGATTTTTATCTATTGAAGAAAGACCTGAATTAGACGTAACTCACTCAGTACGCCAATCGTAACTCCATGGAGGCGGGGTGATCAACTTCACTAAAAACTCAATTAAGATGCATACTTTTATTCCAACCTCTCACTTTGCAGAGCGTTTTGCCGAAATGGCCCCATACGTGGGAAATACGCCGCTCTATCCTATTCAGAAACTCAGTCCAAACCCAAGGGTGAAAATTTTTGCCAAGCTTGAATGGCAACAAATGGGTGGCAGCGTGAAAGCTCGACCGGCGTACCGCATGATGCAAGACGCCATCGAACGCGGAGAGTTGAGCCCTAAACGGAGCCTGCTCGATGCGTCAAGCGGCAACACCGGTATCGCGTATGCCGTCTTTGCGGCAGTTGCCGGTATCCCTTTTACGCTGTTTTTACCGGGAAACGCCTCCAAAGAACGGAAGCATATTCTCAATACACTCGGCGTCAATATCCGATACACCAGTCCGTTTGAAAGCACTGACGGTGCGCAGCGGGAAGCACGTGAACTGGCAAATGCTGATCCGAAAAGCTACTTCTATGCCGATCAGTACAACAATGAGAATAACTGGAGAGCTCATTACGATACCACCGGCGAAGAAATTATCCGCCAGACAGGGGGCAAAGTCACTCACTTTATTTCGGGACTGGGAACCACGGGCACCTTCACAGGCACCGCTCGAAGGCTCAAAGAGAATGTGGAAGGAGTGAAGGTGATCGGACTGCAGCCGGAGACGGCTTTACACGGACTCGAGGGCTGGAAGCATCTGGAGACCGCAAAAGTACCAGGAATCTATGACAGCTGCCTTGCTGACGAGATCCACCTGATTGATACGCTTTCAGCTTACGAGGTACTCAAAGATGCAGCGCGCTACGAAGGCCTCTTTCTCAGTCCCTCTTCAGCCGCTAACTTGCTTGGAGCCATCCGCCTGGCAGAGACAATCGAAGAGGGTACAATTGTCACGGTTTTCCCGGATGACGCCTCAAAATATAGTGAGGTAGTTGACCAACTTTTAAGCAGATGATCATGAATCAAATCATTCTTACTCCTGAAACAGAAGACATTATTAAGGCGCATTCGCTCGGAACATTCCCGAATGAATGTTGTGGATTCTTCTTTGGGTCAGGTCAGGGATCCATAAAGAAAGTTACGCAGGTCATGCCCGTTACCAACGCAAAAGATGGTGACCAGCGCCGAAGGTTCTTGATTGACCCATTTGACTACATGAAGGCAGAGCAGTTCGCATTGGAGCATAAGCTTGACTTTCTCGGCATCTATCACAGCCACCCGCTGCATCCGGCCATCCCCTCAGAACATGACCGAAGCCAGGCATTGCCCGCATTCAGCTACATTATTACAAGCGTAAGGGCAGACGAAGTCACTGCCCTCACCTCCTGGCAGCTGAACGATGAACGTCAGTTTGAGCAGGAAAGCGTACGAACTGAAACAAGAATTAAATCGTAATTCCTCAACAATACCCTAATCATCATGGCTAAATTGATTATCCCCACTCCACTGCGCAAATTCACGAACGACCAGGCGCAGTTTGAATGCGCAGGTGACAGCGTCAAAAGCGTGATCGACGAATTGGTTGCTACATATGGCGGACTGAAAACCCATCTGATTGATGAAAACGGCAATATCCGTTCCTTTGTTCGGATCTATGTCGGTGATGAAGATATTCAGGTGCTTGATCGCGAACTAACCGCAGTTAGTGAAGATACGGTTATCAGCATAATTCCCGCTATCGCCGGTGGTTCACTCTAACGTAAACACTATGGATCCTCAAATCACATTTTCGAAAGAAGAACTCGAACGGTACAGCCGACACCTCATCATTCCGGAGTTCAATATTGAGGGGCAACGACGCCTCAAACAGGCCAGGGTGCTCGTCGTGGGTTCAGGCGGACTGGGCTCACCTTTGCTGCTTTACCTCGCAGCGGCGGGTGTAGGCGCCATCGGCATCGTTGATTTCGATGTGGTTGACGCTTCAAACCTCCAGCGGCAGGTTTTGTTCGGTATCCAGGATGTAGGCCGACCCAAAGTGGAAGCTGCTGCCGAACGCATCCGCTCGCTCAATCCGTACATTGAAGTTAAAACCTACAATACGCAGCTCAGCTCAGCAAATGCACTCGAAATCATAAAAGATTACGACCTGGTGGCTGACGGCACTGACAATTTCCCCACGCGCTACCTTGTGAATGACGCCTGCGTTTTGCTCGGAAAAGTGAACGTTTACGCTTCGATCTACCGCTTCGAGGGGCAGGTTTCTGTATTCAATTACCTTCAGGCAGACGGTACGCGTGGCCCGAACTACCGCGACTTGTTTCCGGCGCCTCCGCCCCCGGGTCTTGTGCCGAGTTGCGCAGAAGGGGGCGTCATTGGTGTGTTACCCGGAATTCTGGGGTCGTTGCAGGCGAATGAAGTCATTAAAGTGCTTTCAGGCGTTGGTGAACCACTGAGTGGACGGCTCTTCCTCCTCGATGCTGCAACTTTTGAAACGCGCACATTGAAAGTGTATGCCAGTCCGAACAATCCGCTCACAGGAGAGCACCCGACTCAGACTGAGCTGATCGATTATGAGGCGTTTTGCGGATTAAAAACTGAAGAGCAAAGAGAAGATGCGGGTATAAAAGAACTCACCGTGAATGAACTTCAAGCATTACGTGAATCTGCAAACCCTCCGTTTGTCGTTGACGTCCGGGAACCCTATGAATACGCTATAGCGCACATTGATGGTGAACTGATGCCGCTGGGTTCAATTGGAGAGTTTGCGTCACGCATACCACGTGATCGCAAAGTGGTGGTGCATTGCAGAAGCGGGGTTCGAAGTGCCAGGGCGATCAGGCAGCTTGAAGATGGTCACGGCTTTGACAATCTCTACAACCTGAAAGGAGGCATCCTGGCCTGGGCCAATGAAATTGATACTGAACTTGCGAAGTATTGACCAGGTATAAAGGTTCTCGTAAGTTGGTTAAGTGAGAGTCGCCGGATAAACGGCCGGAGACAGGCAGGGGGCGTTTGCTCCCTGCTTTTTTTCACATCATAGCTTCGCCTGGAACTGAGGCATCGAGTGCATGCACTTTAAAGAATGCGGATACACGGCTCGCCTTTGACGTTATGAGCACTCCGAAACATCCGGCCTTTTCAGGCCGAAAAAAAAACCGGCAGAGAGCAGCCGGTTTTTCATCCTGAAGTTATATGAAGTCTAGTCAAATTACGGTTGAATAAACTCTCGGCTTTCAATGAGCTCGCCTCTGCGTGTGATGCTCAGAGTGTAGAGGCCGGAGTCAAGTTGTGAGGTATTGATGTTGCTGCCGCCCGCGCTAAGGCCTTCAAGCTCTTCGCTGATTGCCAGGGCGCCACTGAGGGCGAATACCTGTACAAGTATCTGGCCGTCAATGTCTTCAGATGGCATGAGCTTCAGTTGGTCAGCCTGAACGATCACCCCGAAGCTCCCTTTTGCAATTTCCTGATCGGTGAGGCCGGCCATATCGCCTGGCTGCCCGTTTCCTCCCGGTTGAAGCCCGGTAATGGTGACTTGTGTGAGGGCCGTGTCGGCGCAGACTTCGTTCTTGGCGATCAGTTGCACTTCGTAGGTGCCCCACTGTTGGTACGTGTGCTGAGGCGCTACGGAAGTGGAGTCACTTACTCCATCACCAAAGTGCCAGATGAAGCTCACCGCATTCGGTGAGCTGCTGTTGATGAAACTCACGATTCCGCCATCATTCATCGAAACGTTGTCATCGAACGCAGCTGCAGCTGCAGTAACGCCCATAGGGTCACGCAGGTCTATCATTCCGAGATCGTAAGATTCATTGCAATTGTTCGTGGCAATCACCTCATAAATGCCAGAGGTAAGTCCGGTTAACACCGTATCACTCGTGAAGTTTTCCACTTCCATCAGGGTGCCGTCTGAACCGGCAATGATCGCTGACCAATCTTGATCTTTACTTGCAAAGAGAGCCAGTTCTCCGTCGTTCAGTTGGTTGCAGGTCGCCACGTTCGAAGATGGCTCAATGAAAGATTGAGGGGCGGTTTCAACCTGCACGATGCGTGTGGCACTGCTGCATTGTTCGCTATTGTTTTCGACAAGTACCTCATAGAAACCGGGGGTGAGGTCTTCATAAACATCAGCGGTAGTGCTGCCCTCTACTTCACGAATGACGTTGCCCATTTCATCGTACCAGGTGAAGTTCCACGGAGCCTCACCAAAACCTTGAGCGATGATGCTTCCATCATCTGCGTCTGCGCAGCTTTCATTGAAGGCCATTACATCGAGGGGTGCAGAGACGTGCAGCGCAAAACGGTTTTCAGTAGTGTTGTCAGTTACTGTAAATCCGTAGCTATCTCCAGCATTAAAGGCCACAAATGCTTCGAGTTCACGGTCTTCAAGCACAAAGCACAGATCACCCTCGTAGCTGTCAACCATACTGTTCACAATAGTGAGTGAATCATTGCCTCCCGCAGCCATAAACAGGTCTATTACCATGTCTTCTTCAGGCACGGGCAACATTGCTATGCTCATTGCAAGTTGCGATGATGTATCAGGTACCGAAGCCAGGGAGGGAAGGTCTTGACTGCCGGAGAAGAATTTGTAGGCATCCAGCTCATGGTCGAATTCAACCTGTGCGCCAAAGTGAAAACCAACTACCGTTTCGTCGTAGATGTTTTCAGCTTCAGTCTGCAGCTTGATGCGCACGATGGTCTGGGTATCCATATCTTGCTGGCGCATGAATACCCCTCCGGTGTTCACTTTCGCCCCTTCATCCAGGGTCAGTGCTGGTGAGTTGGCATTCGCTTTCACCCAAAAGGCCTGGCCAGACGCGATGGTATTGTCTAACAAGCCAATACTGATGCCGTTGATGAAGCTCGAATACTGGCCGTTAATAGGGTCATAGGCGTAAATGGCGTTGTCGAGATTCTCACGTGTAACACCTAGTAAATCAGTCCAGTTGATTGCTGAAGGATAGGGGTTGGCGATAAGGTTCCATCCGTCATTAATGAAGCCTGTGCTTGAGTTCGTGTAGTTGAGTTCGTAGATGACCTCTCCCTTGTGAAAGGCCCCGCGCATATCGAAGGTGGTGGGCGCAGGTATGAAGTAAGTGAACACGCCACGGGTATTTCCGATGGTATCAGTGATGTTACTAACGGGTTCAAAACCGCTGTGCAGGTCACCTGTGGTAACCGTTTCATTGTACCAGCGGAGGTTAGCCCAGGGGTCAGACCCCCCGTAGGTGGGATAGTCTGAACCAGGGATGCCGGTGGTCGGGATGTCATCGTTCCATTGTTCAAAGGTGGCATCTTTGATCGGTGAACAAAGCATGCGCCAGCTTCCCGGGCCAGCCGGGAAGAACCGCTGGTAGGTAATGGTGTCTCCCAGTATGGTGGCATCAGATTTAATTTCGCCAATGCTGCCTGTACGGTTGGCATCCGAGCGTAAGGTCACTTCGCGAGTATTCCAGTCGAATACGCCGTTATCGGGCTGCAATGCGCCAAATAACTCAATATCAGTGATCAATCGCAGGGTGTCGCTGCAGTTGAGGCGCAGGTCATTGAATATAGGGGTGTTTTCACCTTTGATGAATTGCAGGTCATCGCCCTGAAAAGTGATTTTACCTTCAGCGAGGTTCAAGGCACCGTTGTTTACCAGGTCGCCATTCAGTCTGATGTTTCCGAAACTGCTCGTGAAGTCAATGTTCGAACCTGCTTTGATCAAGAGGTTGTTCAATTCTATTGAATTGCCAACTTCCGGGTTATGTACTTCTGTATCGATGGTTACGTTGGCATTGGTCGGGGGCACTGCGCTATCAACCCAGTTTAAAGTGTTTGACCAATCGCTGTCGCTGTTGCCGGTCCAGATGTAATCATTAAACTCTTCTTCACATACGGCTTCCGGATCAGCCTGGTTGACCGTGATCGTCTGAGTACATGAATGTGCTGTACCTTCCGGGGTGATGAGGTTCCAGTTCACCGCAGTGCTTCCGATAGAATAGGTGCCACTTGCATCTGCGCCGGAGGTGTAATCGTTGTATACTTCAAAACAGCCCGGACGGTCGCCTGATTGCCAGTCGCCAGACTCCATGTTAACCATGTTGCCGTGATGTCCGAAAGATGAGAGGTCGTTGACAACGGTTCCGCTGCCTTCGGTGAAATTGTACCAGAGCAGGAGGTCCGGGTCATTGCGGTCCGGACAGTAGATTTCATCAATGTCACTCTGTGAGAACGCGCGGTTCCATACCCTGATTTCAGAAATGTCACCGTCAAATATATGATTGGGGCCGGTGGTGCCATTATTCGTGCCGGCCTCACTGCCGGTGCCGATAAACCCATACCGCGAAATATTAGAACCCATTTGCGAGCCGCGACTGCTTACAGCATCGAGTACACCGTCAATAAAGATGCGCATAGAACCGTTGTCGTAAACAGCTACTATGTGGTGCCATTCTCCATCGTCAACGCGGGTTTCACTCCCCATGTCTTCGATGCCGCTGTTGGTGTTGACGCACCACCCAACCTGGCCGTTTCCGCCTCCATTTCCATTGATTTCGATTCTCCAGTATTCGCTGCGGTCAAAAGAAGCAATGATTTGATTGTTTTGATTGGTTGTGCGAATCCAGGTTTCTACTGTGTGTTCGTTATAAAAACCCTGGTAGAATAAATCGGTCACTGCTATGCGGTCTTGATTATCGTTGAACTGAAGATAATTGGCGTTGAAGATAGCCGCTTCGTTCACATTTAGAACGGTCGGGGCTGTAAGGGTAAGGTCTTCTTCGCAGTCTTCGTCTGAGTCGGTGATCACGATGTCATCCGGGCAGTCGAGTTGGGCTTCCGGATAGACAACATTACAATCAAGCGTCTGAGAATTTATCCCCGGTCCGTGAATGGTTAAAGCGAAATCGGTGCACTCACGGCTTTCAGGTGTCGCGGTGTCACAGTCTGTGTCTGACGTCCATTGGTTCGATATGGTATTTGCAAAGCCTTCGCCACCGCCATTGGGAAGGTCAACAAAGAAGCTTTCTGCCCCGCACTCGAGGGTGGCTTGCAAAGACCAGAGGTTCGCCGGGATATTATCCCCGGAGAACGAAATGTTATAGCTGATCTGTACATCGTAATTGTAGCCCCAATTGCAGGTTTCAGGCACAACGATGCTGACCGGGTAGAGTTCAACATGCACGGTATACCCGTCACTTGAATTGATCTCGAACGTACAGGGCTCTACGTTGCCACATTCAGAAATGTCGGCTACTTCAACGGTGAGGGTGCGCGAGGTAGACTCAGGTGAGGCATTGTTGTCAGTGCCCGTGAATACATATTGATACGTGCCGGGTGAGAGCGGACCAATCGTCACATTCATAATGCCGGGGTTTCCGGAGGTGTTGCTGTTGATGGTGTACCCGCCGTTGCCTTGGTCGTCAATGGCGATGCTCACCGTTTCGTTTGACTCCGGACCGGTAAAACTGATGTCAATATCTGTTGTGGCACCGGCACAGAGCTCAATGGTATTATTGGCCGGAAACTCAACAGCTGTGGGAGGGAGGTTGACGTTACTGCTCACATCAAAGTCAAAGCACTGGCCAGCGAGCCAGTTGACTCCGTCATTATCACCTGAAGGACCGTCATAGTTGTCTGTATCTTCATCAAACAACCCGAGTAAGATGTAATCAGTACCATTGCCTGAATTCACACCAACGGTAGCAGGGGTTCCACCAAAGCCATTTGCCCCCGATGACGCAGAACCTGTCGTCCAGTTCATATCGCCATAGCGGAAGCCGACGTTGTAACCCGGGTCAAGAATGGGGTCTGTTCCGTCGGTAAGGATGACCTGAAAGGTATTGGAGAGTCCGTCAGAGTAAGTGCTGTAAGCATTGTAAGGCCCCACGTTGTTCCAGCTCACATAAAAGGCGTTATCGGTTACGAGGTACCAGACTTCGCCATCACCGGTGCGGGTGTCAACGTCTCCCCAGAAAGGAGCGATCATCGGGGTTGAAATCGGGAAGCCGAAAGGCGAGTACCACCAATAACCATTGTCAAAGGTTATGTTGCCATTGTTGTTGATGAATACCTGGTTATATGATTCACCGTAAAAGTCGAAGTCAAAAGGAAGGGTAATCGGCCCCAGCGACCCGTCGTCATTGGAAGGGAATTCCGTCCAGATGTTGGTCTCTACCTCAATGAGGCAGTTGTTTCTGTTTGACGCGGCTTCCACATAGTTTTCTGTCGCTGGTGGTGGCGCGGCATTCTCAATTGCCAGAACAGGCGTTTCAAGGGTGCCCGCTGCCTTACCATCACGGATTTCGGCAGAAGGCACAATCAAAGAAGGCCCGCTTTCTGTTTGTTCTGCCCCGAGGGCATGCGTTTGTGCGCTGAGTTCGCCGCTCGCCCAGCAGGCGAATAATACCAGCCATGCACGGAGTATCCCCCGTAGCGTTGAGTTTGTAAAGTCCATTCCCTGTATGTTTCAGCCTGCGCAAAAGCGCAGGATGCGTTATCACTTCCACATTACGGGGGCAGGTGCAGAGGGTTCCTGAAGTGGTTTGCTTTCAGACCTTTCCTACAAGATTGTTCGATGAATGGGTGGTAAATGATCGGTTTCGGTCGCTGATCGCTTGCGGGCGGGGTGTTATTCGACGGGCGGCGAGTCGAGTTCGCATCCTGCGTTTTTACGCAGAAAAGAACGCCGAATCAGAACTGAAAACTGATGCCCAGTTGATAAATGAACATGTCTGTTCGACTTGACAAGAAGTCATAACCGATGATGCCTTCATCACCGACCTCGATGGTTTCGCGGTCAATGAAGTCAACTGCACCGCCATAGAGGTTCGAGAAACGACCTTCAACGTACATCACTGGCGTGAGGCGCACTTTCAATCCGGCCGCCCAACCGTAGGTGTAAGTAAAATCGCGGTGCTGGCGGTCGCGTGTTTCGGGTCCGTCGTCTTCATCAGGCCGAATGATCGATACCGTTGAGAAATTTCGGATACCAACAATCAGATCGCCGTACGGTTGAATCGCTCCGGCAAAGGGCTTCAGGCGTAAAACGCCATTGTAGGTGTAGATATTACTATTGACGGAGACTTCCCCCTGGCTGAAGACGTCATCACCATCTACATCAACGCCCTGGTAAATCCAGACATCTTCATTCATAGAGCCGCGGCTCATCCATGAAAAGCCAAAGCCGGCTTCGATCGGTGAACGCCTGATGTTAGAAAGAAACTGTCCGCCGATGCCTACGGGCACGCCATCGAAGTTTTGCGCAAACTGACCGCGAGGTTCACCAACGTCAAGGCCAAAGGAGATCGATGGCACCCTGCGCTGACGACGCTGCCAGTCTTGAAAACCAACTTGTGCCATGGTGCTGATGGCAAGCGTTATGAAAACGAATATGATCCCGACCTTTTTCATAGTGAGTGCATTTGTAGGTACAGCTTCAAAAGCCGTGCCAAACAAAGATACGAAATGCACTCAGGCAGAACAGGTTGTCAGTGGTGCAGGTTTCGTTTTTGACCAACTTCGAGGATGACCTCCCGCAGTTCATCTTCTTTGAATGGTTTCAGCACGAAGCCTGACATGCCGGAGTCAAAGCATCGCTGACGGCTTTCGGTTTCTACATTGGCCGTTAGTGCGACAATTTTTGGCCTGGATTTCGTGTGGGTTGAAGAAATCATTCTTGAAGCAGAGATGCCATCCAGTTCAGGCATGTGAATATCCATCAAGATCAGGTCATAGTTGTTTTGCATTGCCAGCTCAACCGCTTCTTTTCCGTTTTGGGCGGTATCGGCATGATAGCCCATTTGCTGCAAGACGTACTCTGCAAGTCGCAGATTGATGAGGTTGTCTTCTGCAAGTAGGATACGCAAGGGGTATTTTTCGGCCAGGTTAATGTCACGGGTTTGTGTTGCCGCCGGTTGTAGTTCAGGGATTTCTTCCGGAGAAGGTTGATCAAACGGAAAGCTGAAGGTGAAGCATGATCCTTTACCTTCTTCACTGCGTACAGTGATGTGTCCGCCCATCAGATCCGCAAGACGCTTACAAATCGCCAGTCCGAGTCCGGTTCCGTTGTATTTCCGAGACAATGAAGAGTCAATTTGGCTGAACGAATCGAACAGCGTGCAAATCTTATCTGCTGGGATGCCGATACCGGTATCGCATACCCGCACCTCAAGCCAGGTTCTCGCACTATTGTCGTAGGTGTCGACCTGCAAACTGATTTGCCCGTTACGCGTGAATTTTATGGCGTTCGAAAGGAGGTTTGAAAGCACCTGGTGAATCCTGCTCTGGTCAGCTTTGATCCATTCAGGTACACGATGGGAGAGGGTAGAGCTCAGGGTGTTGCCCTGAATAGACGCCCGGTGTGAGGAGAGGTTGATGAGCTCTTTAATGAGCGGTGCAAGCGCGAACACTTCGGCTTTGATTTCCATACGCCCGGCCTCAATTTTGGAGAAATCGAGAATCTCGTTGATCACATGCATCAATTGCTCACCGCTGCGCTCAATGGTGTTCAGAAAGTCGCGCTGCCGTTCATCTAGCGGAGTATCCGACAACAATGAAGCCATTCCGAGAACACCGTTCATGGGGGTGCGAATCTCGTGGCTCATGGTTGCCAGAAATGCGCTTTTGGCCCTGGTAGCGGCTTCTGCTGATTCTTTCGCCTGAATCAATTCACGCTCTACCCGCTTGATATCAGTATTGTCTTTCATGTAGCAGATGATCGCATTGCCCGGGATGCGTGTGAGGGTGAGGGTCACTTCTACCTCTCTGCCATCTTTACGACGCAGTGAACTTTCACCGCGCCAGACAAGCCGTTTCAAAGCAGCGGGCACCACTTCGTCGCGAAAGCGTAATTGCTCTTGTTCAGGCCAGAAGTCAAAGAAGCAGGCATTTTCAGCTTCCTTTTTGTCGGCACAACCCAGGAGGCGGTTAAACGAGTTGTTTACAAAAGAGAAGCTGCCGGATGCATCAAAGATTGCTACGCCGTCTGCGGCGAAGTCAATGGCATCTTTGAGGCGGTCTGCATGTTCGCGGGTGCGCTGAAACGCGGAGACATCTTCACCGTAGATGCTGACCAGTTGCCGTTCTGAGTCTTTCTTCATGGAGAATCGAAAATGACGGCTTCCCACCTTCGTTTCAAGTCGTTGTGTATGCCCCGTTCGAATGCAACTGTGAAGTGTCTGAGGCCATCCCGGAGGCCACTGATAGGGAGGTGTTGTGCCAAAAACCTCTCGAGCCATTTCATTCATGAGGTTGACCTCCCCTTCTTCATTCACTTTTAAGAGCACAAGCGGAGAGCCCTCCACAAAATCGGTGAATCGGTGAAGGTCAGTGTAGCGCTGTTCCCACTGTTCAGACATGGCCTGAATCTTTCGCATTTTGATTCTGGCCATGGCAATCATAACCGCCAGCACCACGAAGGCCGTCCAGAAATGCAATGAAGGATTTGCATCGTTTTGTACAACGAACTGGAGAGGTTGTATGAGGTAAATGACGAAGAGGACCGCTGCGCCGGTCATGGTTGGCACAAGCATCCGGCGATTTGTCGCCGTTAAAAAAAGATGCGTGGCCATTAGTGGATAGAGATAGGCAAGTCCCGATTCGGTGCGGTAAAGCTGACCGATCATAACCACCAGCAAGGCATTAAATACATAACACGGTAGACTGAAGGGTAGCTTTTTTCTAACGCGAATTGCCATCATGAGGGTGACAAAAGCGACGAAGATCAAAGCAACGCTCTGGTAGAGGCCAAAGCCGCTGAACATCACTTGGGCGACCTCCACAGCGGTGATCGTGGCAATCAAGAGCCAATGTAGTTCCTGAAGGGAAGATTTACCGGCGTCAGCGGGTGGTTTTTCCTGGGTCATGTTGGCCATTTTGATGGCCCTTATGCTCTTGCAGTTCAGTTAGAAGTTGCCCGGAAACATCAATGATATTGTTGCAGAATTCCGGAAAGTGATCGATCAATGGCTGTGGCCATTGATTGTTATTTGCGGCGATTTCGAGAGCTTCCAGGTACTTCACCTCCGGTGCAAGTCCGAAAAAACTCAGCGCCGTTCGCATACGGTGTGCGATGGCTGCCGCTTCCGTAAAGGCACTCTGCCGCAGGGCCAATTCAAGTGCTTTTATTTCGCTTCCCGCAGTCTGAGAAGCGAACAAGCGCAAGAAGGTGTCTCGCCCTTCGGCATCACCCTCAGTCAATTCGTTCAGCTTTGCCACTGAGAATCGCGTCTCTTTATTCTGCATCCCGTTCTTCTAATCCTTCATACGCTAAGATAAGGGTCTGTTTTAAAGTAGGGAGACAGATCTTTCCGTCTCCCCTTTTACCTAACATATTATTCAATCTCACGAATAATTCTATGAGTGCAGTTTCGTGCACTCTTCGCTCATGTTTACGCGGGCACCGTGCAAGCAGTCGTCAGCGAAATGACGACTCTGGTGTAGGAGAAATCTACAAGTCTGAAGCGTATACACTTTGGGGCTAAAACTGTACTTTCGGCCTGATAACAGGACAATGAAAAAAGTACTGGTCACAGGCGGTCACGGACAACTCGCAAAATGTTTCAAAAGGGAAGCCTCAGAACGGCTTAATGTGGTGTTCACTTCGAAAGCACAGTTGGATATTTGCGAAGAAGATGACTGGGATTTCTGGTTATCTAGAGAGCACCCGGATGTGGTTTTGCACACTGCGGCATATACCGACGTGGCCGGCGCAGAAACAGCGCAAGACCAGGCGCGACGGCTCAATGTGGATGCTGTTCGGCTTGCGGCACGAAAGTGCCGGATGTACGGCGCCCGCTTTCTGCTGATATCAACCGACTACGTGTTTGACGGATCTTTACGAAGACCTTACCGACCAGATGATCCCCCTTCACCGCTTTCGGTCTACGGATCATCGAAAGCGGATGGTGAGCGCACAGCATTCGAAGAAAATCCCGACACCCTCGTGGTGAGGGTTTCATGGCTCTACTCGCCCTACGGCAAAAACTTCATGCTGACAATGCTGCGCTTATTTGCTGAGCGCGAAGAAGTGAAAGTGGTGAATGATCAGGTTGCGTCACCCACCTGTGGGTTGACTTTTGCGAACTATCTGAAGCAGTTTATTCTGAATGATCCGCCGGCAGGAATTTATCACTTCAGTCTGAGCGGAGAGGCCTCATGGTACGATTTCGCGAAGGCGATATGCGAAGACTCGGGGGGCACAGCGAGGGTCGAGCCGGTGAACACGGCAGCGTTTCCATCCAATGTGAGCCGTCCGGCCTATTCTAAACTCGATGCCACCAGCTTTGAAAAGGTGGTGGGTGAATCTCTGCCGCCCTGGAGAAACGCGGTAACTTATTGTTTACATACGCATCAAAATGAGCACAACAACTGAATTACAGTCGAAGGCAAGCGCCTGGCTGAGCGAAGATTACGATGAAGCGACCCGTGCTGAAGTAGAGCGCCTTATGAAGGAGGCCCCCGGAGAGCTCGAAGAGGCATTTCATACTACCCTCAAGTTCGGAACAGGAGGCATGCGGGGCGTAATGGGAGTTGGAACCAACCGCATGAACCGTTACACCGTGGCCCGCTCTACGCAGGGCTTTGCAAATTACCTGCGCCGGGCCTTTGGTGAAGGTGAACACCGCGTGGCCATTGCTTATGACTGTAGGCATAACAGTGCTTCTTTCGCCGCAGAAGCGGCGGATGTACTGGCGTCAAACGGCTTTCGGGTGCTCCTGAGTCCGGAACTTCGACCAACCCCCTACCTCAGCCACGTGGTGCGCCAAAAAGGATGTAAGGGAGGCATTGTCATCACTGCAAGTCACAACCCACCCGAGTACAACGGGTATAAGGTCTACTGGGAAGACGGTGCCCAGATTACGGCTCCGCACGATGCGGCGATCATCGCTGAAGTTGAAGCCCTTTCAGGCATGAAAGAGGTGCAGCGGGGTTTGCCTGAAGATCGCATTGAAAAACTCGGCATCGATGATGATGAAGCTTTTCTCCAAATGATAGAAGCCAATGTAATTGACCGTGACGTGATTCACCAGGCTGCAAATTTGGGGATCGTGTATACGCCCCTGCACGGAACAGGCGTGACCCTGCTGCCGAAGGCGCTTGAGCGAATTGGGTTTACGAACGTATACGTAGTGGAAGAGCAGGCAGCGATCGATGGTGACTTTCCGACGGTCAAATCTCCCAATCCGGAAGAGGCCGAAGCGCTCAGTATGGCAATCGAACATGCGAAATCTAAGGGGCGAACACTGGTGCTGGGTACCGACCCCGATACGGATCGTGTGGGAATAGCCGTAGCTGATGCAGATGGCGAGTTTCAGCTGTTGAACGGAAATGATACCGGTGTGCTACTGACCTGGTACCAACTAATGCAGCAGACAAGATTGAATGTCTTGCCGCAGAATGCATTTGTCGCGAAAACGATTGTGACCACCCCCCTGATTGCGCGAATAGCAGAGAAATTTCAACTTCCGTGCTATGATACATTGACCGGATTCAAACACATTGCCGCATTGATTCGTGAGAAAGAAGGACAAGAAACATTTGTTACCGGAGGGGAAGAGAGTTACGGTTATATGATTGGAGATGCTGTCAGGGATAAAGATGGTGTTGCGGCGGCAGCGATGATCTGTGAGATGGCGGCATACGCAGAGTTGAGCGGAATGACACTGCCCGATTTACTGCGCACGGTACACTGTGAATTCGGGCTCTACCGGGAGTCTCTTGTTTCGTTAAAAAAACAAGGCATCAATGGCGCAAAGCAGATAAAAGAAATGATGGACCATCTTCGGCAATATCCGCCACGGGAGATCGCCGGTTTGAAGGTAGTGGCTCAAAGTGATTTTCTTCAACGTGTAAAAGTGATCCTGGATACACAGGCTGTGTCACCTATAGATCTGCCCGAGTCAAATGTTTTACAGTTTGAACTGGATGGGGGGGCTGTCGTGACGGCGAGACCTTCAGGCACTGAACCGAAGATAAAATTTTACTTCTCCGTAAACGAACAAGTGACTTCTGAAATGTATCGGGAGACGTATCGTAAACTGGAGAAAACATTAAAACACCTCGAAGAACACTTTCTTTCACTGTAACTCCGTTTAGGTGAGCGCTGTGATATCTCAGAAGCCGTTGAGCAGTCAGCAGACCTGCCGCATATTGAGTAGCGCCGGATAAATTCCGGCTGCGCGAGCGACTTGCTGTGCGTTGGTTCGGAGCCAAGAAGAACAATAAGCATTTGATGCGTTACCCGCGGTCGCAGGTAGCTTGCGGGTTTATTTGGGGCAAGGGCACGGTCGTGCATGGGCATCCCATCCGTTGATACCTTTTTATTTGCCGGTTAGGCGCGTAAAGAATGCTTCTTTGGCAAAGGAGCAGGTATTGCTTAAGCTATACACTTCTGATAAACTCAAGAAAAAACTCGGCCATCAGTTACTCAGATAACGAGGGTAGTTCAATCTGATCGAGGCTCCATTCTTGGTTTTCGAAATATTTGTAAAAGTCAGTTTCTTCGATGGCCGGCAAAAGCGTAGGCGCAATGCTTTTTACCGGTTCAAACAACAGACTGTTTTTCCGTACGTCTTTCGGAGGAAATTCGATATTATCCATTGGGCGATGGAGCAACATGAGCAGTACACTTAGAATGAGAGCGGACTTGAAGATAGCAAACGCAAGTCCGAGTATCTTATTGGGCAACCCCATAGCCATCACATTTACCAACTTCGAAATGGCGCGGGCAATGAAATAAACGGCAATGACTAACGCCAGAAAAGTCACGATGAACGCGATGGCAGGGATGTAATCATCACGCAGGTCAGCGTTGTTTTTGAGCCAATCACCAGCGTAGTCAGAGAAGTGAATCGCTCCGTAAAGGCCAATGAAGAGAGAGAGGGTGCTGAACACCTCTATAACGAATCCGCCACGGAAGCCTCTGAATCCGGTGTAGGCGAATACGATAAGCAGGAAGATATCCACATAGTTCATAGGGGCAAGATAAAAAGGAAACCTTATGAGCCATTGCCACGCTTCGTTAGTTTTGGAATGTGAATCAGAATGAGAACATACATGTACGTGAAGGTCAGAGGCCTGACGTGCCCGAAGTATTGGCCTTAATTCGTGAGTTAGCGGCCTACGAACGTGCGGTTGATCAGGTTGAGCTTACGGCAGCGCAACTGGAGAAGGATGGTTTTGGTTCCTTCCCTAAGTACAAACTTTTTGTAGCGGAGTTCGGCGGCACGATTGCCGGCATGGCCTTGTTGTATCCGCGTTATTCAACGTGGAAGGGCGCAACCCTTTACCTCGAGGATCTCGTGGTGCGTGAAGCATACCGGGGAAGGGGCATTGGCCGCGCACTTTTTACAGCCATCCAGCGCTTTGCGCTGAAAGAAAAGGCACAAAGACTCGAATGGCAGGTACTCGACTGGAACGACAGTGCGATTGGGTTCTATAAAAGACTTGGGGCCTCACTTGACCACGAATGGATCAATTGTCGGCTTATACCTTCAGAAATGCAGGCAAACCTCACAGAGAAATGAAAGTTTACAAATTTGGCGGTGCGTCGGTGATGAGCGCAGAAGCAGTTCAAAACGTGGCGCGTCTTGTGCGTGATCAGTCGCATGAAAACCTACTGATCGTGCAATCTGCCATGGGTAAAATGACGAATCACCTCGAAGAACTCTGGGGTGCTTACCGCGCCGAAGAGCCCACAGCGGGCTTGCTCGATGAATTTCGCGCTTACCATACGTCGATTGCAGATGGTCTGGAGCTTGCGCCTGAGCAACGAGAAGGCTATGAAGCGCTGATTTATCAATTGCAAGATGAACTCCGTAAGGTGCCGGAAGAGAATGAAGCGCTCTCTTATGACCGTATTGTCTGCTATGGAGAGCTTGTAGGTACGCGACTTGCCGCGGATGCATTGAATATGCTAGGGGTGAACGTCGAGTGGTTTGATGTGCGTCATGCGCTTGTCACGGATTCTTCGCATCGAACTGCCCAGGTTGACTGGGAACGAAGTCGTACCGGAGCAGACATTTTACGGGCGCACTTTGAAGGCAATGAAGGGTCTTGTGTGTTGACGCAGGGCTTCATTGCACGCAGCAGGATGGGGAATACGACCACGCTCGGAAGAGAAGGTTCTGATTATAGCGCAGCGATTCTGGCTTACCTGATGGACGCAGAGAGCGTGACGATCTGGAAAGATGTACCGGGAATGCTCAATGCAGACCCCAAGTGGTTTGCGAACACGGTAGAAGTGCCTGAGCTGTCGTATCGGGAGGCGATTGAATTGAGCTATTATGGGGCCTCGGTGATTCATTCGAAGACCATAAAGCCGCTGCAGAATAAGGAGATCCCGCTACTTGTGAAGTCGTTTCTCGATCCGACACACGGTGGCACCGTGATCCGAACAGACGGCTGGTCATCTGCGCCGGTTCCGATGTATATTTTCAAGCCGGAGCAGATATTGCTGAGCATCTCTCCGAGAGATTTTTCGTTTATCGTGGAACACAACTTGCGCGATATCTTCGATGCGCTCAATCAGTGTGGGATCAGCGTCAACCTGATGCAGAACTCAGCCATCAGCTTTTCGGTGTGTTTTGACCGTGACCGCCGGCGGCTGGAAGCCCTGATGGAGATGCTGCGCAGTAACTATGAACTCCGCTACAATGACCACATGGAGCTGCTTACGATCCGTCATTACGACGAGAAGATTGTTGCGCAATTGACTTCGGGCAAAGAAATTCTTCTTGAGCAGAAAAGCCGTCAAATGATCCGAATGGTGTTGCGAGACACCCCGCAGGCGGAGAATGAGTGATATTTCTTATCTTTCACACTGCCTTCACGAAATGGGTTTTTCGCTGAGATGAAGGCATGCGGCCCCCACCAGAGGGCGTCCGCCATTTATAATAGTTCAACGTTAAGTACAGGGGTTTAGAGGCCCCTGTTTTTATTTGGCGCAACGCACAAAAAAGGCCTTCCGTCGGAAGGCCTTATCGTTGATATGCGATAAGGTCAGTACTCGTCTTCGTTGAAGAAGAAGTCTTCCTTGGTAGGATAATCCGGCCAAATTTCTTCAATGCTTTCATATACCTCGCCCTCGTCTTCGATCTGCTGCAGGTTCTCCACTACTTCAAGTGGGGCTCCGGTGCGCATCGCGAAGTCGATCAACTCATCTTTAGTTGCTGGCCAAGGGGCATCCTCGAGATATGAAGCCAATTCCAATGTCCAATACATAGCACCTGGTTTTAGGGGTACTTTTTAACAGTACGCAAAAATATATTTTTTGTTATGCGGCTCAAGTGAAGTTTTCAATTCCTTGAAATAAGTTATAATGAACAGTAAATCAAAGGTTTGCGAGTTCATTTTTCTTTCTTTGGTATCCATGGGGTCTCTTTTGCCCCCAGATCATACGTCAATTTTCGTGCGTAAACAAACAGGAGGTCAGAAAGCCTGTTCAGGTACACCAGTATCTCCTTTTGCACGTACGACGCATGAGCGAGTGCAATGGTTGCCCGTTCAGCCCTTCGGCAAACACAACGTGCAATGTGGCATTGTGAGACGGCCGGGTGCCCTCCCGGTAACACGAAGTTCTTTAAGGGCGGCAGCTGCTCGTCTATTAGATCAATTTCCTGCTCGATTTGGGCAATACGTTCAGAAGGGAGCTCCGGGAGTTCCATTTTGTTTTTTTCAGGGTCTGCCGCGAGGTGGCTGCCCAGGGTAAAGAGGTCATTCTGGATGGGCACTATCAATTCATCGGCAGCATCACCAGCCAGGTCACGCAGCAATCCGAGATGTGCATTGAGTTCGTCTACGTTCCCGTATGCCTCAATCCTTGCATGGTCTTTCGGAAGTCTTGTGCCTCCGAGTATTCCGGTGGTACCGGCATCACCGGTTTTCGTGTATACTTTCATCTTTACGTTCGCTTACTACAAAGTACATCTCTAGTTCCCCTTTGTTCTTTGCGCTCACTTTACCGCGGAAAGAACAGACGAATTCATTCTGTATCAGTTCATAGGTTGACCGGCTCACATTGATCTTATTGGCTTGCCCGCTGCTTTCCATGCGTGCGGCAATGTTCACGGTGTCTCCCCAGATATCATAGGCAAATTTCTTTTCACCCACGACTCCCGCGATGAGTTGTCCGCTATGGATTCCAACGCGCAGTTCAACCACCGGTAAAGATTGCGCCAGGCGTGAAGTGTTGATTTCATGCATTTCCTGTTGAATATGGAGCGCAAAGCGTGTGAGGCGTAGAGCATGGTCTTTCGCAGGGGCCGGTAAACCTGTGGCACACATGTAAGCGTCGCCAATGGTTTTGATTTTTTCAACACCAAAACGATCGCAGGCACGGTCGAAGCATCTGAAAACCTGATCGAGAAGCCCCACCAGGTCTTTCGGTTCCAGCTCTTCTGTGAGCCTAGTGAATCCTTTCAAGTCACAAAAGAGCACGGAAGCTTCACGGTGCAGGCGCGACCGTGCGAATCCCTGCTTTTTTAATTCACGCGCGGTGTCTGCAGGAAGAATATTGAGCAATAGTCTTTCTGATTCTTCTTTTTCTGACTGGAGCTCCCTTGTGCGTTGGTCAACCTGATGTTGCAAAAAACGGTTGCGGCGTTCAAGCTGCCGCAGCCTGATACGAATGGCGAGCAGCACCAGAACTGTGGCCAATATAATTGCCAGCAAAATGAACCACCATTCAGAATAAAATGGAGCATCTACGACAAAGGAAAAGCGCAATGGAGGATCATTCCACAGTCCTGAACGGTTTTGAGCACGCAATTCAAAGGTGTAATTTCCGGGCGAAAGCCCGGGATAGTAGTGTCGGGATGCCGGCCCTAGTTCTTCCCAACCTTCTTCGACACCGCTCAAACGGCATTGAAACGGGGGAGTTTCATTGGCCGACAAGTCAGTAGCTTCGAAATGGAAGCCGATGTGGTTGGCCGTATGTGCAAATTCAGGAACGTGATCAATCCGCCAAATACTGTCAGGAAGAGGTTCAAAGTGGATATCGAGCCGGGTCAGGGAAAGGGCAGGAGGAGTGGGGTTGTGAAAGCCACCGTCAGGGTCAATTTTGAACAAGCCCCGGCTGGTACCCGCCCATAGAATTCCGGTTTGGTCGCAGACCAGCGCATGGGGCATGATGCGGACACTGATGCCGTCGTTCACGCTGAGCTGTCGGTCAGAAAGGACAAAGCTCTGCGACGGGTCAAGCTCGAGATAATTGAGCCCCCTGGGGGTCGCGACCCAAAGGTTTTCAAGTGTATCTGTAGTGAGGGCAATGACTGATGGGTGATTCAGGTGGCGAAGGGGCAGTTTTTCGATAGAGCCATTATATTTCAGCACGCCCTGCTGTTCTGTTCCTATCCATACATTGCCTTGCATATCGGCAATCAGCGCGGTAGCTGCAAAAGCGTTTCGGCCACCTCTGGGCTCAATACTCAAGAGGTTGTCAGGCAGTACAACGGAGCCATCAGTCTTGAGCTGAAACACAAAGAGGCCGCATTTGCTCGCAATGTAGAGACTGTCAGGGGTCACAAGGAGGTCTCTGAAATCTTCACAAGCCAAATCAAGACTGGATATTACGGCACCGGGGAGCTTGATTTTATCGCCGTAAAGCAGGTAGAGACGATTGTTTAAGTAATCCGGTTTGAGAAGTCCACCTTCAACCTGCCTGCGTGACCTCTTTTGCTCAACGCCTTTGAGAATCAATCCGTTTCGGAAGGCCGCATGTAGCGTATCACCGTGTTGACTTAGGTGGCTGATAGGGTCTGATAGGTTGAGTATCATCCGGAGACCATTGTCTTCGCGCCAGTTAAAAAGTTCACCGTCAATGGTTCCGAAGCACACGCTAGAATCTGCCAATACCGAAAGTGCTGATACCGGAGACTCAGGAAAACCCTGATCACGTGAAAAGCGCATGGCTATAGCGCCATTGAGTCTGCAAACACCGCCGAATGCCGTGCCGAACCAGATGTTTCCGAAGCTGTCATGGAAGATGCTGCGAATGCGGTTATTTGACAGGCCATTGGTCTGGTCGTAAAAGTGCAGCACGTTCTGGTCTTCATCCCATTCGTAAAGTCCGTCACGAGTGCCCAGCCAAAGATCGCCTTGCGCATCCCGCGCTATGGCGCGGAAACGAAGATCAGCCCACTCAGGCGGACCGAATCTTGACCACACACCTCCATTGAAACGGAAAACACCAGATTGTGCGCCGACCCAAAGTGTTGCTGAAGCATCCACATAAAGGTGGAGGAGTTGCTGATCCAGTGGTGGAAAGGCAGCGCGGGTCACTGAAGATTGATGAAAGAAGAACAAGCCTTCACCTGTAGCCACAACGAGCGAATCACCCAGGGAGATTAGGCTGCGCACATCATCAGGTACGCCCTTGAGACGCTGCGAACCCTTATCAGTGAGTTGCCAGAGTCCGTGCTGGTGTGTGGCGATGAAGAGGGTGTCGTTGTGAAGGTGCAGGTCTCTGACATCCGCATGAACCAGCTCAGTGGGCGCTGCACAAAAAGCGGCATCTTCTGACCATTCCCAGAATCCTGAATGCATGCTGCCCAAGAGAATACGTCCGTCAGGAAGCCTTTCAATGCACCGAAGTGTATCAGGTATACCCTGGTTGTTCCGGTTCCAGGAAGTGGTTTCTTTGCCGTCGAATCGCACAAGGCCTCCGCCTTCGGTGGCAATCAGCAGACGCCCCTTGTCGTCTTGAACAAGGTCGTAAACCCCCTCAGCAGGCAGCTCGTCAGCAGACGACAGGCAGCGGAAATCAAGCAGTTGCGCGTTGAGTAAAACGCTTAGCAGGCTGAGAATGATGAATAAACACAGGCGAAAAACCATTGCGGGTATACTGAAGAGCCAAAATAAGCCGCTCAGTGAACTCTTCCGAACGGATTGAACTAAATTTGAATTTCGCGATGAAACAAGAGTTTATTAAGTACGAAGACCCGGTGAAACAAGATCGGTATGACCGGGCCTATCTGAAGATGGCGGCGGAATGGGCCACACTTTCTCACTGTCAGAGGAAACAAGTGGGTGCGCTGATTGTAAAAAATGGTATGATCATCGCCGATGGTTACAACGGAACGCCCTCAGGCTTTGAAAATAACTGCGAGGATGATCACGGAGAAACGCTGTGGTATGTGCTTCATGCAGAAGCCAATGCCATTACAAAAGTAGCCCGGTCAAACAACAGTTCGACCAACGCGACGTTGTACATTACGCTGTCTCCGTGCAGGGAGTGTTCGAAGCTGATTCTGCAAGCAGGCATCAGACGGGTGGTGTACCAGATTGCGTATAAAGATGACAGCGGACTGGATATTCTGCACCAGGCCGGAGTGGAGGTTGTACAAATCGCAGAACCCTAAAAGAAGCAGATGTCAGAACGAATTGACGAAATCATGAATGAAGACCGGAAACGCCCTTCTGCCTGGCAGCCGCTGATTTATGCGCTTTTGCTGGTGATGGGTGTTTATATCGGCAGCAGTTTTGGCGACGGTTCAGCGCCGATGCCTCGTTCTGAAGCAGGTGAAAACCCCAACAAACTTGTCAACATCATCAATAAAATTGACGAGATGTATGTGGATTCTGTAGAAAAGAAAGCACTGATTGACAAGGCGATTGCGGCTATGCTGGAAGACCTTGATCCACATTCTTATTACATCACAGCTGAAGAATTGCAGGCCATACAAGAACCTCTCGAAGGAAATTTTGAAGGCATAGGAGTGGAGTTCATGATTCAACGCGATACACTGATGGTTGTTAGCCCGATTCAGGGAGGGCCTTCAGAAGAAGCCGGTATTCGCGCCGGAGACAGGATCGTCGCGGTTGACGGTGAAATGATTGCAGGCACAGACCTCACGAACTCCCGGGTCATGAAGCTTCTGAAGGGTGAGAAGGGCACGGAAGTTATCCTGGGCATTCAGCGCGGTAAAGACCAGCAGCTGATCGATTTTACGATCATACGCGACAAAATTCCGATCCACAGTGTGGTGGCGTCGCTAATGGTCGCGCCTGAAGTAGGCTACCTGAAGTTGACCCGTTTCGCGAAGAATTCATACGAAGAGTTCATAATGGGTATGGAGGAGCTCATTGCCTCAGGTGCCCAAAAGGTGTTACTGGATTTGCGTGGCAATGGGGGAGGTTACTTGAACATTGCGATCCCGATGGTTGAAGAGTTTCTGAATGAGGACCAGCTGATCGTGTACACCGAAGGGAAATCGTCGCCACGATACGACTACCGCAGCCGCAGAACCGGACGCTATGCAGACCTGAATGTGGTGGTGCTGATCAATCAGGGGTCAGCTTCAGCGAGTGAGATTCTTGCAGGGGCTTTGCAGGATCACGACCGGTCGATTACGGTAGGACGTCGGTCGTTTGGCAAAGGGTTGGTGCAAGACGAAATTGCGCTGCCGGACGCCAGTGCGCTGCGGCTCACGGTGGCTCGTTACTACACCCCCACCGGCAGAAGCATTCAACGGCCGTACGGTGAAGATATTGACTACGAAAACGACTATCATGCACGCTATGAAAGTGGTGAGTTGTTGTCGCGTGACAGTGTAGCGGTGGCTGATTCACTCATGTATACCACCCCGGCCGGAAGAATTGTTTACGGTGGTGGGGGCATCATGCCCGATGTCTTCGTGCCACTCGATACGGTTGGCGCTTCCTTCTATCTCACTGAACTCAGCTACAACGGGATCATGCGTGAATACGGTTTTGCCTTTGCAAACCGTGAGCGCGAGCGCCTCGAGGCCTATGAGAATGCAGAGAACTTTCTGGAGCTTTTTGAGGTGAGTGATGAGATGATTAGTGAACTGGCAGCATTGGCGGCAGAAGAAGGTGTTGCCCGAGACGAATTTGGTCTCCGTGAAAGCAGAGAAGTCATTGAAGTGCGTTTGAAAGCCCACATCGCGCGCAGTGTATTCGATGAAGAAAGCTACTACCGGATCTTGCTCGAAGACGACCCGGTGTTTGAAGAAGCGCTGAACGTTGCACGTGAATACAATAATTACAGGGTCGTTGACGGCGTGCTCAGGTTACAGCCGGGCGCACAACAACAGGCCACTGTGAATGACACAAATTGAATTGTACCTTTGAACACTTAAACCGATCTATTCACCCAAAAATATGAGTTATGGCATTTGAACTACCCGCTTTACCTTACGCAACTGACGCACTTGAACCTCACATCGACAAGACTACGATGGAGATTCACCACGGGAAGCACCACCAGGGCTACACCACTAAGTTGAACGCTGCAATCGAAGGCACTGACCATGCGAACAAAAGCATTGAAGAGCTGCTCAGAACGGCGAGCGATAACAAGGCGATTCGCAACAACGGCGGCGGCTTTTACAACCACAATCTGTTCTGGACGGTTATGGGCCCGAACGGAGGTGGACAGCCTTCAGGAGAACTTGCTGACGCAATCAACAGCGCATTTGGTTCTTATGAGAAGTTTCAGGATGAATTTTCCAATGCGGCGGCAACCCGTTTTGGTTCAGGCTGGGCATGGCTGTGCGTGAACAATGGAAAGCTTGAAGTTTGCTCAACGCCAAACCAGGATAATCCACTTATGCCGGATGCCGGTTGTGAAGGCACGCCGATTCTTGGCCTTGACGTGTGGGAGCACGCCTACTACCTCAAGTACCAGAACCGTCGTCCTGATTACATCAACGCTTTCTTTGCAGTGGTCAACTGGGATGAGGTGGCACGTCGGTATAACGAGGCGAAATAACCGTTTCTTTGAAATAATCGAATTAAAAGGCCGCTCCGAGCGGCCTTTTTTATCTTTCGGCTATGAGTACACGGGGTATGGTTATTGTCGCGGGCGGACGTGGCAGTCGCATGAAAAGTCAACTGCCGAAGCAGTTCATCGAGGTCAACGGAATTCCGTTGATCGTGCATACGCTTCGTCGCATCCGCCGTTTTCACGGCGATATCGAAATGACGATTGCGATGCACCCTGACTGGATCGCTTACTGGAATGAACTCGCTATGCAATACGACTTTCAAGCCTATGCGGTAGTGCCGGGTGGTGCAGAGCGCTTTCATTCGGTGCAGGCCGGACTTGAGCTGCTGAGTGCCGAGGTGGTGGGCGTGCATGACGCTGTGCGCCCCCTGGTAAGCATTGAAACGCTTCAGCGGTGTTTTGATACGGCTGCCATACAAGGCAATGCTGTGCCGGTGGTGCCTGTGACCGAGAGTTTGCGCCGTATTGAGGGTGGTTTTAACCGCGCAGAAGCGCGGGATGCTTACAGGATCGTGCAAACACCACAATGCTTTCATCGAAGAGATCTGCTGGATGCATACCAACAGGGCTATAAGCCTTTCTTTACGGATGATGCCAGCGTGTTTGAAGCCGCAGGACATGCCATCAGGCTGGTTGACGGAAACCCTGAAAACATTAAGGTGACGTCTCCGCAGGATCTGATGCTTGCTGAGCACCTGCTGAAGGAGAATCCTGCGTGATGTGCAAATAGACGGTTTTGGTGGCGGGCCAGCGGGAATGCTGCAAAATGACCCAGTAGAGGAGCGTAAATAAGGCGGCAGCTATCAACAAAGGAATCAAAGCAGTGCTTTGCGATTCAAGCTCAGTCAGATCAAGATCATCGCGTTGTGACGAAAAAAAGTAGGCTGAAACACCCCATGCATTGTTCAGAAAGTGTGCCAGAATCGCCGGCCATAAGCTGCCGACATGAACCACGAGGTAACCAAAATAGACGCCAAGCAAAAGACGGGGTAAAAAGCCGTAAAACTGGAAGTGAATGAAACTGAACAGGAATGCCGACGACCAAATGGCCACGTGAATATTTCCTGTAGCTTTCGCCAAAAGTGGCTGTAAGGTTCCTCTGAAGAGCACTTCTTCGCAAATGGCAGGCAGCACTGCCACAATGAATAAGTTTAGTAGCAGCTTCGGGTATCCTCCTCCTCCGAGCATAGCCTCAAGCATTTGCCCGGCGTTCTCTTCGCGCGGCTTGACCAACGATTCAATGGCGCCGCCTTCAGGAATTAACCACTGATTCACCTCGAAGCTTGCCTGAATGAGCGGCAGGCTGAACAAGGTCAGCAACGGAAGAAGCCAAATGGTCGCAGAGGGCATACGCAGCCAAAAGCGATCAACGCTTTTTACTCCCATCAAGACAACAAAAAGCACCGAAGCTCCGAGGAAGCCGAAAATCTGGCTGCTGCTGTTCAGCCAGCGCAACACGCAGCCGCCCAAAGCAGCCATTCCGGCAGATGAGCTTGCGTTCTGAATGTCTTGCAACGAAACACCACAAAACTGAGCAGCGAGCGCCACGCCAAGCCCGGCGGCGATCGAAAGCGTTACGATGAACAAGAGGGTCAGAAAGACCACCTTGAACCAGGGGTTCATGTGCTGAAGAACAAGACGAAACACAGCCGTGTGGGTTTTCGTAAATTTGTCAAACGAAAAGACCAAGTTACGCAGATGGTGAAAATCGGCACGGTAGAATTGGGAGAATTCCCGCTTTTGCTCGCTCCAATGGAAGATGTGAGCGACCCGCCATTTCGTGCGCTCTGCAAGCAGCACGGTGCTGATATGATGTACACGGAGTTCATCAGCTCTGAAGGGCTTATCCGCGATGCGGCGAAAAGCAGGCAGAAGCTGGATATTTTCGAGTACGAGCGCCCGATTGGCATCCAGATTTTCGGTTCGGAAATCGAATCGATGCGACAGGCAACTGAAATTACTGAAGAAGCCGGTCCTGACATCATTGACATCAATTATGGTTGTCCGGTGAAGAAAGTTGCTTGCAAAGGCGCAGGTGCCGGCATTTTGCAAGACGTGCCGAAGATGGTGGAGATGACCAAAGAAATTGTCAACTCGACCCACTTACCGGTAACCGTTAAAACACGCCTCGGGTGGGATGATAACACCAAGTACATTGTTGAAGTCGCTGAGCGTTTGCAGGATGTGGGTATTCAGGCGATTTCGATACATGGACGTACACGCAAACAGATGTACAAGGGTGACGCTGACTGGTCATTGATAGCTGAGGTGAAGAGCAATCCGCGAATTCATATTCCGGTGTTTGGTAATGGAGATATCGATTCTCCGCAGCGCGCGCTTGAATACCGGAATAAATACGGTGTTGACGGTATCATGATCGGTCGGGCAAGTATCGGCAACCCCTGGGTTTTCAGAAAGATTAAGCATTATTTCGCTACGGGCGAAATTTTGCCACCACCAACTTTGTCAGAGCGTATAGATGCCGCAGCGAGTCACCTTAGCATGTCAGTGAAGTGGAAAGGTGAGCGCCTGGGTATCGTAGAAATGCGCCGGCATTATGCCAATTACTTCAAAGGTATTCCTCATTTCAAGGATCATCGTCTCGCCTTGGTCACCCTTGACTCGGAAGCGGCAGTGATGCAGAAACTTGAAGCAATTAGGGAGGAATTCGGAGACTTCATCTTTACAGCGCAAAGCGCCTGATCAGGTAGCGCACCATTGCCGTTGAGAAGAGGGTGCCAATGGTAATCACAGTGACCAATACCCCCAAAACATCCAGCCAGCGCACCTGAATAGGGTAGTGCGAGACAATTGAACCCTGGAGGCGAATTAACCCAACGCTATCTTGGAGATAGCACAGGACTAGTCCGATGAAAAGTCCGCTGAAAGCCCCAATCACATTGATGAGTACTCCTTGATTACTGAAGACTTTTCGAATATGTACGGCGGTAAACCCCATACTCTGCAATATGAAGATGTCTTTCCTTTTTTCAATGATGAGCATGGTCAGAGAAGCCATGATGTTGAAAGCGGCAATGACCATAATGAAGGCTAGAATTAGAAAGGTCGCCCATTTTTCGGAGCGATTGGTTTGATGCACGAGGATGTTTTTATCATAGCGTGTCTCTACAAGATAAGACTTGCCAATAACACGCTGAACTGTTTTTTTGACACGCTCCGGTCGCACACCATCATGCAAGCCAATGGATATCTGACTGACTTCGTTGTCATATTGAAAAAGCTCACGAGCAAAGCTGAGCGGAGTCAAAATATACTTGACATCCATTTCGGCATTTACACTAAAGACGCCACTAACGAGTAATGGTAAGGTGTTGAGCGCCTTTTCACGGTACCGGCTCAGTTTCTTGCCTCGCATCGGAGCACTGACGCTGATGACGGCAAATTCTTCAGGGTGAAATGGAATGCCCAGTTCATTTTGTATTCCCAAACCGGGAATAGCACATTCGTAGCCGTTTCGGCTCAGCTGGAAATCACCGTACCGCATTACTTCGTCAATATCTGTGAGTTGAGCGAAGGTGGTGTCAATTCCCCGCAGTGTCGCTACTGTGGGCTGGCCATCGAAGCGCACGATCACATCATCTTCGAGTGATGCAGAAACGGCTGTGATTTCAGGAATTTGGCTAAGTTCTGCATAAAAAGTGCTGTCAGGAACGAAGACCTTTCCTTCAGCCGGCGTAACCGTAAGTTCAGCATCAAAAGTGGAGAAGAGTTCAGAAACGAGGCTTTCGATGCCGTTGAAGGCTGAGAGAATCGTGATCATTGCCGCCGTGACACAGGCAACCACAAACATGGAGATGCCTGAAATGACATTGATAATATTTCTCGATTTACGCGAGAAGAGGTACCGCCTCGAAATGTAAAAAGGTACGTTCACAGAGCGAAGGTAATCCTATTTCCGAGCCAATACGAGGATGCCCTGCCCGCTGCCGTGTGCGGTGTGACTGTCAAGCCAGTTGAGCACGACGGTGGCTGGTATCGCGAGTATGAAGTAAAAGGGCAGGAGCAGTATGAAAAGCCTTGTTAGCTTAAGTAATCTCAAGGGTATGGTAACCCCGAGTTGCTGAGCAAGCCGCCCGGCTTTGCCTCCTGTATAATGAGCTTTGACATGGTGAAAGCCACTTGTCCGAAACTTTTCTTTCAGCTCGTTCATAAGGTATCCGCAGCGTTTTACATCGCCTTCTGCGGGTATGTCTTCGCTGTATTTGCGGTTCACCGTGGTAATCATAAGACCACCTTCCCTGAGCGACTCATGAAGATTGTCTAGTGCGTGTGTATCGTCTTCAATACATTCGAGAGTTTCAGTGCATAAGATAAGGTCGAACGCACCAGGTTCATTGATTTCAGTCAGCTTCATAGTGCGGAAGAGCAAGTTACTTTGATTGCTATCGCGCACAAATGAATTTCCTGAACAAACACGCTCTTTTTGGTCATCTATGGCGAGTACACTGAAGCGTTCGCGTTGGCAGCTCAACCAATAAGCATTGTGGCCGAAGCCTGTGCCGGCATCAAGAATATGGGCGTTTTGAGGTGCAGTTCGCATCCACTTTCTCAGTTCCCGGCGCACGTGCCAACTCTTCACCGTGAGCCAATCCATTACTTTGAAAAGCCCCATGCGCAGCAGCGGTGAATGTCCGCACACTGACGCCAAAGACCGTTTGATTTCTTCCCGATGCATCTTACTCTTTCAATCGCCGATCGATCTCCTCGTAATAGTCAAGGCTGTCATCGAGGTAGAAATGCAGCTCAGGCATTTTACGCAAATGCTTGCCTGCAGTTTCAGCCAGTCGCTTCCGAATCATCCAGTCTTGCTCGCGCACCATTTTCAGGTCTTTTTCTTTGTCGTCAGAGACCATGATGCTCAGGTACACCCTTGCTACTGAAAAGTCTGAAGTGACCCGTACTGTCGTAACGGTAATGAAGCGACCGCCAAAGAAGGTGTGACTTTCTCGCTGAAATAACACCGCCAACTCCCGTTTCAGCAGACTGGCTAATTTTTCTTGTCGTATTTCTGACATGGGTACAAAGATAGCGAGAAGATCCACCTCTCCCCGTCTCTCCATACCTGATATTGCTGAGGTCGGGTACTTTTCGACGTGAAGTCTGTAGCAGTTTATGAATCAATTGAAGAAGTTCTAGCTTTACCTGCATCTAGCTTCACGTAATGGCTAATGGCCGTGGCTGAATAGATTTGCAGCAAAAAGCATGCATCAGATTGCCGGCAGCTCAGTATAAAAAATCGTTGTAGGGATAGCGCTCTTTATGAATGGCTATGACTCGCTCATAAAGGAGGTCGCGAAATTCCTGGATGTTGGTTTTTTCGTGTGCACTGATGAATACAACATCCTGTCCTTCGAGTTGGGCCATCCATGTGTGTCGAAGGTCTTCGAGAGATCGCGGGGCAGACGATTCAATGCCGAAGCTATCAGTTTCTTCTACCTGATCGGCGGCTGTGAGTTCATCTATTTCAAGCGGTTCATCTGAGGGAAAGAGGAGCTTATCCATTTTGTTGAACACGACAATGGTAGGGGTGTCGCCAGAGCCGATTTCATTCAGGGTGTCATTCACCACCTGCATATGGTCTTCAAAACTGGGGTGCGCAACATCCACAATGTGCAACAGGATGTCAGATTCTCTGGTTTCATCGAGTGTTGACTTAAACGACTCGATCAACTGGTGAGGGAGTTTTCTGATGAACCCTACTGTATCTGATAAGAGAAAGGGAACGTTGTACAGCACCACTTTGCGCACGGTAGTGTCAAGCGTTGCAAAGAGTTTGTTTTCTGCCTTTACCTCGCTTTTTGACAGGAGGTTCATCAGGGTTGATTTACCCACGTTGGTGTATCCGACCAGCGCGACCCGTACCATAGCTCCCCGGTTACCGCGTTGTGTGGCTTTTTGCTTATCGATCTGTTGAAGATCTTTTTTAAGAGCGGCAATTTTATCGCGAATGATTCTTCGGTCAGTTTCGATCTCTTTCTCACCGGGCCCCTTCATGCCAATGCCACCTTTTTGCTTCTGCAAGTGCGTCCACATATTGGTGAGTCGTGGGAGGAGGTATTGGTATTGAGCGAGTTCAACCTGGGTTTTTGCGTGCGCTGTTCGTGCACGACTTGCGAAGATGTCGAGGATGAGGTTGCTTCGATCGAGGATTTTCACATCACTGACCAATTGCTCGATGTTGCGGAGTTGAGTCGGGCTCAGTTCATCGTCAAAGATGACCATGTCAATACCGTTCGAATCAACATAATCTTTGATTTCCTGAATTTTTCCGCTTCCTACGAAGGTGCGAACGTCAGGATGATCCAGCGATTGGGTAAACCGCTTGACACAGATGGCATCAGCCGTTTGGGCGAGAAATTCAAGCTCGTCGAGGTACTCCTCGAGTAGTTCTTTGTCTTGCTTACGTGTGGCAATACCGACCAGGACACAGGTTTCCTGTTCCTTGCGGGTTTCTATCATGTGACCCATAGGGTTATTCTACAAAACTTTCGATATATGTCGCAATCCCGCGAATTTCGGCTGCTGAAAGCACCTCGTTGTGAGGAGGCATTTGTCCTTTACCGTACGTAATGATGGCAACGCGTTCTTCGAGTGTCATCTCAGATACGCTGAGGTCGGGAGCTCCGCCAATCATCATCTTGCCGTCAGTTCCATGGCACAATGCGCATTTCTTCGTGTACAGTCGTTTGGCTTCCGGCATGCTCAACCTTGCCGAACTGCCTCCTCCGTTTTTTGGCGCAGGCGCATCATTCCCGCCGCAGGCGGCAAGAGAAAACAGAAGTGCCGGGATGAGGATCTTGCGCATCAATTAAAACCAATCTCTTCCGAGCGCCTCACGGAAGGGCCATGGAATGCTCGATAGAATGAGAATCAAAGCAATGATATAGTAAATGAAAACCCGACGGTTTTGTTTGATCGCATCGCTCATGCGCTTCGCACCGGAATAACCGATGGTCGCGAGTGCAATTGCGAGGATCATCACCACAAGGTGCTCCATGGTAAAGAAGCGAGTCAATGTGTCTGACATCATGTTCTCCTGGCCCCATTTCTGGTGCCACCCACGTGAAAAATATAATACAAGCCCTAACACCAATTGCAAGTGCAGCGTGATCATGGCATACAGGGCAAGCTTTCTGGTGCCGCCAAAAGCCTGTTTACTCCGCCATGCAGAGAACGCTTTCGCAATGGCTACAATCATGAGAATCAGAACAACCCAACGCAGGGTCGAATGAAGGTGTATCAGTCCGGTTTCCATGAGGTCAAAGGTAGCACAAGAAGTGTATCCTTAGCTAATCGGAAGCATGAAAGTGTGGGGGGTTACGGACATTCAGTAGCGTAAACCTCCAGGAAGGCAAGCAAATCAGCTACGTTCGAGAGACCGTCTCCATCCATGTCGTAAAGGCAGTTCTCGTTACAGCCGAATTCTGATAAGAACAGCAGCAGGTCTGCTGAATTGATAATGCCGTCAGAATTGAAGTCTCCGGGACAAGGGGTGGGGTCGTCAGCAACCACGCCGCTGATGACAATGTCGTCTACAGCGAACGAGGGGTCTGTAGCGTCTCCGTCATCGTTGTTAGTCCATTCAAAACCAATTCTCACATCCGGGTTATTCTCTGCTGAGGCAGGCAGATTGAGTGAACGGGCGGTCCATTGTCCTTGCGGACTACACGCTCCGCTGAAGGTCTTGTCGGGATCGTCAATTTGTGACCAGTTGCTGCCGTCAAAATACCAAACCGTAGCGTTATCAAAGGTGTTTCCCCCTTCGAGGTAAAGAAAATCAAGGGTGATATCGGTGGCGTTGCTGCAATCGATGGGAGGAGACTCCACCCGGCGGTTTGTGCTGCCGCAAGGGAATAGTCCACAGAAGCCGGTGATCCCTTCATAGTAAAGAGCGCCCTGGTCAGCAGGAATGCCCAGCACCGTCACGCTGCTCACGTGTAAGGTGCGGTTCTCACCGCAGCCGGCACCGCAGTTTCCTTCACCGGTATTGTTCTCTGTGGCACTTACGTACCATTGGCTGGAGGCGGTTTCATTTAATCCGGTTTCGGTGACCGTCCAGGTACCGTTCGGTGAGCTATAGGCTGAAACCAGTTGCCCCTGGTCACAACCCGTACCAAAATCTTCAGTCCACAATTCAATTTGCGCATTAAGCGGCACAGAAAGGCACCCAAGCACAAGCAGCACAAGCAGTTTATTCATCTCAGTCATTTTTGGTCAATGATCTAAAGATACGACAGAATTGGATAGCTTCAGCGAGAGCGGCTCTTTCTGGACGTGCAAATACTCAAAGGCTCCCCTGGAATCAGGGGAGCTCCCGAGATCCCGCGCACCTGCGGGATTCTCGGGTGAGGGGTCTTTCAGGGTGCTTTCGGGTTAGAAGTTAGGTGGGCAGCGCATCCTTGCGCTGCTTTTTATACAAGGCTAAATTTGTGTGGCGGCGGCTATTGCCGCCGGACTATTGCAGGCGCACACTGCAGTGTGCGCGCACTGGTGAGCGGCTATGGCCGCCGGTCAGTTGAAGCGCAGGGCATCAGGGCTGGGAGGCTGCTACCAGCAGCCGTTTGTTGAGGGGGCTCGTACCGCAGACCGCTGACAGCAGACGGTTATCCGCAGCCCACACAAAAAAAGCCGACCTCAAGGTCGGCTTTCTGCAGTCAATATGGTTAGCCGTCTTAAACGACGCCCTGATCGATCATTGCATCGGCGACTTTTACGAAGCCGGCGATGTTCGCACCTTTCACGTAATCAACGTATCCGTCAGTGCTTCCATACTGAAGGCACTGCTCATGGATGTCACGCATGATGCCGTGTAGCTTGCTGTCTACTTCTTCGCGGCTCCAGTTCATGCGGAGCGAGTTCTGGCTCATTTCAAGTCCTGAAGTCGCTACACCGCCGGCGTTTGATGCTTTGCCCGGGGCAAAGAGGATTTTGCGCTGATGGAATACCTCAATCGCTTCAGGCGTTGAAGGCATATTGGCGCCTTCAGCTACGCACATGCAGCCATTCTCTACAAGGGCTTTTGCTTCTTCACCGTTCAACTCGTTTTGGGTTGCGCAAGGTAGTGCGATGTCGCACGCGACGCTCCAAGGACGATCACCTTCGTGGAAGGTTGCAGATGAGAAGTGGTCTGCATATTCTTTGATTCGTCCACGTTTCTCATTCTTGAGCTCCATAATCCAGGCGAGCTTCTCGTCGTCGATCCCTGCGGGGTCGTGAATGAAACCACCAGAGTCAGACATTGTAACCACCTTGGCGCCAAGCTGAATCGATTTCTGTGCGGCGAACTGCGCTACATTTCCTGAACCGGAGATCACGACAGTTTTGCCCTCGAATCCTTCACCTTTGGTGTGCAGCATTTCCTGGGCAAAGTATACAGTACCGTAACCGGTGGCTTCAGGGCGAATGAGCGAGCCTCCCCAGTTCAGGCCCTTGCCTGTAAGGACGCCTGTAAACTCATTGCGGATGCGCTTGTACTGTCCGAACATGTAGCCGATTTCTCGTCCACCCACACCGATATCGCCTGCCGGGACGTCAGTATCTGCACCAATATGGCGTGAGAGCTCAGTCATGAAGCTTTGGCAAAAACGCATGACTTCAAGGTCAGTTTTGCCTTTCGGATCGAAATCAGAACCGCCCTTGCCACCACCCATCGGTAGGGTAGTCAGCGAGTTTTTGAAGATCTGCTCGAACCCGAGAAACTTGAGAATACTCAGGTTTACGGATGGGTGAAAGCGCAGTCCTCCCTTGTAAGGTCCGATTGCGGAGTTAAACTCTACGCGATAGCCGCGATTCACCTGCACATTTCCTTTTGCATCGGTCCAGGGCACGCGAAACATAATCGTGCGCTCAGGTTCAACGATGCGCTCAAGGATGCGATGATCAGCGTAGCGCGGATGGTCTTGCATGAATGGGATGATCGCCTCAGCGACTTCCTCAACGGCCTGAAGGAATTCAGGCTCATGCGGATTGCGGGCTTTGATGCCCTCCATGAATTGCTCGATCTGAGCAGAGTGTGTGTCCGTTTGGTTCATTCGATAAGCTTTGAACGGCGGCAAAGTTAGCTGAAAAAAGCACATTTAGCCGCCAGAATATTAAGGTCTATAACTCATAATAAGCCCGCTTGTTTCGCGGTGTCACAGGCAGGCAAGTCTGCCACCGTCAACCGGGAGGTTAATGCCGGAGATGTAGCCTGCGCTCGGTGAGGCTAAAAATGCAATAGCATCGGCAACTTCCTGCGGCTGAGCTACGCGGTTCAGCGGCACTTGTGCAGCCATTTTCTGCATGGCCTCCTCTTCAGAAATACCAAGGTTTGTAGCCTTTCGCTCTACGATGCCTTTCAACCGGGCAGTGTCTGTGGCGCCGGGAAGTACGTTGTTCACGGTAATGCCGTCTACACCGAGTTCATTGGCAAGGGTCTTTGCCCAGTTGGCCACAGCGCCGCGCACCGTGTTGGATACCCCGAGGTTAGGCAATGGCTGTTTGACGGAAGTGCTGATGACATTGATAATACGTCCGTAGCCACTCTCTCGCATGCCCGGAAGCAATGCCTGTACCAGGATGTGGTTGCAGATTAAGTGCTGGTTGAAGGCAATGCGGAAGGAATCTATTTCAGCTCCGGAGGCCGAACCCGGAGGCGGTCCGCCTGTATTGTTTACCAGAATTTGCGCCCGGTTGTTGGCAGTGAAGCCTTCGATGGCGGCTTTTACCTGCTCCGGATGGTCAAAATCTGCCACGAGGTAGCTGTGCTCACCCGGATGAATTTGCTCCAGGGCTGCACAGGCTTCTTGCAATCGCTTTTCATTACGCGCCAAGAGCACCACATTTGCACCCATAGAAGCAAGTTCTTGCGCAGTGGCAAAGCCGATACCTTGGGTGCTGCCACAAACAACGGCAGCATAGGGGGATAAATCAAGATTCATTTGTTTTCAAGTTGAACGCGAAGGTCATGATTGACAGGCAAACACGCAATGAAACCGAAGCCGGCTTTGTGTCGTATACTCTACTATCATAATCTATACCATGAATAAAACGCTACGCTTCGTTTTTGCCTCCGCCACTTTGATCGTATACTCTTGCAACACAGATGGCAGAACTGACGGAGGTTCAGATGCAGGCGACATCCCGCCGAAAGGCGGAAAAGAAGAAAAAGAGTCGACATGGGTCACTTCTTTTGAAGAATTTGGAATGCCGCTGAAAATAGAAGTCGTTGATGAGTCATTTCCTGACGCGAAGGTGAACCTGAACGGAAATTCCGGTCGCGTTGAAGTGCGAATGGATGAGGATCTGACGTTCAGTATTGTGAATGACATGCGAGAGATTGAGGAGGTCAAACGTGAATTGCAACAGAATGAAGTCTTCGAGTATATCTTCTTCGATGAGGGAGAAGATCGCTTGATGTACCAGGCTAAATTACCTACGGGCAAAGTCGTGGGGCATTATTATATGAGATCGCTGCTGGCAGGGGGTGAACGGTATCTCGTGGCAACGGATGATCAGCTTGACCTGAGCCATTACGAGGCACGAAGAGCAGCTTCCGTGATCAATTCACTGACAGCAGTTCATTAATCGTCGGGCAGATTTGCATCACTTGAATAAGTCAGCGTATCTTTACAATATGTTGAGAATGAGTACATTTCTTCTTTTCGCCATCGTTACCCTGCCCTCTTTGGCAGGGGTATACGTTTTCAATGGCGTGTACCAGGGCAAAGATCTTTATGTGAAAAATCCGTTCTCCTCTGAAGGGGTCGGTTTTTGCGTTTTTGAGGTGGCCGTGAACGGGGAGGTGACCTCTGATGAGATCAACTCAAGTGCATTTGCCATTGATCTCACCCTGTTCAATCTTGAGCCCGGCGACCCGGTTGAGGTAGTTATCCGTACCAAAGATAATTGCGAACCCCGGGTTATTAATACTGAAGACATTGCTCCTAAAAGTACTTTCACTGTCGAGTCTCTTGCACTCGCTGATGCAGGTGCCATTGTCTTTCGTACCAGCGGCGAAGGAGGTGCACTGCCTTTTGTGATTGAACAATTCAAGTGGAATAAATGGGTGCAGGTGGCAACTGCCGCAGGTCAAGGAGAAACAGGTGTGCCCAATGAGTACCGCGTAGAAGTGCCTCTGCACAGCGGCACCAATACCTTCCGCTTACGACAGAATGATGCCTCAGGCGCGCGCTATTCTGAGCGTTTCGAGGTGACTTCAGATCGTCAGCCGGTCACCCTCCGCGATACACGCTTCTATGAGAAACTGAAGTTCAGTGCACCTGCATCTTACGAGGTGTTTGATGCTTATGGCATACTCTATGCCAAGGGCGTCGGACAAGAAATCGATACGAGCGAGTGGCCTCGCGGCGATTACTACGTGAACTTCGATGATGACTTCGGAGTCGCGGTGCGTAAGCGCTGAGCGAACCTGTCCCGAGAAATTTGGGAAGCTCAGGATGCGTCGGTGATCCGCTGTAACTTGCGGTCAAATTCAATCCGACTATGAAGCGCATCGAACACCTGGGGATTGCCGTCAGCGATCTCGAAACTTCAGAACAGATTTTTACCGATGTTCTCGGTACGCCGCCTTACAAACGCGAAGAGGTGGAGAGCGAAGGCGTTATCACGAGTTTCTTCAAGGTGGGTGAAAACAAAATCGAATTGTTGCAAGCCACCCATCCTGACAGTCCGATTGCGAAATTCATTGAGAAGAAAGGCGAAGGCATTCACCATGTGGCTTTTGCCGTTGACGACATCGAGGCGGAGATCAAGCGCTTGATGGATAAGGGCTACCAGATGATTCACGAGACGCCCAAAGATGGTGCAGATGGAAAGCGCATCGCTTTTCTGCATCCGAAAGCATCTAATAAGGTATTGGTAGAGCTCTGCGCTGACAAGTAATCAGCGCCGCATGTCTTTTCCCCACAAATGGTGGCCGCGCTTTTCGGTGCCTTTGCCCACGCAGTCGCCCACCTTCTGGTGGCTGAAGAGCAAGATGCGCAGTGAGAAAATCAGCGGACGGTAGCGAGTGCTGAACATGGGCAGCGTGCTTTTGCCGTCGTAGAAAGGAGACAAATTCAGAATGGGCGTTTCAATGGACGGAATCAGAAAGACCCCTGATTCTAAGCGGAAGCCGTAACCCAGTTTCGCATGCAGTTGAATTTGCAGCGGATCAGCAAATTCTTGATCAGGGGCAATGCCTTCAAAGCTGCGACGCTCAATCACTCGGTAATCGGCATTCGCGCCAATGGTGTATTGCAGAAAGCTGGCATCGGTGATCTGGTGAATGTGGTTCGCGTTGAAGTACAATCCGGCGTAGCTGTCGCTGAAGGTGCCGTTGTTGGTTGTCGGCGCCAAAGCGCCGGATGCGGCGTCGCGCACCATACCCGCAAATTCTTCTTGTCCGCGCAGCATCTTGAAGTGCGCACCGAAGTCGATGTAGTGCACAAAAATCGGATCTTCAAAGAAGTGTTGTCGTCCGACTTCAAGGTACAACCCGATACGTCCTGCCACATTAAACGTACCTGAATAGAGCGTGTCAACACCTTGCTCAGCGTTGATCAGTCGGGTTTCATCACGCTCGTAGGCGTTGGGAATCATGTGTGTGCCGCCTACGCCAAAGTGCCAGCCATTCGGTGACCATTTGCCCCCGAGCTGATACAACGGACGCAACTGTCTGCCACGCTGGGCATCGGCTGTCAACGACACTAAAACAGTGAAAAGAAGTAGGAGTGCAGTGCGCATATACGAATGTAACGGAAAAACGGACAGAAAGTTTGTGAGCGCGTACGTCAGTGCGCGCATGGAAATGGAAGTGGAAATGGAAAGCCGCCGCATCCTTGCGGCGCTTTAGGATTAAGGTGAATCGCAGATAGGGACGCCTCCCATGCGTCCGAGAATCCGCAACATTGCAGTCATTCTTTGAGCAGGGTTGTGTTTCCGAAGACGCTCGAAAAACCCCTCTGTCCCGCACCTGCGGGACATCTCCCCTCATTTGAGGGGAGACTTAATATTGATCAATGCCGATTAGCGATTTCAGATTGATTATTTATTTAAGGGCACCCAAGGCTCTCCTGAGATCAGGAGAGCTGCCCCGCAACTGCGGGGCTGAGAGGTTGAGTGGGAGCATCTCCGAAGACGCTCGAAAAACCCCTCTGTCGCCACACCCCTCAGTCGATGTTTCACTTCGTGAAAATCGACAGCTCCCCTCAGCGGAGGGGAGCAGCAGTTAATTGATGATTTCAGGAGGAGAACTGTTAGCGCACAACCCCAACAAATTCTGCATTGTGCATTCCGAATTATGCATCCAACTCAGCGAGAATGGCCTTTTCAACCTCTTCGCTGTCCCAGACCTGCTCGATATCAGGGCGGTTCATCACGCGTTTCATGATGGCGTCTTGTGCTTCACCGTTGCGCAGGGCTTTGTCGTAGGGGATGTGTGAGAAAGTGACCTGTGAGTAGAGTGGAATCCACTTCTCGGGGTGGCGCTCAGCGAAGCGCTTTTCGATTTTCTTCTGCAGCAAGAAATCGGGATCGGCGGTTTTATCGCGCATTTCGATGTAGTTGCGCAGCGCCAACTCGAGGATGGCGTCGGCCTCCGGTTTGCGCTTCTTGCTGAAGGCGGCGAAGGTTTTGGCCCAGTCGCCGTTGTTGGCTTCAAAGAGGTCGTCAAAGACGGTGCAGTCTTCAAAGCCACTGTTCATGCCCTGTCCGTAGAAAGGTACGATGGCGTGGGATGAGTCACCCATCAGGCATACCTTATCTTCATAGTGCCACGGGTAGCAGCGAATCATCACGAGTGATGAGGTAGGGTTCTCCTTGTAATCTTCGGCGAGGGTAGGCATGAGTGGAACGGCGTCGCCAAATTCTTCTTTGAAAAACTTCATGACCGCATCCTCGCTTTTCAGCGAGCTAAAAGAAGGATCACCTTCAAACGGGAAGAACAACGTACATGTGAAACTGCCATCCGGATTCGGGAGGGCGATCATCATGTACTCACCGCGCGGCCAGATGTGCAGGGCATTGGTCTCGATGATGTGCTTGCCGTCAGCACCGGCCGGAATGGTCAGCTCTTTGTAGCCGTGATCAAGGTAACGCTGCTCGTAATCAAAGCGATCTTGCTTCATTAAACGGTTGCGCACACGCGAGAAGGCACCGTCGGTACCGAAAATGCGGTCGTACTGCGCGGCTACCTTCTGCCCGTCATCACCTTCAAGATGGAGCGTATTCGTCTCGAGATCGAGTCCGCTCACGCCCATGTTGAAGTGCAGGGTGACATTGTCATTAAGGTCTGCCTGCTCGAGCAAAAGTTTGTTGAGTCCGCCGCGCGACACCGAGTAAATGGCCTCCTGCTCTTTGCCGTAAGCTTGAAACGTCAACTCGCCGGCTTTATCATGCATGACCCGACGGTACATCGGGATGGCCTCCTTGCGTACCTCGTCGGCTACGCCCACCCGCTCGAGGGCTTTCCACCCGCGATCAGAGAGGGCGAGATTGATTGAACGTCCGCCTACGTAATCGGCGCGACGCGGGTCGCCCCGTCGTTCGTAAACATCTACCTGAAATCCGCGTTTGGCGAGGTAAAGGGCGAAAAGCGACCCGACCAGGCCGCCTCCGGCGATGGCGATACGTTCGTTCTGATTCATTATTTCAATGCTTGTTGGAGATCGGCGAGGAGGTCATCGATGTCTTCGATCCCCACACTCAGGCGGATGAGAGAATCCACGACGCCTGACTTCACGCGTTCTTCACGGGGAATGGCTGCATGTGTCATCATCGAGGGGTGTCCGACCAGAGATTCGACTCCTCCAAGAGATTCAGCGAGGGTGAAGAGCTTGAATTTCGCAACGGTATCCATGGCAGCTTCAGTGGTGTCGGTTTTAAGGTTGAAGCTGAGCATTCCACCGAAATCTTTCATCTGACGTTTTGCGATCTCGTGGTTTCTGTGTGTTTCTAGTCCGGGGTAATAGACGTCTCCCACAGCCGGGTGATCCTGAAGGGACCGGGCCACGGCCATGCCGTTTTTGCTGTGTTGGGCCATTCGAAGGCCGAGGGTTTTGATGCCCCGAAGCACCAGGAATGAATCCATTGGGCCGGGAACGGCACCGCATGAATTTTGCAAGGTGTAAAGCTTCTGAGCAATGTGTTCGTCGTTGGTAACGAGGGCACCCATCACCACGTCTGAATGTCCGCCGATGAACTTTGTTACCGAGTGCATCACAATGTCAGCACCGAGTTCGAGTGGGTTTTGGAGTGCAGGGGAGCAGAAGGTGTTGTCAACGCCCAGCAAGATGCCTTTACCTTTGGTGCGCTCGGCAATGGCGGCAATATCAACAATCTGGAGCACCGGGTTTGTGGGTGTTTCAACCCAGATCAGTTTCGTGTTCTTGTTGATGAGTTGGTCAACACTGTCAGCGTTGCGCAGGTCAGCGAAGTGAAATTTGATACCGTAATCTTCGAATACGGTTTTAAAGATGCGGTAGGTGCCTCCGTAGAGGTCGTTCACCGAGATGACTTCATCGCCGGGCTTGAGCATTTTAATGACTGCGTCAATAGCCGCAAGTCCGCTCGCAAAAGCGAGTCCGTACGTACCGTTCTCCAGCGCTGCGAGACTCTTTTCGAGGGCGTGACGTGTAGGGTTTTGGGTGCGAGAGTATTCGTAGCCTTTATGTTTTCCGACACCTTCCTGGACATAGGTTGAGGTTTGGAAAATGGGTGTCATGATGGCGCCGGTGCCCGGATCCGGTTCTACTCCTGCGTGAACGGCTTTGGTGCCGAATTTCATCTTCGTTGTATCCATGAAAGGGGATCAATTTTAAATTCGTAGATCAGGTTTAAAGGTCGTGCAAGGTAAGATTTCGGAAGTGCCCTATCAAGAGGCAGCGGGGGCATCTTCTGCCATCCGGGGCTTTCGCCCCGTGCGCCTAAGCCATCCGGGTAACACTGCTGCACCAACAAAGAGGTAGGGGAAATAGGTCAGCAGACGCCAGATGACGGCCACGAGTACGAGTAAAACCGGTGCGAGTGCAGGGTCTTCCCAGGGGAGGTAGTTGAAAAAGGCCGGAAGTAACAGCTCGGCAACGCCGCTTGAGCCCGGGGTAAATGAGATGAGCATAATGACCCACATGATGAGTTGCCTGCCATAGACTTCGATCTGGTCAAATCCGCTGGTGAAGGCGAGAAAGACAAAGTTCAGCGTGAAGAAGCGGGCGGTCCAGCTTATCACCGTTGCCACAAAGGCTTTTGCCCAGTAGCCAAATCCCTTTCCGCGGAAACTCTTGCTGCTCATGATGATTTCATCACCGATGCGCACCATATTATGCTGCCAGCGGCGCAGAAAGCCAAAGGAGAAGAGGCGCACGAGGAAGAGCTTGGTCTGCAGGGGGTAAAAGAAAATACCGAGTAAAATGATCGTAGTGAGGGAGACGATGAAAAGGTAGCCGATGTAAAAGAGCGTTTCGAGCAGCTCGGGGGTCACAACATTAAAGAGACCTTCTTCCGGGAAGAGCCGATCAGGGCCAATCAATAGGAAGACCAATGGCACCATGATGATGTAGAAAATTTCATCCATCATCGCGGTGACCATGACAATCGCGGTGGATCGCCCGACATTCACACCTTCGCGGTTGATCACAAAGATGGCGATGCCGGAGCCACCAACAACAGAAGGGGTGAGTGCGCTGGCGAACTCCCAGAGCATGATGACATCAAAGCTTTTGCGCCAGGAGAGCATCTTATCTGAGAGAAGTCGGATGCGGTAGATGTAGCCTACATCTCGCAGCACCACCATGAGCAGGGCGCCGATAAGTGCCCAGATGGCTTGCATTTTCCAGGTGTATGAACCGAGCAATTCAGCCGCATCTGTGATGCGGTAATTACCGTTCGGGTCTTCAACAAATTCTTCGGGGTCAGAAGTATCCGGGTAGCCGTTGCCGTTGGTATCCACCCATCTGTGTGTGGGTTCTTGCCCAACGACCACCTCCACAAAGGTTTCCTGTTCGAGGTTCCACCAGAGCAGTCCGCCCGCGACCACAGCACCCAACAATACCGGAATCAGGATGCGCCGCCATCCCAGTTTTCGTTTGATGTCTTCTTCGTTCTCGGCCACGTTTGGGGGTGTAGGAGGTGCAAAGGTAATGATTGACGTGGGGCGGGAGATGATATCCGTCAGCTGTCTGCCGTCAGCCGTCTGCGGTCTGCGGTCTGCGGTCTTTTTGGGAAACCGGGAAACCGAAGATATATCGACGCATGGACCTATGGACGATTTTGGAAACTGGGAGGTAAGGACACTGTTGGAAATAGGTCGTCGTAGGGACGCGATTCATCGCGTCCGCCGGTTTGCCGAGAAGATCATTCTAAAGCAACAAGGTGTTTAGCGATGCCCTGGATGGCCGGCTCAGGGATGTCGTGTTCTTCGAATAGTGCAATGAGTTCATCTTTAAGCGACCGGATTTCGTTGATCACACCTTCAGGATTTTTGATGGTGAACTCATCGGCTACTTTCAGGAGGTCTGCTTTCGTGATGTTGGCGCGTTTGCCGTTGATCGACAGTGCGCGTTGCAGGTTTTTGAAGTTGAGCAGCGGATTGAGGGAGAAGGTCACATCGTAAACCGGAGACAATTCCCAGCTGTCGGTGTGCTGGTCGTAAATGAAAGAGTGGTTCTTCAGGTGATCGTCGAGGTTGCCGTAAACGACATTGAACACCATACGCCTGAAGAGTTCTTCGCTTTGTGCGTGCGGAACTTTCAAGAACGAGCAAAGTCGGAACAGGTTTTCGTACGATGAGTTGACCGGGTCTTTGAAGTCCCATCCTGTCAGCCCGGTAGCGGTGAGCACATGCTTCTTTTCACCGTCTTGACGATCAAAGCGAAGCGTAGCAAAGTGCTTGTCATCGATCAGCTTTGACTCCATCATGCGAATGCCGGACTTTCGCAAGAGCCGGGCGTAGCAGTATTCGACAACCTCCCGGGGGTAGCCTACTTCATCATCGATGGCAAGTTTTACCAGGAAATGATTGTAGGTATTTGAGGTTTCCAAATCCCCGGGAATCACTTTGCCGCTTGCTTTGTGCTCAGAGATGAGGATTTTCGGACGCGCGCCTCCGGCGGAAGTGCCAATCTTAAAGATGTTGATGAGTGCTTCGCTATTAAGGTTCTTCTGCGCTGTGGTCTTCTTAAGATTGAGCACTTCTTTGAGCACCTGAACGATTTCGTCAAGGTTGATGGTTGCGTCTTTGGGGAATTGTTTGCTCTGACGGTATTCAAGGGCACCCATGCCCCGGTTGCCCATGTAGGCCAGTTGCTCGAGTACGCTGATGTTGTTGATTTCGTTGGTTTCAAGCCATGCCTTGAACACTATAGAGCCGAACAGATCAGGCAATGAATCGGCAAACTGCGGTGGAATTCCCTTGAAGGTCTCGTTATCGAACTGACTGAACATTTGAACGTATCGGGTTCGCTTCAGAATACCTGTTTCAGGGAAAGCATTCCTAAAGGTAGATCGTTCGAGAAAGGTTGGGTTGAATTGAAAAGATGAACGTTTACCGTCGCTTTCAAGTCCGATTCTTCCCACTTCTTCGCCAAACAAGTGCACATTGATGATCTTATTTTCGGCCATCAGTACAAGGATTTGGTATTCACCACATGGTTCTTGGTCTGAATGACCTCCTGGTGAATCTGTGTGAGCAGATCCATCTCTTTCATGACCTTCAGAAAGGTATCCACCGTGAAGTTCTTACCCATTTCCAGGTTTTGAATGGTCGTTCGGGAGACATCCAATCGCTCGGCTAACTGGGTTTCTGAAAGGTTGCGCTGTTTTCGCAGGGCTTTTACTAGCTCCCCCAGTTCGCGCTTTACATCTTTTATTTCGACTACTTCAAACATATAATGACCAATAGATTAGCCAATATAGCGAATTTTCTGTGAAAATGAATGGTAAAATGGTCATGAATGGTAAATGAGAGGGTGACCATAAGAATGGTCAAAATATGCGAATTATTCAACAAATGATCATTAAAGAGGTCGTTATGTGCCGTCAGCTTTCAACTGTCAGCCGTCTGCGGTCTTTTTGGGAAACTGGGAAACCGGAAGACATATAGACGCATGGACGCATGGACCTGTAGACTTATGGACGATTTTAGAAACTGGGAGTTAGGGATACTATTGGAAATAGGTCGCCGTAGGGACGCGATTTATCGCGTCCGCCGGATTTATCGCGTCCGCTGGATTCATCGCGTCCGCCGGATTTATCGCGTCCGCCGGATTCATCGCGCCTGCCTGCCGCCGGGCAGGTCAGCTCTCCCTTATTAAAAGTCTCCCCTAAAATTAGGGGAGATGCCGACCGTAAAGCGCTCGACAGGGGGGGGTGTGGAGAATCTCCGAAAATCATCACCATCAACCTCTCAGACCCCGTTGCCTCGGGGCTGTGGACGCGCGAGGCGCGTCCCTACCTTTTATCCAATAGCATTTTGTAGGGACGCATTTAATGCGTCCGAAGACATGTCGACGCATCGACCTATGGACTTATGGACGATTTTGGAAATTGGGAGGTAGGGACACTATTATAAATGGGTTGCCGTAGGGACGCATTTAATGCGTCCGCTGGATTTATCACGTTCCGTTTGCCGTCAGGTAGGTCCGGAAGAGCCCCCTCCAATTTTCCATTTTTCACTTTTCATTTTCAATTTGAATCGGCGACCGCCGATTCGTCAATCACGACTTTAACTCCCCAATCAACCCTTTCGCAGCGATCCGTCCCGATTCCATGGCCGCGTTGAGCGAGCTGTTCAGGAGGTAATCACCGGCGAGGAAGACGTTGTCGTACGGACGGTGATCACTTGGGTGGGCGGTCTTGCTCAGGTTCGTGATGTCAGGCAGGGCCTGGTCGATTCTGAAACTGTGCAGGTGCTCTACCTGCAGCGCTCCGGTGAATGATTTGATCTCGCTCGTTACTGCAGCAGTGACTTCTTCGTCTGAACGTCCTTTGTAATCTAGCACAGTCGCCGATAAGATGGTTTTCCCACTGGCCGCATCCATGTAAGCGTAGAGGTTGTTCGACAACTTGCTGCGGTCTGCAATCAGGGCGATGGTTTCGCCGGGGATATTCGTTTGATCAACCGCGAAGTACAGGCACATGCACGATTTCCACCTCACTTTGTGATCGGTTTCGCCCAACAAGGCTGACGGTGTGTTGCTCGCTACGATGACGCCGTCGTGGGAGAGTTCTTCGCCTGATTCGAGCATAATCGAATTCTGCGTCACCTGCTGCACCGCGCAGTTGAAGCGGAATTCAGTCTGCTTGAGCTTGTCTTTTAACTGCGCGCTGATCGCGCCGATGCCGTCTTGCGGAATGGTCGCATAGCCCTCGCCAAACATCTTGTAAACGAACTCAAACATCCGGCTGGAGGTGCACAGGTCGGGCTCGAGAAAGATGCCCGCGAAGAACGGACGAAAGAAGCGCTCGATGATTTTGGATGAAAAGCCAAAGTCTTGCAGGTATTCAAGCGTGGTGGTCTCCGGCGACGCGAAAATGGCATCGAGCGACTTCGCCTTCAGCTTACGGTTCAGCTTCAGGATCTTGAATTTGTCACCCATCGAACCAATGTCGGCTAGCAGGGTGGGGAATAACACGCTGAGGTCGCGCAGCGGGTCACCGATGCGGTAGTGTTTACCGCCTGCATAAATCAGCGCACCCGATTCGAGTTTCCGCAAGTGCAGTGCCTCCATGTCGAGGTAGTGCTTCGCCATTGGATAGGCGCTGAGCAGCACCTGAAACCCGAGGTCCAGCGCAACTCCATTCATATCAACGGTTTTAATACGTCCGCCCACTTCACCTGATTTCTCAAGTACTACAGGACGGTATCCGGCTTGCTCAAGTTCGTAAGCAGCGATAAGTCCGCTCACCCCGGCGCCGATGACATAGACTGTTTTGTTTTGCTCCATATTTCAATCGGAAAAATAACGATTGAGTGGGGGATTAGTTCGATGGAGGCCGACAGACCTATCGACGCATAGACGCATCGACCTATGGACGATTAGGGAAACCGGTAAGCTGGGAGCATGGGAAACCTTAGACATATCGACGCGTGGATCTATGGACTTATGGACGCATAGACGCATGGACGATTTTGGAAACTGGGAGATAGGGTCACTGTTGGAAATAGGTCGCCGTAGGGACGCGATTTATCGCGTCCGCCGGATTCATCGCGTCCGCCGGATTCATCGCGTCCGCCGGATTCATCGCGCCTGTCTGCCGCCAGGCAGTTCCGCTAGCGAGGTAGACTTTTGCAGCGCGAAACTTGTCCCGATGTATCGGGCAGCGCTGTCTGCCGCCGCATCCTTGCGGCGCAGTTATGTCTTGAGACAATTCGAGAGGGACGCCTCCCAGGCGTCCGAGAATAGAGGGGGTGACCAGAAGGTTCGTTTTATGCAGATGAAGACGCCTCCCAGGCGTCAGATAGAGACAATTTTACATTCTTAACCGATTGCATGGACGTATATTCGAGGTGGAATAACCCTTACTTGACATGCTATGATCGAATTTAAGTCACTCAACAGATTGTCCGTTTACCTTGATCGACTCGTCAAAGGGCGTTTGTGGTTGAAAGTGATCATCGGTCTTTTACTTGGCGCAGGCCTGGGGATTCTCCTAAATCCATCAACCGGCTGGGTGACTGAAAAACTCAGTAGTGAGCTCGCCAATTGGCTGGATCTGCCCGGGCAGGTCTTCATGAAGCTCGTGCAGATGATTATGATCCCGCTCATCTTCACGTCAATCATCTCGGGTATTGTGAGCAACACCTCCGATAATCTGAAATCGTTCGGCCTTCGCTTGTTGCTCTACTTTCTTTTTACCACAGGCGTGGCCATATTTATTGGTGTTGTGGTGACGATGATTTTCAAGCCCGGGAAATACGTGTTGTTAAAGGGCGGCTTGCCAAATAGCGGAGATCCGTCGACGGTTCCGCCGGCTGCAAGCGATCTGCTTGAAGATATTCCCGGTGCCATCTCGAATCTGATTCCCGACAATCCGCTTGAGGCGATCCTGACCGGGGAGATGCTCGGGGTGGTGGTCTTCACCATCATTATTGGGGTGGCCATCACGCAGCTTCGAGAAGACCTGGTGCGCCCCATCATTCGCATGGCTGAAGCGGTTCAGAAAATTTGTATGATCGTGGTGTCATGGGCAATGATGCTGGTACCGTACGCGGTATTCGGAATGATGGCTGCTCTGCTTTCGCGTACCGGACTCGGGGTGTTTGTTGGACTGGGTTACTACATGCTAGTAGTCGTGATTGGGCTGCTCGTTTTAATGGTGTTTTATTTACTGATCGTTGGGCTGTTGGTTCGTTACAATCCGCTCACATTTCTGAAAGACATACGCGAACCTCAATTACTGGCATTCTCAACGGCTAGTTCGGCGGCGGTCATGCCGCTTTCGATGAAAACTGCGGATGAAAAACTCGGGGTGTCATCGAACATAAGCGATTTCGTGATCCCGGTCGGCGCGACCATCAATATGGACGGCACGGCTTTGTTCCAGTGTGCGACCACGGTCTTTATGGCCCAGGCCTACGGAATAGAGCTGAATATGCCGAGCATTCTGCTGCTCACCGTCACGGTCGTAGCTGCGTCGATTGGTACTCCGGCGATTCCGGGCGGCGGTGTGTTGATTTTGGCTTCGGTCTTGAGTGGCGCGGGTATTCCGGCAGACGGACTGATCGTTATTATTGGCATTGACCGTATTCTTGGAATGTTCAGGACGGCCGTCAACGTCACCGGCGATCTTACGGCCAGCATGGTGTTCAATAAGTTCTATGGGAGTGAGATGGCGGTGGAGGCAAGTACAACTGGGGAACGGTGAAATGGGAAGACCTATGGACGATTCGAGAAACCGGGAGCATGGTAAACTGGGAGAATAAGAAGAAGCCAGGTAGCTAGATAGGTAGATAGCGAGGTTGTTTATCTGCGCGAAAGCGCAGGATTTATCGGGACGCAGAATGCAGCGGGCAGTCCTGGATGGCGCCACATCCTTGTGGCGCGGTTGTGTACACGGTAGCCTAGATAGGGGCGCCTCCCAGGCGTCCATCGACACACAGACGCATCGACCGATGGACGGCTTGGGAAGCTCTTGGGTCAAAGGTGCGGGCAGCACACCCTTGCGCTAATCTACAGGCGCTTCGGCGACTTGATTGTAGATGCCGAAACGGGTGGTCTCGGTTCCGTTGGCAAAAAATAAAAAGAGCAGTGCTGATGATTGATGGGTACACGCGATGTGCAGTTGACCGGTTTCGATAGACTTCCGGAGCGTGACTTGAAATGATCTGGCAGATCTATTGATGAGAGGGAAGCCCTCCGTCTCTTTCTTGAAATAGGTGTACGTACCGTCGGACTTGAATTCTCCATTGAAGTAGACATCTTGGGCTTTGGGCTGATTCGCAGACCGCAGCACCAGCGTGTTGTCTTCAGTGAATAAAACCTCAAACGGATCGTACTCACCTGGCAGTCCCAGCATTTCAAGGGGAAGGTCAGCAGAGTCTTCTGCGCTTGATGAATCGTCTGCCAGGACATATACGCCTGCAAGTCCGGGTCTGAGATTTTCTGCATTGAGCGAATCCGTATTGCTGAGGTGGGCACATGCTGTCATGAGAAATGCAGTGAGCACAAACAGATGTACCTTCATGGAGCGGATGAGATTCGATGGTATGCTCACAATCTAATGATTCACTTTGTTTCTTTCGGAAGCTGGTTCAACAATCATTTTGCTTCAACCAAAGTACCGGAATTCAAACTAAAGGACGGCCTTCCAGGCGTTCTGAGACTCGAGGAAGCATCAACCTAAGGTCGATTTGGGAAACGGGAAGAATAGTAAGTAGTGAATAATGAGTAGTAAATAATGAATCAGCATTGAGCAATTCAAAAACTGCTTTCTCTGCTTAGGAGGGCCTTAGTTGGTCTACCAAAATAAAAGTCTCCCCTAAAATTAGGGGAGAGGTCGCCCCGACATGTCGGGACGACAGAGGGGTTTAGTGGAGCATCTCCGAAAATCATCACCATCAACCTCTCAGACCCTTCAGCTGCGGAACTGTGGACGCACGAGGCGCGTCCCTACCTTTTGATCCAATAGCATTTTGTAGGGACGCATTTTATGCGTCCGAAGACATGTCGACGCATCGACCTATGGACCTATGGACGATTTTGGAAACGGGTAAGCTGGGAAACTGGATAACCAGGAGAATAGTAAATAGTGAAGAATGAGTAGTGAATGCTAAATCAGCAATTGAATAGGGGCTGTCCCGCGAATGCGGTCCCGATAGCTATCGGGAGAGAGGTCGTGGAGCGATAGCGCTATCTTGCACCATGCACACCCCGCTCCTCATTCTCTTCATCCTCATCACCGGCGCCCTGCAGGCCGAGTGCTACTACACCACCCACGCCCTGACACTTGAGGTGCACACCGATAAAGATCAGTTCGTGGGTTACCTTGAAGTGAGCGCGTGTGATCTGAACCTTGACTCGGTCGCGGTGGACGGCTACCTGCTTCAAATACTCAGCCAAGACGGAAAACTCTACTACTTCACAGACCGCATCGAGTACACGTACTGCACCCTCCCCGAAGCCGATTGTCCGGATGACGAGCGTATACCAGAGTTCCTGTATTTCAATGAAGACAGCATCGCGGTAGAGCAGGTACAGCAAATTCGCCTGGCAGACCTCACCTCTCTCGATTCGTGGACCGGCATCGTCTCGCACCACACCCTTGCAGATACCACCTGGCTGCACAACATCCCGCTTGAAGTGTACGACCTCGGTGCCGGACGCTGCTCAGCGCGCATCAATATCTACCGCGCCTTAGATGAACTGCCGTCACTCAACGCAGAGCGCAAACAACTGCAAGCTGACTTCGAAAAGTGGTATGCAGAAGACGAATCCCTGGCCTTTGAAGATGAGTTGCTGGCGCGCTTAGATGGGTTGCTGCAGCGCTACATCAAACACGAACGGGTAGTGGTGGTGTATGGGTGTTCGGATTAGATGGGTGGGCGTGTGGACCGATGGACGCATCGAGCTATGGTCGTGAAGGGAGGTAGCTAGAAAGGGAGGTGGGGAGCATGGTGAACCGGGAAACCGGAGAATTAGAATAAGAGTAAGAATGAGAATGGAAAGATGTTGAGGGTGTTGGCGCCGCATCCTTGCGGCGCTTTTGGTTTTTGGTGGTTCGTAGATAGGGGCGCCTCCCAGGCGTCCGAGAATATTGGTATGACGATAAATACATTTTATAGAGATAGAGACATCTCCCAGGCCGTCCATGGACACACAGACGCATCGACCTATCGACAAGTAGACCTATGGTCGTATAGAGAGGTAGCAAGAAAGGGAGGTAGGGAGGTTGCGATGAGAACTAGGTGCTTGAAGACCCGAGATAAGGAGAAATGCTTTACGCAACGAAAGAAACACCAAACAACTTTATGGTTGGGAACTAGGCTATAAGCGCAATAATCAATAACGAGAGTACTCTTCATCCCACCCTTTTGGGTGGATAAAGTTAACTCGAGTGCACTTTACCGGGCTATTTGGAGAGTATTGGTTATTGCGTTTGTCCATCTGTGTTCTATCTAATGTCACGCTGAATTTAGGAAGTTTTGGTGAGAAAGGAGCAGATGATGGTCGCCGTGTCCCCCTTCGATACACTCCCGCTGTGCGGGAGCACTCAGGAGGACAGCGACGGCTGTATCGCAGATTGCAGAGCTGTCGATTGCTGAATTAGAACAATTCAGCAGGATGCAAGAACTTTTCCCAGTTTCCCAGTTTCCCAGTTTCCCAGTTTCCCAGTTTCCCTGTCAGCCCGTCCAACCATCAGACCATCAGACCGTAAGACTGTCACCCCGCGTCTACCTCCGCCCACACCTTTGTGCCCTCTGTGCAGTTCTTGCAGATGTCGATCTCACTGCGCGATTTTAAGATGGCACCCCTGAACTGTGTGTATTGGTCACCTTGCCAGATCTGTTTGAAATCCATTGTGGAGGCGTCGCCGAGTTGGTAGGTCGCGTCTTTGTCAAAGCAGCACGGCACCACCTGGCCATCCCACGTGAAGACGCAGCCCTGCCACATCCGCCAGCATTGATTGAGCAGCTTATTCTTGATCGCCCATTTACCGTTCGGCAGTTGCCGGTAGCGGCTGTATTGCTGGTCATTCGGTATCAGTTCGCTGCCATTTTCATAATCGTAAATCTGCGCCGTCTTCAGCCGCACCTCATCCACGCCCAGCTCATCGGCGAGCCGTTTGACGTCGTCAATCTGATGCTCGTTGTGACGCACAACTAAGAATTGAAAGATGACGTGCGGGGTTTTTGAGTTCATTTCTTCGCGAAAGCGAAGGATGTTATGGGTGCCCTCAATCACTTTATCGAGTTTGCCATGGATACGGTATGACTCGTAACTCTCTTGCGTGGTACCGTCGATGGAGATGATCAGACGCGAGAGTCCGCTTTCGACGGTTTTCTTCGCATTGGCTTCGTTCAGAAAATGCGCATTGGTAGAGGTCACCGTGTAAATGCCGCGCTCGGATGCGCTCTTGACCAACTCCGTAAACTGCGGATGCAAATACGGCTCACCCTGAAAGTAGAAGATCATATTGCCGAGCGAGGGCGCCAGTTGATCGAGGAGGCGGTTCAGAGTCTCGGGCGCGAGGCGTCCGGTCGGACGGGTAAACTTCTTCAATCCAGACGGACATTCAGGGCAACCCAAATTGCAGGCCGTGGTGGGTTCTACGCTGACCGAGAAGGGCATCCCCCGGTGCATGGGGCGTTTGAACCAGCGCGACAAATGGTAGCTGCTGACGAGCAAGAGCATGTTCCACACCTTGTAGGGCGTGAGCACACGCAATTGATTACGAACGTCAGCGGTCAGGATGCGCATAAGACAAAGGTAAGGGTATCGCGATGGATGGCGGGTAGTGGACACTGGATAGCGGTGAGCGCATTATTGCGCTGCTCCTGTTTATTTACGGAAAACCGTAGGGACGCGCCTCGCGCGTCCGGATTGCGATGTGTTGACCCATAGGAGGATATCGTATTGTGCCCGATGCGACACGCACTCATTTCAGGACGCATTAAATGCGTCCCTACAAATACCACTGTGTAAAAGAGCAATCCCGTAAACGGGATTGCAGATTATTGAGCTTAATAGGAAATTTCGAATTTTAACCATAGGTCGATAGCACCACTCATCCCAAAATCCCACCAATCCTCCATCCATGATCCCCGATCTCCAAACACCGCCGTATATTCGTGCATCATGCGAGCGAAGCAACTCCAACTGACGTTTTTACTGTGCGTGTTCGCATCCTGCGCTTTTGCGCAGATCACAGGACGCATCTTCGACGCTGACACCGGCGTGCCTATGCCCTTCGTGAACGTGGTCAAAGGCGGAAATCAAGCCGGGACATCGAGCGACATCGACGGGAAATTCAGCATCGCCGCTGAAGCCGGAGACGAGCTGCGCTTCACCTTCGTGGGCTATCGACCGCTCGTGCAGACCGTGCCCGACAGAATGCCCGCCGGAGGGTGGCGCATCGAAATGAAGGCCAAAGCTGTAGAACTGGAAGAAGCAGTAGTCTTCCCGGGGGTGAATCCTGCAGAAGCATTGATGCAAAAAGTGATCGACAACAAGCCGAAGAATGACCCAGAGGCCATGGAGTCATTCGCTTATGACAGTTACAATAAGCTTATTATTACCGGGTTGCTTGATTCTACCCTGGTCAACAATCCTGAAGGGATCGCAGCGCTTGACAGCTCAGAACAGAGTTACATTGAGTATTTTGAGGAGAAGCATTTGCTGCTGATGGAGTCTGTCAGTGAACGCCGCTTTGCAGGCAAGTATAAAGACACAGAAAACGTGAAAGCGTCACGCGTGAGCGGACTATCTTCTCCGGATTTTGCGCTGTTGGGAACACAATTGCAGAGCTTCAGCTTTTACCGAGACGAGATCAGCCTGTTAGACACAGATTACTTGAGTCCGCTGCATAACCGGGCGATCAATAAGTATCTCTTTGTCATCGAAGACACCACTTACCAGGAAGCCGATACCGTTTTCATCTTGTCGTATCAACCGCGCAGAGGCAAGAACTTCGATGCGATGAAGGGGCTGCTGTATATCAATAGTAACGGCTATGCCTTGATGAGTGCGCTGGCTGAGCCCGCTGCGGCCAATCCTGACATCGGTGTGAACATCCGACAGAAGTACACCCTGGTAGACGGCAAGCAGTGGTTTCCGAGGCAGCTCAATACCGATCTCATCTTCAATAACATCGAGATGAATAAGATGAAGGTGGTAGGCATTGGGCGATCTTACATTAGTGACGTGCGACTCAACCCGGAGTTTCGCAGCCGAGATATTGGTCCGCTGCGCCTGCGTATGGAAGAGGCGGCAATACGGCAGCCTGACGCTATGCTGGATCGGTATCGCTCAGATTCGCTTGATGCCAAAGAGTTGCGCACCTACACCTTCATTGACAGTATCTCTAAGGCTGAAGGAGTTGAGCAGCGTCTGAAGTGGTTCAGCGCGCTGGCTTCGGGATATGTGCGGCTTGGCGTGGTGGATATCGACTTGAATCACCTTCTGGGATTCAATGCCTACGAAGGTTTCAGGCTCGGAGGAGGATTGCGCACCAATGACCGGCTGCTCAAGAATGTCTCTCTCGGCGGCTACGCTGCCTATGGCTTCGGTGACCGCGCTTGGAAGGGCGGGGGAGACCTAAGGTTTACCTTGCGACAACAAAGTGCAACAACGCTGAAGCTGGCGGTCTTTGAAGATGTGTTTGAACGCGGTGGAGTGTGGTTTCCGGGACAGGGCGGACTGCTTTCACCGAGCGGTTTTTATGAGCTTTATGTTAACCGAATGGATCGGCTGAGCGTGGCAGAGGCGACCTTCAGTTCGCAGCTTCCCGGATACCTGACGGTTGACCTGTCTTACCGCTTCGGACAATTGGGCTTTAGTGATGACTATCGCCTTGCAGTATCCGGCGGTGAGCAATTGACCCTCTACGATGACGTGGTTAACCTTGAAGAGGCAGAGCTGCATCTTCGCTGGTCATATCGTGAAAAGCTCGTGCAAACGCCCACACGTCGATTTTCGGCAGGTACGCCTTTTCCTGTGGTGGGAGTGCAGGCCATCATGGGTGAGGCGGTATCGGAAACAGCGTCACTCGAGTATCTGCGGCTGAGTGCGAGCGTGCAGCACACCTTCAAGTTTACGATGCTCGGCGATCTCACGGTGATGGCGCATGGTGGTGAGCTTATCGGTGATGCTCCGGGCATGCGCTGGTTTAACCTTCGGGGCTCGGCGCAGCGCTTTGCGGTGGCCGCACCGATGACTTTTGAAACCCTCGCGCCAGGAAGCACTCTGCTTGATCGCTACGCGGCAGTGCACATCCGTCACAATTTCAAAGACCTGCTTTTCCGGACGAAGAACTTCGCGCCGCACATCGTACTCGTGCACAGCATGGCGATCGGCGAGAGCAGCGGTTTCGACTTCCATCATGAGCCCGAAAGCGAGCAGTTTTATGCCGTAGGAAACAGTCCGAATCAACCCTACATCGAATCGGGTATAGAGTTGCAGAATCTGCTGACCAGCGGATTCAGTGGCGTGGGGGTAGGTGCTTTTTATCGCTATGGCGCCGCACAAACGGGCAACATCGATGAAGACCTGATGCTCAAGATCACGATTGGCTTCACTTTCTGATCATCCGTGTTGTTGCTGCCAGGCAGTGTAGACCTCTTCCAGCTCGTTGTAATAGTCTTCACCGTATTTGCGAATGATGGCATCCTTGCAGAAGCGGAAGACCGGCATTTTGAATCGGGCACCGCACTCACAGGCGGGCTTGCAGATGTGCCATTTGTGGTAATTGAGCGCGTCAAAATCGTCAAGTGATTTCACACGGATCGGGTAGAGGTGGCATGAAATCGGCTTTTGCCATTTAACTTTCCCGTCGCGGTAAGCCTGATCAATGGCGCATTTTGCCGTACCATCGGCATCGAAGTTCACATACGCACACTCTTCACCGTTCACCAGCGGCGTGGTGTAGTCGCCATCTTGATCCACCACGAAGAAGCCCTGATCTTCAATCGCAGCAATGCCCTCTTCGCGCATGTAGGGCTTCACGTCATCGTAGACTTCCTCGAGCTTTTCGAGTTCGTCTTCTTCAAGTGGCGCACCGCTACTGCCTTCTACGCAACAGGCTCCTTTGCAGGCCGAGAGGTCGCAGGTAAATTGCTCATCGAAGAGCTCAGTGGTCAGAAGTGTTTTTCCGATTTGAAGCATGGGGCAAAGATAAGCAGTCTGCAGTCTGCGGTCTGCGGTCTGGAGTCGGGGGTTGGGGGAAGAGACGGCTTCGCTCGGAGGACCAATGGCTGAAAGCCGTCTGCAAACTACGTTCCCCGTTCCCCGAATTGTCTACAGGTACATAAGTCGATGGGTCTTAGGACGCATTAAATGCGTCCCTACAAACCGCTACAGGATGAAAGAGCAATCCCGAGAACGGGATTGCAGTGCGCCACATTCTTGTGGCGCTTTTACGTGCAAGGTGCATCACGTAGGGACGCGCCTCGCGTGTCCGTATACCCAGTTCCCCGTTCCCCGAATTGTCCATAGGTCCATAAGTCGATGGGTCTTAGGACGCATTAAATGCGTCCCTACAAACCGCTACAGGATGAAAGAGCAATCCCGAGAACGGGATTGCGGTGCGCCACATTCTTGTGGCGCTTTTACGTGCAAGGTGCATCACGTAGGGACGCGCCTCGCGTGTCCGTATACCCAGTTCCCCGTTCCCCGAATTGTCTACAGGTACATAAGTCGATGGGTCTTAGGACGCATTAAATGCGTCCCTACAAACCGCTACAGGATGAAAGAGCAATCCCGAGAACGGGATTGCAGTGCGCCACATTCTTGTGGCGCTTTTACGTACAAGGTGCATCACGTAGGGACGCGCCTCGCGTGTCCGTATACCCAGTTCCCCGTTCCCCGAATTGTCCATAGGTCCATAAGTCGATGGGTCTTAGGACGCATTAAATGCGTCCCTACAAACCGCTACAGGATGAAAGAGCAATCCCGAGAACGGGATTGCAGTGCGCCACATTCTTGTGGCGCTTTTACGTGCAAGGTGCATCACGTAGGGACGCGCCTCGCGTGTCCGTATACCCAGTTCCCCGTTCCCCGAATTGTCCATAGGTCCATAAGTCCATAAGTCGATGCGTCCATAAGTCTCCGGACCTCCATTTCCATTTCCACTTCCATTCTAAGTATCTTCGCTGTTCTGAACTGAAAATTTCCATGCCTGAATACTCGTCTTCCATTGCCTCTAAGCTACCGCGGACCGGCACCACCATTTTCACGGTAATGTCAGCCCTGGCCAAAGAGAAGCAAGCACTCAATTTGTCACAAGGTTACCCAGGCTTTGACGCGCCTGACGCTCTCAGGGAGCGCTACGCCCACTACCTTAATGATGAGCGTAACCAGTATGCCCCAATGGCAGGTGTGCCGGAGCTCCGCGAGGCGGTCGCTGCAGACCTCAACAAGCGCTATGATGCGGGTTACGATGCCGATACAGAAGTTACGATCACGGCCGGTGCCACCCAGGCGTTGTTCACCGCGGCGATGGCACTGGTGCGCGAAGATGACGAAGTGATCCTTTTTACTCCGGCCTACGATTGCTATGCCCCGGCGATTGAACTCGCGGGTGGTAAACCGATTTACGTCCAGCTCAAAGCACCCGATTACAGCGTCGACTGGGATGAGGTACGCAAGGTGATGAACCGCAAAACGCGGATGATCCTCGTGAACACACCGCACAACCCAACCGGAGCCGTGCTCGGTAGCGATGACCTCGACGAGCTCGAAAAGATCGTCACCGGAAACGACATCATCGTATTGAGCGATGAGGTGTACGAGCACATGGTGTTTGACGGCAAGAAACACCACAGCTGTGCTTCGCGCGAAGCCCTGGCGGCGAGCAGTATGATCGTGGGGTCTTTCGGAAAGACCTACCACGCCACGGGGTGGAAGGTTGGCTACATTGCAGGTCCTGCCGCCTTGATGGCGGAGTTCCGCAAGGTGCATCAGTACAATGTGTTCTGTGTGAATCATCCGGTACAGTTGGCGCTTGCTGATTTTATGAATGAACATCCTGAGCACGCTGCAGAGCTGTCAGCGTTCTACCAGCAGAAACGGGATGTCTTCCTCAAAGCGCTTGAAGGCAGTCGATTTGAGTACGATCCCACCCCGGGCACCTATTTTCAATTGCTTCGCTTCGGCAACATTAGCAAGGAAGAAGACACAGAGGTGGCGCGAAAATGGACCGCTTCGCCTGGTGTTGCCTCCATTCCGGTCTCGGTGTTTTACCATAACCCGGTGCACGAACATGTGCTACGTTTTTGTTTCGCCAAAGATGATGCTACCTTGATAGAGGCTGCCGAACGTCTCAAAACCTTGTAATGACACCTCTGGCCCGCTTTCTTGCGCGATTTGATTTTACCGTGAATGTTTCCGGAAAGAAACACGATGCCATCGTGGCCGTGGGGAATTTGCTGGGTGGACGTCCCGAGCGCACGCTCGTTGCCGGACATGAACTCAAGATTGGCGAGCATGCACCCGCAGCCATCATCGCTTATGCAGGAGGCAACTTCATGCGCAGCTTCAGCCATTCGCCGTTGGGGCGTTACATGAAAGCGCACCTGAAGATCGGCGATCGATTCGTAGATGCCGGAGCCAACCTCGGTGGTTATAGTCTCTTGGCGCGTCAGTATGGAGCCGAAACCATTCTTATTGAAGCGGCTCCGGGCATCGCAGATTTTCTAAGTGACAACTCGGAGGTTTTTGGTACGGTTCACGCTTGTGCGCTTTCTGATGAGGCCGGTACGGCGAACTTCTTTCTGAGTCGCAAGAACATTGGCGGCAACTCACTCGTGATGAGCGAGAAGGGTTGGCAGTTTTCGGGCTACAGCGCTGAGGTGCAGGTGCCTACTGAACGGCTTGACGCCTTAATCACTGACAATGCGCCCATCAAATTGCTGAAGATTGATGTAGAGGGACATGAAGAGGCCGTCGTGCGTGGTGCTTCGGGCCTTTTTGAGAAAAATCAGGTTGAGTCTGTTTGGTGCGAGGTCCGCGGGCCATCTTCTGACCGCAATCCGAACAGTTACAAAGCTGTGACTGACCTTCTCGCGCCGCGCGGCTTCAAGCCCTACACGTTTGCGACTGGCGAGGCACAACCATTCGATCCTGAAGGTGAGGTTCAGCAGTATTTTGACTTGCTTTTTTTACGGCCTGAAAAGGCCGGATGATGCATTTTTCTGCTGATCAATGAGGTTGCGCTATTAGAAATGAGGTACAACCGTTACTTTCGATACCATGAAAGACCTGATCATCTCCGGAGTACAATGCCCGTTGAAATGGGAAGAGCCTGAAGCGAACCGTGAAGCCATCGGACAACGATTGGACGCCTTGTCGGAATGCGACGTGGTGGTGTTGCCCGAGATGTTCACCACCGGCTTTACGATGTCGCCCGAAACAGCAGCCGAAACACACAGCGACGACATGGCGACCCTGCAGTGGATGCGAACCCACGCGAAGCGCCTGAACGCCGCTGTCACCGGAAGCGTCTCTGTAAAGGATGGCGAAGACTACTTCAACCGCATGTATTGGGTCAGTCCCGCTGGAGCAACCACGTGGTACGACAAGCAACACCTCTTCACCTTTGCCGATGAACACCACCATTACAGTCCGGGCAAACGCCAGGTCGTGGTTGAGTTTCGCGGCTGGCGCATCCTGTTGCAGGTGTGTTATGACCTGCGCTTTCCTGAGCAGGCGCGCAACCGTTATGAAGACGGCCGGGCGCGCTACGATGTTGCCCTCTACGTAGCCAATTGGCCGGGTGTGCGCGCCGCCCCATGGAAGGCCCTCTTGCGTGCACGCGCCATCGAGAACCAGTGTTACCTCGTGGGTGTGAACCGCGTCGGACAAGACGGTAAAGGTATTGAGTACACAGGCGATAGTGCGATCATCGACCCCAAGGGTGTACCCCTCAACGAAGCCACACCGGGTAAAGATCAGGTGATCACCGCAAGTTGCTCGTATGATGAGCTGCAGTCGTTCAGGGAGAAATTTCCCGTATTACAGGATATTATCGAATGAAAAAGACGCCCAACAGGCGCCTTTCTCTATTTCGGGAGGGTTATATCAAGTAAAAGCATTCTCGCCGGTAATGTCGAGACCGGTGATCAGCAGGTGGATGTCGTGAGTGCCCTCATAGGTCACTACCGACTCGAGGTTCATCATGTGGCGCATGATCGGGTACTCGTTGGTAATACCCATGCCACCGAGAATCTGACGTGCTTCGCGAGCGATTTCCAACGCCATATTCACGTTGTTACGCTTCGCCATTGAGATTTGTGCTGAAGTCGCACGTCCTTCATTGCGAAGCTGGCCGAGACGAAGGGTCAGCAACTGTGCCTTCGTGATCTCGGTGATCATCTCAGCGAGTTTCTTTTGCTGCAGTTGGAATCCGGCGATCGGACGGCCAAACTGCTTGCGCTCTTTCGCGTAGCGAAGCGCGGTATCGTAGCAGTCGAGACCGGCACCAATGGCGCCCCAGGCAATACCGTAACGCGCAGAGTCAAGGCAGCTCAACGGAGCACCCAGTCCGCTGCGGCCCGGCAACAGGTTTTCTTTAGGCACTTTCACGTCTTCGAAGACCAGCTCGCCGGTATCCGATGCGCGAAGCGACCATTTTCCGTGCATGGTTGGGGTTGAGAAGCCCTCCATTCCGCGCTCAACGATGATTCCGTGAATACGGCCTTCTTCATTCTTCGCCCATACCACTGCTACATCAGCAAACGGTGCGTTTGAGATCCAAAGTTTGGCTCCGTTCAGGAGGTAGTGGTCACCGGCATCTTTGAAGTTGGTGGTCATTCCACCAGGGTTAGAACCGTGATCGGGTTCGGTCAAACCAAAGCAGCCGACCATCTCACCTGCAGCGAGTTTAGGAAGGAACTTCTGCTTTTGCTCTTCGGTGCCGTACTTCCAGATCGGGTACATCACGAGCGAACTCTGTACAGAAGAAGTAGAACGAAGTCCGGAGTCACAGCGCTCAAGCTCCTGCATGATCAGTCCGTAAGAGATCTGATCAAGTCCGGCCCCGCCGTATTCAGTCGGGATGTAAGGACCAAAACCACCGATCTCAGCGATTCCTTTAATCAGGTGACGTGGAAAGGCACCTTTTTCAAAGGCTTCCTCAATAATTGGAGACACTTCTTTCTTCACCCAAGCGCGGGCGGTATCACGAATCAGCTTGTGCTCATCCGTCAGGAGGTCGTCCATGTTGTAGTAGTCGTGTCCTTGGTATAGATCCGTTCTCATTGCGCGTGATTTGGGCTGCAAATTTAGTCAATCGAACACGTTTTTCTTCTTAGAGTTCGCTTGGGGTGTCTAAACGACAAATTTTTGGGTTGGGAGTTCAGAGTTCGGTGTTCGATCTTTGAGTTTCTCAATGCAACATTTGTGATTTCGCCGCACAACTTGTCCCGACTTGTCGGGAAGCGGCGGATAGGGATTTGGTCAAGTGAAAGTAAGGGGTCTCTCCTGGGATTGATGTGGTAGTGCTTTTGCAGGTGTTCGACCACCCCTCACCAAAACGGCATGCGTAGCATGCCGTTTTGGAGCTCCCCTTGAAGGGGAGCAGCTTTTTGTCTTTTCACCGCTCTGGATTGCCCAGGCCAATCAACATCATACGTCCGGCATCAAGCATCCTGCGTCATGAATTATGCATTGTGCATTTTAAATTATGCATTATGTATCGCCTCATACCCCTCATCCACCAGCAAGTTGCCCTCTTGGTAGGCCTTGACCGCGAGCTCATCAGCCCGTTCGTTCAGGGGATGTCCGGCGTGGCCTTTCACCCAGCGGAAAGTGACCTTGTGTTTGCGGTAGATTTTCAGAAAACGCTGCCAGAGGTCCGGATTTTTTTTGCCTTTGAAGCCCTTTTTCTCCCATCCGAAGACCCAGCCCTTTGCCACAGCGTCAACCACATACTTGCTGTCTGAATAAACGGTGACCTGAAGCCCTTCTTCTTTGAGCGTTTCGAGTGCCACAATCACCGCGAGCAGCTCCATCCGATTGTTGGTTGTGAGTCGGTAGCCCTGGCTCATTTCTTTGCGGTGCTGCTTGTACATCAGGAGTGCGCCGTAGCCACCCGGACCAGGGTTGCCGCTTGCGCCACCGTCAGTGTAGACCTCCACTAGTTTCATTCAGAACAATTCTTTGGCATTGGTGGAGAAAAGTTTGATCGCGATGGCGAGCAAGATGATGCCAAACACCTTTCGAAGCACAGCAATGCCGCCTTCACCGAGAGCTCTGCCGATGCGGTTGGTGAGCTTTAAGACCACGTACACCAGGATCAGATTGGCTACAATCGCGAGAGCAATGTTGAGTTGGCTGAACTCAGCACGAAGTGAAATAATAGTGGTCATGCTTCCTGCCCCGGCAATCAGCGGAAAGGCAATCGGCACCACCGTAGCTGTGCGATACGATGTGTCATCGTGCTTGAACAACTCTACGCCGAGCACCATCTCAAGCGCAAGAAAGAACAAGATGAATGAACCCGCAACAGCAAACGAATTCACATCAATGCCGAGAAAAGTGATCAGTTTTTCACCGATCACGAGAAAGGCAAGCATGATGAGCAGTGAAATCAGTGAAGCCCTGAATTCATTGATGTTTCCGACTTTCTTTTTAATGTCAAGTATGATCGGTATCGATCCAATAATGTCAATTACCGCGAACAATACCAGCGCGGCGGATAGAAAATCCGTCCAGTTGAACTCCATAGAATTTATTTCTGATTACACAGTGCTTCAACGACCCGCGGATAATAGCGGTGTTCGAGTTCCTGCACTTTCTGTGCAAGGCTTTTAGGCGTGTCAGAGGCTTCTACGGCAACGCGAGCCTGAAAGAGCTTTTTACCGGTGTCATAATCTTTGTCAACGAGGTGAATCGTGATTCCTGAGACTTGTTCACCAGCATCCAGCACGGCTTGGTGTACCTTCATGCCATACATGCCTTCTCCTCCAAACTTAGGCAGCAGGGCAGGGTGAAGGTTTACGATCCGGCCCTGGTATTCCTGTATAATAGTGTCAGGTACTTTGAGCAGAAATCCAGCCAGCGCGATGACTTCGGCTTTGAGATCTTTGAGTTTCTGAAGTACGACGTCGGTCTCGTTGAATTCAGACCTGGTGAATGTGAAAACTTCTACATCCCGCGCTTTTGCGCGGTCAATCACGCCAGCATTCTCATTATTGGTGAAAACAGCAGCGACAGCGCCGCAAGGACTTTCGTTTAGAAAATCGATAATCTTTTCAGCATTGGTGCCGCTCCCGGAGGCAAAGATGATGACGCTTGACGATGACTTCACGGTACAAAGGTAAACGAATGAATGAAGCGATCAACGGTGAAACAAAGGTTCACGTTTCCCGTATAATGAACAAAATACAAAAGATTCAACTACTGCTGAAACTCTCGTCGATTTATGTTGCTGCACCCTAAATTCTTCTGGCGAAGGTCGTGTTTTCTCGTCTTTCTGCCGTTCATAATGACTCTTCTTCAAACGCATCTAGTTCGGGCACAGAGCGTGAATGCTTACGCCCGTGTGACGCTTCAGGATGATTCGCTGCTCGTTATCAGCAATGTAGATGAAACGCATGATACATTTGAAGCTGATGAGCAGGTCATTCTGATTCAGGTACAAGACAACACCCTCGGGTCAACCTCGAATTCTGCTGCTTTCGGTGGTTTGGGCAGTATTGGTGCCGCCGGTCTCTTCGAAGTAATGGAGGTTGATGAGGTGCGCGAAACGGACGGTATTCCGGATACGCTCATTTTAGCAGTGAACCCATCAATAGCATTCAGCACCGGTAGTAATGCCCGACTGATGGTGGTGACCTACCCACAGCTCGGCTCACCGCATTACACAACAGCATCTTCACTTTCAGCTCCCTCGTGGAATGGTCATACGGGCGGAGTAATCGCATTTCAGGTAGAGAACAATCTGTACCTCGAGCACAGTATTTCAGCTGACGGGGCCGGGTTCAGGGCCGGAGACCACTCTGCTAATCAGTATCAGCCTGATGACTGCAATAACACGGTATACCGAGATAGCGATGATAGTTTTGGAGAGAAAGGCGAAGGGATTCACTTTCGCACCAACGCTAACTATCGCTATGCCCGTGGACGGATGCTCAACGGCGGCGGCGGCGGCGGCAGTCACAACGGTGGTGGCGGTGGCGGATCAAACTATACGGCTGGTGGTCTTGGCGGTGCCGGGTGGAATGGTAGTTCGGGGTGCAATCCTTCAACAAGTGGAATTGGTGGAATCGCTCTGTCAGGATATATCAGTCCGACCCGAGTTTTTATGGGCGGCGGCGGCGGCGGCGGACAAATGAATAACAGCGCGGGCACAGGAGGTGGTAACGGTGGAGGATTGATTTTCATCAAAGCAGACAGCATTCTGACTTCTTCGACCTGCAACCTGACCCTTTCAGCGAATGGTGACAGTGCAGCCAACGCCGGAAATGACGGCGCCGGAGGTGGCGGTGGCGGCGGCAGCATCATCCTGGAAGTAAATGGCTACGACGTTTCAGCGAGTTGTCCATTGGTCATTCAAGCGAATGGTGGTGACGGTGGAGATGTCAATTCAGGAAGCGTTCACGCCGGCGGGGGTGGTGGCGGCCAGGGAAGCATCTTGTTCTCAAGTCCGCAACCCACAACCAATGTGACTGCGCATACCCTGAATGGCACAGGAGGATGCGACAACACTGGTTGCGATTCGCAGGCAGACGATGGCAGTGGCAGCGATGATATCGGAATTCTCACAGGCATGCCTTCGCTGCTTGCTGATTATGCCATTGGTGCATCCATTGCCTCAACGAATGAACAAGTGCGCCTTGAATGGCAACTTACCGGAGAGCCCGTGCAATGCGCATACAAAGTGCAGCGGTCACGTGATCGCGCGAATTGGCAGGTAGTGTGTGAAGGCAGCACAATGACCGGGTGGCTCAATTCGTGCGAAGACCATAACCAGCAGGGAGAGTGGTATTATCGGGTAGTTGCCTATCCTCATCCGGGCCGCACGGTAGAGTCTGCTCACCTCATGCACCAGGCTCAAACGGCAGAAAAACTATTGGTTAAGATGTTTCCGAACCCCGCTGTTGAGCAGATTCAACTGCGATTGGCACAAGATTTTATTGGTGAATGCCGCATCTATGGTTCAGATGGCCGGATGCTGAGCAAGCGCTTCATTGTCAACACGCAAGTGGTAGATATTGATGTTTCTGATTTGTCGCCCGGAACTTATCAACTGATGCTGATGACGCCTTACACACGTGAAAGCCATCGCTTCATCAAGGCACAAAACTGAAAGTTAACATTGATCGAAGGCCCTCACCTGATCGATCAATACTTTCATGGCACCAGTCATTGGCGCACCGTTCAGGCGCGTCCACATATAATTGTGTTGCTTTAACTTAAGTTCGGCTGTTTGCATGAGGTAGGAGAGTTCAAATGCACCGAGCATGCGAACGGCGGGGCGAATAGCGTGAATGCGATTTGCCAGGGCATCCCACGCTTCTGCGTGGAGAGCCTCTTCTATGCTGCGAAGGTTTTCATCAAGGTTCGGCGCTATAAATTGCATCATTTCGCCCATCGGTTTACCGGAAGCCTTTGCTACCTGGGCCACCTGTGAATGAGTGAAATCAACCGGAAAAGAGAAATTGACGGTCAGCGATCGTTGCATCACCTCCGGGAGGTCACGGGTGAGGTATTCGGCATCGGGCTGCCCGGGGATCACCAGCAGGGGCAGGTGAGGATGCACCGGCTCGCGATTCTGCAGGGTGGTCAGTACAACATCGTAGGTGCCTTCCGGTGTTTCTTTAGCGGCCTGAAAAGGCCGGATGCGAACATGAGCGACTTCAACAAGAGGTGTCAGATACTTCTCTTCGATTTCCTCAAGCGCGACCACCGCCCGGTGTAATACATGGTTCATCTGATGGTGTGTTGCATACAATTAACCGAAACGCTCTGAATCTGTTTTCATACGGTTCAACATTCGGTAAATGGTAGACTTTCCGATGTCGAGCTTATCTGCGACCAGCAATACGTTGTGGTCATACTTGCGCAGAAAGTGCATGATAATTTCATCGTTGTACTCACGAAGGGTTTTCTCGTTCACCAGAAAGCTTGAAGCGTCGACTGAAGTCACGAAATTGAGGTCATGCGGCTCAATGACTTTATGGGTGCACATCACGGCAGCGAGTTCCATGTGGGCTTTTAGTTCTCGCACGTTGCCCGGAAAAGAATGCTTGAAGAGCTTTTTCCGGGCGCCCTCAGAAATGGTGATTGTTCCGAGTTCATTGGCTTTGGCGAATTCAGAAACGAAGTGTTTTGCCAGCATCAGAATGTCATTTCCTCGTTCGCGCAGCGGCGGCATCTCAATAGGCAGGCCGAGTAAGCGGTAGTAGAGGTCTTCTCTGAAGTTGCCTTTTTTGACTTCCTCCGCCAGATTTCGGTGGGTAGAAACAAGCAGTCGCACGTTCACCTGTCGCGTTTCATTGCTTCCGATGGGAGTGATTTCGCGTTCTTGAATGGCTCGAAGTATTTTCGCCTGCGTCGGTAACTCCATTTCTCCGATCTCATCGAGAAAGAGGGTTCCGCCATTGGCCTCTTCAAAACGGCCTTTGCGGGCTGCTTCAGCACCTGTAAAAGCACCTTTCTCAAAGCCGAAGAGCTCACTTTCAATCAATTCACCAGGGATCGCGGCCACATTCACCGCTACAAAAGGCTTCTTTTTTCTCTTTGAGTTATAATGAATCCCTTTTGCAACTACTTCTTTACCGGTTCCGGTTTCTCCACTGATAGAAACCGTGATGTTGTTATCGAGGGCCTTGGCCATAAGTTGCTTGACCGTTTGTATCTGCGCACTGGTTCCGATGAGGTTGGCGAAGTCATAGCGTTGGGTCACTTCTTTGCGTAAGCCCTCCACCTCTTTGCGCAAGGCTTCTTTCTCGAGCACGCTTCGCACAAGGCCCAGCAGTCGTTCGTTACCTTCTTCCCCCTTGACGATATAGTCACTGGCGCCGGCACGGAGAAGCTGTAAAGCCAGACTTACGTTTTTTTGTCCGGAGATCATTACAACAGGTATTGACGCGTCGTAGGCTTTCACCTGACGAAGTACTTCCAAGCCGTTGATGCCTTTGAGGTTGTGATCAAGAGTGATCAATGCCGGACGTTGGTGCAGGCTGTCAAGGCAGGCTTGTCCTGAACGAAAGACATCTACCCGGCAACCGGCTTCTCGGGTAAGCATATATTCGAGTACGTCACTGAACCAGGGGTCGTCTTCAACAACGAATATTCGGTATTCATGTTCCATGGCAAGACCAGCAAGTTGTTTCACTCGTGCGGAAGACGAAAGGTAGAAAAAGCACCGGCGACACGTCTAATCAGATGCGATTGTTTCGTTGAATGGTGCAACTGAATTGAATCAATCGCAGTCTATTCATTGAAACCAAACCTTCTTTCCGAATGAAACTCAAAACCCACGCCAGCGGAAATCAACGCCGCGAGCACGATGTGTACGATTTTACCGGCCCTTTGTGGGAGAAGTACCACAAAGAAGTGCGCCGCAAGGCGAGGTTCCCGCGGGGCTACAAAGAAGTTACCATTTTCGAATAATGCGTGTCTTTATTCTTGTAATCCTACCTTAGAAGTTTACAGAGCCTAATTCGATCAAAGACCGTTCTTTGCGGTCGATGGCCTGATCGATGCTGTCAATACGCAACTGCAGCTCTTCAGTCATTGGATCGTCCGGTTGGTAGATGCGCATCATTTGGTAAATCCGCTGATTTACCTGGTACATCAATGAAAGGTCGTCAGTGACCGCATCAAAGTGACTGGCGTCAAGGCTCAGGTAGTACTCAATTTCATCTTCGAAAAGGGTGAAGAGGCGGTTATTGAGTTGCTTACCTTCTTTGAGGGCGATCAAACGTCCTTCCGGTGAAAGCGGATTGCTGAGCTGTCGGCTGGTATCGCTCACTGACAAACTGATCAAAGACTCAGCCACCGGCAGCAGCACACGGTCATACGGTACGTTCTTTTCCGGTGTCACTTCAAGGGTGCGCAAGAGCACATCCAGTGCACGTTTTTCGTCTCCGGTCTTGATTAACTCATCGGCAAGGTTGGTGAATTGCAGGCGCAGGTTGGTGGTCATCCGCCGGTTGTTCTCATCCATGTAAATGCCGCTTCCGGTGGTGTCGTCCATATTGCCCCACTGAAAGGTTTCCATTACGTTGGTGTACATCTTGTCAGTATAGAAGCCGCCCAGCACATTCGGATTATCACTCTTCGGGTACTTCACCGGTACAAAACGATAGGCCAGCCCTTCAAGACGGAAGTAGTCTTGGAGTCCGATGTAGCTGTCAGGACCGGTGGTTACAGCGAAGTATATCGGACGGGTCCAGTCATTGTTTCGAAGAAGCTCAAGTACCATGAAGTGGTTCTTTAAGAGGTAGGGCTTTGGTCGCCCACCCTCATCGGTGATCTTCCATTCAATGGTTTTGACCATGTTTGCCGCCTCTTCCGGAGTGAGCACTCCTTGAGCCATAACGCGGGCGGAGTCAACCGGCATGCTGAACGCGTTGGATGGCAGCGAGTGGTAGCCCTTTCCGTCGCCGTAGTCAACAAAGCTTTCCTCACTCAGGGCTATTTGCATAGCCTCCTCGAGATCGACGTATGGATTCTGTGGGTTAGCCGGGCGATCCATCAACACAATATCTCGCGTTCCCTGGCGGTACTTTTCTTCGGCCATTTTGAACTGCACCGGATCTGATTCGTAAGCTTTACGCTTCATTTGATCGATGTACCAATCGGTATTCAGGAGGCTGAGATTTACGATGCGCACATCGGTGCGGTAGCCTTCAACTTCTTGCGCATACCAGAGCGGAAAAGTGTCGTTGTCGCCATTGGTGAAGAGGATGGCATTGGGCTCGAGTGAGTCGAGGTAATTTTTTGCAAAATCAACACCCGTTCTTCTTCCGGCACGTGTGTGGTCGTCCCATCCGTCAGCAGCCATCATCACTGGTACACTCAGGCAGATGATTGCGGGCAGAAATGCCCGGATGAAGTTGCTGACCGGGGCAGACTGTAAGAGCATTGAAAGCGCGAAAAGCCCCGATGCAATGCCGGCCATATACAAGACTGCGTAAGAGAAGGCATTGCTGCCGCCAGACAGGTTTTCGACAATGAGAAAGATAAATCCGGCCCCAATGCTGAGCCCGGCTACCGTTCCGAGGTCTTTCCATTTCATCTGTCGGGTTGCCCAGAAGAGGGCATATACCCCCATTCCGATCCACATCGCGAAGGCGTAGAAACTGCCCACATACGCATAATCACGCTCGCGCGGTTGCATAGGGGTCTGGTTGAGGTAGATCACAATGGCCAGTCCGGTCATGATGAAGAGCAGCGCAACCACAAAGAATTCTTTGGGAGACCGCACCAGTTGAAAGATCAATCCGATTACGCCCAGCAAGAGCGGCAGTAAGTAGAACTTATTGAACCCACGGTTCTTAAGGGTGTTGATGGGCAGCTCATCGCGGTTGCCCAGTCGTTCTTCATCAATGAAGTCGAGACCGGTAATCCAGTTGCCGTCTATGAAGTCGCCATGTCCTTGCAGGTCATTCTGCTTACCGCTGAAGTTCCACATGAAGTACCTCCAGTACATCCAGTTCATTTGGAAATCATTGAAGAAGCGGATGTTTTCACTGAATTGAGGCGTGAGCTTTTCGTAGAGAGCGTCCAACTCGCCTTGCAGTTGCACGGCCATCTGATAGGCTTCATTGTTGCCCGCATTGGCTTCGCGGGTCAATTGCTGAAGCTGCCGTTCAAGCAGTCGCTGACGGTCTTCAAGTCTACCGACATATTCCGGACCGGTATTTACTGAGCTGGAGAAGATGTCAACGAGGTATTGCGACAATGCACCTTTCATCTGTGGCTGGTCAAGTGCAGCAAGCTGATCGAATTGCTTGGTTTCGTCGTTGTAGATCAGCAGCTCTTTTTCAGATCGAACTTGAATGAACTTGTTGGCCTTCAGGCGATAGGCGCCAAATAACTGAGTGAGTGAACGCTGCAATTGACGCTCGTCAGCGGGGTTCAGCACATCTTGCTCAATGTGAAAGGCCAACTCTTCAGCTGTTAAGTTTACGCCTTCCCCTAATGTGGGGGCGGGGTAAACAGCTTCGGTATTCCAGTTTTGGTAGTTGCTCCAGCGTTTATATTCCCGCACATGGTTGCCCTGAGAAGAATACATTCTGGGAAAAACCGTGGTGAAGCGATCGTCATAGTTCGGAATGCTTCCTTTCTTCTCCCCACTGTCTACGTACTCTTCAACAATGAAATAATCGCCCTGATTTTCTGCTACGAACTTTTCGGCTTCATACTCCCAGCGAAATGACTTTACCTGATCTTCGCGAAGCCCTCTCTTTTGCTTTACGCTATAGCTCTTCACCCAGGTGGGCCTGCCGTCTGTGTAAGAATTCTCAGGGTCTGTAGGAGTGTTCCAGTATTGACCAACGGCAAGCGGACGGTTCCCGTACTGCTCGCGATTGAGGTATGAGAGAAGGGTAAAGAGGTTTTCAGGGTTGTTTTCATCCATCGGTGGGTTCGCCGATGAGCGAATCACAATCATGGCAAAGGTCGAGTAGCCGATCAGCACCATCAGCACCCCAAGTGTAGAAATGTTGACCAACGGCCAGTTCTTTTTGTGCGAGATCACAAGCAGCGCTATGATGAGCCCTATCACAAGGAGGGCATAGACCACAACACCGGTGTTGAATCCTAAACCGAGGTCGTTTACGAAGAAGAGCTCAACGCTGGCAGCTACCTTGAGGAAGCCCTGCACGATACCGTATTGTACGAATAAAAGAATAGCAAGGCCGATGACGCCCGTGAGGAGAAGACCGGTAATGTTGACCTTGAATCGCTTGAAGTAAAAGACATAGGCGATCGCCGGAATCGCAAGAAGGTTAAGGAGGTGGACTCCGATCGAGAGCCCCATCAGGTAGGCGATGAGAATGATCCAGCGCAATTCAGCTCGCTGGTCTGCCAGGCTCTCCCATTTCAGAATGGTCCAGAAAACCAGCGCAGTGAAAAGGGATGACATCGCATATACTTCGCCTTCAACCGCCGAGAACCAGAATGAATCAGAAAAAGTGTAAGCGAGACCGCCCACCACACCGGATGCCATAACGGCAAAGGTTTTTGAAGTGGTCATCTCTCCTGACTTCACTGCGATTTTCCGGGCAAAGTGGGTGATACTCCAGAAGAGGAAAAGGATGGTGAAAGATGAGCACAAGGCACTCATCGCGTTAACGCTGGCCGCTTCGTAGCCGGCAGGAGCCATCATAGAGAAAAGGCGAGCCACAAGCATGAAGAAAGGAGCGCCCGGAGGGTGGCCTACTTCAAGCTTGTAAGCTGAGGCAATGAATTCTCCACAATCCCAGAAGCTTGCTGTGGGCTCAATGGTGACGAGGTAAACGATCGAGGCAACGAGCCAAACGGCCCACCCGGTGATAATGTTGGTCTTTTGGTAAGTCATAGCGCCTGCGTGAGTGCAATTTGCTGAACGGCGAAGTTAGGAAATCAATGGCAGGTCTCACCCCTAAAGAATTCTAACGTCCGGAGCCTGTGTTTACAAAAACAGCACACGCTTCCGGATGCTGCTCTTTTGTTGAGATGCGCCGCGAAAGCGGCGGATGTAATGTTCTGCCGAATACCGATGGTTAAGTGGGCGCACACTGCAGTGTGCGCCTACAACAGTGTGCGCCTACAACGGATTTTCCTATCGATTTACCTGCAGTTTCTGTACCGTTAGCTGGTCGTTATGCGGCCAGCGGAGCAGGTACATGCCTGCAGGAAGTGCTGCAATGTCAAGCGTGGTCACGGTGCCTTGGGTGTTTCCGCTGAGTACGGCTCTACCGGCCATGTCTGTCAACTGATAAGGTGTGCCTGCGGCGATGTTGGCGCTGATGACGAGGTAGTCAGAAGCCGGATTCGGGAAGATGCTTACCGCTGAAGCGGATTCGCTGACGCCCTTTGAGCAATCAGCGTTGACACCGAACTCTACATAAACTTCTGATTCATCGGGATTCACCTCGTAGTTAACCGCAAGACCCCCGTCAATGATCAACGCCAGGTATAGCGCGGCCGATTCAAACTCATCCATGTTCATCGTTATGCTCCAGCAACCGTCAGGAATGCAAGCCTCGAGTGATGTGCTTTCGTCGTCAGAGTAATAGGTGAACTCTCCACCAAAGAATAGTTCAAGCCCCTCCAGGAAGTAGTCTATGTCCAGGTTACTCATCAGGTCGTCGTTGCTCTCGATGATGAGTTCCACATTTGTGCAATCCTCGAAATCGGCATCGAGAACGAAAATGTTGAAACAATCGATGGCTCCGAGTGGGCAGTCCGGTGTCTCGTAGGAGGCACACACTTCATAGGTTCCTGCATCCTCAAATTCGTAGGTCAACACGTAGCCTTGTCCGGCCGGCTCACCATTTACGGCCCAGAAGACCGTGGCATCATCCGGCGCTTCTGCGCCGAAGACATAAATGTTAGAGAACATCATCTCTGCATCCGCCTCGAGGAAGCATTCTTGATCGTCACTGCAGTTCACCACGAGCTCGGTGCAGATTTCAACTCCATTCGGACAATCCGGCGTCTCGATGAACGCGCAGATCTCGTACACTCCGTTTTCTTCGAAGATGTGATCAGTGAAGGTGCCGTCGGTATAGCTTTCGTTGTTGCCGATGGTCCAGGTCACAATGTATTCATTAGGAATACCCGGAATTTCGAAGATGTAATTGTAGCAGTTCTCTGTCGGGTTCTCCGCGACAATATCATCCGGGCATTCTTGCCCGAAACAATCTTCGCTTACGGTGAAAGTCTCGCACCAATCGACTTCTCCACCGCAATCAGGGAGGTTGTACTGAGCGCAAATCTGGTAGCTACCGGCCTCATTTGCTTCAAAAGTGAAGAGATCGCCTGTGGAGAAGAAAGCGCCATCTACGAACCACTCAATGATCGCGCCATCGGGATAATTAGAGGCATCAAGGATGACCGGCGAGCAATCAAGTTGGGTTACGGAGACGTCGAGTTCGCAATCGTCACTGCAGTTCACCACGAGCTCGGTGCAGATTTCAACTCCATTCGGACAATCCGGCGTCTCGATGAACGCGCAGATCTCGTACACTCCGTTTTCTTCGAAGATGTGATCAGTGAAGGTGCCGTCGGTATAGCTTTCGTTGTTGCCGATGGTCCAGGTCACAATGTATTCATTAGGAATACCCGGAATTTCGAAGATGTAGTTGAAACAGTTCTCCACCGGGTTTTCGGCGATAATCTCATCCGGGCATTCTTGCCCGAAACAATCTTCGCTTACGGTGAAAGTCTCGCACCAGAAAACGCCATCCGGGCAGTCAGGGGTTTCATAGCCGGCGCAGATCTGGTAGCTGCCGGCCTCATTTGGTTCAAAAGTGAAGAGATCGCCTGTGGAGAAGAAAGCGCCATCTACGAACCACTCAATGATCGCGCCGTCGGGGTAATTAGAGGCATCAAGGATGACCGGCGAGCAATCAAGTTGGGTTACGGAGACGTCGAGTTCGCAATCGTCACTGCAGTTCACCACGAGCTCGGTGCAGATTTCAACTCCATTCGGACAATCCGGCGTCTCGATGAACGCGCAGATCTCGTACACTCCGTTTTCTTCGAAGATGTGATCAGTGAAGGTGCCGTCGGTATAGCTTTCGTTGTTGCCGATGGTCCAGGTCACAATGTATTCATTAGGAATACCCGGAATTTCGAAGATGTAGTTGAAACAGTTCTCCACCGGGTTTTCGGCGATAATCTCATCCGGGCATTCTTGCCCGAAACAATCTTCGCTTACGGTGAAAGTCTCGCACCAGAAAACGCCATCCGGGCAGTCAGGGGTTTCATAGCCGGCGCAGATCTGGTAAGAGCCGGCAGACTCGGCCACGAAAGTGAAAGCTTCGCCCTGGTTCGTGAATTCATCGTTCACAAACCACTGCACCGAGGTTGCATTTGGGTTGATCTCCGTTACGTTGAAGACCCACGAACTGCAATCAAGCGGATCTGCCACGACCTCGAGCTCACAAGGCTGGGGAGCTGCGATGCAGAAATCGATGAAGGCCTGGGTGCCATCGAATCCGTTCTCAAATTCATTGATGAATCCTTCTTCGACGTTGATCCAGAAGAATACCGCCAGCGGATCGATCGGCTCCTGGGCGGCCACGGTCAGAGAGTAGCAGCCTGCACCGAGGCAAAGCGCTTCTTCATAAAACGGGTCATCTGGCGTATACTGGGCGATGCCGTCTTGCAAGAGATTGCCCTGATCGTCTGACAATCCCCATTCTACCCATGACGGACCCCCGTCAGTCATTTCGCTGTCAAGCGTAATGAAGGTGGGGAAACAATCTTGTGCAAACAGCGTTGCAGAGGGAATAAAAAGAGAAAGGACGAGCGCAAGGGGTGTTAATCTGAGCATGAGGTTAATGTTTTGGTGCTGTAAAGACGTTTACATGACCGAAACAGTTGCAGCTCAGATATCCTGCTCGGTGAAGCGCTCATCGGTCTCCATCACGTGACCGCAATTGTCACAGGTGCGCAGCTCAAGTGAGTTGTAGAATTCTTTGAAGCGGGGCAGAAAGTCTTGCTCGATATTTGACAGCGGGAAATACGTTTCGTGCAGCTTGTGGTTGCATTTGTCGCAGAACCAAAGGAGTCCGTCTTGACCTTCGGAGGTTGCCCGCTTGCGTTCGATGACAAGACCTATTGATCCTTCAGAGCGCATAGGTGAGTGCGGCACTTTGGCCGGGTGCAGGTACATTTCACCTGCTTTTATAGGGATATCGACTGCTTTGCCGTCTTCTTGAATGCGCACATTGATGTCGCCTTCGAGCTGAAAAAACAGCTCTTCCGTTTCGTTGTAATGGTAATCTTTTCGTGCGTTAGGGCCTCCGACGATCATGACGATATAGTCTTCGCTTTCTACATAGAGATTTTTGTTACCTACCGGTGGTTTCAGCAGGGCGCGATTGTCTTCAATCCATCGAAAAAGGTTGAATGGTCTGCGGATGCTCATGGTGTTGGTTTGTGTGACTAAGGTAGGGGTTTTGGATTGACGATTGAATGATCGGCGGGCGGGGATCCGGGGTGATTTCGCGGCGTGTTGACCCGTTTTGTGAAAATCGTCGTAGCCCGAAGATTCTCGGATGCCTGTGAGGCATCCCTCTCTGGGGTCTCACAGTGATCAAGAGCGCCGCAAGGATGCGGATGCAAGATGGCTTCACGATTCGTGGAAACAAGTGTTATCGTAGCCCGAAGATTCTCGGATGCCTGTGAGGCATCCCTCTCTGGGGTCTCACAGTGATCAAGAGCGCCGCAAGGATGCGGATGCAAGATGGCTTCACGATTCGTGGAAACAAGTATTATCGTAGCCCGAAGATTCTCGGATGCCTGTGAGGCATCCCTCTCTGGGGTCTCACAGTGATCAAGAGCGCCGCAAGGATGCGGATGCAAGATGGCTTCACGATTCGTGGAAACAAGTGTTATCGTAGCCCGAAGATGCTCGGACGCCAAGATGGCGTCCCTGTCCAATGCCACCGTAAAACCAAAGCGCCGCAAGGATGCGGCGCTAAGATGGCTTCACGATTCGTGGAAACAAGTATTATCGTAGCCCGAAGATGCTCGGACGCCAAGATGGCGTCCCTGTCCAATGCCACCGTAAAACCAAAGCGCCGCAAGGATGCGGCGCTAAGATGGCTTCACGATTCGTGGAAACAAGTGTTATCGTAGCCCGAAGATTCTCGGACGCCAAGATGGCGTCCCTGTCCAATGCCACCGTAAAACCATAGCGCCGCAAGGATGCGGCGCTATGGGGCACTTTCCCTTTCCCTTTCCCTCTCATTCTCATTCTCATTCTCAACCTGTATTGAGGGCAGCTAGGTTTTTATCCCTTTTGTGTAGCGTGGGGTTGATCAAATCGCAGGCCGCGCTGTTTCATTATCATTACACCAATCGTAAACAGCCCGCAGCCCACTGACAACTGACGGTAGACAGCTGCCTGCGTCCTATCTTTGTCGACATGAATTTCAAACAACGTCTTTCGCGCTACCTCGTTGGTATCTTTATCGGAGTGCTGCTGTCATTTGTGCTTTTCGGGCAGCGCAATTGTACAGGCTGGATGCCTGAAAACCGGGTGAAGGAACAGATTTTGCAGAAGCCTGTGCGCTATACGTCTTATGCAGAGTGCATGAAAGTCTGCTCCGGTCTTAGTGACAGCCTGGTGATTGACGGGCTGAAATACGGCAGTGTGCGCTTTTCGGAGAGTGATACGCGAGCATCGGTGCGGCGCTATGTGGTAGATTTCAGCGAAATGGAGGTGCAATCGATCGTAGAATTGCGTGATACAGCTTCTGTCATTGTGGAATTATCAGGAGACGCTTTCACATCCTGCAATTGCGCTGGTTTAGAATAGACGTAAAAAGGCGATCTGCCATCAAACAGCCGTTGCTTGATTGCGTTGTTGTTGTTTGATGAGGCGGCGGCGTTCGCGCTCACGTTCAATCAGCATGAGCTCACGCCCGGATTGCCCTTTTACCGAAGTGTTTTCTTCAGCACGGCGGATGAGGTAAGGAATCACCTCGCCCACAGGTCCGTACGGTACATATTTGGCCACGTTGAAGCCATGGTAGCTCAGGTTGAAGCTGATGTGATCGCTCATTCCGTAGAGCTGAGCGAAATAAATGCGAGGGTCATCGCGCTCTAGTCCGCGTTCATTCATCAGCCTCGTGAGCAATAACGAGCTTTCTTCATTATGTGTACCTGCGCAGATGGCGACGTGTTGCAGATTATCAAGGCAAACTTCCAATGCAGCATTAAAATCGCGATCAGTGGCCAGTTTATCGGGCTGAACAGGGGAGGGGTATCCCATTTCTTCGGCACGGGCGCGTTCTTTCTCCATATAAGCCCCGCGCACAATCTTCACGCCATAGTAATAACCGGCATCTTTCGCTTCAGCGATGCTTTCATTGAGGTAAGCCAGTCGGTCATGGAGGTACATTTGAAAGGTGTTAAAAACAATCGCCTTCTCGCGGTTGTAGCGCGTCATCAGCTCATGTACCAGGTTATCGATGGTGTCTTGGATCCAGCTCTCTTCCGCGTCAATGAAAATCGGGGTGTCGTTTTCCCAGGCACGACGGGCAATGCGCTCCATTCGGTCTTTGATAAGGTCAAATTCATCGGCTTCAAGCTCGGTGAGCGGCGCCTGCTTGTTCACTTTGGCAAGCAGTTCAAAACGAGCGATACCACTCACTTTGAAGACGCAGAACGGAATGTGCTGATTGCCTTTCGAAGTTTCAATGGTATGCAAGATCTCAGCGGTTGTTTCTTCAAACTCCTTGGGGGTGCTTTTCCCTTCTACGCTGTAATCGAGAATGGTGCCAATCTTGTAGGCATCAAGAATGCGCGTGGTTTTCGCACAATCGTCGATGGTTTCACCGCCGCAGAATTGATCGAAGATATTGCCTTTTAACGCCCATCCAATCGGAATGTGCAGGCCTTTGGCCAGGGTCACGCTAAACTTACCCAGCTTCACCATCGCCCGACTTCCGACGAGTTTGAACAGCCACCAGGCTTTACGCAGTTCGCGGTCACTTTTGTGCGCAAAAGCGATTTCGGTATTCTCAAAACGGATCTCCATACATCAATCCCTCAAAGATAGCTGAAAGGCGAAGATTTTTTCACTTGCCGCTTGTTCGGCGAACGGAGTAACAGGCGGAGATTTGCTTTGTTCGCTTAAGTCGAAGGCAGGCAGGAAGGAAGGTAGGTGGGTGGAGAATAAGACCGGGTGACAGCGCTGCGGCTGCTACCGCCGCACATCGAGGGCATCGCGCAAACCATTGCCCAGCATCATGAAACTCAATACGAGCAACATGATGAGCAGGCCCGGAAGTAGCGCGAGATAAGCGAGGTCCGTGGTAATCAGGGCGTAGTGCTCTTTGATCATGTTGCCCCAGCTCGGCGTGGGTATCTGCGCTCCGATGCCCAAAAAGCTGAGGCCGGCCTCAATCAGGATCGCACTCGCGAAGTTCGCTGCAGAGATCACGATTACCGGACCCCAGGCATTCGGGAGAATATGTCGTGTGATGATCCGCCAGTTACCGAAACCGAGGGCGCGCGCCGCTTCCACATACTCTTTCTCGCGAATACTCAGGAACTGCCCACGCACAATCCGCGCAACCTCGACCCACATCGTGAGACCCACCGCAACGAAAACCTGCCAGAACCCCTTTCCGAAGGCAAGCGTGATCGCGATAACCATCAACAGCGTCGGGATGCTCCATACCACATTGATCAGCCATGATACCACCGCGTCAGTTCGTCCGCCAAAATAACCGGCCAGTGCTCCCAGTACAACCCCGAGCAATAAGCTAATCAAAACAGCAATAAAGCCCACGCTGAGCGAGATAGAGGTGCCGGCCATGAGGCGGCTCAATAGGTCACGACCGTATTTGTCAGTGCCGAGGAGGTAGGTGCGCTCTTCTACAAAAGCTCCTGAAGCTTCAGGTAAGGTTTCCGTATCGGTTTCTCCGAAGGGGACGTACGCGATCGTTGATTCGGTTTGCTGCCAGCTTTCGACAGGAATGGTCTGCCATGCCTCGGTTGTTTGATCAGGTGAGGGGGTGTCTGTGCGCGGAATGTGCAACATGTTGACCGTGAAACCTGGTGGCTGATTTGAGATCGACAGGTGTTGGTCGTTCGCGTCGGGTGTGCTGTCAGGGCGCAACGACCTGCCGCCAAGTGCGACGATGGTCATGATCAGGATGATCACCGTACCGGCCACAGCGAGTGGATTACGCTTGAATTTGTTCAACACGGTCTATTTGAAGGTTCAAAGCTATGCAATCAGCAGCAAGTTGCGGAAAGATCAAGTCGGACGACCTTTCCAATCGGGGCGGTAAAAGAAACCTCCAATGCCGGTCACTACGATGTATATCGGGTAAAGAATGGCGGCAGGAATGGCCATAAGCAAGAGTTTGGCCTTTTTGAAACGCAATGCAGTCGGGAATAAGGCTACAATGTCTACGGTAACCTTAAAGCCCATTAAGACCCAGGGGAGTGGGTGACTGTGGGTAAGGGCGAAGATGAACAACGTCAGAAACAGCAGGTTGGTGAGCAGCACGAGCCACGCCACCAAAGGAGCGAGGAGTCCTTTGTATTGCCTCGCTTTGCTTCCCCACCGAATGCGTTGCTTCAGAAAGTCACTCAAGCGAGGTTGCGCTTCTACCTCAACGAGGGCTTCGGGGTCATCGGCAATGTGAACAATTTCTTTACGCTCGCTTGCGTAATGAACAAGAAATACATCGTCACCTGAGGCCACTTCCGTTTTCAATCGCGGCAGGGCACGCAGGTAAAAATCACGTCGCACAGCGAGGGCGGCACCATTGGCCATAACCGGGGTCCCCGCTTTTGCAAATGCTTGAGTTGCAGCGGTAAGTGAAAGCACGTCAAGCGCTTCGAAGTATTGAAAGAATGATCGGGGTTTACGGATCAATAGAGGGAACAGCCAGATGGTTGATGGATTCTCTTTGAGGCAGTCACTGAAGTATACGAACCAGGCGTCCGGTAGCAAGACATCGGCATCCAGGGTTAGAATAACATCGCTTGTTGCTCTTCGAGACCCGGTGGCGAGCGCGGCTTTCTTTCCCTTTCCTTCAGCAGGGATCACCGTAACATCCCGGCGCTTTGTAGCCGGAACCTGCAGAAGCCTGCTCCCCTGATCGCTACTGCCGTCATCCACGAAGATCCACTCTTTCGCGCCGCTATTTTCAACCTGTTCAAGAAGCCCGGGCAAGTGTTCTGCTTCATTGCGAAAGGGCACAATTACGCTGAAAGTGGGCGGTTCTGTTGACGGCTTTACGGGTCTTCGCCTCCGCAGCGTCTGCAGCGAAATCCACAGCATCATCAGCGCGTAAATCTGCAAAACAATCGCGGCGATGGCGGCAAGATTCATCATGTTTCCTGAAGGTTGCGCAGTTGTGCGAAGATGAAGCCTCCGATGACTGCAGGTAGCAACAGGTTAATGACCCATAAGATAAAGGTCGCCGCAAAAGCGGCGGATGGCGACATCAGCGGTGGCAGAAAGAGCATCAGAGCCAGCGATTCGCGAAGGCCCAGTTCAGCCAGCGCAACGGTTGGGATCAGTGTGCTGGCAAGGTAGAGAATACCGATGCGCAGGAAGGCTTCCAACGCGGAGCCGTCATAACCGAACAATAGCAGCAGCAAAAAGAACTGAATTGAAAATATAGCGTAGCGAAGGATACTGATCAGCAGGATCACATAAAGCGACGAACGCTTACTCTCCTGCAACATCTGCAACCGACGGCCAATGAAACCCGATGGCGGGAAGGCGCCCTTGAGCAACGTCAGCCAGCCGGGTTCGGTGTAAATGAGTACAAGTGCCGCGGTCAGTATCCATACAAGCCATTTCAACGGGTTGAGCATCACCCACCAGTGGCGGTCACCTTCGGTGATGAAGTCAGGGATCAACGCCAGTGCCACGCTACCTGCAAGCAGCGTAGCCAAGGTCTGTGCGACACTGCCGTTGAAGAAGGCGTATGAAGTACGGGTGTTTTGCCCCTTCCCGGCGAAGTGCAGCCTTCCGGCGAGTTCTCCGGCCCTGTTCGGTGTGAAAAGCCCGTAAAAACAACCGGTCAGCACTGCGCGTGCAGCCTTTGTAAATGACAACGGCTGTGCCTTTTTGCTCAGTAGCATCCACTTGGCTGTTTCGAGTGACCAATTCAGAGGCATCAGCGCCATTGCGAGCAAGAGCAGATGCACCTCGCCACGAAAGCGGAACGCTTCCCATGTCCAGCTCGCTGACAAGCGGTCGTACAGAAAGCTCACTGCAAATGCAATGACCGCGATCTGGAAGAGTTTGAACAGGCGATTTCGACCTCTTGTCAATTGGTTTACCTTTGAAAGAAGGTAAAAGTATCGGATTGGAGCGGGAAAAGATAATTCTGGGCATAGACCCGGGCACGAGCATTATGGGTTACGGACTGGTGAAGGTGGTTGGCAAGCAGCCGGAGATGCTTGCTATGGGGGTGATCCGGCTAAATAAGATCAGCGATCATGCCTTGAAATTACAGCGCATTTTTGACCGTTGCGTGCAACTTATCGATGAGTACCACCCGGATGAGATGGCTGCGGAGGCACCGTTTTACGGACAAAACGTTCAGTCGATGTTGAAGCTTGGTCGCGCCCAGGGAGTGGCGCTGGCAGCCGCGTTGAGCCGGCAGATACCCGTAACCGAATATGCACCCCGAAAAATTAAGCAATCGATCACAGGCAACGGAAATGCATCCAAAGAACAAGTGGCGAAGATGCTCTGCAGTGTACTGAAAATTGCGCCACATGACCTTCCCAAAGAACTGGATGCGACTGACGGACTTGCGGCAGCACTTTGTCATCATTTCCAAAGCAGTACTCCGGCGTTGGGCAAGAGCTATTCTGGCTGGAAAGCCTTCCTCCGAGACAATCCCGGGAGATCTCAGCCATAGTGACGCACTTTGTGCGGCATGTTCTGATTTCTAATCACTCGTTCAAGCTCTCGTCACACACGTTGGCTCGAGTAGGCAGATGAGTATGGTCAGGGTTGCACGCGAAGCCGTTCGCGGTAGCGCGCTTTTTCGGTTACAACTTCAACCGTGTAAACGCCACTTCCGAGCATGTTCACGGGTATCCGCAGTTGTAGACGGTTCGCATTGACCTTGCGCATGACTTCTCTTCCGCGAATATCTGTTACGATTACTTCGCGAATCGGTGTAGGTGCCTGTACATTGATTTCTTCTTTAGCCGGGTTGGGCCAGAGTACCATGCCTTCAGATGACAGCTCATCAATCGAGTTAATTATATCACCGCAGTCAGTAACCGTTACAGAGTCTGTCGCGAAGCAGGGGGTTGTAGCAGTAACATAGTAGACGCCTGCGTCGAATACAGTGTAGGTCTGGTTTGAAAAGCCATCCTGCCAGACCGGGTCTGTGAAAGCATCACCCGCGTTGAGGGTGATGGGCTCGTTGCAGACTTCAAAGTCAGGACCGAGATCGATCACGGGGTTGATGACGTCATCAATCGTAAAGGAGTCGGTGGCATTGCAGGGCCCCGAGGTCACCGTCACGGTGTAAGTGCCGGGAGTGCTTGCTATGAAGGTACTGTCGCTTGAGCCATCTTGCCAGGAGTAGCTGTCAAATCCGTCGCCGGCATTCAGTACGATCTCATCGCCTGCGCAGAGTGACTGGTCTTCTCCAAGATCGAGATTCAGCGGGCCATTGACGTTGATCATCAAGGTGTCAACGATACTGCCGCATGCCAACTCGGCTTCAGCGATCAGGTATACGTTGCCTGCCGATTCAAAGGTCAGTTCAATTTCACCATTTGAGAGATTGGTCAAAGCAGCGTCACCATCTACTGACCAGTCAACGGGTGCAGTGATACAGTCTGAGCGAAATACGGAGTAAATGTGGGTTCCTCCGGTGCAGATTTCGGTTTCACCCTCAACAAAGAGTGACGGGCCGTATATATAGCCGTGGTAGTTGTTCTGCCAGCCATTGATGAAGGTTTCTGTAAATATGCTGTTCGGGTTGTAGGAGACCTCGTCAGAAGGAGCATCAGGATCAGGGATTTCACCAACCCACCCATTGAAGCCCGATTCAACATAGATTTTACCGGTAGGAGTAAGGTTGATCCCGAGTCCGAATTCGGTAATGTCTGCCTCGTAGATCAATTCAATGTTATCTGTCCATTCGTCAACAGGGAGGTGGGTATCTATACGGTAAATACTCGGGATGAACTCGCCTTCCCAGAAATAGATGTAGCGGCTGCTGATTGACCATGCAGAGGTGTAGGCGAACTCCTGATTGGTTTCGTGGATGGTCTCGACAGTTCCTGTCGCGGGGTCAAAAGAAAAAGTGGTGTTTCGGCGGTGAATCATATTGCCCGGTCCGTTCACCACAAAAGGATTGGAGTAAGCCGGGTTGTCTACATTGAGATCAGGAATGTCAGAAATCACGGGGTCACCGGTGAGACCTTCTTCAGTGAACAGATGCGCCTTCATAACGCCTTCATTGGTGTTGTAATGTACCAACCAAAAGTCAACCAGGTTACAATGGCGAATGACAACGGCATTTTCGATGCCTACAAAATCAATAAATATGTTTTTCTCCCCTTCTACCACGCCGCCTAGTCCGCCATTCAAGTTGTCGTCAATCAGATGGTAGCGCAGTCCACCTTCGAAGTCGTTCTCTTCAGCATCACAAGTGAACAGGTATACCTCGTGATCGCTACCGGGTTTACGCACGAAAATGGAGCCGTAATGGGCAGAGGGGTGTGACATTATATCTTCTCCATTTTGAAGCGGGGTACCAGTTGGGTCACACACTTTCACACCTGTGGAAATGTAGCGCAGGTTACCTGCGGCATCGCAAAACGCTCCCTTGTTGTGTCCGAAAGGTACTGGCAGTTCGGGATTTTCTTCCACCAACACGTCTTCGCCGCTCTGGTTAAAGTCGAGCGCATAGAAATTGCCTTGTACATTGTTGAACGACCAGTAATTGGCTTCACGTCCGGTAAGGCAGTTTCCGATGGCGACGTAGTAGGTATAGGTGTCGCTGCAGAAGTTATTGGATACGGTGAGTTGAACCGTATAGATACCTGCTTCGTCGTAAATAAAGGTTAGGGTTTCAGAGCTGCTTTCAACCGCACCATTAACCGACCATGAAAACGATGCAGCCCCTGTTCCTGAGTAGTTGTAGGTTGTTTCGGTATTCACCGGGAACTGGCTTCCATTCGTCTCAAAAAAGGCTACTGCTTCACAGGTGACTGTGATCTCGAAGAGTACACTTTGCTCGCAACCGGGGACGCTGTCGGATGCGACGCCTTCTACTTCAAAAGTTCCTTCGTTATCGAAACTGAGGTCAACGGTGTTACCTGAGGTCTCGAATTCGCCATCAATGAACCACTCGGTCAGGCTGAAACCCTCACCTTCCGCAGAGAAGGTTAAGGGTTCACCCACAAACGCATCCAGCGCTTCTGCGCTGAAATCAACTGTGAAAGGATCATCACACGGCGTGCTGCAGCGATCACCCTCAAGCAGGCTGGCCCGTTCAGAAAGCAAAGCAGCGATCATGCGGTCACCTTGAAGGGGAGTAAACTGGTTGAAGCAGATCAGGTTGGAGTAATCCATGTAGTTATCCTGCTCATCTACCTGATCACCCATGCCGCCGAGTTCAGTGGGGCGAAAAGGGTTGTTCTCGCTCAGGTCATCGTCATCGGTGGCACAACTGTTGGTGCCGTCATAGCAGAATTGTGTAAATACGTGGTTGTCAGGAGGGGTGTCGCAAACCCAGTCGCCCGAGGTTTCACAATCGTCGTTCGGGCAGCCATCCTGAAAGGTGTGGAAAAGCCCGAGATAGTGACCCACCTCGTGCACATGAACGGTGCTGTAGCCATCTGTGGTGCCGAAGAACTGTGCCTCCATGACGAGTCCGTCACTCTCACTTCCGTGCATCGTCGGGAATGTCGCATAGCCCACCACACCAGGGCTATTAGGGTCACGTGTGATGGATCTTACGACCCACATATTGAGGTACAATTCCGGATTCCAGCGGCTGAGATCTTTAAGGTCAAGATCTTCTGAGGGCACGTTCATATCGGTCAGTGGGTCTTGCACGCGAACAATGCCGTTCGTCAGTTCGCCATCAGGGTCAGTGCCGGCCAGGCAGAAACGAATGGGGATGTTCACACCGTCGGGGTTGAAGTAGTCGCCCTCATTCGCGAAAGCATCGTTTAATTGCTCTATGGCCTCTTCGACCTGTGCATCCGGGATGTTTTCCGCTCCTTCGTCGTGAATGATATGCACTACCACAGGTATCGCGTATTCATTTGCGCGGGATTCAGGCGTCAGCTGGTGCATTTTTTCAAGAATCCGGACGTTGGTGGTGTGGCGCTCGTCAATAAGTGAAGGATGGTTGTGCGTGTGCTCCAGGAACGGGTCGAATCCGCAATAGTGCTGCGCCTGGGCAAGCAAAGCAAAGAGCACCGGAGCCATGGTGAATAGGGTGGTTAGGGCTTTCATACCGGTAAGAATTGGGTTGGTAAAGTACAGAAATTTAACTGTTTACCGATATGAGCATATTGTTAATGGTTGACCCAAATGATCGGAGATTGTGGGTTGGGCTCCGGTCGACATCGAGTCGCTGAAGATGGTGTGTAAGGTGCTGTGAGTGTGCTTACGCGCTTTTCGCCTAAATCAGCGATGAGGTTTCGCCGCGAAAGCGGCGGATGGATACACGCTCGGTGTTAAAGAAATAGCTCCTGGTCACACTGTTTTCCCGGGCCGACAGCCCGGGGTCTGCCATCGTTACATCAGAATTTCGCACAAGGTACGATGCGGCGCTTGCCGAGTTTGGCGTTGCGCTTGTTGGCCCATTCGTATACGATAGAGATTTCATGTGCGCCGGCCGATGCTCCCAGGCTTAGTTGTGAAATGGTGATGTCATAGCTGTATCCGATACGGAAATTGGGTGTGCCGTAACCAACCATTAACGCGATCGCATCATGATTCATATACCCATAGCCGTTGCTTTTGAGTCCGGGCAGGCCGCGGTACCACACCCCGACAACGATGGGCTCGAGTTCAATGTACGCACCGAGGTCAAGTTGGCTGAAATTTTCTTGTTGGCGGTAATTGAATGCGAGCAGGAGCTCTTTTCCCGAGCGGCGATACATACGGTTGCCCCCGGCTGTGACACGAATACCGCCATGCATCGAAAGCTTGCGGGGTACGAGCGACAGGGTTTCGGGATATAAGCTTTCGTTTGGTTCATTGAGGTGATGTACGGATACCCCCAACCAGTAATTCGGGTTGTATAGTAAGCCGCCCGCAGCGATATCAAAGAAGTTGATGGGTTCAAAGACGTTTTCTTCAAGCGTTAAAGGGTCATTGTTCCGGATAAGCTGATCGCCGAAAGTGAGGTCACTGAAATTGATGTTTCTGTTGCTATAGCCGAATTGGAGTGCAGGCCTGAAGTAGGTCTCTCTGGCGACGCGAAGCTCGTAGGCGTACTGCACAGCCACGGTATTCGATCTTAACGCGCCGGCACCGGCCCGTTCATGAGTGGCAATCAATCCGAAACCGCTGTTAATGGTAGGTTCGTAATGATCAAATGCAAAATTGTACGATACCCATGCGCCGGGGATGGCCGGCCATTGGTTGCGGTAATTCGCGCTCAGACGGCTTTGAATGCTTGTGCCGGCAAATGCGGGGTTGAGGTAAGTCGGAGCCGCATAGAACTGCGTGAATTGGCTGTCTTGGGCCGCTGCAGAAAACGCCATCACAACAAAAGCAGACACGAAGAGGAGCCGCTTGTAAAGGGGTGCTATGTTGAGCCAGAACTTCACTTCTTCTGCAGTATGTACGGAGCAAGGCTCAATTCAGATTCTTCTTCAGTTTTCGGGAAGGGAAAATAAAGGTCTTCAGCCATCGCCTGAAAGCCTTCTGCCTCAAGAATGAGTTGGTATTCTGTGAGTGGATTGAGTACCAGAATGAATCGGCCTGTTTCAGGATGGCTTCTGTAGATGCCCTGTATATCACGAGTTGTCTTGTCGATCACGGTGATTTTCGCAGCTATCGGGGCCGTGCCTAGGTCGAGCGTTTCACTCTTGATGACAATCAGCTTCTCTTTTCGGTAAATAAAGTCAATACCGTAGAGATCCTGCTGACCGAAGCCTCCTTCACGGGCGCTTGAGAAGTAGCCGTTTCGTCCACCTGCGTCAACAGATAAAAAGATGTCGTCATCTACCGTATTTGCCGGGTAGCCCAGGTTGATAGGGGTTGACCATACATCGCGTTCGGTTTGTTCAGTTACGAAAAGGTCGTAGCCTCCGATCGTGTTATGTCCTTGCGAAGCAAAGTACATCGTCTTACCGTCGATATCGAGGTGCGGAGCGTCTTCGTCATAAGAGGTGTTGATTGACGGCCCTAGATTTCGGGGCAGGCTCCACTCTCCGTTAGGTAGCTTGCGAACGCGGTAGAGGTCTTTTCCTCCGTAACCTCCCGGACGGTTGCTGCTGAAGATGATCATGTCTTTCTCAGGAGAGATGGTTGCGGAGGCTTCCTGGTAGTCGCTGTTGATGCTTTCCGAAAGTTTTGTGGGTGCTGACCAGCTTCCTTTACGGTAGTTCGTGATGTAAATATCACCTCCAGTAAGGTTGCGGTTGGTGCGGTAGAGTAGCATCGTTTTACCATCTGCGGAGATGCTTACGGTCGCATCGTGGGTTTCGCTGTTCACAGGTTGGCCTATATTGACAGGTATCCTCCATCCGGCCGAATCACGCACACTTTTGTAAATGTCTTCATAGTACTCGCCGTTCGGGTCTTTCAACTGCGCCGTGCTGTCATCTCGGCGGCTGGTGAAATAGAGGATGTTGTTGTCAGGAGTTACGAGCGGCACGTATTCTTTCGCTTCGGTGTTCACTACAGGGCCGAGATTTGAAATGCGGACATCTGCAGGATTGGCAACGGCAACTTTAGCCCGACGGGTAATGTCAATATTGCGTTGTACCTCTTCAGCGATAACAGATTGATCACCGGAAGAGGCGTATCGGTCGTACCAGCCCAAGGCTTCATCAAAGCGCATTTGACGGTGCATGAGTCTTGCATAGTGGAAATAGGCCTCTTTCAGACCGGCATCCACCGCCTGCTGAAGATATTGAGCAGCACGTTGTTTATTCTGGAACCAATCAAGCTCAATCACACCAAGTTGGAAGTTTACAGGCGCGAACGTAGTATCTGCCTTGCGTACCTCTGAAAGCAGTTCATACGCGTAAGCAAAGTCGCCTTGATAGAAGGCGAAATCGCCTTCTTTCCAGTTAACGCGGTCTTCCCGAGACCATCCCGTCTGTGCCAGCAGCGGAGCGGTGAAGAGGAATAGTGCGGTATATAGGAGGGCGGTTTTCATGCTTACTTAATCAGGAGCGTCACGTCTCCGGCTTTTATGATTTCTTTTCCATTTGAGAAACGGGCTTCAACTTTCCAGGCGTATACGTCTTGTTTGCAAAGTTCGCCTTTGTAATAGCCGTCCCATCCCACATTCACATCATCACTTTCAAAGAGGAGTTCTCCCCATTTATTAAAGATCTGAAGCTGGTAGCCGACGATTCCTTTTTGGACAGGAAAGAAAATATCATTGTCAAAGGTGGTTGGATTATAAAACCCGCCATTTCCTTCTGACGGATTAGGCGTGAAGGCGTTAGGGAACTCGATCTGGCCGTCTGTTTCAGCGTACACGGCATCTACAAGTCGATAGGTTGTCGGACAGTCATAGCTGTTATTGGCCGTCAACTCGATGGTGTAGATACCCTCTTCCTGGTAATAATGTACGGGATTCACTTCAACAGAGGTTGTTCCATCACCAAAATCCCAGAGGTAAGTATCAGCGTTTTGTGAGAGGTTTACTGTAAAGAGGGGATCTCCTGGTACAGAGATTTCGCCCGGGGTCACCGTGAAAGCGGCAACCGCTGTTGGATACACCTCGATGATGGCTTCCTGAACAACCTGGTCTGTGCTTCCAGGAGCCACACCGTTCACCGTTAATGCTACCGTATAGGTACCCGCTTCGGTATATGTGTAGGTAGGGTTAGCTACGGTGGCAGATCCCCCATCACCAAATTCCCACGTCCAGCCGGTGGCATATTCACTTTGGTCCTGAAAGGTCACGGTCAGCGGAGCACAGCCATCGGCGGGCCCAATGAAGTCTGCTGTAGGTGGCGGGGGTAAAACATCAATGTTCAGTACCTTGGCATCGTCGCAGAAACCGTTGTCAACGGTCAGTTCGATCGCGTAGGTACCCCATGAGTCGTAGGTGTATTCGCCTGGGTTTTCACCCTCGAAGATATCGCCGTTGCCCATGTCCCAGCTATAGCTTGCAGATTCACCGGCAATACTAAGGTTCTCTAGTGCGACCGTAGCGTCAGGGAAAGTCTGCTCCTCCGGAGTAACGGTGAAGTCTGCCTCAGGGATGCTGTACACCGTGACATCGATGTAGGTGGTGTCACTGCAGCCGAAGTACGAATTGGCGACGAGCATCACTTCAAATTCCAGATCTTCATCGGTTTCATTGACGAAGGTATGTGTTGGCTCGGCAACGTTGGTTTGATTGCCGTCGCCGAAATCCCAGAAATAGCTCAGTGCACCATTTGATTGGTTTTCGAATTCAATTGTCAGTGGGCTGCAACCTGTGAAGTTGCCGTCTGCATCGGCTTCGAGTACCGGCAGAATGTTGATCGTCAATTGATCAGAACTGCTGCAGCCGGCATCGGTGAAGGCATTCAGCGTAATGTTATATGTTACCGGGTCATCACTAAGGTTGAAATAGGTGTAGGTGTGCTCGATCGCTTCAGTGTCACTGGTTTCTCCCGTGCCATAGACCCACTCAAAACTGTCAGCACCTGCTGATTGGTTGATGAAAACGGCATCAACAGGGTAACAACCGATGGTGGTGTCAAGCAACGCCGATGCAACAGGGGTGTGAAACACTTCGATGGGAGCATTCGTGGTGTCTGAACAGCCAAACACAGACTCTGCGATGAGGGTCACCGTATAAGTTGAGTCTTCGTCTGTGGCATTGATGTACGTGTTGATCGGATTGGTTTGACTTGAAACGTTTCCGTCACCGAAGTCCCACTGGAAGCCTGCACTCGCCCCAAGCGACTGGTTGGTGAAGAAGACCTCAAGCGGTGAACAACCATTGTCTGATAGGTCAAAATCTGCTTCTACCAGGGGGTACAAAGTGTATGGCAGGCTGAAGCTATCGGTACAGCCCTGGTCTGAAATTGCGGTGAGTGTCACATTGTATACCACCGGGTCTCCCGAAACGCTGGAGAAAATATGCTGGTGCTCAAAGGCAAGGGTATCGCTTTGATCTCCGTCGCCATAGTCCCAGAGGTAGGTTTCGGCTCCGCTCGAGGTGTTGGTCAGCAAGGCTGGTGCCGGGTGGCAACCCTCGTCTGTGCTCATTGTAAATGACGCATCCGGTAGCGGGTTTACCACCACATCGGCCTCAAACATATCTGAACAGCCTTCGTTCGATTGAGCCAGTAATTGTACGGTATAAGTGCTGTCAGTTACGCCGGGGTTTTGAAGAACCGTGTTGGGACTGGTTTCCAGCGAAACAAGTCCGTTGCCAAAATCCCACTGGTAGGTGTCTGCGTTTACCGAAGTATTGAAGAAGGTGACATCATAGGGCTGGCATCCGGGGTCAGGAACGGCAAATGAAGCCGTAACTTCAGGATATACCGTGATCGGCTGAATGAAGGTGTCTGTGCAGCCATCATCACTGATCGCCACAAGCTGAACCTGATATTCAATGGTTTGACCTGAGGTATTTTCAAAAGTATAATCGTGCACCGGCGCATCGGTGTACGCCGTGTCGCCTTCCTGGTAAACCCAGATGTAGCTGTCTGCCTGGATCGAAAGGTTTTCGAAGCTGACATCGAGCGGGCCACACCCTTCGATGTTACTTGCCGCAAATTGGGCGAGCGGTTGAGGGTTCACATAGACTTCTGTCGAGACAGTATCCACACAGCCGAAGGCTGACGTTCCGATGAGCGTAACGTCGTAGATCGCCGGGTCTGTGGAGGTGTTCTCCCAGATATGGGTAGGTGTCGGGAACGTTGAGGTGGTGCCATCGCCGAAGTCCCAGTTATAAGAATTGACACCCTGAATGAATGGCATGGTGGCAACAAGCGGACTGCACGCGGAGTCAGGGGTAATGTTAAAGTCCCAGTTCGGGGTAGGGTAAACAATCACATTGGTTGCGGTGGTGTCATGACAGCCATTGCTCGCAAAAGCGATCAGTTCAACATCGAAAGTCTGCACAAACCCCGTTTCGTTTAAGTAGAGGTGTGTCGGGTTCTCGACAGTGCTCGAGGTTCCGTCGCCAAAATCCCACAGGTAGCTTTCAGCGCCTTGAGAGGTATTGACAAATACTGCGTCAAAAGGTGCACAAGAAGGCGGTTGACTGTTGTCAAGGAATGAGGCCTGCGCTCCCGGATAAACCGTGATCTCGAGGGTGTCAGTAGCTGCGCACCCGAAAGTGGTAAAGGCCTGGGCCACCACCTGAAACGTAGTGTCCGCAGAAGTAATGTTCAGGAAGGTGTGCACCGGGTCTTCGTCATTACTTCCGCTGTTGTCGCCAAAGGTCCATTGGTAGCTGTCGCCGCCGGCAGTGTTGTTCGTGAATTCTACCGTAAGTGGTGAACAGCCTTCTGTAGGATTCGCGCTGATGTCAGGCACGGGTGCAGGTTCAACATCAATACTCTGTGTAATGCTGCCGCTACAGTTCGCAGAGCTAACGTTGAGCGAAACATCGTAGGTGCCTGTATTCTGGAAGACATGCTCCGGATTCTGGTCAAAACTGGTGTTGCCATCGCCAAAGTCCCATGACCAGTTGGTGATCGGGTCTCCCGGGTCAGGAATCGACAAGTCGGTGAATTCTGCTTGCACATCTTCGCAGACGTTGTCGGCTAAAAAGTCAGCGACAGGAGAACTGTAAACTTGAACAACTTCCTGATCGGTGTCAAGACAGCCATTCAGGCCCTCGACGAGAAGGTTCACAACGTAGTTGCCCGGAGTATCGTACTCAATTGGCGGTGGTGTCTCTCCCGAGAAGCTGAAAGGAGCCACATCAAAGGTCCACTCTGCAGAGGTATTGCCGATTGACTGGTCATCGAAGTTTACGGTAAGGTTGTCACACCCCGTAAGGTTGTCAAAACCGATGATGGCATTAGGCGAGGGTAAAACGGTAACAGCTACACAAGCAGTATCTGAACAGCCGCCTCCGGATGACTGAATACCAACCGCCGTGCACACGTCATAAGTGCCGGGGTTGTTGAATACATAGGTGATGTTACCACCCCCGGTTGGCAACCAGCCAATACCGTCATCAAAATTCCACTGGAATTGATCTGCGCCTCCGGTAGAGTTCTGGAAAAACGTAATCGGCTCGCCTACACATATCGTATCTTCGCTTGCCTCCAATGCCGCCTCGGGCGGGGGAACGATCTCAATGGTAATGTTGGCAGTGTCTATACCACAAAAGTTACTGTCCAGCAGCTGCACTTCATATGTGCCTATACCGGGGTAAGCAATCGTTTGCGGAAAGGTCGGCGGCCAGGGTGTCCAGTCGATGATTGAATCCGTTCCCTGACCCCAGTAGTCTCCGAAATTCCAGTATTCGTAGCGTTGAAAGATGTTTCCCTGAAACAGACAGTTGCGCTCTGTGGTGTTCTGAAAGGTCACCACCGTATCAGGATAGCATAAGACAGTTGCCGAAGCCGTTATGGCGGCATCGTCAATATCCCAGATCCGAATAGGATTAAAGGTGGCCGTACTCGGACCACCCTGAATGGTGTTGCAATAGTTCGCGGCAGTCAGCGAGACCTCTGTCTCGCAGTCAACCGTGTTCTGTTCGTAGATGTGTGCGACCACCTGATTCCAGTTGGTGTGGTCAAAGGTTAGGGGCGGACTACCATCTCCAAAGTCCCATGTGAACATGGTGGTTTCCGAGACGTTCGTCGAGGAGTTAATGAATTCCATTTCCTGTGGCGCGCAAGCTTGTGTTAAGCCGCCAATCGGTATTTGAATCGAGGCGCTGGTAGACTCTTCCATCACCACCACACCTTCAATCACACAGCCCGTCTGAATTTCAGTGATCGACACTACGAAGGTGTCAACAGCAGCTGTGTATGTGTGGGAGATCGGGGTCGGACTCAGCCATTCTGTTCCCGTTGCAGGAGGAGTGCCATCACCCCAGTCAATTTCATACTCTCCCCAGTCGTCAGCCGACTGAAGGTTCAGCGTGAAGTCGCTTCCCGAGCAGCTGTACCAGTAGGGAGTGTCGACCTCGTCGCCGAAAAAATCGAAGACGTTCGGACACTGCCCCAGGAGTGTCGTCGGGAGACAACAGAGCAGGATAAGAGCAGGGTGGACCAGGATATTCCTTGCACTTTTCATACAAGCGTATACGGCACTAACACTGGGATAGATACACGTTTTATAGGGTTTTCGACCAATTCTGTCTGGCAATCGTCGAGTACCAAACGCAGGTGGGTTGACTCAAAGGTACCTTACTGTCAGTGGCTTCTTTGTAGTCCGATTCTGATTTTCTCCACAATCTGCTCCACAGCAGGGCATACCATTGTATTCCGATAAGTCAGGTCGAGCAATTGGTGCATGCGTTTCCGGTCGGTATGCGGGTATTCGCGGCAGGCGTTCGGGCGATCCTCGTACACGCTGCAGGTGTTGTCATCATTGAGAAAGGTGCACGGTGACGACTGCAGCACATAGTCGCCGTCATCGTCCATTTTCAAATAGCACTCAATGAAGTGCGACGGACGCATGCGCAGCCGTTTTGCAAGGCGATCAATATCACGATCACGGAAAATCGGACTCGTCGTTTTGCAGCAATTGGCACAGGTCAGGCAATCGGTGACTTCAAAGACTTCTTCGTGTGCCTCGTGAAAATGATCGTCGACGACACGTTCAGGCATACGTTTCAGACTCAGCAGAAACTTTTTGTTCTGCTTGCGCTCAGAACGAGCTTTTTCAAGGTGCTTTTCAGGAAAGAAATCACTCATTCGGATCCTGGAATGCCGGATTGTGAATGAAAGAGGTGTCGGTGAGGGTTTTCAGGAAGTTGATAAGGTCAAGCTTGCTCTGCTCATTGAGCATCAGTCCGCCCTCCGTATACTTCATGAACGGATCAATCGTCGGAGAAGGAAGTCCGCCGCTGTTGTAGTGTTCGATCACCTCTTCGAGGGTCGTAAAGCGCCCATCATGCATGTAAGGCCCCGAAAGCTCCACATTTCGGAGGGTTGGGGTTTTGAATTTTCCCATTTCGAGCGGATTTCCGGTGATGCCGCCCACGCCGAGGTCTGCAAAAACAGAGTCTAGGCCGTTGTTGTGCGGCATGTAATCTGAAAACTGCATGCCGGCTTCTACGTGACAGTGAAAACAGTCAGCTCCAAACTCGCCGCCCTGAACCACCTCAGGGTCACCACCCTCGCGGTTGAAAAGGTCATAACCACGGTACTCACTTTCAGTCAGGGTCACCTCACCGCGTCGCCATTTGTCAAACTTCGCATCGGCAGAGATCATCGTACGCAAAAACTGTGCAAGTGCTTTGGTGGTGCGGTCAACGTTAATGTCAGGTGAACCGAAGGCCTCCTCGTACATCGAGGGGTATTTTTCGATGTTCCGCAGTTTCTCGAGCGCTGCCGGCCACGACTGGTTCATTTCAATCGGGTTCGGAATCGGCTCAAAAACCTGGTCTTCCAGTGTCATCGCTCTCCCATCCCAGAAAAAGTCGCGCGCCCATCCGAGGTTCAGAAGTGCCATTGCGTTGCGGTCGCCCTGTGCACCGGTGATGCCTGTGCTGACTGCGGCGGGGTCTGAAAATGACGAAGACGGCATGTGACAGGTACCGCATGATATGGAGTTGTCTCCCGAAAGCTGCACCTCCCAGAAAAGATGACGACCCAGTTCCACGCCTTCCACAGTAAGCGGGTTGTCGTCAGGGATATCCATCGGCGGAAAGAATGGCGGAATTTCAAGGTTATAGGGAGTGGCGGTCGGACTCACCTCACAGACGGGTTCAACGTCGTTGTCTCTTCGGCATGAAGAAACCATCAGCCATCCCGCGATGAGCGGAAACCAAAAGAAAAATGCTATGCGGTTAAATCGATTCACTTTATAATATAACAAAGATCGCACCTCAGGGTTGCATTGCGAAATCAAGATTGGTCACGAATGTTTCATCTGTGAGTGCCTCAAGAAAGGCGACCAGCTGTGCCTGTTCCGTCAGGCTGAGGTTCAGTGGCTCTATCAGGCTGTCTTTTGCAGGGTGATCTTCACCGCCGCCGTTGTAATGTGCCACCACAGACTGCAAGCTCTCAACAGAACCATCATGCATATACGGGGCAGTCAGTGCCACGTTGCGCAATGAAGGTACCTTAAACTTTCCGTTGTCTTCTTCGAACGTCGTCACACGCTGACGCCCTTCATCTGCATAATCACTGTACAACCCGATGTTCCGAAATGAAAAGTCAGTCATCAATACGTCCGAGTGACAGGTGCTGCATTGGGTTCTCGGACTGAAAAACAGGTCCATTCCCGCTTTTTCTTCATCACTCAGTGCTCGCGCATTACCGTTAAGGTAGCGATCCCATTTACTGTTGCCGCTGATCAGTGTGCGTTCAAAAGCGGCAAGCGCACGGGTCATTACGTAAGGGTCAAACTCCCGTCCGTAGGCTTTTTGCGCCAGTCTGTTGAGTGTTTCATCATGGCGCAACTCATCGCTGACTTCGGTAATGCTGGCATCGAACTCCGCGTGATTGTCAAAGGGTGCCAGCACCTGAAGCTCCAGTGTCGGAACGCCGCCATCCATGAAGAGGCGGGGGTGCCATGCAATGTTGGCCAGGCTCGGTGAGTTGCGGAAGCCGGCGGTGCCATCAACTCCTTCGCTCACGGCTTTGGGCTCTGCAAAGGCGTGTTCCTGGATGTGGCAGGTGGCGCAACTGATTGACTGATCACGAGACAAGCGTACATCGTGAAAGAGCAGCCGTCCGAGTTCAACGCGTTCTTCGGTGGGGCGATTGTCAGTTGGGTAGACGATCTCCGGAAATCCCGGAGGCACCGTAACATCCAGCCATTTCTGGCTGTCAGAAGAAACAGGAGTAACCACCTCCGGATCAGGCTTACAGGCCGCCAGCAGGGTGATTACTCCTATTCCAAGGTATGTCAGTGCCTGGCGCATCAATTAATTCAGGCTGATACCGTCAGCAAACAACGTCATGAAACGGTTCGCCAGCGGCATGTTGTCCATGGTGTGCGTGAGGTTATCTTCAGCGAGGTCAATGGTATCGCCAGGTCCGGTGAGGAACTGTTCGGTATTGAAATTCAGGCGAAGATCGGTACGCGGTTCACCGATTTCGAAGCTGCGATTCAGCGTCAGTGAGCGGTAGAAGCTGTCGCCGCCTACATGAAACGCATAGGGGTCAAGAATGCTGTTCTCATCGCCGTCAAGCGCCACCTTGCCTTCGTACTTCACGAAGATGTAGCCGCTGTTCCAGGTCCAGAACATACCTTCAGCGCTCGAAATACTGAGCGGGTGATCGGTAGGGTACTGCGCCGGATCCTGATCGGTATTCAAGTCTGCCGGAACACCGAGGCTCAGGCTGATACCTTTGTACCTGCCCGCAGGTAGCGTGTAGCTCTGCGTCCAGCCCTCAGCAAAATTGATTTGATCCACATCGACCAGACGCACGGTCTCTCCGTTTTCTTTAACGGCTCGAATTTCAGAAACAAACATTCTGAACTGCTCAACAAACATGGGGTTGCCCGCCGGGTCCTGAATGGTGTCTCCGATATTGAATGTGTTGCCATTGAATAAGGCACGGGTACTCAGTCTGAGTGTGCCTTCGGTAACATCTTCGTCTTTATCACAGCTGGTCAGCAAGATGGCCGCCAGGGCAAAAACGGTAAAAAAGGTAAAAAAGGTTGTTTTCATTTCCTTCAAATTAGACGCAATTGTCTCTGTTAATACTGTAAAAGCGTACTTCACCCTAAAGAAAAACAGGGTAAAGCAGAAAAAAAGTGTGGTGGATCACACAGCGCGAAAGAAAATGAGGCGGCGGGGCGGCTTCTCAATCGGCAGCGGGAAGCCTTCAGTGATTTTTTCACGAACTGCGCAAAAGCGCAGGATGCGAACATCGTCTGTTAAAAAATGCAGTGGTGACGGCCTTTCAGGCACCCAGAGCAGTTCCGGCATGACCGGTATAGTGCGCTCTTCTCCCGATGACTCTACAGGGGTTTCTGCGGCGTCGAATTTCTTTTTCAGTACGCACTGCCCGTGACAACAGGAATTCTCCTTGAATCGTTCCTCACACTGCTCGCGCGCGATCTGATCCTGATGGAGGATAAAGTCAACCTGGATAAGCGTCTTACCGCCTACCGAGAGGATTATAAACCACACCAGAAACAGTCCGACAATACGCATAAGTCAAAAGTAGGTAATTTGTAATTTCCCGCGCTGAAGTATTGACCTTTCTCATGAACACTGAACCTCTCCTCAAGCCTGATCAACCCGAATTTCTAATCCTCCGCGCATCTGCCGGTTCAGGTAAAACCTACAACCTGGTGCTCTATTACCTGCTTGCGGCATTGAACGATTCCGATGACTTTGCTTTCAGCAGCATCCTGGCGATCACCTTTACAAATAAGGCAGCCGACGAAATGAAGAGCAGAATCATTGAAGGCATGAAACGCGTAGCGGAGGGAGAAAGCCCCTACAACAACGATCTCTGCAGCGAGCTCGGTATATCACCTGAAGTGCTGCGCGACCGTGCACAGCGGCAATACGACGCCATGATGACACGCTATGGGCAGATCGCCGTAATGACGATCGATAAGTTTGTCAATCGCCTCGTACGCAATTTCACCCGTGAACTTTCGATGGATGGTGATTTTCGCATCGAATTGAATGAAGAACACCTGATCGCTAAAGCCGTTGATGAACTGCTAGCCAGGGTAGGACCCGATGACCCTGAACTGACACGTGTTGTGGAGGGCTTCGTCTTGCAGCGTATTGAAGACGAAGACAGTTGGCTGATCCGCGATGAGCTCATCAAGTTCGGAAAGCTACTTTTCAAAGAAGAAATCCGACCGGTTCTCAATGCCCTTTCAACCTATAAACCGACAGATTTCATCAACCTGCAGCGCACGTATTTAAAGGAAATCCACAAAGCAGATACCGCAGCGGTCGAAGCCGCCCGCTCAGCAGCGCGAGAGATTGGTGCGGCCGGACTTGAGAAGGCTTTCAGCGGACATCACATTCCGAAGTTCTTTGACCGCATCGCGAGTGGCGATCTTCGCGAGCCGAGTGCGACCATTCAGGGGCAGTTTGATGGTGTAAAAAGCCTCTGCAAATCGGGAACGCCCTCGGAAGAGGAAGCCGCGGTGGCGGCGTTTCTTGAGCAACACCTGAGAAAGCCCTACCACCAGATTCTGGAAGCCCTTGATCCGAAGCTTAGCTTGAAGCGAGGGCTCATGAACAGCATGTACCCGTTGGCTGTGCTTCAACAATTGCAAGAAACCATTTACGACGTGCGCACCTCAGCCAATGCTTTCACCTTTGCTGATCTGAACCGCACGATTGAGCAGCTCGTAGCCTCGAGTCCGGCACCCTTCATCTTTGAACGCATTGGCGAGCGTTACAAGTATTTCCTGATCGATGAGTTTCAAGACACCTCTGTGGTGCAATGGCAGAATTTCTTGCCGCTGATTGAGAACAGCCTGGCAACCGGTCACTTTAACCTGATCGTAGGCGATGGCAAGCAGGCTATTTACCGCTGGAGAAATGGAGATGTCAGGCAGTTGCAGCAATTGCCTGATTTGATAGGTCGTGAGCTTACGCCACAGATGAAAGAGCGGCAAGACACCTTGCATCGCTATCACCGTGAACGCAACCTGGGCGATAACTGGCGCTCGCGTGAGAATGTGGTTCGCTTCAACAACGAATTATTTGAAGACCTCTGTCAATACCTCGGTGAAGAGCATCGCGATATTTACGAGAAATTGGCTCAGGAGCCGCGAAAACACAAGGGAGGCTGGATCACTGCTGATGCCTACCCCGCTCGTCCGGCTGCTGACCGCGATCAACTCAGGCACGAGCGAATCCTTGACCTCGTGAAAAAGAACCGCGAGCTCGGATATGACTTGCGTGATATCGCCATCCTGACCCGCTCAGGAAAAGAAGCAAGGGGCATCGCCCGTTACTTGCTTGACAACCGCGTTAGCACGATCACAAGTGAAAGCCTCCGCATCGGCCTTCATGTGGCACCGCTCGCAGTCGTGCAAATGTTGCGTCTGCTGCATAACCCCGACGATATGCAGGCAGCCGCTCGTCTCGTGCAGTGTCTCGCTGCTTACTATCCGGGCATACCGTCGCTTGAAGATATCTATGAGAGGTATGTTGAACTGCCCGATAAGCAGCGTAAAAGAGGACGTATCAAGGTGCGTGAGCTGGTTAATGACTTGCTCGGAGTAAGCGACTTCAGTAAACTGGCTTCCCGAAACCTCTATGACCTCGTTGAGCATCTGATGAGCCTGCTGAAAGTAAACGAACACTACCCGGCCTATGCTGAGGCGCTGCTGCAGATGGCCCTCGATTACCAGCTTGAAGAAAGCGAGGGGCTCAGTGGGTTTTTGTACTTCTGGGATAACGAAGGCCACCGCAAAAGCATCACAGTGCCCGATAATATTGACGGCGTGAGAGTGATGACCGTGCATAAGAGCAAAGGACTGGAGTTTCCGGTGGTCATTGCGTTGATTCCGGATAGTAGTCGAGGAGGAGCCTCTGACTTACACCCGGTTGACCTTGATCCCGAGATATTCGGAATTCCAACCGCTGTCGTGCCACTCAGTCAAATGAAAGGCACATGGGCGAATGATCAGTACGAAGCAGAAAAATCGCGCGAGTTGCTTGACGAAATGAATGTCATCTATGTGGCGTGCACGCGCGCCGCCGATCATCTCCACCTTCTGATTGAGCATGTGCCGAAAAAGAAGAACGAAACGTGGGATTCGCCGCATAAAATGGTGGCTAAAGTTGTTGCTGAGAGAATGGGTGAAGCCCTCTGGGAAGAGCGCGTTGCTGAAGGAGAACCGGTGCTAAAAGAGGGCGCCCGCAATGAAGACATGCCCCATACACTGTCGTCATTGAAACGCTCCGCAGCCACGTCCAGACTTCGCATCAGTGTGCGACCGGAAGGTTATGACCCGATCTTGCGTCGCCTTACAGCCCGGCAAGAAGGCACTGAAGTGCATCGCCTCCTGGCGATGATTCGTGCCTTGGCAGACATTGAACCGGTATTGGCGATGCCTTATCCGTGGCAGCGCATGGATCGCTCTTCATGGGAGGCCATCCTGCAAAAAGTCAGGGCCGTGGTGAATATGCCCCAGATGCAGCAGTGGTTGAGCGAAGAAGTATCATACATTGAGAGAGAATGGATCAATGATCAGGGAGAGGTGATCCGCCCCGATCGGGTGATTCAAAACTCTTCGGGAAGCCTCGTGGTGCTTGATTACAAAACAGGCGGCTCTGAAGAGGCGCACGTGCAACAAATTCAACATTATTGCGAGGCACTGCGGCAAGGCACGGATCGCTCGGTTGAAGGCTGGTTACTGTATACCGATAAGCTCATGCTTGAGCAAATCATTGGGTAAAGCTGTGTGTCAAATTAACTGATGCATTGTACTTTGCAAGCCAAACCTAGATGATGAGCATGAGAACGATCTTATTCAAGGGCGCTGTGGGCCTCATAGCGCTGGTGCCGCTATTCCTGGCGGCTCAGTCAGAATATGCAGATAAAGCAGCTTTTGTTGAAGCTCAGCGCAAAGCGCTGGATGCGAATACAGCTGAAACGCTCAATATGGGCACCCGGGCAGCCGCTTGCGCCCCCGCAACCGCCCTTCGTGACATCGAATGGAACAACGTTCGTGCACTGATATCCACCAATGGCGCACTTTGGCATGATCGTGCACAGAGCATTGGGTCGTATGAAGTACCCAAGGGAGGCGATGTGGGCGTTATGTACGGTGGCGCTTTGTGGATGGGGGGATTGGCTCCTGACGGTCAGCTCAAGCTGGCTGCCATGCGCTATGGTGCAACCGGAAATGATTACTGGCCGGGCCCGTTAACCACTGATGGGGCAGCCGAGGTTTCCGAAGCCACGTGCCAGGAATATGACCGCTTTGCCCGTGTCTTGCGCTCAGACGCCATTCGTCATCGCCAATACTTTGATTGTCTCAATGATCCCGATTGTGACCTCGAAGACCAGGAACTCGACGGTTATGCGATTCCCCAGTATTTTTTCGATTACCCTGCTCATGGTGATGTCGGACAAGGACAAGACTTCTTTTTGTCGCCGTTTTTAGACTACAACGGAAACGGAATATATGACCCTTCAGCAGGAGACTACCCCTGGTACGATTTTATACAGGAAATCGACTGTGAAGAGAGAAGAAGGGAAGACCCCGTGCCGCTCTTTGGTGATGTAACGTACTACTGGATCACCAACGACAAAGGAAATGTGCATACCGAAACGCAGGGCGAGCCCATAGGCATGGAAGTGCGCTCTCAGGCATTTGCGTTCTCTACCAATGACGAGATCAACAACATGACCTTCTACAACTTCGTTTTGATCAATCAAGGAACCCAGACCCTCACCGAGACTTACTTCGGTGTGTGGGTTGACTGCGATATTGGCGGGTTTCCTGATGATTATGTTGGGTGCGATGTCGGTCGCGGACTCGGATATGCCTACAACGGCGACGCGATTGATGAGCCAAGTGCGATCTCACTGGGCTATGGGGAGAACCCTCCCGCTATGGGGGTCGATTTCTTTGAAGGTCCTTACCAGGATTCTGATGGAATCGATAATCCACTTACCGAAAACTTCCAGAATGCGATTGATTCATTGGGTATTCCTTACGATGGTATCGGAATCGGTTATGGCGATGGTATCGTCGATAACGAACGGTTCGGGATGCGCAAATTCCTCTACCATAATTTCGGAGGAGGTGTCAACGGATCGCCAACCGTGGCCTTTGAGTATTACAATTACATGCGCGGATTTTGGCGAAACGGACAGCGCATGGCCTATGGAGGAGATGCTTTTAATCCGGGCACCGGCGCTGACCTCAGTATTGATGCTGATTACATGTTTCCCGGCGACACAGATCCGCTGAATTGGGGTACGCAAGGCCAGGAAACAGAACCGTGGACCGAACAAACAGCCGGTAACCCTCCGGGCGACCGTGTATTCATGCAAAGTGCCGGCCCATTCGTGCTTGAACCGGGTGATTATAACAACATCACCGTGGGTGTGCTTTGGGCGCGTGCAAGCGGTGGTGACCCTTTTGAATCTGTAGAGCTTCTCCGCATCGCTGATGACAAAGCCCAGGCACTCTTTGATAATTGCTTTGAAATTGTTTCCGGACCCGATGCCCCTGATGTGACCATTCAGGAGCTCGATAGAGAGGTCATTCTCTATGTCACGAATGACAATCCGCTTTCAAACAACTTCAACGAAGAATACATTGCCCTTGATCCGGCCATTCCTGAATCAACGACAGAGGGTGAAGTGCTGAGCGAAGAGCAGCGTAGCTATAAATTTCAAGGCTATCAGGTTTACCAGCTTTCAGACCCCGAAGTTTCGGTCGCTGACCTCCGGGATGTAGAAAAAGCCCGCCTGTTGTTCACCGTTGACAAGAAAGACTCGATTGATGTAGTGGTAAATTACAGGTTCGATCAGGCAATTGGTTTGCCGGTGCCTGAGGTCATGGCAAACGGTGAGAATGATGGGGTGCAACATAGTTTCCGTATCCTGAATGACGCCTTTGCGCAAGGAGATAACCGACTGGTGAACCACAAAACATATTATTACCTGGTGCTCGCCTATGGCACAAATAATTACGATGAGTATGACCCCAATACACGTACAGGCCAGGATGAACAGTTCAAAGCGAGCCGCTCATCCGCCGGAGGAAGCGCAATCAGGGTGTACAGTGCCATCCCACACATGCCTCAAGTAGAAAACGGCGGTACGCTCACCGGCGCAAGCTATGGCGATGGTGTACCCATTACCCGCCTAGAAGGCAAGGGCAATGGCACCCTGCTTCTGGATATGGATCCCGCTTCAGAGGAGAGTGCATTGCAGAATGTCACAACCACTGAGTTTACCTACCGCCCGGGCCGCGGGCCGGTTGACATCAAAGTGATTGATCCACTCAATGTGCCTAACGCAGAGTTTGAGCTCCGCCTGGCTCCTGATGATGCTGATATTGACGATGCCGATACGGCATTCTGGGAGCTTACCAACCTGACCATGCTCGCAGATGCGGATCCATCCAATGACGATCGGGCAGTGTACAATTCGATCAAAGCTATTTCAGTGCTAAATGAAGACATCCTGCTTGATTGGGGAATCTCCATTACCTGGGAGCAATACCAGTATACCAACAACAACGAATTCACCGAACTGCTGGAAGCCACCATTGACTTCGAAGACCGCACACGTCCGTGGCTTACCGGTATTCCCGATGCTGAAGGCTTCTCAGAGCTGAACTGGATTCGCGCCGGTACGCAGGTCAGTGAAAATGATGACATTGAAGAAGAAGTCATCTTTGACGATCTGAAAGCCGGTGCCCCGCTCGATGAAGATGAAATGTATGAGACGCTTCTTGGTGGCACCTGGGCTCCCTACCAACTGGTATCATATACCGGCGAAGTGACCCCTCAGGGTGCGACAGAGAGCATCTTCCTGCCGGCAGTGGCTCCAACCATTGACGGACTGGAAGGCGACCTGAGTCCGTTCTCGAAGATTTCAGGACTCAACAACGTAGATATCGTGCTCACCAGCGATAAGAGCAAGTGGACACGCGCTGCGGTGATTGAAATGCAGCCCATCGAAGATCTCGCTCAAAATCTGACCCCTGATTTTGACGACCCGGAGAAAATGCGTCTGCGTCGTCACCCGTCTGTAGACAAGAATGGTCTCACCGTTGGTGAAGGAGGCAACGATACCGAAGCTACACTGAATGGCGAACAGCCTATTGGTATGGGATGGTTCCCCGGTTATGCCATTGATGTGGGTACCGGTGAGCGCCTGAACATCGCTTTTGGTGAAGATTCATGGTTTGCAGCAGACAATGGCAATGACATGCTCTGGAACCCATCAGATCGTATTACGTCCAACTTGGGTGCAACGATATACGCGGGTGGTCAGCACTGGATCTACGTCTTCAAGAATGCTCAATTTGAAGAAGACAACATCGAGCGGATGCCTGCCTATGATGAAGGTCGCTTCATCTACAATAACCTGGAGGCCGACTTCAGCAATACCAACCGCCGGCGCGTGTTCCGCGCCTGTACATGGGTAGGTTCGTCACTCCTGAATGACGGATATGAAATGCTGCCGGTTGAACAAGGACTGATTCCTAATGATGTGCGGATTCGCATACGAATTGCCAAGAAGTTCGAGAAATACTCGCCCACCGTGTCAAACGTTGACGACTACGATCTGGCAGAAAACAACTGGAACCCCTTCTATCGTTTCTCCACCCGCAATGTAGCTACGGTGTTGAATGATGAGGCCACACTTGACGAAGCACTTGAAGAGGTCAACGTGGTTCCTAACCCCTACTATGCTTACTCACAGTATGAAACAGGTAAGCTCGATAACCGGGTGAAGATCACGAACCTCCCTGAAGTGTGCACGGTGACCATCTACAATGTTCAGGGCACCCTGATTCGTCAGTACCAGAAGGCAGACCCACTGACATCGCTCGACTGGGACCTCAAGAACCAGGCGAATGTGCCGATTTCAGGTGGGGTCTTCCTGATACACGTGGATGTTCCCGGTGTAGGTGAGAAAATTCTGAAATGGTTTGGCGTGATGCGTCCGGTTGACCTTGATCGTTTTTAAATCAAGATCCGCAGTTGCCCGCACCAAAACGGGTGAGGAAAAACAGCAAATCGGAAATATTCGTCACGCCATCACAGTCGAAGTCGGCTGCAGTGCTGGTAGGACCCATAAACCCAAGCACCGCCAGAAGGTCTGAGGTCAGCACACATCCGTCACCGGGGGTCTGGGCTGAGGCGCCACTGATATCTCCTTTGATGGAGTTGGTGAGGTATTCTGTTTTGACTGCTTTACAACCGGTCACGAGGTCGGTGACGTCTACCACCGCACAACCTTTGAACTGAACCGGTATGCCTTCATTGATCGGTGCGTCGTTAATGAACCATGCGTAGTCTCCTGATCCGCCGTTGATTTGTGGAATAAGTAATCCGTCATTTTCTGTTAGCGTCACATTCAGTTCGAGCATCTCCACCGTTTTTGACGGGTTAAGATAAGTGACGCCATCAGAAGCAGTAATTGCCGCTGGTGAAAGCAAGTGGCTTCCTGAAGACAGGCCTCCAAGACAGCCGTTTGAAGAAGCGAAGCTATCAATGGTAAAGTCTACCGGGTTTCCGGAGTAGTCTGTAAGGCAGAGCGAACCGTCTGTAGCATCACATGTGCTCGGGTCGGAGGCGCTTACCCAGGCAGCATTGAAATAGGTTGATTCGTCAGGGTCAAAAGTGAAGCTACACTCATCAGCACCGTTCACAAGTCCGAAAATAAAAACGTGATCTGCCTTTTCTATGGGGAGGGTGAGGCTGAACGTGTCAGACTCATTGTTCTCGAGTGTGGCTCCTGTAGGCAACACCGCAAGGGTATACGCCCCATTGATGGTGCCATTCAATGTAAACTGCTCTGTATTCCACTCAAGGGTAGTGACGGTGAAGCATTGTGCCTGTAACGATACGACTGCGAAAACAGCCAGTGTAAAGAGTATTGTGTTTTTCATAATCAGAGGGGTTTGTCTTCGCTGTATACGCTGCGAGAACCGCAGACGTTTGTCAGTCACTGTCTGATAAGTGAAACACATTGAACACAAGGGCTCCGGTGCATGTAAACAAGCACAAAAGTATTGACCGAAAGGAGCTTGTTCGCATCCGCCGCTTTTGCGGCGAAACAAACCGACAAGGTCAAGGCATAGCAGACAATCTTCGCTTCTTACGCCACAGAAAAAAGACCGAAAGCAACATCAATAAGGCAATGGTAGGGCTCGGTGTTTTCACTAATTCTTCGCTCGTGATATGGGTGGCAATGGCGCCAACCAAAATAACGGTGAGGCCCAGCACGGCGAAGGAGCGAAGTTTGGGGAAGAACAGCGCAATGGCGCCCAACATTTCACAAATGCCGATGAATACCATGAAACTTCGGGAGAGATCCCATTTGCGAAAATTGTCAATTTGTTCGTATGAAGGAACAACATGTGACAGTCCGGCTACGAAAATCCATAGCGCGAAAAGAATGGTCAACGACCAGGTAACGATGTTCAATGTGCGAGGTGTCATGCGCAGAAGGTACACTTTTCAAATCGGATGGCGAAGTCAGTAGCTCAGGCAATATGCTGCTAACCCGAGGGTAAGTGTCGCAAACTAACTAAGTACCGGCAGGTTTTCATGAATTAACAACCTTCAGGCGACCCAGGTCACATGAAGTCTTTTGGTAAACTGTACTTTTGCCGCGCTAGTAAGCTGTTTATGAAAAATGTAATTCGTGCAGTCATCGGACTGGTCATTATAGCCATTGGGATTTTCATCATGCGCGGGCTGATCAGTATGAAGTCAGACCCGCCGGTAAGTGCACCGCCAAGACCCGTCAAATTGGTGAAAACCATGCGGGCAGTGCTTTCATCAGAGGCGCCCGTAGTGTATGTTCAGGGGCGTGTCAGAGCGCTTGACCGTATTGAAGTTTTCAGTGAAGTTACGGGCGTTATTCAACCTCAGCAAAAGCCTTTCCGATCGGGAACGTACTTCAGCGAAGGAGAAGTAATGCTTCGCCTGGATGATAGTGAACAACGTCTAACGCTCATGTCACAGCGAAGTGGATTTCTTCAGTTGTTGACCGGAGCCCTTGCTGATTTCAAGATTGATTTTCCTGATCGATTTGAGACGTGGCGAGCTTACACGGCGTCTGTAGATGTTAAAGAGTTTCTGCCCATGTTGCCTGAACCGGCCAGTGAAACGGAGAAGTTTTTTCTCTCAAACCGGAGCATCCTGAATCAATACTACACCATCCGGTCAGCTGAAGAGCGTTTATCAAAGTATGTGTTGCGTGCGCCGTTCAACGGTGAGGTTAGCAATAGCCTTGTGAATCCGGGTGCCTTGGTTCGTGTAGGTCAAAAACTCGGTGATTTCGTCAGTACCAATCGCTTTGAAATAGAGTCTGCAATTCCCGGTAATGCCATTGGAGTGGTCAGTATCGGTGACCGCTTTGAAGCCGATCAGGTAGGGCGTTCACTGAACGCCGTTAAACCAGACCCGAGCGATTCGGAAGCAGAGCTTGCGAACACTCCCGAATTTACCGGAGATGTGCTGCGGTTAGCGAATACCATTGACCCAAATACTCAAACGACTAAAGTCTTTCTGCAAGTAGAGTCTGAAAACCTCCGCGATGGGATGTACCTCTCCGGGGCCATCTATGGCGAGCCGGTTGACAGTGTACTACGTATTCCACTTGAGCTTCTGACTCCAGACGATCAGCTGTATGCAGTGAAGTCAGACACCTTGCTTACGATGCTGCCGGTTCAGGTGGTGTATCGCTCTTCTAACGATGCGTTGGTTCGTGGTGTCGCCACCGGAACACCCATCCTGGCCGAACCCCTCAGCAATGCGTATGACGGGATGGTCGTAAAAGTGACCAATCAATGAAGGCATTGATCCGTTATTTCGTTCGCTACCCGATCAACGGCGACATGGTCATGTTTGCAATCCTCATTGCAGGTGCGATCAGCATGCTCAACCTTAAGTCGAATTTCTTCCCGGAAACCCCTACGAAAGAGATTGCGATACAAATCGTTTACCCGGGTGCTTCGCCTGAAGAGATCGAAGAGGGTGTGGTAGCGAAGATTGAAGACAATCTTAAAGGTATCGCCGGCCTTGATCAGGTGAAATCGGTATGCACCGAAAATAGCGCCAGCATTAATGTCACGGTGCTCGATGAAGACGAAACGGATGATATTTTAGAGGATGTACAAAACGCGGTTGACCGGATTGCCAGTTTTCCGCTTGGCATGGAGCCACCGATCATTTACAAAAAAGATCAGGTAAACTTCGCCATCTCCTTCGCTGTTGCCGGCGACCTTGACCTGATCAACCTCAAACGTACTGCCCGTCAGATTGAAACCGATCTGCGCAGCATGGAAGGACTGTCGCAGGTCAACCTCAGCGGTTTCCCGGAGGAGGAGATCGAAATAGCGGTGAATGAACAGCGACTGCTGGAACTCGGCATCTCCATTGAAGAAATCAGCAATGCGGTCAGGTCTGCGAATATTGAAGTGACCGGAGGTAAGATCAAGGCAGAACGTGAAGAATTGCTGATCCGCGGCCGCTACAGAGAATATAGTGCGAAAGAACTGCAAGATATTGTGGTGAGGGCAGAGCCTGATGGACGTGTAATTCGGCTCAGACAAGTTGCTCAGGTGCGCGACCGGTGGAGTGAATCAGACCCGAGCCGCACCTGGTTCAATGACCAACAGGCCGTTGTAGTGACCGTCAACAACCTCATCGAAGAAGACATTCTTGGGATTACTGATAAAGTCAATGCCTACATTGAAGACTTTAACCTGAAGAACCAGGAAGTGCAACTGTACGTGATTCGTGACGGTTCGGTCACCTTGCAGCAGCGGATTGACTTGTTGGTCAACAATGGGGTGGCAGGTTTTGGACTGGTGGTGCTGATTCTGGCGCTCTTCCTGAATTTCCGGCTTGCCTTTTGGGTCGCGCTGGCCATTCCGGTCAGTTTTGCCGGCATGTTCATCCTTGCACACCTGGTAGGCATTACGATCAACGTGGTTTCGCTTTTTGGTATGATCCTCGTGATTGGTATTCTGGTGGATGACGGCATTGTAATTGCCGAAAATATCTACCAGCATTACGAACAAGGTGAAACTCGTTTTCAGGCGACCATTAACGGCACACTTGAGGTTCTCCCGGCAGTGTTCTCAGCCATTGTCACCACCGTTGTCGCGTTTTCGATGTTCTTTTTTATTGAAGGACGCCTCGGTGAGATATTCAGTGAAATGGCGCTCGTGGTGATCCTTGCACTGGTGTTTTCACTGATTGAGGGCGCCCTCATTTTGCCTGCACACGTGGGGCACAGTAAAGCGATGGATCGCAATCTCAAGCCGACCCTCGTCGAGCGAACGCTCAAAAAATTCATGAACTGGATGCGTGATAAGCTCTACGCACCGGTATTGAAGTTTACCATGCGGCAGCCATGGGTCATGTTCAGTGCGATCGTGGCGCTGTTTGTGATTTCAGTTCCAGGTCTCATTGGGGGAGGTCTTGTTAAAACCACCTTCTTCCCATTTATTGAAGGTGATAACATCACCGTTAGCCTGAAAATGGCTTCAGGAACACGCGAGTACATAACTAAAAATGCCCTTGATCGAATTGAAGCCGCCGCCTGGGAGGTAAGCCGGGAACTTAAAAAAGAGCGCACTGATAGTCTTGATGTGGTGCTGGCCGTTGATAAACGCGTTGGTCCGACCACCTATGACGGTACGATCAATATCCAGCTATTGGATGGTGAAACACGCGACATTAAAGTGCTCAAGGTGACCAATATGATCCGTGAGAAGGTGGGGCCCATCTATGGCGCAGACAATGTCAGCTTCGCGACATTCAGTCCGTTCGGACGGCCCGTATCAATCTCCTTTCTCGGTAATAACCTCGAAGAATTGAATGCGGCAGCCGCTAAATTGCGCGAAGAAATGGAGAAACGTGATGACCTCAAAGATGTCATCGATAACAACCAGAAAGGACTCAAAGAGGTGAACATCTACCTCAAGCCCGAGGCTCGCTACCTGGGATTGACAGAGCAGGAAATCATTTCTCAGCTACGGCAGTCTTACTTTGGTGATGAAGTGCAACGACTTCAGCGCGGGGAAGATGAAGTGAGGGTCTGGGTGCGTTTTCTTGAGTCAGATCGACAATCAGTTGGTCAGCTGAGTAAACTTCGTATTCGAACGGTCACCGGATTGGAGGTGCCGCTTGAAGAGGTGGCTGATATTGAAGTGAAGCGGGGCATTGTCGCCATTAACCGCCTCTACGGAAAGCGTGAAGTTCAGGTAAGTGCAGACCTTGCCAGCGCTGATGTCTCCGCCTCTGATGCCAATGCTGACGTTAGAGAGAACGTCGTGCCGGAGATTTTGTCAAATTACCCTTCGGTAAGCGTTAGTTACGAAGGGCAGAACCGCGAACAGCAAAAATCACAGGTGTCCATTCAGAAAGTGATGCCACTGATTTTTGCCGTGATGCTTTTTATCATCATGCTGACTTTCCGTTCTCCGCTGCAAGGTATTGCTGTGTTCTTGCTGATTCCTTTCGGATTGATTGGCGTGAGTATTGGTCATTGGGCTATGGGGGCGCAAATTAGCCTGTTCTCGATTCTTGGCGTCATTGCACTCATCGGTATTCTGGTCAATGATGCCCTGGTGTTTATGGCGCAATACAACAACAATCTGAAAAATGGTATGGAGTTCAGGGAAGCTCTGTGGGATACCGGGTTGAGCCGTTTCCGCCCGATTATTCTGACTTCGGTGACCACCATCGTAGGACTAGGTCCGCTGCTACTCAACAAGAGTTTTCAGGCGCAGTTCCTCATCCCAATGGCGATTTCAGTAGCCTTCGGCCTCTTATTTATAACCCTGATCATTCTCGTGCTGCTGCCGATTTTCGTGCTATGGATCAACCCGGTTCATGCAGGATGGATCTGGCTACGCACAGGAAATTGGCTGGATACGACCGCGCGCGAGCCCGCCGTTCGTGAGCAACTATCGCAAAAACAGTTTGAAGAAGATGAGTAAGCACATTTGGACCTTGACTGCCTGCCTGTTGCTGCTTTTTTCTTCTGCGCAAGCGCAGGATGGTCTGACACTTGAAGAAGCAGTGGCCCGTTCGCTCGAGAATAACTTTGATATCAGAGTGGCACGCTTGCAGCAGGATATTGCTGAAAACAACAACACATGGGGGCAAACAAATGCGCTTCCGTCAATCGCAGCCAGTGCCGGTTATAGCCTGAATATCAGTGATCAAAGCGAAAACCCTACGTCGTTCATCCAGGCCAAGATCCAGACAGAGGGGATCGAATACGGAGCAAATTTATCATGGACGCTTTTTGATGGGCTCGGAATGTTTGCCTCTAAAAGACAGCTCGAATTGCTCGAAGCTCAAAGTGAAGGAAATGCTGCATTGATCATTGAAAACACGGTGCAGGCAGTGACACTTGCCTACTTCGATGCCCTCATTCAACAAGAGAAGCTGGAGGTGCTCAAAGACGTGATCTCGCTATCACGCGACCAGGCGGAGTACGCTCGTCAACAGAAAGCGCTCGGTGCGAGCACAACCTTTGAAATTCTTCAGTTTGAGAACGCAATTATCAGCGATTCGTCGAATTACCTCTTGCAAGATATTGCGGTGCGAAATACCATCCGGAACCTTAACCTGCTTATGGCTGAAGCACCGGATACCAAATGGCAACTCACCACCGCACTTATGGCTCCTGATTTGCCGTATGATTATGATGCATTGTGGAATCAGGTAAAAAATAACAACCAGTCGCTGCGCAATCAGATGATCAATCGCTTGCTGAATGAGCAAGAGAAGCGAATAGCACGTGCACAGCTCTTCCCGGTACTCAGTTTTAATGCAGGAATCACTGAAAGTGACAACCAGTTCGAAGCAGGTGAACTTGCCGCAAGTGGCAGAACCCTTAATTACTTCGGTAGCTTTTCTCTTCAATTCAATTTGTTCAATGGCGGCAAAGTGCGCAGAGCCCTGAAGAATGCAAGAATCAACGAAGAAATCGCTCAAATCAGCCTCAATGAACAACAACTGACCGTGCAACAAGACCTTCAAAATGCATACGATCTCTACACGGCTCAGCGCACAATCTATAGACTCAACCAGCAGAATGTCGAGAACCAGCGTCGTGCCCTTGAGATCGCTGAAGACCGCTACGCGAACCGCGTAATCAGCTCATTCGATTACCGGGCGCAACAGATGTCCTACCTAAACGCTGGCATCGCACGTGCTGAAGCACTCCAAAACTTGCTTTCTACACATACCACGCTTGTTCGCTTGAGAGGGGGGCTCATCAAGTAGTGACCCTTCCGGTCGAATACGCTCTGCTGTAACTCCCCCGAGTGGCTTCAAAGCTTGTTACCTGAAGAAATCCCGCCCCTTTTTCTTTTCCGCGTAAAAACGCGGGATGCGACAAGCATCAGGCCTTTAATAATTTACCCGTTTTCCCCACCTCCCTACCTCGCTTTTTCCCTACCTCCCTACCTCCCTTTCTCCCTATCTCCCTATCTCCCTTTCTCCCTTTCTCTCGCCTTCCCGAATAGTCCATAAGTCCATAAGTCGATGAGTCGATGAGTCGATAGGTCGACACGCTTCGCTTCAACAAACCGGCGGCAATAGCCCCCGCCACGCAAGAGTCACCTATTCGAACGTAGCAGCGCAAGTATGCGCAGCACCCCTAACTCCTAACACCTTACTATACCCGACCCCCGACCCCCGCTCCAAGGGAGAACCCATCCTGCGCTTTTGCGCAGTATATTTTAGTAGCTCATGGCCCAAAACCGGCCGTATGTCGAAGGTCTTGGTTTCTCATAAAGAAAATAAGGTCGATGGACGGCACTATTGAACGCTTCGTCGGTGTTTGCATTTCCTTAACAATTCGGAGTGATGAAGTTAACCCGGTGGAAATCAGTTTTCACGTGGCCAAAAGCTATTTTTGACACGCTAAAATTTTAACCTTTATGAAACTTCACCAAATCCTGTCGGTCACTCTACTCCTGTGCCTGGCATCATTCAACATCTACAGCCAAGAGGGCTGCACAGATTCAAACGCATGTAACTATGACCCTGTGGCTGTCACAGAGGATGGTTCTTGCGCGTATGTGATCGATTGCACCGGCATTTGCGGCGGGACATTTGAAAGCGATGACTGCAATAACTGTTTTGATCCTGCCGGATTGACAACTGAAGAATTTAGTTTCATTGGTGACGAGGGAACCTTCATTCAGGAGTGGGTTGTGCCCAATGGCATTACTGAAGTAGTTCTAGAAGCATCAGGCGCCCAGGGCGGTGATTCTCCTGAGAATGGCGCGAGCGGAGGTTTAGGCGCCCGTGTTCGTGCTTCATTCAGTGTGAACCCTGGCGAGGTCATTAAAATAGCCATAGGTGAACAAGGTAAAGTTAAGCAGTCATGCTGCGGCACCAACTACGGTGGCGGCGGCGGCGGCGGAACCTATGTTTGGCTCGATGGCTCTGAGACACCGATGATGGTTGCCGGTGGTGGGGGCGGAGCTTTCCAAAACACAGACGGTATGCCCGGCTTGACCACAAATATTGGCGGTCAATCAACAAGTGGTCAGCAAGGAGGTATCAACGGTGGCGGTGGTAACAGCGGTGGTAGCTGTGCCGGTGCCGGTGGAGCCGGTTGGTCAGGAAATGGAGACGACTCGAACTGTGGTCCGAACACCCTCAACGGCGGAACCAAGGCCTTCAGCTTTGCAGCAGGTCTTTGCGATCCATGTTTTGAGTACGGTGATACGAACCACGGAGTAGATGGCGGCTTCGGCGGCGGTGGTGCAGCATGGCACGGCGGCGGCGGTGGCGGTGGCTACGCAGGTGGTGCCGGCGGCAGCAACGGAAACGGTGCCGGTGGTGGTGGCGGAAGCTTCCAGGACGGAACCTTGTTGGAAATTGAGTCTGGCGTTCAAGAAGGCAATGGCTCACTTCTGATCACCTATTCAAGTGTACCGTGGTGTGTTCCGGGATGTACAGATCCTGCAGGTGATCAGTACGATCCGGCAGCAACCTTTGACGATGGCTCTTGCACCTTTGATCTCGGTTGCCTTGATCAGGCAGCATGTAACTATGATCCAATTGCCATCACTGACGATGGTACATGTGCCTACGAGTTTGACTGCGCAGGAACCTGCGGTGGAGATGGATTTATTAATGGCTGCGGGCAGTGCGAGTCTTCTGTTCAACCACAAGACTGTCAGGGTGGTTGTACGATCGAGGCGGCATACAATTTTGACCCTGAAGCTGATTACAACGATGGCTCATGCCTCCTGCTTGATTGCGATGGCTACCAGGGTGCGCAGGTAGTGACCTTCAGCAAGAACAATTACGCTGACTGGAACCTCACCGAGAATCAAGACAGTATTTCACCGGGATGCATCATCACCCGTCGTGACCAGCAAGGTCTGTTTAACTATGTGTTTGAACAGAGCTACCAGTATGGCACCTCACCGGGTAACACGGAATGGAAGTGGGGAGATTTCGATTCTCCGAACAACTGGGAAGACTGGCGCGATGCCGTTTACCAGAGTGGCTTCGGAGGTCCGGGTAATGCATTCGATAATGACCACGTGATGACCTTGCATGTGATTGACGCAGGGCTCTACTTCGAAGTAACCTTTGATGAGTGGACGCAAAGCGGCAATGGCGGCGGCTTTACCTACACACGCACCTTCCTGATTGAAGAAAGTGACTGTGCACTGGTAGAGCTTGTTGAAGGTTGTATGGATTCAGCTGCGTGTAACTATGACCCTGCAGCGAATTTCGATGACGGCTCTTGTATTGAAGGAGGCTGTCTGGATCCAACAGCATGTAACTACGACATGAATGCTCCGTGCGACGACGGCAGCTGCGCCTTTGAAATTGACTGTGCAGGCAACTGTGGAGGCTCCTTCGTAGAAGATGCCTGCGGAAACTGTTTTGACAGTGTTACGGCAGCAGGTGCTACTAGCATGACGTACAGCGGTAGCATTGAGACCTTCACCGTTCCTGAAGGTGTGACAGAACTGACCATTGAAGCCTTCGGTGCGCAAGGCGGTGGAAACTTTGGCACGGGCGGTGGCCTTGGGGCACGTATCCAGGGCACCTTTGCCGTAGAGCCGGGCGAGCAGCTGAAAGTACTGGTTGGTGGTAAAGGAACTGATCACCCAAGCCGACCAGCCGGTGGCGGCGGAACCTTCATTACCCGAATGGATAACACACCATTGGTAGTAGCCGGTGGCGGTGGTGGTGTAATGAGCAACACCAACGGCAACGAACACGGACAAATCACCGAGAATGGAGCAGATGGCTTCAGCACATGTTGTTTCGACCGCTACGGTGTAGGAGGTATTGATGGTAACGGTGCAACAAACTTTGAAACAGGTCCGTGCGGAGGTAACGGCGGTGGTTTCTACGGAGACGGCCAGTCTAACACAGGCTGTGGATCGATTTACAGCTTCGGACGCTCTTTCATCGGCGGTGGAGCCGGCGGACAGGGAGGTTGTGGTAACCAGGCAGGCGGCTTTGGCGGCGGTGGCGGCGGTGGCTGCGACGGTGCCGGCGGCGGCGGTGGCTACTCCGGTGGCGGCGGAAGCTACAACAATGGCGGCTTCGGCGGCGGTGGCGGAAGCTACAATGCCGGAACGGATGCAACTGCAGAAAGTGGAGTGCAAAGTGGTGATGGTGTGGTAAATTTCTACTACGATCTTTCACCGGGATGTGCATTTGGTTGTACAGATGCAGCAGCAGATAACTATGACCCATCAGCGACGAATGATGATGGAAGCTGTGCGTATGATCTGGGCTGTATGGACGCTTCTGCGTGTAACTACGACGATACCGCAGCAAATGATGACGGCAGTTGTCAGTACCTTGACTGCAACGGTGTTTGTGGCGGCACTGCCGTTCTGAACGACTGTGAAGAGTGCTTTGATCCTTCCGGTACAACTACGGCAGATATTTCATACACAGGCTCAGTAGAGCAGTGGATCGTTCCAGATGGAATTACAGAGATTACGATCGAGGCGTTTGGAGCGCAGGGAGGTGACTCACCTGAGAACAATGCCGAGGGAGGCTACGGAGCTCGAGTGAAGGCTACCTATAGCGTTTCACCTGGTGATGTGCTGAATTTCGTAGTGGGCGAGCAAGGTAAGATGAAGGAAAGCTGCTGCGGCACCAACTACGGTGGCGGCGGCGGCGGCGGAACCTACGTTTGGTTCGAAGGCGAGCTTACTCCGATCCTCGTAGCCGGTGGTGGCGGTGGAGCATTCCAGGATACACCTGGTGTTCCCGGTCAGGTTACGAACGTAGGTGCTGCGTCAACCAGCAACCAGCAAGGCGGTATCAACGGTGGTGGCGGAAACAGCGGTGGTAGCTGTGCCGGTGCCGGTGGAGCCGGCTGGGCCGGAAATGGAGACGACTCGAACTGTGGTCCGAACACCCTCAACGGCGGAACCAAGGCCCTCAGCTTTGCAGCAGGTCTTTGCGATCCATGTTTTGAGTACGGTGATACGAACCACGGAGTAGATGGCGGCTTCGGCGGCGGTGGTGCAGCATGGCACGGCGGCGGCGGTGGCGGCGGCTACTCAGGTGGTGCCGGCGGCAGCAACGGAAACGGTGCCGGTGGTGGTGGCGGAAGCTACTACACAGGTCAGCTTGAGGAGCTTGAAGCAGGAGCGCGGATGGGCGACGGACTGGTGATGATCACCTATTCAAGTGTACCGTGGTGTGTTCCTGGTTGTACCGACCCTGCAGGAGATCAGTACGATCCGGCAGCAACCTTTGACGATGGCTCTTGTACATACGATCTTGGTTGTCTCGACGAGGCGGCGTGTAACTATGATGCAATTGCGATCATCGATGATGGTTCATGTGCCTACGAGTTTGACTGTGCCGGAACCTGCGGTGGAGCAGCATTCATTAACCCATGTGGTGAATGTGAGTCTGCAGAGCTTCCGCAGAACTGTGACGGCGGCTGTACCATTGAAGAAGCATACAACTATGACCCTGAAGCAGAGTACAACGATGGCTCATGCCTCCTGCTTGATTGCGATGGCTACCAGGGTGCGCAGGTAGTGACTTTCAGCAAGAACAATTACGCTGACTGGAACCTCACCGAGAATCAAGACAGCATCTCACCGGGATGCATCATCACCCGTCGTGACCAGCAAGGTCTGTTTAACTATGTGTTTGAACAGAGCTACCAGTATGGCACTTCACCGGGTAACACGGAATGGAAGTGGGGAGATTTCGATTCTCCGAACAACTGGGAAGACTGGCGCGATGCCGTTTACCAGAGTGGCTTCGGAGGTCCGGGTAATGCATTCGATAATGACCACGTGATGACCTTGCATGTGATTGACGCAGGGCTCTACTTCGAAGTAACCTTTGATGAGTGGACGCAAAGCGGCAATGGCGGCGGCTTTACCTACACACGTACCTTCCTCATTGAAGAAAGTGGCTGTGCGCTGGTAGAGCTTGTTGAAGGTTGTATGGATTCAGCTGCGTGTAACTATGACCCTGCAGCGAATTTCGACGATGGTTCATGCGTTGGCGGAGGTTGTCTGGATCCAACAGCATGTAACTACGACATGAACGCAGCCTGCGACGACGGTAGCTGCGCCTTTGAAATTGACTGTGCAGGCAACTGTGGAGGCTCCTTCGTAGAAGATGCCTGCGGAAACTGTTTTGACAGTGTTACGGCAGCAGGGTCAAGTAGCATGACGTACAGCGGTAGCATTGAGACCTTCACCGTTCCTGAAGGTGTGACAGAACTGACCATTGAAGCCTTCGGTGCGCAAGGCGGTGGAAACTTTGGCACGGGCGGTGGCCTTGGGGCACGTATCCAGGGCACCTTTGCCGTAGAGCCGGGCGAGCAGCTGAAAGTACTGGTTGGTGGTAAAGGAACTGATCACCCAAGCCGACCAGCCGGTGGCGGCGGAACCTTCATTACCCGAATGGATAACACACCATTGGTAGTAGCCGGTGGCGGTGGTGGTGTAATGAGCAACACCAACGGCAACGAGCACGGACAAATCACCGAGAATGGAGCAGATGGCTTCAGCACATGTTGTTTCGACCGCTACGGTGTAGGAGGTATTGATGGTAACGGTGCAACAAACTTTGAAACAGGTCCGTGCGGAGGTAACGGCGGTGGTTTCTACGGAGACGGCCAGTCTAACACAGGCTGTGGATCGATTTACAGCTTCGGACGCTCTTTCATCGGCGGTGGAACCGGCGGACAGGGAGGTTGTGGTAACCAGGCTGGCGGCTTCGGCGGCGGCGGTGGTGGTGGCTGCGACGGTGCCGGCGGCGGCGGTGGCTACTCCGGTGGCGGCGGAAGCTACAACAATGGCGGCTTCGGCGGCGGTGGCGGAAGCTACAATGCCGGAACGGATGCAACTGCAGAAAGTGGAGTGCAAAGTGGTGATGGTGTGGTAAATTTCTACTACGATCTTTCACCGGGATGTGCATTTGGTTGTACAGATGCAGCAGCAGATAACTATGACCCATCAGCGACGAATGATGATGGAAGCTGTGCGTATGATCTGGGCTGTATGGACGCTTCTGCGTGTAACTACGACGATACCGCAGCAAATGATGACGGCAGTTGTCAGTACCTTGACTGCAACGGTGTTTGTGGCGGCACTGCCGTTCTGAACGACTGTGAAGAGTGCTTTGATCCTTCCGGTACAACTACGGCAGATATTTCATACACAGGCTCAGTAGAGCAGTGGATCGTTCCAGATGGAATTACAGAGATTACGATCGAGGCGTTTGGAGCGCAGGGAGGTGACTCACCTGAGAACAATGCCGAGGGAGGTTACGGAGCTCGAGTGAAGGCTACCTATAGCGTTTCACCTGGTGATGTGCTGAATTTCGTAGTGGGCGAGCAAGGTAAGATGAAGGAAAGCTGCTGCGGCACCAACTACGGTGGCGGCGGCGGCGGCGGAACCTACGTTTGGTTCGAAGGCGAGCTTACGCCGATCCTCGTAGCCGGTGGTGGCGGTGGAGCATTCCAGGATACACCTGGTGTTCCCGGTCAGGTTACGAACGTAGGTGCTGCGTCAACCAGCAACCAGCAAGGCGGTATCAACGGTGGTGGCGGAAACAGCGGTGGTAGCTGTGCCGGTGCCGGTGGAGCCGGCTGGGCCGGAAATGGAGACGACTCGAACTGTGGTCCGAACACCCTCAACGGCGGAACCAAGGCCTTCAGCTTTGCAGCAGGTCTTTGCGATCCATGTTTTGAGTACGGTGATACGAACCACGGAGTAGATGGCGGCTTCGGCGGCGGTGGTGCAGCATGGCACGGCGGCGGCGGTGGCGGCGGCTACTCAGGTGGTGCCGGTGGCAGCAACGGAAACGGTGCCGGTGGTGGTGGCGGAAGCTACTACACAGGTCAGCTTGAGGAGCTTGAAGCAGGAGCGCGGATGGGCGACGGACTGGTGATGATCACCTATTCAAGTGTACCGTGGTGTGTTCCTGGTTGTACCGACCCTGCAGGAGATCAGTACGATCCGGCAGCAACCTTTGACGATGGCTCTTGTACATACGATCTTGGTTGTCTCGACGAGGCGGCGTGTAACTATGATGCAATTGCGATCATCGATGATGGTTCATGTGCCTACGAGTTTGACTGTGCCGGAACCTGCGGTGGAGCAGCATTCATTAACCCATGTGGTGAATGTGAGTCTGCAGAGCTTCCGCAGAACTGTGACGGCGGCTGTACCATTGAAGAAGCATACAACTATGACCCTGAAGCAGAGTACAACGATGGCTCATGCCTCCTGCTTGATTGCGATGGCTACCAGGGTGCGCAGGTAGTGACCTTCAGCAAGAACAATTACGCTGACTGGAACCTCACCGAGAATCAAGACAGCATCTCACCGGGATGCATCATCACCCGTCGTGACCAGCAAGGTCTGTTTAACTATGTGTTTGAACAGAGCTACCAGTATGGCACTTCACCGGGTAACACGGAATGGAAGTGGGGAGATTTCGATTCTCCGAACAACTGGGAAGACTGGCGCGATGCCGTTTACCAGAGTGGCTTCGGAGGTCCGGGTAATGCATTCGACAATGACCACGTGATGACCTTGCATGTGATTGACGCAGGGCTCTACTTCGAAGTAACCTTTGATGAGTGGACGCAAAGCGGCAATGGCGGCGGCTTTACCTACACACGTACCTTCCTCATTGAAGAAAGTGGCTGTGCGCTGGTAGAGCTTGTTGAAGGTTGTATGGATTCAGCTGCGTGTAACTATGACCCTGCAGCGAATTTCGACGACGGCTCTTGTATTGAAGGAGGCTGTCTGGATCCAACAGCATGTAACTACGACATGAATGCTCCGTGCGACGACGGCAGCTGTGCCTACGAAATTGATTGCGCAGGAACTTGCGGCGGGAACTTCGTGGGTGATTTCTGCGGAAACTGCTACGACCCTGCGTCGGTTCAATTCTCACAGACTTACGAACTTACTGGTGCTGTAGAAACATTCACTGTGCCGGAAGGGGTAGAAGAGATTTCAATTGAAGTGCTCGGTGCACAAGGCGGCGGTAACTTCGGTGTAGGCGGAGGACTGGGCGCAAGAATGTCTGGTACATTCACGGTGTTCCCGGGTGAGCAACTCGAGGTACTTGTAGGCGGTAAGGGTGCCGATCATCCAAGTCGTCCTGGTGGTGGAGGTGCATCTGCCGTATCAAGAAGCAATAACACTCCAATGATTGTCGCCGGTGGTGGTGGTGGTGTCATGAGCAACACCAATGGTAACGAGCACGGACAAATCACAGAGAATGGAGCAGATGGCTTCAGCACATGTTGTTTCGACCGCTACGGCGTAGGAGGTGTAGATGGTAACGGAGCAACAAACTTTGGCTCAGGTCCTTGCGGAGGTAATGGCGGAGGCTGGTTTACCGACGGGCAGTCTCACTCTGGTTGTGGATCCATTTACAGCTTCGGTCGTTCACTCTTATCAGGCGGAGAAGCAGGTGAAGGTGGTTGTGGTGTGCAACCAGGCGGCTTCGGCGGCGGCGGCGGCGGTGGCTGCGACGGTGCCGGCGGCGGCGGCGGCTACTCCGGTGGCGGCGGAAGTTATAACAACGGCGGCTTCGGCGGCGGTGGCGGAAGCTACAATACAGGAACGAATCAGGAAGCTGAAGCTGGCGCCAATGCAGGTGACGGTATCGTGGTCATTAGTTGGGAGACAATACCTGAATGTATCTCCGGCTGTACCGACGAAACAGCGTGCAATTACGATGCCAATGCCCAAGGTGATGACGGCTCATGCCTCTATCTCGATTGCGCGGGTGTCTGTGGTGGCAACTACATCTCAGATGAATGCGGAAACTGCTTTGATCCGGGTGTATTCACACCAACATGTATTGGAGGATGCACCGATGAAATCGCTGATAACTACAACCCTGATGCAGACTACGATGATGGCACGTGTGTGTTTAACACAGGGTGTACCGACAGCAATGCGTGTAACTACGATGCTGACGCAACAGTAGATGACGACTCATGCCTCTACCTCGATTGCAACGGCGTTTGCGGCGGAACATGGGTAGAAGACGCCTGTGGAAACTGCTTTGATCCGGCAACACCTGCCCCTGATTGTGTACTCGGTTGTACTGATAGCAACGCATGCAACTACGACAATACTGCAACGAATGATGATGGCTCTTGCCTCTATCTCGATTGCAATGGCGTGTGCGGTGGTACATGGGTCGAAGACGCCTGTGGTAACTGTTATGACCCAATGACGCCGGCTCCTGCTTGCGTCTTCGGATGTACAGATTCAAATGCAGACAACTATGCCCCGGCTGCAACAAACGATGACGGCTCTTGCGTAATAGCAGGATGTATGTACCAGGACGCCTCAAACTATGATCCTGACGCGACTTATGATGATGGTACTTGCATCTTCGACCAGGTGGGTGATGTAGAAGGTTGTACGGATTCAGAAGCCGTGAACTATGTGGCAGTAGCCACCATCGATGATGGATCTTGCATCTATGTCGGCTGCACCGATTCAAATGCTGACAACTATAACGCTGCAGCAACCATCGATGACGGATCTTGTCTCATCACTGATTGTGCATACGAAGGTGAACTCTCAGTTACATTCACCAAGGAGAACTATGCTGATTGGACACTCGAAGAAAACCAGGATCGCATCACAGGTAATACCTGGATCGCACGCGCTGACAACCAGGGAATGTTCAATGCATTCGATCAGATGGGCTACCCCGGTAACGCAATCGGCGGACCGAGCAACACCGAATGGAAACTCGGTTTCACAGATGAGCCCGGCGTGTACACTTCATGGGTTGACGCTGCACAGAATAACCCAAATGCTAACTGCAATGGCGATGTGGCTTGGTCTCTGCATATTATTGACACGGACCTTTACTTTGACATAGTGTGGCATAGCTTCACAGGGGGTAACAACGGTGGTGGCTTCAGCTACACGCGTACCTTCAATGCAGAGCTGAGCGGCTGTGAGCAAGTGGCACTCGTGTATGGGTGTACGGATGAAAATGCATGTAATTACTCATCTGAAGCGAACATCAACGACGGTTCGTGCGAAAACCTGTCATGCGCGGGCTGTACGGATCCACTCGCGTGTAACTTCACGCTCGGCGCTACCATTGATAACGGTACATGTGGCTATGATTGCTACGGATGTACCTACGAGAATGCAGTCAACTTTGATCCTGCAGCCACAATCGATGATGGCACTTGCGAAAATGAAGTTGTTGATCCGTCAACCTACTGCTCAGAAGGCACTTTCTGGGATCCGTTCATTGAGCAGTGCGTTGAAGAAGAAAATACTTGTCCTGAAGACTTGAATGGAGACGGACTCGTGAATTCTTCTGACCTTCTGCAGTTCCTCGGAACTTTCGGATCTGCCTGTCAATAGAATAATTCGACTTATAGAAAGAAGGGGAAGGCTGAAGAGTCTTCCCCTTTTCTTTTCCGCGTAAAAACGCGGGATGCGACAAGCATCAGGTCTTCAATAAGCTCCCCGCTTTCCACATCTCCCTACCTCGCTTTTCCCTACCTCGCTTTTCCCTACCTCGCTTTTCCCTACCTCGCTATCTCCCTTCTTACCTACCTCCCCGTTTCCCAGTTTTCCGGTTTTCCGAAAAAGTCTATAGGTCGATGTGTTCATAGGTCGATGCGCTGCCAACCTAACACCTCACCCCTAACTTCCCATTCCGCTCTTCCCGGTAAATCAGGACAAGTTTCGCGCGAGGGAAAAAAGTATAGAACCACCAAACACCAACGGTCGGGAGCGCTGCACCGCCTAACGCATACCCCCGAACCATACCAGAACCCCGACCGCGATCCCACCCGGCTCTTCTTGATAAATCGGGACGAGTCTGCCACAGTAAGAAAGCCGGTGTCAGATTGTTAACATTCAATTCACAAGATTTTAGGTACTTTTATCACACAACTTTAACCAACCTCATTACTATGTATCGCTTCTTAGCCCTTCTGGTAGGCTGCCTTCTGGCATCTTCCATTCTCTACGCCCAATCAGGGTGTACCATTGAATCAGCCTGTAACTTCGATCCGGCCGCCATTGAAAACGACGGTTCATGCCTTTGGACCATCGACTGCAATGGCACCTGCGGCGGAACATTTGTTACAGATGACTGTGAAAACTGCTTCGATCCAAACGGAGTAGCCCCTGATTGCTTCCCGGGCTGCACGGATCCAGAAGCAGACAACTACGATGAAACCGCTAACTATAATGACGGCAGTTGTACGTTTGATATGGGCTGCATAGATGATACGGCATGTAACTACGATCCGGTAGCAACCATCGATGATGGCACCTGCCAGTATGTGATTGACTGTTCAGGTACGTGCGGCGGAACCTTCATCGAAGACGCATGCGGTAACTGCTACGACTCAAATGCTCAGAATGGCAGTGAAACGTTCAATTACACCGGCAGCATGCAGTTCTGGACGGTGCCTGATGGAGTAACGGAGGTAACGATCGAAGCACTCGGTGCTCAGGGTGGCACGTGTAGTGCAAATCAAGGCGGACTTGGTGCACGCATTTCAAGTGCAGTCTCAGTAACCCCCGGTGATCAACTTCAGATTTTGGTTGGCGGACAAGGAACATCCGTATGTGGAGCTGCCGGTGGTGGTGGCGGTACATTCGTAGCGACCTCAGCCAATGAGCCGCTGGTAGCAGCCGGCGGTGGTAGTGGCGCAACCTCAAGTAGCCAGGGTAACCCCGGTCTGACGACCGAAGAAGGTGGAGCAGGTGACAACTGCAGCAATAACGGCGGAACGAACGGTAATGGCGGTGGAGATGCATCAGCGTGTGGAAGTGGCACCGGTGGTGGTGGCGGCTTCTACAGCGATGGCTCAAGTGGCGGTAGCTACGGTTCTCAGCGAGGCTATGGCTTCGTCAATGGCGGCTCTGGCGGAACCTCACAAAGCGGTGGAGCAACCGGCGGCTATGGCGGCGGAGCAGGCACACACACCAACAACACCGGTGGCGCACCAGGTGGTGGTTACTCCGGAGGTGGAGCTCCTTACCACGGCAACGGCTACTCCGGTGGCGGCGGCGGCTCATTTGCAGCCGGACCAATGCTAATCGCAGAGTCAGGTGTGAATACTGGGAATGGCCAGGTCATCATAAGCTTCCAAGAAATACCCGTATGCATCGAAGGATGCACGGACGAAACGGCTTGCAATTACAACAGCGAGGCAGGTGCGGATGACGGTTCATGCATCCTTCCGGATGGTTGTACCGACCCAACGGCCTGTAACTATGATGATACTGCGAGCTGCGACGATGGTTCATGTATCCTGCCCGACGGCTGCACCGATGGTGCGGCATGTAACTACGATCCAAATGCACAATGTGACGATGGCTCATGCGAGTTTGTTATCGATTGTGCCGGTGTTTGCGGTGGTGATTTCATTGAAGATGCCTGTGGCAATTGCTACGACTCCAATGCTACGGATGGCACAGAGACATTCACTTATACCGGCAGCATTCAGCTCTGGACGGTGCCTGATGGAGTAACTGAGGTAACGATCGAAGCACTCGGTGCTCAAGGCGGCACGTGTAGTGCAAATCAGGGCGGACTTGGTGCACGTATTTCAAGTGCAGTCTCAGTAACCCCCGGTGATCAACTTCAGATTCTGGTTGGCGGACAAGGAACATCCGTATGTGGAGCTGCCGGTGGTGGTGGCGGTACATTCGTAGCGACCTCAGCGAATGAGCCGTTGGTAGTAGCCGGCGGTGGTAGTGGCGCAACTTCAAGTAGCCAGGGTAACCCCGGTCTGACGACCGAAGAAGGTGGAGCAGGTGACAACTGCAGCAACAACGGCGGAACGAACGGTAACGGCGGCGGTGATGCATCAGCGTGTGGAAGTGGCACCGGTGGTGGTGGCGGCTTCTACAGCGATGGCTCAAGTGGCGGTAGCTACGGTTCTCAACGAGGCTATGGCTTCATCAATGGCGGCTCTGGCGGGACCTCACAAAGCGGTGGCGCAACCGGCGGCTACGGCGGCGGAGCAGGCACACACACCAACAACACCGGTGGCGCACCGGGTGGTGGTTACTCAGGTGGTGGAGCTCCTTACCACGGCAACGGCTACTCCGGTGGCGGCGGTGGCTCATTTGCAGCCGGACCGATGCTGATCGCCGAGTCAGGTGTGAATACCGGTAATGGAGAGGTGATCATAACATACTCAAGCATTCCAGAATGTAGCCCGGGTTGCATGGATGCCCTCGCGTGCAATTATGATGAGAATGCAGATGTTGACGATGGCTCTTGTACATACCCCGATGGCTGTACGGATCCAACAGCGTGTAACTATGACGATACCGCAAGCTGCGACGATGGTTCATGTATCCTGCCCGACGGTTGTACTGATGTTGCGGCATGCAACTACGATCCGAATGCACAGTGCGATGACGGCTCTTGCCAGTTGAGTATTGACTGCGCAGGCGTATGCGGTGGCAACTTCATTGAAGACGACTGTGGCAACTGCTATGATCCGAATGCGGCGAATGCCGATGTTACATTTGATTACACCGGTAGCATGCAGTTCTGGACGGTGCCTGATGGAGTAACGGAGGTAACGATCGAAGCACTGGGTGCTCAAGGCGGCACGTGTAGTGCAAATCAGGGCGGACTTGGTGCACGCATTTCAAGTGCAGTCTCAGTAACCCCCGGTGATCAACTTCAGATTCTGGTTGGCGGACAAGGAACATCCGTATGTGGTGCTGCCGGTGGCGGTGGCGGTACATTCGTAGCGACCTCAGCCAATGAGCCGCTGGTAGTAGCCGGCGGTGGTAGTGGCGCAACCTCAAGTAGCCAGGGTAACCCCGGTCTGACGACCGAAGAAGGTGGAGCAGGTGACAACTGCAGCAACAACGGCGGAACGAACGGTAATGGCGGTGGTGATGCATCAGCGTGTGGAAGTGGCACCGGTGGTGGCGGCGGCTTCTACAGCGATGGCTCAAGTGGCGGTAGCTACGGTTCTCAGCGAGGCTATGGCTTCGTCAATGGCGGATCTGGCGGTACCTCACAAAGCGGTGGAGCAACCGGTGGCTATGGCGGTGGAGCAGGCACACACACCAACAACACAGGTGGCGCACCGGGTGGTGGTTATTCAGGTGGTGGTGCTCCTTACCACGGTAACGGCTATTCCGGTGGCGGCGGCGGCTCATTTGCAGCCGGACCGATGCTGATTGCCGAGTCAGGTGTGAACACCGGTAACGGACAAGTGATCATTTCGTACCCTGAAACGCCGGAGTGTAACGCTGGCTGCACCGATCCAACCGCATGTAATTATGACGATACCGCTGATCTAGATGACGGTTCATGCATCCTTCCGGATGGCTGTACTGACCCAACTGCATGTAACTATAATGATACTGCAAGCTGCGACGATGGTTCATGTATCCTGCCTGACGGCTGTACCGATGGTGCGGCATGTAACTATGATCCGAATGCCCAATGTGACGATGGTTCATGCGAGTTTGTAATCGATTGTGCCGGTGTTTGCGGTGGTAATTTCATTGAAGATGCCTGTGGCAATTGCTACGACTCCAATGCTACGGATGGCACAGAGACATTCACTTATACTGGCAGTATTCAGCTCTGGACGGTGCCTGATGGAGTAACTGAGGTAACGATCGAAGCACTCGGTGCTCAGGGCGGCACGTGTAGTGCGAATCAAGGCGGACTTGGCGCACGCATTTCGAGCGCAGTCTCAGTAACCCCCGGTGATCAACTTCAGATTCTGGTTGGCGGACAAGGAACATCCGTATGTGGAGCTGCCGGTGGTGGTGGCGGTACATTCGTAGCGACCTCAGCGAATGAGCCGTTGGTAGTAGCCGGCGGTGGTAGTGGCGCAACTTCAAGTAGCCAGGGTAACCCCGGTCTGACGACCGAAGAAGGTGGAGCAGGTGACAACTGCAGCAACAACGGCGGAACGAACGGTAACGGCGGCGGTGATGCATCAGCGTGTGGAAGTGGCACCGGTGGTGGTGGCGGCTTCTACAGCGATGGCTCAAGTGGCGGTAGCTACGGTTCTCAACGAGGCTATGGCTTCGTCAATGGCGGCTCTGGCGGGACCTCACAAAGCGGTGGAGCAACCGGCGGCTATGGCGGCGGAGCAGGCACACACACCAACAACACCGGTGGCGCACCGGGTGGTGGTTACTCAGGTGGTGGAGCTCCTTACCACGGCAACGGCTACTCCGGTGGCGGCGGTGGCTCATTTGCAGCCGGACCAATGCTAATCGCAGAGTCAGGTGTAAATACCGGGAATGGAGAGGTGATCATAACATACTCAAGCATTCCAGAATGTAATCCGGGCTGCATGGATGCCCTCGCGTGCAATTATGATGAGAATGCAGATGTTGACGATGGCTCTTGTACGTATCCCGATGGCTGTACGGATCCAACTGCGTGTAACTTTGACGAAAGCGCTAATTGTGATGACGGATCCTGTATCCTCCCTGACGGCTGTACAGATGAAGCAGCCTGCAACTATGATCCGAATGCACAGTGCGATGACGGTTCTTGCCAGTTGATTATTGACTGTGCAGGCGTATGCGGTGGCAACTTCATTGAAGACGACTGTGGCAACTGCTATGATCCGAATGCGGCGAATGCCGATGTTACATTTGATTACACCGGAAGTATGCAATACTGGACGGTGCCTGATGGAGTAACGGAGGTAACGATCGAAGCACTGGGTGCTCAAGGCGGCACGTGTAGTGCAAATCAAGGCGGACTTGGTGCACGCATTTCAAGTGCAGTCTCAGTAACCCCCGGTGATCAACTTCAGATTTTGGTTGGCGGACAAGGAACATCCGTATGTGGAGCTGCCGGTGGTGGTGGCGGTACATTCGTAGCGACCTCAGCCAATGAGCCGCTGGTAGCAGCCGGCGGTGGTAGTGGCGCAACCTCAAGTAGCCAGGGTAACCCCGGTCTGACGACCGAAGAAGGTGGAGCAGGTGACAACTGCAGCAACAACGGCGGAACGAACGGTAACGGCGGTGGTGATGCATCAGCGTGTGGAAGTGGCACCGGTGGTGGTGGCGGCTTCTACAGCGATGGCTCAAGTGGCGGTAGCTACGGTTCTCAGCGAGGCTATGGCTTCGTCAATGGCGGATCTGGCGGTACCTCACAAAGCGGTGGAGCAACCGGCGGCTATGGCGGCGGAGCAGGTACACACACCAACAACACAGGCGGCGCACCAGGTGGTGGTTATTCAGGTGGTGGTGCTCCTTATCACGGTAACGGCTACTCCGGTGGTGGCGGCGGCTCATTTGCAGCCGGACCAATGCTGATCGCAGAGTCAGGTGTGAATAGCGGCAACGGACAAGTGATCATTTCATACCCTGAAACGCCGGAGTGTAACGCTGGCTGTACCGATCCAGCCGCATGTAATTATGACGATACCGCTGATCTGGATGACGGTTCATGCATCCTTCCGGATGGCTGTACCGATCCAACGGCCTGTAACTATGATGATACTGCAAGCTGCGACGATGGTTCATGTATCCTGCCCGACGGTTGTACCGATGATGCGGCATGTAACTACGATCCGAATGCACAATGTGACGATGGCTCATGTGAGTTTGTAATCGACTGTGCCGGGGTATGTGGCGGTAATTTCATTGAAGACGCCTGTGGCAATTGCTACGACTCCAATGCCACAGATGGCACAGAGACATTCACTTATACCGGCAGCATGCAGTTCTGGACGGTGCCTGATGGAGTAACGGAGGTAACGATCGAAGCACTGGGTGCTCAAGGCGGCACGTGTAGTGCAAATCAAGGCGGACTTGGTGCACGCATTTCAAGTGCAGTCTCAGTAACCCCCGGTGATCAACTTCAGATTTTGGTTGGCGGACAAGGAACATCCGTATGTGGCGCTGCCGGTGGTGGTGGCGGTACATTCGTAGCGACCTCAGCCAATGAGCCGCTGGTAGTAGCCGGCGGTGGTAGTGGCGCAACCTCAAGTAGCCAGGGTAACCCCGGTCTGACGACTGAAGAAGGTGGAGCAGGTGACAACTGCAGCAACAACGGCGGAACGAACGGTAACGGCGGTGGTGATGCATCAGCGTGTGGAAGTGGCACCGGTGGTGGTGGCGGCTTCTACAGCGATGGCTCAAGTGGCGGTAGCTACGGTTCTCAGCGAGGCTATGGCTTCGTCAATGGCGGCTCTGGCGGAACCTCACAAAGCGGTGGAGCAACCGGCGGCTATGGCGGCGGAGCAGGCACACACACCAACAACACCGGTGGCGCACCAGGTGGTGGTTACTCCGGAGGTGGAGCTCCTTACCACGGCAACGGCTACTCCGGTGGCGGCGGCGGCTCATTTGCAGCCGGACCGATGCTGATCGCCGAGTCAGGTGTGAATACCGGTAATGGAGAGGTGATCATCACGTATTCAAGTATTCCCGAGTGTAATTCAGGTTGCATGGATCCGTTGGCTTGCAATTACGATGAAAACGCGGATGTAGAAGATGGCTCATGTTTCTATCCGGACGGATGCACGGATGCAACTGCATGCAACTACGATGACACAGCTTTATGTGACGATGGAAGCTGTGTTTACCCTGGTTGTAATGACAATACAGCTTGCAACTACGATCCGAATTCAGGTTGTGATGACGGAAGCTGTATCTATATCATCGATTGTGCAGGTACCTGCGGTGGTAACTTCATTGAAGACGACTGTGGCAACTGCTATGACCCGAATGCCACGAATGCCGATGTTACCTTTGATTACACCGGCAGCATGCAGTTCTGGACGGTGCCTGATGGAGTAACGGAGGTGACGATCGAAGCACTTGGTGCTCAGGGCGGCACGTGTAGTGCAAATCAAGGCGGACTTGGCGCACGCATTTCGAGCGCAGTCTCAGTGACCCCCGGTGATCAACTTCAGATTCTGGTTGGTGAACAAGGAACATCCGTATGTGGTGCTGCCGGTGGTGGTGGCGGTACATTCGTAGCGACATCAGCCAATGAGCCGCTGGTAGTAGCCGGCGGTGGTAGTGGCGCAACCTCAAGTAGCCAGGGTAACCCCGGTCTGACGACTGAAGAAGGTGGAGCAGGTGACAACTGCAGCAACAACGGCGGAACGAACGGTAACGGCGGTGGTGATGCATCAGCGTGTGGAAGTGGCACCGGTGGTGGTGGCGGCTTCTACAGCGATGGCTCAAGTGGCGGTAGCTACGGTTCTCAACGAGGCTATGGCTTCGTTAATGGCGGCTCTGGCGGGACCTCACAAAGCGGTGGAGCAACCGGCGGCTATGGCGGCGGAGCAGGCACACACACCAACAACACCGGTGGCGCACCGGGTGGTGGTTACTCAGGTGGTGGAGCTCCTTACCACGGCAACGGCTACTCCGGCGGCGGCGGCGGCTCATTTGCAGCCGGACCAATGCTGATCGCAGAGTCAGGTGTGAACACCGGTAACGGACAAGTGATCATCTCTTACAATGTGGCTCCTGAATGTGCACCGGGTTGTACCGATCAGGCAGCAGCAAACTACAACCCCGATGCCAACTTCGACGACGGATCTTGTATCTACCCGGGTTGTACCGATGATACAGCATGCAACTACGACATGGGTGCCAATCAAGATGATGGCTCGTGTATCTATGTGATCGACTGTAACGGTGTATGCGGCGGTCCAAACATCACCGATGACTGTGGCAACTGCTACGATCCGACAGATGAAGGCGACAGCTTCCAGTTCAACCATACCGGATTCCTGCAGACCTTCATCGTCCCTGATGGCGTATCACAAGTCTATGTGGAAGCCTACGGTGCTGCCGGTGGTAGCTACGACGGCGGTACGGGCGGACTCGGTGCCATGGTGGGCGGTGTGCTCAACGTAACCCCCGGTCAGCAGCTCAAGCTGATGGTCGGCGGTGAAGGACAAGATGGTGACGGACAGTTCAGCTACGCCGGTGGCGGTGGCGGTACCTTCGTGACCGACAACGCAGACAACCCACTGCTCATTGCAGGTGGTGGTGGCGGCATCAGCGGCATGCCGGTCAACGGCAACGAGCACGCCAGCGTCAACGAAACCGGAAACGACGGATACAGTCCGAACAACGCCCTCAACTACGGCGTCGGAGGCACGGCCGGAAGCGGTGCAACAAACGCCATGAGCGGAGCAGCATGCGGTGGTAATGGCGGCGGACTCCTCACCGATGGTGAAGCCTCGCTCTGTGAAGGCGGTGCTCCTGTATCAGGCGAAGCCTTCGTGAACGGAGGTAGCGCAGGTGTATCGGCCTGTGGTGCAAACATCGCCGGAGGTTACGGCGGTGGTGGCGGCGGCGGCTGCCACGGAGCCGGCGGCGGCGGAGGATACTCCGGTGGTGGCGGTAGCTACGGCATCGGCGGAAACGGCGGTGGCGGTGGCAGCTTCAACAGCGCTGACTCCCCTGCTGCGATGGCCCAGGCCAACAGTGGAAACGGTTACGTGATTATCACGATCCTCAACACACCGCTTTGTCAGCCGGGTTGTACCGATGACACCGCAGACAACTACGATCCGGCGGCGAACTTCGACGACGGCACCTGTGAATTCTCAGGTTGCACCGACGAAAACGCTGACAACTACGATGCCAACGCAAACATCGATGACGGCTCATGCATCTTCTCGGGCTGCACCTACGAAGACGCCACCAACTACGACGCGAACGCAACCGTAGACGACGGCTCATGTGTCTTCGATATCGCCCAAGACATCCCGGGATGTACCGATGAAACAGCGTGTAACTATCTCGCAGTAGCCACGGTTGATGACAATAGCTGTGAGTTTGTGAGCTGCGCGGGTTGTACAGACGAGAACGCCGTCAACTTCGACAGTACCGCAACAATTGACGATAATTCATGCCAATTCGCAGGTTGCATGGATGATTCAGCACTGAATTATGATGCGAGTGCAGCTTACGATGACGGTAGCTGCTTAATTGAAGGTTGTACGGATACAAACGCCGACAACTATGCCCCAGACGCTACAAATGATGATGGCACTTGTATGTACCTCGGATGTACTGAAGATGGAGCAACCAACTATGATGCGAGTGCAAATCAAAATGATGGCTCTTGTATCCATGAAGGTTGTGTAGATCCTATGGCATGTAATTTCAGCTTGGTTGCAAACACGGATAATGGCTCATGTCACTACGATTGCCATGGTTGTATGTATGAAACAGCGCTGAATTTTGATCCGGATGCCACCGTTGATAATGGTGTATGTGAGTTCGACCTCGCAAACCCATGTCCTGAAGACCTGAACGAAGACGGGTTGGTCAATTCTTCTGACCTCCTCCAGTTCCTCGGTAGCTTCGGTAGTGCATGTGAATAGAAACTGAATTTGAATAAAGTGAAGGGGAAGGCTTATCTAAGTCTTCCCTTTTTTCTTTTCCGCGTAAAAACGCGGGATGGCTACAAGTACGGATTGTAACGTAGGTGTGGATTGTATCCACACCTGAACAAACGATCCCGAATCCATCCTGCGCTTTCGCGCAGTGAAAAAGTAAAACTGCTTGATTAACAATTTGGTAATGATGATTACCTATTTTTACGCTACCTAAACCTTACCCAGCATGCTACGCTTCCTGAGCCTCCTGGCGGTATGCCTCTTTGCTACTGCTAACCTCTACGCCCAATCAGGGTGTACCATTGAATCAGCCTGTAACTTCGATCCGGCAGCCATTGAAAACGACGGCTCCTGCCTTTGGACCATCGACTGCAACGGCACCTGTGGCGGAACATTTGTTACAGATGACTGTGAAAACTGCTTCGATCCAAACGGAGTAGCCCCTGATTGCTTCCCGGGCTGCACAGATCCCGAAGCAGACAACTACGATGAAACAGCCAACTACAATGACGGTAGCTGTACGTTTGATCTGGGATGCATTGATGATACGGCGTGCAACTATGACCCGGTAGCAACGATCGATGATGGAACGTGTGAGTACATCATTGACTGCAATGGCACCTGCGGCGGAGAGTTTATTGAAGATATATGCGGCAACTGCTATGACTCAAATGCGAGTAACATTCCTCCGGGCTCAGAGACCTTCGACTTCACAGGGGGCATGCAAACCTTCACTGTACCTGAGGGCATCACTGAAGTGACCATCGAGGTGTGGGGTGCTGCAGGTGAGAACGTTCAATCGTCTTCGGGCGGTCTGGGCGGATATGCCTCAGGTGACCTCTCTGTAGCACCGGGCGATATCCTCAACGTTTATGTTGGTGGACAAAACGGCTACAACGGCGGTGGTAATGGAGGTTCCGGTGGTACCTCCGGCTACAACGGAGGCAACGGTGGTGGCGCTTCGGATGTCCGCATTGGAGGCACAGACCTGACTGACCGCATCATCGTTGGCGGCGGCGGCGGCGGTGCCGGTCGTGGTAACGGCTGCTCAAACCAGGATGGCGGCTTTGGCGGCTACCCTGGTGGACAGGGAGGCTTTGGTGCCGGTAGCGCCAATAAATCTGATGATGGCACCCTTTCCAATGGCGGTAACTCAGCCTCTGGTGGAGCTTCCGGTGACTGCAACTCATCCTCCAGCGGAGGCGGCGGCGGTGGCGGCAACGGTGGTGGTGCCGGTGGCGGATACAGCGCTGCTTCAGGTGGCTCCAACGGAAACTGCGGTAACGACAACCCAAATGACGGCGGACAAGGAGGATGCTTTGGCATCGGCGGTAACGGCGGCACCTCCGGCAACGGCGGTGGTGGCGGCGGCGGCGGCGGCTGGTTCGGCGGCGGTGCAGGTGGCAACAACTGGGCTGCCGGCGGCGGTGGGGGATCTGCCTATATCGGCGGCGTAACCAACGCTACAACCGAAAACGGTATCCGTAGCGGAAACGGACAAGTCGTCATCAGCTGGGAAGGAGGTATCCTCATCCCCGAATGCGATGAAGGTTGTACAGATCCTACTGCATGTAACTATGATGACGGTGCGGAAGCCGATGACGGCTCGTGCATCTTCCCTGACGGTTGTACCGACCCAACAGCATGCAACTATGACGATACAGCCCTGTGCGATGACGGTACATGTATCCTCCCTGATGGATGTACCGATGATACAGCATGTAACTATGACCCCAACACAGTATGCGATGACGGTTCTTGCCAGTTCATCATCGACTGTGCCGGCGTATGCGGAGGAGACTTTATCCTCGATGCCTGCGGCAACTGCTATGACTCAAATGCGAGTAACATTCCTCCGGGCTCAGAGACCTTCGACTTCACAGGAGGCATGCAAACCTTCACTGTACCTGAGGGCATCACTGAAGTGACCATCGAGGTGTGGGGTGCTGCAGGTGAGAACGTTCAATCGTCTTCGGGCGGTCTGGGCGGATATGCCTCAGGTGACCTCTCTGTAGCACCGGGCGATATCCTCAACGTTTATGTTGGTGGACAAAACGGCTACAACGGCGGTGGCAATGGAGGTTCCGGTGGCACCTCCGGCTACAACGGAGGCAACGGTGGTGGCGCTTCGGATGTCCGCATTGGAGGCACAGACCTGACTGACCGCATCATCGTTGGCGGCGGCGGCGGCGGTGCCGGTCGTGGTAACGGCTGCTCAAACCAGGATGGCGGCTTTGGCGGCTACCCTGGTGGACAGGGAGGCTTTGGTGCCGGTAGCGCCAATAAATCTGATGATGGCACCCTTTCCAATGGCGGTAACTCAGCCTCTGGTGGAGCTTCCGGTGACTGCAACTCATCCTCCAGCGGAGGCGGCGGCGGTGGCGGCAACGGTGGTGGTGCCGGTGGCGGATACAGCGCTGCTTCAGGTGGCTCCAACGGAAACTGCGGTAACGACAACCCAAATGACGGCGGACAAGGAGGATGCTTTGGCATCGGCGGTAACGGCGGCACCTCCGGCAACGGCGGTGGTGGCGGCGGCGGCGGCGGCTGGTTCGGCGGCGGTGCAGGTGGCAACAACTGGGCTGCCGGCGGCGGTGGGGGATCTGCCTATATCGGTGGCGTAACCAACGCTACAACCGAAAACGGTATCCGTAGCGGAAACGGACAAGTCGTCATCAGCTGGGAAGGAGGTATCCTCATCCCCGAATGCGATGAAGGTTGTACAGATCCTACTGCATGTAACTATGATGACGGTGCGGAAGCCGATGACGGCTCGTGCATCTTCCCTGACGGTTGTACCGACCCAACAGCATGCAACTATGACGATACAGCCCTGTGCGATGACGGTACATGTATCCTCCCTGATGGATGTACCGATGATACAGCATGTAACTATGACCCCAACACAGTATGCGATGACGGTTCTTGCCAGTTCATCATCGACTGTGCCGGCGTATGCGGAGGAGACTTTATCCCTCGATGCCTGCGGCAACTGCTATGACTCAAATGCGAGTAACATTCCTCCGGGCTCAGAGACCTTCGACTTCACAGGAGGCATGCAAACCTTCACTGTACCTGAGGGCATCACTGAAGTGACCATCGAGGTGTGGGGTGCTGCAGGTGAGAACGTTCAATCGTCTTCGGGCGGTCTGGGCGGATATGCCTCAGGTGACCTCTCTGTAGCACCGGGCGATATCCTCAACGTTTATGTTGGTGGACAAAACGGCTACAACGGCGGTGGTAATGGAGGTTCCGGTGGTACCTCCGGCTACAACGGAGGCAACGGTGGTGGCGCTTCGGATGTCCGCATTGGAGGCACAGACCTGACTGACCGCATCATCGTTGGCGGCGGCGGCGGCGGTGCCGGTCGTGGTAACGGCTGCTCAAACCAGGATGGCGGCTTTGGCGGCTACCCTGGTGGACAGGGAGGCTTTGGTGCCGGTAGCGCCAATAAATCTGATGATGGCACCCTTCCAATGGCGGTAACTCAGCCTCTGGTGGAGCTTCCGGTGACTGCAACTCATCCTCCAGCGGAGGCGGCGGCGGTGGCGGCAACGGTGGTGGTGCCGGTGGCGGATACAGCGCTGCTTCAGGTGGCTCCAACGGAAACTGCGGTAACGACAACCCAAATGACGGCGGACAAGGAGGATGCTTTGGCATCGGCGGTAACGGCGGCACCTCCGGCAACGGCGGTGGTGGCGGCGGCGGCGGCGGCTGGTTCGGCGGCGGTGCAGGTGGCAACAACTGGGCTGCCGGCGGCGGTGGGGGATCTGCCTATATCGGTGGCGTAACCAACGCTACAACCGAAAACGGTATCCAAAGCGGCAACGGACAAGTCGTCATCAGCTGGGAAGGAGGTATCCTCATCCCCGAATGCGATGAAGGTTGTACAGATCCTACTGCATGTAACTATGATGACGGTGCTGAAGCCGATGACGGCTCGTGCATCTTCCCTGACGGTTGTACCGACCCAACAGCATGCAACTATGACGATACAGCCCTGTGCGATGACGGTACATGTATCCTCCCTGATGGATGTACCGATGATACAGCATGTAACTATGACCCCAACGCAGTATGCGATGACGGTTCTTGCCAGTTCATCATCGACTGTGCCGGCGTATGCGGAGGAGACTTTATCCTCGATGCCTGCGGCAACTGCTATGACTCAAATGCGAGTAACATTCCTCCGGGCTCAGAGACCTTCGACTTCACAGGAGGCATGCAAACCTTCACTGTACCTGAGGGCATCACTGAAGTGACCATCGAGGTGTGGGGTGCTGCAGGTGAGAACGTTCAATCGTCTTCGGGCGGTCTGGGCGGATATGCCTCAGGTGACCTCTCTGTAGCACCGGGCGATATCCTCAACGTTTATGTTGGTGGACAAAACGGCTACAACGGCGGTGGCAATGGAGGTTCCGGTGGCACCTCCGGCTACAACGGAGGCAACGGTGGTGGCGCTTCGGATGTCCGCATTGGAGGCACAGACCTGACTGACCGCATCATCGTTGGCGGCGGCGGCGGCGGTGCCGGTCGTGGTAACGGCTGCTCAAACCAGGATGGCGGCTTTGGCGGCTACCCTGGTGGACAGGGAGGCTTTGGTGCCGGTAGCGCCAATAAATCTGATGATGGCACCCTTTCCAATGGCGGTAACTCAGCCTCTGGTGGAGCTTCCGGTGACTGCAACTCATCCTCCAGCGGAGGCGGTGGCGGTGGCGGCAACGGTGGTGGTGCCGGTGGCGGATACAGCGCTGCTTCAGGTGGCTCCAACGGAAACTGCGGTAACGACAACCCAAATGACGGCGGCCAGGGCGGATGCTTCGGCATCGGCGGTAATGGCGGCACCTCCGGCAACGGCGGTGGTGGCGGCGGCGGCGGCGGCTGGTTCGGCGGCGGTGCAGGTGGCAACAACTGGGCTGCCGGCGGCGGTGGGGGATCTGCCTATATCGGTGGCGTAACCAACGCTACAACCGAAAACGGTATCCAAAGCGGCAACGGACAAGTCGTCATCAGCTGGGAAGGAGGTATCCTCATCCCCGAATGCGATGAAGGTTGTACAGATCCTACTGCATGTAACTATGATGACGGTGCTGAAGCCGATGACGGCTCGTGCATCTTCCCTGACGGTTGTACCGACCCAACAGCATGCAACTATGACGATACAGCCCTGTGCGATGACGGTACATGTATCCTCCCTGATGGATGTACCGATGATACAGCATGTAACTATGACCCCAACGCAGTATGCGATGACGGTTCTTGCCAGTTCATCATCGACTGTGCCGGCGTATGCGGAGGAGACTTTATCCTCGATGCCTGCGGCAACTGCTATGACTCAAATGCGAGTAACATTCCTCCGGGCTCAGAGACCTTCGACTTCACAGGAGGCATGCAAACCTTCACTGTACCTGAGGGCATCACTGAAGTGACCATCGAGGTGTGGGGTGCTGCAGGTGAGAACGTTCAATCGTCTTCGGGCGGTCTGGGCGGATATGCCTCAGGTGACCTCTCTGTAGCACCGGGCGATATCCTCAACGTTTATGTTGGTGGACAAAACGGCTACAACGGCGGTGGTAATGGAGGTTCCGGTGGTACCTCCGGCTACAACGGAGGCAACGGTGGTGGCGCTTCGGATGTCCGCATTGGAGGCACAGACCTGACTGACCGCATCATCGTTGGCGGCGGCGGCGGCGGTGCCGGTCGTGGTAACGGCTGCTCAAACCAGGATGGCGGCTTTGGCGGCTACCCTGGTGGACAGGGAGGCTTTGGTGCCGGTAGCGCCAATAAATCTGATGATGGCACCCTTTCCAATGGCGGTAACTCAGCCTCTGGTGGAGCTTCCGGTGACTGCAACTCATCCTCCAGCGGAGGCGGTGGCGGTGGCGGCAACGGTGGTGGTGCCGGTGGCGGATACAGCGCTGCTTCAGGTGGCTCCAACGGAAACTGCGGTAACGACAACCCAAATGACGGCGGACAAGGAGGATGCTTCGGCATCGGCGGTAACGGCGGCACCTCCGGCAACGGCGGTGGTGGCGGCGGCGGCGGCGGCTGGTTCGGCGGCGGTGCAGGTGGCAACAACTGGGCTGCCGGCGGCGGTGGGGGATCTGCCTATATCGGTGGCGTAACCAACGCTACAACCGAAAACGGTATCCAAAGCGGCAACGGACAAGTCGTCATCAGCTGGGAAGGAGGTATCCTCATCCCCGAATGCGATGAAGGTTGTACAGATCCTACTGCATGTAACTATGATGACGGTGCGGAAGCCGATGACGGCTCGTGCATCTTCCCTGACGGTTGTACCGACCCAACAGCATGCAACTATGACGATACAGCCCTGTGCGATGACGGTACATGTATCCTCCCTGATGGATGTACCGATGATACAGCATGTAACTATGACCCCAACGCAGTATGCGATGACGGTTCTTGCCAGTTCATCATCGACTGTGCCGGCGTATGCGGAGGAGACTTTATCCTCGATGCCTGCGGCAACTGCTATGACTCAAATGCGAGTAACATTCCTCCGGGCTCAGAGACCTTCGACTTCACAGGAGGCATGCAAACCTTCACTGTACCTGAGGGCATCACTGAAGTGACCATCGAGGTGTGGGGTGCTGCAGGTGAGAACGTTCAATCGTCTTCGGGCGGTCTGGGCGGATATGCCTCAGGTGACCTCTCTGTAGCACCGGGCGATATCCTCAACGTTTATGTTGGTGGACAAAACGGCTACAACGGCGGTGGTAATGGAGGTTCCGGTGGTACCTCCGGCTACAACGGAGGCAACGGTGGTGGCGCTTCGGATGTCCGCATTGGAGGCACAGACCTGACTGACCGCATCATCGTTGGCGGCGGCGGCGGCGGTGCCGGTCGTGGTAACGGCTGCTCAAACCAGGATGGCGGCTTTGGCGGCTACCCTGGTGGACAGGGAGGCTTTGGTGCCGGTAGCGCCAATAAATCTGATGATGGCACCCTTTCCAATGGCGGTAACTCAGCCTCTGGTGGAGCTTCCGGTGACTGCAACTCATCCTCCAGCGGAGGCGGTGGCGGTGGCGGCAACGGTGGTGGTGCCGGTGGCGGATACAGCGCTGCTTCAGGTGGCTCCAACGGAAACTGCGGTAACGATAACCCTAGTGACGGCGGACAAGGAGGATGCTTCGGTATCGGCGGTAACGGCGGCACCTCCGGCAACGGCGGTGGCGGCGGCGGCGGCGGCGGCTGGTTCGGCGGCGGTGCAGGTGGCAACAACTGGGCTGCCGGCGGCGGTGGGGGATCTGCCTATATCGGTGGCGTAACCAACGCTACAACCGAAAACGGTATCCAAAGCGGAAACGGACAAGTTGTCATCAGCTGGGAAGGTGGTATCCTCATCCCCGAATGCACCCCAGGCTGCACCGACGCAACTTCTCCGAACTACAACCCCGATGCCAACTTCGACGACGGATCTTGCATCTACCCGGGTTGTACCGATGACACAGCCTGCAACTATGACATGGATGCCAACCAGGACGATGGCTCGTGTATCTATGTGATCGACTGTAACGGTGTCTGCGGTGGACCAAACATCACCGATGACTGCGGCAACTGCTACGATCCGACCGATGAAGGCGACAGCTTCCAGTTCAACCATACCGGATTCCTGCAGACCTTCATCGTGCCTGACGGCGTGTCACAAGTCTACGTGGAAGCCTACGGTGCTGCCGGTGGCAGCTACGATGGCGGTACGGGCGGACTCGGTGCCATGGTGGGCGGTGTGCTCAACGTAACCCCCGGTCAGCAGCTCAAGCTGATGGTTGGTGGTGAAGGACAAGATGGTGACGGACAGTTCAGCTACGCCGGTGGCGGTGGCGGTACCTTCGTGACCGACAACGCAGACAACCCACTGCTCATTGCAGGTGGTGGTGGCGGCATCAGCGGCATGCCGGTCAACGGCAACGAGCACGCCAGCGTCAACGAAACCGGAAACGACGGATACAGTCCGAACAACGCCCTCAACTACGGCGTTGGAGGTACGGCCGGAAGCGGTGCAACAAACGCCATGAGCGGAGCAGCATGCGGCGGTAATGGCGGCGGACTCCTCACCGATGGTGAAGCCTCGCTCTGTGAAGGCGGTGCTCCTGTATCAGGCGAAGCCTTCGTGAACGGAGGTAGCGCAGGCGTATCGGCCTGTGGTGCAAACATCGCCGGAGGTTACGGCGGTGGTGGCGGCGGTGGCTGCCACGGAGCCGGCGGCGGCGGCGGATACTCAGGTGGTGGCGGCAGCTACGGCATCGGCGGAAACGGCGGTGGCGGTGGTAGCTTCAACAGCGCCGACTCCCCTGCTGCGATGGCCCAGGCCAACAGTGGCGACGGTTACGTGATCATCACGATCCTCAATACCCCACTTTGTCAGCCGGGTTGTACCGATGACACCGCAGACAACTACGATCCGGCGGCGAACTTCGACGACGGCACCTGTGAATTCTCAGGTTGCACCGACGAAAGCGCTGACAACTACGATGCCAACGCGAACATCGATGACGGCTCGTGTATCTTCTCAGGCTGCACCTACGAAGACGCAACCAACTACGACGCCAACGCAAGCGTAGACGACGGCTCGTGTATCTTCGACATCGCTCAGGATGTACCTGGCTGTGCTGACGTGAATGCCGTGAACTACAACCCTGCAGTAACCATCGATGACGGATCGTGTGAGTACGCTGGTTGTACCAATGAAGCGGCAACGAACTACGATGCAACAGTGACCTATGACGACGGAAGCTGCATCATCGAAGGATGTACTGATACAGGCGCAGTGAACTACGATGCTGAAGCTACCAATGACGACGGCTCGTGTATTTACCTTGGCTGTACAGATCTAAACGCGGCCAACTACGATGCTTCTGCTAACCAGAATGATGGTTCGTGTGAGTACGAAGGATGCACTGATCCAACAGCTTGCAATTACGATGACTCAGCTACGATAGATGACGGCTCATGTACACTCCCAGACGGTTGTACCGATCAAAGTGCATGCAACTACGATGCTGCTGCTGTTTGTGACAATGGCTCGTGCGAATTCGACTCTTGTACAGGCTGTACTTATGCTGATGCACTTAATTACAACGAAACAGCTACAGACGATGACGGCTCATGCCAGTTCGACCTCGCAAACCCATGTCCTGAAGACCTGAACGAAGACGGACTGGTGAATTCATCAGACCTCCTCCAGTTCCTCGGAAGTTTCGGGTCAGCATGTGAATAGAAACTGAAATCGAATAAAGTGAAAGGGAAGGCTTATCCAAGTCTTCCCTTTTTGCTTTTCAGCGCAAGACTCGCAAGACTTACATTGAAAAAAACAATGGAAATCTAGACTTCATGAGTTAGGCTTACATTCTGTACTGCCTTAGAGGGTGTCTATTAGCTTTACATGCATTTCACGTATTTCGTCAGGTTTAACTCTGAAAGATTTCTCAATTTCGTACTCGCTACTATGGAAATCAGCCCTTTTTGGAGCCTTTCCATGATAAATAATTGAATGAGAAGCACCAGTGATCTGGCGCTTATCCTGCGTGACGTTGAGAGTCTTGCTCCGGCTGATAAGCTTCGAATGGGAGATGCTACAGTTTGGGCGATTCTGCGAACCTACGTGGCTATGCGCCTCCGACAATTGCACCCTGAGCAGGTGAACGCCTCCCGACAGCCGAAGTGGTACCGGAAGTGGATGTCAGAGCGGGAATTGCCCGGCATGGATAAAGCCGAGCATCGTTTTAAAGACTTTCAAGAGGCCGATTATTTAACCATCGGTTATCCGTGGCAACGAACAGAAAAGCGAAATGGCGTCCATACGAACCCACATCTCGATCCTTTGCATGCACTTTTGAAGCCGCGAAAAGGGCTGCATCTTGAGACGGTATTTTCGAGCGATAAGTTGCTGGCTAATTTTGAAGTCCCAACCTTATCGCTGCTAAGCCGGCTGGAAAGGGCCCGCATTAAACGTCCGGGAAGCCGCAATACCTGGTCTCCTGAGTTGTTTCAATGGTGCAGGGCAATGGAGGAGCTGTTCAATGACTCATACTTTCATACGGAGAATGTGGCTAATTGGCTGGATCTCGTTCATGCAGCGGTGCCCATGTTCACTGAAATCTTTGAAGAAACCAAGGCCCGTGCGGTCATTCTCGACGGCTACGGTGACCCGGTTTTCTTCGCGGCCATTTTTGCGGCAAGGCAGCTGAATATTCCGGCTGTTGCTATTCATAACCAGAATGTGAATGCATGGGAGACTGATACTTTCGATTGGAATCATCTCTCAGACGAAGCGTATGCCTTTCTGCCCTCGGTATTCTGGCACCGCACCCGCCATGAGGCAGAACTTGAATCACGACGCTATCGCGAAGAACTTACCCGACATATGGTGGTAGGAGATCCATGGCGAGAGGTTGTGGGTGGCAACGCACCTGATCACAAGAGAAAGACCAACTGGAATGAGGTTTTTAAAGAGACACTCGCTGCTTCAGGTGCATCTTTATAACGCTGCTCACTTTCGAAAACACGTTTTGAGATAGTCAGCGAATATTGTGTGCTGGGCTTCACGGCTAAAAGATTCAATGCTTGGTGAAGACAGATCAGATGAAGAATCCCCCCTTTCTTGCCAGTGGCCGAACTGCTGGCTGACGAACGCGTGGTATTCAAGCTCGTTACCGGTTATGAGCCCGGCGTGGGTCGTTTCCATCAATTCTGTAATGACGTCTAGATCTTCCGGAACCGCCAGGATGGGTCTGCGCGCAGCTAGGTATTCAAAGATTCTGCTGGTGTAAATACCTTTACCCTTTGGGAACACAGGAAAAATCAGAATATGCGATTTCCGGAGGATGGTTCTGGCTTCTTCAAAGGGCACTCGCTCCCTAATCTCAACAATATCATCCAGTTCATATTGAGTGATCAGCGCATTCAGGGGGCGTTTCATAAAGCTGTGCACACCAATAAGCATAATCCGAAAGCGTATTTCAGGGTGATTTTCGCGGTATGAGCGCAGGTATTTAAGATGCATGCCCATGCCTTCCCATTGCACGATGGTGCCTACATGAGTGAGGGTAAAAGTCTCAAATTGTTCGTTTGACTCACGGATGTCTTTCATAAAAAAGCCATTGCGAACCACCTCGCCGTCAAGCTTCAGCAGCCTGCTGAGGTAAGCCTTGAAAGGTGCTGAAATAGTAGTAAAGCCTGCGGCCTGGCGCATCCACTTTTTCCAGTACAGCTTTACCAGGGCATCGCGTGTGCGGCTTGAAGCATCAACCTTATGGTCTGCACCAAGCAAGGCGTTATTCCACAAATCACGAAAGTCGATGATGTACGGCACGCCAAATGTCGCACGAAGATGAGCACATTGACGAAGGTGGAAATGAGGAGAAAAAATACCAATGACACCGTCAAAATGCTCTGTTCTGAGAAGTTCTTCAGCCTTTGCCGTCATGGCAGTTTCTGCGGATGCGTGAATCGGATCGAACATACCGCCGCGAAAGCGGCGGAAGGTATGGTACTTGCGTTTGAGTTTACCGGTTACCGAGCCGTTATCCGTGGGAAGCACAAACGGATGTGCTGGTTGTGGAAGCCGAATCACCCGGGACGGAAGGGCATTATCGTCAAAAACACCCGGCCAGGCGAAGGTGAGCACCGTCAGCGCGATACCATGCGACGGAAGGTCTTTTGCGAAGCCTAAAGCACGCATAGAGGCCGTGGCCTCCATCGGAGGAAAATGATATGTCAGCAGAAGGAGTTTCAAGGCCATGTTGATCGACCCAAAAATAGACTTTCACCACAGCAATAACTTCAAACCTTCGCACAGTAAGACTGAAATGCACAACAATGCCGATAAAAGCAGTGCCTTATCAACGTAAGTCGCACCGGCGATCCGAAGCGAGTCTAGCGCAAAGGTGAAGTAAAGAATCCCCGTGAGCACACTGTAAGACCATATGATGATGTGCAGCTCGAAGCCCAGAGAAGCCGGAATTAACAAGCCAATAAGTCGCCCCAGAAATAACGCTGCCTGAAACCCGAATAAGCGCTTCTCTTTTCGAACAGTAACATGAAGACTTGAAATAGGCATTGAAATGTATCGGAAGAAATAACTTACCACCAGAATGGCACCGATAGTGCCGGCTTCTCTCCATTCGTCACCGAATAACAGGCTATACAATTGCGGACCTGTCGTGTAGACAAAAATCAATACCGCAGCGCTGAGAAAGGCCAGTCGGGTAAACAGTTTTTCCGTCACCACTGCGAGCCGGTCAGGGTCGTTGTCGCGCAGTTCGGTTGATTTTTTGAGGAAAACGGATGCCACTCCGGATCCCAAAAGCCTTACCGGGAGGTCGAGAATGACCAGGGCAAAGGTGAAGAAGCCCGCAGCATCTGCTGAATCGGTCAACAGAGGAAGAAGCAGCACAGGTAGGTAGTTAGATGCCGTATTCAGCATGCCACTCGAAAGTATATAGCGTGGATATTCCCTGTACTCTTGCTTAACTTCCTGAAGGCTGCGCTTACTCGGTCTCACAAACAACTGACGAAAGCCTTTTTTAAATAGCAAACCGGTGAACAACAAAAAACGCCCGAGGTAAAGCAAGGCCGTTGTCAATATGAGCCCGCCAGCACCGGCATTGATGAAGGTGCCGTATCCCACATTAAAAATTTTCGTTCCCATCACCAGTGAAGCCTCCACCGGAACACTCCTCCTGAACACGCCTTCCCGAATGCGCCACGCCAATGCTATACGGTCAAGGGCAAACGCGAGTACAAGCGGGCCAGTCGCATAGATCCAAAATCCCATGAACTCAATTTTCAGCCAATCGAGCACCTGGTTCCCAAAGGCCACAGAAAATAACGTAATGCCAAGACTCCCTAAAAGACTCGCCCGCACACAAAGCCGGAGCAGCGCCCTGAAGTGACGAGACCTTACTGGCAATACCAGCGCCCGGTCATAGCTCAACGTAACTGCAGAACCGGCAATTAAAACCATTGAATTCAATACCGCGAAGCCACCATAGACCTCCGGACTGTAAATCCGGCTCAGGATAGGAAAGAATATAATTTGTATGACGATGCTCCATACACTCGAAAGTGACATGGCAGCCACATTTTGTACAAATGACTGACGTGACCGAAGGGCCTGATAGAAGCGTTGAAGAGAATCTTTCAAACAATTCCCGTTTGCAATGGCTCAAGTTAATATTTCAAGGGCGTACCCAAAACCAACCCTGCGTGTTTTCGTAACTTTCGGTATGCGAAGATGGATCGTCATACTGTTCGCTTTTCTGTCCTTTGAGCTCCTGGCGCAATCTCCTGCTGAATTACCAGGTCTTGAACTCTGGGTGCGGGGAGACAGCGCGCTCGGTGTCCTCAATGAACACCTTACAAACTGGGGAGACCTCAGTGGCAATGGTCGTGACCTGAGTCAGGGCAATCCCGGATTCATGCCTCCAATTCTCGAAGATACCCTGGCCGGCCACACGGTCATCGGCTTTAACGGCACCACTCATCGACTCGTCTTTGATGAAGTTGACAATGTCCGAACGCTGTTCATGGTTTTCCGAGAAACCGAAGGAGCCTCCGGCTTTAGGGTGGTCATGGGCCATTCTGAACTTTACCCCTTTTTCAGAGGGCCCGGCAATACCCTATGGCACTCCGTGTTTACCAATGCAGAAGTGCTGGATGGAACCACCCGCATGAATTTCACAGAGGTCGATGGCGCAGAAACGACCATTCCGCAAGGGCAGTACCAGATCCTGAGCCTCGTTACAACCGGCAATGTACCCGCTGATCAGTTCGCTCAAGACCGAGGTAATCCTCAACTTTTCAGCGGAGAACTGGCTGAATTAATTATCACTTCCGAACCCCTTGATAGCGCGGATGTAGCCGATATGGAGCAATACCTCGCAGATTACTATAGCGCTCAACTTGACCTGGGGCCTGACATTCAGATCACTGATAATTTGTGTGATACCACGCTCACTGCAAATGCCGGTTTTGCATCTTACCTCTGGAGCACAGGCCACACAGGCCCACAACTCGTTGTTCAGCAAGAAGGCCAGTACTGGGTCCAGGTACTCGATGATTTCGGAAGACTCCAGACCGATACCGTATCGGTAACGTACCCGGGCAACCTGACACCCCCCGGGCTGCTGAATGTATGCCTGAATGATAGCTTGCTGTGGGACACTGATCTTTCTGAAGAAGAGTACACCTTCGAATGGAGCAATGGGTCTGTGCAGCCTTTTGCTTATTATTCGGATCCCGGTGCTCATAGTGTGACAGTGACCGACGCTCAAGGCTGTTCTCAAACATCCGAAGAGTGGGCGCTTCAGGTTGATTCATTTGCCGCTGTCGCTGACCTCGGGCCTGACACGCAACTCTGCGCCGGTAACCTCCTTGAACTCGAGGCAGATGGGTATAACGTGCAGTCGTACCTCTGGCAAGATGAATTGACGGATCCCACATTCACCATTGAAAGCTCCGGTCAGTATTGGCTTGAAGCGACGAATGAGAACGGGTGTACTTTGCATGACACCATTTCAGTTGTGGTCACCGGTCTCGCGCCAAATGTCGAAATCCTCTCTCCTCCATTCATTTGCGAACTGGCCGAAAACACCTTACAGGCTTCCGCCAGCAGCGAAGACAGTGTGATTGATTCTTACCTCTGGCTGCTGAATGATCAGCCGGTATCAAATGCTTCGTCGTTCGTCTGGACGCCTGAAACAACGGGTTCGTATACGCTCACACTGACCGTTGGTACGGCTGCCGGATGCGACGCCCAGACGACGCTTAACCTTACGGTAAACCCGCAGCCGCAGGGAAACATCGTTGTTGAAGGACAATGCGCCGGCGATGAAATCACTTTTTCCACCTTCCCGATGATTGAAAGCGGTGCGGTCACCAATGTTGAATGGTTGTTCGCCGCAGAAGCGGCGGATGGCGAAAGCGTCTCCTTTACACCGCAAGAAAGCGGATTTCAGCAGGTACAATTGCTGCTCACCAGTGACGCCGGATGCAGCAATCAATTCGACCAACTTATCAATGTGCTACCCACTCCTGTGGTCTCCTTCACCGCCCCGAATACCTGCGAGGGAGAACTGATGACCTTCGCCTCACAGGTAGACGAGAACGGAGCAGGTACGATCGTAGATTATTCCTGGTTTTTTGGCGACGGTGGAGCATCCGGACAAGCAAACCCGGCGCACTTCTACAGCAACCCCGGGAACTACCAGGTCAGTTTCGGAGCAACAGGCATGAATGGTTGTACCGGGTGGTTTACCGGTCAGGCAATTGTCATTGATGAACCTATGGCCGAAGTCTTGCTTAGTAATGCCTGCGCAGGTTTGCCGTTTGTCTTGCAATCAGTCGTCACAAGCACGGATCCTGCAGTTGAATACCTCTGGACCGTCGAAGGGGCCGAAGGAGGAAGCGAGTTCAATGGCGAAACGGTTGAGGTCACCTTCTCAGAAACCGGCTTTCAGGCGTGGGAACTGACCGTACTGACTGAAAACGGCTGCATAGCAGAGACATCAGGACAACTTCCTGTCTTCGCACCTCCGGTGGCGGCATTCAGTTTTACGCCTGAAATCGGATCCCCTCCGCTCGAGGTGGCGTTTATAAACGAGTCTCAAGATGCAGCAATCACTACCTGGGATTTTGGTGATGGGTTCGCATCCGGCGCTTTTGCGCCGAATCACACCTACGAAGAAGAAGGATCTTACCTCATCAGCCTAGCCATTGAAAATGTATACGGATGCCCTGATACCGCCGTCAGAACCATCGAGGTGACCGAACCGGTGCTCGATGTAATCGCTCAGCAATTATTCGTTTCAGAAGAGGATGGGAGGCTCGCATTTACCTTGCAAGCAGTGAATCAAAGCAATTTTACCCTCCAGACAGTCGATTTTAAGCTGCAGATAGGAAACGGATCAAGCTTCGCAGAACGGTCAGAACAAGCCTGGCAGCCAGGGCAGGTGCGCACCTTTACCTGGGAAGTCAGACTGGAACCGCGCCCGGAAGAATACCCCTGGGTGTGCGCTGAAGTAGCCGCCGTCACTTCGGTCACCTCAGAAATAACGCCGCAAGATAATCGCACATGCGCCGAAATGGACGCGCTGAATTTCTTCGCGCCACCTTTCCCGAACCCCGTGGTGCAAGGCCAGGAAGTGCAGTTGAGATTCAATTTGCAAACCCGCGAAGATGTGCACTTGCAGATCATTGATGGCGCAGGTCGCATAGCGATCGAAACAGAACCTCAACTCCGGGAAGCGGGTTTTCAAACCGTGCGTCTCGCTACCGACAGGTTAAGACCGGGGCATTACCGCGTGATCTTGTTCACAAACGGAGAACGGGCCGCCGCCTCCGCTTTGCAGGTAAGGTAACTATTCGTTGTAATTCAGTACGTCGTAGCCGCCGTCAAGCAAATGCTTGTCGCGCTTGAAGAGTGCCAGGTCTGCGTGCACCATTTCTTTGATCAGATCCGGAAGGGTCACCTCGTACTCCCAACCAAGCTCTTTCTTTGCCTTTGAGGCATCCCCTACGAGCAGGTCGACTTCAGTAGGACGGAAGTAACGCGGATCAACCTCAATCAGGATGCGACCCGTCTTGATATCAACACCCTTCTCGTTGACACCTTCCCCTTCCCAACGCAAGCCGATACCCAGCTCGTTGAAGGTCATTTCCGCAAACTCGCGAATGCTGTAGGTTTCACCGGTAGCGAGCACGTAGTCTTCGGGCTTGTCTTGTTGCAACATCAGCCACATGCCCTTCACATAGTCACGCGCATGACCCCAGTCGCGCTTGGCGTCGAGGTTGCCCAGGTAAATCTTATCCTGAAGCCCTAAATGAATGCGCGCTGCTGCACGGGTGATTTTGCGCGTTACAAAGGTCTCACCACGCCGCGGACTTTCATGATTGAAGAGGATGCCATTGCAGGCATACATGTTATACGCTTCACGATAGTTTCGCGTGATCCAGAAGGCGTAGAGCTTGGCAACTCCATACGGACTGCGCGGGTAGAATGGGGTGTCTTCGGTCTGAGGTACCTCCTGCACTTTGCCGTACAACTCAGAGGTGGATGCCTGGTAAAAACGTGTTTTTTCAGTCAAACCCAGAATACGAACGGCTTCGAGAAGACGCAAAGTACCCACAGCATCCGCGTTGGCGGTGTATTCAGGAGTTTCAAATGAGACCTTCACATGGCTTTGAGCAGCGAGGTTGTAGATCTCATCGGGCTCGGTCTCCTGCACAATCCGGATGAGATTGGTGCTGTCTGTCAGATCACCATAATGCAGAAAAAAGCGCACGTCTTTTTCGTGCTGGTCTTTGTAAAGGTGGTCTACGCGGTCGGTATTGAAGAGCGAGCTGCGGCGCTTCAATCCGTGTACGATATAACCTTTTTCAAGGAGGAGTTCTGCGAGGTAGGCCCCGTCTTGTCCGGTTATACCGGTTATCAGTGCAGTCTTTGCCATAACATGGTGTTAAGGCAAAAATACACAACTCCTTGCAGAGGAAGCTACAGGTTTTGCGTTGAAGACCAGCGTCGGTAAGCTTTGAGTGCTCTGACGGGCTGAAGTCTTTTCAGATACGAGCGGAAAAGGATCCGCCTGACACGTCTCCGAAAGGTCTGTTGCAACGCCGCATTCACATGAAGCAGCGGTAACTGCCGAGCTATACTTGCGTAGCCTGACTCGAGCCCGGAAAGGGCTGACATAGCAGAGTCAGTCCGCACGCGCACATCGTAAATGGAGGCCTCCACAAAGATGTAGTCACCCCCGGTGGAGGCGAGCTGAAGGTAAAAACTGAGGTCTTCACTATGGGTCTGGCCTTCCGGAAACCGAATCTTCCCAATGCTTGTGCTCCGACACATCCAGCTGATGCCCATGAAACAACTTCCCGTGAGCCCCACAAGCTCATCCAGCGGTTTTCCGCTGAAAGATGGCTGCCACACACGCAACTGACGCTCAAAACGTCGCTCAAAAAAACGAACGGTGCCATCGCAGAAATCTGCGTTGGAAAACCGCTGCAATGCGGCTACTCGTATCTTAAGACTGCTTTTCGTTAAACGGTCGTCAGCGTCCAGAAAACAAATGTATGCACCTCTTGAGGCTTCTAATCCTGCATTTCGGGCATAACTCACGCCTGCCTTTGGAGCCTGCAGCAGGTGAATGCGTGCATCATTGAAAGAACGTACGATCTGAGCTCCCTCATCAATGCTGCCATTGTCAATTGCAAGCAACTCCCAATTCCGATATTCCTGATCGAGAACACTTTGAATGGCCTCGGGCAGATAGTCCGCTGCATCGCGGAAGGGGGTGATGATAGAAACAAGTGGCGAATCTTGCATGGTGCGTTGGTGCGCAAGTTACAGTAGTTCATGTTTTTGCAGCAAGGCCTCGATGCGTTCAATCTGGCGTAAATAAGTATGCTGTTGGGCAAAGCCCTGTCGCGCCTGCACTTTCTCTGGTGCGCGCTCCGCTTCGAGTTGCCCCAAAAGACGCGTGAACATACCGTTCCAGTCGTGGTCTTCGCCGCTCATCACGAAGAGGTTCAGGTCGCTAAACTCGGCAGTGTAGTTTGCGGCAATGGGTTTTCCGGATTGCAGGTATTCCATGACCTTGTGTGGATTCGCCTGGTCGCGCAGGTGTGCCTTTTGGTATGCAAGCAATAGCAGGTCTGCTCCGGCTAGCACATACGGTATCTCGTTGGGGGCGATGCGACCCGGGAAAAAACAGTTCTGCAATTTGAGCATGGCTGCCTTATCTGCGTGGGTGCGATTGCGCCCAATGTTCAGGTCGTCAGCATTTGGACCGTACAGCACAAAATCAATCTCCCGGTGAGTTTCGGCAGCTTTGCGCAATACCTCCCAGTCGAGGTACTTCATGGCGAGATTACCCACATATACGGCTTTCAGACGCTGACTGCCGGGCAACTGTTTCGCGCATTTATGGGCATTTACCGGCCATGTTTGTACACCGTGCATGAGCGCATAGCTGCGTGCGTTGTACACCTGAAGACGCTCCCGGATGAGCGCAGTGGTGCACAGGCACAAATCGGCTGTGGTTGCTGCCCGAGCGGTCTGATGATCCATGTTTAGGTCAACAATATGACTGATCTTCAGTGTTTTATCGGGAAGTGCGTCAAGGTCATAAAAAACAGAATTGTCAAATGACCAGATGACATCAAAAGTGACCCCGGCTGTGGCCTCGAGTGTTTCATACACTTTTCGTGTTTGCTTTCGGCGTAAAAACGCCGGATAGAAACGCAGCCCACGCACAAACCCCGGATAGTCGAGAATTTGAAGGTTCATGACTTCTGTTTTGCGCCTCCCAAAAGCACCGGCGGGCGGACCAAGAAAAAACACCCGGTTTCCACGCTCTGCAAGCACCCGCGCATAATGATGCTTCGAAACGTGAATGTGGTTCCAGTTTTCAGGTGAAATCATTAGGATATTCAATCCGCTGAGTGCCGGCAGCGCGTTTTCGGTCATTATCAGGGGTGGTATTTAAGACTGCTGCGCAATATGGTGCAGCAGTTCGCTGTAATGCCGTCCAACGGTCTCTGCGCTGAATTGCTGCTGTGCATGTTCGCTGATGGCCTGACGGTTCAGTGAAAGCTGCCGGGTGGTGAATTTTTGCATTGCGGCTTCAAGTTCGGCAGAATCCCCGCTGTTGAGTAAAAGTCCGTCAACACCATCGCGCAAGTAGCTTGTGATACCGCCGACGCCCGAAGCAATTACCGGACAACCGCTGCACAAGGCTTCAGCGCAGACCACCGAGAAAGTTTCATACTCAGAAAGATGAATGAAAGCCGTGGCCTTATTCATTTCATCTGCGATTTGCTCAGGTTCCATCCTGCCTGCCATTTGCACTGTTTGCTGCAAATGAAGTTCAGCAATCAGGTCGCGAATGGCTACTTCTTGTGGTCCATAGCCGCCAATAATCAGCGTTGCATCCGGGTGAGTGCTCAACAGTTGCTGAAAGATTCGGATGACCGTAAAGGGGTCTTTGGGATCCTTCCATTGGCTCAGCATAAAGAAATGGAGCGGCTCAATGGGTTGCTCACGAAATCGAAATACTTCTGTGTCAACAACATTGGGTACTATAGCTGTTTTAGGAAGAGAACCGCTGCTGAATTTGCTGATATCGTCTTTCAAAGCTTCTGAAACGCAAATCAGGAGGTCAGCATGCCTAAACAATGCCCGCATAGGTTGCAACTTGTGCTCATCTTCAATGTGAAACCGGTAATGATAAGCTGACCAGTGTTCGGTAACGACGAGCGGTTTTCGGTACAGCCATTGAAGCTTTGACCAATGTCTGAGAAGAGGATAAGCAATATGTATTTGAATGATATCAGCTGCTTGAATCGTATTTCGCCGCGTCATTCCCAGCCAGAGTACTTGCAGAAAGGTAAGCCACTCAATGAAACGCCACCGGCGCAGATTCATACGAAGCAGCCAACGCAAGTGCTTGCTTCCGGTATGAAACTGAAAGCGAAAACCACTGCCTTCATAGGTTCTGACATGCCAGACTTCTTGCTCACAGTGCTGCTCCAGCGATGCAATGTGTCGCTGAATCCACAACGCCTCACCGGGTTGATAAGGGTTAGGGTACCATGAAGTAATATGCAGTACTCGTAACGGTTGCAAATCTTCGTTTCGCCGAAGCTACTACAAAGTAGCCTGATAGCACATCATTGCTCGTCAGACCGTGGATCAGTTGCAGGAAGTGCCAAACAATGCCAAAAATACCAGTACATCGCTGGTGGATACTTCTCCGTCTCCTGAAATATCAGTGGTGCAATTTGCCGTGCAGCCAATCTGAGATAACAGTGAAAGAAGGTCAGCAGCATTTATGGTCTGGTCGCCATTGAAGTCGCCTTCGCAGGGTGCCGGTGAGAGAGTTGGTCCGAAACGCACAGCGAATCCGTCAAAGTCAGAAAGGGCAAGTCGTTCTTGTTCAGGCGTTACCGGATCGGTGACGGCAAAAAGCTGAGCAAAACTACCGCTGATGAACAACCCGTCTCCGGCAACATCCACGTCAAAAGCTTCGCTTTGACCTTCAGTCGTGTTGAAAATAAACGAGTTCAGCAGCACACCCGAAGTGTCATAAGAGGCGTAGAATGCATGTGCAGAAGGGAGATCGAATGGGGTAGCGCTGGCGTCAGAAGAGTTGATGCTTCCGCTTTGCAGAAGTTCACCCGTTACGATGAGGCTGTCTCCTGAAAGAACTACGTCTCCTGCTGTCTCACCGGATGTGCCGGTTACAGCTGTAAAGCCGAAGTCAAGGGTGCCGTCTGAAAGAAATTTCAGCAGAAAAAGGTCTTTAAAGCCGTCAGCAGTTAATGTTACCTCATTCACACCATCACCATAAGTAGCCGTGCCGTTATACTCAGCATACACCAGCATGCTGCCATTTTCGGTGCTTGATACGCCGCCAACCTGCACGTTGCTGCCTTCACCCTGCTGCGCCCAGATGAAACTGCCGTCAGCATTGTAGGCGGCAAATACAAGGTCGAAGCCACCGTCGCCCGCGAGATCAGGCGCAGTTCCTGACGGATCAAAGTTTACGTCAAAACGTTTCTTCGCAACGAGGTAAATCTTACCATCCTGACCGATGTGGACGTCCTCCCCCGAATCATTAGACGTTGAACCGAAGCTGTTGCCCCACACAAGATTGCCGTCAAGATCGAACTTCGCAAGGAAGACCTCGTCGTTTCCGTTATCGGTGAGCACAGTGCCGGGGGCCAGTTGCAGGTCACCGGTGAAATGCCCTGTGACCACCATGCTTCCGTTTCGTACGTCGAGATCGCTCACCACCTGAATGGCAGTCTGATCGAGAAAGGTTTTGCTCCAAACGAGGTTGAGCTCATTGTCGAACTTCACTAGCAACATCGCCGGCAAATCATTGATATTGGCTGAAAACAGAGTGGGAGCGCCGCCTGTTTCCATGGTTAGCTCGCCGCGGTAAAAGACTGCGCCGTAGATGTTTCCATTTTCATCAGCCTCCAGTGCCCGCACATCGGCAGCAACTGTGCCGTGAAAATTCACAAACGCTCCGGTTGAACCCTGGGCATTCTGTTTGGCGATAAAGGCTCCGGGACCCGAGGTGGCTTCGTATTGCACTCCGGTCTCCAGGAAGAGTTGTCCGCCTTCGTATGCACCACCCACAAAGCTGCTGCCGTCAGCTTGTCCGACAATATGCCGAACCGTATCGTCACCACCTTCAAGGGGGAAGGTCATGTTGCCTGATAAAAAAGCACCTGTGGCATCACAACCGTAGATGTACTGCTGCTTGGTGAGCGGATTTGACTGATCAATGATCAGGCCACTGCCATTCGCGTCAAGATCTACGAGGCCTTGCGCAGCGCCCACTCCAACGATATTTCCGGCAGGGTTCAGTTGCACACTGATGGGCTCTGAAAAGCTGTCCGTGCTGACCTGATGATACCAGTTAAGCTCCATGGCACCGTTGTAGGATGCAACGAACGAGTCTGTTGACTGAGATACAAAGTCTGTTTGTGTGCCGTTCGGGTTCAGGTCGATCGTACCTGCAATACGTCCGCCTATGAACAGGTTGTCATTCGCATCAGCAGCAATCCCGCCGCAATCATCATTCCCGCTGGTACCGTAAGTCAGTACGTTGATAAAGTTGCCGTCATCGTCATAACGGGCGAAGAAGATGTCTTTGAATCCGTTCGAAAAAGCCACGGTAGATCCGGCACCCGGGTCAAAGTCCGGGTTAAACGTGAAAAGTCCGAGCAGGTATAAGGTGCCATTTCGCCACACAATGTTTCGGCCTTCATCAGCTCCCGAAACACCCACGTTGAATACCCAACGGAAATCACCCGAAGAAGTGTACGATGAAACAAAGACGTCATCGTTACCGTTCGAAGAAAGCGAAGAAAGACCGGCACCGGGGTCAAAATCTTTGGTGCCGCGAAAGCGACCGGTGATATAGTAATTATCAGCGTCGTCTGTGGTGATGTCAAAAGGTAGATCGAAATTCAGCGTTCCTTCAATAGAAAAGCCGTAGTTCAATCCTCCGTCAGCCGAATTGTACGCGGCGACAAACATCTGCTGACCGCCGGCCTGACCACCGGGTGTTGACACTTGAGTTACACTCTCCGTAGGGTCAAGATCAAGTGTTTGGCTGAATGCGCCACTGACGACGACCTGTCCGTTGTTGTAAACGATGCTGGAACCATCTTCAGACCCCGGCCCCTCAAGTCCGAACCCCCAGCGGAAATCACCACCGGGCGAATAGGATGCCACCAGCGCGTCACTCTCGTTCTCTTCCGTTGAAACAATCTCGATGGCAGGATCATTGGGGTCTGGCTTCAAGGTCCTCAGAAAGGTACCCGAGACGTAAATATTCCCGGTACCATCCAGGGTGACATCTTTAAACCTTGAATTTCCGCTGGCCGGGAAACTCTTCACCCAGAGGAGGTCACCGTTCACGGCGTATTTTGCTATGTACGGAATCTCACGAGAGCTGGTGCCGGAGGTTTCAACTGCATATGAGGCGCCCGGATCAAAGTCAATGGCTCCGCGAATCTGACCAACCACTACAATGTTCCCGTTGCCGTCAACCGCAGAAGAAAGGGGTTCTGTAATGGTTCCTTGTCCGGATGAAAAGGTATTGACCCAATCAAAATCAGGTTGAGCGACAAGGCCTGTAAACGTGAGCAAAAAGAAACAAGTAGTGAAAAGATAAAAACGAGTAGCGCTACGGAACAACATCACACAAGTTTTAGTTCAAGTACGTGAATATATAACAAAACGGCCGTTTATGCCCGCTCAACACCCGCTCAGTGCACACGGTGAATTCATATGGTTCAGCTTTGTACCTTGCTCCTTGAGAATCGAATACCTATGAAACCAATAAGTACCTCCCATATCCTGCCATTTCTGGCAGCACTGTTCACAACGCTGATCATGTCAGCTCAGGATGCACCGCTAGAATGGTTTAAGCACATGGATATGCGCCACGTCGGACCCGGCACAATGAGCGGCAGGGTAACTGCCATCGATGTGGTGAGAGATCAACCCAATGTCATTTATGTTGGTACCGCCTCAGGCGGGCTGTGGAAAAGCACCTCCGGTGGGATCACCTGGGAGCCCGTGTTTGATGACCAGCCAGTGCAGTCAATCGGCGCGGTAGCCATCGCCCCTTCAAACCCTGATGTCATTTGGGCAGGCACAGGTGAGGGTAACCCACGCAATTCACACAACAGTGGAGAAGGTGTTTTTAAGAGCAGCGACGGTGGTGCAACCTGGCAGTTGATGGGGCTTCAGAACACACGCAATATTCACCGCATCGTGGTGCACCGAGATGACCCGAATACCGTGATCGTAGGCGCTACAGGTTCAGCATGGGGCGAAAGTGAAGACCGCGGAGTGTATCGAACGACCGACGGAGGAAAAAACTGGGAAAAAGTACTCTTTATCAATGACGAAACCGGCTGCGCAGACCTCATTGTTGATCCGGTAAATCCTGATAAAATCTTTGCGGCAATGTGGCAACACAGCAGAAAACCCTGGACATTCAATTCGGGCGGTGATGGATCAGGACTCTATGTATCTCATGACGCCGGCGCTACCTGGACGGAGCGCACAGATAAGAACGGACTACCGGATGGCGAACTCGGACGTATCGGTCTCGCCATCTCTGCAGCTAATGCCAACGTCGTCTATGCGCTCGTAGAAGCCAAGAAAACAGGCCTCTACAAGAGCACCGACGGAGGCCGGACTTTCAACCTGGTCAGCACCAAAAATATTGGTAACCGACCCTTTTACTACGCTGAAATTTATGCACATCCCGGCGATGAGAATACACTCTTCAACCTCTATTCACTGGTCAGTAAAAGCATTGACGGAGGAAAGACCTTTGACGTGATTCTACCCTACAGTGGAGTGCACCCAGACCATCATGCTTTCTACATTCACCCGGATGACCATAATTTCATGATCAATGGTAACGATGGAGGCCTCAATATCAGCCGCGACGGTGGCGAAAACTGGGAGTTCATTATGAATCTCCCCCTCGGGCAGTTCTACCACATCAACTATGATATGGAAGTGCCTTACAATGTCTATGGCGGTATGCAAGACAATGGATCCTGGAAAGGGCCTGGCTACGTTTGGCACTATGGTGGTATTCGCAATGAAGATTGGCAAGAGATCAGTTTCGGCGATGGCTTTGACGTCGTTCCTGATCGATCTGACAACCGCTTTGCATACGCCATGTACCAGGGAGGAAATGTTTACAGGGTAAACCACCAAACCGGTGAGATGGCATACGTGAAGCCGGTAAGCTCTGATTCAGTTAATCTGCGATTCAACTGGAACGCAGCCATCGCGGCAGACCCACGTAACAATAAAGGTATTTACTTCGGAAGCCAGCGGGTGCACTATAGCTTTAATCAAGGCCAGTCTTGGATGGTTCTCAGCCCAGACCTTACAACAAATGATACAACCAAACAGAAACAAGCCGAATCAGGAGGCCTCACCATTGACGCTACCCAAGCCGAAAATTTCACAACGATTCTCTGCATCGAACCAAGCCCTTTTGATGATGATGTGATCTGGGTAGGTACAGATGACGGTAAGTTACAGCTCACCAGAAATGGAGGAAAGGTCTGGCAAGATCTCGCCGCCAGATTGCCAGATCTGCCCGAAGGAAGCTGGATCCCACAATTAGTAGCCTCAACCCACAACCGTGGAGAGCTCTTTGTTGTAGCCAACAATTACCGTCGAAATGACTGGCAGCCATACTTGTACCACACAAGTGATTTCGGAGTGACCTGGAAACGATTGGCGGATAATAACAAGGTGCACGGACACTGCCTCGCGGTGGTGCAGGATCCTGAAGAACCGAATCTGCTCTTCCTTGGCACTGACCGAGGGCTCTATGTCTCATTTGACAAAGGCGCAAAATGGAATAAGTGGGAGCACAATTATCCATCAGTGTCAACACGTGACCTGAAGATCCACCCGCGTGAACACGACCTGATCATCGGTACTTTTGGTCGAGGGTGCTACATCCTCGATGATATTCGTCCGCTGCGAGAAGCTGCTGCAGGTGGGTTGGGCAAGCCTCTTCAGCTCTTTGAACCCGTACATGCTTATTTACACCCCTGGAAACGTGCACAAGGTGCGCGTTTCATCGCTGATCACCATTGGAGCGGTGAGAACAAGCGATCTGGTGCCGCACTTAGCTGGTTTGTACACCCTGACAGCCTTGATACCAAAGAGAAAGAAACCAAAGCCACGCTGCACATCATTGCCGAAGCAGGTGATACTCTTCGAACCCTTCGTCTTACGCCTGACTCAGGGGTGACGCGCAGTGCATGGGGACTGCGAGAAAAAGGTGTGCTTTATCCTGCACGTCGCAGTGAAGAGCCCGAAGACGAGCCGGGTGGCGGGCCACCCGTTTTGCCAGGTGTATACAAGGCCGTTTTGACCTATAAAGAAATGAAAGACTCAGCCATGATTACCGTGCTGCCTGACCCTCGTATGGCTTATGAGGCAGATAACGCCGCAAAAGCGGCGGATCATCACCGCGAGCTCATGGAGACAGTTTCGAAAGCCCGCAAAGCTTTCGACCGCATCAGAGACGCACAAGAGGTTATCGGAATGGTCAAGCAGCAAATCGCTCTGCAAGAAGATACCACGCTTCAAGAGTTGATGGTGAGAGCAGATTCACTGATGAGCGAACTCAAAAAATTGGAGACGCTCTTTATGACGGCTGAAGACTTTGAGGGCTACGATCACGTTACGATGCGCCTCAACGACTACCTCTACAGAGCGATGTCATTCGTGGGACCATTCGATCGTGCTCCCGGACAAAACGCCCGGCGCGCTGCTGACAAAGCCCAGGAGCAGACAGATGAAGTACTCGCAACCATCCGGGCCTTCTTTGATGAACGCTGGTCTCCCTGGCAAGAAGAGATAGAGAAAGTAGAACTCTCCCCATTTCGAAAGCTGAAGCCACAAGATTAAGAAGTGATCCGCAGACCCAGCATAAACTGGATCACAATATTGCTCATGCCGCCATCGAAAGCGTAGGTCTGATTGCCCGGGTCTGGGGGAGGGCGAATAGAGATGGCGGATGTGGTGAGTCGACCGGATAGAAAAAAGCGCTCGGTCAGATCATAAGAAGCTCCTGCCACCAGACCGATATCGAACGGGCGCATTTGAGGGTTGGGTATGGGGAAATCAGCTCCGTCTTCAAAGTAAGAGCCACTTAATAATACCGAACCATACAAACCGCCTTGCAAACAGACTTTATGCAGGCTATAATTGATCAGAAGGGGTACCTCCAGATAGTCGAGCGTATACCCCCATCGTCTGCGGTCTGCGCTGTCTTGGTTCACAAGCCTCCGGCTACCTTTACCTATATAAGCGATTTCAATTCGGCCATCCAGTTTTTCACCTAAACCGAATTGTACATAGGCACCACCATTCAGGCCTATTTTGTGAAAACCACTGATAGCGTCACCATTTACCTGCGTAGCAGCGAAGCCCGCAAGCAGTCCGGCTGAAAAGTCTGACTGAGCAAGCGCTCCGGATAGGCCGTACACAAAAAGAAAAAAGACAATGAGCGAGCTGCGAATCATAATTCAACCTCCACTGCATTTAAAACCAATCCGGTTTCATCGTCATAGACAAAGGCAACCACGTAGCTGTTCTCTACTACCCACTCGCTATTCCAGTCATAGGTGTAGTCTTTCTGAGCCGAATCCCCCGCTTCTGCGGGGCCTCTGAAAGAAAGCCCGTTCGCACCGGTAACCGAGCCGCGAAGGGTGTGTTTGAAATGATAGTCAGGTACAACCTCAGGATCGTTGCCATACCACAACTGATAGTCGTAAAGCTCAGATTCAGTAATCAGAATGACAAGGTGTGTACTGTTCGGGTATGCCTCATTGTAATACCCGTTCACATGTATATTCAAGTGGTTATTCTCACCTACATACTCCGTTTGAACCTGAAGGTCAAGAGCCGGATCGTTTGCCAGCCATTCAACGGTTTTTGCTTCCCACTGAGAGGGGGCAAAGAAATTACCGGTACCGCCTTCCCGATTGATGCGTCCGAGCGGGTTCGCCTGAAAATCAAGTTGATCCCAGAATACCCGTCCTTCTTCTGTGACCCAATCTGTATCGAAGGGCGGGGCGTCACTCGTGGCGGCAAGATTGCCTGCGTGAATCGCTACAAGAATGGCTTCGGGGTAGTCAGCAATAATACCCTCTGCGATGACGCCCGCGTCAGGACAATTTCCGCATTGATGAGCAGTAAAATCTTCAATGAGTACACCCTGAACACTCTCAGAAGGAATGTCAAAGCTCGGAGGTGGACCATAAAGATCACTCTGGTATCCTGTGGTGACCGGAATTACCGGGTCATCAATGACATCGCACGCTGTGAAAAGCAGCGCACTAGCCAGCGCAATGAAATATACCCTTGTCTTCATCAGAAACTGCTTGTAAATGTTATTTCAAAACCATTCGAGGCAGGTACTGCACGACAAACACCACCGACGCAGAAAATTCCTTCTCGTCGTTTACCGTAGCCAAGAGCCAGGCGATGAGGTCCGTCAATGTAACCTACCGTTCCATAAAGATAATGAACGCGTTCATTTGGATTGGGATTGCCAAAGTTCCATTGATCCATCACACTGAAAAACCAGTGGGGTGAAAATGAATATTCGAACAAAAGGGTACCCCAGTCGCCGTTGTCTTGATCCGTAAACAGCGCCTGTACTTCTGTGCGAAGTGAATGGTGTTTTGACAGCCTGTTTTGCAACTCAAGCACATGAATGTCGCCATAGAGAAGCCCTTTAAAGTCAATGGTCACCGGCGTCACGTTCGTGTTAAATTCGAGGTAGTAATAGGTATACTTTGCCTTGAAGTTTTTAGAAAATTTACGGCTCACCTCTACGTTCAGGTCCCTTACGAACTTCTCATCACCAAAACCTAAGCTGTTGCGGCGGTAGCCCATAACTTGTCCTTCAATGCCGGTGAAGCCGGTTGTATCAATATTGTTCGCTGCGGCAAAGTTTACCGTAAGATTGGTTCCGTATTTACCCACTAAAGCATTGTAGGCGCGCTTGAAGAAAGTACCCAGTCCCCTTGCCTGGTCGTCAACTTCTACCTGCTTCAATTTTTTAAAGACCTCTGCACTAAAGCCTGATTCTCCATCAAGTACCGTTGCATAAGGGTAAAGGGTTGCCGCAAGGTTGTATGTATGCACCTTGGTTACAGCCGGAATGAAGTTAATGGGAACGTCCAGAAGCAGCAAATCCCGGTCTGAACGGAAACTCATATTGTCAACCATCTTACCGTTTAGGTTGAATCCAAACCCGGGCTTACTCCATGAAAGGTTCGCAAAAATGCCCTCTCCGGGATGGTAGATGTAATCATTGTCGGCATTCGGGTCGTTCAGCTTGCGCGTATACTCACCGAAGAAGTTTAAGCTGCCGTAAAACACGTTAATACGTCCGGAATACGTGCCAACATTCTCCGGAACTTCAAGTATGAGGGTGTCTTTCTCGATGGTGCTCCCTTCTTGAAAACGGCTGATAAAGGATCCGCCAAACGTTACCTGCAGTTTTTTCTCAGCCAGATCTTCAAACACCTGGTTGAGGTTGATCTCTGCGTCGGCGGCACGCACAATTCCCGGACCATTGATCAACCGGCTGTCAAAGTCAAGCCGCTGACTGCCGTAAATACCTTTGAGTTGGACACCGTTGATCGGACGAAAGACCACGCGAATTCCGTCCATCGCATTATCTACCCCGAGATATCGCTCTTCATAAGAACGAAAGGGAATGCCACTGCCAAATTGATCGTAAAAGTTACCGATCGTCACATCGTACTTATCGGTGCGGTAGCGGGCAAAACGATACCCGATGCCGTTGCCCTTAAATCGACCGGGATACCCCAGCAGTGCATTCTGGTATGATTCATACCTCAGACCGGCAGAAAAATTTCCTCGGGTATAGATCAAATTCGCCCAGGCATTCAACGCCGACTTTTCAGGCGGTACCTGCGCGCCTATCAAGCTGTCTTCGGCATAACTCTGCCAGATGAGTGACACATTTCCGGTTACCTTACCGGGGTCGTTGTCATTGTTTCCGCCAAAAAGCTGCGCAAATACAGCCGCCGGTAAACACAGAGCCAGTAGACTCGATAAGAGAATTCGCTTCAAAGTTCAAACAGGTTTCAGATCGTATGGTGTGAATCGTCAGAGGTTTCGGAGAATTTCTTCTACTTCTTCTTCATCCCCGTCAGAGTAATTATTATTCTGCCAGATAAGTTTGCCGCTGCCGTCAAAGATGAAGGTGTGAGGCACATTATTGACTTGCATCGCGCGAGCGAACGAGCGGTTAGGATCAAGCAGTACACTGTAAGGCCATTCTACGCTGTTTATGTAAGGCGCAACCCGATTGGCCGTCCGCTGGTCATCGATGCTCACGGCAATCAGTTCAACTCCGTACTCATCTTGCCAGTCTTCATAATACTCTGCATAGTTGTTCAACTCTCGCTTGCACGGACTGCACCATGTAGCCCAGAAAGAAATGATCATGGGTTTTCCTTCTTCAAGGAGTTCGCCCGTATTCACGGTCTTGCCATACAGGTCTTTCAGCGAAACATTGGGCATCTGTGCCGCAAGAGAGCCAACGGTCAAAAGAAGAAGAGCGGTGAAAATGAAATTTTTCATGGTATCAAATTGATGTGAAACAAAAGGGATCAACAGTTGGTACGCAAAAGCCATACCAAACTGTTGATCCCAATATGTTCAGATCGTGAATTACTTGGTGAGGTTCACGCGAACGGTAGTCATTTCACCGTCAACAGTCACGTTCATCAGGTACATTCCTGCTTCAAGATTTGTCAAATCGTACTGAAGACGCTGTGCACCTGCCTGCAGGGTGCCCAAATCTTCACGGATCACAACCGCTCCGAGGAGGTTAACCAGCTCCACAGTCACTTCAGAAGCGTCAAGCGTATTGAAGTTCAGGTTGAGGATGCCATTGGTTGGGTTCGGATATACGTTGAGATCAGCCACCGCTTCGTTTTCTTCAACAGAAACAACGGTTTGCACGTCAGCAAGTGCTGACTCGGTTACGAAATCGTAAGACCCATCGTAAGAGTAGATCTCGTTGAACCACTCACCATCCTGGTAAGCAAACACACCACAGTAACCTGCGCTGCCACCCCACTGGGTTCCGTTCATACCGTCGCCATAGGTGTCGGTAATACGGAATGCGTAGCAGCCGGCTGATGGTACAAACACATCCCACTGATAAGGGGTTACGTTTCCAAGTTCACCTGCAGCAATAGAGAAAACAACTTCTCCGGTGGTTGTGTTGGTCAGTTCAAGACCGGTTTCACCCGCCCACTCGTCAGTAAGAACTTCAATGTAGATGTGGGTAGTGGCTACCTCGGCTTCACCCTGAACGAGTGATGCACTCAGCGAGTTGTTTTGCATGTTGTCGTCAGTGCTTGTGATGTCGACATCAATGTCAAGTGAACCGTCAACCGAAACGGTACCTACGTTTACGATTTCTGTTTCATAGGTGTTGAGGTTGCCTGTCCATTCTTCTGTTGCGAGAACCTGGCCGTTGCTGCTTACTTCAATTGTTGCAGCGGTCAAAGGCTGAAGTCCGAAATTCATCAAGGTAACAGGAACACCTGCTTCGCCACATACTTCGGTTGCACCGTTGTATGCAATCAATGACGGGTCGTTGCTGAGGGATGCCGGCTGACAAGCATTTTCCTGAATGAAAGCATAGTGATCTTCCATTGAGCCTTGACCGGTCTCAGTGATTACGCGGCTCGGGCAAACCGTGTAGATGGTTGGGAAGTAACCAACAGAAAGAAGGTTCGAGATACTCGCATCGTCAATGATCGGAAACGGTGTGCCGGTGATCCAGTCACCTTGAGTAGATCCGGTGTTTCCCATCAGGTCTTCCATACCCGTTTGGCCATCACCTTCGATGAACAAAACCATCGCCTCATTGGTGCCGTCAGGACCGTAAGCGTTGTAGAAGTCTTTCAACTCATTTGACGTGTGGTATCCCCAGCAAGGGCCGCACCAGGTAGCTGAAATTTCAATGATTACCGCCTTGCCTTCATCAAGAAGGTCATAAAGGTTCCAGGTGTTTCCGTCAATGTCGGTACCTGTGAAATCAGGGCAGATGCTGCCGTTTGGCAATTGCGCCTGAGCGGTGAAGGCCATCATCAAAGCGGCCATAAGTGTGATAGAGCGTAAAAATTGCTTCATAATGAAAGGATTGTGTTGATTCTCAAAATTTGGTCTCGTAAATGTAGGGTTATTCACACGTTAAATCTCTGTTCTTTCTTCAAATTATCGTAATCCAATTCGTCACTTTGTGAGGCGTGCATACCATTTTGATTGCGGGCTCTCTGCACTTTTCCGCCTGAAAAGGCGGGATGCGACGGTTAGCACCTGCGATGAAGGGAAGTGCCCAAAGTCGGATGGCTGACACCTTTAAAGGGCTTCGCACGATTGGTGTTCCGGGTAGGGTAGACGGCGATGAGTGAGCACAAGACCCTGCCAGTCGTTGCTGTCCGGATGACAATAAAAAGTATTCATTCTGAAGGGCTAACAGGCTGATTGCTATGTCGGTGAATTGGGTTGTGGAAAGTGAAAGCTTTCCGGAGTGGCTCAACAAGCGAAAAACAGATCCACATCGTAATGCAAAGGTCAACTATGAAAGTAGACACCATTCCCAATGGATGATTGCGGGGTTTTCCGGACGCTATCGTTCTTTACTCTGCGGCCGCAAGATGCAGGAGAGTTGGATTCCCAAAAATCCAATTCATGTGAAAGGCTGTGCTGCTGCTTCGGGTAATGATGATTTTGTCAGTATATTTGGAAGAAGTAATGCGCTTATGAAGAAAATAATACTCCTCCTAACAGCTATATTCACCATCGCATCCTGCGCTTTTGCGCAGTTAGAGCTGACAAACATCGATGCCAACATCACAGGCTACATCGATGTTCCTGAAGATGATGAGATTGAAGGGCATGTAACGGTCGTGAACACCAGTGACGAACCGCTCACCCTCAGGGTATATCGTCAATTGCTCTCACATGTAGAGCCGTGGAATAGTCCTTTTACAGAAGGAGAACCCGGCGCGCGTGAACGCTTTTGCTGGGGGCCGCTGTGTTACGATTATGGCCAGCCGCAAACATCACCTAACGAAGCGCTTATGGTGACCATCGAACCGGGTGGTTCAGATGATTCGTTTTACGGCTATTACGAGCACCGTGGCGTGCCTGGTATTACTGAAATTCGATACTGTTTCTTTGACCATTTCAACCCAGACACTGAAATCTGTCAGGATATTGTATTCAACGTAGAGCAAACCCAGAGTGTTGGGGAGCTAGAAGTCGCTGCAGAACTCGGAAACGTCGCACCTAACCCCGTGAATGGCGGTTTGGCTTCTGTAGCGTACAACTTCGGGAATCGCGCCGGTAGCGAACGAAAGTTTGTCATTTACAACATGGTAGGCAACATCGTGAATGAATCGCTTTTGAACCAACCGAATGGAGTGGTGTTGTTCAATAGCGATACCTTCAGTGCAGGGGTGTATTTTTACGCCCTCGTAGAAAATGGCGCTGTGCTTCAGACGAAAAAATTTGTTGTTTCGAAATAAGTATCCGCTCGCGATACCTTCAAAAGCGTTCCTGCCGGGAGCGCTTTTTTTTTGTCGGCCATCCGCGCTTTTCAGCGCGTAACAGAATGACAACCGCCACTTCAGCCGAAAACACCCTAAATTTGCCGCTCTTATGAGCAAAATCAGAAAGCAGGAGGCACTGGAGTATCACTCTTCAGGGCGCAAAGGAAAGCTGGAAGTCATCCCTTCCAAGCCGTACAGTTCACAACGAGACCTCTCGCTCGCCTATTCTCCGGGCGTAGCCGAACCATGTCTTGCGATTGCTGAGAACCCTGAAGACGTGTACCAGTACACAACCAAAGGCAATCTCGTAGCGGTGATCAGCAATGGTACAGCGGTGCTCGGTCTCGGAAACATCGGGCCCGAAGCCAGCAAACCCGTAATGGAAGGCAAAGGCGTGCTCTTTAAGATCTTCGCAGATATTGATGTCTTCGACATAGAAGTAGACGCCAGCGATGTAGATCGTTTCGTAGATACCGTAAAGGCCATCGCCCCAACCTTTGGGGGCATTAACCTGGAAGACATCAAGGCGCCAGAGGCTTTTGAAATTGAGCGCAGACTGGTTGAAGAGCTCGATATTCCGGTGATGCATGATGATCAGCACGGTACTGCAATCATATCGAGCGCCGCCCTGCTCAATGCGCTTGAGCTTGCAGAGAAGAAAATTGAAAACGTAAGAATCGTGGTCAGTGGCGCAGGTGCTGCAGCTGTGTCTTGCCTTGATCTTTATCGCCAACTTGGGGCAAAGAGAGAAAATATCGTGGTCTTCGATTCAAAAGGCCTGATACATAGTTCGAGAGAGAACCTCGATGAGCGCAAACAGTTGCTGGCTACTGACTTGTATTTTGACGACCTGGCTGACGCGCTGAAAAGCGCGGATGTGTTTCTGGGCCTGAGCACCGGAGGGATTGTGACGCCTGAAATGGTGCAATCGATGGCAGATAATCCGATTGTCTTCGCCCTTGCAAACCCGGATCCGGAAATCGGGTATGACCTCGCAATGGAATCCCGCCCCGATGTCATTATGGCCACCGGCCGCTCTGATAATCCGAACCAGGTTAACAATGTGCTTGGGTTCCCCTACATCTTCAGAGGTGCCCTTGATGTGCGCGCACGTAGCATCAACAATGAAATGAAACTCGCCGCGGTTTACGCCATTGCGGAGTTGGCAAAAGAAAGTGTTCCTGATGAAGTGAATGAAGCCTATGATATGCGAAACATCAGTTTCGGACGAGACCTTATCATCCCTAAACCGCTCGATCCCAGATTGATTACGTCTGTATCGACCGCCGTCGCCAAGGCTGCCATTGAATCAGGAGTGGCGCGCACAAAGATCGATGACTGGGCGGCCTATGAACAAGAGTTGAGCCGTCGCCTCGGTCGCGACAATAAACTAATTCGCAGCATTTCTGAACGGGCACGAAAAAGTCCGAAGCGCGTGGTCTTCGCTGAAGCTGACAACTACAAGATCCTGAAGGCCGCCGAGCAGGCGGTTGACGAGGGTATCGCAGAGCCTATACTGCTCGGAAAACGGGATCGCATCGAGCGCCTGATTGAAGAAAACAATATCGACCTCAAGAATCCGGTCATCATTGACCCGCGCTCGACTGAAGAAGAAGATCGCCGTGACGAGTTTGCCGAAATGCTTTTTGCGAAGCGCCAGCGCAAGGGAATGACTTTGTTTGATGCACGCAAGGCACTTCGCGACCGAAACTACTTCGGTGCCATGCTCGTAGAGACCGGTGAGGCTGATGCACTCATCTCAGGCCTTACCCGTAACTACCGCAGAGTGATTCGTCCGGCGCTTCAGATCATCGGAATGGAAGATGGCGTAAGTAAAGTGGCGGGCATGTATGTGGTGCAAAGCACCAGCGGGCCGATGTTTTTTGCAGATACCACCGTCAATGTTGACCCAAGTGCAGAAGAGCTGGTTGACATCACCCTTCTGGTTTCTGAGGCAGTGCGCCGTATGCGCATTACGCCAAGAATCGCAATGCTCAGTTACTCCAATTTCGGTTCTGCCAGCGGTAGAGATGCAGAGAAAATGAGGAAGGCCGTTGAAATCCTGCATCGTGAGCATCCGCAAGTAATTGTTGACGGTGAAATACAGGCCAACTTTGCGCTCAATAATGAGTTGATCGCAGAGAACTTTCCTTTTTCTACCTTGCGCGCCCGAAAGACCAATACATTGATATTCCCAAATCTTTCAGCCGGCAACATTGCCTATAAGCTGATACAGGAAATGGGAGATAAGGAGGTAATCGGCCCCATTCTGCTAGGAATGCGCAAGTCGGTTCACATCCTGCAGATGGGTTCGTCTGTTCGCGAGATCATTAATATGGTGCGCATCGCCGTGGTAGATGCGCAAAACAAATAATATGATTCACCATCTGAAAGGAATCCTGACGGAGAACTCGCCCACGCACGCGGTGATTGAATGTGGCGGTATCGGTTATTACCTGCATGTAAGCCTGAATACAGCAGAACAATTGAAAACCGGCGAACAGGTCACCCTCCTCGTACAGGAGGTGATCCGGGAAGACGCCCATGAATTGTTCGGGTTTGCAGATCAGCACGAGCGAGAGTCGTTTCGGCAGCTTACCTCTGTTTCAGGCGTTGGTGCCAACACCGCAAGAATGGTGCTGAGCTCAATGAAGCCCTCAGACTTGACAGAGGTCATTATGGGCAGAGATGTAGAAGCCTTCAAGCGTATTAAAGGCATTGGCGCAAAAACAGCACAGCGAATAATCGTTGATTTGCACGATAAATTTCCAGCCTTCGAAGTTGGTGCTGAAAAAGTTTCTACGTCGGGCAATACCATACGTTCAGAAGCGTTATTGGCATTGTCGTCGCTTGGCTTCGACAAAACCAAAGCATCTAAAACTCTCGACAATATCTTGAAAACGGAGGGACCAACGATTTCCGTGGAAGAGCTGATTAAGTTGGCTCTTAAGCAATTGTGATGAAGCGATTGAGGGGTAAATACCTGATCAGCGGAATTGCGCTGTTGTTGCTGACCGGTATATTCTGGGTCAGCAAAGCCGGTGAAGCTCCGGATGTTTGGCGTCCGGCACCACCGGTGTTCAAGCCAATTGTGCTTGAGCAAGACACAGGTGACCTTGACTTGCCCCTCCCTCACGGTGAAGACCCGTTTAACCCGGTTGAAAACACCGGGGGGATCTCCCTTGACTGGCCAGATAACATCAACTACGATGTGCAGTACAACCCTGAAACAGGTGAATATGAGGTCGTTCAGACCCTCGGAGACTCACTCGTTTTCAGGAGTCCGTCTTCCTACACGCTTGACGAGTTTCTGGAATACGACATTCAAAACAACATCTCAGAATATTGGGCTGAGCGCCAGGAAGAAGAAGATGAGGCCAACCGGGCATGGGCGCCAAAGCTGAACATCGGCGGTGAAGGATTCAAGAACATTTTCGGTAGCAACGAAATTGAAATTCGTCCGCAGGGCTCAGCCGAGCTTACCTTCGGCTTCAATATGTCAAATACCGAGAACCCCCGGATTCCGGAGCGACAGCGCCGAATCACTACATTCGATTTTAACCAGCGCATTCAGCTCAATGTAGTCGGAAACATCGGCACGAAGATGCAGCTGACCACGCAGTATAATACCGAGGCCACCTTCGACTTCGAAAACCAGATGAAGCTGGAGTACACAGGAGACGAAGATGAGATCATTAAGAAGATTGAGGCCGGTAACGTGAGTATGCCCCTGCAAGGAACCCTGATTTCAGGAAGCCAGAGCCTGTTTGGGGTTAAAATGGAAACCCAGTTCGGGCGATTGCGCAACACTACGGTATTCTCGCAGCAGCAGGGTGAGCGCAGTGAAATCACCGTGGAAGGAGGTGCCCAAACCCAGATATTTGATATTCGTGCCGATAATTACGAGGCCAACAGACACTACTTTCTTTCTAATTGGTTCCGCGATCAGTATGATGAAGCCTGTGCGAGCCTCCCTGTTGTGAATTCGGGTGTGAACATTACGCGTATTGAAGTGTGGGCAGTAAACATGCAGGCCAATACTCAAAATGTTCGAAATGTCATTGCCTTCGCTGACCTGGGTGAACACCCAGACTACATGTCATCAAACCTGCCCATTGATCAGTTGACTGATCGCCCTGATCTGGCGATCAATCCGAATGGCCAACCCAACAACCTCAACAATGATGTATTCCTTGATATGACTGAGAATGAGCAGGTCATGGGGTACACAGGGGCAAATGCAGCGATCTCGCAAATGCAGATGGGCTATCAGCAAGGGATCCACTATGAGCGCGTGGGTAACGCCCGGATGCTGAGCCCCTCTGAATACACCTACAACGCCCGCCTGGGTTTCATCTCATTGCGCCAGGCCCTCAATAATGCGGAAGTGCTTGCCGTATCTTACGAATACACCTTGAACGGACAGACCTATCAGGTGGGTACGCTTTCACAGGATGGTTACACGGCGCCGAGTTCTCTGATCTTGAAAATGCTGAAGTCTTCTGTGACTCAGGTTGTGCTTGACAATGGTGATCCTGCTCCCATGTGGGATCTCATGATGAAAAACGTCTACAGCATGGGAGCCTTCGGGATTAGCCGCGAGAATTTTCGCGTAGATGTATGGTACAATGACCCCTCTACAGGCGTTGATCTGAATTATATCCCACGTGAACCTTTTGACGATGATCTGTTACTCCAACTGCTGAACCTCGATCGCCTTGACGTCAACAACATACCGAATCGGGATGGTTTCTTCGACTTTATTGACAATGCCGCTACACAGGGAGGTACCATACAGTCTCAGACCGGACGAATATTCTTCCCCGTTGTGGAGCCCTTCGGATCGCATCTCGAAAGGGAAATCAGAGAACAGGTAGCAGATCCAGACCAGGAACAAGCCCTGGTCAATACCATTGTCTACCAGCCTCTCTATGACTCTACCAAAACGGCAGCACAGCAAATACCATCCCTGAACCGATTCAGTATTCGCGGACAGTTCCAGTCGCAATCAGGTTCTGAAATCTCATTGAATGCACTAAATGTGCCGCAGGGGTCAGTTACGGTAACTGCCGGTGGAGTGCGGCTTGTTGAAAACCAAGATTATACCGTCGATTACAACCTCGGTCGTGTGAGAATACTTAACGAGGGGCTCCTTGAATCGGGCACGCCAATCAATATTTCGCTTGAAAGTAACTCGCTGTTCAACATACAGATGAGAACCATGATTGGTAGCCGATTCGATTACGAAGTTAGCGACGAACTCAATGTAGGGGCGACTATATTGAATTTAAGAGAAAGACCACTCACACAGAAGGTGAATATCGGAGATGAACCGGTGAATAACACCATTGTTGGTGCCGATCTGGCTTATCGCACTGAATCTGACTTCATTACCCGCATGGTCGATAAGATTCCGCTGATTGACACGAAAGCCAAATCATCGGTAGATGTTGCTGCGGAAGCGGCTTACCTCATACCCGGCTACTCAAGGGCGATCGGACAAGACGGAAATGCCTATATCGATGACTTTGAAGGAAGCCAGTCAGTGATCGATATCCGCTCGATCAACCAGTGGTTCATTGCCAGTACACCTAAATTACAAGCAGATATTTTCCCGGAAGGTGACCTTGAAGATTCACTGATCTATAATTACAACCGCGCAAAGTTATCATGGTATACCATTGATCCGCAGTTTTTCAGAGGGAACGGACTGCCTGACGGACAGGTCTCAGCAGATGTGAAAAGCGACCACCGGATGAGAGAAGTACTCGAAGGGGAGGTGTTCCCGAACAGAGAGCTTCCGGCAGGAACCCCGCCGCTGATCCCTACCCTTGACATGACTTATTACCCCAATGAACGCGGACCATACAACTATGAATTGCCAAACGGGGCCCCAGGCGTTTCTGCCGGTTTGACCCCTGATGGAACACTCGTTGAACCTGAATCCAGATGGGCGGGGATCCAACGCCCACTCATTACCACTGACTTTGAAGCCTCAAACATTCAGTTTGTTCAGTTCTGGCTCATGGATCCATTCAACCAGGACAGCGAAAATGTTAACGGCGGTGACCTGTATATCAACCTGGGAAACGTTTCTGAAGATGTGCTCAATGATTCGCAATTGAGTTATGAGAACGGACTTCCTAGTCCGAACCAGGAACTTCCTGTACTCGAGTCAATCTGGGGTGTTTACCCGGATCCTGCGACATTCAACGTGGTGAACGCGTTTGACAACTCCACAAATAATTACTCTCAGCAGGATATTGGTCTCGACGGACTAAACAGCCAGGAAGAGGTTGGCTTCTTTGATCAATGGCTGAGTCAGGTGCAGGGCTTCCTGACTCCCGAAGCATTCCAGCGTTTCCAGGCTGACCCGTCTGCGGATGATTTTAAATATTTCAGAAACCCGGAAGCACAAGACGAAGAATGGAGTATTCTGCGCCGATACAAAGATTTTAATGGGTACGAGAATAACTCCAATACCGCAACCCCTGACGGTTATCCGATTGCTGCCACCACCATTCCGAATACCGAAGATATCAACCAGGATATTACCCTGAGCACCATTGAGGCTTATTACCAATACAAAGTCTCACTGCGTCCGCAAGACCTCGGAGAAGAGAACATCGGTAATAACTATATCACTGACAGCTTTGAACAGACGGTTGAAACCGCCAACGGTGAGCAACGAACCATTCGCTGGTATCAGTTCAAGATTCCAATTCGTGGATATACCAAGAGGGTAGGGGGGATCACTGACTTCCGATCGGTGCGCTTTATGCGGATGTTCATGAAGGGGTGGTCAGAAGAGGTGACCCTTCGCTTTGCACGCCTTGAACTCGTTCGAGGTGAGTGGTGGGAGTACCTTGGAAATCTGGAAGGACCTCAAGAGGTGGAGGCAGATGACCCCGATCCTACGACGTTCACCATTGGTGCGGTCAATATAGAAGAAAATGGCAACCGCGAACCCGTTCCTTATGTAATACCACCGGGGATATTGCGGGAGATTGACGTAGGCACGGCCAACCAGCGACGCCTCAATGAACAATCCCTCTCCCTGGAAGTCTGCAATCTGCAAGATGGTGACGCACGCGCAGCCTATCGAAATGTAAGCTTCGATATGAGGCTTTACAAAAAGCTCAAAATGTTCATTCACGCTGAAGCCGGTCCGGATGGTTTGCCGCTGAATGATAAAGAAGTTTCATGCTTTATCCGACTGGGAAGTGACTTTAATGAGAACTACTATGAGTACGAATTGCCCCTTGAGATAACTCCGTTCTTCACCGGTGACCCCGATCAGATATGGCCCGAGGCAAACAACATGGAAATTGAGTTCTCCAAGTTTCAAAACCTGAAACTTGCCAGACCTGCAGGTTACCCGGCTTTTCAGGAGTTTACCCAACCCGATGGTGAGGCCATGCTGAAGGTGAAAGGAAACCCCAATCTCGCAAATGTGATTGTTGTTATGATAGGGGTGCGAAATCCGCAGCGTGATGGCAATCCCTTTTGAGTAATGACGACGGACTTTCAAAATGCACCAATGTGTGGGTGAACGAACTTCGCCTCACAGATTTCGACGAACCAGGCGGATGGGCAGCAGTGGCCAGAATGAATGCCACTCTTGCAGACTTCGGTAATCTTTCCGTAGCGGCTAATATATCGACCCCTGGTTGGGGTGGACTAGAGCAGGCAGTGCTTGAAAGGCAGCGAGAAACCGTCAGAGGCGTGGATGCCAATACGACACTGCAGCTCGGTAAGTTCTTCCCGGATAACCTCGGCGTGCAGTTGCCCCTTTATCTCGGCTATTCTGAACAGGTAACCACACCTCAGTTTGATCCGCTGGCACCCGATATTGAACTTGATCAACGCGACCTCACTCCCCAACGAAGGCGGAAAGCACAAACAGTTGTCAGAAGGCGAAGTATCAACTTTACCAATGTGCGCATTGACCCTGAGCCAAACCCCAATAAACAGAAAAAAGATAAAGACAAAGGCAAGGGTAAGGGTAAGGGAGATGAAAATAAGCAGCCGAAACAAGGTGCAGGAGGGCAAGATAAACCGCGCTTTTATGACATCTCCAACTTCAGCGTCTCGTATGGATATAATGAAACCTACCGGCGTGACTTCAACCTGGAGTTTCAGTTGCAGAAGAATTATACCGGCGGATTGAATTACGCCTTCCAGAACCGCCCCACGGAAGTCCGGCCATTCGAGAAAATAGGATTCATCAAAAGTAGCCCGCTCTTTAGATGGCTCAAAGAGTTTAACTTCTACACCGGGATCAAGTCTTTTACCTTCAATACCCAGATGGATCGAACCTACGAAACATCACGGGTTCGGAATAACACGGCTGAACTCTTTGGGGTTGAGACCAATGTGTTGATTAACACACAGGCCATGAAGACCTGGAACTGGACGCGTCAGTACAACCTGAATTACGACATCACCAAAGCCCTCAAATTTCAGTTTGCAGCCAATAATCAGGCACTCATCGGAGAGCCTGCAGGGGTAATCAACAGAGATGACGCCGATTGGTACGAAAACTATCGCGATAGCGTCTGGACCAACATTCAGAACTTCGGAGAGACCACCAACTACAATCATAACGCTTCATTGAGCTACAAGCTACCGTTCGATAAGATCCCAATGCTTGACTTCATCTCTTCTGACGCCAGATACCAGGCTACCTATCGGTGGGATCGCGCGCCATTCTCGCAAGATTCACTCGGTCATACCATACAGAATTCGCGAAACCTGAACCTGAATGTGCAGGCAAACTTCTTAAACCTGTACAACAAGGTGGACCTCCTGAAAGAGATCAATTCGCCTAAGCGTAACAATAACAACAGACAACGAAATGTCAGAAACGAAGACCGCGACGGATTTGGTGAAACTGACGAAGAAGAAGATGACCGGGCGAAAGTTAATCCGGTACATGCGGTCTTGCGATTCCTGATGATGGTGCGTAACGTGTCAGGTTCGTATACCCGTAATGAAGGTATCCTTTTGCCGGGTTATGGCAGAACAACCCAGGTGGCAGGTCTTGATCCCGGGTTTGACGCTCCTGGGATTCCGTTCGTGCTGGGTTGGCAGAATACTGACCTTTTGGGTAATCCTTCCGGTAATTTTGCTGTTCAGGCAGCCGAAAACGGCTGGATGGTGGGTTCTCCTTTCCTGAATCAACAGTACGCTGAAACATTCAGCGAAACATGGAACTTAAGAGCCAATCTTGAACCGATTCCTCACCTCAAGATTGAATTGAGCGCGAACAGACAGGAGTCAAGTAATCAGAACAGTTTCTTCCGCTTTGACCCGGAATTGGGAGCCTTTGACTTCCAGTCGCCCCTGCAAACGGGAAACTTTACAGCGTCTATACTCACCTTCGCTACGGCTTTTGAGAACGACGACGAAAACTTCAACAATGCGGTCTTTGATCAGTTCCTCCTCAATAGACTGATTATTTCTCAGCGCCTGAACGATGAATCGTACGGTGTTCCCGAGCCGGAAGATAATGGGTACTACGAAGGTTGGGGACCAACGTCGCAAGACGTCGCTATCGCAGCGTTTATTTCAGCTTATACCGGAGAAGATGCCAATCAGGCGGCACTCGACCCATTCAAAACCCGTGTAGCCCCGAACTGGAGGGTCACTTACGATGGCTTAACTAAAATGCCGGCAGTGCGGAAACGGTTCAAACAATTTAACCTTTCCCACACCTACCGATCAACTATCAGTACTTCGTACGTTACCAACCTGAATTACGAAGAAGATCCTCAAACCGGGCTTCCAGTAGCCATTGATGCCAGTGACTTCGGTAATTACATCCCGCAACGCCAAATCACCAATGTGACCATCAGTGAGCAATTCGCTCCGCTCATCGGAATGGATATGACTCTCAAGACCGAAGGTCGCAATGACCCGCAGGTACGCCTCGAAGTGCAACGCGATCGTACCATGAGCTTCGCCTTGAGTAACTTCCAGATCACTGAGACGAGAAGTAACTCGCTCGTGCTGGGAGTGGGTTATCGATTTACGGAGGTGCCGAATCCTTTCTTCAGATCACGCGGAAAACTACCGGTGAAAATGCTCAAAGATACCCAGGTAGCATTGCGCGCAGATCTTACCATCCGTGACAACGTTACGGTCATTCGGAAAATGGTAGAACGTCAGAACCAACCTACCGCAGGCCAGCGTATCTTGTCGCTGAAAACTACCGCTGACCTCGAAGTATCAAGCAAATTGACCCTGCGTTTCTTCTATGATCACCAGCTTACCAGGCCTAAAATTTCAACGGCCTTCCCGACCTCGAACATCAACTCAGGGATCACCCTGCGTTTCCAATTGACTCAGTAGCTTTCAGCCTGAGGAAAAAAGCTATTTTTGACGCAAATACATGTGCAATGAATATTCCAAAGGAACTGCGCTACACCAAAGATCACGAATGGGTACGTTTAGAGGGTGATGTAGCCGTCATCGGTATTACTGACTACGCTCAGGGCGAACTTGGTGATATCGTTTTCGTTGAAATCGAGACTGAAGGTGACAACCTTGACGCTGAAGAAGTCTTCGGAACCGTTGAGGCGGTCAAAACAGTATCAGACCTTTTTATGCCACTGAGAGGTGAGGTCGTGGAAGTCAATGAGGCGCTTGAAGATGACCCGCAACTGGTCAATGAAGATCCCTATGGCAAAGGATGGATGATCAAAGTGAAGCTGGAAGATGCTTCAGTGCTTGATTCACTCCTGACCGATGAAGCGTACAAAGACCTGATTGCCTGAGGATGTTCCTGAGGCACATGATTTGGAGCTTTATCTGGGCACTTATCATCGCTTTTCTGTACTTCATTCCCGGTAAAGATATGCCCGACGTATCGCTATGGGATGCACTGGCGTTTGATAAATTCGGGCATCTGTCTTTCTTCGCCTTCTTCACATTGTTCCTCAAAACCGGGCTGAAGCGGCAAACGGCCTTCAGTAATGTGCGTCAACGCAGCACACGTTTTACGATGTTGATCGCGTTACCCTATGGAGGGGTGCTTGAACTGGTTCAGGGAACAGTAAGTCCTGATCGCACCTCGGATGTGTTGGATTTCGCCGCAAATGCGGCGGGATGCTTCTTAGGGATTGTGATTTTCAGACTGATTTATGGCCGTAGCTGAAATGAACACTTTAGTCGAATTGTTATCTTAGTGCCCCCGAAAGGAATCATTTATGGAATCCAGAAAGACAAAAGAAGCAGATATTGAACGCCGCCGGTTCACATGGATCGCTCTCGGCTTTGTTGCCACGCTCTCCATTATTATCTGCGCAACCGCCTGGACCTCCTACGAGGTCAGGGAAATTCAGGCGATTGACTTTGAGGCTGATCTTCTTGAAGACGAAGAGATACCGGTGAACATCGTGCAACCCCCTCCACCCCCTCCACCCCCGCAACAAACTACCGTTATTGAAATCGTAGACGACGAAGAAGAGATCGAAGAAGAGCTCGAAATCGATGACCTGGAGCTCGATGAAGACACAGAAATTGAAATCATCGAAGACGTTTACGAAGAAGAACCGGAAGAAGAAGAAATCTTTATGATCGTTGAAGACATGCCGGCATTTGGTCCGTGCAAAAAACTCAGCGGTGATGAACGCAATCAGTGCACACAACTTGAGATTATCAAGTACGTATCAAAGAATACAAAGTACCCGCCCATCGCAAAAGATGCCGGTATTCAAGGAACCGTTTACGTTTACTTTGTCGTCGATAAAAATGGCAATGTCACTGACTCTAAAGTGCTGCGCCCCGTTGATGAACGCCTTGACAGCGAGGCTTTGCGCGTGATTAATACCCTGCCGAAATTCGAACCGGGTAAGCAACGTGGTAAATCGGTGAGTGTTCAGTACACAATCCCTGTGAAATTTATTATCCGGTAATGGAGTAGATCTCCAGACCGGTGAGTAATCATTGAAAGAATAATTAAAGGCCGCATCAGCGGCCTTTTCTGTGCTCATCCACAGCGTCGATGGCACACATGAGGCGCTCCCTGCCGTGTCCCTGAATCTCGGTATAAAGGCCCCCCCTCTTCTCAAGTGAGGCCTTGTACTGATGAAAAAGATCATGACGATCTGATCGGTTTTCACGCAATGGGTCAAACGACCAGTCGAGGTCAGGGTGGCACAGGAGGGTGAGGTCTGCCGGTTTTTCGATAAGCCACTCGTCAATCCGCGGTGAAATACGTCCGAATCTGACGTTCATCCAGACCTCAAAAACGGTTGGGTCTGAATCAGTGAAAAACAGATCGTGTTCGCATCCGCCGCTTTGCGGCGAAACAGAAAAAAACGCCGAACTGCTCTCCCAGCTACGCTGCCCAAGAATCATCGTGTCCATATCCTTAAGCTCATACGATGGCCCGTGTTCCTGCAGCCAGAAACGTGCAAACTCTGGTGTGTAAACAGTGCCATAATGCGCAGCCAGCTGTATAGCGAGTGCAGTTTTGCCTGAACTTTCCGGACCAGTGATGGCAATTTTCATGGGGTGAACCACTGAATGGTATCAACGTATCCGTCAATAGCCATGAGTAAATAAATAAAGAAAAGCACTGCGCTCATCCAGAGCCTGCGAAAAGCGTACAGAAAGATTGAAACGGCATCAATGACGATCCAGTATAGCCAGTTTTCGACAATGTAGTTGATCATAAACCAGGTGGCAATCAGGCTGAACACGGTGGTGAAGGCATCAATAAAAGGGGTTCTCGCATCGGTGAACCTGCGTAATCCGGCACCGGTGAAAACAGTAAGCACACCTCCTGCGAGGAGGTAAGGAAGGTGAGCAGATAATGTGGTTTCTTTGATAACCCAGTTGTCATCAGTGTGGGTGTAGCCATAAACCGCCAAGCCTACATAAAAGAGCTGCAAGAAGCTTTCGGCGTAGATTTTACGCCTCCAGCAAAGCCATGTGAAAAGGGCTGACCCGAAAAAAGCCGCATAGTAACACGAAGGGATCACTCCTCTGAGGTAGAGGAGGGTGTACAGCAGACTCAGTACAACAGCAAAGAATTCTAGAAACCTGTCAGTCGATATGCGGATCTTCAAAGGCGTCTTTATTCAGAAATTTGGCCACGAAGATAACGGTCTCATCGCCTTCCATAAAGGTTTTGGTGCAACGGCGAAGCGCCTCAAACACGAGGTCATGACCTCCGTGTATGAGCGTACTCATTCCTCCGGTGCGGATGACGAGCTCTTCTTCCTTTCGGAGGTTACGGATAAAGGCAATGACGCGCTGTTCATACGCTTCTGTAAGAGGATAGAAACTGAGTTCGACAGTAATCATATAGCGGGCTATTCTTCTTCGTCAGGATCCTGGAACGTACAATCACAGGGCGGCGAGAATTTGATGGTTGTTTGCTGAAGGAGTTGCTTTACGCGCTCTTGTTCGGCGTCATTCATTTCATTGTGCAGTAAGTCTAGAAGCCTGAGGCTGTCAAGTCGCATGAGGGTTGTTGGGTAATAACCAATCAGGTTGCTCCAGAGAATGAGTTCTTCGAGCTGCTGCAAACGGTGGATTTCATCGGGTATCTTTTGGATTTCATTGCTGCTGAGATCCAGCTTGCGCAAAGAGCGGAGGTTGCAAATGACTTTTGGAAAAGCCGAAAGCTTGTTGCGCGAAACAGAAAGGTGTTGCAGGTTTTTAAGTTCAATAATTTCGGGAGGTACCGTTTTCAGTTTATTGCGGTTGAGAATCAGTTCTTGCAAGCTTGTTAGCGTGAATAATTCAGGCGGCAGTTTTCGGAGTCTCTTTCTTGTAAGGTCAAGGCGGTAGACAGGCTCGTCTGCTTCGATGGCTTTCTCAAGGGAGGTGAAAACCTTACAGGTGTCGAGGGCTTCATAATTCACCTGAACCTGCCCGGAAAGCCCCAGGTGAATCAATCCGGATACACACGTTAAAAGCAATAGTCTCATACCAACATTTCGAGTGCCTTTCGGCGATCCTGATGGAGCTGTTCACGCAGCATTTCGAGCGAGTCAAAGCGGATTTCACTTCGGATTCTCCCGATTAAATTCACTGTGAGTTGTGTGCCGTACAAATCAACCTTCTCATTGATCAGGTGAACTTCAATACGCTTCTTGCCTTGTTCTCCTAGCGTAGGCCGGTGTCCGATATTCATCATTGCCGGCAGGGCTTTGCCTCCCACCATAGCTTCTACAGCGTACACACCGTCTGCCGGAATAAGCTTCAGGCGATTCATGATGTCGAGGTTGGCCGTCGGAAACTCCAGTTCTCTTCCGATGCCGTCACCTGTTATAACGCGACCCGTCAACGGATAGTTGTATGAGAGGTATTTATTGGCGGTTTCTACATCTCCTTCAAGCAGTGCGCGTCTTATTTTAGTGCTGCTCACATTGACCTCGTCAATCATCTGTGGCGGAATCTCCTCCACTGCAAAGTTGAACATCTCCCCAAATTCAAGCAGGCTGTCAAAATCACCCTCTCTGTTTTTGCCAAAACGATGATCGTATCCTATGACAACGGTTTTCACATCCATTGCATTGACCAGCAAGTCACGCACATAGTCGAATGGCGTGAGTTTGGCGAAGGCTTCTGTAAATGGGTGTATGATCAGGTGGTCAATTCCGGCCGCTCGCACCCGCTCTATTTTTTCCGCTTGTGTATTGAGCAATCGCAGCCGGTCATCGTCTGGGAACAAGACGGTTCTTGGATGTGGATCAAAAGTGAAAAGTACACTTTCACCTCCGTTATTGCGCGCGACCTCTTTCAGTCGGTCGAGGATGAAACGGTGACCGGTATGCACGCCGTCAAAGGTTCCGGTGGTCATCACCGGATGAACTACCCCGCCGAAATCTTTTACGTGATGATAGACCTTCAAATTCTCGTTTGACTTGGCTTTCAAAGATAGCTGATTTGATGGCGGAGGAATGCCGATGAGCCGATGATCTTCACTTTTTTTGAACATAGATTGTTTGACCCGTGTGATAAGTGTACTTTTGCAACCGATTTCAGATCCTCTAAACCGTCTGATATGTCTCAGTACAAAGGAAAAATTGCACAGGTCATCGGTCCTGTGGTTGACGTGACCTTCGAAGGGGAGGTCAAACTCCCTAATATTCTTGACGCACTCGTTATCGACCGTGGAAACGGCGAGGAGTTGGTGCTCGAAACCCAACAGCATATTGGTGAAGACACCGTGCGTGCGATCTCGATGGACTCTACCGAGGGTCTTCGTCGAGGCTTGGAGGTCGTAGCTACCGGGCAGCCGATCACGATGCCCGTAGGTGATCAGATCAAAGGGCGTCTCTTTAACGTAGTGGGCACTCCTATTGACGGTAATAAGGCGGTGAGCATGGAAGGCGGAGCCCCAATTCACCGAGCAGCTCCAAAATTTGAAGACCTTACGACCGCTACTGAAGTGCTATTCACGGGTATTAAGGTGATTGACCTCATCGAACCCTACGCAAAAGGGGGCAAAATCGGTCTCTTCGGTGGGGCAGGAGTTGGAAAAACCGTACTCATCCAGGAGCTGATCAATAACATCGCCAAAGGCTATGAAGGTTACTCTGTTTTCGCCGGCGTGGGTGAACGCACCCGTGAGGGAAATGACCTCCTGCGCGAAATGATCGAATCAGGTATTGTACGTTACGGCGATGATTTCCTCCACTCAATGGAAGAAGGTGGTTGGGACCTTGAGAAAGTCGACTACGATGCACTCGTTCAATCAAAGGCGACGTTTGTTTTCGGACAAATGAACGAGCCCCCCGGTGCACGTGCACGTGTGGCTCTTTCAGGGCTGACTGTTGCAGAGTATTTCCGTGACGGCGGTGGTGATGAGAGTGGCGGCGGACGCGATATTCTGTTCTTTATTGACAATATCTTCCGATTTACGCAGGCAGGTTCTGAGGTGTCGGCACTACTCGGGCGTATGCCTTCAGCAGTAGGTTATCAGCCGACGCTGGCAACGGAGATGGGGGCGATGCAAGAACGCATTACTTCAACCAAGAGGGGATCGATCACTTCGGTACAGGCAGTTTACGTACCTGCGGATGACCTTACTGACCCTGCACCGGCAACGACCTTTGCTCACCTGGACGCGACAACCGTACTTTCGCGTAAGATCGCTGAGCTTGGTATTTACCCAGCGGTAGATCCTCTTGACTCCACTTCAAGAATTCTTACACCTGATGTAGTCGGTGATGAACATTACGATTGTGCTCAACGCGTGAAAGAAATTCTTCAACGCTACAAGGAGCTGCAAGATATTATCGCTATCCTTGGTATGGATGAGCTGTCTGAAGAAGATAAGCTTGCGGTGCACCGCGCTCGTCGTGTGCAGCGTTTCCTTTCTCAGCCTTTCCACGTGGCTGAGCAGTTCACCGGACTGAAAGGGGTCATGGTACCCATTGAAGAAACTATCAAAGGGTTCAATATGATCCTTGAAGGTGAAATGGATAACTATCCTGAAGCCGCGTTTAACCTCAAAGGCTCTATTGAAGAAGTGAAAGAAGCAGGTGAGAAGATGCTTGCTGAAGCCAAATCGTAAGCATGATTGTAGAAATTCTATCTCCGGAAGCAAGTATTTTCGAAGGTGAAGCGACCTATGTTTCACTTCCCGGTGCTGATGGCAGCCTCGGTATTCTGAACAATCACGCACCCATGATTACGACCCTGCGGAAGGGCAAGGTGTTAGTGCGCAATGAGAAAGAAGAAAAGACCTTCGAGGTAAAAGGTGGTACTGTTGAAGTGCTCAAGAACAAAGTGATTATTCTGGCAGAATAACCCTGTCAGGTAGAATATACCTCAAGGCCTCGCTGAAGCGGGGCCTTTTTGTTAACGAAAAAATCGAAGTCGACGGCTTTCACTGCGCACCTTAAACGTCTGCAAGTGACTGTACATGACCATGATTGCACCCATGTATAAAGGAACCAACGGGATCTTGAACCGCACCAACGCGCCGAAGTTTGAAGTGGTGACACCTATCATAAAAGCAAAAAGCACCGCAAAAGCAAAGCTGTAAAGAATGAGCGGGTGGTCGCTAATTAAGCGTTTGATTACAGAAGGTTTGAGCGATAGCAAGACCAATAGGGTGAGCCCCAAAATAAAAAGGTTTTCAAGTCCGCTCAACATCATCACCAAATTCTCACTTTCCCAAATGAAGGGCCTGAAAAGCCCGGCATTTACGGCTAAAGGAAACTTCGAAATCAAACTTAACGGAGTCGCCTCCAATTGGCCGATATCAAAACTGGCACCGTCATAATACTCTTGCTTGAGGTCATGCTGGATGACCACGGCAGTTTGCAGTGCACGCTGCGGACTAAACCTACCCAGTGAGTCACCAAGCACTGTCAATACTCCAAAACTCATTCCGAACACCGTGAGATAGATAAAGGGCACCATGATGTATCTAAAGTAGACGTTTCGGATGTTTTTGATACGTTCATAGAAGTACCACACGAAGGTGCCCGGAAGCAGAATAATAAGGATGTATGGTTTCACGGCAACAATCACCGCACCACTGATGAAAATAGAAAGAATGTGCCAGAATCGACTGCCCGTTCCGGAGATCAATCCATTTGTGGCCACAATAAAGTAGCAGGTCGCGGCCAGGGTAAAGCTGTCTTTTAGAATACCTGAACCCCAGAAAATCACGGAAGGCATAAACAGAATGGCAACCGCTAAGTTGCGACTGAATTGCGGAAAATAGCTCACAAACATCCGGTAGAGCCGCCACAGCCCACCATAGGTGGCAAGCGCAATGAAGACCGTTGCAATCAGGTAGCTTTTGCCTGCAAGCAGCACAAATGGAACCACCAGCTTGATGACCGTTCTCGTGTGGTCATTGAAGAACATATAGCCCATCGGCACCCCCGTGTCGCTTGAGAAAAGCGATCGCACTTCCGGCTGGCCTCCACTCGTCATTGCCTCTGTAAAGCGGATCGGACTTTCAAAGAACAGGTTCACAAAGGTCAATGCGCATTCGTAATAACTGGTAGTATCTCCGCCCCGGTAGTAAAGCAGGTAGATCAGCGCAAAAACCAGTCCGCCTGCAACTTTGAACCACATCGCAGGCAGAAAAAACCGCCAGCTAGAATCGTGCCGCCCATTCTTTCTCACTTTGTGAATACCGTAGGCTGTGGCGGCAATAACCACCAAGAACACTGCCGGGTACTCCCACAGCTGCACGGGAATGCGACCGAATGTAAAGGTGGGTACGGTCATTGATCGTGGTGGTAAGATTCGCCTCTGAGAATGGTATGTGCCCGGTAGAGTTGTTCTACCGCCAGTAACCTGACCATCTGATGGGTAAGCGTCATCTGCGACAGAGATATCGAGGCGTTCGCCCTTGCTCGCAGCTCAGGCGCAAAGCCATACGGCCCGCCAATTACCAATGCCAGGTGTCGAAGACCACTGTTTTGACGCTTCTGTAGCCATGAAGCAAAGCCTAGAGAACTGAATTCACGCCCCTTCTCATCAAGTAAAACGATGAAGTCTGCCTGATCCAGATGCTTTTTGAATTGCTCATAATCTGCTTGTGAAACCAGTTCAGGCTGCGGTTTGCTTCCTTTCATTCGGGCAGCCGGCGTTTCTATGAAATCAACCGGTGCATAATGCTTCAGCCGGCCAAGGTACTGCTGTACGCCTTCGATATATAAGAGGTCTTTGGTGGGTCCTGCTGCAATAATGGTGGTCTTCATGGCACTCCTGCTCTTCGCTTGCAAGATCGTTGAAAAAACTGGCACAAATTTTGATTCTCAACTTTCAATGCAAAAGCATTGGATGCGTCGGTGATCTGCATGATACAGGCTTTCGTTTTATTGCCACATGGGGTTGCCCCTGGTGTGATGAAAATAGTACCTTGGTGGTCAAACAGCAATATTTGGCGTGATTATTGCTGCTTAAAGTTAAATTGGAATCAGCTATGAAGACTTTCTTGACATTTGGTCTGGCCTTGTTCTTTATCAGTGCGTTTGCACAAGACAAAGAAGCGAACCTCATCGCAGGAGCACTGGGGAAAGGAGATGCACAGACCATCGGGGTGCACCTCGTGCGATCAGTAGATCTGACCATTCTCGATGATGAGAATGTTTACCCGAAAGACCAGGTCGTTCGAAAGTTGCAGGCTTTTTTCAAAAGCAATGTGCCAAAGGGCTTTGAAGTGAAACATACGGGTAAAAGCAAACTGGATGACCATTACCGTATAGGTGACCTTCAGACATCCAACGGAACCTTCAGGGTTACCTTTTTCATGAAGGCAGAAGATGGTAAAATGAAGGTCAAGCAATTGCGTATTGAAAGCTATTAGTAGCCCTATGCAAGAAGACATCCAGGGCATACGCCTAATGATTCAACGGGCACTGCAGGAAGATGTAGGAGTTGGTGACCATTCGAGTATGGCCTGTATTCCGCACGACGCGCTGAGCAAGGCACACCTCCTCGTAAAAGAAGATGGTGTTATAGCAGGTCTTGAAATTGCGGCAATCGTCTTTAGCGAGGTAGACCCCGAGCTTCAGCTTCATTTCTTGCGTAAAGACGGAGACGAGCTTTGTAAGGGAGACGTCGCATTTATCGTGAGCGGAAGGGCCCGGTCAATTCTTACAGCAGAGCGACTGGCATTGAACCTGATGCAACGCATGAGCGGCATTGCAACCCGCACCCGTTATGTTACAAAGATGCTCGAAGGAACTGCTGCAAAAGTGCTCGATACCCGTAAAACTACACCTGGCCTGCGTTATTTTGAGAAGCTTGCGGTACGAATCGGAGGGGGGGTGAATCACCGCTTCGGTTTATTCGATATGATCATGCTGAAAGACAATCACATCGATTATGCCGGGGGCATCGCAAAAGCGATGGATAGGGTACGTCACTACCTCAAAGAGAATCAACTTGACCTTCCGGTTGAGGTAGAAACCCGCAATATGGATGAGGTGGAGGAAGTACTTCGTGAAAGCGGAGTGCATCGGGTCATGCTTGATAATTTCACCCCTGAACAGGTCAAAGAAGCTGTTGACCTGATCGATGGAAGGCTGGAAACGGAGGCTTCAGGCGGGATCACTCCGGAGAATGTTCGTCCTTATGCAGAGGCCGGTGTGGATTATGTTTCGATGGGAGCACTCACACATAGTGTCCGAAATCTCGATCTTAGCCTCAAAGCAATAGATTAAACACCAATGATCCGCAAATGGCTGAACCGTTTGCTCGAGTCTGCACCGGTCAAAACGATCATTCGTTTTGCCAGAAAAGTGCGTCCGTGGGGTTTTGAAGGATTAAGCCTCTATGCCGTTGCCCGTTTTTTCGTAGAAGGAATGCAGAAAGGGGCACTAACAACACGCGCAGCTGCTATATCCTTCCGTTTTTTTCTGGCGGTATTTCCGGTTATTATTCTGCTGTTGTCACTGATTCCGTTTATTCCGATCGATAATTTTCAGCAGTATCTCTTTGACAGCGTACGTGCTTTTTTTCCGGGGGATACTTTTTCGCTGGTCGAAGAAACCGTAGCTGACCTCCTTAATAAAAGTCACAACACTGTTTTTTCTCTTGGGTTTATTCTCTCTCTCTATTACGCAAGCAACAGCGTCAATGCCATATTAACCGGGTTCAACGGCTCGGTGAACTTAGAGTCGAAAGGTAATCCGCTTCTGATTCGCCTGGTAAGCATCGGTTTGTTGATTATACTGAGCCTTTTCATCATGGTGGCCGTGGTGTTGATCATTTTTAGCGGAGCAGCCTTCAGGGAGTTTATTGAATTGGGCTGGTTACAGCAAGACAATGTATTCTTGTTGAATGTGGCGAAGTGGCTCATCACCATTTTATTGATCTATGGCAGTATCACCATCTTGTACAATATTGGTGATCTGCGCCGGCATCGGTGGAAGACATTTTCAGCGGGGGCAACAGTCACCACGCTCCTGTTCATTCTGACCTCGCTGGGCTTCGCCTGGTTCGTAAATAACTTCAGTTCCTTTAACAGGTTGTATGGCTCACTGGGTACGTTTTTATTGCTCTTGATCTGGATTAACCTTAACAGTTTGATTCTTTTGGTGGGGTTTGAGCTGAATGCCAGCATTTACCGCGCCAAGAGCGACCTCCTCAAACTTGATACAGAATGAAATACCTCCTGACCTTAGCTCTCGTGTTCGCATCCGCCGCTTTTGCGGCGCAAAGCGTAACCGGAAAATGGAAAAGTATTGACGATCAGACAGAAGAAGCCCGGTCAATCGTAGAAATTTACACGAAAAACGGCAAGCTGTACGGCAGAATCGTAGACATGTTCTTGCGTCCGGGCGAAACGATGGAGGCGACTTGCGAGCTGTGTGAAGATGACCGAACAGGAGAGCCGATTCTGGGAATGGAGATCATACGCAGCATGGAGAAAGACGGTGACACCTGGGAAGACGGCACGATCCTTGACCCTGAAAAGGGGGAAACCTACGACTGTAAAATCTGGCTTGATGAAGACGACCCTGACTTGTTGAAAGTAAGGGGGTATTTGTACATGTTCTACCGCACGCAAACGTGGCAGCGAGTGAAATGATCATTTTTTTCTGAGCAGGTCCAGCGGGATGAGCCTTGTTCGCCAGGCAAGAAGTGCAAAAGCTGCGGTCACCACTGTACTTTTAATCAATATGGCCACAAATGGTTGTGCTTCTAGGGGAGACCAAAGGGTCATAAGGCTCAAAGAGGCTGTCAGCACACAGACAAAGGCATATGCTCCTGAGAAAGGGGTGATTCTGAAGTGCATATTCACGTACACTACCTTCATTCCGTTGTAGGTGAGAAAGGTGATTGCCGTCGCGATGGCCGCTCCTTCGATCCCCATATTGAAGAAATCGGGGTGCATAAAAAAGTAATTGGTCAGGGCTGTCAGCGCGATGAGCCACAAATTGAGTCGGAAATTAAGCCGATAGTGCTCAGAATAGACAAGGATGCCTCCGGAGACACCGGTCATCATTCCGAACAGGCGAGAGATGCCGATCCAGAACACCACCCATTTGCCGCCGTTGAATTGAGGTGGCAACAAGTGCATAACCTCGTCAATCGAAACCCAGACCCCGCAGAAAATGAGTCCACCAAAGAAAAGTTGTAAGAGGCTGCTCTGCCGGTAAACCCTGAGCAGCTCGTTCGGGTCTTGCTCACCAAGAGCTTTAGAGGTAATCGGGTTAGCGATGGCCATAATTGATTTTTGCGGAATCATGGCTACGGCACCGATGTAGAAGGCGAGGGTATAGTACGCGACATCCTGAAGCCCGATGATCAGTCCGATCATGATGCTGTCAAGGTTATTGACGATGATAGCCGCACCGCGATCAAGTATGGAGTAGAGGCTGTAGGAGGCGAATTCGCGTTTTGAAATTCCGAAGGTACCCGTCTGAAAACGCAGTCCAAGCTTCAGGCTGTAAATCAACAAAGCTAAAGTGGCGAGTGTGTAGCCTCCGAGATAGGCGGCGATGAGCTGATCAAAGTGAATGAGTTCGAAGAGGTAGGTGGTTGCAATGAGCAGGTACCAGCTCTTCAGGAAGGTCTCATTGATGAACTGAAAGAAGGTGGTTTTCAGTCGGGCGCTAAGGTATCCGTTGATGGAGAAGAAAAAGATCAGGATGACTGAAAGAAAGGCAAGTTCAGGAATGCGTTCTCTGAGTAAAGCGCTGTTTTCTTCGTTGACGAGGTCAATGGCAGAGTGGCCTCCAAGAAGGAGGAAGGCAGACAGGAGGGCACTGCCGAAGAGGGGAATCGCGAAGGCAAAGAGTAGAAAGCGAGCGCGTTCATTCTCTTGCAAGCGCGGAAAGAAACGCACCATGGCATTAGGCACACCTCCGTGAAAGAACTGAGCGAAAATGAGGGCATAAGCAGTGAGTACTTTGATCAGGCCCCATCCTTCCTCAAATGTTGCGAAAGCCTGCGGCAGTACCACAATGGTGTTCACAGCACCGGCTAAGGTGCCGATGAGAATGGAGGCAGCATTTCGAGAAGCTTGACGGGCAACGATCCCCACGTGCAGATTTTTGCGAGATTCGCACCGAAGTTATGAATTCCGAAGCCGGAGTCAGACGAAACGCAACAGACGATGTATAAAAAGATGCCCATACGGCGTTACCGCCACACCCTTGAGTTTTTGCAAGCGCACCTGCCGGCTCCTGCGAAGGTGCTTGATCTTGGGGTGCGTAATCCCTTTTCAGAATGGATGGAAGAAGCGGGTTATGAGGTTATTAACACCGAAGGGCGTGACCTTGATCTTGATACAAGGGAGGTGCAGCGAGACGATGTAAATGCGGTAACAGCGTTCGAGATACTGGAACACCTTGTGAACCCAATGCCTTTGCTTCAGGCAGTGCAGGCGCCAAAATTGATTGCGACGGTACCTTTGCGTCTTTGGTTTTCTCCGGCTTACCGGAGTCAAACGGATGAGCGCGATCGCCACTACCATGAGTTTGAAGACTGGCAGTTCGATTGGTTGGTAGAAAAGGCGGGGTGGAAAATTGCTTCGACCCACAAATGGACCAGTCCGTCTCCACATCCATTTGGCATTCGTCCGTTTTTGAGGCAGTATACTCCGCGGTACTATGCGGTTGCTGCTTCGCGGTAGTAGGCGACAAGTGCGGCATGTACTTTTGTGGGGGTAAAACCGTTTTTCAGAGCTGTTCGTCCATTTTCGCCCATAGCGTTGATGGTATCGGGGTGGTTAACAAGCCAGAGCAGTTTTTTAGCCAGATCGTTTTCATCGCCTCCTTTATGAATCAATCCGCAATTGTATTGCTGAACCAGGTTAGCCTGGGCGTCACAGTCGCTTACTACATTGACCAGGCCATAAGCCATGTATTGGAATATCTTATTTGCATAAGTTGTGTCGTGGTGTATGTTTTTGAGAATTGGGCAGAGTCCGATATTGCAAGACTGAAGAGCCGCATGAATTTCCTCGTAACCTACCCAGCCACCAAAAATGATGTGTTCATTCAGACTAAGACGGTTGAGCATTGTCTTCCAGTGATTGTCATCGCGACCTCGTCCGAGTATCGTGCAGTGCACGTTGATACGCTTATCACGGAGTATTGCTACAGCCTTGATTACTGATTCAATGCCACGGCGTGCACTTGTTTCTCCAATATAAATCATTCTTAATTCGCCCGGAAGATTTTGACGATCCCTATTTTCCGCAATACGGATGAACGTTTCGTCTACAGCGTTTGGAGTGACAGTGATCTTCTCGGCTGTGATTTTGAAGTGCTCAACATACCAAGCGCGAGCCTCTTCTGTAACTACAATACAGTGTTGCGCCGCATTCATGAGGCGCTTTTCAGCGATTCTCCAATGATCGAGATTGATCAGTAACCGGCTAAGCGGCCGTTTCATAAACGGGTAATACTGCATAATCTCCGGGCGGTTCTCGTGCAGATCCAAGATGTAGGGAATCTTGAATTCTTCACTCAATTGCCGCACGGCTTCGGCCATGGTAATGTCATGGACATGCAAAAAGTCTGGCTGCTCGCGACGGATAACTTTTCTCAGATAGTATTTAATGTACCACTGGTAAACAGGTATAGTATAAGCCAAAGCAGAGAAGCGAAACATGTTTTTTGCCATCGGTAGATTGATGACATCCTCCCTTAAAAAAGGTTCTTTTTGAAAAACCGCCAACTTAGTCTGAAAGCCGGCCTCATTCAGCGCTTTCATCTCGCCGTCAACCCTCGGGTCGGGTGGATAAAATTTGTCGAGTAGGTGGAGGATCAAGGGCCTTTTCATGCGCACAGGTTCTGTGCTCCCAAAGATGCGAATAAAGTCAGAAGCCTGAAGAAGTTAACGGTTGGAAGACTGATGAGCTCAGTTCTTCTGTGAGGGCCTCCCGACGAAACTGAGCTACCATTACCGGGTCTGCTATGACCGGATTTTCGAGGGCGTTCAACATACCTTCTTTGTCGTCGTAATCAATGACTCTTCCGGCCTTGCATTCCTCGAGAATGGCCGCCAGGTCACCATCAGGAGGCCCGATCGCGAGAATCGGGCGACCTGAAGCGAGGTATTCGAATACTTTACCGGTGACGATACCCCGGGCATTTTTTGTCTGGTTTACCACCAGAAGTAGCATGCTACTTTTGCGCTGCTCATCAATGACCTTTTCGTGAGGCAGATAAGGGATGTTCACCAGGGCGTCGGTTAATCCTGCGTCTTCAATGCCCTTGCGTACCGTATGGTCTATCGAGCCTACTACTTTTAATCTGAAGTGTTCAGCAAAGGAGGTATCATCCTTGCGCTTTTGCGCCAGAGCAGACCAAAGTACCGGTACATTTCGGGCAGGCGAAAAACTACCTATGTGGGCAAGGCTAAAAAACGGATCAGGGTCAGGAACGCGATCATTGACGATGTCGTGTGCGTCATAACCGTTCGGAATGATGTGGATCTTCTCGGCTGATGTAAGGGCTGAAAACTCACGCTTCATTTCACGACCAACCACTAATACCTTATCGCTCTCACGCAATACCGCAGCCTCCAGTTGATGGTGCTTTCGGTCAGCGGGTTTGGTGAGCATCAATTCTTCGTAGAAGTCAATATTCGTCCATGGATCGCGAAAATCAGCAACCCAGGGCAGACCTGTACGCTTTTTCAGTGCCTTCGCGATAAGGTGCAGGCTATGAGGCGGGCCGGTGCTCACAATGAGGTCTACCGGGTTTGATTTCAGGTAAGCGTTGAGGTAACGCACTGACGGACGAATCCAGAAACGACGGGCATCGGGAATGAAGAAGTTGCCCCGAATCCACCGCGATAACTGCTCGAGCGTTCCCGGTTTTGCTTTATCACTGAGGAATCCGGTGTGGATACGGTCATCTTTTTTCATGCCGACCAACCTCTTGTATATGCTATACGGTTCAATAATGGGCCTTTTGATGATTTCGGCTGATTTCGGCACGTCATTTTGCAATGAGTGATCCAGGTTGGGGTACTCCGGATTCTCAGGGGTGTACACCACCGGTTGCCAGCCGTAGTCTGGCAGGTATTTGGCAAACTTCAACCACCGTTGAACGCCAGATCCGCCACTTGGGGGCCAATAATACGTGAGAATGAGTACGCGCTTCAAGAAGCTTGAATTAAGTCTTCAAAGTAACGCAATACTCGCAATATTCAGCACCTTCGGTGTGTATGACTGTTTGCTCCGGGTGGCCTATTTGAGCGAAAATTTCCAGCAGCCATGCTTCGAATTCTTTTTCGAATACATCATCGAAAATGAGTGGTGTTTTGTCAAAGCTTACAGGTAGAAAGCCTGACCGGTGAGAGCGAGTAGAAATAATGCCGCTCGTAACAGGTTCATGGTATATTTGTCTGCAAAGCCATGCGTAAATAAGGGTTTGCAGAACCTTGCCTTTTTTACCGGCAGTGAGCTCTTGCTGCCAGCTATCGGGCTTGAGTTTCAAATCGCTTGCGGTCACCTTGCCTGTTTTAAAATCTACAATGCGCAGCGCGCCGTTTACCCGGTCAATTCTGTCAGCAAAGCCGAAGAGGGCGCCCTTATTATCTGCTTTGCGGTGCATTTTAGCTTCAATATTCTCTATGCTGATGTTCGCGCCGTTGCGCAAGAGATATTCGTCGAGGGTAAAGATTTTTTCAACGAACTTTCTCGCAACAGCTTTGCTCAGGTAGTTTACTCCGCTGTAAGTGAGATCTTTGCGGTAAGTGTCTTCCAGGGCCTCGTCAACGAGCCTTTTGACGTCGTTTTTAAGGTCTTTGAGATCGTTCACTTGAAGGCGGCGTTGCATATATCGCTTGTAGCCGTTCTCTGCGGCCTTGTGAACGATATTTCCGAGAGTTGAGTGTTCGATCTCTTCTTCAACATCGTCTTGCTCCCTGAAGCCGAGTACATGGCGGTGGTAGAAATTGTTAGGGCAATCGATCCATTTATTCAGTCCGGAAGGTGAAAGGCCAGTTTGTTTGAGTTCTTCAAACCGTTTTACTGACCAGTTACCTATCGTGATGGGCGGAATATCGGGCTGAGAGACCGGGGCTTCGCTTAGAAGATTTCGCTGTGAGATTGTAATCTCGCTCGACCTGAGAAGCGGACAGCTCTCTATCTGTTGCAGGTAACGGCTTTTTTCGCCGCTCTTGAAAGAGCTTTCTCCGGCCGTATATACCAGGTGCACTTCTTCGGCTCGTTGCAAAAGGCGGTAGGTGTAGTAGGCAAAAATGGCATCCCGATCAAACGGAGTGGGCAAGCGAAAGCCTTTGCGGATCACTGCAGGCAGAAAGGAATCGCCAAAGCCTGACTTAGGCAGCACACCTTCATTGCAATTCAGCAAAATCACGCGTTTGAAATCGAGCGCACGTGATTCGAGCAGTCCCATAACTTGCAAGCCTTCCAGGGGCTCGCCGATCAAATCGATTTGCGCCTGAGAAAGAAGCGATAGGAGGATGCGTTCAATGTCACGGGCGCTTTGCAGTGCCGGATACCTATCGTGCATTCGCTGAAGTCGTTGCACCATGCCGGTGCTCAAGATCCAGGCTTGGTGAAGTTCTTTTAATGACGTGGGCGGTTGGCAAAGATTCAGGAGGCGATCGATGGTGTCAAGAATTCCTTCGATGCTCCTGTTTTTAAGCGTTTCAAATAATTGTTTGAAGAAAGCAATGACCTCTGATGAGATGGTTTCGCCTGAAGCCTTAAAGTCAGTAACGAGACGATCGATGACCTCACTTGAAATGAAGACTTCATTTCTGCGTATGATGGCTCGTAGGGCGAAAACGAAAAAACCACGATTTGGTGCGTCGGCGCCGCTGAGCATCGGGTGCCGCAACAGTTGGGTTATTTCTGTATGCCTCAGTCGGTTGCCTTTGATGTCAAATAGTCTGAACGCATGATGGAAGAGGCTTTTGACCGGAGTGTGGCTCAGCTGTTTTCCCATGGTGACATTGATACTGCTGAACTTCTCTGGCAGGGCTGGCAGCAGAGAAGGCAGCACACTGTTGTCAGGAAGAATCACCGCAGTTTGAAGCGCTTGCTCAGGCGCTGTCTTTTGAAGCACTTCGTTTACGTACTGGGTTTGCGTAATAGTAGAACTACAGCCGGCAAGTGTGATGTGTTTTTTGCCATTCAAAAAGTGCGCTCCAGCCTTCATCTGGATGCCATTCTGTCGCATCTGCCGCATAAAGTGGCCTGCTTCAAGCGGACGATCATCTACATAATACCGATCAGCGTCCCAGAGAATGGTGGCCTTCCCGGTTTCTTCGAGTTTTTTAATCACAAACTGTTCTGCCGGGGTCAGCGCGCTGAGTCCGGCTACGATGAGGTAGTCGGTATGCAAACGATCAAAAGCTTCTGCCGGATTCGCGGCTGCTTTGCGGGCAATGGCCCCTCCGTAAAACTGCCCGGTTTCTGACATTCGATCCTGGAGTGCTTCATAGAGTGGTAGAAGACGCCCCCAGAAATGTGCGAAATCTTGCTGTACGGCAGACCATTGGTCTTCATCTTCGCCGAAACTCCACTGTTCTATGTCTTTATAGGCCTTCAGGTTTCGAAAGACCTGGCGAGGGTTGAGAAGGTAATGATCAATTTCGTTGAAATCAGAGAGAATGGTTGGTCCCCATTGGAGAAACTGACTAAAGCTTTCTTCAGGTTCAAAGCGCTGCCTCCAAAGCTCATAGAGCTCGAATAGGAGGTCGAGTTTATCAGCTCGAGCAGTTTTGCTCATGTCTGACAAAACCTCCGAAAGGGTGCGCATTTCGGGTAGCCACCCACTTCGATATCCTGCCGCCTTGAGTTCTTTTTTAAGGTATATCCCGGTTCTTCTCCCGGGCAGCACCAGTGTTACGCGCTCAAGGTGTGCACCATGGTTTTCAAGAAGAAATTGAGCAAGTTCATTGAGAAAGGTCTTCATGATCATCAGAATTGTATGGCTCTAATTTAAAACCATTCCTGATGAAGCGAAAGAACTCTTTGCGACGTTTCTTGCTGGTGAACACCGAAAGGGCCTCGCTCAAAAAGCCCGATGACTTCTCTGCAGGTTCAATAACGACAGGTTTCTTTGGTGACAGCGCTTGCTCTTGATCTATGGCCGCCTGATGCCGCCGGAGCTTTTCTAGGTATGCGGCTTCATCTTTGACAGGCTCAACTTTAGGCGGGTGCTTCTCTTGCCTGCTGTTACTATCAATTTGGGCTTCGCTCAGGATTCCTTTCAGTTCATCTGCCACCTTGTAGCGGTCGTGCGCCTCTTTAGTGTAACCCAGTTGTTCTTCGAGCATTCCAAGGTTGTTGTGCGCAATTGCATCTTCAGGATCAAGTTCAATGGCTTTTTTATAGTCTTCGATAGCCCCGTGAATATCTTTCAGAGCGTTGCGCATGTAAGCGCGCGAGGAGTAGCGGTAGCTGTAATCGGGTTGAAGTTCAAGTGCCCGGTCAAGTTCTGACAGGGCGGCTTCTTTCTGGCCGAGATTGAACATGGCTACAGCCCGGTCGTGAATAAGATCAGGGTTGTCAATGACCTGATCCATGGCCCGCTCAAATGCGAGCAGTGCTTCTTCCCAGTTTCGTTCTCTTGCAAGTTGGCTTCCTGCGATCCAGTGTTTGTTTTCCATCTTTGTCAAAAATACGAGCTGTGCCCGATTTACCGTTTCCACAATACCGAGCAAGTAGCAACTATAATTCATGGTATTGTATTCACTCAGCTACTCAAATGACAGAATACCAGCGAATAGGTTCACGTTATGCTGTTCATCGGGTTCACGCAACAACCTTTCCTGAAATGCAGCTGATCGCCGATTTGATCCAGAATGAAGGGCAACGCTGGATTCTTGTGACCGCTGAGCAGTATTCAGAATTTACCGAATGGTGTGAAGCAGAGCTGAAGGGTATTGCATGATTTAACACTTGGTTGTTTCTTCTTTTCCGCCTACCGGCGGGATGCGATAACGGCAGCCTGTACTTTTGGTTTATGATTGAGTTCAGACACGACGTTGACCTCCGTAGTTTACACACTTTTGGCACCCCAGCGCGAGCGCGCACGGTGATAGAGCTTCATTCGCAGGATGACGCTGCAGAAGCAGCGGATTGGCTCAGGGCACGAGGCACCTCATCGCTCGTACTGGGTGGAGGCAGTAACGTGCTCTTTCGAAAAAACGTAGATACCCCGATCCTCTTGAACAGGATCAAAGGCATCGAAGTAGTCAGTGAAGACGCTTCATCCGTTGAAGTAGCTGCCGGAGCAGGGGAAAACTGGCATGGTTTCGTAGAGCACTGTATCGGTCATGATTGGTGCGGTGTAGAAAATCTGGCCTTGATACCGGGCAATGTGGGCGCGGGTCCGATGCAGAATATAGGTGCCTACGGGGTAGAGCTGAAGTCTGTTTTCGAATCGCTTGATGCGGTAGAGCTGGCCACCGGAGAGGTGCATCGTTTTAGCCGCAGTGACTGTCGCTTTGGTTACCGGGAGAGCATTTTTAAGAAGCCGCCGCACAAAGGCAGGTATCTCATTACCCGGGTCAATTTTCGCTTGAAGAAAGTTCCTGATTTTAATACAAGTTACGGGGCGATTGAAGATCAGCTCGAAATGATGGGAGTTCGTGAACTAAGTATCCGCGCGATTGCTGATGCAGTGATTCACATCCGGAGAAGTAAACTGCCGGATCCCCGGGAAATAGGTAATGCCGGGTCGTTTTTTAAGAATCCGGTGATCGATGAAGATGCCTTCCGGCGTTTTCACGCCGAACATCCACTCGCACCGCATTACCCCGCGGGCGAAGGGTACGTCAAACTAGCCGCAGGATGGCTGATTGACCAGGCCGGCTGGAAGGGCTTTCGCGAAGGAGACGCAGGCGTGCATAACCGTCAGGCGCTGGTACTGGTCAACTACGGAAAGGCACATGGCAACGAAGTGTATTCGCTCAGCGAACGTATACAGCAGGATGTGGAAGCGAAGTTTGGTGTGCAGCTCGAGCGCGAAGTCAACGTGATTGAAGCGTAGCGCTTCGGATTAATTCATCAAGCAAGGTAGCTATCGGAATGTCAGCGGCAGCCGCTTGCTGAGGTAAGATGGAGGCTTCAGAAAAGCCCGGAACGGTATTCACCTCAATGACATGGGGTGAGCCACTCACAATCATGAAATCAACCCGCACCATACCCCGACAGCGCAATTTCATGTAGATACGTTCTGCCAGCGATTGAATGGATTGGGTCTGGGCTTCTGAAATGGGGGCGGGAGTAACCTCTTGAGATTGACCTTCGTATTTTGCTGCGAAATCGAAAAACTCGTTTTCACTGATGATTTCTGTTGGTGGCAAAGCACGTACACCTCCATGCCAGGGGATGACTCCACAGGTCACCTCACGTCCTTGAAGAAAAGACTCCACCAATACCTGGTCATCAATTTCGAATGCTTTTTCAATGGCCTGCAACAATTGATCAGCCGCCTTCACTTTTGTCATGCCCAGGCTTGATCCGCCCTGATTGGGCTTTACGAAGCACGGCATGCCAACTTCACTCACAAGCTGCACCGGGTCTACAAGATCTTCACGGTTGATTAATTTCCCTTTCGCCACGGGTAGCCCCATATGGCGAAGCGCCATGGTCGTGAGCCCCTTATTGAAGGTCAGCGCAAGGTTGAGCACATTTCCGGTTGTGTACGGAAGGCCAATGAGGTCAAAATAGCCCTGCAATACACCATTCTCACCGGGTGTGCCATGAATCATCACCAGCGCTACATCCGGTATGAAATGATCCTGAGCCCCGATGGCTGCGAAGTCTTCGCGGCGCACCTCTGCCTGATTATCGCCGTACGCGGCACTCCAGCCGTCTTTTGTTATGGAGTACAGCACCGCTTCGTACCGGTTGGGGTCTAAATGACGCAGAACCATCGCCGCACTTTTTACTGAGATGACGGCCTCTCCGGAGAAGCCTCCCTGAACAACTGCTATACGCTTTTTCATGCTGCACTGTGTAAGCACGAATGTAAGCGCAAGTGCACTGATTCTTTCACCCTGCGGACGCAGTTTATTCACGAATGCGCTGTGAGCATCCACCGGCGGGTAATGCTCGGCCGCAAGCAAGCTTCATTCATTATCTTCGGCGCGTAATTCTTATGGATATGGCAGTAAAGGCATACATTGCACAGCACCGTGAACGTTTTCTGGATGAGCTAATTGACTTGCTTCGGGTACCTTCGGTAAGCGCAGACCCGGCGTACAAAGCCGATGTGTTGAAGATGGCAGCAATGATTAGAGATAGCCTTCTGGCAGCGGGAGCTGACAAGGCACAGGTCATGGAAACACCGGGTTACCCGATTGTTTATGGAGAGAAGATCATTGACCCGAGTTTACCTACGGTGTTGGTTTACGGACACTACGACGTTCAGCCCTCTGATCCGGATGAGCTCTGGGAGTCACCGGCTTTTGAACCGGTCATTAAGAAGACCGCTGTTCATCCTGACGGTGCCATTTTTGCCAGGGGCGCCTGTGATGATAAAGGCCAGATGTACATGCACGTGAAGGCTTTTGAGGCGATGGTAGCGTCGGGTGAGCTTCCGTGCAATGTTAAATTCATCATTGAAGGCGAAGAAGAAGTGGGTTCTGAACACCTCGACGGCTTTCTTGAAGACCATCGCGAACTGCTGGCAGCCGACGTTATTCTCGTGTCAGACACCGGTATCATCAGCAATGAAACCCCTTCGATCACCACAGGGCTTCGAGGGCTTTCTTACCTCGAAGTTACGGTGACCGGGCCAAACCGCGATCTCCATTCCGGGCTTTACGGAGGGGGGGTGCCAAACCCAATCAATGTTCTATGCGAGATGATTGCCTCGCTCAAAGATGAGAACCAGCACATAACTGTAAAAGGCTTTTATGATGATGTGGTTGAGCTTTCGGCAGATGAGCGTGATGCAATGGAACGGGCTCCGTTTGATCAGGAAGCCTTTAAGAAGAGCATCGGGATCGGAAATGTAGAAGGCGAAGAGGGCTACACGGTGCGCGAACGCATGTCAATTCGTCCGACACTCGATGTCAACGGCATCTGGGGAGGTTATATCGGTGAAGGAGCAAAAACAGTTATTCCTTCTAAAGCGCACGCGAAAATCAGCATGCGTCTCGTTCCTCATCAGGATTCAGAAACGATCACTCGTTTGTTTAAAGAATACTTTGAATCCATCGCGCCTGACAGCGTGAATGTAGATGTTCGTCCGCACCATGGAGGTGAATGTGCTGTGACACCTATCGATAGCAACGCTTACAAAGCGGCATCCCGGGCGATGGAGGAGACCTTCGGAAAGACACCCGTGCCCGTGCGCAGTGGAGGCTCCATACCGATCATCGCTTCATTTGAGAAGATACTCGGACTCAAGACCGTGCTTTTCGGGTTTGGTTTGGATTCAGACGCGATCCATTCACCAAATGAGCATTATGGATTGTTCAACTATTTTAAGGGTATCGAGACCATACCGTTATTCTACAAGTACTTTACGGAAATGGAGAAGGCTTGAGTGGCATAAGATTTGATGATTCTTTTGAAAATGAAGTACATGAACGCATCTGCACCTGTCTGTCTGCTGATTGTCACCTTGCTCTTTGGCGGTTTGACAAGTTGCCAGTTCTACAAAGAAGTCACGGTGGCTGACGTAGAGAATATCGACGTTAAAGAGTTCAATCAAGACCGCATGCGTGCGGATGTTACAATGATTCTTGACAACCCGAACTGGTATGCCGTTACCCTCACCAAGTCTGATATTGACATCTTTGTCAATGAGAAGTCGATGGGTAAGGTAGCGCTGACTGAAAAGATTAAGATTCCGGCAAAGACAAGTGTATCTCACACCATTTCACTTGAAGGTGGCTTCGAGGATGTGAAAAGTAGTTTTCTGGAGAACCTTCTGACGTTACTTTTTGCACCTGAGGCGACGTTTCAGGCAAAGGGCTACGTAAAAGGTCGTGCGCTGATGATAGGGCGTGAAGTTCCGGTGGATATTACCGAGGCGGTAGACCTGCGAGACATGAACCGAAAGTAAATTCAAGCTTCCTGAAGGATTTTATCGAACAGCGTGTCAACTTGTTGCCTACCACGATAGGCAATTCCGGTGGTTCGGCAGCGTTCTCTCAGCAGGTCTCGATCTTCGCTTAGCAGCTTATTGAGTAGCTCAACCACCCGGGTTCCCGATGGCGAGTGAATCTGATCTACCACAACACCTACATGATATTCCTCAGCCCACGTGTCGTCTTCTGAGACCCCACGGCAAGTGATGTAGGGTAGTCCGCACATCAAGTACTCACCCACCTTAACGGGTGAGCGAAACTTTTGGTTGGGGTAGGGCGGAATAGCGGTGAGTCCGGCGTCTGCAGCAGACAGCCATTCAGCAACAGCCTCTGCACCATGCGCTTCGTCAAGGTGGTAGGCAGAAGTCGGCAAGCCACCTTTTTGAAGAGCCGCATGAACCTCTGCAGGTGGCGTTGGCGACAGGAAGAGGAAGAACCAGCTTGGATCTTTTTCACGCATGGCCTGACAGAAAGCACCGATCTCCTCTTCATAGTAGATACCTCCGAATTTCCCGGCGTAGACCAGTACCTTTTGCTGAGTGCTCAATTGAAGCGCTGCCCTTTTCGCATCCCGCGCTTTTGCGCGGAAAAAAAACACCGACTCATCAACACTTGAAGGAGCCCTGTGTACCTCACCCGCAGCCACTGGCAGCAATTGCGCTTTCATGTGAGAAGTGCCGGTAAGGATATAATCTGCATTGCGCCCAACGCGCTCTTCAAGCGAGCTCAATAAACGATAGCGCCATCCATTGCGGCGCCACTCGCCGAATTCGACAAGGAATTCACTGTGGGGCTCATAGCTATAGACCAGCAATTTTGTGCGAATGAATCGTGCGAGCATGTAGCTGATGGCGGCACTGGTATTTGCGAATGCGATGATCAGCCGAGGCCTTCCCCGCAAGCTGATCCGGATGAGTTTAGCGAACGCGGATAAAAAGTCAATCGATTTTTTAATGAACATGAAGTTGCCGCTGTGATAAGTAAGCGGATGCCAGAAGATACGCTGCCCTGTGAGCCTCACGCGTTCATCATCTGCAGCTTGAGGGGTGAGTGCGTATTTTTTCTGTTCAAAAGTCACAAGGTCGAAGCTGTATTCGGGTCGTTCTGTGCTTTGCCGCAGAATGTAGCTGTACACCAGGTTGGTAAATAGTGGGTCACGCAAACTATTGTAAATGACTACAAAGAAGCGTTTTTCTTCGCGGTAGAGGTAGCCATCAGGCCCGTAAAGCTGTCGATAGGCGTCAATGGCGATATTTACACTTCGGTACTCGCCTGCCACACTGCGTATGCGCGCTTTCAGGGCCTGCGGGTCTTGCAAGGCGAGCAGTTTTTCAATTTTGAGCACTGCATTATTGTAGGCCTCGTCATTTAAAGCTTCCAGCACAGCACCAATATCTTTTTGTCTTACTAGATCAGAGTCGTCAGAAATATGATCGGGAATCACTACCGGGAGCCCCATTGCCCAGTATTCACCGTCTTTGATCGAGGTGCAATAGCGTTTTGAAGGCACTGGTTTGACCGGGTTAATGGCGAAATCGGCTAAGCGTAGGAAGAAAGGAACCGTGGTGTGAGGAACGAAACGCAATAGAATCAGCTCTTGCGGAATCCCTGCATGTGAGCAAAGCAGTTTCATTTCTGCTTCAGGGAGGTCACTCAGCATCAATGCCCGAAAGCGCTTACCCCAATGCCGGATGCAAGCAGCATAGAAATCGAAGACCTCTTCACGGAGATAGATTCCGCCGATTTTACCGGCATACACGCACACCACTGCGTCATTCGGAATGCCCAGTTTTTCACGGGTGATATCAGGGTGAGAGCGTTCAGGATTAAAAAAGGCCAGGTCTACACAGGCGGGCTTGTGAAGAAAAAAACGCGGTATGTGGTGGTAGGTTTTTGCGGCATAGTCGCGCATTCCGCGGGTGGTGCCGAGCACTGCGCTGGCCGTTCTCGCCTGGCGCCGCTCAAAGAATCTCAGCAGGCGGTGCGCCAGCGAGCCTCTCTTCCAGGAGCCGTTCTCCACCATCGATTCAACGTGGGGCTCATAGCTGTCAATGACATAAGGAATAGCGGTCAATTTACTCAGCGTGAGGGCAGCCGTGGCGGCCGGACTCCCAAAGGCGTGTAGCACCTGAATGTCATGCCGCTTGCAATAACGCCTCAGCAAAATAATATTGACCAGCCAGGCGCGCATGGCAGCAATTCCGAATTTATGATAACGACGATCAATGAGGGTGATGCCTTCATCTTCGAGTCTGGCTTTTACTTCACTGATTTGGTCTCCGGGTATGCGCAGCCCTTCTTTTTCGAGTGTCAGCAGGTGAATATGCACCTCTTTTTCTGACACTTCACGGATCATTCTCAGGTACGGCAGAGTCCAGGCATGAATGAGGGGCTCATTGAAACTCCAGTATGTCAGTACGAGAATGTTCATGCAAGGCCATTTTCAGGTGCAAAAGTATGCATGATGATCTCTGTGATACGCACTGCTGCTAGTCCGTCGCTCAAGGCTGCTGTTTGAGAAGCTTCTTCGGTTTTTTCACCGCGCAAGACCAGTCCTGATTTATCGGGAAGCGCGGGATGCGATAGCGCACTGCTGATACGCCAATCTTCCGTAACATCATGAAGAGGGTGGCCTGTAAGATGGGTGGGTACGCTTGCAGACAGCCGGATATTTCGGAGGGCTGCATGGGTGGTAGCGAGACAGAGGCTTGCGCTGTCTATAAAATGGCCGGGATCTGAGCCATCAGCGGTAGGGTCGAGCACAACCAACGGCAGACCAGATGCTACACAAGCGTTTGCCAGTGGTGCTGAAACCTCTGAGCTGCAGGCGACCATAACCGCCTCTCTACTGCTGCTCACTGATAGGGGAGTTGAGGTGAAATGCTGCAGCCCGACATGGTCAGTAAGCTCTTCCGGCAGCTTTAGATTTCCCTCACTCAAAAGGGCTTCGGCATGGGCGGAGAGCATCCAAATCGGTTGAGCTGCCGGGTAGTGTCGCATAATGGCTGCTACGGGAGCCCAGGTGAGCAGGTCGCGCAATTCACTGATCAAAAAGAAAACCTTCACGGGTTGAAGTTACAACTGTTTTTCGCCCTGCAGTTCAACAAGTCCGCGATAGGCCCCGGCATTTTGCGCCATTAGTTCGTCATGGCTGCCTTCTTCAACAACACGTCCATTTTCCAGCACCAGAATCTTGTCTGCATTGCGGATGGTAGACAATCTGTGAGCAATGACAATGGATGTGCGATCTTTCATAAGCTTTTCGAGTGCATCCTGCACCAGGCGTTCCGATTCAGAATCGAGCGATGAGGTGGCCTCGTCAAGGATGAGAAGCGTAGGGTTTTTCAATACAGCGCGAGCAATGGCGATTCGTTGGCGTTGACCACCGGAAAGCTGGATTCCTCGTTCACCGACCACGGTAGCCAATCCGTCAGGAAAACCGTCGATGAACTCGAGGGCATTGGCCTGCCTGGCAGCTTCTCTGATTTCACTATCAGAGGCATCGGGTTTGCCGTAAGCAATATTTTCGCGAATGGTTCCTCCAAACAGGATGACCTCTTGCGGCACGTACGCCATTTGATCGCGCAGCTCAGAAAGGTCAAATTCGGAAGCCGGAACCCCGTCAAAAAGAATGCGCCCTGAAGTGGGCAGATAAAAGCGCTGCACCAGAGATACCACGGTCGATTTGCCTGCACCAGAAGGACCAACCAATGCGACCTGCTGCCCGGCGTTGACTGAGAAAGACAGATCGTTGATCACGGTGGTTTCTGATCGCGAGGCGTAGGCGAAAGAGACCTTTTCAAAATGCAAAGTGCCCTTGAGCGGTGTTCGATGACCTTTCTTCACTTTGAGGGAGACAGGTTCAGGTTCAAGGTCGAGAATGTCCATGACATTTTCAATCGCTCCGATACCGCGCTGCAGCGCTCCGAACTGACTGGCGAGACCACCGATGCTTCCGGCTACGAGTCCGGTCATCAGCAAGAAGGTGAAAAAGTGCTCGCTGGCCAGTTCACCTTCATTCATTAATTCGGCACCCTTGAAAATGACCAGTGAGATGGCTCCGAAGATGAAAAGGATAATGAAAGAGGCAAAAGCACCGCGCCATTTGGCTCCCCGCAGTGCAAATTGGCGGATGTCAGCTATGCTGGAGAGATATCGGGCAACTTCGAGGGTTTCATTAGCAAAGCTCTTCACATTTACGATGCCTGTGAAGGTCTCTTGAACAATGACATTTGATTCGGCCACTTTATCTTGTGTCTGCTTGCTTAGTTTGCGGATAAACCGACCGAAGATCACGGCAATGATAATCATCACCGGCAGCGTGGCAAGCATGATAAAGGTGAGGGTGGGCGAAAAGTAAAGAAGTGCGAGTATACCTCCAACGATGATGATGAGCTGGCGAAGCAATTCAGCGAGGGTGGTGGTAAAGACATCCTGAATACTCGTAATATCTGCAGAGATACGGGAATTGAGGTCTCCAACCCGCTGCTCATTGAAGTATTGCAGTGGCATGCGGATAATCCGCTCGTAGGAATCACGCCGGAGGGTCAGCATCATGTTTTCTGTGATGTGGGCAAAAAGCATTACCCTGCTAAAGCTGATCGCTGCCTGAATAACGAGGACTCCGAAGATGATCAGGGCGATATTTCCGAGGTCAGAAAAATTGATCTCCAAATCGAAGAACGAGCGCACTTCATCGCGGCTTTCCCCGGGCTGCACCCCCACGCCGCCCAACTGCCCCCAAAGACGTGTCACGAGAAGCGTAAAAACCCCGCTGAGAGAGATGAGTACAATACCGATGGTAAACTGCCAGGCATACGGCTTAACGTAACGGAAAATGCGTGCAGCTTTTCGGAGGCTTTCACGCGAGACCCGCTTTTTTTTGGTTTCTTTTTCTGCCACGATAGTGAATTGAGTGCAAAGGTATGATTAGCGAATGAAAGCATTGCGCAGAAGGAGGGGCGATCAGCCGCAATTTATCTTAACTTGTAGGGTGAGTGCAGCCAACTATTGTATTACAATTAAACCACCACCATGACTTGGAAACCTCTCTCTGTCATGCTTGTTTCGGTGGCATTGCAGTTCGGTGCAGGAGAAGGATCCCTGAAGGCACAGAGTGTCTGGTTCAGGAGCAGTGGTGGTAATGCCAACGAGGAAGCACTTGGCATCACGAAATACAGTGCAGATAAGATTGCACTCACGGGATATTTCACGCAGAGCGGCGTATATGGTGATTCTCCGCTTAGTTCTCAAGGTGCCGATGATATTTTTGTTCAGGCCAACACTATAGACGGTGTGCCGCTGTGGTCGTTGAGTTGTGGCGGGCAGGGTCCGGATCGCGGCACAGCCATCACACATGAACCTTCCGGTGCTATACTCGTGGCCGGAACCTACTCTCAAACTGCATCTTTCGGAAACACGAACCTTACAGCTGTTGGCGACTCGCTTGACGTCTTCGTGATGAAGGTCTCAGCGGGTGGCGAGATCCTCTGGGTAGCGTCTGCTGGTGGAGAAGGCAATGATCTCGTACATGGAATCAATGCGGATGGAGATGGGAATATTTTAATCTCCGGGCAATTTCGCGGTGTTTGTGGTTTCGGAGGAATTGAGGTTGAAAGTGACCTGTACGAGGGCAGTACTGAATACAGCTATGACGGTTTCGTGGCTAAGCTGGATGCGAACGGCAACTGGCAGTGGGTTCAGACGGCTTCGGGGGTAGGCGATAATCGTTTTCTGGATGTAGATACCGGCCCTCAGGGTGCGGTTTATGCGGTAGGCGAGTTCAGTGAAGACCTCACAGTTGACGTGTTACACGAAAGTGACGAGCTCAATGCCGGTATGTTGGTCAAGTTGAGCGCAGCAGGCGAAGAATTGTGGTTCAGAAAAATGGGTGCTGCTCAGGTAACCCCTAACCAGGTCGCATACACGGTTGACAATGCCGTTGCCGTGAGTGGAATGAGCAGTGGTTTATTCACCTTATTCGATGACGCTTCCTCGCCGGAGCCTTTTCTGCCCGGTCAAAATGTATTTGCCTTGAAAGTTGACCCTGAGCAAGGTCAGCGCATCTGGCACACCGCTTACCATAGCCTCAACGCGTTGCAGTCTCACGATATGGATACGGGGCCAACAGGCGAGCTTTACCTTTCCGGAACCTTCCGCTGCAGCTTCACTGGCCGTGCAGATGCGATCGGCGAAGCGGCGTTTTATAGCATGGGCTTCCGGGATGTCTTTACGGCACGGGTCAGTGCGGGTGGCGAAAAAGAGTGGAACCACCATTATGCAGGTCCGGGAGATGATTCTTGTTTCGGTTTGTGTGTTGGAGAAGAAGATGAGGTTTATATCGCAGGAGCCTTTCAGCGGTTTTTTCACATGAGTCGTGGGCAGGAGTACACCGAGTACCCCGAGAATGACCTCGACGATTTTGACTTTTTGTTTGCGAATAATGCAGGTTACTGCAATGATCCGGGGTATGGCGATGTATTATCGATGAGGGTCAGCGGTAATTCGGAGAACACCCGGGAAGTATATTATGCCAGGGCCTTTCATGAGAGTATGCCGCTACTTGATTACCACGATCGTGAAGGAGAAGGATGCGAGCTACCCCTGCTACCGTGGTGTGCATGGAACGATGTAACTCAGAGTTGCACTGACAGCATAGTTGCGTGTGAAGATGCAATACTCTCTGTGCAAGATTACGCAGGCACACAAGGAGTTATTGGTCCGCTGATCGAGGTGGAGTGGACCCATCAATACACCGAGCTGCAAGGTAATACAGACGGCACCGGCTGGAATTACATGGTTGCATCGCGGGTTGATGGGTGTTATAGTACAACCGATTCGGTCTACTTTGAGCTGCTTGACCTACCGGAAGATCCTCTGGTGAGCGACGAATTGGGCATCAACGTGCAATCAGCTGACCCTGAAGACATCACGATATGCGCCGACAGTGTGCTGCTTTGGGCAGAAGGCTGCGACGAGTGTGAGGTGTACTGGTTGTACCAGGGCAATCAGAACGATTCGCTTATGGTAGTAAGCAGCGGTTTGTACCTGGCCGTTTCGGTAGGGCCTTCAGGCTGTCAGGAATATACTTCAATCCGGGTGACACTGGTTGATGAAGAGGAGCTTCTGGGCGACCCCCAGGAACTTCTTGCCTTCCATCAGGGCCAGACCTATGGTACGGGCGATACCCTCACAATTTGCCAGAGTGAACTGGTTACTTTTATGCTTTCTCCCGTGCCCGAGTATTTGTATGGCGATATATCGTCACTGTGGGATTTCTACTTCAATGACGAGTTCCAGTCTACTACCGACGTTGAAGACTGGGAGATTGCGATCTCCCCTCAGAACACTGGTTTATACACCTATGAAGTGGCTCCGATTGATGGTATTTCTTCCGTCTGTCAGGAGGAATACGAAGAACTCCCTCCCTTGTTGGCCGAATTCTATATCATCGTAAACCAGGGGCCGAATACGAGCGTTAGTCTCACACAGGAGCCACTGCCGGTATGCCCGGGTGATACGGCAACTGTGGTTATGAGTCTCACAGAAGGTGCGAGTTATACATACAGCGGTCAGGGTATTGTGTCGCATCCAACCGATACCATATTCCTTTTAGAGTCTGACGGCACGATCAGTATTGAAGCATCTGCAGTTTCTGAAGAGGGCTGCTCAAGCATCGATTTTGCCAACCTGAATGTTGAAGTTGAACCCGCACCGGTCGCTGTGATGATTCCTGAAGACGGTGTGATCTGCCCCGGTGATTCGGTTATGCTCGATGTCACCCCGGGCGTTGAGTACAGCTGGTCAGGTCCGCTCGGGTTTGAAGTGTCAGACGAACAAGTGCTTTATGCCGACGTGCCCGGCTTTTACAGTTGTTCAGTGGTTTCGGAGAACGGGTGTGAACAGACCTCCAACATGTTGGAATTACGACAGTATATGACGCCTTTTCTTTTAGCGAACCCCGGAACGACTGTTTGCGCGGATGAACCCGTGGCGGTTGAGGTTGTCACGAATTATCCGGAAGGTTTTACGTGGCTTCCTCCACTGAGTGGTAACAGCCTCCTAGTAGTAATCGATGAACCGGGCATTTATGGAGCAGTCAGTTCTGCATGCGGCATCACTTCCGCTATGGAGGTGGAGATCATCTACAGTGAAATCGAAGTAGCGATAACGGGAGGTGACCAAACCATTTGCCTTGGTGACACAGCTACGCTTTCTGTCAGCGGCAATGCCGTGGCCTATGCCTGGCTGCCCGGAAATGTCAATGGTGCGACCTTAGATGTTACCGAAGAAGGAAGTTACGTCGTAGTAGCTACAGATACCCTTGCCTGCAGTACGAGCGATACTGTTTACGTAGATGTGTTGTCTCTTGAACTTCCCATAAGTCAGGATTATGTGGTGTGTCCCAATGACACTTTAAACCTCGCCGCAGAAGCGGCGGATGCTAATGTCTCGTGGTGGGCTACTGCCGATGCAGACAGCTTGTTGCAGGTCGGGAACTCCTACACGATTGCACCGGTGACCGAAGAGCAAACGCTCTATGTCCAGAGTGTCCAGCAACCCTGCGTCAGCGCGCTGCTGCCGGTTGAAATCTCTTTCTCATCGGGTTCGGTCACCCCTGAGGCTGCATTGTTAGATTCGATCTGCGTAGGCGGCAGTACCCTGCTGACTGCTGAAGCAGAAGGAGAGGCTTTGCTGCAGTGGTATGATCAGAATGACTCTCTTATTGTTGCCGGTGATGATGGTTCGCTTTGGCTTGATGAGGTTACGGTCGATCATCAAGGCTGGTATTACGTTGAAGCATTTGACTCACTGTGCAGCAGCGAACCTGACAGCGTATTCCTCGAGGTGTTCACTGCGCCGGTGCAGGCGCTGACCGTCAGCGCAGACTCACTGTGTGAAGGGGAGAGTTTCCAGCTCACCATTGACCTCGAGGCTCAAGATTACTTCTGGAATACGCCGTCAGGCATCGTAGAAACCGGAAGTCCGGTGTTGAGCATTCCCTCAGTTGTTGTTGAAGATTCCGGCGAATACGGTTTGGAGGTTCAGGGCGCTGCCTGTGCGTTCAGTATGAATACCCATTCGTTATACGTCGGTGCCTATCCCGAGCTTTTGCTCGGAGATGATCAGGTAAAATGTGTAGGAGCCTTTGCAGTCTTAGATCCGCAGGGAGAAGCCGAAAACTACTTATGGAATACCGGGGATACCTTGCCTTCACTCGTGCTTGATACGCCCGGATTGCTGACGCTCGAAGCATGGAATGCACCGGGGTGTGCTGTTTTTCTCGATTATGACCTGGAAGATATTGACTGCGACGGTGGTTTCATCAATATCTTCACACCGAATGGCGACGGCGTAAACGACGTGATTGACTTCGGAATTTACCCGGGCAATCTCATCTGGGTGCGTATTTATAACCGTTGGGGGCACCTCATGCGGGAGCTTTCGGGTGATGTTTTACTCTGGAATGGTGTTGATAATCAAGGAGATCGGGTGAGTGACGGAACCTACTACTGGATTGGTGCAGGGCAGCAGGGAGGTAGGATGCGTGGATATGTCACAGTAAAGCGCTGAAAAGCGAACAGATGTTTGTGGTTTTAGCACGAAAGCTTATCTTTGCACTCCCTTTGAGAAAAGGCGAAAAACCAGGAAACGATGAAAAGAACATTCCAACCATCCAAGCGCAAGCGTCGCAATAAGCACGGATTCCGCAGCCGCATGGCCACGGCCAATGGTCGTCGTGTCTTGGCATCACGTCGCAAGAAAGGTCGCAAGAAACTCACTGTTAGTGACGAGCGTCGCCACAAAGGCATTGAGCGCTAAGCCACTGACCAAGAAATACAGAAAGCCCTCCAATTGGAGGGCTTTTTTGTTGAGGGTTTAAATACTGGTGACGATGACCACCCAGTGATCTTCGATGCGAAAGCATCGGATGCCGTGAGGAACCCACTCACCTGGCCTGACTTCCACGGATGCCGAAAGGTGTGTCTGTCCCGGTGTAAAAGGATCAATACGCAGCTGATCGGCGAAGGCCTTTTCTTGTCCGTATACCTTAAATAAGGCCTCTTTGGCACTCCACAGAATGGTCAGAGCGTCTAACGCATCCGCGCTTTTCAGCGCGAAATCAAGCTCTTCAGGATGTGCGAACTTCTCTTGAATCCGCTCAAGTTTTTCATCAGGCACCTGAATGTCCATGCCGGCAAACTGGGGATGAATCAACGCCCCGGCAATTGGCAGACAGTGAGAGAGGGTCAGTTCAGCGCCATCAAGATAAGGCTTGCCATTGGCGTGGTACCGAACGGGTAGGTCAGACGATAGTCCGAGCCGCAGGGCTGCGCGCGACACACACCATTCTTTCAGTCGCTTCGGGTGATTGATCTTTTCTTTTTCGGCCTCATCGGCCGGATTCAGGGGCAGACGCACCAAAAGGTCATTGACCGGCTCGTCTAATTTCCAAAAGGCCATTCGATGCCCTTCAGGCCACTCTATTCTTGCTATCAGCGACACGTTGCTAAGATATCTTCTCCCGCGAACAAAAGGAAACTTCAGGTGTAATGAAGGCAATTGTGCAAAGAAAAGGTTGTGCGAATTGCATACCTTTGCACCTAGATTACAATGTAAATCAACGTTTTCCAATGAGTGTATCAACACAAACCGAAGTACTGCCCTACAAGGTAAAAGACATTACCCTTGCAGATTGGGGCCGTAAAGAAATTGAACTCGCTGAAGCAGAGATGCCAGGATTGATGGCGCTGCGAGAAGAGTTTGGCGCTGCTAAGCCACTCGCCGGTGCGCGTATTTCAGGGTGCCTCCACATGACCATTCAGACCGCTGTGCTGATTGAGACGCTTGTAGACCTGGGTGCTGATGTGCGCTGGGCTTCATGCAACATTTTTTCAACACAGGATCACGCCGCTGCCGCAATTGCCGCAGCCGGTATTCCGGTCTTTGCATGGAAAGGGCTGACAGAAGAAGAATACGATTGGTGTATCGAGCAGACGCTGTTCTTTGGCGAAGACAAAGCGCCGTTGAATATGATTCTCGATGACGGAGGTGACCTCACCAACATCGTGCTTGATAACTATCCGGAGATTGCTAAGGGTGTAAAGGGGATTTCTGAAGAAACCACCACGGGTGTGCTGCGCCTCTACGATCGCGTAAAAGCGGGTACTCTCCCGATGCCGGCGATCAATGTGAATGACTCCGTTACCAAGTCAAAATTCGACAATAAGTACGGATGCCGCGAATCTTGTGTGGATGCGATCCGTCGTGCCACTGACGTGATGATGGCTGGTAAAGTGGCGGTCGTTGCAGGTTACGGAGACGTTGGTAAGGGTTCTGCAGACTCACTGCGCAACGCAGGTTGCCGCGTGATCGTGACTGAAATTGACCCTATCTGCGCGCTGCAGGCTGCAATGGAAGGCTTTGAGGTAAAGAAGATGGATGATGCCGTGAAAGAAGGTGACATCATAGTCACCGCCACAGGTAATAAAGATATCCTTACCGGACGTCACTTCGAATCAATGAAAGACAAGGCAATTGTTGCCAACATCGGTCACTTTGACAACGAAATCGACGTCGCCTGGTTGAACAGCAACTACGGTAACACCAAAGACACGATCAAACCACAGGTTGATAAGTACACCATTGACGGTAAAGACGTCATTCTGCTTGCAGAAGGCCGTCTCGTGAATCTCGGTTGTGCAACCGGTCACCCTTCGTTTGTGATGTCTAACTCGTTCACCAACCAGACACTCGCTCAAATGGAGCTCTGGAACAATAACGACCAATACGAGAACCAGGTGTACTTACTTCCTAAGCACCTCGATGAGAAAGTAGCACGTCTGCACCTCGCGAAGATCGGCGTTGAGCTCGATGAGCTGACTGAAGATCAGGCGAAGTACATCGGCGTGGAAAAAGAAGGGCCGTTCAAACCTGAGCATTACCGCTACTGATCTGAACGACGATAACGACTTAAAAAAAGCCCCGCATTGCGGGGCTTTTTTGTCTCCTTCGGGACGTGCAAATATTCTAAGGCTTCCTTAATTTTAGAGGAGCGCTGAAGCTCATGCTTTGCATCAAGCTTCGGTGAGGGGCTTCGAGAGGGGGAGGTGTTAGGAGATCAGAGGGCAGCGCATATTTGCGCTGATTCTATCTAATAAGGTGGCCCAAGTGTGGCGGCGGCTATTGCCGCCGGGTTATTGAAGTTCGGGACTCCTTTGGGGGGCGTGCAAATATTCTAAGGCTTCCTTAATTTTAGAGGAGCACCGAAGCTCATGCTTTGCATCAAGCTTCGGTGAGGGGCTTCGACTGCAGACGACTTAATTAAACACGCGCAGTGTGGGTGGATTCCAGGACGTGTTGTACTGTTGAAGCGGCTGTACTGCCGGTCCGTTCACAACTGATCCATCCGTAATGACCCATTGCGATTCAGAGCAGGGATCAGAGATGAGTACGCCATCTTCATCAACCTCTACTCGGCAGGCATCATCAACCTTGTAGGTACTGTGCCTGTCGTACGCCATGAACTCATCCTGGTTTCTGCGGTAAATGATGATGCCTCTTGACCCTCCGCTGACGTATATCCAGCCTGCAGTCGCTGTGAGCGGCTGGTATGCAGGGAGGTTCAGGTCAATCTGAAAGTTAACCTGCACAAAAGGAATTTGCCGTTGTTCGTTGCAGCGGGCGCCACCCAGAAGGCTGAGCAAAAGAAAGGCACTGAATATTCGGTACATCACTGTAAAGATATAACGTTACAGCAGTCGCTTTGGTTTGCCGGCAATAAAGTCTTTGAGGTAAAATGGTTCGAAATAAGCCGGATCTTCGATTTCTGATGCCTCAAGACGTGCATTGGCGGGTGCAAAGAGTCCGGATGCGCCCGGCACAAAGTCATTCTCAAAAGAGAAGTTTTGCGGTACCCCGCGCCCTTCACTCAGCAGTTGTTCAAATTTACCTGATCCGTCACCGAAGAAAAGAGTTTGAGTAGCAGAAGGTGCAAAACTGTCTTCTTCAAGAATAAGACTTTGGGTTTCACTGAGCCGGTTTCCTTCAGCATCGAAGGTAGCGGTGTAGACCTCCATTCTGCGGGCGTCAAGCATTGGGATGTAACGCGACATTCCGGGTTGTGCGGCGCGCATAGCCTGTGTCATTCCTTCAAGAGTCTGAACCCCAACAAGCGGAACATCCAATCCGAAAGACAAGCCTTTGGCAGCGGCGACCCCAATCCGAAGTCCGGTATAGGACCCAGGGCCAATGCTCACGGCAATGGCATCAGGTGCGGCGGTTTTCAATGCTTTTTCAAGCAGGATATGCAAGCGTTCGGCATGAATGTAACGCTCAGCTGACTCTTCAAAAAGTGCGCAGTCTGCAGCCGAAGTGCCAATTGCAACGGAGCAGATTTTGGTGGCTGTTTCAATACAGAGAACCGTCATTCGGCGTCAGGTGCATCGGTATCACTTTCGAGCTCTACCCGTTTTCCGTTGCGCAGTTTACGCGAAACCTGATCATACGGGCCGGTGATGACCTGTTCGCCGTTGTCTATTCCTGCTTTGATTTCGATGTGTTTATTGTCTTGTACACCGGTTTCGATGACTCGCAGCGCGGCTTTGCCATCTTCGTAGACAAACACACAGATGAGGTCTTCTTCATCGACTGCATTATTCAGGTATGACGGAACAGCGGAAGAGGATGTGTCTTGACGGGTAGTCACTGCTTTGATTGGGATGCTCAACGCATCCACCGCTTTTGCGGTGCGAATATCAACGGTTGCTGACATACCCGGTCTGAAAGGAGAGGTGCTTTTGGGCAGATCAGTGGTGAGGTGAGCATAGCTTTCGGGCAAAATACGCACTTTCACACTGAAATTGGTGACCTGATCCATGCTGAGCATGTTGTTGTCAAGCGCATTCAGCGCAGTATTGCTGATCTCGGTTACGATACCGGTAAAACTCTGACCTGTATAGGCATCTACTTCAACGACGGCGGTGTCACCGGCGCTGACACGAACAATATCGCTTTCATTGACCTCAACATTGACCTCCATGGTACTCATGTCAGAGATTTTCATGATGGTTTCTCCTTGCATCATGCTGGTGCCGAGTACGGCTTCGCCCACTTCTTTGGTAAGTGCGGTAACGGTGCCGGCCATAGGCGCTTTGAGGTTGGTTCGGTTGAGGTTGTCAGCGGCTTCACGTCGGGAAGCCTCAGCGCTTCGGATAGAGAATTCTGCTGATTTTATGCTTTGCGCGGTCGCTTCGACTTCAGCTTTGGCTACTTCGAATGACGAGAGTGCCTGTTCATAATCAGCTTGTGAGACCGCCCCTTTTTCAAACAGTTCTTTACTTCGACTGAAGGCACGTTCAGCGGCAACCAACTGCGCCTCTGCCTGCACTTTTCTTGATCGGGCACTGGCGAGGGAAGCCTGTGCCGTATTTACAGCAGCCTCTGACCGGTTTAGAGCAGATTCGTAGATGTCAGGATTGATGCCCACCAGCAATTGTCCGGGCGCAACCACATCGCCTTCTTTCACGGGAAGCTCAAGAATCAGTCCGCTCACTTCGGCAGATATCATCACTTCTACTTCGGGCTGAATTCTGCCGCTGGCCGAGACTGTTTCAATGATGGTTCTGCGTTCAACGGCTTCAGTGGCCACCTGAACACCTTTCCGGCGTCCACCTGCAAAAACAGCCACAAGGATCAATACGATGACGATCCCGAGTACGATGAAGAGGGTTTTTTTACGCTTACTCATTAACGAAAAGTTAGAGGTTGCCCCATGTAGAATTCGACCACTTTCAGCCTGAAGATATAGTCATACTTGTTGCGTACGAGATCGGCTCTAGCGTTGTCAAGACGAATACGAGCGTTGGTATAGTCTACGATGTTTGATGCGCCTTCTTCATAACTGGCGGTGGCGTAATCAAGCGCAAGACGGGCGGCCTCGACGCTTTTTTCAGCGGCACTGTAATTGTTGAAGGCGGCCAGTGCATCAGCATAGGCTGATTCTACATTCTGCCGCAATTGCAATCGGGTTTGTTCCAGGCTCAGTTCGGCGCTTTTCATGTTCACTTCAGCCTGTTCGATGTTGCTTTTGACGCTGAATCCGTTGAAGATCGGAATCGAAAGATTGAAGAAGAGACTTTGGTTCACATTGTCTCGAATTTGGGCATCAAATGATTTGGTCTCGAAGCCACCACTGTATTCGAAATCAGGTGCGACAACTACTTCTCCTGAGCCTTCTACAAAGCCGATCGGAACGGTGCCGGCCGGAATGAGGTCGCCTACGGGCACGGTACGAGCACCCGAGTAGCCTGACCCGTATGAATAGCTTGCCGTGAGCCGCGGTGATTTGCCCCCTTTTGCAATGCTGAGCCCGCTCGCAGCGCTGGCCACATTGGCCTCGGCACTTTTGATTTCCGGGAAGCTGTTCAAGGCGTTGTTCGCCGCAGAAGCGGCGGATGGGGGAAGCTGCATTTGTTCAAGCTGTACATCCGGAGCCACGATAGTGAAGTCAGGGGCTTTTTCATCCGGCAGCAGAATAAGCTGTCGCAGGTTGAGGTATGCGATATTGAGGTTGTTTTCTGCGCTTACGAGAGAGGCCTCATCGGAGGCGAGCTGTGCCTGTATGTCAACCAAGTTGCCGAGCGGGGCCGCACCTGCATCAACAAGGGCCTGGATGCGATTGACCTGCTGGCTCGAATTCTCTACGTTGAACCGTGCGATATTGACAAATTCTTCTTGAAAAAGCACATTCAGAAAAGCATTGGCCACGTTCAAAGCCACGTCATTCTTCATGCGATCGAGCTCAGCTTTTTGCGCCGCAATGTCGATATCGCTCTGTCGATAGCGATTGAGGTTCTGAAAGCCATTGAATATGGTCAGGCTAGTACCGATACCGAGGCTGTTGCTTTGAATGCGCTCGGTTGCAAACTGGTTGGTGAAGGGGTCAATGGTTTGTCCCCAGTTATATCCATGCGAACCGGAGGCATTGAGCGTTGGCAACATGTTGCCAAGGTTTCGCTGCTTACCAATTTCGGTGATCTCGAGGTTGAGTTCACTTTGCTTGATCTGGATATTATGCTGAAAAGCATGGTCAATGCATTTCTGCAATGTCCAGTCTTCTTGTGCATTGACCGATGCGAACGGAATGAAGAAAACGAGTGTGAAAAGAACCTTTTTTACCATAACGAGATATCTGCAAGAACAAACTTATGCATATCCCCACGGCAATGGCATGTATTATTACGAAAGTCAGGAATCCGATGATGAGCGGCAAGTAATGCCTGAAAAGCAGAAGAGAATAACGGTTCTTGTGGATTTAGAGTGCTGAGACCTCAATTTCTACACGCCGGTTGGCTTCATTCTGCCAGTCGGTGACCGGATTGGGGTAGAGCATCTCATCATTGCCAGCGCCTCGAATCGCAAGACGATCGGGGGCAACGCCCTGCTCAACAAGGTACTTTTTCACCGCATCGGCACGTTCTTCAGAGGCCTTGCGGTAAAACCGTGTGCTACGGTTGTTATCCGGACCATTCACGTGACCGATAATGGTAAGTTCAACAGAGGGGTTGAGCTTCAGAAACTGGATCAGTTCTTCGAGAGCGGGCTTACTTTTGTGATAGATCTCAGTTCGATCGCCAAGAAAAACAATATTGCGTATATCTGTTTTGAGTCCGACTTCGAGAGGTTTCAGGTTAACCACCTGGGTGTGTACTTGCTTTTCAGAGGGCCAGAATTTCTCAGCGTAGTACATGTAGCCTTGTTTCACGCAAGAAACCGTGTAGAGTCGGTAGGTTTTAATTTCGAACGAGGTGTCTTGGATGGCCTCAAAGAGAATAGGTTTTCGAGGGTTCAAGCCATAAACGGTCACATCTGCTTCCAGCGGTTTTCCGCTGCCGGCATCAACGACTTCAATATCCATCACCTGACCGGAGATCGATCGTTCATCATCCACAATGCTGCGTTCTTCAACAAATTGAGCGCTTGAGTGAAGGAAGCCCAATGCCGCAAGGAGAAAAAAAGTAGTCTTAAGCGTGCGAAGTGTCATAGTGCTTTGTACTGCAAAGACCCGAAAAATGTTCCTTGTTCAGAAGTATTCTTCCGGCCTTTATACTTTCGCCTGTGTTTTTTTTCGGAAAAACCCGAAGTACAGGATTGCAAGCAAAAAGTAAGGAATTCCCATCAGATAGAGGATACCACTGTTTAACCCACGACCCAAACCACCCTGGGCAGCTGAATCTTCCGCCACGGCTCTGCACATAACGCATTGAGCATCAAGTATCTCTGGGGTAAGGGTCAAGAAGATGACAAGAAGAATGCTTACAAACGGTTTCATACCCTGAAGATACTTATTTGTCATGCGCGATGGTGTTAAAAGATGCTGTAAGGATAGAACGGCTGTATCATGGCGTACACAATAACCCCGGTCAGCGTCACGTATAGCCACATTGGGTAAGCATATTTGACAATCTTCTTATGCTTGTCGTAGCGTCCTGCGAAGGCATGGGTAAAGGCGAACAATACCAGAGGCACAATCACAGCCGAAAGCATCACATGTGTGATGAGAATGAAATAGTAGATGTACCGGGCGGTGCCATCTGCACCGTAAGTTGTTTCAGGACAAGTCCAGTGAAATACAATGTACGACACCAAAAAAAGGGCAGACAGCACCATTGCCGTTGTGGTGAGTTTGCGGTGAGCGCTGATGTTTTTCTTTTTTATGGCAACGAGTGCTGAAAGCAGCAGTAAGAAAGTGGTACCGTTCAGTATTGCGTTGAGAAGTGGCAGGAAGTACAAGTTGGCCCTTGCTTCATCAGAGAGTTCGGGCGTTGGAATGTACCGCAGCGCTGTGACAACAATCGGAATCACCAGGCTGACAACGATAATGATCATGCGTGTTTTTCGCTGATCCTGAACAATGCTCAATGCACTCATTGGTCTCGGAGTAAAAGTTGTAAGTCTTTAAACAGCTGATCGACCTCACTTGTTGAGGTGCCGTCGTAATATCCTCGAAGGTGGCCAGATTGATCTACCAAAACAAATTGGTCTGAATGGAAAAAACCACCTGCGGCGGTATCTGATTCAAGGGCGGTCATAAAGTATCCGTAGCGCGCCTGGTCATAAAGATCATCTTTTTCGCCGGTTACAAAATGCCAGTGAGCAGTGTCGGCACCAAGTCGTTCAGCATACGCACGTAGCACTTCAGGAGTGTCGTGTTCAGGGTCAACTGTATGGGAGAGTAGTTTGACCTCGCCAAAAAGCCTGGCTTTCTTCAGTTTTTCCTGCAGGCGGCTCATTTGTGAGCTCATGACGGGACAAATCGTTGGGCAGGTTGTGAAGAAGAAGTCACTCACATATACGTGATTTTGATAATCGTAGTGGGACACCTCACGTCCGCTTTGGTTGCGAAACGCAAAAGGAGGGACGGAGAAATAATGGGTGTCGGCTTTCATAGAGCCGTCATCTTGCTTAATAAGAGCAATGTCATGATTGCCAAAGTGGGGCAGGGTGGCGGGCTTCTCCGAATTGGCTGAAGAGGTGGAGTCGATGCCGCAAGCGAAGAGCGTCGCCGAGAGGCTAGTCAGAATCAGTATTCGTACGCTTTTCAAGCTCATATTCTTCACGGTCTAATTCTTTCTTCAACAGAGCGATATCTTCAATCGCATCTTTAATATGGTCTTCAAGGTTAGCATTGTACCGTGCCCTTAGGTGACCATTTGTATCTACAAGGTACATATATGCGGTAGAGTCAGGATTTTCGAGGAGAAATCCTCTTTCAGTGATCTGGTCGATCTGGGGCTGGTCACCAGTCAGAAATTGCCATTTGCCGGGGTAGTCATGGTATTTAACCATTTGCTCAGTGTAAGTTTTGAGCACTTCAGGAGTATCGTGATCAGCGTCGAGCGTGAAGCAAACAAGCAAAATATCATCTTCATGTCTGTACCTGAAGTTGGGCCAGAGCAGACGCGCAGTGACTTTTTTGATGTACGGTGCATTTGTGGCATAAAATGCTGCAAGCCAGACTTTACCTTGAAGCGAATCGAGGGTATACACCTCACCTTCTTGATTCAGGAGTTTAAAGTCAGGGAGCCGATGGTAGATGGTGTCTTCTGGCTGCTCCGGGTTTATCTTATGAGGCCCGAGGTAAGGCATGGTATTGAATTCATGCCTTGTCAGCACTCCAAAGAAGAGCAGCAAACTCAGTGGAAATAAAAAAAGTACACCTATCAGAAGGGTGTACTTTAAAATTTTCTTTCGGTTGTTCATCTACTTCCAGGTTTCCCAGAGATCGAAGTGGGAGAGCCCCTCACTCAGAGCGATAAAGATCAGATATAAGACAAATATCGCATAAGGAACAAGGATTATACGTCTCAGGTTCTTGCGCTCTTCACCGAGGTGCATGAACACCATAACAATGTAGCCCGCTTTGACCAGGGTCAAAACGATGAAGCTCCATTTGATCGCCTCCCAGGTGAAGGTTTCACTGCGTTTGAAGTAAATACCCATCATCACCTCTAGAAAGGTCAGCGCGGTCAAGATACCGGTCACCTTCCAGATATTTCGGCGAATCTTTACACCATCTTCTTCAGAGTGCGTAGCATTCGCGGCGTAAGAATCGTTAACAATCAGGTCGTCTCTTTCCATCTTTCAAAGTTTTATACGAGGTAGAAAAAGGTAAATACGAAGACCCATACCAGGTCTACAAAGTGCCAGTATAGACCGACTTTTTCTACCATCTCGTAATGACCTCTGCGTTCAAAAACGCCATTCAACACCATCAGGAAGATGACAATGTTGAGAATCACCCCCGAGAATACGTGAAAACCGTGAAATCCGGTGATGAAAAAGAAGAAGCCAGCATAGTCTTGGTGTTCTGAATATTCGCTGTGTTGCAGATTGGCTCCAAAAATGAAGTTCTCTGAGCGGGCGTTCCAGAGCTTCATCATATCATCGCCACTGACATAAGCACGGTCTTCGATATACTTGTTGAGTGTAAGTGATTCGAGCTGCACTTCATGGCTGTGTTCACCCATTTCCATGAGCGCGACGCCATTGCCTGCTGCCATGGTAACCATTCGGTCTCCGTCGTGGTATTTTTCCATCAGGCTGCCGAAGTGGTGATCCATGTAAACGCGATCACCCGCAGTAAGGGTGAACTCTTTAGTCTCTTCACTTCCTGCAAGTGTGCCGGTGACCGTAACGCTCTCAGAAAGCTGAAAGGCACCACCTGAACCGTGAATGAAGTGCGACCACTCCCAGGCTTGTGAGCCGAGGAAGAAGAAGCCACCAACGATGGTAAGACCGAGCCATTTGGTTACCCCTTTCCGATCATTACGGTGCCCGGCTTCAACGCCAAGTACCATCGTTACAGATGAAATGATCAGGATGAAGGTCATTAAAGCCACGTAAGCGAGAGGGTAATGCCCCTCCAGCAAAGGTAGTGCCTCAAACACTTGCTCTCCAATCGGCCATGGCACCTCTGCGCCGTGACGGACGAAGCCGTATGCTACCAATAGCCCTCCGAATGTCAGTGCATCTGACACCAGAAAGTACCACATCATCATTTTACCGTAGCTCACGCTGAATGGTGACCTACCACCTCCCCAGAGAACTTCTTTAGGGATCGATTTCGTTGCTTCTCCTGCCATAGCCGGGAAAAAATTTCCGCAATTTTAGTGAATAAGGAACAAAAAGACGAACAAATACAGCCACAATATACCCAAGAAATGCCAGTACATCCCATTTGTGTAAAGACGAATGGTGTCTCCGGGGTGAATTACGCCTGTGTAAATTCGTATCGTATTGATTGAGAGGTAAATCAGTCCGAAAACCAGGTGAAGGACGTGTACGATGATCAACGCCCAGATGTAAGAGCCGGAGCTGTTGGTCACTTGTTTCACTTCACGGGTCAGCGGTTCGGTCATGAGTACATCATTCGCTGCATAATACTCGCCGTTGTTAAAGATCAGTTGCTGCCCATTCTTCTGAATGTAGTAGTCTTCACCGTACTCACCCTGAATCTTGTCAACGCTGTTCCACTTGTATGCTTCGAGTCCCTGACCGTTTTCTGAGACCGTCCAGCCCATACCTCTTTCGCTGAGGGTTTCCCAGGCTTTGGTTTGGGTAAGCGTGAAAAAAATGCCCAGCAGAAGGGTTACTGCCATCAAGATCAAAGACTGTTGCTTCTTTCCCTGCTTCATCGCACGAAGAGCCATCCAGATCGTTCCGCTACTGGCGATGATGATAAGGTTGCTGATCCAAAGGCTCGGAGGCGCTTCTATATGCACCCAGTATTTGCCCATATTGCTCACAATATAGGCCGAGGTAAAGCCGGCAAAGAGCATAACTATTGCGAAGATGATGAAGTACATCAGCATCTTTTTCGTGCGCTCTCTTACTTCGGGTGAGAAGTCAGCAAATACATCTTTTTTGTTGTTTCCTTCCTCGCTTACTTCAATTTGGTCTGTGCTCATACTTAGAGTTTATCGATCACGTACATAACTTGAACGATCGGAAGGTAGATGAATGAAGCAAACATCAGGATTTTGGCATCTTTGGTGGTGCTTGAGCGGTACAGGCGGAAAGCCAGCCAGGCAAAAGCCAGACCTGACGCAAGCACAATCGTCATCCCTGCATTGCCAATCATCGGGGCCTCTGCGGGCAAGGCCCAGGGTAGAAGGCTGACTGGAATCAGGAACAAACTGTAAAGTAGAATTTGAAAGGCTGAACGCTTGCTGCGTCCTGCATTGAAAGGCAGTAATTTGTATCCGGCGCGCTGGTAATCGTCATGAGCGACCCATGCTATTGCCCAAAAGTGAGGAAATTGCCACATAAATTGAGTGGCAAATAAGGCGCCAGGTTCAACACCGAACTCGCCGGTTGCGGCCACGTAGCCTAGCATTGGAGGAATCGCCCCCGGAAAAGCACCGATGAACACCGCAAGCGCACTCTTCTGCTTCATCGGAGTGTATAGAAATACATAGAAGAAGATCGCGATCACCCCGAGAATGCCACACAACGGATTCAGAAAGAACCACAGAATAAGGATTCCGCTTATGGCACTTACACCGGCAATGAGGAGTCCTTCAACCACTGACATGCGTCCAGACGGCAGTGGACGATCTTCGGTTCGGCGCATCAGACGATCGAGGTCACGTTCCCAGACCTGGTTAAATCCGTTGCTCGCTCCTGTAAGAAGCAAGCCGCCAAGTGACAGCGCCGCAAGGGCTCCCCAGTCGGCCGTTGACGTACCCATAAAGTAGCCGAGGATTGCTGAGAGCACAACGATCAACGACAGCCGGAGCTTGAAAAATGCCGCCAAATCTCTGAAGCGGGCAAAAGAAACAGATTTAGACAGGCCTGATGCTGTCTTAACGGGCTCGTTCATTGGCTGCAAATGTACGTAAAAAACAAAGTCAGACCGGAATGGTTCAGCGATCAGAAATCACGATACGGACGTACTAAATCGGTGCGGATGCCGAACAACACCCAGGCGTCAGCAGGGCTTCCTGTGCGGTTTATCAATGCGCGGCCTCCTACACGCACAAAGCCCCAGAGGCCATGCGTCCCGAGCTTCCGCGCGGCTTCCGCATCAAGAAAGAGCAGCGTATTCGGCTCACCTTGAAGCATTTTATTACCGTATTGGCGCCACGGACCCCTGTCATTTGTGAACACATCCCCGCCGAGATTCAGACCTTCTTCATTGCGACCGGCCTGAGCAAAAATGAAGGTGCCCTGAAAGGCCCATTCATTGCGGTAATAACGGGCGCGATTCACCCATTCTATAAAGTTTGCCCCCAACGGGTGAGCGAGCGATTGGTTAAAATGACCGTAGGTCTGTACCACACTTCCGTGGGTATAGGTGAAAGGCCTCACAATGTTAAATTCACTTTGAAGACCAAGGCTGTCAGCAAAAACACCAAAACTCTTTACCCCGAGTTGGATCGCAAACTTATTGCCCCACCAGCCCAGCGCCCGGCGGAGCTCACCAATCTGAATTTCGTCAAAGTAAAATTGAGCATAGGCTGTAGCGCCCGGATACACGTCAACACTGATTTCAGCCCCTAGCAGCACGTTATCTGCTGAACCCTGCGCAAATTCAACCGGACGATAAAAAATCAAGGGGTTGAGATAGGCCGGCTCAAATCCCCTTCGGTTCAAAGTGTCTTGCCCTTGCCATACAATCGATTCGTACAGGGTAACATTCACGCGCCGCGATACTTGCATGCTCAAAGCGTGAAGGGTCATATACTTGATGCGAACCTCTCCGTTATTGCGCGGATCCATGTTGTGCCGCATAGAGGTCCAAAGGTTCGTGTATTTGACTTTCCAGAAACGAGTGGTCAGCCTGCCGTATGTGTAAGGTGCGGCATGGTGACTCAATACCAGCGAGCGATAGCCATTGCCCCAAAAGTGCTTGTCATGACCAATTTCAAGATTGAAATGCTCGCCCATTCGCATGCCCGCGGCTCCGGTGAGGTACGGCGCGTAATGCGCATTGCCTAGCTCATGTGCTGGTCCGATACCTGTGATTACACCGCGCTCTATTCGTTCTATTTCGAGATGGTCAGGAAAGAATAACCAGCCGGCCTGCATGTTTGAACGCACGTAGAACCGGTCGCGGTAAGCTGCTGCAGCTGAAAATCCGCCGCTTCCAAAGCTTGAGAATCCAGGTGATGGTCCCGCAGAACCACCGGCCTGCGCATCGATAACCGGACGAATAAATCCGCGCCATTTTCCCTTTGTGGTATCAGTCAGTATAGAGTCGCGGGTGAATGTGACTACTTCTGATTCTATGAAAGGCGAAATCGGACGAATATGCGTGTGTCTGGCACCGCTTTCTGCAATGCGCTTGCCTTCAAAGCTGATGGGGTCCCAATGTTGGCTGCCTTCAGGTAACTGCGCAGAAGCGCAGGATGCGAACACGATCAGAACAACAAACAGTGAACTTTTCATGTCGAAGAATTAGCAGTTTCTGCCTTTTTAGGTATCGGAATGAAAAAGACAACCTGCGAAAGCAGAATAGCCGTGGCACCCACAATCAGGAAAGACACATTCGGTCGATTGTCAGGTAGCACAAATGGCAGAACGATCAATACAATGGTATAAACGTAAAGCACAAGCACTGTTTGACGATGGTTCAACCCGAGTGCCAGCAAACGGTGGTGAATGTGGTTTTTGTCAGCACTGAACGGAGACCGCCCTTGAATGGTGCGAATGAAGAACACCCGCAGGGTATCGATCAGAGGGTAAGCAAGTATGGCCATTGCAAGTACGGGCTTTGAGACATACTTGATGTTTTCCGGTAAACGATCTGTGGGGAAGTCAATCATACGTACAGCCAGTACATAGGCCACCACACCGATAGTCAGTGAGCCCGCATCTCCCATAAAAATGCGCGCCGGGTTGAAGTTGAACACCAGAAACCCGAGTAAAGCGCCTGATAAACCAGCGGCTAACAATGCGAGCGGTAGGTCTCCGGTTCGATAGAACCAAAGGGTAAAGGTGGTGCCTGCTATCAAGCCGATTCCACCGGCAAGTCCGTCAACACCATCTATCAGGTTGATCGCATTCACAATAACGATGTACACGAAAACAGAAAAAAGGTAGCTGAAGGGGTCCGGGATCTGATCAAAACCGAACAAACCACAAAAGTCACGAATACGGATGTCTGCCATAAACACCAAAATGGCGCCTACCACAAAGTGAATGAGTAACTTTTTACTCGGACTCACGCCGATGATGTCATCTTTGAGCCCCATGAAGAATAGAATGAACATGCTCGCCACAAGATACTTGAACTCATGAAGCGCCCGAAGAGGATCGTAAACCATCCCGAGTTGATACGGGCTTTTCGAAGGAAACCAAAGCGAAAAACCCAGAATGGTTCCGGCGAAGATAAGAACACCTCCTACGGTGGGAATGCTCTTTCGGTGCAATTTGCGCTTGTCACCGGGTTCGTCTACCAAATGCTTCATCTTCGCAACTTTTATAAGCGAGGGCATGGCAACCACCACAAGAAAGAAAGCTGTAAAGAAGCCAGATGCAATTTCTAACACGGTTCCGGTTTTGTTTCAAAAGTACAACCTTGTGTCATTTAAGCGGGCTTTTTGCGGTGCATCGTAGAGCATGGATCCTCATACGTCATAGTACCGGTTGAATAAGGCTACCCTAAAGCCGAAATAATAAAATGAGCTGATGAGGTGACCGCTTTCTGTCTCTCGGTCACGATAGGCCCAGCCAATGAGTGCATTCATATTCGACGTTGGGTTCAGGAGATAACCAAGCTGAACATCAGCAAGCCAGGTATTGCCTTTTTCGGGAGCAATTTCCGGAAGTACATCCGATGCAGTGAATATGGCACCCCGAGCGCCGTCATCGTGCCATTGACGCACAATTTTCAGCTCTGACCACCATCGCTTGCGCTCGTGCCTGAGTATAAACAGCCCCTCGCTGAAATTTGTGCCCAGAGGGTGCGCAAGCCCCTGATTCATATGGGTGTAATTCTGAAGGGGTGTGCGATGGGTAAAGAGACCTTCGCCACCATCATTGTATTCAACCCGAAGCCGCAAGTTTCTAAAGACGCGGCCGAGAAATATACCCGCCTGATAACCACTGAACCCTTCTCCATTCTGGTCAATTACGGCTTGACCATACAAAAAACTCTGGTCAGCAAGCTTGAGTTTGATGTTCAAACCGGCCACCACGTTTTGCGTGCTGTCAAGTCCATAAAGTGCCGATGCAACAGGCAGTGGGGTGAAGTAAGCGGCCGGGTAACGCTGCGTACCTGTGCTGTCCCATCGCTGCCAGATGACCCCCTCATAGAGGCCAAGCTCTATGCGTGGGTGTGGCATGTAGCTAAGGTAGCGAAAGCTGAATCCTTTTTTACTGAACATGCTTTCGGGTACTTCCCCGATAGGCAGACGGTTCAGGCTGTTCAATTCAGCATTGACGGTAGTATATCGCCACTTTTGGTTCCGGCTTTCAGCCTGTATACGGATGTAAGGGTAGTTGAAAGCAACGTCTGAAAGCAGCATTGAGCGGTAGCCGTTTCCTATGAAGTGCTTTCCGTGACCAAAGTGAACATATAACCAGTCGGCTGCCTTGATACTTATTAGCCCGGTAGAAGAATTGTAATCCCTTCCTCTACTGCCGTTAATCAGCTTCCAGCGTCCTTGCCCCGGGATGACCCCCAGTGAATCGGTATAGTTAAAGAGCCAAAACGGTAAGTTGGTCTGGTTTTCAAAAGCAGTTGCATGAAAAGAAACTCGGTCGCCAATTCTGCCGTATATGGCTGCTCCACGCGTGTTGTTGTAAAGGGTAACGGTGTCTTGCCAACTGCTTGTGTCGCCAAAGTCAAGCCCGACATTCAGATCGAGTACCGGATCTATATAAAGGGTGAAATCTTCACCCTCAAATTCAAACAGATGTTCTTTCAGGGTTTTTACTTCAAACAGATTGAAGTAGCGCATGTCATCTGTGCGCAATCGTTCAACACTTTTCCAGTCAAATTGATTGTAGTGAAAAGGCTTGAGCGAGGTCTGTACAATGGTGTCAGTAGCTGAAAGGTGCGATTCAATGGCAGTGGTCAGTCGACGCTCAAGGGGTATCTGCCATGATTGCGCCTGTAGCATCCCTGCCGTCAGGCAGGAAAAGAAAAAAAGAAACCAGCGAAATGAAGAAGCCATCATGATTCAACCGGAAGGTTCAGAGCCTTAAAGTCTTCGTAAACGGCGCGCACACCTTTCTCAAGCGCAATGCTATGCTGCCAGCCTAATGCATGAATGCGGTCTACGTTCATGAGCTTGCGCGGTGTGCCATCAGGCTTTGAGCTGTCCCATTCGATACGTCCTTCAAAACCGGTGATTTCCTGAATCAATTCAGCCAGCTGCCGGATGGTGACATCGCTTCCGGTTCCGATATTGACAAAGGGCTTTTCGTTGTAATGCAACATCAGGAAAAGACAGGCTTCGGCGAGATCGTCAACGTGTAGGAATTCGCGCATCGGACTTCCGGTGCCCCAGAGGGTAACGGAAGGCTCACCGGTGATTTTTGCGTTATGAAATTTACGGATCAACGCCGGTAGCACATGCGAGTTCTGCAAATCATAATTATCATTGGGACCATAGAGGTTTGTAGGCATGGCGGATATGAAATTATCACCATACTGGTCTCGGTATGCTTCACAAAGCTTGATGCCCGCGATCTTAGCGATGGCATAAGGCTCATTGGTGGGCTCAAGTTGGCCTGTGAGCAGGCTTTCTTCAGTGAGAGGCTGTGACGCCATTTTCGGATAAATACAGGAACTGCCTAAGAAAAGAAGCTTTGTCACCGCGTGTGCATGGCTTGCATGAATCACATTCGCCTCAATCATCAGGTTGTTGTAAATGAACTCAGCGCGATACACGTTATTGGCATGAATCCCACCCACTTTGGCGGCGGCAAGAAAGACATACTCCGGCTTCTCTTCGGCGAAAAATCGCCGGACGGACTGTTGATCCGTCAAATCGAGTTCTGAAGAATTGCGCGTGATGATCTTATGGTACCCGGCACCCTTTAAAGCACGAAGGATGGCAGATCCTACCATGCCGCGATGACCGGCTACATATATTTTGCTGTTTTTTTCCACGAAAAAAAGGCTTTAAAAACGGATGCAAGGTAGCGAATCAAAAACGTGTCAGAACGGTTCAGACCTTCATCGCTTCTTCATCGTGATCGGGTAAATCTTTGTGATAGAGATCGATTGCTACCAGAATGGCAATAAAGCCCCAAAATGGCGCACTGGCCTTGTCAGTATCGAGGTAGTTGTTCAGCACGCCGTGAACGAAATAGGTGAACAAACCGAGGTACACTGAAATAGCCAGCCACTTCACATCTGTGTTGCGAGCGCGGTAAGCGACACGAAAGGCAAGGTCAGATACGACCAGCACAAGAAGTATAACGGCCAGCATCCCGAAAAGGCCTTGTTCGCTGAGCGGCCCCAGGTACTCACTATGCGCATTGCCTCCGTCTGCATTGTTGGTGCTGATGATGGTTTTGTCTTGACTGCGCTGAAAAGGGGCGTAAACAAACTGGTAGGTGCCCGGACCCCAGCCGAGAATGGGGCGTTCTTCGAACATGGCCACAGCGCAATTCCATCGGTTGAGTCGCTCCAGGTTAGAGGCATCACTCGAGACGTTTGAAATCGACTCAACGTGCTCAGTAAGGTTGTCAGACGAATCCTGTTTGTTGCGTTCTAGGGTGATCAGCAGTTCATCTTGTGCAAACCAGACGAAGGCAGCCAGGCTCAGAAAGGCAGTGATCAGGGTGCGTAGACGGACCCTGATAGACATAAATGCGAGAAGCACGGCTGCCGCCGCGAGGCTTACCCAAGCCGCCCGGGTGTAACTCAATACAATACCGATTGAAATGATTACGGTACCCAACGCCAGAAACACACGAAGAAGGGTGTTCATTTTACGCCGAAGCAGCATAGCCAGCAGAGGGGGGAAGTACATCGCGAGCACCGCACCGTATGAAGTGTGATCTTTGTAAAAGGGCTCCATGACCCAATGTCCCGGATCCTTCTCAAATCCATAAGAGGCATGCCTCACAACGGTGTAAATGATGACTGCGAAAAGAGGAAAAAGGTAGAAAAGCAGAAATTTCCGAATATTCCCCGGTTTCGATAGGATGTGCGCTATCACGAAGTAAAAGCCGGTGATGAACCATAGCTTCACGAGTAAAAACTTAAAGGAGACGAAAGGCATTTCACTCGTTATGCTTGTAAAGGCCATCCATCCTAAGTAGAAATAGAGTACGAAGCTCACCGGGTGCCTGAAAATCCGCTGATCGATACTCTTGCCGCTGAAAATTTTAAAGATGAACAGAAGAAGAACCCCGAATAAGAGCGGTTCAGTAGGAAGGTAAAAGCCAACCCCACCGAGCTCAAGCTGCTCAAGGTTCAGGCTTAACGGAACACAGGCCACAATGAACATCATGAGCCAGTCAAGCCGCATAAAGGCAGCCCAGACAATTAAAAGTATCAGCGGAAGTAACGCGAAATAATAGAACTCAAGGGCGACAAGCACTGAGTTTATTGCGATGAAGCTCCCACCCAGAAGCCATGCAAGGATACGTTTGTTAAACGCGATCCGCATTAGATACGTCCTTCCGTTCTCAATTGGCGTATGTTCTCCACGACTAAAATGGCAATCACGGCAAAGATGAATGCAGAAACCACGCTCATGACAACAATCAACCAACGCACAGGATAGGCTTTCTTGTCAGAAGCTGCGGCATAGTCAACCACAAAGGTGGAAGGCAACTTTGATGTCGCATCTATACGCATCAGGTCATAGCGTTTTTTAAGGATCGCTTCACGGTCATAGGCTGCCTCAAGCAGGTTGGTTAGTTTGTTGTAGCGGTTTGCATAACCGGAGATTTCTGACATCTTTTCTGCGAGCTGATCTGCCTGCTTTGAGCGGCCTTCAGATGTCGCAGTAGCGTACTGCTCGTTCAGACCTTCAATCTGGGTGGTGAAGTCATAGACACCGGCTGCATATAATACAGAAAGGCTGTCTTCCATCGCCCGAATCTCATCTTGTACCTGCTCAAGAGACGACTTGGCGTATTCAAATGCGTCAAGCGCACGCTGATTTCGCATCTGGTTCGAAACGGAATCTGTCAGGTAGGCGATGTCATTGGCCATATCCCGTGCCATCGTGTTACTTTTATCAAGCACCTCTACCTCAATTGATCCGAATTTGGTCAGTCTTGACGAAACATTGCCGTTGTATTCTTTTTGCATCAAGGTGTAAGCTCCTTGCGTTTCACGCGGTATCTCATAGTGCGTCCACAGGTCATACTTTTCAATGATCCGCGAACGGATGCGGTCTGAGTTGAGGATCTGAAGCAGGCGTTCGGCATCTTCTTTCTCACCGTACTCAAGGAGGTCTTTGTTTTTGGTCTCCTCATAGAACTGCTCACCAATTGAATGTTGCGGAGCCGCAAACATCACCACCACTGACTTAAACTTCTCCTCGATCAGAAAGGATGCAACGCTCGAACCAACTACAGCCAGCACGACCACAGCGATCAGGTAAAGGCGCCATTTATAAAGAAAAACCAGCAAATTCACCGAGCCAAGTGCGGTGTCCGGTTGTTGGGTTCGTTGCTTCTCCATGAGAATAGTTGAAATTTTGGCAAAAGTAAAAGATTAGCGATTGACCTCGGTTTTCCGTTCCCGGATAAGTCGTGCCGCGTCTCCCACCTTTAACAGGCGAAGCCCGAAGGCACTAACGCCGGCCACTGCAATGAGCGTCACAAGCATCAACCACCAATGAACGTCTGTTATTGTGCAAACCCATCCGGATAGTCCGAGAATCAATAGGTACGCCAAAGATCGCACATGGGTAATCCGTGGTAGCCGCACTCCGGTAAGTCGCATGGCCAGAAACCATTGCAACAAGGCTACGAGTGCCTGAGTGAGCAGGCTGGCAAGAGCGGATCCAAAGGCGGTGTAAGTTGGGATGAGCAAATAGTTCAGGAAGATATTTATTGCTACCGCACTCAGCGCAATGCGGTTCATTTGTTTCATCGATCCTTTCGCCGTCAACAAGGTGCCCCACAGGTACGAGAGCATAATGAAGAAAAAGCTCGTCATCAGCACCTGCAGGCTTGATGCAGCTTCGCTGATGTGGTGGTCATATACCAATGACAGTATCTCGTTGGGCCAGATCAGACAGATGGTTGCGAGCAGACTGCCTCCGGTCAGGATGATTCGATAGGCGTTGTCGCTGATGAGCGTAAGCTGGCCGCGGTCAGTGAGCAGACGCGAAAAGATGGGTAGCAAGAGGGTCGCAAACAGATAACCCAGCATATTGGTCGCTTCAAAAAGCCGGTAACTCATGGCATAAATACCTGCGTGATAGGCTCCGTCAGGCAGCATGCGCTCCAGCATCACTGAATCGGTTTTATAATAGATCATCATCAACATGACCAGCAGGGCATAAGGAAGGCTTTCTTTCAGGATGATTCGTTTGAACGACGGACGCCAGCGAAGGCTCAGTCGTCCGGTTTTGCGCCAAACCATGATCAGGGCAATCATAAACCCTGCGAGATAGGCACCTGTCTGGGCATAGATGAACCAGAAGATATCGAAAGCGCTGTCTGAAGAACGCCATAAGAGCAATCCGCCCAAACCGATCAGCAGCAGACCTCGATCCAGCACCGAGAGTATGGCATCTTGTCTGAAGTACAACATGCCGGATAAGTTTGAACGCAGATATAGAATACTCATGGCGAGTAACTGATTCAGACCGATCCACCCCAGCATCTTCAGCGCACCGCTTTCATATTGAAGCAGCCATGCCGTGGTGAAAAGCAGAAGGAAGTATGGAATGCCCAGCAAAATGCGCATCAAACTGATGGTGCTCAGGTAGGCTCCGGCTAGTTTTTTATTCCGCGCAATAGCGCGGGATGTGAAGGTGTTCAGTCCGAGGTCAAGTACAATGTTCAACAGAAAAGAAAGGCTCAGTAACGCTGCATACTTGCCGTATACTTCTGCGCCCACCCGATTCTGTACTTCCGTCTCAACGAGAAGGAGGTAGGCCGGTTTGATCAACAGGTTGAGGATCAGAAGTACGGTGAGGTTCGATAAAAATGTGCGCTGCATCATGCTCTAGCGTCAGCCCGGAAAGTTACTTATTCAATGTAAGACACAACTATTGATTGCTGTATATTGCCGCCGTGCTGAAAATAGCTGTCAATACCCGATTGTTGAGGGCCGGTAGACTGGAGGGCATCGGTTGGTTCACCTGGGAAACCTTTCGCAGGATGGCAGCGCAACACCCTGAGGTTGAGTTTCACTTTCTCTATGATGAAAAGCCTCACCCCAGTATGGTGCCGAATGCAGAGAATATTCATGTGCATCAGGTTTTTCCGCCTGCCCGAAGACGGTTTCTTTACCGATGGTGGTTTGATCGAAGCGTACCACGCATGTTGAGCAAAATAGGTGCAGATCTATTCATTTCGCCCGATGGATTCGCTTCGCTGCGTACAGAAATACCGCAACTGATTGTGATTCACGACCTCAATTTCGAGCACCACCCTGAATTTCTTCCGCCGAAAGTTGCTGACTTTTATAGAACGATGTTTCCGCGCTATGCGGCGGTGGCTAAACGAATAGCGACGGTATCTGCGTACAGTAAACGCGATATTGCCCGCATATACGCTGTACCTTCACACCGCATTGACGTGGTGTATAACGGGGTGAACGCTGAATTCCACCCGCTCAATGATGACCAGGTGGAGGCTGTCAGGATCGAACACTGTGGCGGTAAACCCTACTTTATTTATGTCGGTTCTATGCACCCGAGAAAAAACATTGCCCGAATGTTGCGTGCATTCGATGTGTTTAAAACCGATACCAATGCACCACATCAATTGGTGATCGTTGGGCAAGTAATGTGGAGCAGCGGAGAATTGCAAGAGATCGTTAAGGCCATGAAGCACAAAGACGATGTTGTTTTCAAAGGACGGCAGGAACCAGAAGATCTTGCATTGCTGCTCGGAGCCGCCGAATCAATGGTGTTTGTGCCCCTCTTTGAAGGCTTTGGAATTCCGGTGCTTGAAAGCTTTGCTGCCGGTGTGCCGCTCATTACCTCTAATGTGACATCCATTCCGGAAGTAGCAGGTAACGCGGCATTATTCGTGGATCCGAAAAGTATCAGCGAAATTGTAGGCGCCATGAAACGAATGAAAGCAGATGCCGGATTAAGGTCTGAACTCGTAAGCAAAGGAAGTGAACGCCTTTCTTACTTTTCATGGGATCAGACGGCTGAGCGAATGTGGAAGAGTGTAGAAGCCGCGCTTGATTTATAACAATGGGGCTGAAGCGTTGGTTGGAAAAAGGTCGGCTGGAGGCCGGTTGCGATGAAGCAGGACGAGGGTGCCTGGCGGGTCCGGTCACAGCGGCAGCTGTTGTGCTTGATGCCGGCAGACGAATCAATGGTCTTGATGACTCGAAGAAACTTACGGCAAAAGAGCGTGAACGACTCAGAGAGGAGATCGAAACGAAGGCCGCAGCTTGGGCGGTTATGCACATTCCGCCAGAACGTATCGATGAAATCAATATTCTGAATGCATCATTCGAAGCCATGCGAAAAGCGGTTGAACAGCTCACCGTGAAGCCCGAGCACTTACTCATTGACGGCAACCGTTTTAAGGGTGACAACATTCCCTTCACTTGTGTGGTGAGAGGAGATAGTCTTTATCAAAGTATTGCCGCAGCAAGCATACTGGCAAAAACCCATCGCGATGCTTTCATGCAAGAGTTGCACCTTCAATATCCGGCTTATGCATGGCGATCAAATAAAGGGTATCCGTCTAAGGCGCACCGACTTGCCATCATGGAGGTGGGCATCACACCGCATCACAGGCAGTCTTTCCGATTGATTCCTGATCAATTGAGACTTTTTTGACCGGATTAATTGTGCGTTAATCTTTCGTTAAAGGAGCCTTGTCGCCATCCTGCGCTTTTGCGCAGTGAGTCAGACAGAAGAGAAGAAAGACAGTTCTTAACCTTCGCGATGCCTGTTTTCAGACTTCTGAGCGCCCACACGAAAAGCTAATTTTACATTGCCAATGGATGGTAACCAAGTACTAAAAATGAACGCTCACATCGCGTGTCTTAAACCAAATCAATGCATTATGAAAAACTTAGCTAGCATACTGCGCTGGTCACTCATGACCCTCGCAGCCTTTGCATTCAGCTCAGCTTCTGCCCAGATGTTCTGGAACGAAGATTTTGAAGCTGACAACGCGGGGGTTACCTATACCCTCTCAACTTCAGACGGACTCCAGTTTTCAGATGGGTCCAATGACTTTTTTACGCAGATTCCATCAAATAGCGTATCCGGCGGATATGTAGTAACCGGTCAAAACAACACCGGTTACTTTGCTGCGCAAGACATCGACGGTCAACCTACAGGGGGATCGCCTTTGGAAATGTTCTTTGACGATGTGAGCATCGCAGGTGAATCTAACCTTGAGTTGCGCATGCTCGTTGCTGAAGACGATTCAGGAGACGGAAATGAGGATTGGGATGCCGGTGATAAGCTTCGTGTAGAGGTTGATATCGACAACTCAGGTACGTTTACAACCGTTATGATCTTCGCAAACGACGGTGCAACCTTCAACACAGAGCCTGGCTTTGATGCCAACCTTGATGGAGTTTTTGATGGCGTAGAGGGAGCAGCGTTGACCGATACGTTTGCTGAATTTACTGCTGCGATCGCCGGCACCGGTTCGGTGATAGACATTCGCATCGTTTTCGAAGGATTGAATGCAGCAGACGAGGATGTAGCTATTGATTACATTCAACTGTGGAATGCGAGTGTTCCAACCATTCCCGGATGTACAGATAGCAATGCATGCAACTTCGACAATACTGCTAACCAGAATGATGGCTCTTGCTTCTTCGTGGGCGATGCTTGCGATGACGGTGATGCCAATACCGTTAATGACACCGTGCAGGGCGATTGCGGTTGCGCCGGAACGGTAGTGTGCACCCCGGCTCCGATGTGGACCGCTGCAGAGGTAGTGACCAATAACGGTTTCAATGCAAACGGCGCATGGGAGACCATCGCAGGTGGTTTCTCTGTAAATGGCTTCTGCGGCGGTGGCTGCCAGGAAGCAGTAGATACCTGGATTGTTTCTAACGGATTTGATTTTACCGGTGTAGCTGCTGCCGAACTCGTGTTTGATGCAGCAGAAAACTTCGGTACCACAGATCTGGACCTTCAGTACACAACTTCGTATAACGGAGATCCTGCAGCTTCTAGCTGGACAAGTTTACTCGTTGTGTCAACAGGTGATAGTTATGTCGTTGACCTTTCAGCACTGAATGGGTTGACCGAAGTCTACTTCGGATTCCAGTATCTTGATGATGGTGCTGACGGTTACAGTGATTGGGAAGTAACAGCTATCGAGATCATCGGTGATTGCCCGGCTCCGGTAGCAGCCTTCGATTGCCCTGTAGAAATGGCGAACATCGGTGACGCTTGTGATGACGGTGACGCAAACACCACAGGTGATGTTATTCAGGGTGATTGTTCTTGTGCAGGTACAGTAATTTGTACTCCTGCTCCGATGTGGACCGCTGCAGAGGTAGTGACCAATAACGGTTTCAATGCAAACGGCGCATGGGAGACCATCGCAGGTGGTTTCTCTGTAAATGGCTTCTGCGGCGGTGGCTGCCAGGAAGCAGTAGATACCTGGATTGTTTCTAACGGATTTGATTTTACCGGTGTAGCTGCTGCCGAACTCGTGTTTGATGCAGCAGAAAACTTCGGTACCACAGATCTGGACCTTCAGTACACAACTTCGTATAACGGAGATCCTGCAGCTTCTAGCTGGACAAGCTTACTCGTTGTGTCAACAGGTGATAGTTATGTCGTTGACCTTTCAGCACTGAATGGGTTGACCGAAGTCTACTTCGGATTCCAGTATCTTGATGATGGTGCTGACGGTTACAGTGATTGGGAAGTAACAGCTATCGAGATCATCGGTGATTGCCCGGCTCCGGTAGCAGCCTTCGATTGCCCTGTAGAAATGGCCAACATCGGTGATGCATGTGACGATGGCGATGCAAACACCACAGGTGATACGATTCAGGGTGATTGTTCTTGTGCTGGTACACCTGCACCTTCAAATGATTGTTCGCTCTTCTTCTCGGAATATGCTGAAGGATCGAGTAACAACAAGTATTTTGAGATTTACAACCCAACCGATGCGGCAATCAGCCTTGACGGCTACGCTTTCCCGAATGTAGTGAATGATCCATCAGTTGTTGGGGAGTATGAAAACTGGAATACCTTCCCGGCAGGGGCAGTTGTAGCTGCTGGAGATGTGTACGTTGTAGCACACGGCTCTGCTGATCCTGCTATCCTCGCCGAAGCAGATCATACGTTTAATTCGCTGTCAAACGGAGACGATGGTTTTGCACTGGTTGAAGGAACAGAAATGAGCTACGTTATTGTTGACTGGCTCGGTAACTGGGATGGTGACCCGGGCAGCGGCTGGGCTGTAGCCGGCGTAAACAACGCTACCCAAGATGCAGTACTCGTTCGTAAGTCAACCATTAACTCAGGTAATGACGATTGGTTTGCTTCTGCCGGTACGGATGCAAACGATTCTGAATGGATCGTTGAAGCAAACGAAGACTGGAGCGACCTCGGTATGCATACGTTCACAGGTACTTGCGGTGCACCGGTTTCAGGTTGTACGACTGAAGCGGCGTGTAACTACGATCCAAGCGCTACCATCGATGATGGCTCATGCCTCTTCCCCGGCGATGTTTGCGACGATGGCGATGCCAATACTGTAGGTGATGTATTCGGTGGTGACTGCTCTTGTGCAGGTGTCGCTCTGCCTGGCGACGTTGTAATCAGCGAGATTCACTACAACCCGAATGACGACCTCGGCTTTACCGATGCCAATTATGAGTTTGTAGAAATTTACAATAACTCTGGTGCTCCACTTGATCTGGAAGGATGGAGCTTTGGCGGTGTGAATTACACCTTCCCGGCCGGTGCTTCTCTCGCAGCAGGTGAGTACGCCATTGTTGCGTTCAACCCTGCCTTCTACACAGGTAACGGCTATCAGGTCTTTGGTCCTTACACCGGTGGGTTAAGCAACGGTGGTGAGACAGTAACGCTCTTTGATGATCTTGCCAATACAGTTGATGAAGTTCCTTACGATGACGGTGGCCAATGGCCAATCGGCGCTGATGGTGAAGGCTACTCTCTGGAGCTGATTGACCTCACTTCTGACAATACCTTCTATGGTAACTGGCAGACCTCTTGTCCGATCAACGGAACACCAGGATTGGCGGTTAGCTCGCACCCTTGTGACGCAGCACCTACAGCAACTACGATCGTTTCTATTCAGTCGAATGTTGACGCTGAAGGCGGCTCACTTGATACCGGAAACGTAGTAGAAGTATCGGGTATTGTGACCGGAACATTTGCCGGTAGCACGCTCTTCTCTTTGCAAGATGGCACCGGCGCACACTCAGGTATTTGGGTAGAAGGCGACGGAGTAGCTGAGGGTGATCAGATCACTGTTCAGGGTACGGTACTCGAGTGGTTTGACCTCACCATCATCGCTCAAGCAGTGATCACAGTCAATACCCAGGGCAATGCGCTTCCTGCACCGGAAGTACTCGGTACATTCGCCATCAATGACGAGCAGTGGGAAGGTGTTTTGGTTGAAACAACCGGAGACGTTTCTAACGGCGATGCAGGATTTGGAGAGTGGATCGTAGATGACCTCACCGGAGATGTACGTGTTGATGACCTGAATGGCGTAGCAGTAACCCCCTTAGTTGTGGGTGATACCTACACCGTAACCGGTCCGCTCTACTTCTCGTTCGGTAATTTCAAAATAGAACCGCGCGATAACGCTCAGGATATCCGCAAGTGGGGTTGTACAGACAGCAACTTCCTCAACTTTGATCCGGATGCTGTAATCGATGACGGTAACTGCGGAAACACCCTCGGATGCACAGATTCAGAAGCGGACAACTTCGACCCCGCGGCAGATGCTGACGATGGTTCTTGCGAGTACAGCGGTTGTACAGACGACACTGCTTTGAACTACGACCCACAGGCGACGATCGACGATAGCTCTTGTTATTTCACACTGCCAAACCTCGTACTCAATGAGATTCACTACAATCCTTGTACGGATCAGGGCGATGATTCTCAATGGGAGTTCTTTGAGATCTATAACGCTGAAGCTACTTCAGTAGATATTTCAGGTTACGTTATCTCTCAGGGTATTGACTTCACATTCTGGCCTGGAACCACCATTGCAGCCGGTGAGTATATCATCGTGGCATATGACTCTACTTCATACACCGGAAACGGCTATCAGGTATTCCAGTGGTTGAGTGGCGGACTGAGCAACAATGGCGAGACACTCGAGCTTAGCGATGCATTCGGTAACGTGGTAGATGCAGTTCCGTTTGATGATGCTTCGCCATGGCCAACATCGCCTGACGGCAACTGCGCAAGCCTTGAGCTGATTGACCCTGCACTTGATAACTCACTGCCTGAAAACTGGCAGGCGTCTTTCGTGAACGATGGTACACCTGGTGCTGTGAACTCAACACTGCCACCATCTACCTCGTACACGATCTTCGAAATCCAGTCGGATGTTGATGGAAGTGGCAACTCGAATACCGTTGGTGAGTTTGTAACCACCTCAGGTATCGTAACTGCCATTTACCCGGGTGAAGGTGTGTTCACCATCCAGGATGGTACAGGTCCTTTCTCAGGTATCTGGGTAGAAGGTACTGGCGTGTCACTCGGTGATGAGGTGGATGTTACAGGTACAGTTATCGAAGACTTCGGTAACACCATCATCAGCCCGGCGGCACTGATCTCCGTTCTTACCAGCGGCAACCCGCTCCCTGCGACTGAAGTCCTTTCAACTTCAGCAATGAATGACGAGCAGTGGGAAGGTGTACTTCTCGAAACGACAGGTATCGTTCAGAACGGCGACGTCGGCTTCGGCGAGTGGTCTATTGATGACGGGTCAGGTCTCGCGCTGGTTGACGACTACGGTATCAATGTGATTCCTGTAGACGAGGGCATCCAGTACACAGTAGTTGGTCCTAGCCTCTACAGCTTCGGTAACTGGAAGTTCGAGCCACGTGATCTGAATGACATTCAGCGTTGGGGTTGTACAGATGATTCCTTCCTGAATTACGATGCTGCAGCAGTTATTGACGACGGTAGCTGTAGTAACACACCGGGATGTACGGACCCTGAGGCAGACAACTATGATGCGTCTGCCGGAATCGAAGACGGATCTTGTATTTACAGTGGTTGTACGGACGATACAGCGTTGAACTATGATGCGCAAGCGGACAACGATGACGGTTCTTGCTACTTTACACTGCCGAACCTCGTGATCAACGAGATTCACTACAACCCATGTGTAGTGCAAGGAGATGACTTCGATTGGGAGTTCATGGAGATTTATAATGCAGACGCTTCTACTGTGAACCTCGAAGGCTTCACATTCACAAACGGTTTTGAGTTTACCTTCCCTGCAGGTGCCACCATCGCCGCAGGTGAGTACATCATCATCGCGGTTAACGCGGCCTCATACAGCGGCAACGGTTACCAGGTATTCGAAATGGCAACAGGTAACCTCAGCAACGGTGGTGAAACCCTCACCCTCGAAGATGGTTTCGGTAACGTGATCGATGAAGTGACGTACAGCAATGCCTCTCCGTGGCCATTCTCACCGGATGGATCATGTGTGTCTCTTGAGCTGATTGATCCGGCTCTCGACAACACAGACGGAAACAACTGGCAAGGTTCTTTCGTGTTCGACGGCACACCAGGAGCTCAGAACTCACAGCAGATCTCCGGTTGTACGGATCCTACTGCTTGTAACTATGATCCTGCTGCAAATGACGACGATGGTTCTTGTGACCTCGTAAGCTGTCTCGGATGTACTTACGAAGATGCTGACAACTACGATGCTTCTGCTACCGTAGATGATGGCTCTTGTACATTCTCGAATGATTGCCCGGCTGATTTGAATGAAGACGGTCTTGTTAACTCTGCTGATCTTCTTGACTTCCTCGGACAGTTTGGTACGGCTTGTCCATAACTGATATAAAACAGAAAGAGAAGGGGGCGCGTGAGCGCCCCCTTTTTTATTCGTAATAGGCGGATATGAGATCGTTTCTGCTGAAATCCATGATCAACGTGAGATCGGTATGCGGGTGTCGTATGCGCCAGTGACCTGAGCGCTCTCCATTTACAAAGGTGGCACTGCTGAGCAAGACGCCGTTTATGTCCCATTCTTGCCATAAACCCACGGGCTTGTTGTGGTCATGGTGCTCAATTTTATAGAGCCTCCCGTTGGGGTGGAAATGACTGCTGGTGAAGTGCCGGGTACCATCAAGAAAACGGTAGTTGGCTTTGACATGACCGGTGGGGTAGTGTACTACATATTCGCCGGTGTAAGGTATACTGTCGATAGTGCAAAAGGTAGAATCAACAAGGATCAATCGATCGGGGGATGTTTGCGATGATGCAGTGGTCAACCCCATAAGATACAACCCTGCAATCACTATAATTAACTTTAACATAATACTAAGATAACAAAAAATTAACTAAAGGGCGGGCTGATTGTTTTCGCATATCTCGGCGGCGTCGTTACTTGCATCCTCTTTTCAAGAACAAATTCAGGCGATCCGAAAAGAGCTTGACCTTCGACTGAAAAAACGATGACACTGCTTAGCCACAAACTCCACCCCTCATGAGTCTGCTGTTCGACGTACTTACGATTATCGGTGCGCTCGGACTCTTCATTTTCGGTATGAAAGTGTTGAGTGACGGTTTGCAAAGAGCTGCAGGTGCCTCCATGAGGAAAATCCTGGAGGCGATGACCAAAAGCCAGTGGCGCTCGGTAAGCACCGGCTTCATCACCACAGTTGTACTGCAGTCTTCTTCAGCTACCACGGTCATGGTCGTGAGCTTTGTAAATGCCGGCCTCTTGCGTCTGCGCGAAGCTTTTGGGGTGATCATGGGCGCCAACATCGGAACAACCTTCACGGCCTGGCTCGTTGCATTAGCGCTGGGTAAACTTGATATCAGTGATCTCGCACTACCCATCGTTGCCATCGCCCTGCCATTTCTGTTTCTCAAGCAGCAACGCCTGCGTCACAGCGCTGAAGCGTTTATCGGATTTGCGATCCTTCTCATTGGTCTGGTCTTGCTCAAAGACTCCGTACCCAATCTGAAAGCACAACCTGAATTGGTTGACTTCCTTTCCTCGTTCATGGATAGAGGCCTCTTGAGTCGATTCTTATTTATTCTCTTCGGAATTGGAGTCACGCTCATCCTTCAATCGTCAAGCGCGGCCATTGCACTCACGCTGACCTTGCTGTCATCCGGAATTTTGCCCCTCGAGCTTGCAGCTGCCATGGTCATGGGTGAAAACATCGGCACGACGCTTACTGCCAATATCGCCGCCGTAGTAGGCAATCCGGATGCCAAAACTGCGGCTCGATCACACTTCCTATTCAACCTGATAGGTACCACCTGGATGTTTGCCTTCCTCGGGGTGTTTCTGTCAACGATCGGAAACGGGTTTGAAGACTTCCTGGGTGCTTTCAGCTTCGTTGAAATTGATAACCCGGAGAAGCTCACACTCGCACTTTTTCACACTTCTTTCAATGTCATCAATATGCTGCTGCTGGTAGGCCTCACACCGCATATCTTGAAACTCAGCCGCCGTCTCGTTCTTCAAGGCAATGTCAAACGAACCTTCCGGCTTGAGTATATCGGAAGCGGGGTGGTGGGCACACCTGAGCTCGCTCTCCTGGAGGCGCAAAAAGAAGTGAAACGCTTTGCGCGCATCGCTGCCGGCATGAATAAATCCCTTGATCGCCTGCTTAATAGCACTGACCCCGTTGAACGCGCAAATGTGCTTGAAGAAATGCGCAGGGCTGAAGAAATTACTGATCGCCTCGAGGTTGAAGTGGCCAATTACCTCACTGAACTCTCCAGGGAAGAAATGTCAGATGAAACCTCACAAAGGGTACGCGGATTGCTAAGTGCAACCAATGACCTCGAACGTATCGGTGACCTGTACTTCCAAACGGCCATGAACCTCGAGAGTAAGCAGGTCAGGCGCGTATATTTTGTGCCTAAACAACGTCAGAACCTCAAGCGAATGACCGAACTGATCGATGAGGCCTTCTCCATAATGCTCGGTAACGTTGAAAGCATCGGTGATGAACTCAATAAAGAACCCGCATTCAAAAAAGAAGAGGAAATCAACGAACACCGCAATTTACTTCGGCACAAACACCTGAAAGACGTCGGGAAAGGAAAATACTCTATCGAAAGCGGTATCTTCTACATGGATACCTTCACCGCTCTTGAAGAAATTGCAGACCATATCCTGAGCATCACAGAAGGACTCGAAGAACATCTTTAATCAGGCTTTACAAATAGAGGGGTGGTCGCAATATTCGATTCATTCAACGATCGGTCTACCAACTGAATCTCAAACCGGGCCGTATCAAAGTCTGTGAACAGATAGTACGCCGGCATATCCAGCTTAATCTCGCCATTCAAAGCGGGATTCTGCCCTGAGGGCTCCACTCGCGGAACACGGTAGTAAAAAGGAACCTGACCGGCCTCCGGATCAAGCTCGATGTGTACCCATTCGCCATGTTGCAACTCGTAATATTCCAGAAACAGGTTGTAGTGGTAGCGACAGGTATCCGGACAAAACACACCACTGGTGTCGTTTTGATCCAAACCGATATCACCATCGCCATCTGTGAAGTTTAACCGAAGCACTGCCTGCATTCCGCTCGGCTCTAATGCCTTGAATGAAATACGCGGCTCCGGCGGGTAGGATTCCGGCTCAAGGCATGCGCTCAAAGCGAGCATCATCACCACTAAAATGACCAGGTGCTGTCTTACCTCCATAGCATGTGTATTTTTGTCAAAACCTGCCGCTTGAATCGTCACCACTACACAGAACGGCTTTTGAATATCGACACAGAAGCAGCTTTTGAGGCCCTGGCGCTCGAACTTTTTCACTATCAACGGGAAAATAATCCTGTTTATGCGAAGTTCTTGACGCATTTACCCCATCGCTTGTCTAAGGTACAAGAGTTCGCTCAAATACCCTTCTTGCCCATAGAGACCTTCAAACAGCATAAGGTGGTCACCGGTAACTTTGAGCCGGAGGTCATTTTCACTAGCAGTGGCACTACAGGTGATCAGGTTTCGCGGCATTTTGTGCGCGAGAAAGACTGGTATACAAAGGTGTACCTTGAGATCTTCCGCCGTTTTTACGGCGCAAAAGCGCCGGATGGCTTCACAATCCTCGCACTCCTGCCGGGATACCTCGAACGCAATGGCTCCTCACTGATCGAAATGACAGCCGGTCTTATCAGGGCGTGCGGCGATCCGGATGCCGGGTTCTTCCTCAACGACTTTGAACGACTTGAATCTTTGCTCAGAAAGAAAAAAACTGAAAACCGAAAGGTCATTCTTCTTGGAGTCACCCATGCCTTGCTTGATTTTGCTGAATCAAACGGATTTGCTTTTCCCGAACTCATTATCATGGAAACCGGAGGTATGAAAGGTAAGCGCAAAGAGATCACCCGAGATGAGGTGCACCGCCAACTCAAAGCCGCGTTCATGGTAGATCAGGTGCACAGCGAATATGGAATGACCGAACTGCTCAGCCAGGCATACAGTAAAGGGGACGGACAATTCAGCTCGCCGCCCTGGATGCGCATTCTGTTGAGAGCCACCGATGATCCTTTCGCCCGGGTAACCATAGGACGCACAGGTGGCGTCAATATTATTGACCTCGCAAATGTCGATAGCTGCGCCTTTCTGGCCACCAGCGACCTCGGACGTATCCACGCTGACGGCAGCTTCGAAATCCTCGGACGTTTTGATGCCTCTGATGTCAGAGGATGCAATCTCCTCGTGCAGGAATAGAAGGTTTAACTGATCTCTCCTTTCTGCTAATGAAACACCCCAATCAGCCTCTCAGCACCGCAACCGCGGGGCAGCTCTCCTCATCTGAGGTGAGCCTTGTTCGATAACGTACACTACTCAAGCAAGTCTCTAAAAAATTGCTGATTTACTATTCATTGCTCATTATTCAGCTTTTATTATTCTCCCAGTTTCCCGGTTTCCCGAATCGTCGATAGGTCCATGAGTCCATAGGTCGATGCGTTGCGCTTCAACAAACCGGCGGCAATAGCCGCCACCACACCAGGGGCGCATGAAGCAGAACAAGTATGCGCTGCACCCCTGACTCCCGACACCCGACCACCATGCAACCATCCGCACCTCCGCAGCGTCATTGAATATGACGGTAATGCCGTAGAAAATCGAATAAAAACGCTGGTTAGAACGTTTCCAGATTTCGGATAATCCGACTAACCAACACATATGATTTCCTAAACAATAGAAGGGGACGCAACGGCATCCCCTTTTTTGTTACCTCAATGTTAACATTGATCGCTTGCAACTTTTCAAAGGCATGGCTAGTTTGCGGCTCCTTACGAATTGCAGGTAGAAGATGGAGTTATTCGTTATGATGGTCGGGTTCACACTCGCCGCCTACTCAGTCGTCGGAAACGACGTTATTCAAACATTGGGAACCTTTCTCGCATCAAACGATCGCAAACCCTGGTGGGTGCTTTGGGCTTTCGCCGGTGGAATACTGACTGTACTGCTCGTCTTGGGCTACACAGGTAATGGTTTATTTCTCGGAGGTAATGATGTCACCTTTGACCGTCTCGATAAATTCATCGATAATGGCACCTTCGATCGCTCATTGGGATTGATCTACCTCTTGCCACCGCTGATCCTCCTCTTGATCACCCGCCTCGGGATTCCCGTATCCACGACCTTCCTCATCCTCTCTTTCTTTTCGATCAAGTCGCTGCCGGGTATGCTGTTCAAGTCATTACTGGGCTACGCGCTGGCTTTCTCGGTGGCACTCTTTCTCTACCTGATCTTCGCGAAACTGATTGAACGTATTTTCATTCAGCGAAACATGACGCCGCAGAGCGAGTCGCTCTGGACCAATCGCCGGTTCTGGACGGTCTTGCAATGGCTCTCCACCGGGTTCCTCTGGTCTCAGTGGCTGACACAAGACCTCGCCAATATCTTCATCTATCTCGGAAATCCCGAAGAACTTTCACCATGGATGTTCGTTTTTGCACTGGTCGTAATCGTTGGTATGCTTGGCTACATCTTCTACCAGCGTGGTGGTGCCATTCAAGGTATCGTGCGAGCCAAGACCAATACCGATGATATCCGTTCAGCTACCTTTATTGACCTTTATTACGGCCTCGTACTGCTGTTCTTCAAGTATAACGTGCTTGGTTTATGGGAAGCGAAAATGCCAATGAGTACCACCTGGGTATTCCTTGGTTTGCTGGCCGGACGTGAAATCGCTATGCGCTATCAACTTGGGCCAAAGCCGGATCGTCAACTCGGTCTCATGATCTTCTCAGACATCGGTAAGGCAGCACTTGGTCTTATCGTGTCTATCACTCTGGTGATAATCCTTTATTACGTAGAAGGTCGCGATATATCGGTGCTCTTCGGAATGGATTAAATACGGTTTCCCTTCGAACGATAGTACAAGACAGCCCGCGTATGCAGGTGGTTGTTCGCATCCGCCGTTTTTACGGCGAAAAGAAAACGTTGAATTGTTCATAGATCATTTCCGCCAGAAATGGCGGGATGCTAACTCTTTACCTTCGCACAGAAAGTCGCAAAGGCTGCGCTCGTGATCAGTCTACCGTCAGCAAGAAGTAGTTTTTCTTGCCCCGCTGCAGCACGACAAAGCGATCATTGATGAGGTCATTGGTAGAAATGCGCTTGTTGGCACCCACTTTTTCTTTGTTGACCTGAATGCTGTTTTCTTTCAAGGCGCGCCGGGCTTCACCGTTGGAAGGAAGGAAATTGGTCGCTCCGGCAAGGGCTTCAATGATATCAAGGCCGTCTCCCTCAAGTTGTGCGCGTGAAATGCTGCCTTGCGGTAAGCCGTCGAAGACGCTCAGAAGGTCATCTGCAGAAAGTTTGGCGAGCGACTCCCGGGTAGCCTTACCGAAAAGGATGCCTGATGCCGCCAATGCATTTTCGAGTCCGGCTTCGCCGTGCACACGAACGGTGATATCCGCCGCGAGCGTTTTTTGAAGGTGCCGTGCGCCGGGGTTTTCTGCATGTTGTGCGAGCACTGATTCAATCTCGTTGCGACTCATTAGTGTGAAGATGCGGATGTAGTTTGCCGCATCTTCATCTGAAGCATTGATCCAGTACTGGTAGAATTTGTAAGGTGATGTTTTCTCAGGATCCAACCAGATATTACCACCTTCTGACTTGCCAAACTTGCTTCCGTCAGCCTTTGTAATCAGCGGCGCAGTCAGCGCAAAGGCTTCTCCAGACACTTTCTTGCGAATTAGTTCGGTACCTGTGGTGATGTTGCCCCACTGATCTGAACCGCCCATTTGCAACTTGACATTTTTTTCGCTGTAGAGGTGCAGAAAATCATAGCCCTGTACGAGCTGGTACGTGAACTCAGTGAAGCTCATACCATCTTCAAGACGTTTTTTCACGGAGTCTTTGGCCATCATGTAGTTCACCGTGATGTGCTTACCAACGTCGCGTATGAAGTCAAGAAAGGTGAATTCTTTGAACCAGTCGTAATTGTTCACCACCTCCGCGCTGTTCTCGCCACAGTCGAAGTCCAGAAACATCTCTAGCTGCTTCTTCTGACATTCGAGGTTGTGGTGAATGGTCTCAAGGTCGAGCAACTGACGCTCTGCAGTTTTCCCGCTCGGATCACCAACCATGCCGGTAGCACCACCTACCAGCACAACAGGTTTATGTCCGGCGCGCTGCAAGTGCACCAGCAACATGATCGGGACGAAGTTGCCTATATGCAGTGAATCAGCCGTAGGATCGAAGCCTACATAACCGGCCGTCAGCTCTTTGGCGAGTTGTTCTTCAGTTCCGGGCGTCATGTCATGCAACATGCCTCGCCATTTCAATTCGTCGATCAGGTTCATCTTGCCGGTGTTTTCGGGCGCAAAGATAGCTGTTTTAAGCAGTCAGCTCGGTTTAGAGGTGTGCTGCGAGGCTCGAGAAATTTAAGCTGTTGCTGGCTTTGAGTAGGATGGTTTTGCCTTTGACGGGGGTATTTTGCAGGTGCTCTTTCAAGGCATCTGTATCCGGAAACGAGCACGAGGGGTCGTCAACGACTTTTGAGAACGCCGCACCTGCGTAAAGTGCTTCAAGTCCGAGTCGGCTGATCAGTTCGGCGATCGCCCGGTGCTCCTTTTCTTCATCCGGTCCCAGTTCTTTCATGTCACCAACGATGACCATTTTATCAGTGTCATTTCCTTCGGCAAAAGAGCGAATGGCATGCTCCATCGAAGATGGATTGGCATTGTAGCAATCAAGAATGAGTGTATTCGAAGTTGTCGTTGTGCGCTGTGATCGATTATTTTCTGGCACGTAGCCGCTTATGGCGTTATTAATGTCTTCCGGAGAGACATCGTAGTAGCGTCCGATGCACACAGCTGTGGCGATGTTCGAAATGTTGTAACTACCGGTCAGCTGCGTTTTAACTTCGGGTGAAACATAATGATGATGTGACCAGCCAAACGAAAGGGTAGGAGACTGCTGCAGCGGGTATACATCGGGAGAATCGACGTCTGTGCCAAAGAGTATGCGATCCATACCTTCAGAGATTTCGAGTAAAACCGGATCAGAGGCGTTCACAAATACTTTACGATTTCGTTCCCGCAGGTTGTCAAAGAGCTCCTTTTTACCCTTCTTCACGCCTTCGAGCCCGCCAAAACCCTCCAGATGTGCTTTGCCGATGTTCGTGATGTATCCGATGTCTGGCATAGAGATCGAGCTGAGCAGGCGAATTTCACCTTGGGCATTCGCACCCATTTCGATGACGGCAAACTCGTGTTCATCACGTAGTTCGAGTATGCTGATCGGAACGCCGATATGATTGTTCAGGTTACCTTTTGTGGCATAGGTTGTATACTTCGTAGCGAGTACATCGCGCACCAGCTCTTTGGAGGTGGTTTTACCATTGCTCCCGGTCAATCCGATAATGGTTCCTTTGAATTGGGATCGATGCATGCGCGCAAGCTCCTGCAGGGTCTCCAGGGCATGATCAACGAGGATGGTTTTGCCGTCCGGCTGCTGGAATTCGGGATTATCGATCACCGCAAAAGCAGCACCGCGCTCAATAGCATTCTCGGCAAACTGATTGCCGTCTCTGTCATCGCGTATAGCAAAGAATACTTCACCCTGCTTGAGTTTGCGCGAGTCGTAAGATACGCCTGCAGCGCTGATGACTTTATTGTATAGAGTTGAGAGTTCCATACCCCGAAAATAAAAAACCCCGTCGCTTAAACGACGGGGTTGTGAATATCAGTGGGAAAGATTATTCCTGGTTGAATCCAACCGGACTTCCGACGCGGGTCATGGCGCAGCGGAATCCAATGGTTGCTGTTGCCTGCCGTTCATCAAGGAAACGACGTGTTCCGGGAATGGTGTAATAGGCGCGGTCTCTCCAACTGCCACCTTTGTATACGCGGGTGCGATTGGTGATCAGCGTGGATGGCCCCCCCGGGGTGGTCGGCTTCGAATCATACATTTTGAATGGATCGTCATTTCGATCCTGACGGTTGTAATAAATCGAGCTGCTCAGGTCTCCATCACGATAGTCAATATTGTCAGCCTGGCGGTAATTGCGGCGATCGATATTCTCCGCAACGGTCACTTCACGTTGGCGGAGATCGCCCGGCGTGTAGTCAATGTAATCGGCGATACCATCGCGCAAGTCGGGGGCAATCTTCGAGTCGCTCGTAGCGATCAGGTCCATACCGTCTTGAATGCGTTGGTTTGCCTCGTCGATCAAACGATTCTTCTCATCTTGCTTAGCTTGCTCGACGTAGGTGAGCAGGTTGTCAATAAGATTTTGATCAGTATCGGTCAGTCGACCCTGAGATTTCTTTTGGTATTCTTTCAGAAAGTACTCGACTCCTTCAAGGTCATAAACCACGAAATCGTATTTGTCTTCTACACCACCTTCGGAATTGAGTACCCGTGTTTGGTAAACATTACCACGGAAAGGACGGAACTCACTTTTGTCTTGTGCTGAAAGTGGACGGTAAACATCCATCACCCACTCAGAAACGTTGCCGGCCATGTTGTAAAGGCCATAGTCGTTAGGTGCATAGGCAAAAACGGGAGAGGTAATATCTGCATTGTCATTCAGTGCGCCAGCGACGCCCATCATGTCGCCTCGACCACGCACGAAGTTGGCATTTAACTGGCCATAAAAACGACCACCGGAGTCGTCGTTACGCACGTAGTGTCCATTCCAGGGGTAAGTGCGACGATCGCTGATCAACTCCTGGTAGGAGTTGCCGATCAGTCCGAGCGCTGCGTACTCCCATTCTGCTTCAGTTGGGAGGCGGTAACGCGGCAGGAGGATACCATCTTCCATGCGCACGTTACGGTAACCGCTTGAATTCGGACGGAGGTCAGGAAGACCGTCAGCAGCCTTTTCGCCTTCGTACTGTCCGGCGAAATAAGCGTCAGTGGTGAAGTGGTCTTCATCCACCTGAGCTTCTGCGTTGTGCACGAGCAGGCCTTCACGAATGAGGATCAACTCATTCACACGATCGGTTCTCCATGCGCAGAAGTCATTCGCCTGAAGCCAGTTAACTCCAACTACGGGGTAGTCACGGTAGGCCGGGTGGCGCAGGTAGTACTCAACGTAAGGTTCGTTGTACTCCATTTTTTCACGCCATACCAGGGTGTCTGGCAATGCTTTATTGACGATTTCCGGATAGCTGTCACCGTAAATCCGGTCAAGCCAGTGGAGGTATTCGAGCCAAAAGAAGTTAGTAACTTCTGTTTCATCAAGGTAGTAAGACGATACCGTAACACGACGTGGAATCGCATCCCATTCGTATCCGAGGTCATCTTCAACACGACCCATCGTAAAGGTACCTCCTTCAATGAGTACCAGACCGGGGCCTGTTTCTTGTTCTACAAAAGGGGTCTTTTCAAAACCACCGTTTGATGGGTCATTGTAGGCCCATCCGGTAGCTCCCGAACGATCTTTGGCACAAGAGGCCATAAAAAGAAGTCCGAAAACAACGGCTGCTGCGGGAAGCAGGTTTTTGAACTTGTTCATAATCAAAACGTTTCCTTGCGTGATTTCCTATAATGCTAAACTAAAAAGAAGGGCAGGATATTGTCCTGAACTTTCTTCTTTTCGGACGGCAATCGAATTGGATGGTCATACTCACTTCGTGAGATCCGCCGGTAGCCGGCGTCAGCTCAGACACGGTCACATCGTAACTGTAGCCGAAGCGAATCACATCTGTTTGCACACCTACCAATACAATAAACGCGTCTCGATAGTCAGTGAAGAAGAGGGCACGGTACCATATTCCACCAACAATCGGTCCTTTATTTACGTACATCCCGAGATTAAGTTGCTGGAACTCTCCCTGTCGACGGTAAAGGATGTTTGGGGAGATACTTGACTCGCTGTAGCGGCTGCGACGATCAATCGGGATGTTCGCACCTGCATGGGCAGTTAGTTTCATAGGTAGCCGGCTCGTGCCTACTACGAGTGACTCATTTGGCTCGTTAAGGTGGTGAACAGCAACACCCGCAAAAAAATTCTCGCTAAAGCCCAGGAGACCCGCAGAGAAATCTACGTTGTTAATGGTTCCGCCGCGAGGTACATCTTGTGTTTCGTAAATGAAACCGCGTCGGGGATCAATCTGATCACCAAACTGAAGTTGGTTCCAGTCTACTGACTTTTGGAAATATGTGGCCTGAAAGCCTGCTTTAATCGAAAAGGTTCGACTAATCGGTTGCTGGTACGAATATATACCACTCACCGACGTAGTATTCAGTGTACGACCTGCACGGTCATTAGTCACCAGAAGGCCCAGGCCTCCCTGAACCGTTTCTACATGCTGGTCATAGCTGGCGCTGGTAGTTACGAATGTGCCACTTAGCGCTGGCCACTGATTGCGGTAGTTCATTGTCAGTCGCGGACACCTGGCTGTACCGGCAAAGGCCGGATTTAGGTATAGCGGGTTCGCGTAGAACTGTGTGAATTCAGGGTCCTGAGCCCTTGACTCCGTGGGAGTTAAGAGCATAAAACCAAGCAATACACCTAAGAACAGTATCGTTCGCTTCATTTCTTTCAATTGGATCTGCTTCTCCTCTAAGCAGACAATAATACAAAAAATCATAGGGCTCTTTACATCTACCTTACAATAAGAGAACTGAGACTTCGTTTACTTTGTTGCTTGAACCAAGGCAATTCAATTCAAATGACCAATAGCGCGGGTACCATTTTGTTACTTTTTATTACGCTCGGAGCCGCTGCTCAGCAAACCATTACGCTAGAGCAATCCCTTGACTGGTACCGATCCTCTGATGAGCGTCCGGCACCGGTCGGGCAGCTTGCTTTTGATGATTCGTGGTACGAAGAGGATATTCCGTACACGTTGGTGGAACAGCAACTCGAACGAGCACATTCTTCAGCAAAAATTGGAATGCTGGATGTAGAGAGTGAAGTCGTTTCGCCTGAAGACCTCACTTTGCAGCAACGTAAACGCGTGCCTGAAGGGTTCAATCCGGAAGTGCGCATCGCGCGGGCACGAAACAAATCATATGTTCAGGTGATTTACCCCGCACTTTACCGCGACGGCAGAAGCATTCGCAGGGTGAATCGGCTGCGCACTGAGGTGCAATTCAGCGGTCAGGGTCAACGCGGTAACCGAACCATTGACTGGGAAACCAATTCAGTGCTCGCAGAGGGGCAGTGGTATAAAATCGGCATCGCTCAAGACGGGGTCTACCAGATAGATCGTGATTTCCTGCAAAGTCTGGGGGTCGATATCAGCAATGTTAATCCACAACAGATAAATATCTACGGTAATGGCGGCGCTCAGTTACCTTTTGATAACTCGGTAGACCGCCCAAATGACCCACAGAAGAATGCCATTTTCATTCAGGGTGAAAATGACGGTTCTTTTGATCAGGGTGATTACATCCTCTTTTACGGTCGCGGTGCCAATAGCTGGGCTTACGAGAGTGAAGAGGCTATTTACAGGCACCAACGTCACGAGTATTCCGATTCAGCATATTATTTCATCCGGGTCGATGATCCTGCTCCTTTGCGCATCGCAGAAGCGATGGATGCAGGTACGCCCGATCAAACCGTTACCGCTTTCACTGACAGGGCGTTTATCGAGAATGAATCGGTAAATCTCGCCCGATCCGGACGCGAATTTTACGGCAACAGCTTCTCAACAAGTCAGAATATACCGTTCACCTTTGCCATGCCTTTTCTGCGGGCAGAAGAAGGTTATTGTGAGGTGCGCGTCGCCGCTCGCTCGGTGGGAGCCCAAAGCCAGTTCAATGTAGAAGTTGAAGGAAGTACCTTCGGAATGGTGGTCGATGAGGTAGGAACGAGCTCTGTGTCAAGCGTGGCGCAAGATGAAGCCAATGCAAGCACATTCGTACCTTCTGCAGGTGCAACTACGCTTACCGTAAATGTAGCTTTTGACCAGGCGGTGCCGGATGCGCAGGGATGGCTTGACTATATCCTGGTGAATGCACGGCGCGATCTGAGTTTTACCGGTACTCAATTGAGCTTTCGTGACCCGCAATCGGTGAACCCGGGAGGTGTCAACCGATACCGCATTTCAAATGCGGGTAATATCTTTCAGGTCTGGGACATTACCAATCCGCTGCTTCCGCAGCGCATAAATGCAGAACCTGATCCGGATGAACCTAACGCCATTACTTTCACCGCTCCCGCTGATCAGATCCGTGAGTTTATTGCATTTGCCGGATTCAACTACCTGAGCCCGGCACCAAACGGAGCAGTCGAGAACCAAAACCTCCACGCGTTCAATGATATCGATCTGGTGGTGCTCACCAATGAACGGTTTCGTCCGGTGGCAGAGCGCTACGTCGAGATACATGAAGATGACGGACTGTCAATTGCTTTGGTCGATGTGCAGCAGGTGTATAATGAGTTTTCAAGTGGGAACCCCGACGTGACGGCGATCAAGATGCTGATGAAGATGCTCTGGGACCGCGCCAGCGGAAATCCGGAGTTGCAGCCCAAATACCTTCAGATCATTGGTGACGGAACGTACCTCAATCGCTTTTTGACATCGAGTTCAAATGCTATTATAACGTATCAAAGTTCGAATTCGCTTTCTCCCGTGAATTCATATGTGAGTGACGATTACTTCGGCTTTCTTGAAGATGAGTACGGTGAAGGCATTGGTGACAAGATGTCGATCGGGGTGGGTAGAATCCCTTGCGGGTCTGTCAACGCCGGTTTCCAGTACCTCGATAAACTTGAGCGCTACCTGGCTTCAAACTCAACTCCCGACGGCGGTGCGCACTGCATCGGTGATGCTAACCTGTCGCCGTATGGTGCATGGCGAAACATCATCACCCTCGTCGCTGATGACTTCGACGGTAATGGCGCGCCTATTGAGATTCAACATACGAGCAACAGTGAAGAACACAGCGACACGATTTACAGCCGTTACAATGACTATGATGTGGTAAAAATATACATGGATGCGTATCAGCAGGAGACTACTCCGGGTGGCGAACGCTATCCGGAGGTAAACGATGCCATTCGCAGAAGGGTTGAAAATGGCTCTTTGATCGTAAACTACATCGGTCACGGAGGTGAACGTGGCTGGGCGCACGAGCGGGTGTTGAATACGACTACGATTCAGGAGTTCGAGAATATCAACCGGTTACCCGTGTTTGTCACTGCAACATGCGAGTTAGCGCGGTTTGATGATCCGGAGGCAGAAACCGCCGGCGAGTTTCTGATCATGAATCCCAATGGAGGCGCCATCGCGATGCTCACCACAACACGGATTGTCTTTAGTGGAAGCAACCAGCAACTGAACAGGGCGTTTTTTGATGTCGCATTGCGTGATGAGACCTTTGGAGAAGACTTGACCCTTGGCTTCATCAGCATGGAAACTAAAAATAACGATGGGGTGAGCAATACCTCGAATAAGCGCAATTTCAGCTTACTTGGTGATGCGGCTCTGAAAATGGTTTATCCAAAACAAGAAGTTTACACTACCCAAATCAACGGAGCTGAGATCATTCCGGCACAGCCAGATACCATTCGCTCGCTGCAGGAGGTTACCATCAACGGGTTTGTAGGCGACAGCAATGGCAATAAACTCACCGATTTCAACGGTTTTGTTTATCCAACGGTGTATGATAAGAAGTCTGAGGTCACCACCTTAAACAACGATGGCGCCTTCGCAGCTTATGATTATGAGGTGTGGAACAACATATTGTATAAAGGTAAGGCTTCGGTGACCAACGGTGATTTTCAGTTCACGTTCATTGTGCCGCGCGATATCGCTTATGATTTTGGTGTAGGGCGCATCAGCTATTATGCTGTTGACGGTGATCTGGACGCCCATGGTCATTCTGAAGATTTTGTAATTGGTGGCGCCCTTGAAGGGGCAGAACTGAATGATATAGGTCCGGAAGTGAACCTCTATCTCAACGACAGTACTTTCGTTTTCGGCGGACTAACGGATGAGCGCCCGCTGATTTTCGCGAAAGTCTTCGACGAAAACGGGGTCAATACGGTTGGGAGCGGCATCGGCCATGACATCAAGGCGGTACTTGATGGAAATACCAATGACCCCATCATACTCAATGATTTTTACGAAGCTGATCTGGATACCTATCAGAGTGGAAGCATCCGATACCAGCTGAATCGCTTGTCAGACGGCACTCACAACCTGAGCCTGAAAGTCTGGGATGTACACAACAATTCTTCTGAAGCTTACACAGAGTTCGTTGTGGCACCCTCAGCGGAGTTGGCATTGGATCACGTGCTGAACTATCCCAATCCTTTTACAACATACACTGAATTCATGTTTGAACACAACCAGGCCTGTGATCTGCTCGAAGTGCAGGTGCAAGTGTTTACGGTTTCGGGAAAGATCGTCAAATCAATTAACCGCACCGTGCAAACCGACGGGTTTAGAAGTGAACCCATCTCATGGGATGGGCTTGACGATTTCGGCGACGCCATCGGCCGGGGTGTGTATGTATATAGAGTTAAAGTTACTACACCGGAAGGTCAAAAGGCCGAGAAGTTCGAGCGGCTTGTAATCCTACGATAATCTAACCTTTTCACGCGTTATGCGTATATTTGCAAACTATCAAAAAAAGCCACCCGTTATGGGAAAAGTATTGACGTTGAGCGCATTTCTTTTATCCCTTGTTTTGCAGGGATATGGTCAGCTGACCAATCAGAATGATCGCGCTCAGCAGGTGCAGTTGAATACCATCACCACCGCAGTTCCGTTTTTGATGATTGCGCCAGACTCTCGTTCAGGTGCGATCGGTGATGCGGGGGTTGCCCTTTCGCCTGATGCGTCCAGCATTCACTGGAACAGCGCTAAAATGGCCTTCTCAGATAAAGAGTTTGAAGTGGCGCTTTCATATTCACCCTGGCTGCGGGCGCTTGTTGATGACATGAATCTGGCATACCTCAGCGGATACCGTAAGTTGAATAAAAACCAGGCCGTTGGTGGGGCGATTCGCTTCTTCTCCTTGGGTAATATCACCTTTACGGATGAAAATGGTACGGAAATCCGCGATTTTCGTCCGGCTGAATTCAGCCTTGATGCCGCCTTCTCACAAAAGCTTTCAGATCGCTTCAGCGGGGGCATCGCAGCGCGCTTCATCAACTCAAACCTCACCGGAAGCACCAATATACAGGGGGCAGACTCACGTCCCGGACGTTCAGTGGCGGTTGATGTAGGTGTTTTCTACAGCAATGATGATATTGAACTAGGCGATAAAGATGCGATTCTGAACTGGGGAATGAACATCTCGAACATTGGTGCGAAGATGAGCTACACCGAAACCGCTCAGCAGGATTTCATTCCGGCAAACCTGAGACTTGGCGCAGCGCTGACTACCTTGCTTGATGATTACAATGCCTTAACGGTAACACTTGACGCGAATAAGTTGCTGGTGCCAACACCGCCGGTATATGATCAGGAAGACGGCTCGCAGATTGTTTCTGGGTTGAACCCGGATGTAGGTGTGGCTACGGCAATCGTTCAGTCGTTCTACGACGCACCGGGGAGTGTGCTTTTCGGAGAAAATGGTGATGTGATTGTTGAAGACGGTAGCCGCTTGCGTGAAGAATTAAGAGAGATTAACCTCGGTGGTGGCATCGAGTATTGGTATGATCAGCAATTCGCTTTCCGCGCGGGTTACTTTTACGAGCACTTCACGAAAGGAAACCGACAGTTCCTGACGCTAGGCGCCGGACTTAAGTATACGGTGTTTGCCATTGATCTTTCATACCTCATTGCGACTACACAGCAAAACCCCCTGGCGAATACATTGCGCTTCTCGCTTCGCCTTGAGTTCAATAACCTTGATAACGCCGGGCGTTCAGAAGGCTAATCGATGAAGGGTTTTCGGATCGGATTCGGATATGACGTACACCAGCTCGCCGAGGGGGAAGAGCTTTGGCTTGGGGGTATATTGGTTCCGCATAGCAAAGGAGCTGTAGGTCATTCAGACGCAGACGTAGTACTGCACGTTATCTGTGACGCGGTGCTTGGAGCCGCCAATATGCGCGATATTGGTTATCATTTCCCGGATACAGATCCCGCTTATAAAGGAGTCGATAGTAAGATATTGCTGCGCGACACCATGAAGCTCGCTCGGAGCAAAGGGTTTGAGCTGGGAAATGTAGACGTCACATTGGCTCTGCAAACGCCCAAGGTCAAGCCCTACATTGAGCGCATGTGCGAAGCCATTGCTCAGGCAGCATCGGTAGATGTTTCCAGGATCAGTGTGAAAGCTACGACCACAGAGAAATTAGGTTTTGTAGGCACTGAAAAAGGAGTGAAGGCGTACGCAGTCGTGCTTCTCGAAGTACTTTAAATAATGCTGTCGGTAGATCGTTCTTCGTAGTGAGCCTCTGATTGTTCGTCTTCGTAAAAATAAACCTTCAGTATTGCCGTATCTCTCAAAAAGTCAATCCGTCCAATCTCAACGCGGTTGAGCTTGATCCCAGTGCGTTCTTCAAGATCGGCCTTGAGTGCATCCCGGTTACCGGCTTTTACCAGATCAATTTTTTCGTAGAGTACGATTTTGAACGACTCGTGCCGCACCAACCACACTTTCTCTAAGCCGTGGGTGAGCGCAAGGATCAGCACATTCGCCAATGCAATTTCGGCAATCGATACACCTGCCGCGAGTGCATTCATGACCGCAAGCCCGATGATCACAAAGAGGTAGGTCATTTCCTTGATCGGAATGGGGTCTGTTCGGTAACGTATGATCCCGAAGATGGCGAAAAGCCCGAGCGCGAAGGCCAGTTCAAGGTTTACATTCGCAAGAAGGTAGCAGAGAAAGAAAATGGCAACGGAGATCAAGATGTAGGTGAAAAGAAAGTCTTTTCGCCGAGCTACGGGGTAGTAAATGAACCTCACCAGAACAAGCACAATCCCGATGTTGATGCCCAGTCGTGCAATAAGCGGAAGAAAAGAAGACGCGTCAAAGAAAATCCACTCTTCGGTGGGTTGTTGCGCGATCAGACCGGTGAAAGGCATAAAAACGACCAGAAGAAACAGTATATACTTCTTCCACGTGCGGATTGAGGCACTGCGTTGATTCATTCGTTATCAGGCTTATAGGTTCTCAACTGGCGGCTTTACCCGCCAGCTTGGCTATGCGTCTAAGTTTTGACTTGATGCGGTTCTTTTTTACGTTGTCAAGCAACAACGCAACCCCAAGACAATACTTGCTGACGCGCACGGGGCGAATTTGCATCTGTTTTGCCACTTGTGCAAACCGCGTTTCCCTGTCAAAATGTTCTTGTTTCAATTCTGCGATGACGATGTCATCAAGTACGATGTCTTCTTTTTCCTGTTGTTTGAAAGATAGGTCAATGTCAAATGTGATGCGTTCATCCCGCTTTTTGTGTAGCAAGGTGACGCGCCTGAAGGTGTTGAGAAGGGTGGGCTGTAATTCATTCGGAAAGTCACAAACAGACCGAACGAAGTTCAAGTCTTCTTCTGAAAGACTCGTATGGATGTCAGAGATTGGCTTCCGGAATTTAACGGTACGCCCCTTGTTATTCTTCTTTTTGACTTCGAGAAAGGTGTCTTGTGAGTCCATATACTTTCGAATCCGTATCTTCACGCGGTTTCGCTTGCCGCGCTGATGCAGATTGTAACATTCTAGCGAAGTTGAATCAAAATAGAGCGTCTGGTATACAGTAGAACGGGTGCCTTGGGTCTCGAGAACGAAATATTCCTCTTTCAACCGGGGTAGAAGGCGCTGAAAATCGCTCCGGTTCAGAAGATATTTCGTATCCTCACGATCCAGGAGAGCGGTCTCCAGAATGGTCTGCAGGCTCACGGTTTCAAATCCTTGCAGTATATTCAACTCGTTCTTCACAATATCAATCTGCACGAGTCGCTGGCAGGTTTATAAATGACTCGTAACTCCCTAAAATACGCAATTCATTGGAATTAAAAATAGAACTAGACATCTACGAGGGCCGCAACGGCCTTCCTGAAGTTGACCGCACCTTACTTGAAGCCGCTGAGAAGGCTCTTGAAAACGCTTACGCACCCTACTCCAATTATTCTGTAGGCGCGGCTCTCCTGCTTGAAGGGGGGCGCATCGTAATAGGGAACAATCAGGAGAATGCCGCCTATCCGAGTGGCCTCTGTGCTGAGCGCGTCGCACTCTTCGCCGCGGGAGCGCAGTTTCCGAAAGAAAAGATTGAACGCATTGCCATTGCAACACGCTCAGGAGTGACTGACGGAAACCCCGCCGCTCCTTGTGGGTCGTGCCGCCAGGTACTGGTGGAGTATGAAGCCCGACAGGTTGCTCCAATACGCATTATCATGGGGGGAAGTGAAGAAAGAGTCATCGTGGCAGCCTCTGCAAGTGACCTGATGCCGCTGTGCTTCACATGGAACGTGCTAAAAAAGCACTGAGTCTTCGGTCTACACGAGGGATACCCCTTATATTTGCCCTCTAAACACGGAACCAGCTTATGGCCACGTCAACAAGCAAGAAAAAAACCACAGGAAGCACCAAGCCGCGTACTTCCGGAAACAATAAGACAACGGGGTACCCGAAAGAGTCTTACATCCGTTGGTATAAAGACATGCTTCTCATGCGTAAATTCGAAGAGAAGTGCGGTCAGCTCTATATCCAGCAGAAGTTCGGCGGATTCTGTCACCTCTACATCGGACAGGAAGCTGTTCTCGTAGGAATGACGGAGGTGATCCGGAAAACCGATCGCGTCATTACGGCCTATCGCGATCACGCTCACCCCATTGCCCTGGGTATGGATCCTAAATACGTCATGGCTGAGCTCTACGGTAAACAAACCGGATGCTCCAAAGGAAAAGGCGGATCGATGCACATGTTCGATAAAGAACGAAATCTCTTCGGCGGGCATGGCATCGTTGGAGCACAAATCCCGCTCGGTGCAGGCATCGCATTCGCTGATAAATACCGTAAAGAAGACAATGTAACCCTCTGCTTCTTTGGAGACGGTGCCGCACGTCAGGGTGCCCTTCATGAATCGTTCAATATGGCGATGACCTGGAAGCTGCCGGTGATTTACATTATTGAGAACAATAACTACGCGATGGGCACAAGCGTTGAACGTACGTCTAACGTCACTGACCTCACCAAGCTCGGGCTCTCTTATGAGATGCCGTCTGAAGCAGTTGATGGTATGAGCCCCGAAGCGGTGGCAGATGCTATTGCAAGAGCGGCCGAACGCGCAAGAAAAGGCGAGGGGCCTACGCTGCTCGATATCCGCACCTATCGCTACAAGGGGCACTCAATGTCTGATCCGCAAAAGTACCGCACCAAAGATGAGGTGAAAGAATACCAGGATAAAGACCCTATCAAAGTGGTGCTCGAGAAAATCGAGAAAAATAAATGGCTGAGCGATGATGAAATCGAAGCCATCGGTAAAGAGGTCAAAGAGAAGGTCGAAGAAAGTGTGAAATTCGCTGAAGAATCGCCCTATCCTGATGCATCAGAACTCTACGAAGACGTTTACGTGCAAGAAGATTACCCGTTCGTTAAAGACTAAACCGCGAAGAGCAAGGATATTATGGCAGAAATCATTCGCATGCCCAAATTGAGCGATACCATGACCGAAGGTGTGGTCGCTGAATGGCATAAGAAGGTCGGTGATAAAGTTGAATCTGGAGAACTTCTCGCAGAGATTGAAACCGACAAAGCCACCATGGAGTTCGAATCGTTTGAAGACGGTACACTCCTGCATATCGGTGTTGATCAAGGAGAAGGGGCACCCGTTGATGCAATTCTCTGCATCCTCGGTGAAGAGGGTGAAGATGTTTCGGCACTGCTGAAAGAAGCAGAAAGTGAAGGAGCTGAAAAAGGTGATGATGACGCTGTAAAAACAGCGGATGCGTCAGGACAGTTGGCTCCCGAAGGGAAGAAAGAAGACGTGAAGCCTGAGGAATCCTCTCGCGCTGAGTCAGTTTCAGCTTCGCCCCGGCCTGAAATACCAGCCGGATCAGAGCATCAGAGCAACGGACGTATAAAAGCCTCGCCACTTGCCAAAAAACTGGCTTCAGAAAAAGGCATTGATCTTTCTCTGGTCAGCGGCTCGGGTGATGCCGGTCGCATCGTTAAACGCGATATAGAAAACTATCAGCCATCCGCCGCTTCTGCGGCGTCATCAGGCCCGGCATTCTCAACATACACCTCCGCTCCGGGAGAAGAGAACTACGAAGAAGTGCCGGTGTCGCAGATGCGCAAGACCATCGCGCGACGGTTGGCAGAAAGCAAATTTACCGCTCCGCACTTCTACCTGACCATTTCGATTGATATGGATCAGGCCATGGCTGCCCGTAAAGCAATTAATGCGCAAGAAGGTGTCAAAGTCTCGTTCAATGACCTCGTGATCAAGGCCGCCGCCATTGCACTTAAAAAGCACCCCGCAGCAAACGCTGCCTGGCTCGAAGATAAAATCCGATACAACCAACATGTTCACGTTGGTGTGGCCGTGGCGGTAGATGAAGGCCTGCTCGTTCCGGTGGTACGCTTTGCTGACGCGAAAAGCCTCACGGCCATCAATGCAGAAGTAAAAGAATACGCCGAAAAGGCGCGCAACAAAAAGCTACAACCGCAAGACTGGGAGGGCAACACCTTCACGATTTCAAACCTCGGAATGTTCGGTATAGAAGAGTTTACCGCAATTATCAATCCGCCAGACAGTTGTATCCTGGCGGTTGGAGGTATCAGTCAGGTGCCGGTGGTGCGTGACGGGCAAATCGTTCCGGGCAATGTCATGAAAGTGACCCTGAGCTGCGATCACCGGGTGGTTGATGGCGCTACAGGTGCTGCATTCCTCCAGACATTCCGCAGCCTTCTCGAGAATCCTGTGCGGATGCTGAGTTGAACAATGGTAAAGCAAAATAGTCTGTTTATAAAGTTTATCTTGAAAAGCGGAGGACATCGATCCTCCGCTTTTATTTTTACATCATGCCTGAGAAGGATCTGCAGACATCTATTGAATACCTGAAAGGGGTTGGTGCAGCCCGTGCAGAATTGCTGGCCGGAGAATTGGGGGTGCGAACCTTTGGTGACCTATTGCAATACCTGCCCTTTCGCTATGTAGATCGCACTGCTTTTCATCGCGTTGCTGACATCGTTTCAGATGTGTCGGCCGTACAGTTAAAAGGAACCCTCAGCCGCGTTCAGGAAATGGGCGCCGGAAAAAAACAACGTCTGACGGCAGTGTTTGAAGATGAAAGCGGCAGCATTGAACTGGTATGGTTTAAAGGTGTGAAATGGATCAAACCAAAACTGCATTACGGCAAAACCTATGTCTGCTACGGTAAGCCATCAAGGTTCAATGGTCGCTGGAACATTCCTCACCCTGAACTCGAAGATGAAGACGAAGTAAAAAAACGTAACCTACCACGCATACAACCGGTGTACTCTACCACCGAGAAACTTTCAAGTCGAGGTCTCAACAGTAACGGTATTGCACGCCTCGTGCGTGAACTGCTGCCGCAGGTCAAAGGACTGGTGCCCGATCCATTGCCGGAGTCGTTCTTGAAGAAGCTCCGATTTCCTTCGAAAGACGACGCACTTCACTACCTCCATTTTCCTGAAGACCTCCAACAGGTTGAACGACATCGCAATCGTCTCAAGCTCGAAGAACTGCTGATGCTGCAGTTGCTCTTGCTCATTCGAAAACGGCAAACCACTGTTGAACTTCCAGGTGTTCGCTTTGAAGCCGTTGGTGACCTGTTCATGCAATTCTATGAAAAGTACCTCCCGTTTGAGCTTACGAGCGCCCAGAAACGCGTCATGAGAGAAATTCGGGGTGATGTGAACACCGGCAGGCACATGAACCGTCTCGTTCAGGGCGATGTGGGTAGTGGAAAGACCATCGTCGCGATGCTCTGTGCTCTGCTGGCAATTGACAATGGTTACCAGGCAGCGGTAATGGCTCCTACTGAGATACTCGCCACACAGCATTTTGAAAGTTTCAGCTCGATGCTCAACAAACTGCCCGTCAATGTCAGGCTGCTGACCGGTAGCACGAAGACCAAAGAACGCAACGAAATTCATGAAATGCTTGACTCAGGCGAGCTGCATATCCTCATCGGTACACATGCGCTGATTGAACCTAAGGTGAAGTTTCAAAACCTCGGCCTCGCAGTGATTGATGAACAGCATCGCTTTGGGGTTGCGCAACGCGCAAGACTCTGGAAAAAGTCAAAGGTCGCTCCACATATTCTGGTAATGACGGCCACCCCCATACCAAGAACCCTTGCCATGACGCTGTATGGCGACCTGGATGTGTCTACGATCGACGAGTTGCCACCCGGGCGTAAAGAGGTGAAGACGGTACACCGCTTTGATAACGCGAGGCTGAAGGTCTTTCGCTTCTTGAAAGATGAGATTGCAAAAGGACGTCAGGTCTATGTTGTGTATCCACTTATTGAAGAAAGCCAGGTCATGGATTACAAAGACCTGATGGATGGCTACGAAAGTATCACCCGCGCATTTCCGATGCCAGAGTACCGGGTAAGTATCGTACACGGAAGGATGAAGCCTGAAGATAAAGAGATTGAGATGCGCCAGTTCTCAACCGGGAAAACGCAGATACTCGTGGCTACTACGGTCATTGAAGTAGGCGTCAATGTGCCCAATGCCAGTGTGATGGTGATTGAAAGTGCCGAGCGATTCGGACTGTCTCAATTGCATCAGCTTCGCGGACGTGTAGGTCGCGGAGCCGAGCAGAGCTATTGCATACTGATGACCGGTGATGAGCTCAGCAAAGAGGCCGTGGTGCGCCTTGAGACCATGTGCCGAACCAATGACGGTTTTGAGATTGCCGAAGTTGACCTTGACTTGCGCGGAGCGGGAGATATTTCAGGTACTCAACAGAGCGGACAAATGCAGTTTCAGTATGCAGATCTCAACGAAGACGGTGAATTGCTGAAGACTGCGAGGCATCTTGCAAACGAATTGCTTGATGCGGATCCTGATTTAAACATGCCTGAGAACCGGCCGCTTGCCAGGGCGCTTGAGCGCCTGCAGAAGAACCGACCCGACTGGAGCCTCGTCAGCTAAGGTCATAGTTCGTAGCAGAGTACTAAGCCTTCACCGTCTGTAGTCACCAGCTCGAGTTTTCCGTCACCATCCAAATCACGAATAACAAAGCGGCTGTTACCAAATAAGGGGAAGCCTTCTGAACTGCTGCCATCGCTTTCAAGCAAGTGTATTTGGCCCAGAGCAGGCACAGAGACACCCACTTTTTTACCAGTGCTGAAGGTGTAGGTATAAAGTTCAGGTGCTACGGGCTCGAGAAATTCGCGCTCAAACATTAGGGTTTTATCAGCGGTATAGGCCTCTACTCTTGTGCTGTCAGCTAGCGCGAAATCAGTCAGGCGATCACCATCGAGATCTGCCAGCACAAAGGTGCTGCCTTTGCCTAATACCGCCGGGGCGGTGTTTTCTTTAGCGCCAAAAGTGTATTCTAACACTTGCATAGCCGTATTTATGCCAATAGCTGTACTCGTGCGGATGTCGCCAGTCAGGCGAAATTGCACGGGTGGTGTAATGTCGGAAAGATTAACAGGAGTTTCGTAACGCGGTGTGCCGTCACGTTCGAGCAGCTTCACACTTCCGTCATCGAACAGAGCGAAGAGGTAGTCTTTGTTGCCGGTTTTGAGATGTTCTACCTGTACGATCGTTTGCTGTCCGGATTCGTAGTTCCAACCCGGTGTGACCTCGGCTTCATTACGGTAGTTCCGGAGCTTGCCGTCACTCGTGCCTACAAGCAGACGATAATTTCGCTGCCGGTCGTAATCGGCCACATACAAAGGTGAAGTGGCCTGAATACCGGCCTTAAATTTGATGGGGTAGCCCTCTACGTATTGGCCGTTCACGGCGACCATGTGCAAGGCTCCAGCGGTGCCAAAGGCGACCTGAACTTTTCCGTTGCGGTAGATATCCACTTCATGAAGCTCACCCATTACGGGGCCGTTCAGTGCGAGTTTCCACATTTCCCGGCCATTGGCATCAATGGCATGCAGGGTGTGGTTGCTGTCTTGCAGTAAGATGTAAAAACCATTGGTATGGTGATTGCGTGCTGACCAAAGGCGTTGGCCGAGTAGGCCGGGGCGCGTGCTTTCCCATTTAAGCTTGATCGAACTTCTGGCTTCTGAGCTGGTTTGCAGCTCGAGTCGGGTCACTATGCGTCCGTCGCGCATTGGAACACCACTGTAGATGAAATGTGGCGCTGCACCTTCTTCACCGGTTAGGGCGGGTAAGTGCATCTCCGGGTTTTTGCTACTCCAATCAAGGTCGCCGTGGTGGTAACGAATGAAACTTTCACCGCGATCAAGTGCCCGCACAAGCAGGTGCTCATTGCTGAGGGTTTGTCCGGTAGCTATTTCGGTAACCAGGCGAATGAGTGCTTGTTCTGTTTCAGCGAAGATGACTGTTTTGTCATTGATCCATGCGGCGCCCACCTTCAGTTTGGTGAAGGGTGAAAGAAGGTGCTGCAGCAATTCCGGCGTCTCCCATGAGAGTACAATGCCATCGCTGAGGCGGGTTTCTTTCGGTGTGAGGTAGCTGCGCAAGCTACCCAACGCGATGCTTGCGTCTCCATTGGCCAGCATCAAATAGCTCGCTGATGCGGTCTCTATGGCTGCAATACCGGTGGTCCACCAGTCTTCAAGCAGCACCGATGCGCTGATACCGGAGGCTGTTTCAAGGTCAGCAAGTCGGCCATTGAACGCGGCGTGCCCTGCATTGCGCCTTTCGGTAGATGCAGAATCCTCTGCCATGAGCAGAGCTGCCCGCATTTGATCAGATGTCAGTTTGGGTTCGGGCAAGGCAATACCGTCAAAACGCAGCAGATTGGCCGGGAGCAAGGTCTGCCAGGCTGCGGGTAGTTTTTGTTCCGTTATGTAAGCACTGTCAGGTGTGATCACCTCTTCAGCAATGATGCCTTCAGCCTCGAAGTATACATCGCGAATGGTGCGGGATGTTGAGTGCACCGGCATGAAGGGTAAGCTGAGTTCACCGCCGTGAGAGAATTGACTGAAGGTTGCCGCACCGGCATGGGAAAGGGCCTTCAGTAGGTGGGCGTTCTCATCCCGCGCTTTTGCGCGGAAAAAAACAGGCGGTTGATCACCGGTACTGACACACACCGCTTCTTGAGAGAGGTGGGCAAATAAGGTGTCATTCAAGCGAAGAAGCCCACTGCGCACCGGCCGGGCACCTAGGTAGGTGGTCAGCCAGGCCTCAGATTCTTGCTGTCGCCAACGGTCAGGCAAGCCAAAGATCAGCGCTGCTGTATCGCGCTGCGTCAGGAGGTAGGCACCGTTTTCGAAATACCAGTCATGACGCTCTTTACCCTTCGGGCAGAGTACGGTGAACCAATTCAACTGGGGGTGAACAGACTGATAAACGGGTGTTGATCGCATGTGCTCGGCCAACGTGAAAGGCTCTTGCACATGAGTGAAAGCCGCAAGATCTTCCGGCATGAAGGCATCAGGCGCAGGTGCATGCAACGCCCTGTCTCCCGATTGCACGAAGAACCAGGCAGAGCCGGCGCAAAGCCCGAGGGCGGCCAGTAAAATAAATAAACGCTTAACCCACATTGTGCGGGCAAGTTAGGGGATGTGTGCACATGCCGCGTTTCAGTGCGGCGCAACGATTGAACAGCGCGATGTTGGAATTAATCTTGCAGGAGGCTGCGTGAGATTACGATCTTCTGCACTTCACTGGTGCCTTCATATATCTGGGTGATCTTCGCATCACGCATGAGGCGCTCTACATGGTATTCTTTCACGTAGCCATAGCCGCCGTGTACCTGAACCGCTTCAGTGGTGTGCTTCATGGCGACCTGCGACGCATAGAGCTTGGCAATAGAACTTGCCGTAGCGTAATCTTTGCCCTGATCTTTCAGCCAAGCTGCTTTGAGGCAAAGGAGGCGTGCGGCTTCGATTTCAGTGGCCATGTCGGCAAGTTTGAAGGCAATGGCCTGGTGCTTTGAAATTTCTTTACCAAAGGCTTTGCGTTCTTTTGAATAAGCCAGAGCGAGCTCGTATGCGCCGGAGGCAATTCCGAGCGCCTGTGCAGCAATGCCGATACGCCCGCCCGCAAGCGTTTTCATCGCAAACTTGAACCCGAATCCATCGTCGCCGATTCGGTTTTCTTTTGGCACTTTCACATCCTGGAACATGAGCGTGTGGGTGTCGCTCCCCCGGATTCCCATTTTGTCTTCTTTCGCTCCTACAATGAAGCCATCCATGCCGCGCTCAATGATAAATGCATTGATGCCTTTGTGACCTTTTTCGATGTCGGTGTGTGCAATGACCAGGTAAACTGATGCAGAACTGCCATTGGTGATCCAGTTTTTGGTGCCATTCAACAAGTAGTGATCGCCCTGATCGATGGCTGTGGTGCGCTGGCTGGTAGCGTCAGAACCGGCTTCAGGCTCAGAGAGACAGAATGCACCGATTTTCTCACCTTTCGCCAGTGGCACGAGGTACTTCTGCTTTTGCTCTTCTGTACCGAAAGTCTCAAGCCCCCAGCATACGAGAGAATTATTTACCGAAACACAGACCGAAGCTGAGGCGTCAATTTTTGAAATCTCTTCCATGGCGAGCACGTAGCTCACGGTATCCATGCCAGAACCACCATATTTAGGATCCACCATCATGCCCATAAAGCCGAGTTCACCCAGCTGGCGCATTTCTTCTTTCGGAAACTCCTGCCTGGTGTCGCGGTCAATAACACCCGGCTTTAATACGTTCTGTGTGAAATCTCTTGCGGCGTCGCGCACGGCGATTTGTTCTTCGGTCAACTCAAACTGCATGGTTCAGATTTTTTAGGCCTGCTCTTGCACAGGTCGCGCAAATTTAGTCCATTCACACCCAAATGCCAATCTATATGGACCAAGCTCCTGTCTACAGGGTATTGGGCACGATGTCAGGTACATCACTTGACGGACTTGACCTTGCGCTCTGCACGTTTGAAAAGAAAGATTCGTGGTCTTTTCGCATTGAAAAGGCAGAAACGATTGATTTTGACCCCGACCTTGAGATGGTGTTGCGGTCTGCCCATGAGTTAGACGGATTAGCTCTGACGCGTCTTGATCGTCAGTTTGCGCATTTCACCGCAGAAGCGGTGGATGGGTTTCTGCAGGGATTGAAACAGGAAGAGCTCCCGGAGTTGATCGTGTCACACGGGCAAACGGTTTTTCACTCGCCGGACGAAGGTTTTACCCTGCAGATTGGGAGTCCGGCCGTCATTGCGGCGCTGACCGGTATTCCTACGCTTGGAGATTTGCGCAGCACAGATATGGCGCTGGGTGGACAAGGCGCACCGCTGGTTCCGGTGGGAGATGCGTTGCTCTTTGGTGATTACAGAGCAAGCCTCAACCTGGGGGGCTTTGCAAATGTTTCTGTGGCGCAAGATGGAAGACGCACCGCCTGGGATGTATGTCCTGGTAATTACGTACTCAACGCGCTGAGCCGCGAACGCGGTTATCCGTTTGATAAAGACGGCGCACTGGCGCGTAAGGGAGAAGTGAGCGCAAAGCTCTTGCGCAAACTTGAGGCACTTGACTACTACAAAAAGGCCGGGCCTAAAAGTTTGGGGCGTGAATGGGCAGAAGCGCAGGTAATGCCTTTGCTTGATGTTGAACTCGCACCTGAAGACAAGCTGGCAACTTTTACCCTGCACGTGGCAAAAAGACTCGCGTGGGCATTGAGAACCGTGAAAGGGCCCACCCTTGTAACCGGCGGTGGCGCACGCAACAGTTACTTGATCGAGCTTCTTGAAAAAGAAGGGGTCGAACTCAAGGTTCCGGATATGCAATTGATTGACTACAAAGAAGCGCTGATTTTTGGCTTTTTGGGTGTGCTCTATCTGCGCGATGAACCCAATATCTGGGCAGAGGTAACGGGCGCGAGCCGCGACTCTGTGGCAGGTGTGCTGGCAAAATAATTCGGGTGGCAGCGACTGAAGTTGCCCTGCTTTCGTGAGAAGGTCTTGATTCTTGCACAGGTCAGCCGTTCCTTTTCCTATTTTTGACGCGATTTTTATGCTTTATGAAAGATCTGCTGAAAGCCTACGAAGAGAAAAATCCGGAAATTGTATTTGAATGGAAAGACCCATTCACAGACGCAGAAGGATGGGTGGTTATAAATTCGCTTCGGGGCGGAGCAGCCGGTGGGGGTACACGTATGCGACTCGGTCTTGACAAGCGCGAAGTGGAGTCGCTCGCGAAAACCATGGAGATCAAGTTCACCGTTTCGGGGCCGCAGATCGGAGGTGCCAAATCAGGAATCAATTTTGACCCGCGTGACCCTCGCAAAAAGCAAGTGCTTGAGCGCTGGTACGCGGCTGTGACTCCGCTCCTCAAACATTATTACGGTACAGGTGGCGACCTGAATGTGGATGAAATCCATGAGGTCATTCCTATTACCGAAGACTGCGGCGTGTGGCATCCGCAAGAAGGCGTGTTCAACGGGCATTTTCAGCCGAATGAGGCGCAGAAAGTTCGACGTATTGGTCAACTGCGCCAGGGTGTGATTAAGGTACTTGAAGACGAACAGTACAGTCCGAGCATCGATCGGAAATACTGTGTGGCCGATATGATTACCGGTTTCGGTGTGGCTGAAAGCGTGCGTCATTACTACCGCATTTACGGCGGAGACCTAACCAATCGTCGCGTTATCGTTCAAGGCTGGGGAAATGTAGGTTCAGCAGCAGCGTACTACCTGGCTCAACAAGGCGCGAAAATTGTAGGAATCATTGATCGCGAGGGAGGACTGATTCGCCGGGATGGTTTTTCGTTCGCGGAAATACGTGAGTTGTTTCTGAATAAAGAAGGTAACGCGCTGCGTTCGCCCGACATGATGTCGTTTGACGAGATCAATGAGAAAGTGTGGGATGTTGAGGCGGAGGTCTTTCTGCCATGTGCGGCTTCGCGTCTGATCAGCAGAGACCAGATGGATCGAATGATCTCGAGTGGATTGCAAGTGGTGGCGAGTGGTGCCAACGTACCTTTTGCTGATCAGGAAATCTTCTATGGGCCAATTGCAGAATATGCAGACCAGGCCGTGGCTGTCATACCTGACTTTATCGCGAACTGCGGAATGGCGCGGGTGTTTGCATACCTGATGTCTGATGTCGATTTGGATATGAGCGATGCCGGTATTTTTAACGATACGTCTGAAACCATTGAATCTGCGCTCAAAGCGACACATGAACGCAGCCATGAAAAGACCCGCATTACGGCCACGGCGTTTGAAATTGCATTGAATAAACTTTTATAAGACAGCAGTCGATTCCCGGAAATTATGGAGGTACTGATACTTGTTATTTTCATTGTAGGCTATTTAGGTATAGCTCTAGAGCACCCATTGCATGTTGATAAATCGGCCTTCGCGCTCTTAGCCGGGACACTCTGCTGGGCCGTCTTCGTCATAGGAGGTAAAGCACACGTGCCAGAACACCTTTCGCATGAATACGAAGCCATCATCACACCTTCTGAAGAGATTGCCGGTGAGGGGGTCTTTGTCATGCCTGAAGACAAACAAAAAGCACATCCGGAGCTTTCGCATGCCGGTAAAGGCATTGCGAAAGCCGAACTAGTGGATGCACTGAAAGAGCCGTCAGGATGGAAAGAAGGTGTTGAGTATCGGCCGCACAACTTTTATGAGTTCAGGCTGCTGCACCACTTGCAAGAGATCGCGAGTATTCTGTTTTTCCTGCTCGGTGCCATGACCATCGTAGAACTGGTAGATGCCCACGAAGGATTTGCCGTTATTACCGATAAAATCAAAACGACCAATAAGGTTAAGCTGCTTTGGATCATATCGCTGCTGACCTTCTTCTTCTCGGCAGCGCTTGATAACCTGACAACGAGTATCGTAATGATATCGTTGCTTAGGAAGCTCATAGGGGATAAACAGACGCGCTGGTTTTTTGCGGGTATCGTGATCGTTGCTGCCAATGCAGGAGGAGCGTGGTCGCCGATCGGTGACGTTACCACGACCATGCTCTGGATCGGAAATCAGCTCACCACGCCCGTGATTATCACACACCTTATTGTGCCTAGTCTCGTTTGTCTGCTCGTGCCGCTTGGCTTGCTCACATTTACGATGAAAGGAGAGGTTGAGCGTCCGAAATTACGCGACTCAGGACATGGTGACATTCTAACGAAAAGCGAGCGCAACCTGATTTTCTTTCTGGGTGTAGCCGGACTTCTGTTCGTGCCGGTGTTTAAGACCATTACGCACTTACCCCCATTCATGGGCATGATGCTTTCGCTTGGCGCAATGTGGCTGGTTACGGAGATACTCCATCGCAAGAAGAGCATTGAAGCCAAGAGCAAGCTATCGGTGATCAGCGTGTTGAAGAAGATCGATTCTTCTTCTGTACTCTTCTTCCTCGGTATTCTGCTTGCAGTGGCTGCCCTGCAGGAGGTGGGGCACCTTCTGGTGATGGCCGACTGGTTAAGAGTGAAACTCGCGAATGTGTTTGCGATTGACCTTGCGATCGGGTTGCTTTCAGCCCTGGTGGACAACGTGCCGCTTGTAGCAGCGTCGATGGGCATGTACGACGTAATTCCGGCCGCGGCAGCCGTTACGGATTGGGATCAAAACTTCGTGCAAGACGGTATTTTCTGGCAGTTTCTCGCGTATTGCGCCGGTACAGGCGGTAGCGCACTCATCATAGGGTCAGCCGCCGGTGTTGCGGTAATGGGCCTTGAGCGCATCGATTTTATCTGGTACCTCCGCAAGATCAGCCTGCTGGCGATTCTCGGCTATTTTGCCGGCGCTGCAACCTACTACCTGATGTTTATCCTGTAGAAAGGCGTGTCGCCTTTCCGTCCGGGGTCGGGAGCCAGGAGTGCAGCGCATTCTTGCGCTGCTATATGTGATCCCGGCAAACCTGAGGGGCCGGCTTACAGCCGGCTTAGGTTTGCGGCTCAAGGTAATGGATGCATGGCGCATCCCTCTCTTTTTGGCCTTGTCATGGCCTGTAAGTTTGCTGCCTTTAGAAGTTGAATATTGACCATGAGAATACCTTTTACTCTTGCTTCAGCAAAAGGCATGAAACGAACGGTTTCGATCAGGGTGAGACAATCGGGTCACCGCCAGCGTCACCGGGTGAAAGTTCGAACATCATAAGTCATCTCTCTCTCTGTTGACGACGTGCCTTTGACGATGACCTCTGACCATTGCCGGCTCGCCGCGGGATTGCTGTCTTGATCGATCGGGAAGTGCGGGTTGACTTCTCTTTCGTTTTCCGGTACCTAAGGTTTCTTTCAAATCAGATTTATACAGCGCCGATACTTGTCCGGAGCTCTTTGGGTGAATATCTGAAGTTTCTTCTGCCTGTTGACTCCCTTCGGGAGCAGGGGCGAGCAGCGTTTCAAGCTCGCGCACTTTAGCTTTGAGGACTTCTACGGATGTTTCGAGCATGGTAAGTTCAAGCAGTTCTTTTTGCAGGTCTCGTGCATCGCTACGTTGCCCGATCATCGCTACTTCTTCAACCGCCGCTTCGTGGTCGCGCACGATTTCGTGTTGTTTCTGTATAATCTCCGGATTGACAGCAGTGTCTATCAAGGCTTGCAGTACAGTGCGTGCATCGTCAAGACGTTGTTGAACAGCCCGTTTCAGGGCTGATTCCTGGCGACATATTTCAGTGCGTTTGCGCAAACGCACAGCACGTTTTTCAATGTTGCGCTGCGTGGTCAGTATTTCTGCAGACCAGATGGCATGGAGGTATTTCAGTTCGGAAGTCGATAATTCATTCAATTCAAGCATGGCATGTTTGTTTTTGTGTGCAATTCCCTGATGAAAGAGGTGTCAGGATTTAAAACGAGCTTTCAGGTAAAGTTCTGTCAGTGGCACTTCAGCGATTTCGATCAATTTCGACAGGGTTTCAGGCGAAGGTTGCCGCACTCCGTTTTCGATCCGACTCAGGAAGGCCGCCGAAACACCGAGTTGACACGCAAAACTTCTCACAGAAACACCTTGCGCAAGGCGCGCGTGTCTGAACATAAGGCTGTAAGGATGTGATCTCATTGCGTTCGTGTTTTCATAAACTTGAAACAAGGAGCGTGCCAAACTCCGAAGCGATCCTGAACGTGATTCATCAGGATATTGATTTTCAGTTTGGTGAAGGTGTTGCCAAATGAAAGAGCAGAGCACTGTTGCCCAACAAGGCTGAGTGGCAACAGGTCGTAAAAGCCGTGTTCAGTTTGAACCCATGCCCCCCATGACTGCGTCGTGATGGCTTTTGTCAAGTGCAATTTCCAAATGATCTCTCTTGACTTCCATTAAATAATCGGCCTTTCCGATAGGCAACAAAAAAGCGAGCACCTTTCGGTCTCGCTTTTTTGTTCGAAGGTCTTGGCCTATACGTCAGTGCACCATGAACCGCGCAGTGCCTGTTTCTTGAGCACTCTCAAGTTTCAGGAAGTAACTTCCTGAAGTTAATGAAGCAGTATTCACTTCGAAGTTCTGCTCTCCCGTTACTGCAAATTCGTTTTGCTGGCTGATGAGCTGTCCACGTACATCATGCACACTCACTATAACAGAACCGCTCTGCGTTGATTGATAACGGACGAACAATTGTTCTGAAACTACCGGGTTCGGGTAAAGAAGCATGTTTATACCCTTTGCGCTATTGAATGCGCCATCATTAACAGAAGATGGAACACCATTGTTGATATATAGTTTTGCAACGTCCATATAATCGGGGTTTGAGAAATATTCTCCCGTAAGCATCAAGTCTTGATCATTATCACCGTCTACATCTGCGAAAGCAACCGAGCCTTTACCCACGTTATCGAAAGGCGTGTTCATTACTTCGGTGAATACGCCGGCGCCGTCATTGCTGTATAGTTTAGAGATGTATCCGGAGTCACTCCAGCCCGTTACAAGCACATCTTGATCGCCATCCCCGTCTATGTCAGCGAAAGCGATTGAGCCATCCTGAGTTCCGGCAAAGGGAGTTTCCAACGCCTCAATAAAGTTGCCGGCGCCGTCATTCAGGTAAAGGTGTGAAACACGCTCCAGAGATGTGTTCAATCCGGAAATAAGTACATCCTGATCGTTGTCGCCATCCACGTCAGCAAAAGCGAGCGTACTGTACATCACTCCTTCAAAGGGCGTATCCATGACTTCGGAAAAGTTCCCAAGGCCGTCATTGATATAGAGAGTTGAGACATATTCAACGTAAGTGTCATTTTGCCCGGTAATGAGAACATCCGGATCATTGTCTCCGTCTACATCCGCAAATGCGATGGAGCCATTATTGACAGCGTCGAAAGGTGTGTCAAGTAATTCGGTGAAATTTCCTGCTCCGTCGTTGATGTAAAGGGCAATCTGGAAGAACCAGACGGTCGATCCTGTAATCATTACATCCTGGTCGTTGTCTCCGTCTACATCAGCGAAAGCCACTGAACTGAAAGCTACCTGCCAGAACAGGGTCTCCTCAACTTCGGTGAAATTTCCTGCCCCGTCATTGATATAGAGTATCGTGATGTGTTCTGAATTGGTAACTCCGCTTATGATCAGGTCTTGATCATCGTCACCGTCTACATCGGCAAAGGCTACTGAACCTGCCGCAACAGCTTCAAACGGTGTTTCTACGACTTCGGAAAAATTTCCTGATCCATCATTGACATAAAGCCTGGTGCTGCGCCCTATTCCGGAAGTCATACCGGAGATGAGCAGATCCAGGTCACTATCTCCGTCGATATCAGCGAAAGCGATTGAACTTTCATCAACACCGGTGAATGGCGGATTTTGGGGTGCTTCTTCGAAGTTTTGGGCGGTGATTGCTTGTGTGAAAACAAGACACAGTAGTACAAGAGAAAGTTTCATCTGTTTGATTTTTAGTGATGTGCATGAAGTTTTAGTAGTCATTTAATTTCTAGTGAAGCGCAACCGGAAGGGGGGCGCGCACGAGGAAGTTTAGTCTATCAGTGAAGTCCACTCATCAGATTCATTGAGCATCTCACCAACCCAGGCCTGTACCGTTGTTCCTGCGATTTCATAGGTGTAATCGCTCAGAATAAAGGTGTGCTCATCGCCTTCTGCAATGAGGTAGTTGAACTTTTCGGGATAGTTGGCCTTGAGTTCGTTGGAAGCTTCAATGAGTTGTGCTTCAAAAGCTGGTCCGCCACCATTGGTTAACTGAGCAAAGGTCTCATCTTGTTTCGAGCTTATGTAGGCGAGTTTGACATTGGGATCCTGATCGAGCTGATATTTGTGGTAGTCTGTGATGTTTCCGTCTGGCCCAATACAGGATGAGCAACTCTCGGGATAAAATGATTCGGCATTCCAGTAGGTAAGACTCATCTGCCAGCCTCCTTCGTCCATGATGCCGGTTCCTGAATCGTTAATAATGTCAATTCTGATCTCTGGATAAAGCAACCTCACCAACGGAAGTGCATGATGAACGGCGAACCCTCCGGCACTGTTTCCGGCCAGCACGATTTTATCCGGTGCAGGGTATTGGGCTGCAATGACATCAAGTGAAGCCGAAAGGTTCTGCAGACCTCTGAAGAAACGGTCGTTTACGCCATCCCCGTCGCTGTCAACCGCGTTGTCACCAATCATGGCACTCCCGTCGCAATATGGCACATAACCCAAATGGTAATCAGCGGCAGCATTCCCGGGGTCGTTCGGGTTCATGATGCCAAATGGAACAAGTGGAATTCCGGTTTCTACGGCTTCGCAGGAGTTGGGACTACAAAACCCACCGCCTTGCAAAAAGATGAGCAGCTTGTTGCTAGTGCCATTGCGAGTGAACATTGAGAACTCATTGCCGGTAAAGCAAACAGGACCATCCGGAATGTCGAAAAAGTATTCTGTCACTCCGGCTGAAGGCATTGAAGTGCTTGTGGGGGCGAACACCCCCATGTATCTGTCGATGCCCTGGTCGTATAGTTCCTGAAACGGAATCATGCTTCCGGAACCCGTGTTACCTGTTGTTTCTGTAGGCTCTTCGTCTTTCGAGCAACTTAGCAGCAGCATAGAAAGGAGAGCAATGATGATGAAATTGGGGTTGTTCTGAATCATGTCATTTGAGTGTTGTTCAAAACAAATTTATCGATGAGGGCCTCCTGTCCTTGGCGTGAAGGTGCTGAAGCGTCTGAAGATGCGAGTGAAGCGTCCGAGACTTCAGTTATACTTGAAATGACACTACAAGCTTATGGCGGACTTCTGACTTAAGAGTATCTAGAAAGATGAGGTTGCATGGGATTGCGAAGTTCAGACACTGTCTTATGTCGGGCGTTTGCCGGTGATCCGTCGCAGGTGTCACCCTTCCGTTTGGAGGCTTAGGTTGACCTTGCAGTATGCCGCTGGTGGTAAGTTTGGGTGGTTGCAGACAAACAAGAACGAAAATACACCAATCACTATGACGGGCAGTTTTTAGTCGATAGCTTCAGACCTTACGATATCTGTGCAGATGGATTCTGAGATTGCTAATGCGAGAGAGAGAGAGGTACTTCTTTCAATTCATCCACTTTTTGATCATCGGTGCCTTCATCTTGCTGACAATGATGCGTTCAGCGGGTTTGGGCTCGATGTTCAGGATGAGCTTTCCGTTAAAGTAAATCGTAATGTTCGTAATGGCTCTTCGTTGAACAATGTACTGTCTGTTTGCCCTAAAGAACTGCTCAGGGTTGAGGCTCGCTTCAATATCTTCAAGCTTTTCATCGAGGATATAGCTTTTATTACTGAAGTCAATGGCCTTCACGAGGCCGGCATTGATGGTGATATAAGCGATGTCTTCTACTTTCAGCGGGATTAGCAGGTCGCGCTGATGAACGAGAAAAGAAGACTTGAATGCTTTCTCTTCTTTTGTGAAGTGTTTGATCAGTAGCTTAATGTCTTCAGACATATTCGGCGCTTTGCTTCGCGATTTGAATTTGTTCAAAGCAGCTTGCAGTTCATCGAGTGCCATCGGCTTCAACAAGTAGTCAATGCTATTTACTTTGAATGCGCGTAGTGCGTACTCGTCATAGGCTGTGGTGAAAATGACGGGAACATTCACGCTGACTTTCTCGAAGATATCGAATGAAATGCCATCGGCAAGGTGTATGTCAAAGAAGGCAAGGTTTATGTTGGGTTCTGCTGCGAAATAGGTTGTTGCCTGTGACACGGTTTCGATAACCTGGTCGATCACGACGGTTTCTTTCAGCCCTGCTAAGAGGTGCATTAGGTTGTCGGCGGCGGGTTTTTCATCTTCAAGAATCGCTACTCTCATGACAGGGGAATTTTAACAACGAAAGACGTTTCACTTTTTGAAATGACAAGCGGTTTGTTGAATAAGAGCTGGGTTCGTGTGCTGAGGTTCTTCAGGCCTTTTTGGGTGCTTTGCATCTTGTGAGTTCTTAGCTGCAATGGATTCTTCACAGTGATGCTGGTGGCATCACTGAAAATTTCTACAAGAAGTGGCTTGTTATGTGAGATCTCATTGTGCTTCACTGCGTTTTCGAGAAGCAATTGCAGAGAAAGGATTGGGATTTTACGGTGGTAAACGGATTCGTCGATTCGGACATCAATCCGGAAATTATCTTTATATCGTTCTCCGATGAGTTGCGCGTAACTGTTCAGCACTTTGAGCTCATCTTTGATGGTGGCCAGTTCTTCTTCCTGGCTTTGGAGAATATACCTGTAAAGAAAGGCGAGGTTATAAATGAACGTTTCTGCGCTCTTTTGATCTTCCCGTACCAGGTTTAAAAGGGTGCTGAGTGAGTTGAAGAGGAAGTGAGGGTTGACTTGGTTCCGGAGTGCTTCAAGTTCATTCTGTAGGCTTTTCCTTTTGAGGACTTCCTTCTCGATGTTATCTAAGCGGGATTTCTTAAGAAGTTTGACTGCGTAGCTGATTACAGCGAGAACAATGAGAAAGAAAAAGTATACGATGAAGTTTATAGATGGACTGATGACGGAGGCGAATATGTTGTAGAAGAACGTCTCAATAAGGTAAAAGAGTAGCACCCATATGAAGTAGATAAGTAAATTGGCCAATAACGCCGCCCAACGGCGATGTTTCTGGGGGATTAGTTTAACCCAGTCAAGGTTTAGTTTGAGCAAGGTGAATGCGTAGCCAAAAAGCAGCAGTATTCGGAGAGCTGTGTCTTCAACGGTAACCTGAATCAATCCTTCCAGTGTCTGGTTACGTTGGCCAGAGTACAGAAATGCGATCCTTGGTAGGTGCAGGAAAAGTGAGAAAGTCGCCGCAATGGTGAGTACTAATCGATTCGTGTTCATTTGTAGCTCGTCAGTTTCTTGAATAACGAGGGCTGTTCGTTGGTGTATTTATTGCCATACGAAGGTGGGCAATTTATCTGCACCGTTACGCCAAAGCTAATTCGGTGCCATGTATTGTGAGGGTAAAAAACGGTAAAGTAGCCGAATGAGTGTTTGAAACGTCAGAACTGCGATGTCAAAGCTGACAATAGACCACGTTTAAGGCTACTGGCTCACGAACATGGAATATTATGCAACAAAAAAGCGAGCACCTTTCGGTCTCGCTTTCGTGTTAGTGGTGGGCGATACTGGATTACTCCCTGCGGTCGTGAGATGGCTGCGCTTAGTTCAAACCAGTGACCCTCCCGACTGCGTCGGGATGCCTGAACCAACTGAGCTAAACTGATGATGAGGAAGCTATCAGTTTGTCGATCATCTTGCGTGATTTCCATGACTTGATTTGTCGCTCTCGTTTCATGGCATCCGATTTCAATGAGAACTCTTCTTGGAAAACGACCTCCCAGTCACGAGCCTTGGAAGTAAAACCGCTTCTCGCTGTCAAATGACGACGCAAACGTTCTTCGACTTTGCCAGAGGTAGAACCCACATAGTACCGGTCGAGACGCTGAGAGAACAGAATATAAGCTGAGGGCATAGCTAAACGTTTAGGCAACAAAAAAGCGAGCACCTTTCGGTCTCGCTTTCGTGTTAGTGGTGGGCGATACTGGATTCGAACCAGTGACCCTCTGCTTGTAAGGCAGATGCTCTGAACCAACTGAGCTAATCGCCCCTAATTTCTATTTTTTCGGTCAGTGACCCCTCCGACGTTGTCGGAGTGCTCTGAACCAACTGAGCTAATCGCCCCTAATTTCTTGTTTTTCGGCCAGTGACCCCTCCGATGTAATCGGAGTGCTCTGAACCAACTGAGCTAATCGCCCCTAATTTCTATTTTTTCGGTCAGTGACCCCTCCGACGTTGTCGGAGTGCTCTGAACCAACTGAGCTAATCGCCCCTAATTTTCTTTTTCCTGGTCAGTGACCCCTCCGACGTTGTCGGAGTGCTCTGAACCAACTGAGCTAATCGCCCCTAATTTCTTTTTTTTCGGCCAGTGACCCTTCCGATGTAATCGGAGTGCTCTGAACCAACTGAGCTAATCGCCCCTAATTTTCTTTTTCCTGGTCAGTGACCCCTCCGACGTTGTCGGAGTGCTCTGAACCAACTGAGCTAATCGCCCCTAATTTTCTTTTTCCTGGTCAGTGACCCCTCCGACGTTGTCGGAGTGCTCTGAACCAACTGAGCTAATCGCCCCTAATTTCTTTTTTTTCGGCCAGTGACCCCTCCGACGTTGTCGGAGTGCTCTGAACCAACTGAGCTAATCGCCCTTTTTCAACGCCTTTGCGTTTTCAGGACTGCAAATATAGAACTTTTTGCAACGGGGTCAACTCGGCGGGTAAAAAATTTGATGAACCCAACGTATGGCTTTTCTTTACATCGTGCAAAGAGCCATCGCCTACTTACGTTATGTACTCGAAGCCAAAGGGGTTCACAAAGCGCACTCGCCTTACCTCTACGAGCTATTCGATGAAGTATTGAACGAGGAGAAGCACTATTACCTCTTTGATAAAATCGAAAGACAGCGAAATCGCTTGTTACAAGACACACGCCTCATTCGTGTTGAAGACCTGGGAGCCGGGTCAAAACGTATGAAAGGGAGCACCCGTAGAGTAGCAGAAATCACCCGTATAAGTGCCAAGAAACCTAAATATGCACGAGCGCTTTATAGACTCGCGTCCTTTTCGAATTCAGAACAGATTCTTGAATTAGGTACTTCGGTGGGGTTAACCACCGCATACCTGGCTGCTTCAGGTGCAGATGTGATTTCCGTAGAAGGAGCCGCCAGCCTCGTCGAAGAAGCTGAAAGCGTTTTGGAGAACTGCGGACTTCAAGCTCGGATCGTCAATGCTTCATTCGATGCGTTTCTTTCAGAGCTGGAACCTTCGTCAACATTCGACCTTATTTTCATTGACGGACATCACATCGGTGAAGCACTGCTTGATTACACCAGCCGTTTAAAGCCTCACCTTAGCGAGGGTGGCATCATCGTAGTAGACGACATCCACTGGTCAAGTGACATGCACAGGGCTTGGAAGAAACTTACAATAGACGAGTCCTTCCAACTTAGTCTTGATTTGTTCGAAATGGGATGGTTACTACGTCGACAGGGAATGCACAAGCAACATCACCGTCTGCGCTACTGATCAGGCATAAGCGCAGACAAGTCCGCCCATCAGCATTAAGGCAATCATCCAGTACAGTGTGTTTAGCAAAATGTAGCCTGCTTTCTTCCGTTCAAACAGTGCATTGATACCAAGAACAGGCATTGCGATGAACAAGCCTGCAATCGCACCATGCAGCATACCGTGCTTGAACGTCCGGAACATCCCTTCAAACTGACTCATCATTGCTGTGTAACGCTCGAACAACTCACCGGATTCAGCAGTCATTTGCTCCTGGTAACCGTCGAAGCCCATGAACAAAGAGCCAATGTGTGCCTGGTGAACCACGATTGTATAAAGCATGAAAGACAGCATAAGACTGAAGATATAGGTGACCAGCAGAATTACCGGAAATCTACCGCTCTGCAGTTGTTCTTCAGAAATCATTGCCAGTTTCATCCATCGGCGGCCAAGCACAGCCGGGTTGTACCAAATGGCACCCAATAAAATAGGAATGAGTGCGGCCACAAAGAAGATCCATGGATTCTCAATCATAGTTATAAGTGTTTGGAAGTGAAGTTAGCACTATTTGAATCGCTTGATTCCGAGCCTATCGCATTTTGGAGGTGAAAGCATACGATTTGCAGTGAGCCCGAAGTATCCTCGGTGTGTATTCCTCACCGCGTACAGCGGCTAAACCACTTCTGCCACAACGAAAACGCTTCCGCCTATGTAGATCATATCGCGCTTTGACGCGTAGAGCCGTGCAGCTTCATAAGCCTTTCGCACACTTGAAAAGGCTTCACCCTGAAATCCGTGTGCCGCTGCCAGTTCCATCAGTTTGTCGGCCGGCAGGGCTCTGGGGACTTTCGCAGTGGTAAAATAGTAGGTGGCTTCTTTTGGAAGCATCTTTAGCAGCGGTTCAAGGTCTTTGTCATTGGAGAAGCCCAGCACCATGTGGAGGTTGTGGTAATCATGCCGCGCAATTTCTTTAAGGATTCCGGTTAGTGCGGGCTCATTATGCGCGCAGTCAGTTACCGTCAGCGGCTGCTCACGCAAGACTTGCCAGCGTCCGAGTAAACCGGTGTTCACCGTGACACGTGATAACCCTTTCAAGATGTGTTCGTCGTCAATTTTGTAGCCTCTTTTTTGCAATTCCCATGCTGCCGCTATGGCCGTACGAGCATTTATGGGCTGAAACGGTCCTTTGAGATCAAGGGGAGGCACGCTGATTTGATCCGTATCGCTTTCAATGACGGGCGATTTAGCATCCCGCGCTTTTGCGCGGATAACCTCTAAGGCCTCAGGAACGAGACGACCGGTAACAACGGGTTTGCCCAGCTTGATAATGCCTGCCTTTTCTGCGGCAATCTTTTCGATGGTATCGCCGAGGAACTGCATGTGATCCATGCCGATGCTGGTGATGATGCTGATTTCAGGGCGCACCACATTGGTAGAGTCGAGGCGACCGCCCATGCCGGTCTCCAGCACAACGATTTCTGCCCCGACGCGGTCAAAATACCAGAACGCCATGGCAGCCGTGATCTCAAAAAATGAGGGCTTGATGTTTGTCCACTCGTCTTTGAATTGTTCTACAAATTCGATGACAGCATCCTGCTCCATCAGCTCACCGTTCAGGCGAATGCGCTCGCGGAAATCTTTGAGGTGAGGGGAGGTGAAGAGTCCGGTTTTGTAACCTGCCTCCTGGAGAATTGACGCGGTCATGTGTGCTGTGCTGCCTTTGCCATTGGTGCCGGCGATATGCACAAAGCGCAACTTTTGCTCAGGGTTGCCGATTAGTCGGCAAAGCGCGATGGTATTAGAGAGGTCCGCTTTGTAAGCCGCGGCGCCTACCCGCTGGAACATTGGGAGTTGCTCAAAAAGAAAGGCGAGGGTTTCGCGATAGTCCATAGCTATTGCAGTTCAAAGCGGAAGACCATTTCGCCTTTTTGCTCTGCGGGTGCGTCGTTCTTCACTGTAAACTTAGCTGTTTTAGCCGCTTTCTCTGCAAGCTGGAAAAGGTAGTTACTCGAGGTTGTGCTCTTGACGTAGTTTCGTTTGGTGCGCACCACCTTTCCGGTTCGGTTCACATAAATGGTTAGCACCACTATCCCTTCTTCGGTAGGGTCTTCTTCGAGTTTCGGGCTTCCTTGCATGCCTCTTCCGGCGAGTGACCAACCGATGCCTTCGCCCTGAACCACACCTTTACCGTCGATTTGACCATTGGGGTCGCCTTCGTTGCCGGTGCCTTCGCTGTCTCCTTCGGAGCCACCGCCGCCGGAGCTGTCGTTGATGCGGTCGAGGATACTGTTCAGGCCGTCGCTGACTTCCTGCTCTTCTTCAGTGGGTTCTTCTTGTGTGCTTTCTTCACTGCCGGTTGGGACGCTCACATCGGATTGATCCTGTGTAACGATTTCTTCGGTGGGTGCTGATTCGGTGACTTCAGATTGTGAGGCTTCTTCTTCAACGACTTCCTGAACTTCTTCGCTGGCAACCTCACTTTCATTGTCTCCTCCTGCTGTCAGGTCGGATCCAAAATCGGCCATGCCAACCGCCACAAATTGCTCGCCGGGAGGAGGGTCCTGAATCGTGAATGCTGTCAGGATCGCGCACAGGGTAACAACCAGGGCAAAAATGAGCACTGAGGTCAACGCCGCGATGCGGCGGTCTTTCTTTTCTTGTTCAGCGCGCAGTGCGTTCATTCGTCTTTTTTCGGGTTAGAACCGAGCATGACTCTCCAGCTGTGTGACTTGGCTAAACCAATGATTTCAACGGTTGCGCCTGTCGGCACTTCTTTGTCTACCTGAAGGTACAGCACTTTATCAGTTACTTCCTCCATGCGAAGAAGCAGGATATCCTCGAGGTCTGTTTTTTCTACCCTTCCGCCGTTTACATAGTAGGTCAGATCAGGCTTGATGGAAACCGTCAGCTTCGCATTGGCCACTGAACTCACCCCTTTACTTTGAGGCAAATCAACATTCACCCCATTGCTGGCGAGGGTGGAGAGGATGATGAAGAAGATCAACAGCAGGAATACGAGGTCCGTCATGGTGGACATATTCCCGGAGACTTCTACTTTATTTCGTTGTCCGAGGTCCATAAGCTCAGTTTCCCGGTTCTTCGAGGATGTCGACGAACTCGATGCTCGACGCTTCCATCTTGTGAATCACTTTTGACACTTTGCTTACGAGGTAATTGTAGGCCATGTAAGCGATGATGCCGACAATAAGTCCGACAATGGTGGTAATCATCGCCTGCTTGGTACCTGCAGAGATGTCGTCAACCTGCACGGTTCCTGCGGCTTCCATGTCGAGAAATACCTGCACCATACCAATGACGGTTCCGAGGAATCCGATCATGGGCGCAGCTCCGGCAATCGTGGCGAGGTTAGATAGGTTTTTCTCGAGTAGGTAGATCTCGAGTTTACCCACATTTTCAATGGCCACACGTATATCTCCGAGAGGCTTGCCAATGCGGCTGATGCCTTTTTCAAGCATTCTTGCGATGGGCGTGTTGCTAGTGCCACAGAGGTTTTTAGCGCTATCAAGCTTGCCATCGTTGATGTAGTCTTTGATCTTCTCCATGAAGTTTTTCTCTTCCTTCAGGGCTTTATTGATCGCCAGGGTACGTTCAATGAAGATGTAAATAGCGAGAATAGAGAGTATGGCAAGCGGGATCATGATGTACCACCCCCCTTGCATGAGAAGCTCCAGTATGGAGACTTCAATTTCTCGCGGTTCGTTGGTGGCGAGTGAATCAGCGGCCAACTGGCCGCCCTCGCCTGCCAGATTAACGCCTTGAAGCAGGATATTCAGCAGGTTCATTCGGTGTTTTCTTGGTTGTCGTTCTATAAATTCAAACGCTGAAATTATTCAAATATGTTGCCGAACCATCCAAGATGTGTGGGAAGTAATGAATAGAGGGTCGTGGATAAGGGGGGTATGGTTGGTTGTTGGTGGTTGGTGGTTCCGGGGGGCAGCGCATCATTGCGCTGCCTTTTTCAGTTTGGGCGGTCACCGTAGGGACGCGATTTATCGCGTCCGCCTGGCGGCAGACAGGTTGTGCAATTGTGGTTCAACCTAAAGGATGTGCGTGGCGCATCCCTCTTGGGGCCTTATCGATAACAGCGGAGGCGTATGAAGGTGTTTTCTATTCCCTCACAAACCGATGGCTGGTTGACAGACCTGTTTTATCTGTGATGCGCAAGACAAAGGATCCCGAGGGGAGGTTTGAAATATCAACTTTCAGGGCGCTAAAGCCGGCTGTCGCGTCCGGCTGCTTTTGCAGCCACACTTTGCCATTTAGATCAATAACGGTGACTGTACGGAGGTCGTTGCTGAGCAGATTGACAAATAAAACGTCGCTTGCAGGGTTCGGATACAGCATCACCACCCGGGGAGCAGAGCTTTCTTCAACAGAGACTATTGAGCAAGCGTCAGGTACCGGTATTTCATCTGCGTCGGGCACTGCCGGCGCAAAGCCTTGAGTAAGCCTGTTCTGCCCATCGGTTGCAAACCAGATCTCACCGATCGAAGCTTCGTGATTGGCGTCGTCAAGAATACTCGCCATATGCCAGTATTCGCCCTGAGCGCGCTCATTGTTGACGTGCAATAAAACAAATCCATGTTCAGTCAACTCCACGTATTGGTAATGATTGTTGAAGATTTGAAGATTCTGTGCGGCGGATTCAGGGTTGGCAAGGCCAAAGTCATATCCCTCGTCAAAATTGACACCTGTAATGCTTGGAACCACAAACTCAACCCCGATGGAGCCCTCACCGGTCTCTGAATCGTAGAGGCTGGTGTCGCGGGGTTCAGGACAGAGGTTGCATGCAATTGAGACATGGAAGTCACCGGTCATGAACACCGTATTGTCAATCTCGTGGGTTTGGAGAAAGTTGAAGAAGGTATCTCGTTCAGCAGGATAGCCGTCCCAGTTTTCATAAATGATCGGTTCAACTGCGGCGCGAAACTGGCCAACCATCAACTGGTTGCCAACAAGGTTCCATTGCTGCTCATTATCGAGTTCACCGAGAAACCATTGTTGTTGTTCGGGGCCCATCAGTTTGTGATCCGGATCCCCGAAGAGCGGGTCTTCTGAGGAATTCACGAAGAGATCGCGATCAAAGAGGCGAACGTCTACGAGGATGATGCGTGCAAGGTCACCCCACTGCACGCTTCGCCAGTTTTTAAAGGGATTCTCTTCGAGGTTGCTCGATAGCGGTAACCATTCACGTGCCGCTTCGATTGCGGCTGATTTACGGGTGCTGTAATTGCCAAATTGTGCCTGATGCGCCATGCTGGTGTCACGGGTGGCGTCTACCACAATATCGTGATCGTCCCAGATGGTCAACACCGGATAGAGCTGGTGCATGCGCTGGAGGTCAGGGTCAAGTCTGTACTGATTGTAGCGTGTGCGATAGTCGGCGAGCCGGTATATTTCAGCATCGGGATCGTGCAGCCGTTCAGCTTCACCACCAGTTTCATAAATATAATCCCCCAGGTGAATGACCAGGTCAATGTCATTGCGCCCGGCTATATGGGCGTAGGCATTGAAATAGCCTTGTCTATAGTCAGAGCAAGATACCGCAGCGATCCGCAGGTCATCGCCCCCCGACATAGGCAGCGTGCGTGTTCTTCCGGTGACAGAAGATTCACCCTCGTAATTGAATCGGTAGAACAGGTAGCTGTCTTCAGGCAGACCACTCAAGTGTAGGTGCACGGTGAAGTCTGCTGAAGAGTCGGTGACTGCCGTGCCGCCATCCAATACATCCGAAAAGGCAATATCCGATGCGATTTCCCAATTCACCTCGTGCGTGCCTGTCAGCTCATCCGGAGTGATGCGTGTCCACAACACCACCGAGCTGTCTGTGGGGTCTCCGCTGGCCACACCATGAAGAAAATATCCCGCGTTTTTACGCGGAAAAGAACCTTCGCCTTTCGCACGCTTTTGAACATGAAGAACATCCACTTGACCCTGTACAGCAAACATTGCAAGCAGAGCGGTGGCCAGAAAAAAGTACTTTGTCATCAATGCGCTTACTCTATAGGAATCAAAACCCCGTTGAAAGCAGCGGTACTCGTTGCAGAAAGCACGTCACCTTCTTCGAACATGAAAGGCTTGCCTAAGGTTGGACCGTTAAAATAGCTGCAATAGTAGTAATGCAGGTTCTGGCCATTCAATCTGAAGAAGCCGGTCACATTGTACAGGTTGTTGACTACGAGCCGGTAACCGGCAGGCACGGTGTATTCGATACTGAGATTATGCGTCACTGTCTCGATCTCCGAATCAACCAGATAGCCGTTTACGACACAGGTGCTGGTCGCTGAAAGCACATCACCGGCGCTCAAGATATATGGGTTTGACAATCCGTTTGAATTGAAATAATTTGAATAATAATAGTGAATATTGATGCTGTTGACCCGCATAAAGCCTGTGACAGAGTACAACGAGGTGATCACGAGTGCCTTTCCTTCAGGAACGGTGTAGTCACTTGATCCGATGTTGATCGTCACGGCTTCACGCTCGTTGTTGGGCGCGAGGTACCCGTTGAATGCTGCCGTTGACGTACTGCTGATAACCTGGCCTTCAGCCGCGATGATGGGCTGTTGCAAGGCAGGTCCATTGAAGTAACCACTGTAATAATAAAAAACGTTTTCTCCGTCAATGCGCACATATCCGGTGACGTTGTACAATTGCGTTATATAGAGCGTGAAACCTTGCGGTACGGTGTAATCTTCACTTGAAAGCACATGGGTTACGGGAGTTTTTTCAGCCAGGTTCAGGTCATTTTCCCAGAAGTTGCCTGCGCCACTGCTGATGGATGAGGCGTCAAAAGTGCCGCCAAAATAGCCGAGAAAGCCGAGCAGGTCGGAGCTTGAGATGTTTCCGTCTCCGTCAAAATCAGGTTGATAGCTTGGTACCTGCGCAAAAGCGCAGGATGCGAACAGCAGGCTGAAAATGAAATATATGGTTTTCATTCATGTCAGGTTTTTGATACTTGTAAAGGTACAACAGACCTCTTGGACATAGAGGGGGTATATTTTAACACTTCATTAAACGCTACCCTATGCCCGATGCTGTACCTTAGAGGCAAATTATCTTGACGAATTATGAAGAAACTGATTGTACTGATGGTAGTAGCGCTGCCACTTTTCGCAGCCGCACAGACATCCACATCGATGCAAACCGCCAAAGGTGGTAAGATGCTTCCGAATTTCTATGGTGAAATTCTCGTGACACAGCAGCAAAACCGCGATGTTGTGCGCATCATGTTTGACCCTATTGCAAGTCGCATGGTCACCGAGAAGACTATTCGTGATGAAATGGAACAACTGCGTACACGCAGCTTCACTTCTCTGCTTGAAGCCATGAACGTGCTTTCGGCTATGGGCTGGAGCATCGGCACATCGTATGAAATGGAGCGTCGCGACGGCGAAGAACTGCATGTGGTGTTCTCAAAACCTACGCTCTTGACCCTGCGCAACGAGGATTCTCGCTCAACACAAGAGAAAGGAACCAATTCAAGCAGCAAGGGAAACAAAGGCAATGGTGGCGTCGGTATTAAACCAAAGAAGTAATTCCGCCCCGACATACATTTTGAAAAGGTCTTCCGCAAGGAAGGCCTTTTTTGATTTCATGTCGCTGCCCACCGTGCCGCTACCCTCGCATTTGCCTCATTTCATGTGTACCTTTGCCGCACCATGTATCCGAAACAGAAACGCACACGCATTGTCTTCTTACTGCTCTCAGCTTATGTGCTGTTTCAGTTCTTTTGGTGGGCCTTTCACATCGTTAACCTGCACGGTGAGATCCGAGATCTGCAACTGAACCTGATGCCGTCTTCAGCAGACTCCATCGAAAGCTCTTACCAGAAAAAAGTATGGATGGTCATCGGCGAGGGGGCGGTTTTCGTGAGCCTGTTGTTGTTCGGACTCTGGCGCATTGGCAATTACCTTCGCAAAGAGGCTGAACTCGCTCGGCAAGAGCGCAATTTCATGCTGGCGGTGACCCACGAGCTGAAAACGCCCATCGCTACGCTGCGCCTGTTTCTCGACACCCTCCGTTCGCGGCGCTTGCCTGAAGAAAAGCAGGCCTCGATGCTCTCTGATGCGGTAAATGAAACGCATCGGCTTGATCACCTCGTTGAGAATATTTTGCTCAGTACACGCCTTGATCACGATCGTGAAGGAGCCTTTGCGCCGCTGAATCTCACTGAACTGGTGCAGATGGTTACAGCGAAACTGCGGCAAAGCATCGGGCAGCTGCATCATTTCAAGGTTGAACTCTCGCCTGATATTCATATTCACGGAGACACCAATCAGGTAGAATCGCTCATAGCCAACCTCGTAGAGAACGCTGTGAAGTATTCTCCCGAAGATACTTCTATTGATATCAGCCTGAAAAGGCTGGATGGGCAGGCGTGCTTTACCATAGAAGATGAAGGAGCCGGTATTCCTCCGCAGGAAAAAGAACGGATTTTCAGGAAGTTTTACCGGATCGGGAATGAAGAAACGCGGAGGACAAAAGGCACCGGACTCGGACTCTACCTTGTAGATCGTATTGCGCGACAGCACAACGGGAGCGTGAGGGTCAGCAGTGAAAGCGATAAAGGCAGCACCTTCATACTCTGCCTGCCCCTTCTCAATGATAAGTCTTAAATCATGAACACTACCTCAAAAAAGGTTGCCCTCATCGTACTCGATGGCTGGGGATACGGGAAGCAAGACGAAAGTGATGCCGTACACATGGCGCACACCCCTTTTATGGATGAACTGCTAAGCACCTACCCGAACGCTACCCTACAGACCGATGGTGAACACGTTGGTTTGCCTGACGGTCAAATGGGCAACAGTGAGGTCGGACACATGAATATCGGTGCCGGGCGCGTGGTTTACCAGGACCTTGTGCGGATCAACAGGGCTGTCAAAGACGGTAGCTTCTTTGATCAAGCAGTGCTGAATAACGCGATGGACCAAGCCCGGGGCGGTAGACTTCACCTCATGGGGCTGGTCTCAGACGGAGGGGTACACTCTTCACAGGAACACTTGCATGCATTGATTCAGCTCGCCGATAAAGCCGGTGTGCCGCAGGTTTTCATTCACGCGTTCACCGATGGTCGTGACACGGACCCCAGAAGTGGGAAAGGCTTTATTCAATCGCTGCAGCAAGTTGCAGATGAGTCGTCGAATGATACCCGCATCGCGTCGGTGATCGGCCGCTACTATGCGATGGACCGAGACAAGCGGTGGGAGCGTGTCAAGAAGGCGTATGACCTACTCGTAAGGGGAGAAGGCGCCCCTTATTTGTCGGCTGAACGAGCCATAGAGGCAAGTTATGCTGAAGACATCACTGATGAGTTCATCGAGCCAAAAGTTATTACCGACATCAAAGGTCAGCCGATCGCAACGATCAACGAAGGAGACGTTGTGATTTGCTTCAACTTTCGCACTGACCGCTGCAGAGAGATCACTATGGCCTTGACCCAGCAGGATTTTCCGGAGCACGATATGAAGAAGCTTGATCTCGATTACTACACCATGACCCGCTACGACAGTACCTTTGAAAAGGTGCATGTGGTCTATGAAAAAGATGACCTCGCAATGACCCTGGGTGAGGTGGTAGCCAACGCCGGCCGCACGCAGGTTCGCATCGCTGAAACCGAGAAGTACCCGCACGTTACCTTCTTTTTCTCAGGTGGGAGAGAGCAGGAGTTTGACGGCGAAGACCGTATTCTGGTGCACTCGCCGAAGGTGGCTACCTACGATCTGCAACCCGAGATGAGCGCCCCGGAAGTGGCTGATCGGATTTGCACGCGTATGCAGGAGAATTCGCCAGACCTGGTGGTCTTGAATTTCGCGAATCCGGATATGGTAGGGCATACCGGTGTTTTCGAGGCCATTATCAAAGCAGTGGAAGCCACCGATCAGCAGCTCATGCGTGTGGTAGAGGCTGGTCTCTCACAGGACTACCAATTCATCATCATCGCCGATCACGGAAATGCCGACATGGCCGTTAACCAAGATGGGTCGCCCCATACCGCACACACTACGAATCCGGTGCCGTTCATTGTCATTTCACCCAATGTGAAGGATGTTCAGTCGGGCATTCTGGCAGATGTTGCGCCAACCGTGCTCGAACTGATGGGTATCGAACAACCCGGAGAAATGACGGGGAAGTCGCTCTTTAGGTGAATTTAGATGAGAATATACGGAATCAGAGAGTGTAGCTTGCAACGCCTCAATACTGTGCCCGAGATCTATTGAAACAGATTCGCGTTGAATCGCCGAGAGTGAATTCTGTCTTCCAGCCTATCAACAGCTTCTATTCGGAAAACAGGCGTCAATAAACACTTCCACAGTGATACCAAATCCAACATAAAGGGAGGCGTCACACGCTTCCTCTATACCTGAAAATTCACATAGAAGAGGGATGCGCCGTAAGAGAGGGATGCGCCAAGCGCATCCTTTAGGTTAAACCACAATTGCTGGACCTGTCTGCCGCCAGGCGGACGCGATAAATCGCGTCCCTACGGTGACCGCCCGAATTGAAAAAGGCAGCGCAAGTATGCGCTGCAACCACGAACAACCAACCACTCACAAAACCAGGGTCAGTCACGCTTGATGGTTACCGTACCGGAGAACTGTTCGTCATCGCTGCGGGTGAGTACATAGTAATACACGCCATCACTCACATCGGGAGCGTTCCAGTTGTTACGGTAGTTGTCGTCTTCGAATACTACGGTACCCCAGCGGTTATACACAACGAGCCTGCTGCCCGGGAAGCCCTCCAGTCCGAAAATGTGGAAGTTCTCATTGGTGCCGTCACCATTGGGTGTGAAGATGTTCGGGATCTCGGTGACACAGGTGCCTACTTCGACCACTATTTCTTCGGTAAGACCACATTCATCGGTCACCACAAATTCAAAGAGTCCTTCTTCAAACTGGTTCGTAAATACGTAGCCTCCTTCATCAATGAATGGAGGGGCATCATCTTCGAACTCTTGCAGTTCGCCGTTCACAAACCAGTTGATCTCAACCGTGTAAGGTGCAGCGCCACCTGTGGCAAGCACCGGCGTACTTTCACCGATGCACAGCTCGGTAGAGTCTGTAGGGACGAATGGAGGAGGAATGATGATCGCCAAAGAATCTTGAACCAGTGATCCACAGTAGTCGGAGACTGACACAAACACTGAATCACCGTCATTGGAACTCAAAGATTCGGTTGCTCCTGAACCTCCGGTTGACCATTCGTAAGTGAACGGTGCAAAGCCGTTTTCAGGAGTAGCATCTACCGTTTGCGCTTCACCGCCACAGAGGTTGAGCTGCGCCGGAAGGTCAATGCTCGGTGGTATGTAGTCTTGGATATTTAACTGGGCAATGACGGTGTCTTGCTCGCCACAGGCATTGGTGTAATCGTAGGTGAGCGTGATGAACTCAAGACCTTCAACCAAATCATCAGGCAGCGAACTCACCGGGATATCCAGCGTGAGTTCTCCATCGGGGAACACCACGAAGTCAGGGATTTCGGTGTAGTCGTCGAGCTCGGTGGCAGTGCCGCCAAGTTCCAGGAAGAGGGTGTCTTGCTCGTCGACATTCGGGCGGAATACCGTAAATATGCCGTCTACACAGCCCTCGAGCATGGTCAATGGTGGAAGGCTCGGAGGAGCGTCAGGTACCGATGAAGAAATCGTTGCAGAAGTGGTGAACGAGCCTGCCTCAAGCACTACGATTGATTCAAGCGCCGTGTCAGAGCCATCAGCTATCGCGAGTTTAATGTGATAAGTTTCACCACATTGTACCTGAGCTGAAGCCTCGAGGGTTACAGTAAAGCCGTCTTGGCAAATGTCAACGTTGTTGACGTTGTCAATGTAAAATTCGCTGTTCAGCTGATCGTTCACAGACGATACGGTAATCGGCAGAGGTGGGTCAGAATCCGGTAGCTGAGCGATATTGATGGCTCCGTCGGGGAAATCTGGCGGACTGTCATAAGGGCCGGTAATCCCGGGGCCACTCAGAAAGAATGCGAAGATGTCGTTAAACGAGCTGTTCACCCATTCGAGGTACTCATCAGAACCGAATGCGTAGTTGAATTTGACGCTGTCACCTGTCGCGACAAAATCAAATTCCAGTATACACAGGTCATTCACAGCGCTAACATTGAAGTTTTGACCGATCAGCCCGGGTACGTCATTAGCGATTTCAAGCAAATCAGGGTCGCCTGATACACCTTCACCAAAAGGAACATCGTTGCCGGTGAAGCAATCAGGCTCCGCCACATTTGCGGCGTCTGCACATGACAAAATCAATCCTTCCGGAATAGGAAAATCGGTGCCATCTGCCCCTTGCATGAAGCCAAGCTGAATAGGTGAACCTGTGTAAGTGATGTTGAATGCTTCTACGCCTTCGCCAATGAGGATGTCTTGTACGGCCTCCTCGGGGGTGACTTGCTGAACAGTGATCTGTGCCAGCAGGGAAGCAGGGAAAAAAGTGAAAACAGACAGAATGACTAGTATTCTCATCAGACAGTGATTTCTTCAAACTTACTGAACAATTGGCTAATCTGAGATTGCCGTATTTCTGTGATGCGGTTTGAATCTTTTTGGTTGCCTAAGGTTTCGGCGCAAAAGCGCCGGAAGAGAGGGATGCGCCAAGCGCATCCTTTAGGTTAAACCACAATTGCCGGACCTGTCTGCCGCCAGGCGGACGCGATAAATCGCGTCCCTACGGTGACCGCCCGAATTGAAAAGGCAGCGCAAGTATGCGCTGCAACCACGAACAACCAACCACTCACAAAACCAGGGTCAGTCACGCTTGATGGTTACCGTACCGGAGAACTGTTCGTCATCGCTGCGGGTGAGTACATAGTAATACACGCCATCACTCACATCGGGAGCGTTCCAGTTGTTACGGTAGTTGTCGTCTTCGAATACTACGGTACCCCAGCGGTTATACACAACGAGCCTGCTGCCAGGGAAGCCCTCCAGTCCGAAAATGTGGAAGTTCTCATTGGTGCCGTCACCATTGGGTGTGAAGATGTTCGGGATCTCGGTGACACAGGTGCCTACTTCGACCACTATTTCTTCGGTAAGACCACATTCATCGGTCACCACAAATTCAAAGAGTCCTTCTTCAAACTGGTTCGTAAATACGTAGCCTCCTTCATCAATGAATGGAGGGGCATCATCTTCGAACTCTTGCAGTTCGCCGTTCACAAACCAGTTGATCTCAACCGTGTAAGGTGCAGCGCCACCTGTGGCAAGCACCGGCGTACTTTCACCGATGCACAGCTCGGTAGAGTCTGTAGGGACGAATGGAGGAGGAATGATGATCGCCAAAGAATCTTGAACCAGTGATCCACAGTAGTCGGAGACTGACACAAACACTGAATCACCGTCATTGGAACTCACAGATTCGGTTGCTCCTGAACCTCCGGTTGACCATTCGTAAGTGAACGGTGCAAAGCCGTTTTCAGGAGTAGCATCTACCGTTTGCGCTTCACCGCCACAGAGGTTGAGCTGCGCCGGAAGGTCAATGCTCGGTGGTATGTAGTCTTGGATGTTTAACTGGGCAATGACGGTGTCTTGCTCGCCACAGGCATTGGTGTAATCGTAGGTGAGCGTGATGAACTCAAGACCTTCAACCAAATCATCAGGCAGCGAACTCACCGGGATATCCAGCGTGAGTTCTCCATCGGGGAACACCACGAAGTCAGGGATTTCGGTGTAGTCGTCGAGCTCGGTGGCAGTGCCGCCAAGTTCCAGGAAGAGGGTGTCTTGCTCGTCGACATTCGGGCGGAATACCGTAAATATGCCGTCTACACAGCCCTCGAGCATGGTCAATGGTGGAAGGCTTGGTGGCGCGTCCGGCACAGAAGCTGAAATGGCTGCTGAAGTGGAGAATGATCCTCCTTCAAGAAATACGGCGCTGTCAAACGCAGTATCTCCTGCATCGGCGATGGCAATTTTAATGTGGTAGGTCTCACCGCATTCAACCTCAGCAGCAGCGGTTAGCGTTACCGTGAAACCATCGAGTTGGGTACTGTTCGGGTCGTTATTGTTTTCGTTGTCAACGTAAAACGCTGCATTCTGGTCCCAGTCAGGACTTACCTGACTGCAGTTTGACTCAATCCCATTGCTGCCGGCAACACCGAGATTGACGGTGTTGATGGTTACAGGAATGTCGGTGTCAGGAATGGTGGCCAGGTTGATCGCATTATCAGCAAACGGGCCATTGATGCCCGGACCCGATAAGAAAAATCCGAAAGCGTCATTCACAGATCCACACACGTACTCATTGTATTCTTCAGATCCGAATGTATAATTGAATTTTACCGAGTCACCTTGCGAAACGAAGTCGAACTCCAGCACAACTGCGTCGTTGGTATTGAACGTGGAAAGTTGATCGAGATCAGGATCGTTTACGCCAAAATTCCCTCCGCCAAGTGAGAAGCTGCCGGAGTTATTCGGTCCAACGGCAAGATTGACGTCACCTGTACCCAAAACCATACCTTCAAGGATCGGAAGGTTCGAATTTTGGCTATCGAACGAACCGATCTGGTTCAAATCACCACTGAAGGTGATATTTGAAACCTCCACACCATCACCAATCAGGATATCCTGTACGGCGTCTTCAGGTGTAATCGTTTCATCAACGACAAGTTGGGCTTGAATTCCAATAGAGCATCCAATACACAGGAGGAGAGAAAAAAGCGTCTTCATTATCTAGCTTCGATTTGATCAAACATACAAACAATCCACAATCTGACTGCGGTTCATAAGTATGGATGCATTTCATTCGCAGATAGTTGCTTGACCGTCCAACGAGGTCTGCTCTTTTTGCGTTCATCCGTTCTGCAGTACGTTCACCACATCATCCGGCGCTTTCGCGCCGAAAGAACGTATTCTTGTACTTGTAAGAAGAACGCTATGGCCGAACCACTCATAACTGTAGAAGGTATCACAAAGATTTACCAGGTGGGCGAACAGGAAGTGCGCGCACTCGACGGCGTTGATTTAACTATTGAACGCGGCGAATATGTAGCATTGATGGGGCCTTCAGGCAGCGGTAAGTCAACGCTGATGAATGTTCTCGGCTGCCTTGACACGCCTACTGACGGGAGCTATGTGCTCAATGGTAAGGCCGTTGACAGCCTCACCGAAGATGAGCTCGCTGAGATCAGGAATAAAGAAATCGGCTTTGTCTTTCAGACGTTTAACCTGCTACCGCGCTACAGTTCGCTCGAAAATGTGGCGCTGCCCATGATTTACGGCGGGTTTACCAAGGCAGAACGCGATGCCCGCGGGAAAGAAGTGCTTACACAGGTTGGTCTCGGTGACCGTATGAATCACAATCCCAATGAGCTTAGCGGCGGACAACGTCAGCGTGTGGCTGTGGCCCGGGCCCTCGTGAATCGTCCGTCAATCATCCTTGCTGACGAGCCCACCGGTAACCTCGATACGAAGACCTCTCATGAGATCATGAAGCTCTTTGAAGAGATCCATGAACAAGGCAACACGATCATTCTGGTCACCCACGAAGAAGACATCGCCAAGCACACAAAGCGCATTGTGCGACTGCGTGATGGGGTGGTGGAGTCGGATACCCCTGTTGGGTAGGATCGGGGATCGGGGATCGGGGATCGGGGGAATGGTTGGTGGTTGGTTTTTGACCACGAACCACCAACCACGAACTGCAGACGGCAGACGGCTGACCGCTAACAGTTACCTATCTTTGCGGGCTGTAACCAAACACGACCTCAGTGAAACACGATGCGATCATTGAATTGCTGGATGCAGCATCAATCGGTAAAAAAGTGACCGTCTGCGGATGGGTTCGCACCTTTCGGAATGAAACCTTTCTCGCGGTAAATGATGGTTCAACGATCAAGAACCTTCAACTGGTGATTGACCGTGAAAAGACAGACGAAGCACTTCGCAAGCGCCTGACGACCGGGGCTGCGATATGCGCAAGCGGAGAACTGGTAGCGTCGAAGGGCCAGGGTCAATCTACTGAAGTGCTCGTGGAGCACATAGAGGTGCTGGGCGATGCGGATCCGGAGAAATTTCCGATTCAGATGAAGCGCCATACGATGGACTTCCTTCGCGAGAAGGCGCACCTGCGTTTTCGCACCAGCACTTTCGGGGCGGTGTTTCGCATCCGTCACGGCATGACCTTCGCTGTGCACAAGTATTTCAATGACCGTGGTTTTTACAACCTGCACACACCGATCATCACCGCATCTGACGCGGAGGGTGCCGGAGAGATGTTTAGAGTGACATCGCTTGATCTCAACGCGCTGCCAAAGAATGACGAGGGCAAAATTGACTTTCGTGAAGACTTCTTCGGTAAAGAGACCAACCTGACGGTGAGTGGTCAGCTTGAGGCGGAGCTTGGCGCCATGGCACTTGGGAAGGTCTACACCTTTGGTCCGACCTTTCGCGCAGAAAACTCCAATACTTCGCGTCACCTCGCAGAATTCTGGATGATCGAACCGGAAGTAGCCTTCGCAGATATTCGTGACAACATGGATCTTGCAGAAGACTTCATGAAGTACCTCCTGCAGTACGCCCTCGATCATTATGCAGACGATCTCTCTTTTCTCGAACAACGCGAGCAGAACGAAGAAAAAGATAAGCCGCAAAACGAGCGCAATGAAATGTCGCTGACCGAACGTTTGCGCTTTGTCATCGACAACCAATTTGAGCGCATCACGTATACTCAGGCTATTGATTTACTTCGCAATTCAAAACCCTACAAAAAGAATAAATTCAAGTATCCGGTAGAGTGGGGCGTTGATCTTCAGAGTGAACACGAACGCTACCTGGTGGAAAAGCACTTTAAACGTCCGGTGATCATCACCGATTACCCTGCAACAATCAAAGCGTTCTACATGCGACAGAACGATGATCAGAAAACCGTAGCTGCCATGGACGTACTCGTTCCTGGCATCGGTGAGATCATAGGGGGGAGCCAGCGCGAAGAACGTCTCGAAAAGCTTGTTGAAAAGTGCGCAGCTTTTGGTATTCCGGAAGAGCATGTTTGGTGGTATCTTGATACCCGCAGATTTGGTTCTGCAGTTCACGCCGGATTTGGAATGGGCTTTGAACGGCTGATCATGTTCGTCACAGGTATGACCAACATCAGAGATGTAATCCCCTTCCCACGTACGCCGTTGAACGCAGAATTTTAAACTTAGTGGTATAAACAATGCTTAAACAGTCACTCCAGCAAAAACTTCTGCAGAAGCTTTCACCGCAGCAGATTCAGTTGATGAAACTGATTCAGGTGCCAACGGTGGAACTCGAACAGCGCATCAAGGAAGAGCTGGAAGTGAACCCTGCCCTCGAAGAAGGTCGTGAGCAGGAGGTCGAGCAGCAAGACTACGAAGAGTACCAGGAAGAACGCTCTGAAGCCGAGAAAGACTTCGATATTAACGATTACCTCGACGACGATACCCCCGCCTATAAGTACAATAACGGTGGAGGCGGGGGAGACGACGAAGAAAAACAACTGCCTTTTGGCAGCGGAACCACCTTTCACGATAACCTCCGTTCACAGCTCGGGCTTCGTCCGCTCACCGAAACTCAAGAGGTGATTGCAGAAAACCTGATTGGGAATATAGATGATTCAGGCTACCTGAGACGTGATCCGAAATCGATTGTTAATGACATGGCTTTTAGCCAGAATCTCATGGTTTCTGAAGAGGAACTGCTTGAAGTGCTCTCTATCATTCAAGCATTTGATCCCCCGGGGGTGGGAGCAAGAAACTTGCGCGAATGCCTCTTGATTCAACTCAAACGCAAGCATCCGGATGAAGACAAGGATGTCTACCTGGCACTGCGCGTAGTTGAAGACTTTTTTGAGGAGTTTACCAAGAAGCACTACACTAAAATTATCAAGTCACTTGACATTTCAGAAGAGGAACTCAAAGACGCCGTTGATGAAATCGTAAAGCTGAACCCAAAGCCCGGTAACAGCTTGCTCGAAACTACGCGATCCGTACAGCACATTGTACCCGATTTTTTAGTGACGGTTGAAGATGACGAACTCAAGGTGCAATTGAATCAGCGTAATGCGCCTGAGTTGCGCGTAAACAGCCAGTATAAAGAATTGCTGGAAACCTACAGCGCAACCACGAATAGGAGCAAAGAACAAAAAGATGCCGTAACTTTTGTCAAGCAGAAAATTGATTCAGCCAAGTGGTTTATTGATGCCATCAGACAGCGTCAGGAAACGCTCACCACGGTCATGCAGGGGATCATTCTTTTTCAGCGTGAGTACTTCCTCTCCGGTGACGAGACCAAGATCAAGCCCATGATCCTTAAAGATATTGCTGAGTTTGTCAACATGGACATTAGCACCATCTCGAGGGTCGCCAATAGTAAATACGTGCAGACTCCGTATGGCACCTTTTTGCTCAAGTCATTCTTCAGCGAGTCAATCGCTAAAGACAGTGGAGAAGAAGTATCTACCCGTCAGGTGAAGAAAATCTTGCAGGATGCCGTTGAGGCTGAAGACAAGCGCAAGCCACTCACCGACGACAAACTCGCCAGAATGCTTAAAGAAAAGGGCTACAACATTGCCCGCAGAACGGTTGCGAAGTACAGAGAGCAACTGAACATCCCGGTGGCGCGCCTTCGCAAGGAACTGTAACTATGCTGCGAACCGCAACCGTTGTTTCCTACATTCTGCATCCGCTCTGGATGCCGCTGGCTACGCTCGGTATTCTCTATGCCATTGACCCTTTTCTGAACCTACACCCACCCGTATTCCGCTTCCTGATGTTTATTCTGGCTGTGAATACGATCGCGCCCGGAATCAGTATTTTATTTATGTATAAGCGAGGGGTGATTACTGACCTCGAGATCCGCAGAAAACGTGAACGTTACATTCCGTTTTTGTTGTTTCTGTTTTATTACGGATTGTCATACGGACTGATCCGTATCCGGGTAGAATATGTGCCTGCTGACCTCCTCGTGGTTTTTTTCTCCCTGCTTGTTTCGCTTGTAATCGGTATGGTCGTCACTGCGCGCACCAAAATCAGCATGCATCTCATGGCACTGGGCGGACTCTGCGGAGTGCTCGCTGCCTTCAATCAGCTTCACCTGCTTGGTAGAGATTATGTGGTGGCGCTTGCCGTGATTGCGGCAGGCCTGCTCGGCTGGGCGCGCATCCGGATGGGAGTCCACAGCCACGCACAGGTCTATATGGGCTTCGCGGTGGGCTTTCTGGTGCACTACCTGATGCTGATGGCAGGAATCTACCTGTAATCAGAACATCGCGAGTGACAATCCGAGAGTAACGGGTGTCAGTTCAACCCCGGTGCCTTCATTGAGAAAAGTGCTGAGACTGTAAAAGCCATAAACTGAAAGTCTGCGGAATCCGATTCTGCCGTAAACGCCGTATCGCCAGCGATTGATCTCCGGTACATCATAAAACTTTCGCTTTCCATCCTCATCAATGGTCTTGGTGTGGACATTGACTAAATAACCCGCTTTAGCACCAAGGGTTAGCTTGAAAGGTTTTCTTTTGCCGGCGCGGATCCGGAATTCTACCGGGACTTCGAGGTAGTTTGCGGATACCTTGTGCTTGTTCCACGAGTAGCGGTCATCAAACGGTTGAAACCGCACAAAGCCGGAAGATGTAAGTGTGTCGCGCTCAAAATTGCCGTTCAGGTGCACATTGAATGAAGAGAACGCGATACCGGAAGCTAAGCTGAATACGGATTCTCCCAACACAATCTCAGGCATGACGGAAACATTGATCCCCGGCGACCAGGGGCGTATGTCCATGCCCTGAACGGTCTCTAAAAAGAGGTCATTGTGCAACTCAATAATGATAAAGTCATGGTACTCCTTCACAGGCTCTTCGTCTTCCATCGAACGGTCTTTGCTAAAAGAGTTTTGACCATAAGCAAACGGAGCGATAAGCAGAAACAGGGAAACGAAAGACGCGTAATGCATGCTAAGAGATCTTTTGCTGCCAGTTCCAGGCATCGCGGAGGGCTTCACGAAGATCGCGCTTTGTATGCCACTTTAGCAAATCCGCCGCTTTTGCGGCGCTGGCCCAGATCTGCTCTACATCACCCGGACGACGCTCTCCGAAGCGATAAGGTAAATGTGCTCCGGTTTCTTCAATGAACGATTTAACTACCTCACTGACTGAATTGCCTTCGCCCGTGCCAAGGTTAAGCGCTTCACAGTTGCGCGAGGGGTGTTCGAGATACCGGAGGGCGGCCACGTGAGCCTCTGCAAGGTCTACCACATGAATGTAATCGCGCACGCAAGTGCCGTCAGGTGTGTCATAATCATTTCCGAAAATGACCACTTCGTCGCGCAGCCCGGCTGCCGTCTGCGTAATGTAAGGCACCAGATTCTCAGGCTTGCCCAGCGGTAATTCGCCGATATGACCCGAGGGATGCGCTCCGATAGGATTAAAATATCGCAGCAAGACCGCTTGGAGACCAGTCACTGAAGCAGACGCCACATCGCTGATCATACGTTCGCAGACCTGCTTCGTAAATCCGTAAGGTGAATTGGCGCGCTGAAACGGTGTTTCTTCAGTGACCGGCAAGCTAGCAGGTTGCCCGTAAACCGTGCAGCTGCTCGAGAATACCAACCGGCTGCACCCGTGCTTCTTCATGGCGGTAAGGAGCACCTCGGTAGATTGCAGGTTGTTGTGGTAATACTTCAGTGGATGGTGTACTGATTCATTCACTGCTTTGTAGGCGGCGAAATGAATAACGCCCTCAAAAGGGCCTTCTTCACGAAAGATGCGGTCTACAAAGGTATAATCGGTGCAATCTCCCTCATGACAAATCGGAGTATGCCCGGTAATTGCCTCAATCCCCTTTAACACACGCTTATCCGAATTTGCGAAGTTATCAAGGAGTACCGGCAGATAACCGGCGTTGTACAACTCTACACTGGTGTGGGAACCGATGAAGCCCGCTCCACCCGTCACAAGTACTTTTTTCATTCCTGTTGTCAGCAATCGCGCTAAAGGTATGAAACCCAAGTGAAGCAGGTGCTTAGTTCAGGTGATTGATCGCATTAAACCTGCGTTAAGGGAAACAGACCACGGGTGTGAAGAACGGAAAGATACTGTCTTCGTCATGGGAAATCCCTTACAAGGTGCTTCGGCGTCTATCTGACGAACCTGCAAAGCTTATGAGGGTAAAAGAAGGCATGGAGAGAATTGAAGGGACGCAGATGTTACTCCTCCGGGATCATTTGCAGGATGAATCGAAAGTGCATGGCTTGTTGCAGCAGCTCGAAGCACTCAAAACGATCAAGGTTGTCAGAAAAAGAGGGCGCACGCTTAGCTTTTTCGCAGACGAACAACAGGAACCCGCTGCCATTATCATGTTCCTGAACAGTAATACCGCCTATGGTATTTATTTGGCAGATAATTTTTATCTGCTCGCATTAAGGCACTTCGGCACCGCGCGCATGCGCAGCCAGCATCGCTGCACCGTTTCGCTGGCCGACGAAAAATCTACTTGCCTGACCCGCTTTCTCGAGCGGCTCATTTTCGTGAAAGGCAAAACCGATCCGATGCTGAATTGATCGCACTTCTTGTTTGAACAAAAGAATTTTACAATCCGTAACCATTGTGAGCATCGCACGTATAACGATGTACTAACCAACTTTAACAAATGAATACGAACCACAGTGAACCACTGTTCGACCTGTCGTATCTGAATCAGGTCTTTCAGGGGAATCAGGAGATGGTGAACAATATCATCAAACTGTTCCTCGAACAGGTGCCGGAGTATGTAGGGGAGATGGAAGACTGTATAAAGCGAAATGATCTGCTTGCGCTTCATCCACTGGCTCATAAGGCTAAATCAAGTATTTCAATGCTAGGGCTCACGAGCATGGAGCGAAACATTCTTGACATCGAGAAGCGTTCAAAAGAACACATTGAACTCGAAAGCCTGCCCGCTTTAGTAGGGGCAGTGCGCAAGGAGTGTGACGTGGTCTTTGATCAACTCAGTGCGCAACTCGCTTCTTCAGCTGCCTGAAACTTCCTGCTATCCATCTGACCTTTGTATTTTCGCAGAGGATCAGAAGATGTAGCTATGGAATGGACTTCCCGGGATGTTGAAGAGATGAAAAAACGGGGTGTGACGCCTGAAGAGGCCGATGCCCAGTTACATCGGCTGCGAAAAGGTGTTCTTCCTACAACGGTGTACGCTCCTTGCACCCCTGAACAGGGCGTCGTTGTGCTTGAAGACCATGACGCTGACCGGCTCGCTGAGATCTTCATAGAGCAGAAACAGCGCATTGAAGTTGTCAAATTTGTGCCGGCATCCGGCGCAGCGTCGCGCATGTTCCGCCACGTCTATGAGGCGAATCCTGAAAACCCCTTGTTTCGTGACTTTATAGCGCACATTCGCGATTTTGCTTTCTACCCAGCACTTGAGAAGGCTGCTCAACGACTTGCGACTTCGGTTGATCGTCTGATTGAAGATGAAAACTGGCCAGCGCTTTCAGCTCTGATTCTTGGGCCTGAAGGCTTAGGCTTCCGTGATAAACCGAAGGGAGAGGTTCCTTTTCACCGGTACCCGAATGAATCGCGTACAGCCTTCGCTGAACATGTCTATGAGGCCGTTCATTACGGTAGTGGTCACGGAGGTGCGCACCTTCATTTTACTATTCCTGGCCATTATAAAGATGAAGATGTGACCTGGCTCGCCGCAAAAGCGGCGGATGTGACGGCTGATACCGGAATGAAAGTGAACCTTAGCTATTCTCATCAATTTTCCTCCACAGATACACTCTCTATTGATCAACAGGGTGATGTGGTGCGAAATGATGACGGAAGTCTGCTGTTTCGACCGGGCGGGCATGGTGCGTTGATTGACAACCTCGACCGCCTTGACGCAAATCTTATTTTTATTAAGAACATCGATAATGTGGTGCCGGAGTCAAAGATGGGCACCACCGTGCGCTATAAAAAGGCCCTGGCCGGGCTTGCCTTGATGCTGCATCGCCAACGCAACGAATGGCTGCATGCGCTTCGTCAGAATGGAGAAGAAGCTGAAGAAAACGCGGCTTTCTTTTACCGGAAGTGGTTTGCACATCCCGAAGAGCAACTCGCGCCGGCGGTACATGATCTGCTGCAATGGCTCGATCGTCCGTTACGCGTGTGCGGCATGGTGCGCAATGAAGGGGAGCCCGGTGGAGGCCCTTTCTGGGTGCGGAACCGGCGTGGTCAGCTCTCTGCCCAGGTGGTTGAGCGTGCGCAAATAGATGAATCAGATGCCAGACAGGTAGCGCTTCTTCAACAGAGTACCCACTTCAATCCGGTAGACCTGGTCTGCATCACAAAGCGACCGGATCAAGGTATGTACAAGCTCCACGATTACATCAACCCCGAGCGTGCCTTTATCGCAGAGAAAGCTCATGAAGGTAGACTGATCAAGGTACTCGAACACCCCGGGCTCTGGAATGGAGCCATGGAAGACTGGCTGACGGTATTCGTAGAGGTACCTGCTGAAACCTTTGCGCCGGTGAAAACGGTCAATGACCTGTTGCGCCCGGTGCACTGCCTTTGAGTCTACTGACAGATCACGGTTTCGAGTAAAATCTGATCGTCGTACTCAAAACGAATTGTATAGAATCCGGGCTCCAGAGGTGCTGTTGGTCGCACCAGAAGTACCTGGGCCTCATCGGAAGCGCTTACCTGTGCTTTGAAAACTTCTACACCTTGCAGGCTGTACAAAAAGAGGGTGCCTCTTCGACCATTCAAATGGTCAATGCGCACGCTGAACTGATCGTTGAATGGGTTGGGCCAGGCTTTTAGAAGAGGTGTTTTGCTTTCGGCGTCAGCGGCTTCAAAACGGATTCGGTAGGGGCTCATGCCAACAGCATAGCAAATCGACTCCGGAGCAATATGGCCATCAATGGTTGTGGGCAAATCCTGATCACCTTTTGTGTTGACAGCGAATTGCAGGGCATCATCTTCTTTCAGGCTGATGACCAGGCGGTGGTTGAAATAAAAAAGTGAACGTTCTCTGCCAAGGTCTGCAGTGAGCAGCCCTTTAAATCCTTTTGTTTCTTTGAGTTTTCCGGTAGCCAGTGATTTACCGTCAGAACGCAGCAACTCCCATTTGATGGCGGTGTCTGAGATGATCTTACCCGGAAGGTAAACCGCCTCGAAGTTGCCATCGTCGCAGAGCGGAAGGTCTATTGAAATGACATGCTGCCCTTCATAGGTGCGGTGGTCATTCCAATAGGGCTGAGAAATCACACAATCGTGCCAGGGGTGGTCGGTAAACTCTTTCATTTGCGGCACGGTTTGCGGCAAACCATCGTTGAAGAAAACCTGAAAAGCGAGGTCAATGCTTTCTTCGTAAAGCGGCGAGTGCAGCCGTCCGATTGGATAGGCATTCTCAGCACTGCAGTACAATTCGAAATCATCCGGCAGGCCTGCTTCAGGTCCTTCAAATGAAAGCGAATAGACTTGACCGGCCTCAAGCTTCACCTGCGATTCGGGCTTGAGAAAGAAAGGGGTAATACCACCTGAAGCATTTAATTCGAAAGGCATCACCGCAACCGGCCCTTCTGCTTCTTTGTGTCGTTTATAAAGCACGCCTGCCCCGCTCACACTTTGCGATGCTGTGTAGTAGAGCAGAATACCGTCGAGGTGCCGGGCATCACAGAATGAGAGTGTCTGGGTTTCAATAAGGTTTGCCACAATGGTTTGGTCGGTGCGCTCCTGACGCGGATCGCAGTGAGTTTCATCGACCGGAGTTTCGTTTTTACCGGGGGCTTGCTGAAATCGAACACCGGCTTCAAAAGCGAGGTCTGTACCCATATAGAGGCCACTTACTTTCATGTAGCCGCTTTCGTAAAGGTTATGGCTCGAATGATAGGCTACGAAGGCCTTGTTTTGTGGCACCCAGAGGCGAAATTCATACGATTCACCTGCTTCGACCTGCGGTGGATTTGCCATCCATGCTTTTACGGCGCCGGTGGTGGCTTTTCCTGGAACCACGACTTGTTGGCTGTGGATTTCTTCACCTTTATGGTGGAGGCTCATCCTGACGCCGAAGGTGTCGAAGTCTGTGCTTTCGATAAAGAAATGGAGGTATTCAAGCCGTCCGTTTTCACAGGCATCAAAGGTTTGTGCGATGTAGCCATCAGTGAGAACGGTCGAGTGGTCTCGGTTCAACTGGTGGAGGAAGCAGCCCATTCCGTCATCCGCCGCTTTCGCGGCGAGTGAAAAGAGCAGAACGGCGAGCATGCTGAACATGCGTTGTAGAGGGTAAATAGTCAACATAGGGTTCAAATTGCTTTCGGCTCTGTTTACCGTAGCAAGCCCTATGTGGTTAGTCAGCGCAGCAGGAAAAAGCGTGTAGGAAAATTCTTAACCCTGTTTGTAGTTGGCCAGATCAATGCGCATGTCTTCAGCGATGTAGTCATCCGGCTGGTGGTTACTGCTCACGATTACGGTACGTTGAGAGCTGTGGTCTTTCAGCAGATTGCGGTACCACTGAATAGCTTCTTTATCGAGGTTGGAGGTGGGCTCATCCAGGCAGAGTAGCGCACTGTCAGCGAGTATCGCCAGTGCCAGTCGCAGCCGTTGGCGCATTCCGGAAGAAAAGTAGCGTACTTGTTTATGCCGGTGTTCAGCGAGTTCAGTAGCCCTGATAACGTCTTCTGCGCTCATTTCGCCGCGAAAGCGGCGGAAGCGCAATTGAAACTGAATCGATTCTTCGAGTGTGAGGTCTTCAAAAATTTCGAGGTAAGGAGCTGCCAGTGAAGTCAATAAGGCCGACGCATCCGGCGATTTTTCGCCGTTATTAGAAAAGTAGCGCACCTGGCCTTCAGAAGGAGATAAAAACCCTGAAATCACTTGCAAGAGCGTAGATTTTCCGGAGCCATTCCGACCTACAATCAACACCCGGCTTTCAGCGGGTATCTCGAGATCGAGGTGCCGGAAAATCCAGTCGCGGTTGAAGCGCCTTCCGGTATGCTCGAGAGCGATGCGCATGGGCTAGACCGGTCCGCGTATAATGCCTTTGGTAGAGGCCTTAATGAAGGTGAGAATGCTTTCTTTTTCTCGTGTTTTAGGCAGTTCTACATCGGCTGCGCTTATGGCCTGACTCAGGTTTGAGTTATGGATATAAAGCGTTCTGTACACGTCTTCAATGTGGCTGATGGTATCGTCTTCAAACCCGCGACGGCGGAGTCCGATGGTGTTGACACCCGCATAAGTCAGTGGTTCACGGGCTGCTTTCACATAAGGGGGAACATTTTTGCGCACCAGTGAACCTCCGGCTACAAAGGCATGCTGCCCTATGCGGATGAACTGCTGCACAGCTACGACCCCTTCAATCACGACGAAATCTTCAATCACTACATGCCCGGCAATATTTGCAGTATTGGCAAGAATGCAGTGGTTGCCCACTACCACATCGTGAGCGATATGCACATAGGCCATCAGCAGGCAGTGTGCACCAACCGCAGTTTTCATTCGGTCTTTGGTGCCGCGGTTCACGGTCACGCACTCGCGGATGGTGGTGTGGTCTCCGATTTCAGCCGTGGTCTCTTCACCCTGAAATTTGAGGTCTTGCGGAATAGCAGAGATCACGGCACCGGGAAAAATGCGGCAGTGCCTTCCAATGCGGGCACCATCCATGATAGTTACGTTTGGGCCAATCCATGAGCCTTCGCCAATTTCTACATTGGCTGCAACGGAGGTGAACGGTCCGATTTCGACGGCGTCACCGATTTTGGCTTCAGGATGAACCTGTGCGAATTCTGAAATCATAGGCGTTGCCGCTAATCTAGGTTTTTCTCTTTGACGATTTGTGCCATCATTACCGCCTCAGAGACGAGTTTGTTGTTGACGTAGGCTTTTCCGGACATATGTACCAATCCTCTTCGAATGGGCGACTCGAGGTGTAGGCTGAAGATGATGGTGTCACCGGGAAGCACCTTCTGTTTGAAGCGCACATTGTCGATTTTGAGGAAGTAAGTAGAGTAGTTTTCCGGGTCAGGCACGGTAGAGAGTGCAAATATACCTCCTACCTGGGCCATCGCCTCCACTTGAAGCACTCCGGGCATGACGGGGTTGTCGGGGAAATGCCCCTGAAAGAAAGGCTCGTTGAGCGTTACGTTCTTGAGGCCTATGATGGAGTTGTCATCCATCTCCATGATTTTGTCAACCAGGAGAAAGGGATAGCGGTGAGGCAGAATATGGCTAATGTCATTAATGTCGTATACCGGATCTTTGGTCAGGTCAATCTGAGGGGCGCCATTCTTCTTCTTGTCAAGCTCTTTGAGCACCTTCGCGAAGGCTACATTTCCGGCGTGTCCGGGTCTGGCAGCCAGAATGTGCCCTTTAATGAACTTGCCCACGAGGGCGAGGTCTCCGACGATATCGAGGAGTTTATGGCGCGCAGGCTCATTTTCATACTGCAGTTCAATGGTGTTCAACACTCCGGTGTTCTGCACTTCAATGTTCAGCTCTTCTTTGCCTACGAGTTTTGCAATTTCATCCAATTCAGCCTTGGAGTATTCACGCTCTACAAGTACAATGGCATTGTCAAGGTCTCCACCCTTGATCAAGCCTGCTTCTGCGAGGTGCTTGATTTCTTTGAGGAAGACGAAGGTGCGGCAACGCGCGATTTCCGGAATGAACTCTCCGAGGTGATACATGCTGGCATGCTGTGTACCGAGAATGGGTGAGTTATAGTCGACCATTACGGTCAATCTGAATTCTCCTCCGGCAGTAGGTACGGCGAGCATTTCAATGTTGCGCTCGTTATCTTCAAAGGTCAGGTTTTCTGTCAGCACAAGGTATTGGCGATCGGCATTCTGCTCTTCATAACCGATTTTTTCGAAGGCTTCAACGAATGGGTATGCACTGCCATCGAGAATGGGCACTTCAGGTCCGTCAATTTCAATCAGGGCATTATCGATCTTGCATCCGTAGATTGCGGCAAGCACATGTTCAGTGGTGTGTACTTTTGCCCCGTTATGTTCAATCGTGGTGCCCCGTTGAGTACCTGTGACCAGGCTGGCATCTGCATTGATGAGCGGTTCACCTTCGAGGTCTGTTCGTTTGAATTTATAGCCGTGCCCTTCAGGTGCCGGCTTAACGATAAGGTTGGTGTGAACTCCCGTATGCAGCCCGATGCCTTGAAATGTGGCAGGGGCTTTGAGGGTCCGCTGTCGGTCACTCATTGTTGGCTTGGTTGTGATCGTTGGCGTTGGATTCTAATTTTCGGAGGCGGTCTTCCATTTCAGGCAACCTGCGGAAGCCGATGTACGACATTTTGTAGTTGCGAATCGGGAAGGCGGGTGAGCCCTGAACGATTTCACCTTCTTTGAGAATACTGGCGCTGATGCCGGATTGCGCTGCAATTTTCACACCGTCAGCGATGGTGATGTGCCCAACCAGTCCGACTTGCCCCCCGATCATGCAGTTTTTCCCGATTTTGGTAGAACCGGCGATCCCGGTTTGGGCAGCGATAACGGTATTTTCACCGATATCCACATTGTGCGCCACCTGAATGAGGTTGTCAAGTTTTACTCCTTTCCTGATGTATGTTGAGCCTAAGGTAGCGCGATCAATGGTGGTGTTGGCACCGATTTCTACATGGTCTTCAATGATCACATTTCCGATCTGAGCGACCTTTTGATATTCATTGCTGTTGCTCGGGGCAAAGCCAAAGCCATCGCTGCCAACTACAGTTCCTGAATGGATCACGCAGTGGTCACCGATGATCGTGTCGTCTAGTAAGCGTACTCCAGGATGGATGATGCAGTGCTGGCCGAGCCGAACACCCTCGCCAATGTAGCACTGGCCATAAATCTTCGTGTGACCTCCAATCTGCACATCTTGCAAAATAACTGTCTGGTGACCGACATACACATCTTCACCCAGTTTCGCTCCCTGATTGACGATTGCCGTGCTGTCTATCCCCGTGCGCTGGTGCCGGTAGGTGTTATAGTGCTGAAGCAGTTTCGCAAATGCGCCATAGGCATCTTCTACACGAACCAGCGTGAGGGTCTCAGGAAGAGCGCTCTCAGGTGTGAAGTCCTGGTTCACTATGGCAATGGAAGCCCTGGTGGTATAAATGAACGATTCATATTTCTTGTTGGCAAGAAACGTCAGGGTGCCTTGCTCCCCCTCTTCAATTTTTGAGAGGCGGTGCGCAAGCACTTTTTCGTCACCGTCTACACTCCCTTGCAGGATTTCGGCTATTTGACGGGCAGAGAATTCCATCGGCGCAAAAGTAAGACTTTCAACCTATACTCGTTCAGACCGCAAAATAGAACTCAGAAGAGTCCCTTTGCTTTTAATTCAAGGTATTTATTCACGGTGTTGATGCTTAAATCTTCTGGTTTACTCAAGATTACATGGATTCCGAATTTTCGCAGTTTCATCACCATGTGTTTTTTTTCGAGCAATAATTTTTCGGCAATGGTCTGGGTGTAAATGTCAGTGAGGTACTCGCTCTCTTTGCGGCTGTATGCCAAAAGCTCCGTATTTTCAAAAATTACTACTACCAGCAGGTGCTGGTAACTGATCTTTTTGAGCAGTGGTAAAGCCCGTTCCATAGCATAGGCAGATTCAAAGTTGGTATACAGAAACAGCAGGCTGCGACTTTTTACCACATTCTTCACTGCGCGGTACAAAAGGTCATAATTAGCTTCCGCTGCACGTGGCTTTTCGTTGTAGAGTGCGTTCAGAATCTTCTTCAGTTGCAGCTGACTACGCTCTGCCTTAATGGTAGATCCAATCACGTCAGAAAAAGAAATCAAGCCGGTACGGTCGTATTTCCGTAAAGCGATGTTTGCAATAACCAACGAACTGTTGACGGCATAATCAAGGAGGCTCATACCGTGAAAAGGCATGTGCATTGACCGGCTTTTGTCAATAATGGTATACATCTGTTGTGAACGCTCATCTTCATATTGGTTGACCATGAGGTTGCCTCGCCGCCCTGTGGCTTTCCAGTTGATAGAGCGCACATCATCACCTTGTACGTAGGTTTTAATTTGCTCAAACTCGTAACTGTGTCCGATACGCCGTACTTTTTTAATCCCTGAAAATGTGCTTGTGCGTGCAAAAGCAATCAGTTCGTACTTTTTCATTTGAATGATCGAAGGAAAAGCCGGCACATCAATATTGGTTTGCAGCCGATAGCGTCGCGCAAGCAAGCCGATGGGTGTGTGTACGATAATGTTGGTGCGGCCGAATTGGTAGGTACCGCGTGTGAGCGGGCGAATGGCATAGCGGTGGTGATGCTCTGCTCCTGCGCCGAGTGTAAAGTTTAGCTCGAAATCGCGCTCCTGAAGTTGTTCGGGAAGTTCTTCGAAAACACGTGCATGCAGTGTGAGGCGGCTCTCGTTCACTATGCGAAGACTGATTTGATTTTGATCGCCCAAAGAGAGTGTTTTTGGTGCGCGCCGAAAGGCGCGGATGCCTGTGCGGGTTGAGAACAGAAGGATGACCTCGGTGATCAGGAAGATGCCTGTGATAAGCAGTGTCAGTTGTGCAGCAAGAAAGAGCACCGGGTAGGGGAAGCTAATGGAAAACAGAAACACGACGCCTGCGGCGATGAGAAAAAATCGCTTTTGCAGGTGCAGGTTGCTAAAGATTTGCCCGGTTTTCCGCAGCACTCGCATTTTCAGCGGGGGATTTCGATTTCCTCCAGGATGGAGTGTATGACCTCTTCAACTGTTGTGCCTTCCATCTCTCGTTCGTGTGACAAGACTACACGATGGTTAAGCACAGGGCCACTCACATAGCGGATGTCGTCGGGTGTGACAAAATCACGTCCGCGCATGGCGGCAATGGCTTTGGAAGTGCGCATAATGGCGAGCGACGCTCGCGGCGAAGCTCCGAGAAAAAGGTCGCCGTTATTTCGGGTATTGTGCACCACCGCTGCGATGTAGCGCAGCAGTTCATCTTTGATGTAAACCTGCTCGATAAGCTGTTGAGCCTGGTGCAATTCTTCAGCTGAAATGATCGCATTGACCTGGTTTTGGCGTGAAGACGAAAAATCTTGCTTGAAGCGCTGCAGGATGGCTTCTTCTTCTTCAAGTGAAGGGTATGGCACACGTATGCGGAAGATGAAGCGATCAAGCTGGGCTTCAGGTAGCTGATAGGTGCCTTCTTGCTCGATAGGGTTCTGTGTGGCTATGACAAAGAAGGGGAAGCCCATCTCATAGGTTATGCCATCATAGGTTACCTGTTGCTCTTCCATGACCTCCATCAAAGAGGCCTGTGTTTTGGCTGGTGCGCGGTTGACCTCGTCAATGAGAATGATATTCGAGAAGATCGGCCCCTTTCGGAAGTCGAACCGACTTTCTTTCAGGTTAAAGACCGAAGTTCCGGTGATGTCGGTGGGCATGAGGTCAGGAGTAAACTGAATGCGGCTGAAATCGGCGCTGATACTTTTTGCAAGCATTTTAGCCGTCAGGGTTTTCGCAATTCCGGGATAGCCCTCCAGCAGAACATGTCCACCTGTAAGGATACCGGCCAGTAAAAGCTCTACCATATCTCGCTGACCGATGACCACTTTGGCGACTTCACGACTGATGTTTTCAGCGGCAGCGGCTACCGGGGAGACGTCAGTCTGCAGTCGGTCTGCAGCGGCAGGATTGTCAGATAAGGGTGACGAGGTGTGTTCGTGGTGGGGCGGCTCGGTGTTTTTGCCCTGGGGCATGTCACTGTGCTCATGTTCACCTCGTGCTTTCGCGTCTTTTTCTTCCATGGTTATCTTGCTTGATCATAAAAACGGCGCAACTGCCGGTCAAATTCAATGAGTCCGCGCCCTCTTGGGTCGTCTTCCCCGGTCACTTTGACAAAGGTGCGCAATAACTCTTCCAGTTCAGTAAGCGGGATATTCGAGCGTTCTGCGAGCGTTTTCATAGCGGCTTCATGTTCTTGATCGCCCTCGTCGAGTAGTCTCACGTGATAGCGCTCGAGAATATGCGCCAGAAAGAGCCGCATTTTAAGTCGGGTAAGTTTATGGTGGTTCTTCTCCATGCGGAAAAGGGATCCGATAGTTTCGGCAAATTCGACTGAGGTATTGGCAGGTTGATGAATGACGGGCACAGGACGTTGCTTGCGGCGTGTAGCAAAAGCCAGGTAAAGGAATCCGGTGGCTAACAACACAAACCACGCCCAACGAAGGCTTCGTTCTGCAAGAATAAAGGCGAGAGGGCCGTCATCATGCTGGTAAGACCCCCCACCGGTGGAACCTGTAGCGGCAGCTTCCCATTGAAAGAGTCGGTTGTAGTCATCCCAGTAAGTCACCCCCTCGTTGCGCCACGCCATTGTCTTGTTCACGTAATCAAAGGTTTCTTCACGAAGTAGGTTGTAGTTCGAAAAGGCAAGGGGTGAAGAGTGGAGGTAGAAGGAACCAGCACCATAGCGAAAACGAATGTAGTTGGGGTGATAGCCATTCAGGTAGCCCAATACGTCAACGTCTGCCATTTGCCTTGTGGTGAGTGGCCAGCGAAAGAAGGTCCAGTTGCGTACCAGCGGAATGTTATCACGCAGATAAGTGCATTCAAGTCCGCCGGGCATCAATTCTCCCGAAGCATAGAGGTTGAATACCACCGAGGTGTCTTCAACAGATTCGAGGATGCGGCGGTTGAAATTCTGTTCGTCAACGTCGACTTCAAGTAGGCTGTCAAGCAGTGCATTTGAGAAGGAGTGGGAAATGATGAAGGCATTGTTGCCTTTTTCTACAAATTTGACCAGCGTGCTGATTTCAGAAGAATCAAGGTACACCTCGCGTCCAATCAAGATGTAATTTGACCCCGGAGCGACGCTGTCAGGGTTCAGGCGAAGCGCAAGCGAATCTTCGATATTCACAAAACCGGCGCCTGCGTCACTTTCGATGAGGCTTTTGAAAATGGACGCTCCGTAGGGGAGGTCGTCATCCGGACTGTAGTTTTCGGTCCAGTTGTAAGATTTATCAGTAAAGAAAACGATCAGGAATACCGTTAAGGCAATGATGGCTGCAGCCAGGGCAATCGATATGATACTTCGTTTACTTTTCATCGAATGCGGACCAGTAGTTTCTGAAAGGCCGGTTCAAGTTGCCTGAATCGCATTGCATTGAGGTTACGGTCACCATACCACACACGCTCATAAGCGATGGTAAGGTGTTTAAAGTCATGAGCAAGCTCATTGTCGTTGAGTTCAATCAGGTATTCAAAGTTGGTTTTCTCTTTACTCCATCGAATGAGGCCATTCAGACTCATTTGCTGGAGTAAAAGCAGGTAGTATAGTCTGAGAGCTGTGCGGTGATCTCCTTTTTCAATCGCGTGTTTCAGCAGGCTGTTGATATCAGTAGACTCGAGTTTTTCTTCAACCTTTTGCAAGTCAACGGTCTTGTTCGCATCCCGCGCTTTTGCGCGGAGATCACCGTCACTGAAATGCTGCACGAGCAGGTAAATGATGAGGGTGGCGATGATTATGATGACAAGGGTTAGAATGACGGGAGACAAGGCTTCAAGATTGAAAAACGGCTCTGACGGCGCGTTGAGCTCGGGCATTTTTTCATCAGTATCAGGTTCAGGATCAGGTGATTTCCGCTGACCGTAATTCATCTCTTGCGTGCGCTCTTTCCACGTTTCTTCACTTACTTCCCGATCAGGGAGTGCCTCCTGGTTGAGATTGGGCTGGGCGCTGACCATATTGACCGCTGCCAGCAGCAAGAGTGATACCTTCAATATGAGTTTACGCTTCTTTCTCAAGTCCGTAGGCACGTTTTTTAAATCGAATCTCACTGATCTGGGCTCGGAGGGTGCCGGCAGTGGCGATTTCATTGAATGAGAAATAGCTGAGCAAGGTGTGGTGAATGAGCACAGGGATCAGCAGGCTGAGTGAGAAGATCATGAGGATGGTATGCACGATGAAAATGAGCTGATCAGCCCAGGGAAGACTGGCGGCAAACTGGGTTCCAATGATGTCGAAAATAAGGAAGGCCAGGGGGGCGGAGGCCATGGCCATCGCGGCAGAGAGAATGAGCACCTGGAGGTAGAAGCTGCTGATGAAACGAAAGAAATTACCCGAAAGCAGTTTCAATGACCGCCCAACGGAGAGCCAGACGAAGGTGCGTTTAACATAGGCTACGGCAAGGTTGAACAATACCAGGGGCCACCAGAGGGCAGCGACCAAGGTGGCGAGGCCCACGTAATCATGCCCGTTCAACCAGAATGGCAATAGCAGCAATACAGCTGAAGCCAGGCTGTTGAGGAGGCAAATGGTTAGAAAGCCGTTTGATCGTTGGCGTGGTAAGCCGGTGATGTGATGAAAGGTGCGCTGCGGAATCCACAAGATGAAGGTAAGGCAAAGCACTCCCAGCGGGAACAGCACAGAATAGCCATTCGTGTAGATAAAGAAGTTATTGGCTTCATCCCAGAACAGGAAAGCATCGAGCATCTGAAAAAACAAGTTTCCACCCGCGAAAACATCGCCGTCAAAGAAGAAGATCATTTCGCCATCAGAGATGGTGTAGATCGTGGCCGCAAAAAGCACGCCGGAGAGCAGCGCTGCGATAACGACGCTTGAAATGCGTTTACTGAAAAGTACCCAGGCTTCATTTACAATCTTACCGGCAGGCTTGATCACATCGAATTCAATGGGTGCGCGGCGCTCGTCCATCGTTTCTTTTTCTGCGAGCTCTTCGGTAAGACCGAGCCGGTGACGGTACCACGGAAACCATACAAAATACCCGATCACCAAGACAAGTGACAGCAGAACAACCAGTATCCGCAAAGCCTCAGGGGCGTCGGTGAATCGCGTAGCAAAACCTTCAATGAAGCCGGCCAGCACGAGAAAGGCGCTCACCCCTATCATCATTTTGATGCCGTGCCGTGCAGAAAGTAGAAAGGCCTGCGCACGGGTGTAACTGCCCGGAAACAACAAGCCGCGTCCAAGTGCCAGTCCGGCCGCTCCTGAAAGCACAATCATGCTCAACTCAAGTGATCCGTGTTGCATGATGGTGATGAAAGACTCTCTGAAGAGGTCACGTTGCACGAAGAACCAGATGAAGGCGCCGACCATGATGGCGTTGCTGAGCACGATGAAAACCGAGCCGACCTCAAACAGGATACCCAGAAGAAAGCATAGCATGCCCACCCGTACGTTGTTGTAGGTGATCCAGAGAAAGCTCTCGAGGGGGCCTTCCTGTTTATAGACTGCCATCGGATCACCGCGCTCGATATTGTTCTCGGTCATTTGAACGTAGCTTTCGCCGAGAATGATTTCAACGAATTCGGGTGCGTAGTGGCTGGAGAGCATCCCGATGAACATGCCGCCCATAAAGATGAGGAAGGAGGCCAGTAATTCACGCCGGGCATACCACATCGCATCAGGAAGCTCGGCAGACCAGAAGCGCGCGAAGGCCCCGCGTTCACGTTTGCGCTTTCGATAAATGCGCTGGTAGATTTTTTGGGCGAGCCCGTTCAGGTAGACCCTGACCGATCGGTTTGGATAATAGGTACGAGAAAAGCTGAGGTCATCAGTGGTTTCGATGAAGAGCCTGCTGAGGCGTTCGGCATCTGAATGCTCACTGTCGAGAACGGATTCGAACTCTGACCACTTCTTTTTATTCTGCCCGATGAATTCGGTTTCCCGCATCCTTGCCTTCGCCGTATATTTGAGAGATTCGTCTAAGATAATAAACCCGCTCCGATGCGCAGCATTGAACTGCAAACAACTCAGAATGTAACGATCAATTACGATCTGGCATTGCTCCGCGACAGGGTACTGGCCTATTTGATTGACCTGATTATCATCGCCGCTGTCGTGTTGCTGCTGTCGATCGCTTTTTTACCACTCGCCAGCCGCTACGATTTTGATGAGGTGCTCATCTACCTCGTCATTTCGCCCATTATTACGTTTTATACCTTGATTTTTGAGTCACTGGCAGACGGACAAACCCCGGGGAAAATGGCGCTTCGCATTAAGGTGGTGCATGTAGAAGGACGACAGATGAAGTTTACTGACTTTCTGTTGCGCTGGGCCTTTCGACTGGTTGATATCTGGCTCTCTTTCGGCGCGGTCGCGGTTGTCTTAACCAGCAGCACACCCCGTGCGCAGCGTCTTGGCGGACTCGCTTCCAATTCAACGGTGGTCAAGAGCAATCCGTCACTGGCAATAGAGTTACGCGATGTGCTTCGTATCAATACTACTGAAAATCACGTGCCTCAGTATCCTGACGTGCGTCATTTCAAAGAAGAAGACATGCTGCTGATCAAGAAAACCATTGATCGCTACAGGAACTACGGAAATGAAGCACATCATCTGGCACTCAATGAATTGACTGATCGAGTTGCAGAAGAGCTCGGTATTGACCCGCCGCGTGAAAATAAAATTCAGTTTCTGAAAGATCTCATTAAAGACTATATCGTGCTCACACGATGAGGCCCTTTTGCTGGCTTGCGAAGTTCTGTCTTTGAGAGTGCGTCGTGCCACATCTTAGCGTCTTTGCGCAAAAGGAGGCTGAGGGGGTCAAGCGGTATGAGCCGGCACAGGCTGCGCAAGAGGAGTCTGCCCGCTCCGGGGGGTGATCCGGCAGTTGTGACACAACGAAATCCGGTAACGTAGTTCCCGAGTGTTTTTCCGCCGGTAACCAAAGCGAAAAGAAAGGTATACAACACATACGCTGAGATGACCACCAACCGTGGGTCGGTTTCGATAACCATAGTGGTGTGTGTATTTGCCGGAAGCACGAAGAACAGGCAGAGCATTACCATGACGTAATATGCAACAGTGACCACCGTCATGTCAACCAGAAAATGCACCAGACGGTCAACGATGCCGGGGCGCATCCCTTCCAGCACCTTGTCTTCTTTCCTGAGCAACGAATCGTGCCAAAGGTTGTCGTCATCAAGTGTGCTCATGTAAGAAGGTTCTTCGAAGCGTCGTATGCCGTGCTGAATGTCTCCTTATCAACCACTGCGTCAATGACCGGACGACCCGGTGCGGCAAGCAGTACGAAGCGTACTTCGCCATCTTTGTTTTTCTTGTCAGCCAGCATGTAGGGCCAGAGTGCCGCAGCGTCTATTTCCGGAAAGCTCGGATAGTGCTGCAGTAGGTAGTTCTGCACTTGCGTGCAGAACCCCGGGTCAAGTTCGCAGGTAGCCTTGCTCAGTTCAAGGGCAACAATCATACCCAGCGCAACAGCTTCGCCATGGGTGAGTGGATTTTTAGTTGTAGCAGCCACCGCCTCAAGAGCATGTCCGGTCGTATGCCCGAAATTCAATGCTTTGCGAAGGTTTTGTTCTTCGCGGTCTTGCCTGACGACCACCTCTTTAAGGTGAGCAGAATCTCGAACAAGTGCTTGCAATGTGCTCCCCGGGGTGTCACGAATGAAAGTGTGCGGATCGATTTCGAGCATTGCTTCGGGCCTGCCGCCAGCGCTAATGATGGCGTGTTTGAGCATTTCGGAAAAGCCTGAAAGGCTTTCTCTGTTCGGGAGGCTCCTGAGCCAGCTGCTGTCAATGAGTATGGCCTCTGGTTCAGCGAATGTGCCAGCCTGGTTTTTTATACCGGCGATATTGATCCCTGTTTTACCACCGATCGCAGCATCAACCATGGCAAGTAATGACGTAGGTACATGAATAAAAGGCATCCCACGCTTTAGCGTGGAAGCAATAAAACCGCCAAGATCCGTGATGACACCCCCTCCGAGGTTCAAAAGGCAACTGTTACGGTCAGCGCCAAGCTGAATAAGCGCCTCCCAGAGTTGGGCGGCAATAGCGATGTCTTTGCTTTGTTCGCCCGGTTCAACTTCTATGATCTCTACATCGCGCAAGGACAGACAACTGTTCTGCAACGAAGACAGGCAGTGTGTATGGGTGTGTTCGTCTACCAGTATGAAGATGGATGAATACCCCCGATGGCTTATGAACTGGTCGAGTTGTTCTCTGGTTTCGAGTATGACGGCCTCACGGTGCATGTTGCGAAGAAAAAGAAAAACCGGATGAAGTCATCCGGTTTTTTCGTGGTACCACCTGGATTCGAACCAGGGACACAAGGATTTTCAGTCCTTTGCTCTACCACCTGAGCTATGGTACCGCAGTGGGAGCGCAAAGGTATGTAAAAATTCGATTATCAACTCATGCACGATGCATTTTCATTGCAGATCAATGCTTACATCGCCGAAACGTGTATTGATGGTCATTTCAGCAATGGGGTCTGGGCCGATCAAGGCATCTACTTCTTTGGTGATCATTTCTTTCTCGAAACGTTGAATGACGGCGTTCTGCGGCAATTCAATTTCGCCGAAACTGCTTTCACCTTCGATTCTAAAGCTAGCATTCGAGGCAAGGTTCAGGCTTACAGAACCGAATTCATTGTCAATTTCAAGCGATGAGGTTTTGTCTGTAACACTGAAGATCTCAATGCTTCCATAGCTGTTTTGAATGGTAGAGCTTCCGTTTAGCTCGTTCACAATCATGCTTCCATATTCCAGGTTGATTTTTTCGCCGTGAAAACGGCGGATGCGTCCGGAGCTATGCGCAGTATAGATGTCAACTTCCGGGTGGGTGAATCCTTCGCACGTTAGCTCGCTGAATTCAGACTTTACGGATGCCTTGTTGCCGAAGGCCCCGATGGTGAGTGATCCGAAATTGGCTGATAAGTCGAGAATGCTATTGACTGGTGCGCTGATGTTGACCACGATTTCGAGGCCTTCTTTGGCAGTGTCCCAACCTTTTCCAGGCCCGGTGTTCACTTTGACACGCTGAAGCTGTCCGTCGATTCTGATATCAAGCCCGTTGAATTTTCTGTCAGCCTGATCTTTATCTTGTGCCTGCAGCCTGACCTCAATATAGACGGCTACTTCATTTTCTTCGCTTGACGTGAGCCTGATATCAGCGAAAGAACAGTCAATGGTAAGGTTGACATCCGGGCGAACATCGAAGTGTTCGCTGTACTCGCGTTCAAACTCCTGCAGGTTGCAGTCTTCAGAGGCATTAGAAAGGAAGGGGGAGAGCGACCAGAGGAGGCTCATCGCGATCAGTTGGATTGCGTTGTTCATGAGAAGTCTTTTGGGGTGTTTGCGAGGGGTGTCGCAGTTCGGATAGGAGTTTTTGCTTGATTGAACGGATTCAACCAGCGGTTTGCATTGCGAATGACGGCGAATTTTTGAGCGCACATATTATAAAGGTATCATGATTCAGGTAATCGTCGGCTGCACGGTCGTTGATGATAGCACACATTTGGACTTAGATTTTTTCACCAAGTAGCCTTAAAGGCTTTTCAAGGCAGAGTTGGCGGGCATATTTCGATGGGGGCTATTCATTTTCTAATGGGTAAGATCTGCTTCTTTGGGTGAAGATCCGGGATGTCATTGAACATTGCCCAGGGCTTAACACATTCTTAATCTGAGCTGCGGCCTGAATCGACTCGGTTTGCGCCAACGAACTGTTAAGTGCCGTCTAGGCGCGTGAATGGCGGTTTTTTGAAATGGAGAGCGTTACTCTTTAGCAGGGTGCTTTTCGGTTGAACAGGTGGATTTAATCGATAAAAACCGATTAACCATCGATATTATTGAGCTGTGTGTGGTGTATTTCGCTTAGGTTTTACTACATTTGTGACTGCTAAGTGTGCTTAAACACCTGTATTAACCATAAATACTCGCTATGAGAAAAACCCTACACTGTATCTCATTGGTGCTAGATGTCTTGTCTGGTGACCGTTTCGGTAACTATGGCTTCCTGAAACCTTCGACGGTTTCAGTATACGGAGGCCAAACTCAAATGTTGATGTGACGAGACCATCCAGAGTCGCTGGTGCACCCTTACAGTGGTTCTCGTGGAAGATTTTTTTAGCCTTCGGGCCTAGTAATAAACCAAAAATGTAACCAAAAACTGGAGCGACGGTCGAGGCCGTGTTCCTTGCTTCTTATCCTTACAAACTATAATTCAAGCTCTATGAAAAAGTTCTTATTACTCTGTGCTGCGATATGCACGGGCTTGATTGGATCCGCTCAGCTCGACCAGATTGTGGTCGAGACTTTTGACAGCTGGGCGAATGCTGATTATGCTCCTGCACCTGGTTTGGTGACCTATCGCGTGTTCGCAGAATTGCAAGACCCTACTGATGAGGTGAGTGCAATTTTTGCAACGGATGGCTGCCACACACTTGATGTGACAACCACAACGAATTTCTATAACAACATTGCATTTGGAGGACAGAACCCGTCTTCAATCAACCCGGCGCTCTTTCCTGTATTCGCAGATCTTCAAGCGGATACTTACATGTCGATCGGTGCCATTGTGAGCACTGACCCTCAGGCGTCCGATGTAAACATCATCGAGGCGCCGGTTCCGGGTGGCAAGTTTGCCAATACCCTGAACGGTGCGGGCGAAGACCTCAACCTGATCGATGGTGCAGTCTTCGTTCCTGGTGGTGTGCTTGGTACCGGTCCTGATAACCGCGTCTTTCTGGGTCAGTTTACGACTGACGGCGAATTAGGTTTCGCTTTGAACCTCCAGGTGTTCGACGAGGGAGACGGTGTGAACGGTAACATGTTTTACGTGCATACGCTCGGGTGCTACGGCAACGGCGTGCCTAATGATGTAGAATTCAATATTCCATCATTGGTTTATCCACTCGATGGTGCAGAGGGTTGTACAGACCCTTCAGCGTGTAACTTTGACGCAGACGCATCAGACGATGACGGTTCTTGTGAGTACCTTTCTTGCTGTGAGGCAAGCGCGGGAACATTGACTGCAGACGACGCAGTGGTCTGCGAACAAGACGGAGGTAATATCTCTGCTTCTGCAGGTGATGCTCCGGGAGTTCCTGTCGGTTACGACGTACTTTATGTATTGACTTCAGGTGCTGAGTTGGTTATTGAAGATGTAAGCGATGCTGCTTCTTTCAGTGGTCTTGCAGCGGGTGAGTACACGATCCATACTTTAGTATACGACCCATCAACACTTGACCTTTCTATTGTTGAGTTTGGTGTGACTACCGGTGTTGATGTCAACGGACTTCTCGCTCAAGGTGGCGGCACCATTTGTGCTGCTCTTGATGTGGCTGGTGCTGGCTTCACGGTTGAAGCATGTGCTGAAGGCTGTACAGACGCCAATGCATGCAATTTTGATCCACTTGCCGTGATTGACAACGGTAACTGTGTGGTTGTTGCCGCAGGTGAAGTGACAGGAGAAGGTGAGGCTTGCGCCGGAGACGGAAATGCAGACAACATTGAATTCTTCTACGACAGCGTCGGCTCTGAGGGTACCTCAACCGCGTGGGTTGTGACCACTACCGGACTTGAAATATTGAATATCATTCCTTCAGTTCCTGGAACCAGTGATCAGGTTAGCATTGACTTCGATTCATTCGACGCTGGTCAGTACCTCGTTTGGTACCTGACGTTCACTGAAATTTCGGGCGCTGAGATCGGTGCGAATGCTGCTGACCTTGATGGGTGTTACGCACTCTCAAATGATCAGTCGGTATTTGTAAGTGCAGCAGGTTGTCTTAACCCTGACGCAGTAAACTATGATCCTTCAGCATGTGGCGATGATGGTTCATGCGAATTTGAAGTTATTCCTGGTTGTACAGACAACACCGCTTGTAACTTTGACGGCAACGCTACAGAAGACGATGGCTCATGTGAGTACCTCTCATGCTGTGAAGCTGACGCTGGTTCACTTGAAGCTGATGCTGCTGAAGCATGTCTCCAAGACGGAGGGTCAATCTCTGCTTCGCACAATGCAGATCCATTTGTGCCTGCGGGCTACGATGCCATTTACGTGTTGACTTCAGGTGCTGGTCTCGTTATTGAAGACGTGAACGGCTCTCCTGCGTTCGCAGGTCTTGCTGAGGGTGACTACACCATTCACACGCTCGTTTATGATGCGTCTACACTTGATCTCGGAATTGTAGAGTTCGGTGTAACAACAGGATTTGATGTGAACGGACTCCTTGCTCAAGGTGGTGGTACGATCTGTGCTTCACTTGACGTAGCGGGCGCTCCTGTATCTGTAGTTGATTGTCCTTGCGAAGCAAACGCCGGAACTCTCGTTGCCGATGCAAGCGAGGTATGCGTTGCGGATGGTGGTAACATCTCTGCAAGTGTAGACGTAGCTCCGGTAGTTCCTGCAGATTACGAAGTGCTTTATGTACTGACTTCTGGCGCAGGACTGGTAATTGAGGACGTTAACGCTGCTCCTTCCTTCACAGGTCTTGCAGAAGGTGATTATACCATTCACACACTTGTTTACGATCCTTCTACACTCGATCTCGGTATTGTAGAGTTCGGTGTAACAACAGGATTTGATGTGAACGGGCTCCTCCAGCAAGGTGGCGGTGATATTTGTGCTTCACTTGACGTAGCCGGTGCTTCAGTATCGGTTGTTGTTTGTGAAGTTCCATGTGAAGCAGCCGCTGGTTCACTCGTTGCTGATGCAAACGAGGTATGCGTTGCGGATGGTGGTAACATCTCTGCAAGTGTAGACGTAGCTCCGGTAGTTCCTGCAGATTACGAAGTGCTTTATGTACTGACTTCTGGCGCAGGACTGGTAATTGAGGACGTTAACGCTGCTCCTTCCTTCTCAGGTCTTGCAGAAGGTGATTATACCATTCACACACTTGTTTACGATCCTTCTACACTCGATCTCGGTATTGTAGAGTTCGGTGTAACAACAGGATTTGATGTGAACGGACTCCTCCAGCAAGGTGGCGGTGACATTTGTGCTTCACTTGACGTAGCCGGTGCTTCAGTATCGGTGGTTGTTTGTGAAGTTCCATGTGAAGCAGCCGCTGGTTCACTCGTTTCTGATGACGCTGTAGTATGTGCACAAGATGGCGGTAACATTTCAGCTACACAGGGCGATGCTCCTGTAGTTCCTGCGGGTTACTCAGTTCTTTATGTGTTGACTGAAGGTGATGGTCTTGTAATCCAGAACGTAAATGCAGAGCCTGCCTTTGGCGGACTCACTGCTGGTTCTTACACGATCCACACCCTCGTTTACGATCCTTCAACACTTGATCTTGGAATCGTAGAGTTTGGTGTAACAACCGGATTTGATGTGAACGGACTCCTCCAGCAAGGTGGTGGTGATATCTGCGCAGCGCTTGACGTTGCCGGTGCTTCATTCACTGTTGAAACTTGTGAAGAAGGTTGTACTGACGAAACTGCTTGTAACTACAACCCAGACGTGATCTTCGATGACGGTTCATGTGAGTTTGCAGAGGGTGGTGAAGGATTCACTGGTGATTACGCTCCAGCAAACTGGACGGTTGATCTCGGTGGCGGTGACGGCTCAGTAGATATCGATGAAATCAGTATGACCGTTGTTGGAAACGACAATGAGCAGGTTGGTATCCTTACCCAGGCAACTATTGTTGTTGCTGCTAGCGGTGAATTTACTTTCGACTGGGATTATGTCTCAGGCGATATAGCTGATCCTGGAGTTCCTGACGGTCCTGAGTTTGATCCAGCATTCTATATCAATGGAGTTGCTGTTCAACTTACTGATGATTTAGGCCCGAATAACCAAAGTGGTTCTGAGTCGTTCTTCGCGAATGCCGGTGACGTCATTGGCTTCGGTATCAACGCAACTGACGGCCTCTTCGGTGCAGGCACGCTCAATGTTACCAACTTCACCTACCCAGGTGACTGCGGTTGCATGATCGAGTGCCCTGAAGATGTAACAGTTGAGTGCGACGAAGACATCTCTGCAGATGTGCTCGGTGTGCCAACAGGTATGGGTAACTGTGACTTCGGTGTTGAAGTTTCGGATGAAGTGATTGAAGAGGGTGATTGCCTGACGATCATTGAGCGTACCTTCTTAATCTTTGAAGGTGATGAGGAGAGTGAGTGTGTTCAAACGATTACTATCGTAGATACCACCGCTCCTGAATTTATTGACTTCCCTGAAGACGTTCTCGTAGAGTGTATTGAAGACGTGCCAGCACCTGAGATGGTGTCAGCCGAAGATAACTGCGATATGGATATCGTGGTTGAGATGTTTGAAAGCCAAACAGGTGAGCCTGAGACTGAGTGCATTGCAACTACTGCTTTCGCACCAGGTGATGACTGGGCTGTATGGCTGCCAACTCTCGAGGTTCTTGGACTTACCGCAACAGACGATTTCGTTCCTTCAGGTGACGGTTTGACCTTTACTCAATATGCTGACGGCACTGCTCACCTATTCGGTCAAGTTGAAAACAACACAGATCCGTCACAGAAGTGGGAAGTAAGCATCTGGCTTGAGAACAAGCGTGACTGGGATGAGTGGTCAGGACTTGGCCGTTCATACAAAGACAGCTTCGGCTTTGCTGAGGCTGGTGGTGACCTTTGGGAGACCTGGGATTACTACGAGATGGTAAATGGCTTCTCAATGCTCACCGGTGTTGATGCGCTTGCAGGTAATGTTCTTTACCTCGAGCACATGCCTTCAAACTTCTACCACGGATTCCAGTGTGGTGAAGCGGCAAACGATCGCAACGCTAACTTCGGTATGAGTGGTTGGTTTACTTTCTATGGCCAGTTCAACGGCGAGTTCATCGAAGGACACGGTGACGTGAACATAGACAAGGAGTGCACTCCAATTGACAATCCGGATGATTGTCCGAATAGCACTGAGTTCACTTACTTCTACCGTGCAGAAGATGCGTGTGCAAACGTAGCGATGGATTCTTACCAAGTGATCGTAAACGACACTACTGCTCCTGTATTCACTGTAGTACCTGAAGACGTAACAGTTGAATGCGATGCCATTCCTGCAGTGTTCGAGGGTGTTGAGGCTGAAGATAACTGCGATTGTGGTGTTGAAGTTCTCGAGTACCTCGGAGAGATTCTCGTTGAAGGTGGAAACGATTGCGAGTATCAACTCCAGCGCATCTGGGCTGCTGAAGATTGCTGCGATAATCGTACAGAGTACACACAAACCATTACTGTGGTTGATACTACACCTCCTGTATTCACTGTAATTCCTGAAGACGCAACCATTGAATGCGACCAGGAGATTCCAGGTGATCTCGCTCAGGGAGAAGACAACTGCCAGGAGGTTTCAGTTTCATTTGAAGAAGAAATCATTGAGGGCGATTGTCCACAAGAGTACACCATCATTCGTACACACACACTTGATGACGGCTGTGGTAATACAGCGACTGCAGAACAGACCATCAACGTGGTTGACACTACCGCTCCTGTATTCGATGAATATGAGGTTGAAATCGCTGTTGAATGCACTGAAGTTGAAAATGTTTCAGTTACGGCTCAAGACAACTGCGGTGAAGTGACCCTCACTTTCGAAGACGTGATTCAGTCAGGTGGATGTCTCGGTGTCATTTACCGTGTATACACTGCTGTTGATGAGTGTGGCAACGAAAGCACTGCCGAGCAGTTTATCACGGTTGAAGACACCACTCCTCCGGTAATTGAGAATCCGGAAGACATGACTGTAGAATGTGACGATGTTCCTGAAGCACCGGGTGCTGATGGAATCAACATCTTTGACAACTGCGAGTTCTTCGCTACTTCTGACGAAGTGACGGTAGAGTTCAGTGAAGAGATCGTTGAGGGTGATTGTGCAGATAATTACACCATTATATGGACGTGGGTGGCTACCGATTACTGTGAAAACGTAAGCGAGGCTTCAACTACGATCACAGTTCAAGACACAACTGACCCTGTGTTCGTTCAGGTTCCTGAAGATATCACTGTAGAGTGTGACGAGGAAATTCCTGGATGTGATATTGAGTCTGTAGTGGCCGAAGATAACTGCGATATGGATGTCACCATCGAGTGTGAAGATCAGATCGTAGACGGAGACTGTCCTGCTGAGTACACCATTCAGCGCATGTATCGTGCATTCGATAACTGCGGTAACATGGCGATGTACGTGCAGAACATTAACGTAGTTGACACTACTGCACCGGTAATTACACCAATCGATGACATCACTGTTGAGTGTGACCAGGCTATCCCAATGCCGGAGGTTACTGCGACAGATAACTGTAGTGATGTAGAAGTTGAAATGACTTCTGAGGAAGTTGTTGAGGGCGAATGTCCTCAAGAGTCTACCATTGTTCAGACTTATGTAGCGACGGATGCTTGCGGTAATGTGAGTGAAGAGTTCGTACTGAACATCAACGTTGTGGATACTACTGCTCCTGTGTTTGATGAGTTCTCAGTGGAGATTGACGTTCCTTGTGACGACATCGACTCGCAACTCCTTACAGCTCAGGATAACTGCGGTGCTGTGACCATTGACTGGACTGATACATTCGTGTCAGGTGGTTGTGAAGGCACGATCATCCGCGATTACACTGCAACTGACGAGTGTGGAAATGTTGCTGAAGCTCAGCAAATTCTGCACCTGATCGACGAAGTGGCTCCTGAGTTCACTGTCTTCCCTGCAGATGAAACTGTAGAGTGTGACATGATTCCTGAAGTTGCTACGGGTGCTGAAGCCACAGACAACTGCGACGAGGATGTAGAGATCGAGTACCTCGGTGAAGAAATCATTGAAGGTGACTGTCCGCAGTCTTACACGATCATTCGTACATGGGTTGCTATTGACAACTGTGACAATGAAACAGAGCAGTCTCAAACCATTACCGTACAAGACACAACAGCGCCAGAGATCATCGAGTCTCCGCTTGATATGACGTACGAGTGTGATGAAGAGATCCCTGCTTGTAACATTGATGGTGTAGTTGCTGAAGACAACTGCGGAATGGTAACTGTAGAGTGCTCAGAAGAGCAATTCGACGGTGATTGTCCTCAGGAATACTCACTCGTTCGCACCTTTACAGTAAGCGACGAATGCGGTAACACCAGCACTGCCCAGCAAACCATCAGTGTAGTTGATACTACAGCTCCGGTTGTAACGCCAATGGATGACATCACCATTGAGTGTGATGAGGAGATTCCTGCTGCGATGGCTGAGGCAACAGATAACTGCGGTGACACCACAATGGATGTTTCTGAGGAAATCATCGCTGGCGACTGTCCGCAAGCATACACCCTCGTTCGCACTTACACTGCAACAGATGAGTGTGGCAACGTAAGTGAGCCATTTGTTCAGAACATCAACGTGGTAGATACTACAGCGCCTGTATTCGATGAGTTCGAAGTTGAGATCGACGTTCCTTGTGATGAGGTGGATGTTCCGTTCCTGACGGCTACAGACAACTGTGACGAGGATGTTCAAATCGACTTTGAAGACACCTTCGTGTCAGGTGGTTGTGAAGGCACGATCATCCGCGATTACATCGCAACAGATGATTGTGGTAACACCGCAGAAGCCCAACAGATCATTCACTTGATCGACGAAGAGGCTCCTGTATTCGTTGAAGGTCCTGAAGACGTAACAGTAGAGTGTGATAACATTCCTGAAGTAGGCGAAGTAGGAGGCCAGGATGGTGAACCAATCACCGGTGCCGGAGCATTCGTTCGCTCAAATGCGTCACTCTGGAGTGCAAATGAAAATGAGCACATCATTGCGATGAATGCTCTCTACGGAGAAGACAACTGGTCAGATCTTCGTTTCGAAGATGTTGACGCAGACGATCTTCTTGCGAACCACTCATTCATCTACCTCGAAGGCGGAGATATGGGTGCTACAGCGATGGCGACATTCCTGAGCAACAACCTCCCAGCGATTGAGAACTGGGTTAGCAATGGTGGTCACCTCTTGATTAACGCTGCTCCAAACGTTGGTGGTGACATCAACCTCGGATTCGGTGGTGTTTCGTTGAACGTTGACCAGTTCACCGATTTCGGCGAGGCATCTGACGCAGCTCATCCAATCTTTGCAGGTGGTATCGCTACCAGCTATGAAGGTAACTGGTTGGGTCACTCGATCATTTGTCCTCCGGGGATGAGTGCCATTATGAACGCTACAGGCGCACCAAACGAAGTTCTTCTCGCAGAGATGAACTACGGTGACGGTCTTGCTGTGTTCGGTGGTCTTACTATCCCGTTCTTCGGTGATAGCCAATGGCAACCACAGCCTGACGCGGCTCAGCTTGCGTTCGAGATTCTCGCTTACACCGCAAACGGTGCTGCCGTATCAGGTGGTGACAGCGGAATTGTAGTTGAAGACAACTGTGATGACGACGTAGAAGTGGTATACAACGGTGAGGAAATCATCGAAGGCGACTGCCCGCAGTCTTACACTATCGTTCGCACATGGACTGCAACTGATGACTGTGACAACGAAGCAGTTTACACTCAGAACATCACTGTAGTAGATACTACTGCACCTGAGTTCGAGATCTTCCCTGAAGATGCGACTGTAGAGTGTGACATGATTCCTGAAGTAGCCACGGGTGCTACGGCGTTCGACAACTGCGATGAGGATGTAACCATCGAGTACCTCGGTGAAGAAATCATTGAAGGTGAGTGTGCTGATTCGTACACTATCGTACGCACATGGGTTGCTTCTGACGACTGCGGTAACGAAACCGTTCAGTCACAGAACATCACTGTGCAAGATACTACTGCTCCGGTATTCGACATGGTTGCCGATGACGTAACCATCGAATGTGATGTTGAGCTTCCTGCACCAATGGCATCTGCCACTGACAACTGCGGTGAAGTAAGCATCACTAATGAAGACGTAATCGAAGAGACAGAGTGTGCTACTGAATACACCCTGACCCGCACGTACACAGCTACTGACGAGTGTGGAAACGCCACTACTGCTGTACAGATCATCACGGTAGTTGACACTACTGCTCCTGAGCTTTCAGGTCTTCCTGAGGCAGAGCTGGTGATCGACTGTGAAGACGACGTACCTGCGGTTGCTGATGTAACTGCGTTTGACAACTGTGAAGGTGATGTAGAAGTAAGCTTCACTGAGGAGCTGATAGGCGAACTTCCACCGGAAGGCAGCAGCGCATTCTGTAACGCGATGACTCCTGAAGCATTCGAAGACGGCGAGACTTGCGCAGGTACTGAAACCTGGAGTGTCGTACTCTTCAACTTCGTAGGCGAAGCAGCTTCTTACTACAGCACGATCGATGCGAGCTGGACGGAGTTCCCTGATGGGTCTGCGGTTCTGACCGGCTCGGTTTCAGCGAACAACAATCCTGACGCAGGATGGGAGATCGCTGTAGAATTCGAGAACGGTATGGATTGGGACATGTGGTCAACACAAGGCTTCCCAACCAGCTTCAAAGACGACTGTGACGTCGCAGGTGACGAGTACCTCGACTGGATGTACTACATCATGTCTGAAGGTGCAACCCTCACCGGTTGGGGTGATTACGAAGGTTCTGTACTGAACCTGAGCCACGCTCCATCTAACCTCTACTATGGTTACCAGGTAGGTGTTGCTGCGAACAACGTGAACGCCAACTACGGTGGCGGCGGCTGGTTTACTTACGACGGTATCTTCCTCGGCGACGAGGTGACCGGTTCAGGTGACTTCGCCTTCGACCACGATTGCTGTCCACAGTACGAGATCGTTCGCACATGGTGTGCAACTGATTGTGCAGGCAACGAAACATGCTTCACTCAGGTGATCAGCTTCGCTGACCTCGGCGGTGAAGTACCAGGTGTAGGTTATGAGGCTGACGAAATGGTTGATCCGAAAGGAGACTTCCAGATCGTGAAGATCTCTCCAAACCCAACGAATGCAGTGTCACGTATCGAGTTCGTTGCGAACACGAACAACACGGTTCGTCTTGAAGTGAATGACATGAATGGCCGCACTGTTGCGGTACCATTTGAAGGCAACATCATGGCCGGTGAGCGTTACAACCCTGTTGTAAACACCGAGCACCTCCAGAGCGGAGTGTACATGGTACGCCTCTACTCACTCAACCACGTAGAGTTCAAGAAACTCGTCGTGAGCAAGTAAGCTGAGCGAGACAATCCTCAATAGAAAAAGGCCCCGGGAAACCGGGGCCTTTTTTGTCTCCTTCAGAACGTCTTCAGGACGCTTTCGGGTTAGAAGTTAGGGGTTAGGTGTCAGGAGAGCAGCGCATACTTGCGCTGCTTTTGTATACGAGGCTGAGATTGTGTGGCGGCGGCTATTGCCGCCGGTCTATTGTAGGCGCACAGTGCAGTGTGCGCGCATTGGTAAGCGGCTATTGCCGCCGGTCTGTCTCCTTTGGGACTCCTTTAGGACGCCTTCGGGTCAGAAGTTAGGCGTTAGGCGTTAGGATGGCAGCACATAATTGTGCCTTCAGTGCTACATAAAGTGCACACGTGGACCCTGCTACAAGCAGCCGGTTAGTGTACTTCGGGGCTTTTCAAGACGGCTGACCGCTGACAGCAGACGGCAGACCGTTCGGCAGACCGTAACATCCGCCGTTTTCACGGCGAGAAAAGGTGCGGGAAGGAACAAATCAGCTATCCGCGACGTGCTTTTTGATACAATTTGATGGCAATCGTCAGCGCAATGGCCAGGCCGAGAATACCCGCAAGCCACTTGACCCAGTCAATGGCATTCCGTTGCACAATTACGAAGATTACGGAGATCAGTATCACCGTAGGAACTTCATTCAAAAAGCGCAAGCGCATGGATGAGCCGAAAGGCTCGTTTCGCTGAAAACGGCGAAAGACAACATGCGTATAGACCTGATACACCCAGAGAAGAGCGATAAACCCCAGCTTGACATGCATGAAGCCCTGTTGCAGGAAAGCAGGATTAAGATAGAGCATCGAGAAGCCGAATATGGTACAAAGAATTGCAGAGGGCCAGGTAATCGCATACCACAAACGGCGCTCCATGATCGAGAATTGTGCCGTAAGAATGTCATTTTCAGGCGGTGCTTTTTCTTGCGCCTCCCGGTGGTAGATGAACAGTCGAACGATGTAGAATAGTCCGGCAAACCAGGTCACCATAAAGACGAGGTGGAGCGCCTTGAGGTTGATATACTCCATAAGGCAAAATTAACAGCTCAGTCCAAAGCCCGGTTTCATTTGGCCTATCTTTGCGAAAAATTTCACCTGTGAAAGCAAAGAAAGCCAGTGAAACCGCCGCCCGAAGTGCGAGAATCGTGCTTCCTAACGATACCAATACGCTCGGAAACCTGATGGGAGGCCAGCTTCTGAACTGGATGGATATCAATGCCGCTATCTCTGCGCACAGGCATTGCAAGCGTGTGGTAGTGACTGCGGCGGTCAATAATGTTTCTTTTGATCATGCGATTAAACTGGGTGATATTGTGACCATTGAGTCAAAAGTGTCTCGTGCTTTCTCGTCGGCCATGGAGGTTTATCTCGATGTATACGTAGAAGATCATATCTCCGGTGAGCGGCAAAAATGCAATGAAGCCATTTATACTTTCGTCGCGGTGGATCAAATGGGAGCCCCCATACACGTGCCCGAACTGATTCCCGAATCAGACGAAGAAGTCAAGCGCTATGAAAGTGCCCTGCGGCGCCGTCAATTGTCGCTCATTCTTGCCGGTAAAATGAAGCCGGAGGAGGCCACTGAACTCAAGGCTATTTTTACAGGAGGCGAGCAAGATGACCGGTAATCTGATTTGCTTCAACAACCGTAATACAGCGATTCTCTTTACCGTACTTGCAACGATCACCCAGCTTTGAGCATGGCCTGCGCTTGCGATCTACAGGCTCGATAATCAGGCTGTCAGGGTGCGGGCGGTAGGGTGACATGCCAAGTGCCGGACTTGTGCAGCCCCAAACAGACAGTACCGGCACATTCAGGGCTGACGCAATATGCATCAGACCGGTATCTCCGGTTACAATGCCCGAAGATTGCGCTATGATAGAAGCACTTTGATGGATGCTGCAGGAGCCTGCGAAGTTCATGACCCGTGATCCAAGGCGGCGCACCAGCTGTTCACCTTTTTCAGCATCTTCAGGACCGCCGAGTAAGGCAAATGGTGCTTCTACCCCTTTGATTACGGCCTCGATCAACAGCGTAGTCATGGTCTTGCCTTTGTGCTGAGCACCAAGAGCGATACAGAAATAAGGAGCGGACAGCCCCGCCTCCGGCGCACTTATCTGCTGACTTTCGGGAATGTGAAACTCGAGTCCTTTCTGATCTTCCTCAACCCCAAAAGCCTTGAGTGTCTTCAGGTAGCGCTGCACAATATGTTCGCCTTGCAGCCGGTCTTTACCAAACCGCACCAGCAACCATTTATCAAGGTTTCGCTTGTCAACCGTGAAGTCTATCATTTTAAGTGCCCGCTTCACCATCGATGACCGAATATTACTGTGAAGGTCGATAATGTAGTCAAAATCGGCTGCCAGCAATTCTTCTGTGACTTCGGCGGTTGCCTTTTCAATACCATAAACGCTGTGGATGCGAGGGTTGTGCCGTAAAAGTGGTACAAACCGATTCTTGGTCAGAAAATGGATCTCCGCATCAGCATCAATCTGTTCGTGAATGGCGCGCAGCACCGGCGTGGTGAGTACGATATCGCCAATTGATGAAAAGCGAATAATCAGAAAACGGGGTGCTCGTGACATTAGCGGCAAAAATATGCATTTCACCCTGCCGGCATTTGGTACTTTTACGGCATGATGCTGATCGATACCCATACGCACCTTTACCTCGATCAATTTGATGAAGATCGCACTGAGGTTGTTGACCGCGCAAAAGCGCGGGATGTGAATATGCTCCTCCTGCCAAATATCGACGTGTCTTCTATTGGCCCGCTTAAAGAAATGCTCAGTCGCCATCCCGAGGCTAGAGGTATGATGGGTTTGCATCCTTGCTCTGTTGGACAAGATTACAAAGAACAGCTCCGCATCATTGAAACAGAGCTTCGAAGCGGTGAGTACATTGCCGTTGGAGAGATGGGTATGGATCTTTTTTGGGACAAAACCTTCTTCAGTGAACAGCAAGATGCTTTTCGCATACAGGTAGCATGGGCTAAAGAGCTTAATCTGCCGGTGGTGATTCATGTTCGTGATGCCTTTCCTGAAATTTTCGAACTTCTTGATGAGCTGAATGATGACCGGCTCCAGGGTGTTTTTCATTGTTTCACAGGCGGAAGGGAAGAAGCAAAGAAGATAGCTTCGTACGGCGGGTTCTATTACGGTATCGGTGGGGTGGCGACTTTCAAGAACGGCGGACTTGATAAGGTCATCCCACACATAGACCCCGAGAAGATTATTCTCGAAACAGACAGCCCTTATCTAGCTCCCAAGCCACATCGGGGCAAACGAAACGAGTCGGCCTATACGGCTATTATAGCGCAACGTGTCGCTGATATCCTTGAATGTCCGTTCGGGGAAATAGCAGCGATGACTACCGCCAATGCGATGCGCTTATTTTCACTTGAGCGTTGAAGCACGAAAGAATGAAACGATCGGTACTTCTCATTTATACAGGAGGCACCATAGGAATGGTCAAAAATTCCCGCACCGGTGCTTTGCAAGCTTTCAACTTTGAGCAATTGACCAGTCAGATGCCTGAACTTGATCGGCTTGATTTTGAGCTGGACGCCCGTTCGTTTTCTCCGCCGCTTGACTCTTCTGAGATCGGAATCAGCGACTGGAAGAAAATTGCCGAGTTGATTTGCGAGCAATATGACCGCTATGAAGGCTTTGTGATTTTACATGGTACAGACACCATGGCCTACACGGCTTCTGCGTTGAGCTTTATGCTCAAGGGCCTGCGTAAGCCCGTAATATTGACCGGAAGCCAGTTGCCGATTGGTGTGCTGCGAACGGACGGTAAAGAAAACCTGATTACGGCAGTACAATTAGCTGCGATGGGACATTCAGGCAGTGCCTATGTGCAGGAGGTTGCCATTTACTTTGGTTCTTCACTTTACCGCGGAAACCGCACCACGAAGCATTCAACACAGTATTTTGACGCCATTCGGAGTCCGAATCTCCCACCACTTGCGGAGGCCGGAATCCATGTTCACTTTCGACATGACCTCCTGCTTCGTCAGCCAGAAAATGTGGCGTTTGAACTACAGCCTGAACTCGATGATCGTGTGGCTATTCTAAAACTTTTTCCCGGTATCAATGAAGCTACGGTATCAAGCATTTGCTCGATACAAGGCCTTCGCGGACTGATCATTGAGACCTATGGATCAGGAAACGCTCCTACGGTACCCTGGTTCATTGATGCGCTGCAATCTGCGGCGAAACGTGGCGTGGCGATCGTGAACGTAACCCAGTGCAGCGAAGGCTTTGTTGAACAGGGAAGGTATGCGGTAAGCGAGCATTTTCAGGAGCTGGGCGTGATTCCTGCCGGTGACATGACCACAGAAGCGGCGGTCACTAAAATGATGCACCTGCTTGCGAATTATGAAGATATGGAAGACTTCCGCGACCTGATGATGCTGCCACTGTGCGGAGAATTGACCACATACTCTTCAATTGTATAGAAATGAGGGGGAGTGTGGGGTGCTTAGGATTGTTCATCTCTTTGTTTTTTTCGTAATTTGCCGCCCATCGTGACGAGAGCAATGCACGTTATACCGGAGACGGTGCGGGCATAAGGCCAGCGAGATGGGAAACCGGAGAGGTGGCCGAGTGGCTTAAGGCGCACGCCTGGAAAGCGTGTTTCCCGCAAGGGATCCAGGGTTCGAATCCCTGTCTCTCCGCACGGCGCAAAGCGCATGAAATGAACTTGACATAAACCAAATAGAAACCAACGAGAAGTTAAATCAATCTCACAACGCTATGAAAAAATTGCTTGCGTTCCTTGCTGTCGCCGGAATGTTCACCTTCGGTCTGACAAACCCAATTTTGGCTCAAGACGAACCGACAGCTGTCGAAGATGCTGTTGAAGAAGTTCAGGAGACCGTAGAAGCCGCCGCTGATTCTGTCGCAGAACAAACTGAAGAAATGGTTGAAGCTGTTGAAGAGGGGGCAGAAGATGCTGCTACCGCTCTGAACCAGGAAGATGCCGCTCCTGAGCGCGAAGTGCTGAGCTTTCATCAAACTGTAAAGCGTTACTTCATTGAAGGTGGTGCCACATTCATGGCCTTCGTACTGGTCTGTCTGATCTTTGGCCTTGCTCTTGCTTTTGAGCGTATCATTTACCTCAATATGGCCACAGCGAACTCTGATAAACTGCTGCAGCGAATCGAAGAAGCGCTCAATACAGGAGGTGTTGAAGAAGCTAAAAAAGTGTGCCGTGAGACCCGCGGACCTGTAGCTTCTATCTTCTACCAGGGGCTTGATCGCTCGAGCGGTAACTTCAATGAAATGGTGAAAGCCATTGAAGACTATGGAAGCGTAGAAATGAGCAAGCTGGAGCGCGGATTGAGCTGGATTTCGCTCTTCATCGCACTCGCACCGATGCTCGGGTTCATGGGTACGGTAATCGGTATGATCTCGGCCTTCGATAAAATTGCCGAAGCGAACACCATTAACGCATCGATCGTGGCAGGAGGTATTAAGGTGGCACTGATCACCACTGTATCCGGTCTGATTGTGGCTATTATTCTTCAGATTTTCTACAACTACATCCTGTCGAAAATCGATAGCCTTGTGCTTGATATGGAAGAATCTTCAATGGACCTTGTAGACATCCTCTACAAGCGCACCCAACCGTCAAAATAAACCGGGAGGATCACGATGAAGGATAAAACACTAAGATTAGGCCTTGGCGTAGTTCGCACCTTGATCATTGCCGCAGGAGCAATCCTTCTGGCACTGATAGCGAGCAACAGTGAAGGCGAAGAGTCGTACCAAGACGGAGTCGCAGCTTATGGAGCACAACTCGATCTCGTGTACAACATTACGGTAGGTGTATTGGTAGTTTGTGCCATCGCAGCTCTGCTGTTCGGAATTGTTTACTTTCTGATGAATTTCAAGCAGCGTATTGGTACGCTGATTGGTATTCTGCTGTTTCTTGTAATTGGCGCGCTGAGTTTCTACGTGCTCGCTGATGACACTGTGCTGCGTGCTTACGAAAGCTCAGGTATTGACGTGACTGAAGGCGAATCACTTTTTGCCGGCGGAGGAATCTTTATGGTTTACCTGTTTGGAGGGCTCACCGTGCTGGCCATTATCTGGTCAGAGATCAGCCGAATCTTCAAATAATCAATCTGACGAGCCAATGGCTAGAAGAGAATTACAAGAAATCAATGCGGGCTCAATGGCAGATATCGCCTTCCTGCTTCTGATTTTCTGGCTGGTAACCACCACCATTGACTCAGATGAAGGGGTGAAACGTCAGTTGCCGCCTCCGGTACCACCGGATATGGAAAACCCGCCACCCGTGCGCGAACGCAACGTATTTGTAGTGCTTGTGAACGCCAATGATGACCTGCTTGTTGAAGGCGAAGAACTCAAGATCAATAGCCTTAAAGACAAGGCGAAAGAGTTTCTGATTGCCAATGGAGACGGTATTCTCTACGGAGACGAACCAGAAGATCCAGACCTTCCGGTGCGTGAATGGGTGCGGAAATCTGCCGTACAGCAGAAAGTTCAGGAATATTCCGCATATGTGCAGTCTGCCGAGAGCGATGACGATAAAAAGCAGTATCAAAAGGTGCTCGATGACTGGAAAGATAAACTGGCCGCCATCGAACTGTTTGGTGGAGAATTTAAGCAGCTTCCCGGTTCTGCGCTCATTTCAATGCGAAATGACCGAAATACCACCTACGATACCTATCTGCAGGTCCAGAATGAGCTAGAAGCTGCTATCAACGAATTGCGTGATGAACTTTCTATCTCGAAATTCGGTGTGCCCTACGCAGAACTCGAAGACAATTATGAACGAAGCCCGGATGAACTAACAAGACAGCGCATTTTCGCAGTCCGTGAAGTATATCCGCAGCGTATCTCTGAGGCAGAACCTCAGGATGCAGGGGCAGTTTACAAGTAAGCGACAGATATGGCTCAATTCAAAAAGAATAAGAAACGGGAATCGGGAGCAATATCGACAGCCTCGCTGCCGGATATCGTATTCATGCTCCTGTTCTTCTTCATGGTAGCTACTGTGCTCCGTACAGAAGAAGAAATGGTTCGTGTAGTGCGCCCGGAAGCTTCGGAGCTCTACAAAATTGAGAAGAAGCACCTCATTCGCTACATCAACATTGGTCCGCCCCAAGACGCACGACGAGGTACTGAGCCCGTTCTGCAGTTGAACGATGACTTCTCGAGTCCTGCGGAGGTACAGGCATGGGTAGAGAATGAGCGACTCACCATCAATGAGGCCGAACAAAGTAAAATGTGGGTTTCGCTGAAGGTCGACAAAGACACCAAGATGGGCATCGTCACGGATGTAAAGCAAGAATTAAGAAAGGCTTCAGCCTTGAAAGTGCTTTATTCAGCCGGACGACGTGACCGCACGGCATCTTCTGACTGACCTGAATCAAATGATCTTAAAAAGCCCCGCCAAGGGGCTTTTTTTATCGCCCTAGAAGAAATGACGAATGATTTTGTCTGCCAATACATTACTGAGCTTGTAGTAACTCTCGTGCGTCCACCCGGCTATATGAGGCGTCAATATGGTTCGGTCAGAAGCGGTGAGGTACCTGAAGGCCTCCGGAAGGTCTTCGGTGCGCAATGACTCGAATGATCGCTTCTCATATTCCAGCACGTCAAGGCAAACACCCCCGACCTGTCCCTCGCGCATGGCAGCCACCAGATCGTCAAGAACAAGGTGCTTGCCACGCGCCGTATTGATGAGGATGACTCCGCGCTTGCAGGATGCCAGAAAAGCACCATCCACATAGCGGTTGGTTTCGGCAGACAGCGGTAGGTGCAGGCTTACCACGTCTGCATCATGCTTCAGTTGCTCGAGCGAAACGGACTCAGCGTATGGACCATCTACCGCGCGGTATTTGTCATAAGCAAGCACCTTACATCCGAAACCGGATAGTTTTTGAGCAAGGGCACGCCCGGTATTGCCATAGCCGATGAGCCCAACCGTCATTGCGCCGAGCTCAAATCCGCGATTTTCTTCGCGCTTCCAAATGCCTTTTCGCACTTCGTCATCTGCCCGACGCAGGTTATTGAGCAGCATCAGCAGCATTCCTACGGCCTGCTCGCCAACAGCGTCACGGTTGCCTTCCGGCGAATGGAAGACCTTAACATCCGCCGCTTTTGCGGCGTCAAGGTCGATATTCTCAAGACCGGCGCCACTTCGTGCAATAAACTGAAGCCGTAATGCCGCCTCGATAAGTCTGGCATCAACCGGGATACGGCTGCGAATTACCAGCCCGTCATAAGCCGCAATTTCAGACTTGACCGCAGCATAATCTGACGCGTAATCATGGTCACACGTGAAGCCGGCCGCGGTCAGCCGCTGCTCAAGGATTTCATGCACTGTGTCAAGAAAGAGAATGCGCATTAAAACATGGTACTGATCATACCGCCCACCAGGAAATAGATAATCAGGCCGATGATGTCATTAGCGGTGGTGATGAATGGTCCGGTGGCGAGGGCCGCGTCAATGTTGTATTTATCGAGTACCAGAGGGATGAAGGTGCCAAACAACGCCGCAAATACGATCACCGCCAGCAAGGCAATACTGACTGTTAGTGAGAGCGCGGTGCCAAATGAGAGCACCATGCTTGCCAGAAGAATGATGGCTGCGCAGATTAAACCGTTCAGCAGGCCAACGCCCAGTTCTTTCATGAGGCGTTTGGCGATCTGATCAGTTTTCACGCTTTTGTTGGCCAGACCCTGCACCACAATAGCGGCAGACTGCACGCCAACGTTGCCGCCCATTGCGGCGATGAGCGGTATGAACAGTGCCATACCGGGGTTTTTCTCAATGTCAAATGCGCCGATCACATAAGCTCCGGTGATGCCTCCGGCCATGCCGATCAGCAGCCAGGGAAGGCGTGCACGTGTAAGCATCCAGACGCTGTCATCACTTTCGACGTCTTCAGAGATTCCCGATGCGAGCTGGTAGTCTTTATCAGACTCTTCACGGAGCACATCCATGGCGTCATCAAAGGTGATGCGACCGAGTAACTGACCTGCTTCATTGATGACCGGAAGCGCCACGAGGTCATACTTTTCCATGATTTTTACCACGGTTTCTACGTCGTCTTCCGGTAAAACGGCCTGCAGCTCTCTCTGGTTGTAGATGTCTTTAATCAACGAGCGCGTGGTAGGAGAGCCAAAGAATAGCTTCTTCAAAGAGAGTTTACCGAGGAGTTTCTCCTGGTCATCTACCACGTAGATGGTGTACACATGTTCAATATCTGCGGCTTGACGGCGCATTTCACGGATGCACTGAGAGACCGTCCAGTTCTGATTGACCTTCACCAGTTCTTTAGCCATCAGCGCACCAGCAGTACCCTCTTCATAATTGAGGAGGTCAATCAGGTCGCTGGCCTGTGCTTCATCTTCTATGTGCGAGATAATCTCCTCGATCTTTTGCTCAGGGAGCTCAGAAATCATATCAGCTGCATCGTCAGAGTCAATGCGATCGAGTACTTCTCGTGCTATTTCACGGCTGGTAAGTGATGACAGCAGTTTGTCGCGAAGGTCATCGTCAAGTTCAACCAGCACATCAGCTCCCAGGTCTTTAGGGAGGAGACGGTAAAGGTAGCTGTTCTGCTCGCCCTCAAGTTCATCAAAGATTTCAGCAATATCAGCCGGGTGAAGCTCAACGAGTTCACGGCGCAATTCATCGTCTTTACCGGCCTCAATGGCGCGTTCAAGTTTTTCGAGATAATCTTTAGTGAGCTCCAGCATTGCCTCCACCTTAGCGGCTCAAATGTACAACATCTTCATCGTGACCTTCAAAACTCATCGCGCTTGTGTATTTTGTCTGCATGAAGTTGAAAAAGACCCCTGATGCGCTGCTGATTGTAGCGGTGATCCTCGTTTTGGTGATTGTGAGCACCTGGATCATTCCGGCAGGCGCCTATGAGCGCATTGAGAAAGATCTTGGCGACCGAACGGTGACGGTAGTAGCACCGGGCACTTATAAAGAAGTAGATCCGCAGCCGCAGTCGCTGCTTACAGCATTTACGGCACCTCTGGCCGGTATGGTGAGTGCTTCTAATATCATTGCGTTTGTACTGATCGTTGGTGGAGCCTTTGCCATGCTCATGCGAACCGGTGCGATCGATGCGGCCTTGCAGAAAGTGCTTGAACGGGCGCAGAAGCGCAAGGGCAACAGCCTGATGGTGATTCCGATTCTGATGCTTGTTTTTGCTTTCGCGGGTTATTCATTCGGTATGAGCGAAGAGACGCTCGTTTTTGTGCTGATTACGCTGCCCCTCGCACGTTCGTTGGGCTTTGACAATTTTGTAGGAGTTGCCATTCCGTTTGTTGGTGCCGGTGTTGGCTTTGCGGGAGCAGCGTTCAATCCGTTCACCGTGGGTATCGCGCATGGTATTGCCGAGCTTCCGGTCTTCAGTGGAGCGGCCTATCGCACTATGATCTGTGCGGCATTTACGGCTGTGGCCGCATTCTGGGTGATGCATTATGCACGTAAGTTGCTGCGCAATCCGGAGTTGCGTTTTCTACCGGAGGGTGAAGGCAGCGCAAAAGCGCTGGATGCAGTGCCGTTCACTTTGTCAAGGAAGATCATCCTGGGGTTGTTTTTTCTTTCTCTCGCTATGGTGATGTACGGCGCCGTAGAACTAGGATGGTACATCGGTGAAATCAGCGGACTGTTTCTCGCATTGGGCATCATTGCGGTCTTGATTGCAAGGTGCTCAACCGCTGAGTCAGTGAAAGCCTTCTACAGCGGCGCTAAAGACATGCTTCCGGCGGCACTGATCATCGGTCTGTCAAAAAGCATTCTCGTGGTCGCTGAAGATGGAATGATCATTGATACCATTCTGCATGCCCTTTCAGGGGGTGCCGGCAACTTACCGAAGGTAGTGGCTGTGCAGATGATGTTTCTGGTGCAAGGAGCTATCAACTTTTTTATTCCGAGTGGCTCCGGACAGGCGGCGATTACTATTCCGATCATGGCTCCATTGGCCGATCTGCTCGGGATAGGCCGACAGACGGCGGTCTTGGCTTATCAATTCGGAGACGGACTCTTCAACCTGATCATTCCGACCAGTGGGGTGACCATGGGGATACTGAGCATTGCCGGAATTCCTTTTGGTAAGTGGCTGCGCTGGGTCTGGAAGCTGATCCTCGTGCTGATCGTTCTTTCAATGATCTTTCTGGCGCTCCCGGTAGCTGTTTTTCAGTGGAACTAATTAGTTGAAGCGTTGCTGGCGCCGGCGTTCAAAGAAAGCTTTGAGGAGGCTGCTGCATTCTTCTTCCAGTACACCACTCACGACCGTCGTTCGAGGATGAAGCAGGCGCTCGTCAGACAGTTGCTCCTGAAGCCTGGCGAAGCCTCGTTTTTCGTCGGAAGCTCCATAAACCACTTTACCAATGCGCGTCCAGAAAGCAGCCCCGGCGCACATGGGGCAGGGTTCAAGTGTAACGTACAAGGTACATTGATCGAGGTATTTACCCCCGAGAAACTCTGTTGCGGCCGTGAAAGCCTGCATTTCAGCATGCGCCGTAAAGTCATTCAATCGCTCGGTGAGATTATGCCCTCGTGCAATGATGCGGTCTTGTGCAACGATCACGGCACCCACGGGCACTTCACCCGCGTCAAAAGCGGCTTCAGCTTCGCGTAGAGCCATTTTCATAAAGTGTTCGTCTCCGGGGGGCTTCAACATGGGTCAGGTTTTGATGCAAAGGTACAATCTGAGGATGGATCGGGGATGGGAAACCCAGACTCATGGACCTATCGACGATTCGGGAAACCGGGAAACTGGTAGGTAGCAGGGAAATTGGGAAGTCCTTCGGGAGGTTGCTCCCCTCCGCTGAGGGGAGCTGTCGACTTTCACGAAGGGAAAGGTCGACTGAGGGGTGCGGAACCTGGGAGATCAAGGAATATACGCTAGCGCATACTTGCGCTACATACGAATCTTGTTTGGTCAGTAGTGTGGCGGCGGCTATTGCCGCTGGGCTTTTGAAGCGAAGCGCATCGACCTATGGACTCATGGACTCATGGACGAATCGACCTATGGACCTATCGACGATTCGGGAAACCGGGAAACTGGTAGGTAGCAGAGAAATTGGGAAGTCCTTCGGGAGGGTGCTCCCCTCCGCTGAGGGGAGCTGTCGACTTTCACGAAGGGAAAGGTCGACTGAGGGGTGCGGAACCTGGGAGATCAAGGAATATACGCTAGCGCATACTTGCGCTGCATACGAATCTTGTTTGGTCAGTAGTGTGGCGGCGGTTATTGCCGACGGGCTTTTGAAGCGAAGCGCATCGACCTATGGCCTCATGGACGAATCGACCTATGGACCTATCGACGATTCGGGAAACCGGGAAACTGGTAGGTAGCAGGGAAATTGGGAAGTCCTTCGGGAGGTTGCTCCCCTCCGCTGAGGGGAGCTGTCGACTTTCACGAAGGGAAAGGTCGACTGAGGGGTGCGGAACCTGGGAGATCAAGGAATATACGCTAGCGCATATTTGCGCTGCATACGAATCTTGTTTGGTCAGTAGTGTGGCGGCGGCTATTGCCGACGGGCTTTTGAAGCGAAGCGCATCGACCTATGGCCTCATGGACGAATCGACCTATGGACCTATCGACGATTCGGGAAACCGGGAAACTGGTAGGTAGCAGGGAAATTGGGAGGTCCTTCGGGAGGTTGCTCCCCTCCGCTGAGGGGAGCTGTCGACTTTCATGAAGGGAAAGGTCGACTGAGGGGTGCGGAACCTGGGAGATCAAGGAATATACGCTAGCGCATACTTGCGCTACATACGAATCTTGTTTGGTCAGTAGTGTGGCGGCGGCTATTGCCGCCGGGCTTTTGAAGCGAAGCGCATCGACCTATGGACCTATCGACGATTCGGGAAACCGGGAAACTGGTAGGTAGCAGAGAAATTGGGAAGTCCTTCGGGAGGTTGCTCCCCTCCGCTGAGGGGAGCTGTCGACTTTCATGAAGGGAAAGGTCGACTGAGGGGTGCGGAACCTGGGAGATCAAGGAATATACGCTAGCGCATACTTGCGCTACATACGAATCTTGTTTGGTCAGTAGTGTGGCGGCGGCTATTGCCGCCGGGCCGTGGAAGAGGGAGAATGGGAAGCCGTCATAAAGGGCGTCAATGGCAGTGAATTACAACCTTCCAAGCCATTCATCGATTGCTTTGAAAGCGGCCTCATTTGGAATGACGTGCGGCGGGTTGCCAGTGATTTCAGGTAGCTCTTCAAGTTTTTCGAGTATCCTTTGTTCGAGTATGGTGTAGTCAAAAGCCTCTGCCCAGTGATCGGCTAGAAATTCCTGCTCCGGCTGTCCGGGTGTCGGAATGAGAATTGCCGGTTTGCGCAGGGCCGCAAGATCCATCAGGCTTGAATAGCCTGAGCGGCATACAATAACATCCGCCCTTTTCAGGGCGTGCATGATAAAGGCAGAAGACGCGTCATACCGCACTTCTACATTGTCAACGGTGCGGTCTTCTTGCTTCGGGCGTCCGGCAAAAATGTAGGCCTTGCGCTGATCAGCCCGAAAGAGCCGGATGAGGCCTTCTTCCATCACCGTGCGATGCGGCTCAGGACCCGAAACCATGCCCACCAAAGGAGGCGTCTCAGCATCACTGAAGGAAGTACTCTGCGATAAAATACCAATGTAGCGCGCTTTACCGGTAATGTCAGGATGCGAGAGTCGTCCTGCAAGGTTGACGCGCCCTTCAAGATCGGGTACCCAGACTTCCTGAAAAACCGAAGTAAGTCGGCGAATGATTTTCTTGCCCGCGGCGGAGAATACGGAAGGTACAGGCAGGTTTAACTGGTGGGTGATCAGCACAGACGGGATACCTTTTGAACATACACCGTAGCAGTTGTCGCTGATGATTCCGTCAAAATGCTCTTTATTCAGCAACGCGAGGGTCCAGGCCTTTTCGTCTTGTGCACTGGCAAGAAAAGACGGGCCCTGGCTTGCGATTTTTAAGGTGTTGAATGATTTTGCATATCGAATGGCCTTACCCGGTTTTTCATGGTAGGGTATGCCGGGCAATCGTTTGAGTAACCATTGAAGCGAGGAGCCGTTGCCAGCGAGTACAATTTCAACATCACGGTCAAGAAGGTGCCTGATGAGCGGGTAACTGCGCGTGGCATGTCCGAGCCCCCAGTCGAGCACTGCATACAAGATGCGTTTTCTGTTCATCGCTCTAAAATAGAGTAATTTTACCGCCTCGATCGAGCATTATGGGTAAAGGAAAGCTGAAAAAGTGGCGCGAAAACAGCGACCTCAACAACGTATTCGAACCACCTCTTGACGAGGTCATTGAGGGGAAGGAGTTTTACAAAGGCACCTGGAGCAGCGAGGTGTTTGGGAATGATGGTCCCATTGTACTTGAGCTGGGGTGCGGCAAAGGTGAATACACCGTGGGGCAGGCCAGGCTGATGCCCGAGAAGAACTTTGTGGGCGTTGACATCAAAGGGCACCGTTTTTGGAGAGGCGCCAAAACCGCAGATGAGGAAGCGCTTGAAAATGTAGCTTTTCTGCGCACCCGTATAGAGTTCATCGATCGTTTTTTCGGAGAAAATGAAGTGAGTGAGATCTGGCTGACCTTCAGCGATCCGCAGCCCAAAGATGAGAAGGGCACCAAACGCATTACCTCGCCGATCTTCGTTGAGCGGTATAAAAAGTTTCTGAAGCCGGGTAGCAAGCTGCGCATCAAGACCGATAGTCCGCTCGTGTACGAATGGACACTCGAACAGTACATTGAGAAGGGCTACAACATCTTACTGAAGAGCGACGATGTGTACGGAAGTTTCATTGAGACCGTTGACCCGCTGCTGAAACAACTGCTTGAAATCAAGACCTACTACGAACGCATGTGGCTCGAAGAGGGCCGTAAGATTCATTACCTCGAGATCGAAGTGTGATGGACGCGAAACGCAATACAGGAGAGTTCTTTGACCTGGTGTATGCCGTGGTGCGTGAAATTCCTGAAGGTCGCGTGACCAGCTATGGGGCCATTGCCCGTTACCTGGGCGCTGCCCGTTCGTCGCGCATGGTGGGGTTCGCCATGAACGCCAGTTTTGGTGTTACACCTGCAGTGCCTGCGCACCGTGTAGTAAACCGCAACGGACTTCTTAGCGGTAAGATGCACTTTGAGTACCCTGATGCAATGCAAGAACTACTTGAAGCTGAAGGGGTGGTGGTGAAGAACGATCAGGTGCAGGATTTCGAGTCGCGCTTTTGGGATCCGAATACTGAGTTAGCCCTTTAAGGAGATGTCTGAACTGTTTTTTTTTTCGCACCCAAAAGGGTGCGGATGATGTGTAGATATTCACTGAATCCTTGCGGCGCTGTGCACGCTGTGAAGCATTATCTTAAGTTGCACAGATACTTCACCTATGAGAACGCTATCCTACCTCTTGTTGGTCTTTTCAGTGCTTGGCTGTACCGAAAAGCCGGCTCCTATAACTGAATCTACCGTCAGCTACGAGCTGAACCCTATCCTCGGTAATGCTGCTCTGGAGGCGATACCGGAAGGCGAACGCTCTGTGCTCGGAGAGGTCGACAAGGTGAGAGCCCACCTCAGCTACGTGCATCAACTCCTCGTAGATGCTTCTGCCGGCTACCCTGAAGATGTCCGGCAGAAGCGGTTTGAAGTTCTGGCGTTGCTGGAAGACTATATCGAGGCCGAACAGTTCCCGATGAACGAAAAGTACGAGGGACGACGTCCATGCTTCATCGATGAGAATGGCACTTACTGTGCGGTTGGACACCTTGTCAAAGAGACAGCCGGTGCATCGCTGGCAGCACTGATCAATGCGTATCACCAGTACGACTACATCTGCGACATGGATATTGCCGCACTCGCTGATTGGATTGCCACCAGTGGTTTTACCCTCGATGAAATCGCGATGATACAGCCCACGTACGACTGGGAGCTACAGGAAAGACAGTACCACACCGTCGCATTTTCGAACGAAGTGCGCAACGGAAACCTCCCGAACTTCGGTTGGGGCTATCACTTCTTAGAGTACCGTCCGTTTGGCGAGCGCCTGGGCGGACACTACATGCGGTCGATGGGTGCAGTGGTCAATCATTACCAGGGAGGTGACTGGTCTGCAGGTGTTGAAACCGAACGCAGTCTGGCCGTATTAAAGCGGATCGGACTCTCGCTGAATAGTGGATTAGGCGCGCGCTACGCGCGTTTTGATGGGAGCGATTTTTTTCAGGGGGTGCCTTGTGCCTCGTTGAACCTGGTCGTTCGCCCCAACCGAAACTTGTTGATCGACCTGGGGGCGCAGTACCAGTACGCCATACCGCTCATCAACCAGGATGCGATAGACCTGAACCGCCATGCTTTTGTGTTTAGGTTGCGGTTGGGGTATGGGAGGGGGTAGGAGCAGTTTGGGTTTGAGAGCGAGGAAATCTAGCTCTCTCTCACCATCTCGGACTCCAACTCCAACTGCTTTCTTCAGCAGGAGTGGTATTTGAGAGCCGTTTGAGTTTGAGAGCGAGAGTAAAATGAGAATAGTTTGAGTTTGAGAGCGAGAAGTAGCTCTCACTCTCGCACTCAAAACTCACTCGGTAATAGTACCCGGAGTGGGACTTGAACCCACACGGCCATTGCTGGCCAAAGGATTTTAAGTCCTTCGTGTCTACCAATTCCACCATCCGGGCAAGAATGATGTTACAAATGTAAAGAACTCGGTGAAGAGTCAATTAGCCCTTCAAACAAAAAGGGCTGCCATTGGCAGCCCTAACTTAGAGCGAGAAACGAGACTCGAACTCGCGACCCCAACCTTGGCAAGGTTGTGCTCTACCAACTGAGCTATTCTCGCATACGGGACGCCAAATTTACTAGGATTTTCGGTTCTGTCAATACCTTCGACTTATTTTTTTTAATCGATTACTGTTGGCGAAGGATGGCTAAGGCAGATTCTACAATTTTCAGGGTTGCTCCAACAGAAGCGTCTACGTATTCAGAACTGGCGCATCCGGCGCTTTTGCGCCGTGCCTCATCACTAAGCAACTGGTCAAGCTTTGCTTCGAGTACGCCGTATCCGTCAATCGGGAAAGCACCTCCGGCGTCAATCAAATCACGTGCTTCTTTGAATTTGTGGTAATTCGGTCCGAAAAGCACGGGTATGCCATACACGGCCGCCTCAAGGGTGTTGTGAATGCCTGCTCCAAATCCACCTCCAACGTAGGCAATTTGTCCGCTTCGGTAAATCCGGCTCAGCAATCCGATCTGGTCAATGATCAAAACGCGCCTGGCGGTCTGGCCATCTGCTGACAGTTGCGACAGGCGGATTGTGCAGTCACCAAAGTGCCCTTCAATCTCTCGGAGATGAGCTTCATTGACCTCATGAGGTGCGATGATAAGGTGAAGTTCGTCGCTCTGCAGTAGGTAGCGGGCGAGCAATTTCTCATCAGGGGGCCATGTGCTTCCGGCGATGATGCATTTTTTGCCTGCTGCAAAGTGATGCACCGTCTCTACGCGTCGCCCGTTATGAGCGATATCGTACACCCGGTCAAAGCGTGTATCCCCTGCTACCGTCGCCGTTATATTGATCTTTTCAAGGAGTTTCGCGCTTTCTGCATCCTGTACGAATACGGCAGAAAACTGCCGGATGGCTCTGCGAAAGATTCCTCCCCATGGCTTGAAAAAGCGCTGTCCGGATCTGAAGATACCAGAGAAGAGGATAACCGGTACACCCTTACCGTTGAGCTCGTTGAGCACATTGATCCAAAATTCATATTTGACCCAAAGCACAAGCTTTGGGGCGAGCAATTCGCATAGCATCCGCGCATTTCTGCGCGTATCCAGTGGCAGGTAGATCACCGCATTGGCGCCGTCATAGTTCTTGCGCACTTCAAATCCGGAAGGAGAGAAGAAACTTACAACCACTGGTGTTTCCGGGTAGACTTCGCGCAACTTTTCGATCACCGGACGTCCTTGCTCGAATTCGCCGAGACTGGCGCAGTGCATCCAGATGCAGCCCTTGAGCTGAGACAGTGAATCGCGGTGCTGCTCAAACCAGTTCTTACGACCGCCTACCCATTTGGCAGCTTTCGAATGGAAAGGCGAGGCAAGTTGCAGGGCTGCACCGTAGAGCTGAATACCAGTGTCGTAAAGGAAACTCAATTGTAGTAGAAGTCACGGCCGGTGCGGCGGTAAATGTGAATGACCCAGCCCACGCGGAGTCCGAGCAAAAGATCAGTGCGCAGATCGTCGTCGCGTGTTTGGGTGTCGAAATTCCAGTCACGCCGGCTTCGGGTAAAGCCCTGAAAGGCCTCTGCACCGATGTAGAAGTTCGTAAAACGATTGTTACCCATGTAGAAGTAGCCCGCAAACTGTGAGAAGACGATGCCGTTGGTCAGGCGGTCATAGCCCTTGAGGTATTCGTCTTGAAGCTGCGTGATCTCGTGCACTTGATTCTCCAGCCTGATTTTGTGCTGAAAAAAACCAACGCCCCCCTTAAGTAAGATGCCCGAATTTGGATTGCTCTTTCCTACGGGTATCACTTTGCCACCGATCAGGGTGACCATGAAGCCGCGTTGCATAACGATAATCTCTGAAATCTGTCCGAAATTCGAAATCACTTCATTGTCAGAGGTCAGTAAGTTGCTCATCAATCCGGGTTCAGTCACGTCGTTCCCGAACATGAAAGAACCCTCTGCGCCGAAGTATACATTCTTTCTGGTCTTAATGTGAAAAGAGGTGCCCACCGCGTTGTTCACGCCAAAGCGCTCAGCCAGATCAGCACCGGGTATCTGGAGTCCGTAGTGAAATGAGAAATGCGGACTAAAAACAAGCGAGTCACGCACATTTCGTTGCGCTCCGGCATGGATCACGAGACCTGAGGTGAAGACCACCAGAAGTGCCAATTTAAACATGTTGAAATACCATTGCATAATTCAAAGGTATTGAGGCTTTTTCGAATATAATGCAGCGGCGAGCATAATGCCCGTTTCCAAACCCGCTATGGATTAAATCGCGTATATTCGCCGCAATTTCAAGACGCACTATGGGCGATATCCAAATGGTTGACCTGCTTGGTCAGTACCACAACATAAAAGACGAAATAGACGCTGCTATTCTTGACGTTGTGCAGTCTTCTGCTTACATCAACGGACCCGAAGTAAAAGCTTTCCAGGCTGAACTGGAAGCCTTTTTAGGCGTAAAGCACGTGATACCTTGTGCCAATGGCACTGACGCGCTTCAAATTGCCATGATGTCTCTCGGGCTTCAACCGGGCGACGAGGTGATTACACCCAATTTTACGTTCATCTCAACCGTAGAGGTCATTGCGCTTCTCGGTTACAAGCCAATTCTGGTGGAGGTTGACCCGAAGACCTTCAATATGGACGCTGAAGCTGTTCGCAAGGCGATTACGCCAAAGACTAAGGTGATTGCGCCGGTGCATCTTTTCGGACAGTGCGCTGACATGGAGGAAATCCTCGCTATTGCCAAAGAGCACGATCTTTATGTTATTGAAGACACCGCACAGGCTATTTCGTCTGACTATACCTTTGATGACGGACGCAAAGCCATGGCGGGAACCATGAGTACTTTTGGAGCGACGAGCTTCTTTCCGTCAAAGAACCTTGGTTGCTTCGGTGACGGAGGGGCGCTGTATACCAATGATGATGAGCTGGCTGAAACGGCCCGCCAGGTGGCGAATCATGGCATGAAAGTGCGTTATTACCATGAGAAAGTAGGTATTAACTCTCGCCTGGATAGCATACAGGCCGCTATTCTGCGTGTGAAACTCCGTCGCTTGAACGATTACTGCGAGGCGCGCAGGGCGGCAGCCGATCGGTACGATGCCTGGTTTAAAGATATCGAACAGCTCGAGACGCCCTACCGCGACCCGAAAACGACGCATACCTTCCATCAATACACCCTTAAAGTGAACGGTATAGACCGCTTCGGGCTGCAAAAGCATATGATGGATCACAACATCCCGGCGATGGTGTACTACCCGGTGCCGCTCCACTTGCAAGAGGCTTTTGAAAACCTCGGATATAAAAAGGGTGATTTCCCTGTCACAGAATCGCTCTGTGAGGAGGTGATCAGCCTTCCGATGCACACTGAATTGACAACTGAGCAACAAGAGAAGGTTGCCACCACACTGATAGACTACATTAAGAAACACAGCTAACAATGAACATCGCTGTAATTGGAACTGGCTACGTTGGCCTTGTTACCGGAACATGCTTTGCCGAAACAGGGAACAACGTGGTCTGCGTTGATATTGACGCCAAAAAGGTGGAACGGATGCGCGGAGGTGAAGTGCCCATTTACGAGCCGCACCTCGACGTTCTCTTTGAGCGTAACCTAAAAGCCGGACGTCTCAGTTTTACCACGGATATTGAAGAAGTGGTAGAAGATGCAGAAATCATCTTCCTGGCTTTGCCTACTCCCCCGGGCGAAGATGGCAGCGCCGACCTCTCATACGTGCTCGGTGTGGCCGAACATCTCGGTCGCTTGATCAAAGATTACAAAGTGATTGTTGACAAGAGCACGGTGCCTGTAGGCACGGCTGATAAGGTGCGAGCTGCGATTGCAGAGCAGTGCAACTGCGCCTTTGATGTGGTGAGCAACCCTGAATTTCTGCGAGAAGGTTTCGCGGTAGATGATTTTCTCAAACCAGACCGCGTAGTGGTGGGTACCAGTTCAGAACGTGCCCGCCTTGTCATGGAAGAACTCTACAAGCCCTTTGTACGTCAGGGAAACCCCCTGATCTTCATGGATGAGAAATCGGCGGAGCTCACGAAATATGCAGCAAACGCCTTTCTGGCTACCAAGATCACCTTCATGAATGAAATCGCGAATTTTTGCGAAAAGGTAGGGGCAGATGTTGATATGGTGCGCATGGGAATGGGCACTGATACCCGTATCGGGAAACGATTCCTGTTCCCCGGTATCGGCTACGGAGGCAGTTGCTTCCCGAAAGATGTGCAGGCGCTTGCTCGCTCCGGTAATGATCATGATTATCCGTTTGGTATCCTCGATGCTGTCATGCGGATCAATAACGATCAGAAGACGGCACTTTTTGAACCCATTCTCGATTACTTCAAAGGCAATCTGCACGGAGTACGCATCGCACTTTGGGGGCTTTCTTTTAAACCTGAAACTGATGATATCCGCGAGGCTCCTGCGCTTTATATGATTGAGAAGCTGCTCGAGGCCGGAGCTAAGGTGAAAGCCTATGACCCTGAAGCCATAGATAATGTCAGACACCGTCTCGGTAACCGAATCGAGTTCGCAGATGATCACTACGAGGCACTCGAAGAAAGCGATGCGCTGCTGATCTGCACCGAATGGTCGGTATTTCGCACGCCAGACTTTCAGATTGTGGCTGAAAAACTGAACAACAAGGCCATTTTCGACGGGCGAAATCTTTACGAAGTCAAGAGAATGCGTGATCTCGGCTTTTATTACAAAAGCATCGGCCGTGAAACAGTTACTCAGCCGGAAGAAGAAACAACGAAGGTCGGACGATGAAACGCGTATTGATAACCGGAGCGGCCGGTTTTCTGGGGTCGCACCTCTGCGACCGTTTTCTGAAAGAAGGTTGCCATGTGATTGGGATGGATAACCTCATTACCGGTGATCTGCGCAATATCGAGCATCTGATGCCCGACGCCCGGTTCGAGTTTCACCACCATGATGTGACGAAATACGTTCATGTAGCCGGTGACCTCGATTATATCTTGCATTTTGCTTCCCCCGCAAGTCCGATCGATTACCTCAAAATACCCATTCAAACCCTCAAAGTAGGCTCGCTCGGTATTCATAATTGTCTCGGTCTTGCCAAGGCTAAACAAGCCCGGATCCTGATTGCTTCCACCTCCGAGATTTACGGTGACCCGCTGGTGCATCCTCAAACGGAAGACTATTGGGGAAATGTAAACCCCGTGGGGCCGCGTGGTGTATACGACGAAGCGAAGCGCTTTCAAGAGGCAATGACAATGGCATACCACACGTTTCACGGTGTTGAAACACGTATCGCGCGCATCTTTAATACTTATGGTCCGCGAATGCGCCTGAACGATGGGCGTGTTTTACCGGCGTTTATCGGGCAGGCCTTGAGGGGCGAAGACCTCACCGTGTTTGGTGACGGTTCACAAACACGCTCGTTTTGCTTTGTTGAAGACCTTGTGGAAGGACTTTACAGGCTCTTGATGTCTGATTACGCCTATCCTGTCAATATCGGTAACCCCGATGAAATCAGCATCGGTGAATTTGCCGAAGAGATCATTGACCTTACAGGCACCGATCAGAAAGTGATCTACAAAGACCTCCCGGTGGATGATCCGAAACAGCGTCAACCAGACATTACTCGTGCGAGAGATCTTCTGGGTTGGGAACCAAGGGTGCACCGGTCAGATGGATTGAAGCTCACCTATGAGTATTTCAAATCCCTGCCCGAAGAAGACCTCTACCGAACAGAGCACAAAAAATTTGATGACTACATCAGGAACTGACTTCATGAACTTTTTTGCGCACGAAACAGCAGTCATTGACGAGGGGTGTACCATAGGTGAGGGTACCAAAATCTGGCACTTCAGCCATATCATGCCCGGGGCAGAAATAGGTGAATCATGCAATATCGGTCAGAATGTGGTCGTCTCCCCGGGGGTGAAACTTGGCCGAAATGTCAAGGTGCAGAACAATGTGTCAATTTACACCGGTGTGACCTGCGAAGATGACGTTTTCCTGGGGCCAAGCTGTGTCTTTACGAACATCACGAATCCCAGAAGTGCGGTGGTACGACGCGGTGAGTACGCTAAAACTAAGGTCGGAAGAGGTGCAAGTATTGGTGCCAATGCCACCATCGTCTGTGGTAATGATATTGGTGAATTCGCATTTATCGGGGCGGGTGCAGTGGTCACCAAAGAGGTACCTCCCTACGCACTCCTCGTTGGTAACCCCGCTAAGCAGATCGGTTGGATGAGCGAGTACGGTCACCGCCTCGTGTTTGGTGAAAGTGGTGACGCTTCTTGTCCTGAATCTAAAGAATCTTACCGCCTCGAAATGGGGCGCGTCTATAAATTGAGTTCCAAGTAATTGACTATGATCTACGATAATCTACGCAATAAGGAAGCCAGACTGGCCGTGGTAGGGCTAGGGTATGTCGGACTCCCGATTGCGCTCGAGTTCGCACGTGAAATCAGTGTTATTGGTTTTGACATCAACCAAAAGCGCGTTGAAATGATGCGCCGGGGGCAGGATCCCTCCAATGAACTCTCGAAAGAATCATTCGACGGCTGTGACATCGAGTTCACAGCTGATCCGGAGGTCCTTCAAAAAGCACAATTCTTCGTGGTGGCAGTGCCAACCCCGATCAACGCCAGTAACCAGCCTGATCTCGGGCCGGTATTGAGCGCATCCCGCACCGTAGGGAAGGTACTCAAGAAGGGCGATTATGTAATTTATGAGTCGACCGTTTACCCCGGATGCACCGAAGACGACTGCGTACCGGTGCTGGAAGAATTGTCAGGCCTTAAATTCGGAGAAGATTTCAAAGTGGGGTACTCTCCTGAACGCATCAACCCGGGCGATCGTGAGCATACCATTCGCACTATCACGAAGGTCGTCGCCGGCAGTGACCAGGAGTCGCTTGATGAGATCGCCAAGGTGTATGAGATCGTGATCGATGCCGGTGTCCACAAAGCAGCCAACATCAAAACCGCGGAGGCCTCTAAAGTGATTGAGAATACTCAACGAGACGTCAATATCGCCCTGATCAATGAACTCTCAATCATTCTCAATCGCGTCGGCATCAATACATACGATGTGCTCGAATGCGCCCGAACGAAGTGGAACTTTCTCCCATTTACCCCGGGGCTTGTCGGAGGGCATTGCATCGGTGTTGACCCTTACTACCTCACTTTTAAAGCAAAAAAGCTGGGGTACCATGCACGGGTCATCAACAGCGGTCGATATGTGAATGACAGTATGGGCTTCTATGTCGGTAAGCAAACCGTCAAACGAATCCTTGATCAGGGTAAAAATGTGCTTGACGCACGCGTACTCGTCATGGGAATGACCTTCAAAGAAAACGTGAGCGATATCCGCAACTCAAAGGTGATTGACGTAATTCATGAATTGCACTCGTTCTCAGTGAATGTGGATGTTGTTGATACACACGCCGATCCTGAAGAGGTCAAAGCTGAATACGGGATTGACCTCATTCCTGAACCGAAGATGAACGCCTATGATGCCGTCGTCGTAGCCGTAAACCATAAAGATTACATTGATTATTCAGAGGCTGACTTCCAAAAACTCATGAACGATGAGAACGGCGTGCTCATCGATGTGAAAGGTACCTACCGTAAACTTATCCACAACCTCGTGTACTGGAGCCTCTGATGCATTTGATATTGAGACCCCATGAATGATCGCAGAAACATACTCGTTACCGGAGGAGCAGGCTTCATCGGTTCTCACTTGGTGCGCCACCTGGTGAAGCAGTATCCTGAATATAAAATTATCAACCTCGATAAACTAACCTATGCCGGTAACCTTGAAAATCTTCGCGACATTGAAGAGGCTGAGAATTATCGCTTTGTAAAGGCCGATATTAACGACGCCGATGCGCTTGATGCTGTGTTCGGCGCAGAAGCGCCGGATGCAGTCTTCCACCTCGCCGCAGAGAGTCACGTTGACCGTAGCATTGAAGCTCCGCTGGCTTTTATTGACACCAACATTCGGGGCACCGCCAACTTACTCCATATCTGCCGAAAGCACTGGCAAACCGATGCATCCACTGCCTCCCTCCAGGCGGAGAAAGGTGCTGTAGAGAATGAAAAACGATTCATTCACGTTTCTACCGATGAAGTATTTGGCTCACTCGGCGATCAAGGATTGTTTGACGAGGAGACCCGCTATGACCCCCGTAGTCCATACTCAGCCTCAAAAGCAGCCTCAGATCACCTGGCTCGAGCATGGCAGCATACCTACGGAATGCCCGTGATTGTGACCAATTGCTCTAATAACTATGGCAGTTACCAATTCCCGGAGAAGCTCATTCCACTCATGATCCGTAACATCCTCAAAGGCGATCAGCAACTGCCGGTGTACGGGCAAGGATTGAATGTGCGCGATTGGCTGCTTGTTGATGACCACGTAAGTGGACTCGTTGCCGCTTTCCATAATGGAAAACCGGGTGAAACCTATTGCTTTGGTGGTGACAACGAGTGGAAAAACATTGACCTTGTGAAGAAGCTGTGTGAAATCATGGACGATAAACTGGGGCGTGCACGAGGCACCTCGGCGCAGCAGATTCGCTTTGTGAAAGACCGCGCCGGACATGATTTGCGCTACGCGATTGATGCGCAAAAGGCCAAAGATGAACTGAACTGGATGCCTTCACAAGATTTTGAGAGCGGTTTGCGCCTGACGGTAGATTGGTACCTGTCTAATACCGATTGGCTGGAGGCGGTTACCAGCGGTAGCTATCTTGATTATTATAACCGACACTACACCAACCGCTGAACGCTCGCGACAATCTCCCTATCTTTGTGTAGATGGGATTTTTTCAACGACTTTTTCGAAAGCAAGAATTGCTTGAACCGGCTGATCTGTCGGTACTGAAGGTCGATATGCATTCGCACCTCATTCCAGGCATTGATGATGGTTCTCCTGATATGGAGACTTCGATCATGTTGCTCAGACACTTTGAGGCAATGGGCTACCGAAAGGTGATCACAACGCCTCACATCATGATTGATTACTACAAGAATACCTCTGAAATTATCAATGAAGGGTTGAAAGCCCTCCGCGCAAAAGCGCGGGATGAAGGGGTGCGCCTTCAAATCGATGCGGTTGCTGAGTACTACCTCGATGAACATTTTGATGAACTCATTGAAAAGGGAGATGTACTCACCTTTGGGGATAAGTATGTGTTGTTCGAACTCCCCTTTATGGCTGAGCCTGAAATGTTGAAAAGCACTTTGTTCAAGCTGCAAATGGGAGGGTACCGACCGATCCTCGCTCACCCCGAACGCTACCTTTTCTGGCACCGGGATCTTGAGAAATTACGCGAATTGAGTGATCGTGATGTAAAACTGCAGATCAATATCAATTCCCTTACAGGCACCTACTCGCCTCAGGTGCAGCGCACCGCCGAATGGATGATCGACCAGGGGATTGTTGACTTCATCGGCAGCGATTGTCACCACCTCGGACACTTACAATTAATGCAGGAAGCGCGCAAATTACCTTATCTGCACAAGGTCATCAGGTCAGGAAAGCTTCGAAATGCTTCGCTTGATTGATTACTCACCCACTTCGGCTAACTTAACGGTAAGACCGTCAAGCGACTCAGCCAGGTGTATCTGACACCCGAGCCGGCTGTTATCTTCAACAAAGAAAGCCTGATCAAGCATCGCCTCCTCATCTTCTGACATCTCGGGTAGCTCATGCTCTGATTGCACGTACATATGGCATGAAGCACACATGGCCATGCCCCCACAGGTGCCTTCAACAGGGAGCTCATAGCTCTTACAGAGCTCCATCATGTTCATGTTCATGTCTGTTGGAGCCTCCAGTTCGTGAGTGGTGCCTTCCCGGTCGATGACTATTACCTTAATGATAGCGCTCATGGTCAGAATCCTTGCACACCATTCACTGTGGTGTATTTCAAAACGAGGTTTTTATCGGGGTGAATACGTTTGTAGGCAGATTGAACCATCAAGGTCGCCTCATGGAAACCACACAATATAAGCTTCAACTTTCCTTCATACGTATTGATGTCGCCTATCGCATATATGCCAGGAACATTTGTACTGTAGTCGAAGGTGTCTACTTCAATAGCATTTTTGGAGATGTTCAGGCCCCATTCTCCTATAGGACCGAGTTTCGGAGATAATCCGAACAAAGGAACCCAATGATCCGTGGCTACTTTCTGCTCGCCTTCTTTCGTTTTAACGATGACAGACTCTACTATGCCGTCTCCCTCTATCCCAACCACTTCAGACTCCGTCATGAGGTTTAATTTGCCTTGAGCAGCAAGGTCTTGCACCTTTTGAACACTGTCAAGATGACCGCGGAAGGAGTTACGGCGGTGAACCATGGTCACTTCTTTCGCTACACCATCAGCCAGAAAGATGGTCCAGTCTAACGCTGAGTCGCCACCGCCGGAGATCACTACGCGCTTGTCTTTGTAAAAATCAGGCTCTTTAATGATGTACTCAACGCCTTTGTCTTCATAGTCTGACAGGTTGCTCACAGGTGGTTTACGAGGCTCAAAACACCCCAGCCCACCGGCAATCGCAATCACAGGTGCTCGGTGCACAGTGCCGCGATTGGTGGTTACAATGAATTGATCATCTTCGGTCTTCTCGATGCTTTCTGCACGCTCACCCAGCGTGAATCCGGGTTTGAATGGCTCCGCCTGCTTCAGGAGGTTGGTCACCAGGTCACCCGCGAGAATCTCCGGATAAGCCGGAATATCATAGATCGGTTTCTTGGGATAAATCTCAGCGCATTGCCCTCCGGCTTGCGGAAGCGCATCAATCAAATGACAACGCAGTTTCAACAATCCTGCTTCGAATACGGTAAACAGCCCTACCGGGCCAGCGCCGATGATGATGATGTCCGTTTGAATCATTCAAAGAAAATTTGGGCAAAAGTACTTAAAAACATGTGCCGTTAAATTGACTTGCGTCAGAGCAACAAGCACCTCTCGTGAAAGTTCTCAACTCCTGTACAAGTGCCGGGCAGGCAGTAAAGAAGAGAATGCGTATCTTCCCGGCTGAGAACCAAAAACCAATGAGAACAACTTTAATTCTGCTGGCCATCCTGGCGCCGGCGATCCAGGCTGTGGCACAATGTGACGGTACCCGCTATTTTAATCAGGTCTTCCCGGAATTTACAGAGGTAGAAAACCTTGTTTATGGTGAGAATGTCAACGTTGACGGTGATAACGAGGAACTGCTCCTCGATGTATATACGCCTATTGGCGACACAGAAGCTGAGCGACCACTGATCATAATGGTACACGGCGGATCTTTCATCGGAGGCAGCAAAGATCAGGAGGATGTGGTGCCGCTAGCTGAAGACTTTGTCAAAATGGGCTACGTCGTTGCCAGCATGAATTATCGTCTCGGCATTCCGATTGATCCATTCAATCTTGAGCAGCTCGCGCAGAACGCAGTTGTTCGCGGTTACCATGACGCTAAAGCCGCCGTACGTTGGTTCCGCAAAGATGTTGCTGAAAACGGAAATACCTATGGCATTGATCAGGATCGCATCTACATGGCCGGCGTTTCTGCGGGAGGCTTTGTCGCTTTGCACAATGCATACCTCGACGAGGAGAGCGAAATTCCTGCAGAAGTCGATCTCGACCTCCCCGGAATGGGTGGAGGCGTTGAAGGCGAGAGCGGTAATCCCGGATACTCTTCTGAAGTAGCCGGAATCGTCAATATCGCCGGTGCTATCAAAGATACCACCTACATGGAAGCCGGAGATGTACCGGTGCTGAACTTCCACGGTACCGGAGACACCGTGGTTCCGTTTGACAGCGATATGCTGCAGTTCTTTGGAGCAGTAAACGTCACCGAAGTAGACGGCAGCGCTGCCATCACCGCGAAAGCGGATGAGGTCGGAATCCTGAACTGCTTTGAAATTTATGAAATGCAAGGTCATGTTCCGCACGTGGGTAACGAAGCGTACTACGACACTACACGCTCTATTATGGCCAATTTCATCGGACACCTCGCTTGCCCTCAATATGACCTCGATTGCTCTTACCGGGAGATAGAACTCGACGTAGCAGAGCAGTCTTCCTTATTCAATCTGCGTGTATTCCCTAACCCGGCAACCACTGAGGTTATCGTTGAAACGCCCGGCGCAGAGAAGGGTGAGCTGCGCGTCACTTCGATTGACGGACGTACGGTGATGCAAATGCAAACGCAGCAATCTCCGGTGCTGCGCATCGCTGTCAATCAGTGGCCCGCAGGAACGTACATCTTTTCCTTTCAGACTGACCGAGGGGTTAGAAGCCGAAGGGTGTTGATTCAGTAAAACAAATCAGTACCTCCGTAAACTTCTTGCCAAAGGCTCGTCGCTTTTTGTCATCTTTGAATATTCATCGCATCCGGTAGGGTGTTAACAGTAGATTTATGGACGGACAACAGCAACAGAAGAAAGGTAAACTGAACATCGAACTTCCGGAAGAAGCTGCAGAAGGCATCTATTCGAATTTTGCCGTGATTTCACATTCACCTTCAGAGTTTATTCTTGACTTTGTACGAGTGATGCCCGGCCTGCCGAAGGCGCGCGTGAAATCTCGCATCATCCTGACACCACAACATGCGAAACGCCTTATCAGGGCACTCGAAGAAAATGTCAGAAAGTTCGAGGCACAGCACGGTGAAGTGCATGACGCACGTGGCTATGAGAATTTCCCGATGAATTTCGGTGGGCCACAGGGAGAAGCCTGATCAGCGAAGTGCGCTCAAGTCGCCGCGCATTACACCATATATCCTCCCCGGAAGCTGTCGCCCGATATAAGGATTGTTCCAGGCTTTACTCACAAGCTGGGAGGTATCTGTCTCATCCAGCCCTTCGGGGCTGTAAAGCGTCAGATTAGCCTCCAGACCTTCTTCCAGCACCGGAGGAGCAACGCCCAGGATGCCCGCGGCTCCAGTTGTAAGTTTCGTTATGAGCGTACCCTCATCCACACCCGCTGACAACGCTGCCGAAAAGGTGTGCTCAATAGCACCGATTCCATAAGAAGCCTGAGCGAACTCGCGTTTTTTATGTTCAATGTCTTCCGGGCGGTGATCTGAGCAGATGGCATCAATGGTGCCATCTTTTACCCCTTTGAGCAGTGCCTTGCGGTCTTTTTCGGTGCGGAAAGGAGGAAGAACCTTCAAATTGCGGTCATACCGGGCGAGGTCTTTGTCGGTGAAGAAAAGGTGGTGAGCCGCCACTGCGCAAGTGACGCTGAGCCCCTCTCGCTTGGCCGCGCGGATCAACTTTACACTTTCGGCGGCGCTGATCGACTGAAAGTGAAGACGCCCACCGGTGTAGCGAAGAATTTCAAGGTCGCGCTGAATTCGAGTGGTTTCCACCATGACCGGAATACCTTTCAATCCGTTGCGTGTGCTCGTGAGCCCCTCGTGCATCAGCCCTTCTCCCGCAAGATCTGTATCATAGGGCCGTGTCATGACCAACCCATCAAAACTGCGCGTGTAATCAAGCGCTCGCCGCAGTAGCTCTCCCCGCAAGTCGTGACGGTCGTCTGTGAAAGCCACTGCACCGCCTCGATGGAGGTCGTACAGTTCGGCTAACTGCTCTCCTTTGCAACCTTCTGACAGCGCACCGGCAGGAAGAATCGTCACAGGATGCCGTCCGCGCTCGCGAAGCAGGTAATTCAACTGCCCCACCGAGTCAACCACAGGCCGGGTATGCGGCATCAGTACCACTTGTGTGAACCCGGCTGCCGCAGCTGCGTCAAGACCGTTATTCAGTCCCTCCTTATACTCATCCCCGGGGTCGCGGAAATCAGCCTGAATATCAATCCAACCCGGAGAAACACTCAATTCAGAGTAGCGCACTTCCTGCGCATGGTCTTCTGTGATTTTAGCACGAATTGACGTGATGACGCCATCCTCAATCAGGATGTCACGGTGCTTTTCGTGCAAAGGATGGCCCGGTTGAACGATTCGGGCAGACTTTATTAACCAGCGCATCAGGACTTCCAGAATTTGATGAGCAAGAGTTCGATGATCAGCATAGTCAAAGCCAGCAAAAGCATCACGTCCCAGAAGACTTCACCGCTGTCGAGCTCCTGAACCAATTTACTTACCGTATCAATATCACTTTTAAGCACCGCGCTATTGCTCCAGCCGGCCATCACCAATTGTTCTTCCCACTCGGCAATGCTCCATGAAGCCAGTTCCGACTCGTCGCGTGAATAGTTCATTCCGGTCGCCATTACCAGTGAATCTCCGGCATAAAGCTCGTAATTACCCGCTCCGATTGCACTTTGCTCCGTGAAAATCTCGGTGCCGCCTTTGACCGATCGATGGCGTGGAATAAACCCTTCCTCGCTGCCTCTTTTCCTGAAACGGAAGACCGCATCTCCTCCTAGCACCGTTTTGCGAAGTCTGATCACCGCATCACTACCGATGGTGTAGCTGGTTTTTCCTGACGGACGAGAGAACTCGGCGATACGGAGCACAGTGGGCACGAAGATGGCATGCTGGGCAAAGTTCGCGTCTTCTCGAGCCAATGAAACGGCAGAGGCATAAAGTTGCCCGTCGCCCTGTTTGCCGGCAAGAATGAAAGGATCGCCGTTTTGCATGCGCATCAATGCGTCGCTGCTGCTGAGTGCCGTGCGGGAGAAACGGAAATAACGCTGAACCTTTGGCAGGTCGATGTTCTCGGGGATACGGTCGAAAACGCCTTCGTAAAGCGGGTGCTCGAGGTTGAGATCATTCACCTTGACTTCAAGTGTCTGAAGGCTTTCTATCGGCGGTAAACCGCCGGATGGTAACAATTCGTTGTAAGCGGTCAGGTCGCCGTCTGACGAAGGAAAGAACAATACCGTGCCACCGTCGCTCATGAAGCCTGACAATTCACGTAACAACCCGGATGACAATGACTGCGGACGATCCAGAACGATGAGGTCGTAACGCGGAAATTCGCCATAATTCAGGTTGCGGATGTCAACCTCCTGGAGACGGTAAAATGGGTCGTTTCCAAATACATTGCGAAGGGCTTTGGGTTCTTCTCCATCCCGCACCAGCATAACATTGATCATGCGTGCCACATCAAAGCCAAAATACCAACGGTCATCATAGGTGATCGGATGGTCTTGAATAGAAACCTCGCAATTCTTGAAGCCGGGTTCGGTAAGGGTAAAGTACAGGGTGGTATCGGTATAAGTACCGGGTGTCAGGTTGAAACTGCCAATGGCTTTCTGCTCCCCGTTGACTTCGAGCTTCATCGGTATATTCTCACGTTGCTCTGTGGCGCTGTGACGTATGCGCAAATGAAGTTTTTCGGATTGATTCGGTAAGCGCACCGGCGTCTCAAACCAAAGTGAATCAATCCATACATTCGCGGCACGGGCGGCCCGGTCGGGTATGAAACGGAGGCTGATACTGCTGTCAGGTGCAAATCCAGCCAAACGATGGGTGCTCTGCTGGAGGTCACTGAAGATGAAAGCTTCGCTGCTGCCTTCGGGCTCACTGAGCAATTGGTCTTGCTGGCGCTGTAATATTTCATCGAGCCGACGCGTCGCTGACGAAACCTCAACTTCGTCAATCATTTCGAATACATCTTCCTGGCTGTGAAAACGCTGATGACGCCCCTCCAGATCGTTCGTCAGCAGTTGAAACACGTCAGTGGCCTGGTAGGCTGCCACCACTTCAGCTGCTTTAGCTTTAGAAAGGTCGAGCAGGCGACCCTCTTCGTTACGGGCATCCATGCTGAAACTGTTATCGATGTATACCGAAACGTTCCGCTTGCCTGCACTCACCTCACTGTCGTCAAGCGGCTGGTAGGGCTGGGCGAAAGCCATCACGAGGAAAAAGATTGCCAGGAGCCTTGAGAGCAGGATCAACAGGTGCTTGAGCCGTGAACGCGACTTCGTTTCCTGCTGTACTTCACGCAAAAAGGATACATTCGAGAACGCAACCCGCTTAAAGCGCCGGAAATTGAAAAGGTGAACGATCACCGGGATGGCCAGCGCGATCAGGGCCCAGAGTATTTCGGGATGCGCAAATTTCATTAAGCGTCAAAGTTAGCATTTTTGCGCCTCAGCAAACCGATCAGAATGCACGTGAGAAGAATGTTTGGAACAGGCAGAATGAAAAGGGCTGAAGTCAAGGCTTTGCTCGACGAGCGAGCGGCGTTGTATGAACGCCCGGGTTTTATCAGCGAAGACCCCCTGGCCATTCCGCATGGCTTCAGCAGAAAAGAAGATATCGAGATCAGCGGTTTTCTCAGCGCCACCATTGCCTGGGGGCAGCGCCCTACTATCATTCGCAATGCACACCGCATGATGAACCTGATGGACCAGGCACCCTTCGATTTTCTGATGAACGCCGGTCCCGACGAACTCCGAAAGCTCGATAGCTTTGTTCACCGCACCTTTAATGGTACCGATTTTCTCTACTTTACGGAAGCGCTTCGAATGGTTTACACCGAGAAGGGCGGACTCGAAAATGTGTTTACTGACGCTTTCAACCTGGGCGGTGGCCCTGCGCACGCCATCCATCGCTTTCGCGATGTCTTCTTTAGCATTGAACACCCGGTACGTACTACAAAACATGTCGCTGATCCACTGCGCGGCTCAACAGCAAAACGTATCAATATGTACCTGAGGTGGATGGTGCGCTCTAGTGACGCCGGCGTTGATTTCGGCCTCTGGAGGGATATACAACCGTCAATGCTGGCTATTCCGCTTGATACGCACACCGGTAATGTCGCGAGGCAGCTTGGGTTGCTCAAAAGAAAGCAAAACGACTGGAAATCAGTTGAGGAGCTCATGAAGGTGCTGCGCAGTTTTGACCCGGATGACCCCGTGAGGTACGATTTCGCGCTTTTCGGCCTCGGGATGTACGAAAGTCGCTGAACCGCTACCTTTGTGTCGTGAAGCGACGCATAATTCAGACCAAAGATGGCTCGTCGAGCATAGAAGTGGAAGGCCTTGATGAGACCTATCACTCGCGGCACGGCGCTGTTCAGGAATCTATGCACATTTTTATTGGTGAAGGGCTGCATCCGCTGATGGAGCGGCTGGCGGTGATTCGCATCTTCGAGGTGGGCTTCGGTACCGGACTCAATGCGCTGCTTACATTTCAGGCGCTGCGCAATACAAAGGTGATTATTGAATACACCGGACTTGAGGCTTATCCGGTCACCGAAGAGGAGGCCGCAGAGTTGAATTATGCCGGCGACGACCTCTCTCAGCAAGAGTTTTTTCATGCGCTCCACGCGAAAGCGTGGGATGTTACGGTGCGATTGCATCCACAGTTCAACCTGATTAAAAGAAAAGCTAAACTCCAGGATTTTGAGGGGGTAGATTACAGTGCAGACCTCGTTTACTACGATGCCTTTGGTCCAAGGGCACAGGCTGATATGTGGCAGCCTGAACATTTTGAAAAGATGTTTCGGCTGCTGTCGCCTGGAGGGGTGCTGGTCACTTACTGCGCGAAAGGACAGGTGCGCCGTGACTTGCAGTCTGTGGGCTTCGAGGTGGAAAGACTGCCCGGACCTCCGGGGAAGCGCGAAATGCTAAGAGCCACCAAGCCATGATGCCGGATCGTTTCAATATCCGGGTGTACATGCTGATTCTTAATCAGAACAGCGAACTGTTATTGTCAGACGAAATCCTGGCGGGCAGGCATTGCACGAAGTTTCCGGGCGGCGGACTCGAGTTCGGAGAGGGCACCATTGATTGCGCGAAGCGCGAGGCACTGGAAGAGCTCGGACAATCAGTTGAGGTGATGGAGCATGTCTACACCACTGATTTCTATTTGCAAAGCAGTTTCCGCAAGATGGATCAGGTGCTTTCGATTTACTATCGGGCAGAGCTGAAAGGAGCTCCTCAATTTCGAGAGGCGAAAAAGCCCTTTGATTTTCAGTCGTTTGAAGAAGGCGAAGAATCGTTTCGATGGAAGAAGCTCTCCGAAATTGAGCTCCGTGAGCTGACATTCCCCGCTGACCGCAAAGCGCTGGAGGTTTTTAGGGAGGTAGGGAGGGAGCGAGGTAGGAGAAGTATTGAAAATAGGTGATTGTAGGGACGCGATTTATCGCGTCCTGTCTGCCGCAGTCAGGTCCGCTGGCAAACCGGGAAACTGGTAGACTGATCGACCTATCGACTGATCGACCTATGGACGATCTGGGAATTATCAGGGGCTTTGATCAGCGCATTCTTGCGCTACACATTTTATTCTAAGCAAGTTTTAGGGATGCATTTAATGCGTCCTTAATATGTGCTGACACAGCTACTTCTTCAACCTCTCAGCCCCGCAGCTCTCCTGCTCTCAGGAGAGCGTTGGTCGCTAAAAAAATCAGCATCCAGCATAAACCGCCCACTATGAATTCTGAATTCTGAATTGCCTCTGACGGCAGACGGCAGACAGCAGACAGCAGACGGCAGACCGCAGACGGCAGACGGCAGACAGCAGACAGCAGACCGCAGACCGCAGACGGCAGACCGCAGACCGCAGACCGCTGACGGCAGACGGCAGACAGCAGACAGCAGACGGCAGACAGCAGACGGCAGACGGCAGACAGCTGACGGCTAAAAAGCCATCCCCAACCGCTTCATCACCTGATCGTCTACCTTGCGATAGAGCTGCATAGGGCTATAGGTTCTCCAGCTCAGGTCGTTGAGTTGTCCGCCCAGCACAAAATAGCTGTCGATATCGGCATCCTTCAGGTCATCCAGCACATGCTCGCGGAAATTGAGGAGGGCGATCCAGCCTTCGGCATCTTCGACCTCATCAAACCACTCCTCGTAGTAACAGTCATCAGAGCTGTGAAAATTAAGCACATTCTCACCGATCAGAATGAACTTACGTATACCTGCGTACATCATATGTTCAATGAGATTGCGTTTGAGTAGCATGATGTCGTTGTAGAGGCAATCGTTCCATTCGCCGATGAATTCGAGCACAGCGAAGCCCTCATTGTATTCAACGTAAAGGATCTTCAGAAAGAGCGTTGATGAACCGAAATTATCCCATTGGGGATGAATAAAATGGTCATAAATCTTCTCCGAGAACGTAAATTCACTGTATTCACGATCGAAAAATGGCGATTGCGGGTCTTCACTTGAAATGTAGTAGCTCCGCCAGTTGTAGAACGGTTCGAGGTGGTGCACTTAGTGATCCTTCTTTTTTGAGTTATTCATCGCTTTGCGCACACTGCCATGCTCCTCCAGCATAGCCTGCGCTTCTTCAGCACTAACGCCGAGTTCTTGCACAATCATACGTGTGCCTCGTTCAACAAGTTTTGCGTTGGCAAGTTGCATATCTACCATCTTATTGCCTTTTACCCTCCCCAATTTGATCATTACACCCGTAGAAAGCATATTCAGGATCAGCTTCTGGGCAGTTCCGGCTTTCAGTCGCGTGCTTCCGGTGACGAATTCTGCTCCGGTGACCGCGACAATCGGAAATTCAGCAGCTTCTTCCAAAGCCGTATTTTCATTGCAGGTAATGCAGGCGGTAGGTATGTTTTCAGCGCGACAGCGCTGGATGGCGCCTACCACATAAGGCGTGCGTCCGCTTGCCGCAATGCCGACCACGAAGTCTTTTTCGCTCACCTGATGTGCTTTCAGGTCATTCCAGCCGCCCTCCGGGTCATCTTCGGCAAATTCTACCGCCTTCCGGATGGCCTGGTCGCCACCCGCAATCAACCCGATTACCCGTCCGTGTTCGATACCGAAGGTTGGCGGACATTCACTGGCGTCAACAATACCGAGACGTCCGCTCGTACCTGCGCCGAGGTAGAAGAGCCGTCCGCCAACAGCCATTTGCGCAGCGGCTTTCTCCACCACTCTGGCCACCTCCGGAATCACCGAACGAACCGTCAAGGCCACGCTCTGGTCTTCTTCGTTCATGCGAAGCAACAGCTCGTCAGCCGGGAGTTGCTCGAGGTTGTCATGCTTGCCTGAGCGTTCAGTATGGGGCAGGTGGTCATTCATGGTTGCAAAGGTAAGGAGTCTAGAGTCAGGTGTCAGGTGTCAGGGGGCTGGGGTCTGGGGTGCAGTGCTCGCTTCAATTTGTGCGGCTTCGTAGGGACGCGATTTATCGCGTCCGCCTGACAGAATTTCGAGGGTCTGGGGTGCAGTGCTCGCTTCAATTTGTGCGGCTTCGTAGGGACGCGATTTATCGCGTCCGCCTGACAGAATTTCGAGGGGCTGGGGTGCAGTGCTTGCTTCAATTTGTGCGGCTTCGTAGGGACGCGATTTATCGCGTCCGCCTGACAGAATTCGGAGGTCCGGAGTGCAGCGCAGAAGGCATACCGCATACCGCATACCGCCGACCGCAGACCGCCGACGGCTGACCGCAGACGGCAGAAGGCATACCGCATGCCGCATACCGCCGACCGCCGACCGCCGACCGCCGACCGCTGACCGCAGACCGCAGACCGCAGACGGCAGACCGCAGACCGCAGACCGCAGACCGCAGACGGTTAACTGAATGAAATACGTAAATTTCACGTCAAATTATAGGCACTGCATGAAATACCTGATCCTGACTTTCACTTTGATCACTTCTGTTCAATTAATGGCATGGGAAACTGTGCCGGCAGATACCAATGATACCGGCTTCTTGGAGGGGGCAGCCATGCCCGCGAAAATGATTGCGGCGAAGCACGAGTTCAACGAGCAAAATATGCGCGGGGCACTGACGATATACCGCGAAGTATTGAAGGCCGAGCCTGATAATGCGAATGCATTGTACTGGACTGCCCGCTGTCACTATGAGCTGAAGCGTTACGGACTGGCTGCCAAATACCTCGATCAAGCGGTAGAAGTTGACCCAAAAGTGCAAGACAATATTGATTTTTTCTACGGCAAAATCCACCATCGACTGGCTGAGCTTGATGAAGCCATTGAACGCTTTAGTAAGTTTCTCGAAGAGAACGGCAATAAGGGGTCGTTCGACGTGATGGAGGCCCGTCGATTCATTGCTCAGTGCCGTTACGCCAAAGAGATGATGGATGTCCCGGTTCCGGTCAAAATCGAAAACATGGGGCCGGATGTGAATACGCGATTTGATGAATACGCCCCTTCAATCACCGCCAAAGGTGATCTCCTCCTATTTACATCTCGACGCTCCAATTCCGTAGGCGGTGAAATTGATCAAGGTGGTGATTTCAAATTCTTTGAAGATGTTTATTACAGCCGGTGGAGCGAAGAAAAACAGGAGTGGAGCAACGCACGCGGGGTTGAAGGTGCCGTCAATACCCCCACCTATGACGCAGTGCTTTCAGTGTCACCTGACGGACAACAAATGTTCGTGTACCGCAATAATAAGAACAGTGCAGGTGATATTTTCATGAGCCAGTTCAATGCTTATGACGAAGAGTGGAAGGCACCGGAGAAGCTCGATAAGCCGATCAATACCTCTTATTTCGAAAGCTCAGTATCTATTACAGCTGACGGTGAGACGCTCTACTTTATCAGCGAACGACCGCAGGGCATGGGGCAAGGCGATATTTATGTCGCGAAGAAGAGCGGTGCCGGCTGGTCAAAACCGCAAAATCTCGGACAGGTCATCAATACTTCGCTTGATGAAAAGTTTGTCTTCATTCACCCCGATGGCAAGACCCTTTACTTTGCGAGTAACGGCCACCAGACACTGGGGAGTTATGACATCTTCCGCACCGAATTTGTGAATGGTCAATGGAGCATACCGGTGAACCTCGGCTATCCGATCAATACCGTGAACGAGGAGTCTACCTTTTCACTGACCAATGACAACCAAACCATGTACATCGCTGCTGAGTACGACGATGCACTCGGTGAGCGCGACATCTATAAAGTTGACGTGAGTGACTACGAGCTGGTCAGTGACGGGTACGATGAGAGTAACTACGGCACCCTTTTGCTCACAGTGAAAGACCAGACAGGTGACGTTGTAAAGGGTGCAGAAGTGCGGATTTTCGTAGGAGAGAGCGGCGAACGCATGGTAGCTGAAGACAACACCTCCCGCGCAGGACGCGTAAAGATCAATCTGCCGGGCGGGGTAACCTACCGCGCTGAAGCCACGGATCGGAAAATGAAAGGAGCAAAAGTCTTCACCATCGACCTCTCCGGAAAAGGGGAGGCCCTGCTCAACGAAGAACTTACCATTCAGTAGCTTGTTTTGATGGCATGACGCCTGAAGCCTTCCGCAAGAAGTCGAAAGCCGAGCGCTACCAGCTGCTCAAAACGAAAGGAGTCTTTCTGGCCAATCGCTTACATGGCGGGTTTCAAATAGGCCTATTCCATATCGAAGGCCTCTACATTGAAGTCTGGAAACGCTTCGGACTCAACATCATTGATTACATCGAACCGGTTGACGAGTCGAAAGTCCGCGACGACTACCTCGATAACCTCGACCTCCCGGAGCTTTAGGGGATTCATAATGCACAGCATAATTCATAATTAGGGTGGCGTGAGCACTCACCAGGCATCGTGCAAGCTGAATTTCGCATCATGAATCATGAATCATACATCATGAATCGTGCATTCTGAATCCTGCATCGTACATTATAAATCGTGCATTCTGAATTATACGTTGTGAATCGTGAATTATGCATTGTGCCTTGACACAATACACCCTATATTAGCTGTTATTGTGCCACTTGGTTACACAATAATGCCTTGGGCGGGTAAATGTGTAAATGGATTGAGAGTGGTAGTGGCACAAGTAAGCTAGTTGGCTTAGAATCAAAAGGGTACGGCTTATGGCCGTTTGCCCACCCCCAACCCACTTCAGCGAACCCATTTTCCCATTCATCGAAGAAAGAGAGCTGTTGATATTTATCTGTTGTATATTTAGAGGTCTTAAGTAAACAACTGATGAAAAAACTCTCAATTGCAGTTTTGAGCACACTTCTGCTGCTCGCTGCGCTTACCGCCCAGGCCCAGCTGCCTGATTACCTGCCCACCGAAGGCCTCGTGGGCTGGTGGCCCTTCAATGGCAATGCCAATGACGAGAGTGGGAATGGGAATAACGGGCTAGTGAATGGGGCGGATTTTGGGGTTGATCGAAATGGTGTTTCATTAGCCTCTTCGGATGTTACTCCAAATACTTATTTAGCGATCCAAGACTCAGAAGTTTTTAATTGGGAAGCCACTAATGAGTTGACCATTTCTACATGGGCCTTTGTTCGTTTAATCAACGAGGACGGCGCCGGTTTGGTAAACAAATGGGGGTGGCAGTCAGATCCCGATGACGACTTTTCAATATTCATAGATAACCAGAATGGTATTGTAAGGTGCTGGACCGTAATAAATTCCTCTCCACTTAGTGCTTCGCCTAACCTCAATTTAGAAGCGCAAATGGAATACAATGTGTGGAACCACATTGTAGTTGTAGTTGACGCTAATGTTTCAGCTGGATGGATATACATAAATGGAGTTTTAGCAGATGCAGTTACAGTCGACGGCTTTAGTTCAATAAATCATTCAACTGAGCCTCTATTCGTAGGCCGAGCATCCAATTCTGACCTTGACGTGTATTATGAAGTTACTGATGCTTTGATAGACGACATCGCCATCTACAACCGCGCCCTGACCCCCGAAGAAATCACCGCCCTTTACACCGGTGAACCCTACGTGGCCCCCTGCGCCGACCCGACCGCCTGCAACTTTGAGCAAGAAGGGGAGTGTGTGTATGCTGAACCCAATCTTGATTGCGACGGCAACTGCCTGAACGATTGCAACAACAACGGGGTGTGCAATGAAGACGAGGTGTTTGGGTGTACTTACACAGATGCCTGCAACTACGTCGCAGAAGCGACGGATGATGATGGCTCATGCACCTTCCCGGAAAATGGCTTTGACTGTGATGGCAACTGCTTGAACGATGACAACCAAAACGGGGTGTGCGATTCAGAAGAAATATATGGTTGTACGTATCCTGATGCCATTAACTATGATGAAACCGCTACCGATGATGACGGCTCTTGCCTGTACACCTGCAAAGGCGATTTTGATAATAACGGACTCGTTGACACCAATGATTTGCTGTCTTTTCTCGCTGCCTTTGGCTACAGTTGCAGCGATGCCGGCTGCGACGATGAAGCAGCGTGCAACTACGACCCTGAGGCGCTTTACTCAGACGGGTCATGCACCTACCCTGAAGAATTCTTCAACTGCGACGGCAACCCCATCAACGATGCGGATGGCGACGGCATACCTGATGAGTTAGAGGTTGCCGGTTGCACAGACCCTGCAGCCACCAACTACGATGAATCTGCTACCGATGATGACGGCAGTTGCATCTTTGGAATTGTTGGTGATGCGCATACCTGCGGTGCTGAAAACGTGCACAATCCTGAATTGGTGTACGGCTCAGTGACAGACATCGACGGCAACACCTACCGCACGATTGTCATTGGCCAACAAGAATGGATGGCAGAAAACCTCACCGTTGAACACTACGCGAATGGGGATCCGATCCCGGAGGTGACTGCAAACGGCCAATGGGTAGACCTCACAACAGGGGCATGGTGCTATTATGACAATGACCCGGCGTATGAGTGTCCTTATGGCAAACTTTACAACTGGTACGTGACTGTAGATGATCGAAATGTATGTCCAACAGGCTGGCACGTGCCCACCGACGCTGAATGGACCATCTTAACCGATTACCTCGGTGGCGAGGCGGTTGCAGGTGGTAAAATGAAGAGTACGGGTACAACTTACTGGGATGCTCCGAATGCACCTGCAACAAATGAAAGCGGTTTTTCAGGTCTTCCAGCCGGTGGCCGTGTCGTCAACAATGGCTTATTCGACCAAATTGGCAGCAGAGGCCACTGGTGGAGTTCTTCGGAGCACATTATGGGCCTTGCCTGGTGGCGCCTCCTGTATAACCACTGGGGCGGTGTGGAAAGGTCCAGTGGCGCTAAGAAACATGGGGTCTCTGTTCGTTGCCTCAAAGACTAACTACTAGTCATTTTAAAAAGCTAGCTGATCATCTAAGGGAATAACCTACACTAAGCATCCTGAAGATAACAGCATCTGAGAGCGGCCGCATACTTGCGGCCGTTTTTTGTTACTGCATCAACCCGAGAGGGACGGCTCCCAGCCGTCCGGGGATTGTTGTGTCTGGGAAATACACGAAGACAGGATTACTGTCTGAATAACTTCAACGGCCTCCCAGCCGTCCGGGGATTGCGGCGCCCTTTGTTTTTGCATCAACCCGAGAGGGACGGCTCCCAGCCGTCCGGGGATTGCGGCGCCATTTGTTTTCGCGGCAACCCGAGAGGGACGGCTCCCAGCCGTCCGGGGATTACGGCGCCCTTTTTTTTCGCGGCACCCCGAGAGGGACGGCTCCCAGCCGTCCGGGGATTGTTGTGTCTGGGAAATACACGAAGACAGGATTACTGTCTGAATAACTTCAACGGCCTCCCAGCCGTCCGGGGATTACGGCGCCCTTTTTTTTCGCGGCACCCCGAGAGGGACGGCTCCCAGCCGTCCGGGGATTGTTGTGTCTGGGAAATACACGAAGACAGGATTACTGTCTGAATAACTTCAACGCCCTCATAGGCATCCGTGAATGGCGGCGCCATTTGTTTTTGCGGCAATCCTATCAGGTCCTTGACACGAAAAATCATCCGTGATTCATCGTTTCTCGGACGGCTGGGAGCCGTCCCTCTCAATTTGCCGTGGTAACGCCTTTGCGGCGCAAGGATGCGCCGGTCAGGTTAAGGTGTTTTGCGTCCCATCTATGTCTCTATTCTGTCGTTGTGACCCATATTGGGTTAAATGTGGGTCGCAAATGCATTGATGTTCGGCCTACCGGAATGGCGGCGCCCTTTGTTTTTGCGGCAATCCTATCAGGTCTTTAACACGAAAAATCATCCGTGATTCAACGTTTCTCGGACGGCTGGGAGCCGTCCCTCTCAATTTGCCGTGGTAACGCCTTTGCGGCGCAAGGATGCGCCGGTCAGGTTAAGGTGTTTTGCGTCCCATCTATGTCTCTATTCTGTCGTTGTGACCCATATTGGGTTAAATGTGGGTCGCAAATGCATTGATGTTCGGCCTACCGGAATGGCGGCGCCCTTTGTTTTTGCGGCAATCCTATCAGGTCTTTAACACGAAAAATCATCCGTGATTCAACGTTTCTCGGACGGCTGGGAGCCGTCCCTCTCAATTTGCCGTGGTAACGCCTTTGCGGCGCAAGGATGCGCCGGTCAGGTTAAGGTGTTTTGCGTCCCATCTATGTCTCTATTCTGTCGTTGTGACCCATATTGGGTTAAATGTGGGTCGCAAATGCATTGATGTTCGGCCTACCGGAATGGCGGCGCCCTTTGTTTTTGCGGCAATCCTATCAGGTCTTTAACACGAAAAATCATCCGTGATTCAACGTTTCTCGGACGGCTGGGAGCCGTCCCTCTCAATTTGCCGTGTTAACACCTTTGCGGCGCAAGGATGCGCCGGTCAGGTTAAGGTGTTTTGCGTCCCATCCATGTCTCTATTCTGTCGTTGTGACCCATATTGGGTTAAATGTGGGTCGCAAATGCATTGATGTTCGGCCTACCGGAATGGCGGCGCCCTTTGTTTTTGCGGCAATCCTATCAGGTCTTTAACACGAAAAATCATCCGTGATTCAACGTTTCTCGGACGGCTGGGAGCCGTCCCTCTCAATTTGCCGTGGTAACGCCTTTTCGGCGCAAGGATGCGCCGGTCAGGTTAAGGTGTTTTGCGTCCCATCCATGTCTCTATTCTGTCGTTGTGACCCATATTGGGTTAAATGTGGGTCGCAAATGCATTGATGTTCGGCCTACCTGGCATCCGTGAATGGCGGCGCCATATGTTTTTGCGGCAATCCTATCAGGTCCTTGACACGAAAAATCATCCGTGATTCAACGTTTCTCGGACGGCTGGAAAATACACGAAGACAGGATTACTGTCTGAATAACTTCAACGGCCTCACAGGCATCCGTGAATGGCGGCGCCCTTTATTTCCGGGGCACCCCGAGAGAGACGGCTCCCAGCCGTCCGGGGATTGTTGTGTCTGGGAAATACACGAAGACAGGATTACTGTCTGAATAACTTCAACGGCCTCACAGGCATACGTGAATGGCGGCGCCCTTTGTTTTCGCGGCAATCCTATCAGGTCTTTAACACGAAAATTCATTCGTGATTCAACGTTTCTCGGACGGCTGGGAGCCGTCCCTCTCAATTTGCCGTGTTAACACCTTTGCGGCGCAAGGATGCGCCGGTCAGGTTAAGGTGTTTTGCGTCCCATCCATGTCTCTATTCTGTCGTTGTGACCCATATTGGGTTAAATGTGGGTCGCAAATGCATTGATGTTCGGCCTACCGGAATGGCGGCGCCCTTTGTTTTTGCGGCAATCCTATCAGGTCTTTAACACGAAAAATCATCCGTGATTCAACGTTTCTCGGACGGCTGGGAGCCGTCCCTCTCAATTTGCCGTGTTAACACCTTTGCGGCGCAAGGATGCGCCGGTCAGGTTAAGGTGTTTTTGGGTTTGCTTTCACATAGGCGCAGGCCCGGTCGACAGCATAAGACGTCAATAAAATCTGGTCGTCGTATCGGTCTTGCCATTTGAAGGTGGGAAAGCTCGGCTGCAAGCGTGAGGTCACTGTACCTTTGTAACTGCGAATTACCGCACCGAGCGTGTTACGCTGAGCAGAGAAGGTTCCTGAACCGGAGTTGACGTAATTATCGACGCGGTGAAACTTGATCACCGCGTGCATGTGGTCGGGCATAATTACATGTTCAAGCAGGGAGACATGCGGAAAGAATTGCGGCGTGGCTAACCATCGATCAAGTGCCACTTCACCGAGATCATTGAGTATCATCTGCCCGTCCCGAATGATTCCGAAGGGTTCGCTCCTGCGAGCGAGGCAAATAGTAATGAGATAATGGCACGTTTGGGCATAGTCCCAACCGGGTTTTCTCAAACTTCGTTTCATCTTCAATTTTTCATTGAAGGTGGCGGGATTGGAGTCATGTTCGACAACGACTTTACGGATGCAATGCAAAACTTTATCGGCGCATCCTTGCGCCCCGATATCATTCGAAAACACCCCGAGAGGGACGGCTCCCAGCCGTCCGGGGATTGCGGCGCCCTTTATTTCCGGGGCAACCCGAGAGGGACGGCTCCCAGCCGTCCGGGGATTGCGGCGCCCTTTGTTTTTGCGGCAACCCGAGAGGGACGGCTCCCAGCCGTCCGGGGATTGTTGTGCCTGGGAAATACACGAAGACAGGATTACTGTCTGAATAACTTCAACGGCCTCAAAGCCATCCGCGACCAGCGATCAGCCATCCTTAACCAGCACCTCCCAACTCTCCTCCGCCTGAAACCTGAGCATATCTTCGCCATTCAGCGTCTGTGCGCCACGTGCGGCGGCGGCAGACAGGAGTTTGGTGGTGGAAGGGTTATAGATCAGGTCTACAATGAGGTGATCTTGACCGATAGGTTCAAGGGGGATCGGAGGCATTTCATCTTCTCGCGGAGCCATACCTACCGGGGTACAATTCACAATGAGCTTGAAGGCCTCCATGTGGGCGTCAGTGAGATCATCGTATTTGAAGGTGCGATCGTCACTGTGCTTTCGCGAGACGAAGTAGTTCTCAAGCCCGATCTGCTTTAGCGCATAATCAACAGCTTTCGAGGCACCACCCGTGCCGAGAATGAGGGCCCGCTCGTGGTGCGACTTGAGTAAGGGACGGATACTCTTCTTGAAGCCGGGGGCATCTGTGTTGTACCCCTTGGTGCGTCCTTCAGTGATGGCGATGGTATTCACGGCACCGATAATGGCCGCCCCCGGTGAGAGTTCGTCGAGAAAGGGAATGATGCGCTCCTTATGCGGGATCGTCACATTCAGTCCGCACAGCTCCGGGTGGACTTTGAGCAGATCCGGAAAACCTTCGATGCGTTCAAGGGGGAAATTCTCGTAGCGGTGATCGTCAAGCCCTTTCTCTGCGAATCGACGATTCCAGAACTCCTTGGAGGAGGAATGCCCGAGCGGGTAACCGATAAGACCAAAAAGCTTCATCGTTTTGCCAGGCGTTCAATGATGAAAATGAAGGAGAATCCGACGATGAAAATCAGGATCACCGGCAGCGTTTGCGGGTCGCCATTGAACTGCGCCGGCAGCACATTCTCCATCAGCCAGTCTTCGCGTCCATCACTGTGTGTGTACAGCAGCTCCGTCTCGATCTGCCACGGCCAAAGTTTCTGTAGCGATCCGAGCAGAAAACCGGTCAGCAGCGCAACCGTAAGGTCGTGGTGTTTTTTGTACATCCAGTTCAGCAGGTGCGAGAAAGCAAGCACACCGACGATACAGCCGGCGCCAAATACGGCGAGATTCTTCACGTCGAACGCCTTGATGGAGGCAATTACGGTCTCATAAGCTCCGAGAATGAGCAGAATGAAACTACCTGAAATACCCGGTAAGATCATCGCACAGATCGCGATCATACCACAGACGAAAAGGAACAAAAGCGAGTCGTCTTGCGCCATGGGCGGGAGGGAGGTAATGTACCAGGCGACTGTTGCACCGGCAATAAAGGCCAGGATCGTGCGAAATCCCCAGCTTTTTACCTGCTTGCCCACAAAAAACACCGACGCAAGTACGAGTCCGAAAAAAAACGACCACAGCAGCACCGGATGGTTGGCGAGCAGCCAGGCGATCAGGTGAGACAGGGCAAGAATACTGATGGCAATGCCGGTGAGCAGAGCGAGCAGGAAGTTGAAGTTTCCTTCGCGCCAAAAGGCGCGGATGCCTTCATTTTTCCAGGTCTTCAGCAATGATGGCTTGATACCAGAGATGGTGGCGAGCAGCTCTTCATAGATACCCGTAATGAATGCAATGGTACCTCCGGATACTCCCGGAACTACATCGGCTGCGCCCATAGCAAGTCCGCGAAGGCCAATGAGCATGTAGTCTTTGATGGTGCGTGTCAAGGATCAGTAAGTTTCGAGACTCTGGTCAATCTTTTCGGCCCATGCGAGGATACCCCCGTCAAGGTTCCATAGGTTGTCAAAGCCGAAGTTCGTCTCGAGCGCATTGACCACTGCGGCTGAGCGCTGCCCTGAACGGCAGTGAATGACCACCGGACAATCTTTGCGGATTTCATCGGTGCGGGTCATGATCTCACCCATCGGAATATGGTCGCCATGGATGGAGCAGATTTCGCGTTCGTGGCTTTCGCGCACGTCAATCAGTTGCAAGGTGGCGCCTTCGTCTTTTTTGGCTTTCAGCTCCTGAACGGTCATGGATTTCATGTCGGTCAGCTTTTTTGTTTTGCCGTTTCCACGATATCGGGCGGCAGATGTTCGAAAAAGGTATCACCGCGAAGCCCCATACGAAGGCACTCGAGCGGTATTACATCGGCAGGAGCAATGTTGCCCAGGTTGACGTGCGCACTCATGTGCTTAATGAACCAAACCTGCTGGGCTTTCTTCGGCGCCTCCCAGAGAATGTCATCTCCTTTTACTTTGCTCAGGATCTTGTTGATCAGGATGGTGTGTGCCGTGCCATTGGGTCGGTAAATACCTACGGTGCCGCTCTCGCGGGCTTCAGCAATCACTTTCCAGCTTCCTGCATCAAGTTCATCGCGCATCATCTGTATCCATTTTTTCGGACTGATGAGAATGCCCTCTTCTTTGGAACCCACCTCAGAAAGCACACGGTAATTCTTTGACAGTTGCTGAATGACTTCACACTTGCGGTCATGCGGAATGACCATAGATCCGTCAGATACCTCGAGGCAATCGATACCGTGCGCATCAATGAACCTGACATACTCGTCAAGCATATCGCGCACGAAAAATGCCTCGAACAAAGTGCCACCGCAGTACACGCGGATTCCGGCATCCTGGTAGAGTTTTATTTTTTCTTTAAGATGAGCCGTAACGACAGCCGTGCCAAAGCCCAGCTTAAGAAGGTCAATGTATGAACCGGCGCTTTTAATAAGGTCTTCAGCTTCTCGAAGACTCAGGCCTTTGTCCATAACCATGGTGACCCCCGAGCTGCGCGGCTTGGAGGATCGTTCCGGCAGGAAAGGAAGTTCAGTGTTCATGTGGCGTCTACTGCTTATGGAGGTCGATCAGCTGCAAAGCAACAGTATCTTCACCAATCTCCGGCAAATATTCCAGCAAAGATTGGGAATTTTCGAAATCTGTTGCGAGCAGATGCTCCAATCGGCGAAGCGCTTCATCGCGTTTTCCGGTCTTATAAAGATAGGCGACCTCACGGTATGCAAGCTCAGAAGTCTCCGCGACCAAAGCGCGTGCTTCGGCGAGGGTGTTGAATGCGCGAATGACATCACCGCGCTGAAATGCGTTGTCAGAGGCGTCTAGCCACGCGTCGGTATTGTCAGGCTCGATTTTAAGAATGCTGTCATAGACCTCCGCTGCCTCGCTGTAAAGTCCACCTTTGCGCAATGAAGCTCCCACCAGCAGCAGGTAGTCAGTGTTTTCGGGTTCTATTTGCACAGCGCGACGGAAGTAGCGCAGTGCAGTTTCTGTCATGTCGCGAAGGTCAGCCACCACACCGAGACCGACCCAGGCATCGGCGAACTCTTCGTCTATTTTGAGCGCCTCTTTGTAGTAATATTCTGCTTCGTCATACTGACCAATTCGCTCGTGGCACTCACCGATGTAACAGAAGGTATTGGCCTGGGGGATATCATATTCGAGCAGTTCATGGTAAGCTTCAATGGCTTCTTTGTACTTCTCGAGTTTCACCAGCACATTCGCTTTGTTGGCATAGGCCGGACCGAAATCATCTTCTATGGCAATACAGAATTCATACGCCTGCAGAGCTTCGTCGTGCTGCTCTGTTTTCTGGAGGTTATTTCCGAGGTTGTACCACGCAGCAAAACTGTACGGGTTTTCTTCCAGAAATGCCTCAAAATATGCATTGCCCTCTTCGAACTTTGAGGTCATCTCAAAGCAATAGCTGATTTCGTAAAGGGCTGTTTCGTTTTCAGGATTGGCCTTGATGGCCTCTTTCAATGTTTCAATAGCCAGGTCAAAGCGGTTGAGGTTCTCGTACTCGAGCGCCATTTCAATCCAAATCTCATCCTGTAAGTCAGCATCTGCATACTTGCGGGCTTCTTTCAGCAGTTCGATAGCCTGCTTGTGATCGCGCAACTGGCTGTAAACCGATGCCAGTGACATCAGGATTTCTTCGTTGTGCGGCTCGAAGTGGAGAAGGTTTTTGAGACGGGGTATAGCGCGGCTCAACTTACCGCTGCTTGCGAGAAGCTGAGCTTCACGCAACATCAACTGGAGATTGTCTGGGTAGAGTTCATTCGCGTAGCGCAAAACCGCGAGTGCCTGGCGCACGCGACTCGTCTCGAGATAATACTCAATGATCGATTCGAATTGGTCAACATCGAAGAAGTAAGAAGCATTGCGGGCGAGCATTTCTTCGAAGCGCTTCACCAAGGCAATGCGCTCCCCTTCTTCCTGGTAGTTCCATTCTTCGTCACTCATATGGTTCTTCCTTCAAATAAGGGTACTCTAACAAATCTAAAGGTTAGACTACCGCATTCTTCCTGCCTCTCTCAATTGTTATGCACATCCTTTCCATAAAGGTTGTGCATAACCGAGAGCCTCTTGCAAAGAACACTCCGCAATTCTATTGCCAAACGCGGTTCTAATCGCGCAAATTGTCGCATCCCGCCATTTCTGGCGGAAAAAAACGCGCAACGAAAACGGCGAAAGGTAAAGATACGCCATAATGACATGCGGAATACTCAATTTAACGTTTTCAGTGAACTGCCCTCCAAGCCTTCGCGAGCTTTGATCTCTTGCTCCCTGAACGATTTAGTACATTTGCCAAAATGCAGAATCATGCCATTGATTAAGTCAATTTCCGGTATTCGCGGTACCATAGGAGGAAGGCCGGATGAAGGACTCACACCGCTGGATGTGGTGCGATTTACCTCCGCTTTTGCAGCGATGATGAAAGCACGCGCAGGTAGCGAACGCCTTAAAGTAGTGGTGGGCCGCGACGCACGAATCAGCGGTGAAATGGTGCGTCAGTTGGTGTGCGCCACACTACAGGGCATGGGCGCAGATGTCATTGATCTCGGATTAAGCACTACACCAACAGTGGAGCTGGCCGTGCCCGGTGAACACGCCCACGCCGGGATTATCCTGACGGCGAGCCACAACCCGCGCGAATGGAACGCGCTCAAATTGCTAAACGCTCGCGGTGAGTTTATTTCTGCCGCCGAAGGAAGCGAAGTGTTGGAGATTGCAGCGCAAGAGAACTTCAATTTTGCAGAAATCGATAAGCTCGGCACCTATCGTGAAGAAACATCCTGGCTGCAGCGTCACATTGACGCCGTTTGCGGGCTCGAACTGGTAGACATCGATGCCATCAAGAAAGCCGGATTCACTATCGCGGTTGACGCAGTGAACTCCTCTGGTGGTATTTTCGTACCCGCACTTCTGCGGGCCCTCGGTGTGCAAGAGGTGCACGAATTATATTGCGACCCTACCGGTGAGTTTCCGCATAACCCGGAACCGCTGCCCGAACACCTTGCCGACTTAAGTGCACTCATTCTTGAGAAAAAAGCTGACCTCGGTATTACAGTTGATCCTGATGTCGACCGCCTCGCCATGGTTTGTGAAGACGGAAGTATGTTTGGTGAAGAATACACACTCGTAGCCGTGGCTGATCATGTATTGCGTCATAAGACAGGACACACCGTCAGCAATCTGTCGTCAACCCGTGCCCTGCGTGATGTGACTTTACAACATGGTGGAACGCACTCTGCCTCAGCTGTAGGTGAAGTCAATGTGGTAGAAGAAATGAAAGCTATGAACGCCGTGATTGGCGGCGAAGGCAATGGGGGGGTGATTTATCCGGATTCACACTACGGACGCGATGCGCTGGTGGGGGTTGCTTTGTTTCTGACGCGCCTTGCGCAGAGCGGAATGAAAGCCTCTGAACTGAAGGCGTCTTTCCCGCAGTATTTTATGTCTAAAAACAAGGTTCAACTTGAGCCCGGCATGGATGTGGATCGCATCCTTGAAGACGTGGCAGAGCGCTATGCAGATGAATCGGTAGATCGCACAGATGGTGTGAAAATTGACTTTGAGAGCGAATGGGTGCACCTTCGCAAGTCAAATACCGAGCCTATTATACGCATCTATGCAGAAAGCACCTCTGAGCAGCGCGTTGAAGCGCTCGCCAGAAGAATGATGAACGAATTGAAGGAAATCGCGCACTGATGAAAGCGTTAAAACATATATACCTCGACAATGCCGCCACTACACCGGTAGACCCGCAAGTTGTGGAGGCGATGCTCCCTTACCTGAACGATCACTTTGGTAACCCCTCTTCTTCGCACAGTTTCGGACGAAAGGCCAAGACGGCGATTGAAAATACCCGCCGAAGTATCGCCAGGCAACTGCATTGCACCCCGGCTGAGATTTGCTTCACATCCGGAGGTACCGAAGCCGATAACATTGCTTTACGCGCCGCCATCAATGATCTCGGGTGCACCCATATCATCACCAGTGCTATTGAGCACAGTGCCGTGATTAAGACGGCTGAGCTGCTCGCGGCACAAGGCAAGGTTCGCCTCAGTCTTGTGCGCCTCACCTCTGAAGGGGACGTTGACCTCGACCATCTCGGCGAGTTGCTGAATACCAGTGACAAGACTATCGTGAGCTTGATGCACGCCAATAACGAGATTGGCAATATGCTACCGCTGAAGACTGTCGGGGAGATGTGTCGGGCTGCCGGTGCGTTGTTCCACAGTGACACCGTACAGACCATGGGGCACTATCCGATTCATCTCGGTGAAGTCCCTGTAGACTTCATCACTTGTGCGGCGCATAAATTTCATGGCCCGAAGGGAGTTGGCTTCCTTTACGTGAACCGTGACCTGAAAATCAATGCGATGATTACGGGTGGCGGACAAGAGCGCATGCTGCGCGGAGGCACCGAGAATCTATACGGTATCGTTGGGCTGGGTAAAGCACTCGAGCTCGCTTACTCATCGGTAGCTGATCATGCAAAACACGTGGGGGCGATCAAGCAGCGCATGGTGCAGCGGCTCAAAGCGGAGGTTCCCGGTGTTCGCTTTAATGGCCGAAGTGCCGAGCCGGAGAGCCTGTACACCGTGCTCAATGTCAACTTCCCGCCGAATGATAATGCAGGTATGCTTTTATTCTTGCTTGATCTTGAAGGAGTGGCGTGTTCAGGAGGCAGCGCATGCTCTTCAGGTGCGGCAAAAGGATCGCATGTGCTCGAAGGCATTAAGGCCATGGAGCCTGGCCGCGCCAGTCTGCGTTTCTCGTTCAGCCGTTTCACATCGAAAGAAGACGTAGACTACGCGGTAGACGCCATCGTAAAGTTGTGTGTGGCGGAGAAAGCCGAGAAGAAGGCAGAGGTGTAGATTCAATCCTACTCCTTTAAGAAGGTTCCTTTTTTCTGCGCGAGAAATGTCCCGATTCATCGGGAAGCGCGGAATGGGGGCTTTGTAGAACAATCAACCGGGAACGTTTGGCAATTCAGTTTTGCGGATAGCGTGAACTTCATTAGCTTCATGGTCTATCTAAACCAAAACTAATGTACTATGTTCCCTTTCCGATCACCCCTCAAGCGGCTGGAGGCCGTCATTTTATTAATCTTGCTGTGTGGCACATTTCAAGCAAAAGCACTTCTGCAGGCTGAAGATGATGCTTACACCGTTAATTTCGGTGATGCTTTTCCGTCCAGTATATTTACCAATGACGAATTTGATGGTATTCCGCTGCTAGATTCCGGTATTCTACCTGAAATGCAGATTGAGTTCAGCGACCCGTGTTTCGAACTAAACGATGAAGGGTTTTTGATCTTTTCTGCTGATGCTTCTGAAGACTTTTGCTGCGGGCCTCATGAGCTCACATATACCCTTTTCTTTTCTGACTTTGAGCCCAGCACGGCAAACATCTTCATTGACGTGCAGTGCGGTAAGCCTGACTGCGCCGTGGTGAACCTCGATGAATTGACGGCGCCTGTAGATGATGGAGACCTGCAGCAGGCTGAATGTGCCAATGTCTGTGCAAACAGCAGCACACAACTCTTCGTAGCGAACACGCCCGGCACAGGATACACCTGGACGATGGACGAGAACTACACGCAGGATCCGGGCAGTCCGAATGTGGTTCAGGTAGAATTCGAAGATGAGGGTACAACCGAAGTCACCCTTACCATTGAAGATTCTGCAGGTAATATTTCAGTTGCCGTCTATTGCTTTAACGTGCTAGAAGCGCCTGAAGCACAATTTGTTACTGATGGGTACGCCTGTTTGAATACCCCCATGACTTTTGAGAATCTTTTTCCCAATGCTGCAGCATATGAGTGGGATTTTGGTGACGGTGCCGTAGTTACGAATGACGGACAATTTGTGCAGCATACTTATGCCGCTCCTGGCAGCTACACGGTAACCCTCACGGCAACGAACATCATTTATGGCGATGATGGCGATGCGCTTTGTTGCTGCTTCAATGAAATGCAAATGGATGTAGAAGTGGATGCACTGGAAGGGCCGGTGATCGAGTGCATTTCTACCTTGTGCGAAGGAGATCAGGCAACCTATACAACCGATGCTGTTTGTTCGGCTTACACCTGGCAGGCAACTGATGCTGACGGCAATGTAATCGCTTCTGCGAGCGGTCCGGATGCCTTTTTCACTGTCAACTGGGGTTCAGGACCTTTTGGAATTGTAAGCCTCGAAGTTAGCGGTTGCACACCGAATCTCTGCACAGAACCTACAGAAGTCGTTATCCCGATTATCTCGGCCCTGGAGCAGGTCGTCGGACCGGATATCGTTTGCCAAGGAGAAACCGCCACCTACGTGCTCCCCAAGTGGTTGGGCGTGAATTACCAATGGTCGGTGACAGGCGGATCTGTGCTCCATGGCAACGGCACCCACATGGCCACTATACAGTGGGGCAATGGCCCCGCCGGCAGCATTGAAGTCAATTACAACAGCGCCTTTCTTCAGGGTCTTGAAGGAAATACAGCTTCAGATTGCCAGGGGTTGGCGTTGCTTGATGTAGCCATACGACCTGCATTCAATCTGTCAGCCAATGCGCTCGCGGTCTGTGTCAATGACAATTCGAGCATCATAGCACAGCCAGCTGGTTCGTATAACTGGACCATAGACCCAGCAGCACCTTTCACGGATTTTGGAAACAGCATACAAGTTGACTGGACCACAGGCCCGGGGAACTACACCGTAACGGCAATGCCTGTTGACCCAACAGACTTTTGCAATCAAGAATCTTCTATCGTCATTCAGGTTGACGAAGCACCGCTTCCCGGCCCTATTGCAGGGCCGCTAGAGCTGTGTTCGAACGAATTTGGAAGTTACACGCTCAGTGGCACAGTGCCGGGTGCGACCGTGATTTGGTCAGCTCCGGGCAGTTCAACACCATCGTTCACGGGCACAGTATTCAACACTTCATGGCCGAGTTCAGGTTCGTATACTGTCAGCGCCCAACAGCAAGTGCCCGGTTCAGGTTGTATCAGCGATCCGGTGCAGCTTGAAGTAACCGTGATCGAACTGAACGGACCCATTGAAATTCTGGGAGATGCGCTGTGCAACAACTCTACAGCGAGCTATACTGCTGACCAGTCGCAACCTGCAGAAACCGTATGGCTCTGGGAGGTGAGTCCTCCTCAAGCAGGGAGTATTACCACTGGTCAGGGCACAGATGCCGTCACGGTGCAGTGGAACAACTATACCGGTCCTGTATTTTTATCGGTCTCGGCAACGCTATGCGCACAAACACTGACCGATAGCGTCAACTTTACGCTCGTTGCTGCACAAGAACCTGAAATCGTTCAGAATGGCAACTTATGCCCCGGAGGAAGCGGCTCTCTTGAAACCACGCAACCCTTTGCTTCATATGAGTGGAGCACCGCCGAGTTAACGGCTTCAATCAATGTTAGCAACGGTGGCGTCTATAGCGTGATCACTACCGACGCCAATGGATGTGAAGCACAAGACTTTTACGAGGCGATCGAGTTGCCATCGCCAATCGCATCGCTCACCTCACCGAATTTCCGAACCATTTGCATTGAACAGCCTCACACAGTGAACCTGGTCGCTGAAACCGGTACAGACTACGAATTCACCTGGACAAGAAATGGAACTCCTGTGCAGGGGCCTGGGCCAAATAGTAACTACACACATATATTCCAGGGGGGCGGTACATTCGAGTATATCGTAACGGTTACAGATACTGGCACGGGCTGTACAGACAGCGATACGCTTTCTGTATTCGAAATTGCTTGCCCCGATACCGAGCCTTGTGATCCTGAAGGTGAATTCAACCCATCGGCCAGTGTTTCATCAACGTTCTGTAACCAAGTTGATTTTGATTCAGGGGCCATAAGCGCGACAGTAACTTTGTGGGACTTTGGCGACGATTCGCCAGTGGGTTCAGGACAAACGACCACACATACTTATTCAACAGCTGGTTGTTACAACGTATATGTTGAGGGAACCACACCTGACTTGAGTCAGGATGCGTTGCCGGGAGACGTTTGCGTAATTTGGGACACTACCAGCGTCTGCGTGCCGATTGCTTCTGATTTTACCTATGAGTTTCTTGGCTGCAATGAAGTGCAATTCAATGAAGAAGCCACCGTGTTGGGAAGCCCGTACGGATCTCCTGTCAACAGCTACTCCTGGCTGATTGACGGCAATGTTGTGAATATGCAAAATCCGCTCTACAGTTTCCCCGGTCCGGGTACCTATGATGTTACCCTAACCGTCACTAACAGCACTGGCTGTCAGGCAACCTCTGTGATCAAACAAGTCGACGTTGGCGGAGTTGGTCCGGCATCGATCAATGCGAGTAACCTGACTCCGTGTGAAGGTGAAACGGTCACTTTCACCGCGACCTCCCCCGGAGCGGTAGATTTTGAATGGATATTTGGCGATGGAGCTGCTTTTGTTGGCAATCCAGCAGAGCACGTGTACGCTGCTGACGGGGCATTCCCGGTGACACTGCTGACCTACGGGCCTTTTGGCTGTGTAGATTCAACCGGTGTCACACTGCAGGTACTGCCCGGAGTGCCGCCGGGCGTTATCTCTGGTCCGCTGGCGATTTGTCAGGGTGAGCAAGCGACGCTTATGGCACCCCCGGGTGATCAGTATTTGTGGACAAACGGTTTGACAGACCCTAGCATTACAGTAGGAGCTGGTACTTATGGTGTGACTGTCACAAATGCTAACGGTTGCAGCAGGGAGTTTGATGAAGTTACCGTGATTGAGACTCCTGCACCTGCCGCTTCCATTTCGGGAGATGCCTTCATTTGTGACAATGGATGTGTGACCCTCTCAACACCTTTCAACGCCGATTACGATTACGAATGGGGAGACAGTAATGGCAATACAGGGGTCGGTAACATCTACAGTGTGTGCTCAGCTAGTCCTTTACCGGTAGACGTAGTGATACAGGTGACTGATCTTACCACAGGTTGTGTAGCTTCGGATGGTCCGTTCACGGTAGGTTTGGGAGCAAGCCCCGCAGCAGCCATCAGCTTGTCGGGTGATGGCTGCGCAGGTAGTATCAATACACTTAGCGTGGTAGCACCTGACCCAGCGATCTCTTACACCTGGAGCACGGGCGAAAGCAGTAACAGTATACAAGTGAGTGCTGCGGGAGATTATCTGCTCACAGCCACGGACCCGGTATCTGGATGCGCTTCAACTGTTTCACAAATTATAAATCCTTTACCCGATCTCTGCAGCGTGCCAGTAGGCTGTTATGAAGACTGTGATTCTTCGGAGGTCTGCATCGCTCCGGGTCTTGGCACTTACCAATGGTTTCAGGATGGGAGCCTCATTTCGGGAGCCGCCTCAAATTGCCTTACGATGACACAGAGCGGATCGTATACTGTTGAAGTGACGTCTTTTGAGGGTTGTTCCATCATGTCTGATCCTATTCAGATGACCATTGTGCCTTGTGGTCAGGATCCCTGTGAAGATGTAGAAGCTACGGTCACTCCGCTTACCGATGCAGACGGTAATCAGGATGCGTGTTGTGCGTCTGTGGGTTACTTGATCAATAACACCGATGTATTCAGTTTACAGTTGACCAGCCCGGATGCCTCGCTTAACCTGAACACAGGCAGCGTAGATCCGGATTTTGCAGTGCAGTCGAATACATCAACAGAAATCCGCGTTGCCAATTTGTCACCTGTTGACCCACTTCCTCAGGGAGCTGAGTCAGCTATCTTCGATTTCTGCCTGACCGATCCGGTCAACCTGCCGCAGCTCGTAGTGTTCGATTGGCTCAATCAGCAAGGGGAGATCATCTGCCAGGACAGTATTTTCTTTGAGTGTGCTGTTGAGCCTGATTGTGTGTACGTTCTTGAAGACAGCGCTTACTGCGAAGCGGGAAGTACCTTCTACGATTTCACAGTTTGTAATCCTGCAGATGCCGATTACAGCATCGGTTACCTGGAGTTGACAGGGATCACACCGGTAGGAGCAGGTGCGGTTCCAAACGGAATTGATATTACGTCGAATCCGCTTCAGCCCGGGGAGTGCCGTTCATTTACCCTTGAATTGACAGGTAGCGGTATAGGCGGTCAGCAGTTCTGCTACACGTTGGTCGGGCACGAAGCTGACCCGGTGCTCGACCCCACAACGTTGTGTTGTTCGTTGGAGCAGCCCAACTGCATTGACTTGCCACAGTGCGACCCATGTGGAGATGTATTTGTTGACAGTGTGTTGCCAACGGAAGGCGAGGGGTGTTGCTACACCATCAGTCTGTTGAACAATCACGCACCTGACTACTTTGATGAGATTGCCGTTTACGTAAGTTCTCCGGGTACGGAGCTGACTGTCAATAACCCCGCAGGAAGCGGCTGGTTCACAAGCGGTATCACTTCTACAAGCGTGAATTTCACACCAGACGCCCTGCTTGGTGGTAATGTTCCTGCTGGGCTCTTTACGCTTCCTGAAATTTGCTTTGCCACCACAATTGCGCCTCCTCATATTGTGGTGATTGAATGGATTCAGAACGGGGTAGTGGTTTGTGAAAGCGATATTGAAGTGTTCTGCGAGCCCGATTGCGGTTACATGTCGTCTGTAAATGTTGAATGTGATGAAGCCAATGCCGCTTATCTGGTGAGTGGGCTGATTCACAATAACACTGATTACACGGTGAGTGAAGCGGTGATTACGTTCCCTTCAGGTAGCGGACTTACTGCATACAACACCACCATTGTGATGGGAGCAACGCCTCCGGGTGGAGTAGCGGGGCCATTTGACTTTGCGATTGGCTCACCTGCCGCTCCGGGAGACATCGTTTGTTTCAATGTCACCATACATGAAGTGAATGCAGATGGTTTTTACCTGAGCTGCTGCACCTTTGAAGTTTGCGTTGAAATCCCTGACTGTAATTTTGTGAATCCTTGCATATGTGATGACACCTTTGCTGAAGCAGTAGCCGCTGGAGTAGATTGCGTTGACGCAGGCGGTGGTGCATTCGAATTCAGTCTTTCGGAACAGTCAGCATTCAGCGATTGTGATCAGGTGAGGTGGAGCTTTGGAGACGGTAACTCCGCAGGCCCGGTATCGCCTTTTGAAGTGGTAAGCAATGTTTATCCGGCCCCTGGCACGTATCAACTTTGCATTAAAGTTTATCGGGTGGATGAAAACGGAGACACCTGTGTTGAACTCTTCTGTAAAGATGTGGAAGTACTTCAGGGCATCGCGGGCAGTATTGTGGTCTTTCCGAACCCTACTAACGGTCTTGTTCGAGTGGTCTTTGAAGAGTTGAAGAGCGATAGGGTAGACCTTACCATCTTCGATGCACTTCAACGTCCGGTTGAAATGCTGAATGTTGCCACACGGTCGCGATCAATGATGATTCCGATTGACTTAAGTGCGATGGCTGAAGGCATTTATTTCCTTCAGATTTCTGATGGTGAAGATACCGTAGTGAGAAGAATAATGATTACGCGCTAAAAAGCGCGGATGCGAATGATTTTCAGAGAGCCGAACAGTTTGTTCGGCTTTCTTATTTAGTGCACAACGGGCTGATCATTGCGGCGATGAATCAGCGGCACGGTCAAGCCGATCCCGGCACCAGTGATGTAGCCGACGAGCACATCCGAGAAGAAGTGCTTGCCGGCTTTCATGCGGAGGTAGCCGACAACGGCTGGGATGATACCCGCAGTGATCCATCCCGCTGTTTTGATTGCTCGGTTATTGCTGTATTCCTGAATCAAGGAGGCAGATAAAAAGCAGAAGCTTGCTGCGGTGCTCGTGTGACCGCTGAAAAAACTGAGACGAGCGTCACGTTCCATTGCGCGCTCGATCGGCACATCGGGGTTGTAGACAAAGGGTCTGGGTCGTTGAACGAGGGATTTTACCGTGGTTGTCAGAGTGTAGTTCAAAAAACCGGTTTGCAGGTAGAGGTGTCCGGCGTTGAGCCAATCTTCTCGCCCGTTCTCGAAGAGAAATGCAGTAGCCGGGAGCATTGCCGCAGCAATCACCAACACATCCGACGCTTTTGCGGCGCCTTTATCAAAAAACCGAACAGGAAAAGCTGCAATACCAGAGAAAGTTTCTTTGCGGTAATCGAGTATTTGAGCCTCCTGAAGCGGTTCAACGCGTTGTTCAAGCCAGAAGGCACCGGCGGTGAGTAGCCCTGTACCGGCAGTTATACTCCATCGGGTCGTTACACTTTGACGATCAAACTGAGCAGTGCTATTGAGGGCAATCAGCAGAAAGAATAAGGTGTAAATGCGTCGCATGGTATTCAATTTGCAGTGCAAAATCGGGAAAGAAGCGACCGGAAACAAAAACGACCTCAAATTGAGGCCGCTTTCGAACTATGTAAACAAGGGTCAGGATCAAATATGAATCACTTCGTCATATGCCGCTGCTGCTGCCTCCATCACAGCCTCACTCATGGTCGGGTGAGGGTGCACCGTTTTAATCAGTTCATGGCCTGTGGTCTCCAGCTTGCGAATGGCTACAATTTCAGCAATCATCTCGGTCACGTTTGCACCGATCATATGTGCGCCAAGAAGCTCGCCGTACTTTGCATCAAAGATGAGTTTGACGAAACCGTCTTTATGTCCGGCAGCGCTAGCTTTACCGGAAGCAGAGAAGGGGAATTTGCCTACTTTAAGATCATAGCCTGCTTCTTTGGCTGCTTTTTCAGTCATTCCGACCGAGGCTACCTCAGGAGAGCAGTAGGTGCATCCTGGGATGTTGTTATAGTCAAGTGGTTCAGGGTTTTGGCCCGCGATCTTTTCAACACAGATGATACCCTCTGCTGAAGCTACGTGAGCGAGAGCAGGGCCAGGCACGCAGTCACCGATGGCATAGTAGCCGGGGATGTTGGTCTGGTAAAAGTCATTTACCATGATCTTGCCTTTGTCGGTAGCAATACCAACTTCTTCGAGTCCGAGGTTCTCAATATTAGCGACTACACCAACTGCAGAGAGCACCATATCGCACTCGAGGGTTTCTTCACCCTTCTTGGTCTTTACGTGCACCTTGCAGCCGCTTCCTGAAGTGTCTACGGAGGTCACCTCCGCATTGGTCATGATGTTCATACCGTTCTTCTTGAAGGTGCGGGCTAGCTGCTTGCTGACTTCTTCGTCTTCCACCGGAACGATGTTCGGCATGTACTCCACAACAGTCACTTCAGTACCGATGGCGTTGTACATGTAGGCGAATTCAACACCTATGGCACCTGAACCTACAACGACGAGTTTCTTTGGTTGCTTCTCGAGGGTCATCGCCTTGCGGTAACCGATGATCTTTTTACCGTCTTGAGTGAGGTTCGGCAGCTCACGTGAACGAGCGCCTGTAGCGATAACAATGTTGTCAGCGCTGTACTCGGTGGTGTTACCGCCTTCATCGGTGACGTCTACTTTCTTACCCGGCTTGATTTTACCGGTTCCCATGATGACGTCGATTTTGTTCTTCTTCATCAGGAATTGCACGCCTTTGCTCATGCCGTCAGCCACATCACGGCTGCGCTTCACCATTCCGGTGAAGTCCACTTCATGTCCGCTCACCTTGATGCCGTAGTCTTGGGCGTGATTGATGTATTCAAAAACATTGGCACTCTTGAGCAGTGCCTTGGTAGGAATGCATCCCCAGTTAAGGCAAATGCCACCGAGTGCTTCCCGTTCGATCACAGCGGTTTTTAATCCGAGTTGAGAGGCACGAATGGCCGTGACATATCCTCCGGGACCGCTGCCGACAATAAGAACGTCATATTTCATAGCTGTGGATTTCGAGATTATCGAGGGCAAAGGTAGCTAATCTGTAGCCAGATTCATTACCGCAGAAAACTGCGGGATGCCACATTGATCGGAGAGCAAGATGAACGTGAATTCTATTGCAGAAAGGCCTCTACCGCATCGGCAAAGCGGGTGGCGGCGAGAGGCTGCTTGCGATACCACATTTCGGGTTCTATGAGTTCCAACTCAGATACGGCCTTCTTCCCCGAGTTAGTGGTCATGATATCAACCCTGCCGTAAAGTGCCGGAGGCCGGCAAACAGCCATAGCACGTTTGGCCAAATCGCGTTCTTCTTCTGATGCGATGTGATCTGCAACCATACCGCCAAAATCATCTTGTACACGAAAGTCTCCGGACTTGGCAATTTTTCTTACCGCATGGGTGATTTCACCATTCACGACCATGACGCTCACCTCACCTTCTGTCAGCACCCGGTTCTGGAAGGGTTGCAAGAGCATACATTCCTTGCTTATCAAATCGTGGAAAGCGGCCTCTAAATCAGGAATATCCTCTTTTCGAAACCGATAGGTATGCCTGCCAGCACCGGAAATAGCCGGTTTCAAGACCCACTCCTCGCCGCCGGTCTCGCGGCACCAGTCTTCGAGATGGGGGAGGTTGTTCGCATCCCCCGTTTTATCGGGGCATTTAAAAAAGGAAGGAACAATGGACACACCAGCCGCATCGAGATCGAGGAGGTAGTGCTTATCAAGGTTCCACCATATGAGTTCTAAAGGATTGACGCAGGTCACTGATGACGGGATGCTTGTCAACCAGTCACGAAAGGCATCGAAGCGGTGAAAGTAATCCCATGTTGAGCGAAAAATCAACACGTCTTGCTCGGCCCAGTTGACTTCAGGGTCGGTCCAGGCACGCCGGTCAACATGAAAGCCTCGACGCTGCAGTGCATCCTGGATCAGGCGGTCTTCGTCAAGAACCTGCTGTATGTACCAGTCGATCTCCACCGGCTGGTGGTAACGTGATTCTGTGAGCAAGGTGATTCTTCGCATGATTCAAAGGTAATGATCTACAGCTCAATTATGGTGCTGACCCATGCGCCGTTTGAATATGCTAAACGCCTTTGTGCTAACACTGTTTTCCCATTCAGCTTCGTTTGTGAATGCTTCAAGAAAGCGGTTTCTCTCTTCGATACTCAGTGGGTAGGTCTCTTCACGATGTGTGATGATCACGTAATCAGCTTTTTCACACATCACCGGGAATTCATAAATGTACCGCCTCCCGGCAAGGTGCGGTACATACTGCGACATGGCACTCACTGTAGCAGAATGAGGAATCTCCTGCAAGAGCGCATGACTCTCTGAGAGGTCTTTCGGAATAAACTTTTCAAATTGATAAAAACGCGTATTCGCAATAGCCGATCGGTTGACCGGACGATCTAGCGAGCGCACGGTTACAGACAGCGCAGGAAGGATGAGCAGAAGCGCCCACGCTGTTTTATGCGAGGCGTTTTTAAGGAAATCATGGGCTGCAGCGATCAATACCGGAACGAGGGCAATGTTATGGTGCGCCAACGTGCCTCCAAAAAGCGGATTGTCATGCCACATTTTGCTGAAGATCAAAGGCAGTAGCATGATGAGAAAAGCAGGCCTGCGGATCAACAGCCAGCCTCCACTTAGGAGAAAGAACGCCCAGAATTCGTGCCGAACGTCGCGGCTGTCAATGATGCCGCCCTCCGGTGAGTGAAGTAGCGAAATAAGGAGTTGTTGAAGCGAATCAACTAAAGGGGTGACAGATGAAAACAACTGTTCGATCATACCGTACTTGCCAAGATTTGAAACGGCTCCGTCTGACGGAAAAGCCGGCATCAGTACGCCGATAACCACTAAGAAAAAGATGAATGATGCGCCTGACTGCAAGAGAAAGGTACGCCGGTGTGTTCGGAAGTGCAGTGCGCCGCCAAGGGCAGAGAAAGTCATCCACAACGGCATATCTTCTTTGCCAACCCAAAGTAAGATCAGCAGGATCCACGACCATGCATGCCTCCTGTTGCGCATGAGCTGCCACCACAGCAGCCAGCCCATGGCGGCGATGACATTGCTGTGGTAATCGAAGCCGGCGGCCTGTATGACCGGCCAGAGGCAAACAAAATAGAGCCCCAGAAACATTCCCGTCCGTTCTCTCCGCCCCAACCTGCAGGCGAGTGAACAGCCCACGCCGAATGAAAGCCATTGAGCCACAAGAAGTGCCCACGCACCGCCCAGGGCCGCAAAAGGCGAAAGGAAAATCAGGTAAAGGTCGAAATGATCCGCCAGGGCGTGTACGGTGCGCCCAACCATGCTCAGGTCTGGGCTGTTACCATTGAAATAGTTCCAGGCGTGTTGCGTATAAAGACCGAGATCAAGGGCATAGGTGCGAAAGGCGAGGTGGTTGCTGAAGCTGATGAAGCCGGTGAGGACCAGTGTAAGAAGCACAGGCAGAAGAACACGCATACGGTTTCGCATTGAATCGGGCACGGTCAAGCTTTAGCGCAAGATGACAAAACATTAGCGAAAAGGAAACGCAACTGTAGACGCACACTACAGTTTGCGTCATTATCAGGTCAGTGTACGCCGCAAAAGCGGCGGATGCCTACCTTTGCCCCACCTACCGCGTCACTGCGTGGAACAGCTTTTTGAGCAATTGATTCAAGGGGTTCTGGATGAATCGTTTGGATCCGCTGATGGCTTCATCAGCGAAACGCTCGCCAACGATCTGCGCGATCGTATCAGCGAGCTTGAAGCCGCCTCCGAACTGAAAAAAGCAGGTATCGGACAAGCGACCACCTTTCGTAAAGACGGAGAGGTGCGCCGCGACCGTATTCATTGGCTTGAATATTCCACTGACCATCCGGCGGAGCTTGCCTACTTTGAAATCATCCGCCGCTTTTGCGGCTATCTGAACGCAACCTGCTTTACCGCCATCAACGATTTTGAATTTCACTACGCCTGCTACGATGAAGGGGCATTCTACAAACGTCATTTCGATCAGTTTGCCCTTGATAGTGGACGTCAGTATTCGTTGATTGTGTACCTCAACGAAGCATGGTCTGACGCTGATGGCGGACACCTAAAACTCTGGCTGCCGGGCGGTGAAAAGGAAGTGGCCCCGCTGAATGGGCGAGCTGTGTTTTTCAAAAGTGACGAGATTGAGCACGCCGTCTTGCCCGCGCACAAACCGCGCATGAGTGTGACCGGATGGCTCAAATCTATGCGTCCCTGACCGATATCAACTACCTGTTGACGGTGGCTTTCGTATCTTCGCCCTCTTGTACGTTAAAACCAGTACCATGCTCAACATTGTACTCTTTGGTCCGCCGGGAGCCGGTAAAGGCACCCAGTCGGAGAACCTGATCAAACGATATGACCTCGTGCACCTCAGCACCGGTGATATTTTCCGCGCAAACATTAAAGGCGGTACCGACCTTGGTAACCTCGCTAAAAGCTATATCGACAAAGGTGCCCTCGTTCCGGATGAGGTCACTATTCAAATGCTCGAATCTGAAGTGAACAAGCATCCCGAAGCCAAAGGATTCATCTTTGATGGCTTCCCTCGCACCACCGCTCAGGCAGAAGCCCTCGATCGCTTCATGGATTCACGCAATGACAGCATCACCTGCATGCTCGCGCTGGAAGTTCCCGAAGAGGAACTGCGCCAGCGCCTGAAGTCACGCGCTGAAACCAGCGGACGATCAGACGATGCAGATCCTCAGGTCATTCAGAAGCGAATCGATACCTACAAGCGGGAGACCGCACCGGTTGCCGATTATTACCGTGCTCAGGAAAAGTTGGTAGCGATCAACGGAGTTGGGAGCATTGAAGCTATTTCTAAACGCCTGTTTGAAGCGGTTGACGCAACCGACTGACGCACATGGCTAGCGAGAACTTTGTTGACTACGTCAAGATTTGCTGCCGCTCCGGAAAAGGAGGTGCTGGCTCAACACACCTCCACCGCGATAAACGCACCGCTAAAGGTGGTCCGGATGGCGGTGACGGAGGGCGTGGCGGACATGTCATCATTCGTGGTAGCCGGCATGTGTGGACGCTACTCCACCTGAAGTACCGTAAACACGTCATTGCCGAGCCCGGTAACCCCGGAGGAGCCAGCCTGAAGACCGGTGCACAAGGTAAAGATGAGGTTCTCGAAGTGCCACTCGGTACCATTGCCAAAAATGCCGAGACCGGTGAGGTGGAACACGAGATTACCGAAGACGGAGAAGAGTACATCCTCGTGCCCGGCGGAAGGGGAGGTCTGGGCAATGACCACTTCAAGTCATCAACGAATCAAACCCCCCGCTACGCACAACCCGGTGAATCCGGACTCGAAGAATGGAAGATCCTCGAGCTGAAACTACTCGCGGATGTCGGTCTTGTGGGCTTCCCCAATGCGGGTAAATCGACCCTGCTCTCCGTTGTTTCGGCCGCAAAGCCCGAGATCGCGAATTACCCCTTCACCACCCTTCGTCCGAACCTCGGCATGGTCAGTTACCGCGACGATCGCTCGTTTGTGATGGCCGACATTCCCGGTATCATCGAAGGGGCGCACGAAGGTAAAGGGCTCGGACATCGCTTTCTGCGCCACATCGAACGCAACGCACTGCTCTTGTTTATGGTTCCCGCGGATGCAGATGACATTGAGAAAGAGTATGGCATTCTCTTGAATGAGCTCGAGCAGTACAATCCCGAAATGCTCTTGAAACAGCGCATTCTCGCCATTACAAAGAGCGACATGCTTGACGAAGAACTGACGGCGGCCATCCGCGAAACCTTACCCGAACAGCCCCCGCATGTCTTCATCTCATCGGTCAGCGGCAAAGGCATCCAGGAGTTGAAAGACCTGATCTGGAAACTCCTTAACCAGGAGAATCCGGATTGAATGGTAAGCGCGCACTGCAGTGCGCACATGGAAATGGGTGGTGTCGCATATTTGCGACGCTGTGGTTTTATGGCGGCATTGGATAGGTACGCCTCCCAGGCGTCCGTGAATGTTCGGTTGGCGGGAATATTGGTTTTCACGGATAGGGACGCCATCTTGGCGTCCGTGAATGATCGGTTGACGGGAATATTGGTTTGTACGGTAAGGGACGCCTCCCAGGCGTCCGTGAATGTTCGGTTGACGGGAATATTGGTTTTCACGGATAGGGACGCCTCCCAGGCGTCCGTGAATGTTCGGTTGACACGAATTTTGGTTTGTACGGATAGGGACGCCTCCCAGGCGTCCGTGAATGATCGGTTGACGGGAATTTTGGTTTGTACGGATAGGGGCGCCTCCCAGGCGTCCGAGAATGTTCGGTTGACACGAATTTTGGTTTGTACGGATAGGGACGCCTCCCAGGCGTCCGTGAATGTTCGGTTGACACGAATTTTGGTTTGTACGGATAGGGGCTCCTACTTTGGAAGAAGGATTGTTTACACATAATATCGGGTATCGTTGCGTGTGCACGGACGCCTGGGAGGCGTCCCTATCTGCGATCACCGAGGTTGGACGGGCGCAATGATGCGCCGGTGAAAAAGAACCCGTCATTCGTAAAATGGATGTCAAATCGCTCTGAAAAATGCCCTATTTGGTGGGTAAAAATGAAAAGGAGCATTCGAAAACCGGAGTGGGATTATGGACAAACAGCATCATATCTGGTTACAATTCGATTGAGCTCACGAGACTTACGTTTCGGTGTTCTCGAAGGAGGCAGAATGTACCTCAATCCAATAGGAGAAACGGTTAAAGACCGATGGTTCGCCACCCCAACTTTTTTTCCTGATGTGGAATTAGGTGCTTTTATCGTCATGCCTGATCACATCCACGGTATTGTCCATTTCCGAAAGTCGAAGTCAATGGTATCATCGGGGAGTGGTCGCTTTGGCCCGCAACGCAACAACCTGGGCTCTGTGATTCGAAGCTTCAAATCCGCCGTAACATCTCGACTGAAAGAGGATCATCCCACATTTAAATGGCAAGCCCGTTACCACGATCAAATCCTATTCACACAGGCTGCCATTGATGCGGCATCCGAATATGTGCGAAACAACCCTCGGCGCGCATCCTTGCGCGCCACCCCGACCAATCGTGTCAATAGATAGGGACGCCTCCCAGGCGTCCGTGAATGATCGGTTGACGGGAATATTGGTTTTCACGGATAGGGACGCCTCCCAGGCGTCCGTGAATGTTCGGTTGACGGGAATTTTGGTTTTGTACGGATAGGGACGCCTCCCAGGCGTCCGTGAATGTTCGGTTGACGGGAATTTTGGTTTGTACGGATAGGGACGCCTCCCAGGCGTCCGTGAATGTTCGGTTGACGGGAATATTGGTTTGTACGGATAGGGACGCCTCCCAGGCGTCCGTGAATGTTCGGTTGACACGAATTTTGGTTTGTACGGATAGGGACGCCTCCCAGGCGTCCGTGAATGATCGGTTGACGGGAATATTGGTTTGTACGGATAGGGACGCCTCCCAGGCGTCCGTGAATGTTCGGTTGACGGGAATATTGGTTTTCACGGATAGGGACGCCTCCCAGGCGTCCGTGAATGATCGGTCAACGCGAATTTCGGTTTGTACGGATAGGGACGCCTCCCAGGCGTCCGTGAATGATCGGTTGACGGGAATATTGGTTTTCACGGATAGGGACGCCTCCCAGGCGTCCGTGAATGATCGGTTGACGGGAATTTTGGTTTGTACGGATAGGGACGCCTCCCAGGCGTCCGTGAATGTTCGGTTGACGGGAATTTTGGTTTGTACGGATAGGGACGCCTCCCAGGCGTCCGTGAATGTTCGGTTGACACGAATTTTGGTTTGTACGGATAGGGACGCCATCCCAGGCGTCCGTGAATGTTCGGTTGGCGGGAATATTGGTTCTTACGGATAGGGACGCCATCTCAGGCGTCCGTGAATGATCGGTTGACGGGAATATTGGTTTGTACGGATAGGGGCTCCTACTTTGGAAGAAGGATTGTTTACACATAATATCGGGTATCGTTGCGTGTGCACGGACGCCTGGGAGGCGTCCCTATCTGCGATCACCGAGGTTGGACGGGCGCAATGATGCACCGGTGAAAAACCAACACACCCCTCCCTCAACCCGTTTAATCCGCCCAACGGGCGAGTTCGGAGGCAATGTAACCCGTCCAGCGCTTTTGCGCTGAATCAATCATGCTGTGATTGGTCTCCTTATCGTAACGCTTCTGTGTTTCCTGAAGCTCGGCATACAAGACCTGAAAAATGCTGTCAACCGGCTCAATCAGTCGGTTTTCGCTGAATTCCTGCACGCCAACTTCATACGGACGCAAGGCGCTGTCGAGCTTGAATGCATAAATCGCCGTCAGGTCGAAATGGCCCTGCTCATGCCTCAGAAGTTCATCGTTTTTAAACTCGGGATGCACCCATGATTGCGAATGCACGAAGTAAGGCTCAACCTCGATCAGCACCTGTTGCTGATCCGGAGCATCAACCGTGTACCGCATCCCGGTGTAAGCAAAGGCCTTGTAGAACCCGGCTTTCCCTGCCCGAGGCTTGAAGTCATCCCATGTGAGCGGACGATCAGCCGACCAGCGCAACTCATCATCGTTTTGCGCATGTGGCGTGCAAAGCGCAAGGGTCAAAAGCAGGATCCATTTCATAGGTTTCTTCTACGAGTCAAATTTCGCACTGTTTCACGCAGCAACCACCGGTTTGGCGGAATTAAAAATGGAAAATTGAAAATGAAAAATGGAAGAAGGGATGTTAATTTTAGGTTGGTTTCCCAGTTTCCCGAATCATCAAAGGCCGATGCGTCGATGAGTCCATAAGTCCATGTGTCTAACGGTTTCCCGATCTTCGCTTCATGAAACCCAAACTCGGATCCGAAGTCGCTGCCGCGAAGCGTGATCACCGTCCCCTTGTGGCGCTTGAGAGCACCATCATCGCGCATGGCATGCCCTATCCGCAGAACCTTGAAGTCGCCCACCGGCTGCAAGACGATATCCGCTCGCAGGGTGCCGTGCCGGCGACCATCGCGGTGATTGCCGGCGAAGTGGTTGTCGGATGCAGCGATGAAGAGCTCAAATTGCTGGCGACGCACGATGAGGTGATGAAACTGTCGCGCCGCGATTTGCCTTATGCGATGGCCTTCGGCAAGCATGGGGCTACCACGGTGGCGGCTACCATGATCGCCGCAAAAGCGGCGGATGTTACGGTCTTCGCTACAGGAGGCATCGGCGGTGTGCACCGCGGGGCTTCGCAGTCGTTCGATATCTCGGCCGATTTGAAGGAGCTCGGACGAACCTCCGTGGCGGTGGTGTGTGCCGGACCCAAAGCCATCCTCGATCTTCCGGCCACCATGGAGGTGCTTGAAACCGAAGGGGTGCCGGTGATCGGTTACCAGACCGATGAGCTCCCGGCGTTCTACACACGTGAAAGCGGTATTGCACTCGAGCTGCGTGCGGATCGTCCTGAAGAGATCGCCCGTTTTTTGCGCACCAAGTGGGAGAATGAGTTCGAAGGGGGCGTCTTGATTGCCAATCCGATTCCTGCTGAACATTCGTTTGACAAGCAGGTGCTTGATGCGCACATCGCAAAAGCGATGGATGCGGCCACTGCTGCCGGAATCGAAGGGAAGGAGGTCACACCTTATCTGCTCTCTAAGGTCAAGGAGCTGACCGCTGGTAAGAGTCTCGAAGCCAACATTGCGCTCGTCCGCAACAACGCTCGCCTCGCCGCGGAGATAGCGAAAAGTCTGATGGGCTGATGGTCGCATGGGCGCACCTCAAGGTTAGCAGTCTAGAAAGATTTACGTAATTTCCAATAAACGAATCTGAATGAAACGAACCCTCTTGACCTTTTTGATAGCCTTAATTGCACCTCACTTACAGAGTCAAGTGGTTGAAAGCGTAGTCGAATTCGAAATAAACGCAATTACCGAGAACGACGTAATCCAACTACTGGATGCAACCGAAGAACATGTCTTGGTTCTTGTTCGGTCAAATAGTTTCACTATGAGTACTGGTTTCGAATTCCAAGACGAAGAGTCTAATGGAGTATTGCTTTTTTGTGATTTGTCTCTGAATGTTCTGTGGTATATGTCGTTCGAGGAAATTGTATTGCACGATGCAATTTTTGGACAGGATAGGATTTATCTTTACGGTGTAGGCTCAGGTGTGTTGCAAACTCCTGGTGGGCTATACGATGTTGAGCAGTCGTCCTTCGTTGGCGCTTTAGATTTTTCGGGTCAAGAATTGTGGTTTAATGAGTATTCTGCATTACTTCGTCTTTGGTCTCCTGAGAGATCATTGGCTGTCGATTTTGAAGATAACTTGATTCTATCAAGTGGTTTGTGGAACTATGAGCACCCTGCAAGCAATGATACGCTCTTTTTTCTTAATGATACTTGTCACTGTTCTGCTGTAAGTCTCGATTTTGCTCTATGCGCAACAACCTTAAAGTGGGATGCTGAAGGGGATGAGTTGATGTATCATGTTCTCGATTCACATGGGTATAGCTATGTGAATGATGTAGGTTGTGATTCATATGGGAATTTTTATGTCTGTGGTTATCTAGATCATTCAATGGAGTTACCTGTATTCGCTGGGGAAGCTATCAATGGAGGTGAGTTTGTTTTGAAATTTGGAGAGGATAATCAGGAACAATGGTTTTATAACCGATCGAGTCAAGAGCCGGGGTATAATAGTTCGACAATATCATTCATTGATGCAGATGAGTTAGCGGTATACTTACATGTGCCTCACAATACGAACGAAGTAGTGACAGAGGGGGATACGGTAATTTTGGATCAGCCTATTGAAAATTTGAGTGTTTTCAAAACGATCCACCAATTAGATATAGAATCTGGGAGCTTGATAGAGGTAAATTTGTTTGCACACATGGGTACCTTTCTTCCGATTCAACGTAGTAATACAGGCTATTTTTATGCTTTCGCCAACCTGATTACAGGTTTTGTTCACGAGTTTCCACCATTTACATTCAACCCTGTAAATGGAGCACTTCCTCTTCTGGTGAGAGACCTACAAGGGAATTATCTGCCAATTCATGTTCTTTATACTTACGAAGTTTCAACAATAGACAACGCATTATATGATAAGCTGTATCTGGATATGTCTAATCAGGAGGGAAATGTGGTATTTGGTCTTGATAAAGAGTTGATTGAAACGAACACATCTGATTGTATTGTGATAATCGATCAGTTAACAGCGACATTAGACACAGATGAGCCGTCCGAACTTATTAATGTATATCCTAACCCTAATGAGGGATTGGTGAATATCAATGCTCCGTTCCCTATGAAAGAAGTGTTGATATATAGCACGCAAGGTGAACTCCTTTTGGAAAAGGGTATTGGCAATCTCACCTCTGTGCAACTAGAACACTCCCTAGCTCCGGGGTGCTACATGGTCACGGTTTTGGGCGATGATGCGCGAGCAACGCTAAGACTTTTGGTACGACATTGAGTCTTGGCAAGGCAACTTGATCGCTTTCGGGAGAACTTTCGAGCGGTGCACGACGCAAAGGAGCGTAAGAATCAATCGGGAAGCCCCGCTATCCAGATTGTTCCTTTACCTAGACGCTCCAACCGGCTTTCAAATGGTACCGTGTTCAAACACTACAGCGTTCAAGCACAACCCCACCCGTCAGACCATGAGACCGTCAGACCATCCGACTGTAAGACTGCCATCCCAATCTTCACAGTTTCGTATTTTTGCATCCCGGCCTTTCGGCCGGCCTAAACAAAGACTCCTATGGCCAAAGAAGCACTATCCGAAGCGACAATGAATGAAGAGCAGATCAAGCAGCAGGTCATCGATGACTACCGTCTCGCCTGTCTGAGCCGGGAAGCTTCATTGCTCGGACGTAAGGAGGTGCTTACCGGAAAAGCCAAGTTTGGCATCTTCGGCGACGGAAAGGAAGTGGCGCAAATCGCTATGGCACGGCAGTTTCAGCACGGTGATTTCCGCTCAGGATACTACCGCGACCAGACCTTCATGATGGCCCTCGATCTGCTGAATGTCCAGCAGTACTTCGCCGCACTTTACGCCCATCCTGACGCCGAGAAAGAGCCGGCATCGGGCGGACGTCAAATGGGTGGCCACTACGCCACGCGCAGTCTCGATGACAACGGCGACTGGAAGAACCTGATGGAGCAATACAACAGCTCTGCAGACATCTCGCCTACAGCAGGACAGATGCCGCGCCTGCTCGGTCTCGCACAGGCCAGCAAAGTGTACCGCGAGAATGAAGCCCTGCACGGTTTTACGCAGTTTACGAACAAAGGCAACGAGGTGGCGTTCGGAACTATTGGCGACGCCAGCACAAGCGAAGGTCTGTTCTGGGAAACGATGAATGCCGCCGCCGTGCTGCAAGTGCCGATGTGCATGAGCGTGTGGGACGACGGCTACGGGATTTCAGTGCCGAAAGAATTTCAAACGGTCAAAGGCAGCATCAGCGAAGCACTGAGCGGATTTGAAATCCGTGAAGGCAGCAACGGTATTCGCATTTACAATGTGAAGGGTTGGAGCTACCCTGACCTCATGGCGACCTACGAAGAAGCGGTGGCCTACTGCCGTGAAAACCACGTGCCGGTGTTGATCCATGTTGAAGAAGTCACCCAGCCGCAAGGACACTCGACTTCAGGGTCGCACGAACGCTACAAGTCGAAAGAGCGCCTCGAATGGGCGAAAGAATACGATTGCCTCAACCAGCTTGCGAACTTTATTACGGAGACCGGACTGGCGACCGAAGAAGAGCTTGAAGCTATCCAAAAAGAAGCGAAGAAGGCTGTCCGCCAGGACCAGAAAGCGGCCTGGGCAGATTTCCGCTCGCGCATTGACCAGGAATGGAAAGAAGCCATTGATATGATCATGCAGGTGGCCGCTGCGAGCAGCAACACTGCGTTTGTTGAGAAAGTGGCGAACGACCTGAAAGGTGCCATGGAGCCCATCCGCAAAGATATTCTGGGTGCCGTACGCAAGGCGCTTCGCCTCACGCGCGGTGAATCGAATGCGGCTCGTGAGCAACTGCAAAATTGGTACGATCGCATCCATGCAGAGATGACTGATCGCTACAGCGGACGACTCTACAGCCGCTCTGAGAAGCGCGTTGAGAACATCACACCAGTGGCACCGGAGTACCCCGCAGAACCAGAGATGGTTGACGGGCGTATCGTATTGAAAGAGAACTTCGAGAAGATTTTTGAGAAGTACCCTGAGGTGTTGACCTTTGGTGAAGACACCGGTAAAATTGGCGGGGTGAACCAGGCGATGGAGGGCATGCAGGAGAAATTTGGTACGCTCCGCGTTTCAGATACCGGAATCCGCGAGGCGACCATCCTCGGGCAGGGCATTGGTATGGCCATGCGCGGCTTGCGTCCGATCGCTGAAATCCAGTACCTCGACTACCTCTACTACGCACTCCAAATCATGCGCGATGACTTGGCGAGTGTGCAGTACCGTACTTATGGCGGACAAAAAGCTCCGGTCATTATTCGTACACGTGGCCACCGTCTCGAAGGCATCTGGCACAGCGGTTCGCCCATGAGCGCCATCATTGGAAGTTTGCGCGGAATTCACGTTTGCGTGCCCCGCAACATGGTGCAAGCAGCAGGGATGTACAACACTCTGCTTGAATCAGACGAACCCGCCTTGGTTGTAGAGTGTCTGAACGGCTACCGTTCAAAAGAAGCCAAGCCGACCAACCTCGGTGAATTCAAAGTGCCACTTGGTGAGGTGGAGGTGACAAAAGAAGGAAGCGACCTGACCATCGTCTCGTACGGGTCAACCTTCAACCTCTGCACCGAAGCGGCGAAAGAACTCGCAGAACTCGGCATCGACGTTGAGCTGGCAGATGTGCAGACCCTCTTGCCATTCGACCTCGACCACTCCTTGGTTGAATCGGTCAAGAAAACCAACCGATTGCTTGTGGTGGATGAAGACGTTCCGGGTGGTGCTTCGGCATTCATCCTCGATCAAATCCTGAACAAGCAGGGAGGCTACTTTCACCTCGACAGCCAGCCGCGCACGTTGACGGCGAAACCGCACCTTCCGGCTTACGGTACAGACGGCGACTACTTCTCGAAGCCGAGCGTAGACGATATTGTTGAAGCGGCTTACGGTCTGATGTCTGAGGCGGATCCAGGTACTTATCCCGCCCTCCGCTGATGCAGGAATTTGAACTCAAAAGCGACTATATCGAGTTGATTCGCCTGCTGAAGGCACTCACTTGGGTGCCCAGTGGCGGCATTGCGAAGCTCGTAGTTGAAGACGGACTCGTTACTGTAAATGGTGAGCTTGAGTCGCGAAAGCGACGGAAGCTGGTGAAAGGGGACGTGGTTCAATTTGATGGTCAACAAGTGCGCATCAGGTAAGGCTATCACCAAGTAGATGTGAATTTTTTGTTGCCGGAGCGTATTCTGAATAGTCCATATCCGTAATTTGGCACTGGCGATCGACGATCTTTATGCTGAGAAATCTCATTCTGTTTGGCCTGTTGTTGCTGTCAGCAGCGGCTCAGGGGCAATTGACACTGCGAGGAAGCGTGCGTGATGGTGAGACGGGTGAACCTGTTTTTAGTGCCAATGTGCTTGTAAAAGGCAGCACAAAAGGTGTTACAACCGATTTTGAAGGTGAGTTCAAGCTTGAAGTGGATAAACTTCCGGTCATCCTGCAGGTCAGTTTCATCGGCTATAAGCAAAAGGAGGTGACTGTTTCTGACGCGTCAAAACGCGTGGATGTGTTGCTCTCTGCCGACCAGGTTATGCTTGAAGAAGCCGAGGTAGTTGGTGAACGCATTTCTGAAAAGCAAAAGCAAGCTCCTTTGACGGTTGAAACCATGGACGCCATTGCTATCAAAGAGGCTCCTTCAGGTAATTTCTACGAAGGACTTGGAAATATGAAGGGCGTCGATATGACCTCTGCTTCGCTTGGGTTCAAAGTCATCAATACCCGTGGTTTCAATTCTACGTCTCCTGTTCGTTCACTCCAGTTGATCGATGGCGTAGATAATCAATCTCCCGGTCTTAACTTCTCGCTGGGTAATTTCCTGGGGGCCTCTGACCTCGATGTGAAAAGCGTAGAAATAGTAGCTGGTGCGAGCTCAGCTTTTTTTGGTCCGGGTGCCTTCAATGGCGTGATCAACATGGAGACGAAGAACCCTTTTATGTTTCCGGGGCTGTCCGTTTCATTCAAGGCGGGTGAGCGGTCTTTGTTCGAGCAGGCCTTTCGCTATGCGGAAGTGGTCAAGAACAAGAAAGAGCAAGACGTCTTCGCCTGGAAACTGAATTTCTATAACATGCAGGCGCGTGACTGGGAAGCTGAGAATTACGATCCTGTTGACGCCAGTGAAGTGGGGGCAGATAACCCCGGGCGATATGATGCAGTAAACATATATGGAGATGAGTACTATCCTGCTATGGACTTCTCAAGTTCAGCACCGTGGAACTACCCCGGTTTGGGTACCTTCTTCAGAACCGGTTACCGTGAGTCAGACCTCGTCGACTACAATACGGAGAACCTCAAGGCAAATCTCGCCCTGCACCTTCGCACCAACCCTGAGAAAGAGTTTGACAGTCCGGAGCTGATCTACTCATTCAACATCGGAAAGGGCACTACCGTCTACCAGGGCGACAACCGATTCAGTCTGCGTGACATCGTTTTCTGGCAGAACCGCCTTGAATACCGGAAAGAAGGAAAGTTTTTCATTCGTGCTTACACAACAGAAGAAGATGCCGGGAATTCGTACGACCCTTACGCCACTGCACTCCGCATGCTGGAAGAGGTGCGTGACCCGAATGAGTGGGCGCAGGTGTACGTGAAGTACTGGAGTGACAGCATTATCCCAATCACCGAAGAGCTCGGTTACCCACAACTCGAGCCCAATCCTGATCCCCCCCCGTTTTTTACCTTCGACTTTGATAGCCTCGAGTCATGGACGGCCTTCTACAGTGATTCGCTTGCTTCATGGCATTCGCAGGTCGAAGACTGGACCAACAACGGTAACGGAAATATTCCGGGCATAGGCGAGCTGGGTTTCCTCGAGCCAGGATCGCCTGAATTCGTGCAGCTATTCACCCAGTTTGTAACTACTAAAAACAATGAACGTGAAGGTGGTACCCGCTTCTTCGATCGGTCAGCTCTGACACATGTGCACGGAGAGTACATCTTTGAACCCACCTTCGTCGATCAGATACGTATAGGAGCCAACTATCGAATGTATCGTCCGAACTCAGATGGTACCATCTTCAGTGATACTGCCGGAGTGGTCATCACCAACCAGGAGTGGGGCGCCTATCTCGGAGTCGAGCAAAAATTCAGGGAAGACAAATACATCGTAAGTGGTACGGTTCGTTTTGATAAAAACGAAAACTTTGACCTGGTCGTGTCGCCCGCAATGAGCTTTGTAATGAAGCCGCGTGAAAACGATTATCTGCGCATCTCATTCAGCTCGGCACTTAGAAACCCGACGCTTGCTGATCAATACCTCTTTCTTGACGTAGGCCCTGCGATCCTCAGTGGTAACCTTCAAGGTGCCGACAGCCTTATCACACTCGAAAGCTTCAGCGATTTCAGAAACACACTTAATAATGATACCCTCGATTATTTCAACATCGACGCGATCCGTCCGGAGCAGGTTAGAACCATCGAAATCGGCTACCGCACCACCTTGTTTGACAAACTCTATGTAGATGCCGGTTACTACTTCAGCATTTATCAGAACTTCATTGGGTTCAATATTGGAATCGATGCTGAATTCGGCCCAAGTGGGTTTCCTACAGATATACAGGTGTTCAGGTACAGTGCCAACTCGCGAAGCGAAGTGCAGACGCAAGGTTTCAGCATCGGTTTGAACTACTACCTCAATAATAACTTTGTACTTGCAGGAAACTACTCATGGAACCAACTGGTAACTACCAACGACGATGATCCGATCATCCCGGCCTTCAACACCCCCGAGCACAAGTACAACCTCTCGATCAGTGCACGTGACCTCGAGTCAAGGCTAGGACGGGGCAACAAATGGGGATTTGGCGTAAACTACAAATGGATTCAGGGCTTCCTGTTTGAAGGGTCACCACAATTCACAGGTTTTGTGCCTTCATACGACCTTGTAGACGCACAGGCGAACTATTATGTGGATGCGATCAATACGACCTTTAAAATCGGGGCATCAAACCTCCTCAACAATTTGGTCTTTCAGACCTATGGAGGACCAAGAGTGGGAAGATTGGCATACTTCTCTATTCTCTACGAATTAGGCAAGAATTAGTAACTTCATATAAAAGTACAAATACGTAAAGCTTATGAGAAGAATCATTACCCTATCCACAATCCTCCTTCTGGTGGCTTCACTGCAAGTGAACGCACAACGCTACCTCGAAGAGGTTTTTAACGATGTCACCGTCACCGAAGACGTGCTCTATGGAGTGAACGCTTCGGTTCTCGCTTATTCAATCTTTAACGAAGCGATCCCTGTGGAGCTTCGCATGGATGTGTATGAGCCTGAAGGAGACACTGAAACAGAGCGTCCATTGATTCTCTATTTCCACACCGGAAACTTCCTTCCACACCCTGATAATGGCTCGCCCACGGGTCTCCGCACCGATTCAACAGCTGTTGAAATTTGCTCGCGCTTTGCTCGTATGGGCTATGTAGTGGCAAGCTGCGACTACCGCCTTGGATGGAACCCGCTGGCGGAAACGCAGGATGAGCGTGTGTTCACCCTGATCAATGCGGCTTACCGTGGCGTTCAGGATTCGCGCACCGCGGCTCGGTTCTTCCGCATGGAAGTCGAAGAGAACGGCAACCCATGGGGTATTGATCCTGACAAATTTGTTGTCTGGGGCCAGGGAACCGGCGGGTACATCTCGCTTGCAACAGCAACGATCGATGAGTATTCAGATGTCCTCCTGCCTAAGTTTACCACTGAGGATGCTGAAGGTAACCCAATCCCTATGGTTATCGAACAAATCAACGGCGACGTAGACGGCACTACAGTTGGTGTCAACCCCCTCGATCAGGATACCCTCTGCTACCCAAACCATGTGGGCTATAACAGCGACTTCCAGGCATGCGTGAATATGGGTGGTGCCCTGGGTGACATCTCATGGCTCGATGCCGGCGATGGCCCGTTCATCAGCTTCCAGACACCAACGGATCCGTTCGCTCCTTATGAGTCAAACGTACTGATCGTTCCGGGTGTAAACCTTCCGGTGGTTGAAGTACAAGGTGCATACCTCGTTCAAGAAGCCTGCGCTGACTTTGGCAATAATGACGTCTTCTCGAACACCAACCTCCAGGATCCTTACACCGTCGCTGCTGACGCAATCAACGATGGTTTCGACGGACTCTACCCGCTGATTCGTCCGGAAGGACAAGAGGCTGACTCTGCTCCATGGGAGTGGTGGGATTCTGAGACCAACCCCAACCATTTGGCTGGTCTTTTGACAAATCCTGATATGTCGGCAGAAAAGGGTCGCACCTTCATCGATACCATCCAGTTCTACACGGCGCCGCGTCTTGCATGTGCGCTGAACCTGCCGAACAACCCTTGCGCTATGGGTGGCGGACCAGAAAACGATGATTGCAACTTCTCTGAAGACATCAATGACCTCTTCGGTGGTTCACAAGACGTAACTAATTCAGGTGGTCCTTACACCAATGTGGATGCTACTGCTGAAATGGATATTGACCTCGGCTACGATTGCTTCGAAGACAACAATAACGAGGCGCCACTTCTGAACAATACGGTTTGGTTTAGCTTCACAGGTGACGGTGAAACTTACAACATCGCCACGAGCAATTGTGATGACACGGCTGACTTCTTTCAGGAAGACACCCAGATCGCAATTTACTCAGGCAGCTGCTCAGCACTCGCCCCGGTAGCATGTAACGAAGATATCGACTTTGAAGGAGGCGATTATTTCTCTTCAGTTACCCTCGAAACCGAAGATGGTGTAGAGTACTTCATCCTCGTTGACGGGTATGATTACACGGCGTTTGACGAAGGGCCTGCAACAGGTGACTTCTGCCTTGAGGTAACCAATACGGTCGTTGGTGTGAGTGAAGTAAATAGCATCGGAATGCAACTCTTCCCGAACCCTTCTGATAACATCGTAACCATCAATGCAGATCAGCAAATCATCGCAATTGAGGCGTATGACGTGACGGGTAAGGTGGTAGAAAGCTTTGCTCCGCAGACAGTACAAACCATCCTGAATGTTTCAGAATGGAAGAGCGGTGTTTACCTTATTCAGGTGACAACTGACGCAGGTATCGCTACTCAGCGCCTTATCCGTAAGTAATTCGGATTAGGAGAATTTATTAGAGAGCCGCCTTCGGGCGGCTTTCTTTTTTGGAATAATACCAGCGCACCTTCTGCTCTATTTCAGCATTGACAGGGTAGCTCTCTTCGAGTTTTTCTTCGAGCGTCTGACACCATGAGGACGCTAACTCCTGAACCCTCTTGCGGTCAATGTGTGGCTCTTCTTGAAAACTGCCGAGAATCACCGATCCTGTCTGATTGATCAAGAATGCCTGCTCGGCAGAGGTGACGTTGCCGTTCAATACAATACCAGCAAGTGGAATGCCCCTTTGACGAAGTACTTCTACAGTGAGAAGTGTTTCATTCAAAACACCCTGAGATGCTTTGCTCACCAAGATTACAGGAATATCCCACACCTGTAGCATGTCCGCATTCGTATGGAATGCGGAAATCGGAGAAAGCAGCCCACCGCTTCCTTCGATGATGAGCGGCCGAAGGGCCTCGGGAAGTTGCAATGAAGATGGCCGTAGGGCATGATCACTCCAGGATGAAGTACTTTGATCCGAAAGCGACGGGTGCACAGTGAGTTCTGGTGCAATGAGTGCTTTGATCTGAGCTTCATCGTGCATGTCGTGCTCCTGGTGAAAGGGTTTCCAGTAGTCTGCCTGCAACGCTTGACAGAGCAATGCGGAGATCAGGGTTTTTCCCGCTTTTGCATTGCTGTCGATCACAAAATACTCCATAGGTTAAATCTGGGTGCGAAAAGATACTGCAGTTTAGTGAAAAGCGACACAAAAAATCGACACAAAGACCGTGTATACAGTTAGTTGGGGTGTCTGCTACTTAGTTCGTTTTCACTTTCACCCGGAGTTCAACCTCTTGGGGGGCATCTGAAGCGTTCGTGAAGAACCGTACTTTTCGGTATTGCCAACCCATCTTGCCCTGGGTGTCGAAGGTGACCCGCAGGGTATCGGCTGATCCCGGAGCAAGAGGACTCTTAGGAAAGTATGCCTTCGTACAGGTGCAAGCGACCTCATAATGACTGATAATCAGAGGGGCGTCGCCGGTATTGGTGTAAATGAAAAGATGCTCTAATTGCTCTCCGGCCTGCACGGGCTTGAATTTGGCCACAGGGTCATGAATAGAAAGCTCCGCTCGCTGTCCGAAGACAACGGCGGAGCAATTCAATGCAATCATGATCAGGCAAAACCTGAACATGTGAATTTTATTGGTTGGTTGGGGCACCGGTCGCTGACTGCTTCACAGGGGCACCACCAGCTTCAGTGTTCTCCACTTTTCCTTTGATGCGAACAACCTTCGTAGGTTCGTTTACCGCATTAGATGTAATGGTTACCGACTTGTTGATCGGACCCACGCGCTTGGTGTCATACTTCACGCTGATCACAGAGCTGTCACCCGGTTTGATTGGAGCTTTTTCACATTTAGGCACCGTACAGCCACAAGACCCTTTGCATCGCGTGATGGTCAGGGGAGCGGTACCAGTATTGGTAACAGTGAACTCGCACGTTCCGTCGCCTCCTTTCTGGATGGTTCCGTAATCGTGAACTTCTTTGTCAATTGAAATGACAGGACCGTTGGTTACTTCCTGCGCTGTAGCCGTGAAGCCAACTGCAAGCATGAAGAAAAGGGTGTAAAGCACGTTTTTCATAGCGATTGAAAAATTGTAATGTTTCGGTTTTCGTATTATTCTGCTCAAATCTAACGTCATTTTTTCGGTATGGTTCGGTCTTTAACAAAACATTAACGGGTGTCTGGGGCCGGGGGACTGGAGTCTGGAGTCGGGGGAATGGGGGAATTGAAAATTGAAAATTGCGGTTTTTCGGACGATCGGCGAAATTCAGTTTCCCGGTTTCCCGGTTTCCCAACCTCACCACCTCGCTTTTTCCCTAATTCCCATGAACCCGGTTTTCTAGCTTTGCGAATGGTCTATGAGTCCATGGGGCGATAAGTCGATGCGCTTCGCTTCTTCAAACCGGCGGCAATAGCCGCTAATCGACCGTGCCGCGCTTCGCTGCACCAGACCGGCGGCAATAGCCGCTAATCGACCGTGCCGCGCTTCGCTGCACCAGACCGGCGGCAATAGCCGCCGCCACACTGGGGCGCCTGAAGCAGAACAAGCAGCCCAAGTATGCGCTGATTTACATACTCGCCCAATTTCCCTACCTCCCTTGTCCATGCGTCCATGCGTCTATGAGTCCATAAGACCATTAGACTATTCGACCTTCCCCGAGATTTCCGACATTTGCCCTCGTTAATTCCAATGCCTTTTCTAAAGTCCGTAACGATGCAAGACGTCCCTGCGAAATACGACCCGAGTAAAACCGAAGATAAATGGTACAGCTACTGGCTCGAGCATGAGCTATTCAAGTCTGTGCCTGATGAGCGCGAGCCTTACACTATTGTGATTCCGCCGCCCAATGTCACTGGGGTCTTGCACATGGGCCATATGCTCAACAATACCATTCAGGATGTGTTGATTCGGCGCGCAAGAATGCGCGGATACAACGCCTGTTGGGTACCCGGAACAGACCATGCATCAATCGCCACTGAAGCAAAAGTGGTGCGCAAACTGCGTGAAGAAGGTATCAAGAAGTCAGACCTCTCGCGCGAAGCGTTCATGGAGCACGCTTGGGAGTGGACCCACAAACACGGGGGTATTATCCTCGAGCAGTTGAAGAAGCTGGGGGCGAGCTGCGACTGGGACCGCACGCGCTTCACGATGGATGAGAAGTACTACGAAAGCGTGATCGATACCTTTATCGACCTTTTTGAGAAAGGAAAGATCTACCGCGGAACGCGCATGATCAACTGGGATCCTGCAGCGCTTACCGCCTTGAGTGACGAAGAAGTGATTTACAAGGAGGTAGACAGCAAGCTCTATCATGTACGTTACCGGGTAGCCGGCAGTGAGAATGAATGGTTGACCATCGCCACAACACGTCCGGAAACCATTCTTGGTGACACCGCCATCTGCATTCATCCTGAGGATGAGCGTTACACGCATCTACATGGTAAGAAAGCAATCGTGCCATTGGTGAACCGAGAGATTCCGATCATCCTCGATGATTACGTAGATATGGAGTTCGGTACCGGTTGCCTTAAAGTGACTCCGGCACACGACCCGAACGACTACGACCTCGGCGAGAAACACAACCTCGAGACCATCGATGTGATGAACAATGATGGTACCATGAGTGAAGAGGCACAGCTCTACGTGGGCATGGATCGCTTCGAGGTACGGAAGAAAATTGCCGAAGATCTCGACGTAGCCGGACAACTTGTCAAAGCTGAGCCTTATACCAACAAAGTGGGCTATTCAGAACGCACCGATGTAGTGATTGAGCCGCGCCTTTCGCTGCAGTGGTTCGTTGATATGAAAGAGCTGTCGAAGCCGGCACTTGATCATGTCATGAACGATGATATTCAGTTTCACCCGCCAAAGTTCAAGAACAGCTACCGCAACTGGATGGAAAACATCAAAGACTGGTGCATTTCGCGTCAGTTGTGGTGGGGACATCGCATTCCGGCCTGGTACTTTGGTGAGGGTGACGATGACTTCGTGGTTGCGAAAACAGCTGAAGAAGCATTGGAGAAGGCCCGTACGAAGAGTGGTAATGACCTGAGTGCCGAGAACCTCCGGCAGGATGAAGACGTGATGGATACGTGGTTCTCATCATGGCTCTGGCCGATTTCTGTGTTTGACGGCTTCTACACCGACGAAGAAGTAGACTACTACTATCCAACGAATGACCTCGTAACCGCACCGGAGATCATGTTCTTCTGGGTGGCGCGGATGATTATTGCAGGCTATGAGTACCGCGACGAACTGCCGTTCAGAAACGTGTACTACACGGGCATCGTTCGCGATAAACTCGGACGTAAGATGAGTAAGTCACTCGGCAATTCACCCGATCCGATTGACTTGATGAAAGACTATGGTGCAGATGGGGTGCGTGTTGGGATGTTGCTGACCTCTCCGGCAGGAAACGACTTGCCGTTTGATCCTAAGCTGTGTGAGCAGGGACGAAACTTCTCAAACAAGATTTGGAATGCTTTCCGTCTCGTGAATGGCTGGGATGTCGCAGATACCGAGCAGCCTGAATCAGCCAGACGCGCCATTGAATGGATGGAAGCTCGTCTTGATCAAGCTATCACCGAAATCAACGACTACTACGATCGTTTCAAAATCTCAGATGCGCTGATGTCGACCTACAAGTTGATCTGGGATGACTTCTGCTCGTGGTACCTTGAAATGGTGAAGCCGACCTACGGCTCACCAATTGATTCAGCGACGAAGCAGTCCACTGTTGGCTACTTTGAAACTGTATTGAAGTTGCTGCACCCGTTCATGCCATTCATCAGCGAAGAGCTGTGGCACCACCTGGGTGAACGCAAAGGTCCGCTAGATGCACTGGTGCTGGCCCCATGGCCTGAGGCAGGACCAGGCAATGCGCAGTTACTGAAAGATTTTGAGCAGGTTCAGGAGGTTGTGACCGGTGTACGTAACATCCGGGTAGACAAGCAGATTCCGAACAAGAATGCGATAGAGCTCAGCATCAAGAAGAACGAGTCGTTTAATGACAACTTTGATGCCGTGATCCAGCACCTCTGCAACATTAGCGCCATCACCTATGTAGATGAGAAAGTTGAACACGCCTTCTCGTTTATGGTAGGCACCAACGAGTGTTACATTCCATTTGGCGACACTGTAGACCTTGAGGCAGAGCGCGACAAGCTCCAGAAAGAACTCGAGTACCAGAAGGGCTTCCTCAATTCTGTAATGAAGAAGCTTTCAAACGAGCGCTTCGTGAACAATGCTCCTGATCAAGTCGTAGACGCAGAGCGTAAGAAACAGGCTGACGCTGAGTCGAAGATTGCTTCGCTCGAAGAGAAGCTGCAGGCGATGGGGTGAATGTTGATCGTGGTTGGTGGCTGGTAGTTCGTGGATGGTTTAGCGCATCATTGCGCTGCTTAGGTCAGTTTGAGCGATATAGTGTGGCGGCGGCTACTGCCGCCGGTCTGTTGAAGCGCAGCACCGACTAGATCGTGGTTGGTGGATGGTAGTTCGTGGACGGTTTAGAATAGTTTCCACGTCAAACCGACGTAGATGACGCTGTTCTTCAGGTCTTGTCCTTGCACAATATTCACCAAACCTTGCGTGTAGCGAATGCCGAGGGCAAAGTCTGAAGCGATGGCGTACCCTACGCCAAGGTTTGCGGCGAAATCAAAGCTCTCAAAGTCGGTGACGCGAATATCATCCGGAACATCCTTGCTTGAATTGATCGTCAGAAAGCCTATCTGCGGACCGGCCTCTGTGTAGAACCGTCCGTTCTGCCACTTGAACATAAAGGGGACGTTGAGATAAGAGATGTCATACCGCCCTTTTTTCTCTGATTTCTCACCTTGCAGTGACCAGATGGCTTCAGGCTGAAAGCTCAGTTCGTCGGTCAGCGGGAGGTTCATGAACCCACCGATAGAATACCCCACCTTGCGGTCACTGTCAGGCAGCGCATCATCACCGTAGAGTTCAGCAAAGTTGATCCCGGCTTTGATGCCCCAGGTGGTGCTTGCTTCCTGAGCTGAGGCATGGATGCACAACAGAAGAAAGAGTGGCAGCAAAATTATCCTTATTGCTGAGAGAGTACGGTGAACCGATTTCATGAGCAGCATGATCAGCAGTCTTTGCGATGCGGTGAAGATAAAACAAACCTGTATGCATCGCTTGTTTGGAAAGACCTGTAGCTTCAGGTATGTCAGGGGTTACTATTGTTCAGGGAAAATCTTCGTGAATTTTCCCGGTAAAGGGTTGTTGATCATTACCGTTTCATCGGTCAGCGGGTGGGTAAACTTCAGTCCGCAGGCATGAAGGTACAAGCCTTTGCCACGCAAAATGAGGTCTTTGATACCATATTCTTTATCGCCCAGAATGGGATTTCCGATCATAGCCAGATGCTTTCGAAGCTGGTGCCTGCGTCCTGTTTGCGGAATCAGCTCGATCAGGTTGAGCCTTCCAAAGCGTGTTGATGCTACCGAGTCAATGACCGTATAGCCCGAGGATGCACTTTTACCGTCGATGTCAGCCGTGATCTCGCCCTCAGGTTGCATATCTCCAATAGTGATTGCGTAGTAGGTTTTACGAATCTTCTTTTCGGCAAAAAGCCTGTTCAGTGCCCTGATGCTGCGACTGGTCTTACCTATGAGCAGGTTACCTGTTGTGGGATAGTCGAGTCGGTGCACCGGTTGTGGCGGCGCGGCGTCTGACTGAAAACTTCGGCGGATGTTCCATTTGAGTGCATGTGCGATCGTTTTCAAGCGATTACCGCTGACGGAGATCCCCGCGGGTTTGTGAATCACGGCCAGGTAATCGTCTTCAAAGAGTACCCGGAGGTCAAGGTCAAATCGCGGAGTGGATTGATGTTCAAGAGACACGCTAAGCTCAATTTTTTCACCTCCGTTGAGTATGGTGGCTGTGGTGGCAGGAGATCCGTTCACGGTCACACATCCACGTTTGATGGCCTTTTTCAGTGCCGATTTGGTAGGCGCAGACTCGAAGATTCCGACGCCATAGTCTTGCAGGCGTATCGGTGCATTCAGGTACTGAACGGCATGGTGTTCTGAAGTGTAGACGGTATTCCGCTCCATTAATTCGCAGTGATCGGTAGATAAACAGGTTGCTAGACATGCGCCCTGTCATCTTCATTGAAGAGAAGGTACGCATTTCCGGTCAGTTTTCGGCGCAAAAGCGCCGGATGATAACAAAGCCATCCGCCGCTTTCGCGGCGAACATCAAGACCTGCACAAAGGCAACAGCTTGAGGTAAGATGCACAGCGCCACAACCACTCAAGCGGACCAAACCTGAAGCTTTGCAGCCACCACTTGCTCAGGAAGATTTGAACGGTGTAAACGGCGAGCACGATGAGGATACATTCGAAGGGCGTGAAGACTTCATAGCCGTTGAAGGTGCGCATGATCAGGTAGCCGATGATGCTTTGAAGGATGTAATTCGACAGTGCCATACGTCCGACATAGCGAAGCGGAGAGAGCAATCGTTGCATGAGTCTCACTCGCCAAAGTGTGCCGACGAGCCACAGTAGTCCGAAAGAGATCGAAAGGTCTGAGACCTGGTAGAGCGTCACCAGAAAGATCGAAAGTGGAGTGCCGTCTTCAACTTTGAAGTTGGGAACGATGTAGAAGAGCAGCGTGAATCGGTAGATGAGTAGAATTACCAATGAAATGAGAACATAGGGCGTACTCTGACGAATCTTTTCACCGAGGTTATTGAGCCAGCCTGCTTTGACCAACGCGCCGCCGAGTAGCATGGCAGTGAACGCCACAGGTACAATGCCCGAATACACGAATGACATCACGAAGGCATACTCTTTCAGACGAAGATGCACACCGCTCAGGTAACTGCCCTGGTGTTTCAGCTCGAGGATTTCTTCACGGCTGAGTGCGGCGAGCGGTGCGGCATAGTCGAATCCGATCCACTGCATGAATGACTCGAGAATCGGGGTGTAAAAAGGGAAGGCGAAAACGAGTACTGCTGAGACGACCAGTCCGATAGGCGGCAACCTGAAGAACACGAGCAGCAAGAGACCGAGTGCTCCGTAGAGGTGGAGGATATCGCCTGCCCATATGAATAAAATGTGAGCTACACCGAGGAGAAAGAGCACCACAAACCGACGCAGAAAAAAGGCCGTACTGAACCTGCCGTTCTCACGCGCACGCTGCATTTGAAAGGCCACGCCAATACCGAAAAGGAACGAGAAAATCGTGAAGAATTTGCTGTAGAAGAGGTTTTCGAGGACGAAGAAAGAGGCCTGTTGAAGCCATCCGATGTGTTCGGCCTCCCACTCGCCACGGTAGAGAAAACTTACGTTCATGACCAGAATGTTGACCATGAAAATGCCCAGAATGGCGAATCCTCTGAAAAGATCGAGCTCGTCAATGCGCTTGCTCTTTTGAACGGGACGGTCAATCATGTACGGAGGTTTGGCGGGCAAGGTAGGGAAATCGGCGAACGGGCATACAGGCGTACAGGCACATAGGTGCACAGGCGAACTGGCATTCTTCAGGGAGTCTGCTAAAGTGACCAATAGAGCTGTTTTTTTACTGTACTCTGGCTGTATTAAATCCACAACCCCTCAATGCCTTTGTAATGATGCCGGCTCATGATTTCTTCTGTTACAAATGGACGGGGTCTGCGCTTACCAGCAATATCAGAGCAAGGGTAAGCAGCACAATCGAAATGCGCTGGTACATTTTGTGGGTGGCTTTGAATTGCTGAAGAGAAGGCGCATGTGGTCCGTTTTTCTTGACTTCATCTTCGAGCCAATCCCAGAAAGCACGGCGACTCATCGTCTTCGCCTGAAGCGTCAAAATAGCCTTCTTGAATGGCATCAAAATACTCATCGCACCCCTCGTTGATCTCATAATCTGAACGAATGGAGGTGTAGGTATTGTAATAGAGTACAACCAGGTCTTTGCGGTTATCGTCAATGGCTGATCCAGTCAGACTAGACAACACCTTACAGGTGGACTCTAAGTCTTCGGGCTCAATTTCCTGTAAAAAAGAGGTACTGGAGGCCGACAAGCAAGTCAGCGCGATAAGAGCAAATACTGTTTTCATAAGAGAGTGTTTTTTGGGGTAGACTATCTATTTATTCGAAAGGTAAAGACGGCTTCTTACCCTTGTCTAGGGGCTCGTCAATGCTTTGGCCTCTTGGCGTTTCAGAATTGTACTCAGGGTAGGAGTCCTTACTGTTGATGGTGGAGGTGATGATAAACGCACCAACGATCAAGGCCATCAAACCGGGCGATGCTGTAACAAGCTTTACTGACAACCCACCGGTAGAGGCATCGAGAGTCGAATTGTTTCGCAAAGTGAAAAACGCCACCCCAAGCCCTAAAAACATGATGGCAAAGCCTGTGAAAAGGCCAACAGACCTTTTCAGCACGCCTAAATGCAGGTGATAGGCATGCAGTCTGTACCGGGGCTGATTCACATCAACAATCGATGAGCTAAACACACTTGCCTTGTACCATTGAATGTTCTCCACTAGAAAATACCCAATGACAATCAGCATGGCTGTGCAGGCAAAAGTCAGAAACCATGGGGCAAAGCCCATCCAATTGTGTTTTTTCATTTGTGATAGAGGTTTCAAGATCAAACGACGTGGTCACCTAATAACCTTAATACGGTCAAATAATAGGTCCATCATTCTGTAATATGTCAATGGGGAAGTAGTCCACACCGTTGAACTCTTCAGGGTCAAGACCTAGGATTTTCACCACTGCCGCAGACTCAAAGCACCAGTAGCCGAAATAGAGTTTTTCATCTTTATGATTCCCGTGCCAGTAGGAATCATCATGTCCTTTATACCAATGACGCGTAAGGTATTCTTTAATGATGTCTACTTCTTGGCTTGCAGAAGCATCAAATACCTTCACGAGATGCCCATAGGGTACCCGTTTGGTTTTACTAGGTATACTCAGATCCATCCCCATTTCGGTTGCAATATGGCCCATAAGGCGGTCGTATTCGCCAAGCTCCTCAAGTTCCTTGATGAAAGGAGTCCAATCTTCGGCACTCATCCCTAGGCAATAGGCTACTGAAACAATGTTAATCGCTTTACTGTACGCATGCCTCAGACTCAAGAACCCTTTTGCGTGGTAATCTACGATGCGCTCCAAGGTTTGCTGCATCTCACCAAGGCTACTGCCCATGGAGTATTGGCAGTAGAGGATTTCGTACATGTATTTCAAAAGTGAGATCCGATTAGCAAGAATTGCATTTTCAGAAAGCTCACCAGATTCCAGTTTTGGCACCATCAATTGCTCGCCATAAACAAGTCCTTCTATCATTTCGTTAAAATGGTTCAAGTCTTTGCGTCGATCTCTCATTTTTATGCAGATATCAAATGGTTAATATTTTTTCAGGTAAAGTTCCGTAACATCCTTAACCTTATTTCCTTTGGCATCTAGTAGCCAAATTTCTGGTTCAACGATTGTTTTATCTTGATTTAATACTCCTTCTTTTCTGTAAAGTAAAGACTCATGACTATCACGAATTTTGGCAAGAAGACTTTCCATTTCCACTTTACTCATATCCTTAAACTCCGGATTATCCCGGAGAGTTTTTTCAAGTCGTTCCATGTTCCATTCGAACGCACCTTGTTTATAGCCGTCAACTGTAACACTCTGCACACTTCCAAGAGATTTTGCTTCAACTAGCAGGTACTTCGGTGGCGGCCCAGGATGCTTATAGTCCAAGTTTTCGAAGATACAATCTATTCGTTTGTTGACGATCTTTGAACTGATGCTAGTCACCATCTTATGCATAGGGCGCATTCTAAATGGAGCTCTATTCATAAAGTCTTGAGAGCACCACATTTGTCCCCAATTTCCTTTGGCGGTGTTGTCTCTATCCACCCGGGGTACCGTTTCACCACTTTCGTTTGTCCTGGTGCCTTTAGGAACTTCGCCAGTCTTGTCAATGTCAGCGAGAACTTCTTGCTGCTTTAGGTAGTCTCTCTTTTGGTCCGGTGAAAGGTCGTCGAATATTCTTGGTTCTAACTTGAGGTCTGAATCACGCCCTTCTCGCTCCAGCAGTTTACGAGTGTCTTCTGGAGATTCCAGTTCTTTTGTCCACTGCTTGAGTAAATCTGGTATTTCATTCAAAGTCTTTGGGCCTGCCTTTATACCCGCTCGAGCTGCTAGCTTAGCACCTACTTTTACTGCTCCGACTCCTGTTGAGGCTTGGAGGATACTGAAGATGATCTCAGCTAAGTCTTCACCAAGGTATTTGGCAATGTCATGTGCGCTTTCTGCATTCCTATACTTAGAGATAAATGTAACCAATAGATTTACGAGTAAGGCTGTTCTTTTAACTGGGTCATTTAATGCAATGAGCAGACCCTTGATCGCGTTAAGTAGCTTGCGTAGTTTAACGTGATCTGTGAGTATTGAAATCAGCTCTAGAGTTGACGCGATAAGTTCAATGAAGCCATTTAGTACTCCAACTAAGAATGCATTAACAAGTTCATTGGCATACACTAAGTTTTTCGTGATCGTATGTAGCAAGCCTATGGGTTTAGGAATCGCCTTGATCACTTCGGTGATTTCATGAAAAATACCTTCAGGCAATAGACTCCAATAGGAGTTGTCAGCTTGTTGACGCGATTCAAGCTCTTCCAAGCTTGAGATCATTTCTTTGATCATCTTTTCTTCGATATCGGCGCCAATTTTTAAAAGTCGAGCAGCAAACTTATTCAGTTGAAGTGTGTATTCAGAAATGAACAAAGGTTCGTACTTAATGCCATTCTTGGTTGCTACTGGTTTCCAGAGATGTTCTTGTCCCTCTCCAATTTTCAATGATCTGACGCTGTCGGCTAGGTATTGAAAAGCCTTAGAAATAACCTCTCTTAAAGCAATGTCCCATACTTCCATTAGTACTTTCCAGAAGCGTTCAGCGTCGCTCAGCACAGTCGATGGTTTATGTTGGTCATAGTACGACTGAACCATTTTCAGAAAGATGTTTCGATAAGCGCTCTGGGCTGCTGGGTCTCCGCGAAATACCCCTTGAAGATACCACGTGACAACTTCTTCTAATTGACTCTCATCTTTTGATTTTTTCTCTATAAAAAACATAAGCTCTCGGCCGAGATAAGCACAATTCACACGTAGAATATCAGCTGCCGTAAAGCTTCTTTCAGTGGTAAGATCTGAAACTTTACCACCTTGTGTTGAGGCGTCGCTATTTTCTTTGAGGATAATCTCAGCACCAATGGTGCCACCTTTCTTGGGAATGCAACCTTCGCGTAAGCTATCAAAAGAAGTTAGTTTCAGCCTTCTGCTTTTCAAAGGTAATTTCTCCGCTTTCTGTTGGGGAGCCGTTTCGGTATCGATTAATGCAATTGCACTCTCGATAAAAGGACCAGTATTGAAATATGAATTATTGAACTGACTAGGGAACTGATCTTCTTGGAAGCCGGACATGATGGTGCGTTGTAGTTAGGTGAAAGAAGCTGTAAAGGTTGTGGGAGTGGCTTTTTTTTACAATTATGGTAGGTGGCGCTCCTACATCCTTACCACGGAGAACTACACTCAAGGAGCTTTGAGAAAGCATCTATGAGTATAGTCCTCAATGGTTTGGGATGAGGGTACTAGGACTTACTGAGGTGTTGTGCTAACCCCTAGCTGAGAGGTTCCAACAGCCAGTGGTGTGCCATCTTCACAGAAAGAAGGTAACCCGCTACCTGCGAGGTAGGTACTGCTTTCTTGAATAATGGTGAGAGATGATGGGATTTTGGTTTTCCAAGTTTTTTCTACGAACTCTTCACCTGTCTGAAGTTCATCCTCGGCGGACATGTACTGGTCATCATCTGACTCTAGGACATATCCATTTCCATTCCAAATGGTTCCTGTTTCCATGAACAGGTTGACCGCTGCTTCAAACCCTGGCCTCACAGCTACAACGGCCTTGGCCATACCGGATTTGAGGAACGCTTGGAAAATGGAGTCTGCATTGCTGGAAGAATTCATCAGACTATACCATTCTTCTTGATTGGCATAGAAGTACGGGTAGAAGTTGTATGCCATCAGATCCCAGTCAAATGCAGCTTCGAGGAATTTCACCCGGGCGGCATGCTTCTGGAACTCTTCGGTTGCATTGACATGGTAGATATCATTGTCATTGGCGGGGAAGTAGTTGTTCCGAGCCATATTGATGTTGAATGGACGCGTGATAAGCTCAATACAGATTCGCTTGATTTCTTGGATCTCAATGCTTCTGCTTTCAGCGGAGTTGATTTGGAAATCAGAAGTCTGATCATTTACTGCGAGCTGCGCCATTTGTTGATTGTACTGCTCGAGCTTTTCCATGTATGCTTGTTGAAGCAGATTGTAGGTTTCGATTTGCCATGCTTTGATGTGGGACTCTTTTACGTTGCAGGTAGCAACAATATTTACATTGAAAGCGCCCCCAATAGATCGGAAGGATACAGGTATAGTGCCCTCCATCATACGCCAAAGTGATTCATACGCGCCATTGAAATATCCAAGAAGAGGCCATGTTCTCACTCCGATATTAATTTCTCCGGCCGGCCATATCTGATCTGTTCCCGATGATTCTGGTATGTTGATCACACCGCCGCCCCATTCAGCCCAGTGACAGACATAGCCTTCAGGGATAATTAAATCATTGTAAGATTTTGAAATAGCATTTCCATTGGATCCGTCATTAGGGGTTTCGCTATAGGCCTTGGAAACTTCAATTACACTTGGTGGACACTCTCTGATGTCAGCATTGTAGAGTCCGGCTAGGTAGGCATAATTTTCCTGATTAAGGTCTTCGGGGCGCGAGACACCAGCTTCTTCAAGCGTGATTGGTCGGGGCAGGATTCGGATGTTATTAGGCAATACCTCAACGTTTCTAAGAGACTCTTTAAAGTTCTTTGCAGGCTCTGGGATAGAGAACTCATACATGAGTCTTCTGCCGTAGTTTACAAGGAAGTTGTCATAAACACGATCTACCCAGCGGTATACCCCAGTAACATGACTTGCGCCTTCTTTATTGTCGAATCCGTGTCTGTTGTTCTCCTCAAATTCTTTGATCATTTTTGAGGTTCTTCTAGTCGATACTTTCTGCACGACTTTCTCTACGGCCTTTTGTACAACTTCCTGAGCCTGTTGAATTGAGTTGCTGGTAGATCCGCTTGTTGAGGAACTATTACTATAGTTACCAAAGGCATTGGCGTTGAAAGAGAGGCTACCGGCACCCCCTACTCCGTATGACCCTTGCACCCCTGCACTCCATCCGGTGTCTTGTGATTGGGTTTCCTCAAAAGCCGATTGAACTTCTGATTGTATCTCGAACCGTTCGGTTGTAGCGGTGTCGGTAAGTCGTTCTGTTTCTTCAACCGTTTCTTCGGTGGTAGAGACCTCTGTTCTTGAGAGTGAGCGTGTGGAGCGCTCTTTGTACTCTCGAGCCATAACATTTTCAATGTGCGATACTTCTCCAGGGACATATTCACAAAGCTTTTGCTCCACGCGACGGAAGGTCGCTGTACCCAGTTTTGTAACGCCGTACATAGGTGCAGATAAAGATCCAGACTCACTTTCGGGATTTCCGTCTGTATTGGTTTGAAGCTGCTCTGTGGGAGTTGTACCAATAGCGACATTGTTCATCGTGATAGATCCACTAGCTCCACTAATATCAGTGACGTTAATTGTGATATCTACCGTCGAGCTGGAGGCAAAACCCAGGCCATCAGTAAACAACTCTTCAAGGACTATGTGGTTGGCCTTCAGCTGTGCACCAGAAATGACTTCCGAGTCTGAGACGCTATTACCGCTGTTCTCAGCTACGCTGATTGATAGCTTCTGAAACTGAGCTTCTTGTTTGGAGAAGTACTGCACAAAATGAAGAGAGTATTTGCTTGGGTCTTCAATGAGTGGTTCAAAACGACAAGCAATCGTATTGTTCTTTGGGACGTCGTGCAATAAAATCTGGGTGCTGTTCACTACGGCCGTTTTCGCAGACTTCTGCTTGGATCCCAGCATATTCTTGTACTGCTCTTTCTTTAGGTTTGAGATACTTTCAAGTAAGGGCTGGAGCGAACTACCTACCGTAACGTTTAGCTCGTTGAATATTTTCAGGGTTTGTGTAGACACTTTCCCGGTAAGATATGTGGAGTTAAATGTTAGAGTGGTAGTGAAGCGCGGCATAGTTGTAGGCCTTTTGATAGCGCTAGAGGAAGCCTGCTTAGTTTCAGCGTCTACAATGGTCGGCTCAATGTTTGTATTGTTAAAGGTCTCTCGTTGATCTGCAATTTCCTCATTGAAGGTGACAAAGGCAGCACTTAGCTCACCTTCAGCCAACTCTAGCTTTGCAAGGTTGGATTTGGCAATGCTATCTGTTAAGGTGTCAAAAAGCATCGGGGAGTGTGCACTTTTAGTATGCTCGCTACCTGATGCAAGTGGATCCACTCGCTTCCCGATCTTCTTTGGGATAACGATACTGGCCTTGGCAATTCGAATGAATTTTTTCTTCTCTTCATCGGTGAAATCTGTCCCCGGCGATCCTCCCATAAAGGTGTTGAACTCCTCAAGGAAGTAGTTGCCAAGTAGCATGCGAATGCATGCGTCGGCCACGGAATTGTCTTCGTTTGTGACTACTTGATAGAAGATATTATCCCAGAGTGTTTCCTTGTTGGTGTTAGAAAGTGCAGTCAGGGAGGTCGTTCGAGTGTTGAGATCAGAGATGGTGATCGTCGAGTAGTTTTTTGTAATCCACAAGGCAAAGTCGAATAAATCGCTATCGATTGTTTTAACGGCCTGCAGTGACTCTAGGTTGGTAAAGCTTGCTGCGGTAGAGTTCAGCGCTGTTTCAATAGCGGATTGCGTAGTTAGGGACGCCACAGCAGAATGAAAGGTACTGCTTGTGAGGTCGTGGTGAAAAACAAATCCAATCTGTTTGTCTTCCTCTGTAATCAGCTGTGTTGGTGCTACTGTAGCAAAGCGAAAGAGTGGGTACTTATCCATTTGTTTTAGAGTTGAATGTAATGAGGTATGTAAGAGTTGTGTCTTCTTTACTATTCGAGGTGTTCATTTATTGAATTGAGCGTTTGCTCATCAAGAACACCAGTTGGTTGAATATTCACTGATGCTTGATAGAGTTCTAGAGCGGTTTTGGTTTTAGGGCCAAAGATCCCGTCAACAGCACCGGCTTCGAACCCGAGAATATTGAGCGCTTCTTGGAGAACGCGAACTTCAGTGCCGGTATTGCCGCTAGAAAGTCCAATGGTATTGAGTTTTCGTGTTTCTATGGGTCTGAGTCGGCGAAAACCAAGCAATCGATCTGTATGATATCCAGAGATAGAGACTTGGTCATTCTGATTGCCTCCGAGGCAGTAGATTCTACGAAGATCCTTGGAGTAGCCTACAAAAAGGCCTACGTGCCCTTTCCATGAGTTCACAGACTCTCTCCAAAAGATAACCACATCTCCGGGCTGAGGGGTGCTGACTTGTTGGCCTTTATGCAGCCAAGATCGTGCCGCTAAGCTATTTGTCCTTTCGTAGCCTGCCTCTTTTGCGACCCAGTTCATAAAGAGGCTACACCAGGCCACATCATCGGATTGATAGTTTTGAAACCCAGCTTCTTCAGCATACTGTAGTATTCGCTCGTTTGAGAGGCTTCCTTGAGCCTCAGCCACACCGGCCTCTCGCATAGCGATTGATAAGAGAGAAGTCATAATTGAGTTTAAGGGGTTAGGTAGGCTCCTGATCGGGTAGGATACGGGTTGCCATTTTGACTTTGGTTGTTTTCGTTTCGTTGGAGCGAACAAAAAGGCCCCTGCGTTGAATATCGACGCTTTCAAAGTTGATTTCGACATCAACGGCGGCCTTTAGCTTCTCTTGATTCATGCCTTTCTTAATGTCAGAGACAATGATTCGAAAGGTTTCTCCGATGGTAATATCACTCATCCTCGTTGATTTTTTCAGGGTCAATGACTCCCGAACAAACCAGTTCGATTGATCCTTCTTCGGATTGGATTAGCTTGTCCTGATCAGCGTCAAGCCGGACGCGAAGTTCAAAATTCACGCCTCCTACAATTGAGGCAGTAAATCCTTTATTTGCGCTACTTTTCTCAGCGTTTCGCGAGAAGCTTTTCTGTAGATTGGTCAGGATTTCATCCAAAGCCACCTTAGGGCTATTCTCATTCTTCTTGGCCATCTCCTTCTGCTTCAATAAGTGCGGTAAGTTTGCTCGGTAGTTGTCCCAGTTCTGTGGCACTGGTAGGCATAAGGTTCATCTCCTTGAGGTACTCAGACAAGTTTGTACGTTGGTTAGAGACTGTGAAGCGGGTATTTGCTTTAAGCAGGCTTTCGGAATAGCGTTCTGAGGAAAACCCATACGAGCCACTTGCATATATAGGACCTACCTGAATTCCAGCGTCAATCTCTCCGTTCTGTTGTTTGAGGTCAGAAACCCGGAGTGTGATTGCCATTTCGACAGCGCCATCAAGCGATACTACCGGTGCAAGGGAAAGGATTTTCTCGATTTCCTCCGACGTTAGCTCACCGTCAGCTTCATAGAGGTCTTTTGTTCGGCGTATCCAAGAAGCCCAAATCTGAAGTTAGCGTTTCTCAGCCTCGCATACGGCTTCTAAAGGGGAGCTAAAGAGTTCCTTAATAACAGAGGAGAGTGATTGTTGACTCATGGGTTAAGTGTTTGTGATGTTAGCAACGTTTCTGCGTCAGGAGGTAAAAACGATTGTAAACCTGCTGACGGAAGCAAGGTAAAACAGAAATTGGCTAGTTAGAATGTATTGAGAGAAGTAATCATAAGATAATGTGAAAATACCGTAAAAACCCGCTTTTCTTAAGGGGATAAATACGCACTCTAGCAGAGTAAAAATACGCATATATAGAGGTGAGAAGAGTCTTCCATTGTGTAGCTTATGGACTTTTTGGTGACTTATCCGAGTTGTTTTGGTGATCGATATGGCTTACGGTAGTGTTAGATGGATGTTAAGGGCAATCGGCTTTACCTACACGTAAGGTATTGCTGAAGATGTGACTTTATTTCTTCTCATACCTAATTTTTGGGGAGTTTAAAAAAGTTGTTGATAGTAGTCGCACCCTTCTTACTTGACCGGTGGTTTACTCTATGCGTACTGAATAAGTCTCCATGTCACCAGATTTTGGTAACATGTAGCTATTCCTTTAAGTCGCGAATAGGTGTCCAGTTGCAATGCAAGGAGGGCAAAGAATGCCACAGCAGCCGGGTGAAATGAAAGCACCATTATGACCGAAATTTACGATTTAATGCAATACAGCTAAATATGCATGTCCGCCGGACGCCTGCTGCCGACAAATTCATCAACGCCCATCCCTGACCTCCGATCCCCGATCCCAGTGAAGCCCGCTCCGAACATCCTCCGCCTCTTCTTGTTCTGTTGGTATGTTTGGATTATTCAAAAAAGACCCGCTGAAGAAGCTCCAGAAGGAGCACGCTGAGCTTATGGAAAAGGCCTTCAGGATGTCGAAAATCGACCGCACGAAGGCTGATGAACTCACGGCAAAAGCCGCTGAGATCGAAAAGGAAATCGAAAAACTTCAACAAGGATGAAAACCATTGCAGTCATTGGAGACAGCAAAGGTGTTGGCGCAGCTTTGCGCGACCGGCTTTTGCAGAGCGGACATAAAGTAATCGGCGTTTCACGATCAGGAGCTAGCGCTTCGGGTGATTATGTGAGCGTCACGCAAGACGCTGTTGAGTCTCCGGTTGACCTTTCAGAGCATACAGACTCCCTTGACGGACTTGTGTACTGTCCGGGAACCATCACCCTGAAACCCTTTCGCTCGCTCAAGCCCGAGCAACTGATGGAAGACCTCAAGGTTAATTACATCGGTGCGTTTGAGAACATCAAGGCGAACGTGAACCTGCTGAAAAAAGGGAATGACCCTTCAATTGTGCTCTTCAGCACCGTTGCGGTAGATACCGGTATGCCCTTTCACGCTTCGATTGCAGGAGCGAAGGGGGCTGTTCAGGGATTGACCAGGTCACTCGCTGCAGAGCTGGCTCCCACCATTCGCGTCAATGCGATCGCACCTTCATTGACCGATACTTCGCTCGCTGAAGGACTGCTGAACAATGAGAAGAAGCAAGAGTCAGCCAATGACCGTCACCCGCTGAAACGCTATGGCAAAGCCGATGACCTTGCCCGTATGGCGGCCTTCCTGCTCGGTGATGAATCATCGTGGATGACCGGCCAGATTCTCGGAGTGGATGGCGGACTTTCAACTTTGAAAGTATGAGCGACAAGCTGTTCACGCGGGCAGACATTGACGCTCTTCCACGACGTTATCGTGGTGCGATGATCAACTCGCTGAGCGGTTTCAAAAGTGCCAACCTGATCGGTACAGCCGATGAGAGCGGACAAACTAACCTGGCTCTTTTCTCTTCTGTAGTGCACCTTGGTGCAAATCCCCCTCTGCTCGGAATGGTCATGCGTCCGCCCGTGGTGCCGCGGCATACCTATGAGAACATTCTGCAAACAGGGTTCTATACCATCAATCACGTCCATACCGACATCGCTCAACAGGCGCACCAAACCAGTGCCGGTTATGAGAAAGAACAGAGCGAATTTGAACAGGTAGGACTCACTGCCGCATACCACGAGGGCTTCAAAGCGCCGCATGTCGCTGAGGCACACATCCGGATGGGCATGCGCTTCGTCCGCGAAGTGGAAATCACCGAAAACGACACCCGCTTCATTATTGGTGAAATCGAGTGGATTGAACTTCCTGAAGCACAGCTCGCAGATGACGGCTACGTGAACATCGAAGGTGCGGGTTCGGTTGCCATTAGCGCTCTTGACGGTTATCATGCGACACAGCACCTCGGCCGCTTTTCATACGCCAAGCCAGAAAAAGAACCCCAGCGTCTCACTGAAGTCTTGCGCGGATTTGTACAATGAGCGACCGTCAGTCTGTCAACGTTCTGTGGTTCAAACGCGACCTCCGGCTGCGTGACCATGCTCCGCTGAAAGCGGCGATTGACGACGGATTACCCCTGATTTTCCTCTACGTATTTGAGCCCAGTGTGATGGCGCTGCCGCAGTACAGCGACCGCCACTGGCAGTTCGTTTTCGACGGCCTACGCGACCTGAACAAGCAGCTTAAGGCGCACCAGACGCGTATTGTCGTGATGCATCGTGAGGTAGACGAAGCCATCCCGGCGCTTTGTCGCCGGTATCAAATACAGAAAATCTTTAGTCACGAAGAAACCGGACTCGCCGTCACCTGTGCGCGCGATCTCATGCTGCAAATTGACTTTGAAAAAGCAGGTATAGAATGGCGTGAGTTTGCTTCGAATGGTGTGCAACGTGGGCTTTCTAACCGCCAGAAATGGCGGGATGCCTGGTACAAGACCATGAAAGCAGAAACTGCAGAACCCGCCTGGGAGCGCTTCAAACCGGCGTTGACTGTGGAGGAGGCCAAGGCACTCAGCGATGCGCCGCCCGAGATTGCAATCGACCGTGAAAACCTGCAGGAGGGAGGCGAGTTCGCGGCGTGGAAGACCCTGGAGACCTTCAATGCAGAACGCATTAAACGCTACGCAGCATCGATTTCGAAACCGGGTGCCAGTCGCACCGGATGCAGTCGGCTTTCGGCCTACATTGCCTGGGGTAATCTCAGCGTGCGGCAATGTTACCAGGCGCAACTCAAAGCGCGCAAGACGACGGGATTCGGGCGACAATTCGATGCGTTTTCATCACGGCTGCGTTGGCATTGTCACTTCATCCAGAAGTTTGAGATGGAAGACCGGATGGAGTTTGAAAACATCAACCGCGGCTACGATGCGCTTGATCGGGGCAACGACGAAGCAAAGCTTGAAGCTTGGAAGCAAGGTCAGACGGGTATTCCGCTTGTAGATGCCTGCATGCGCTGCCTGCACAAAACGGGGTACGTCAACTTCAGGATGCGGGCGATGCTGGTATCGTTTCTTACGCAGCACCTGTGGCAACACTGGCTGCATGGTGCAGACCACCTGGCGTCGCTCTTCCTCGATTCTGAACCGGGCATTCACTACCCGCAGTTTCAAATGCAGGCGGGAGTCACCGGCATCAACACCGTGCGTATTTACAATCCGGTCAAGCAGTCGCAAGACCATGATCCTGACGGTGCTTTTATCAAAGAATGGGTGCCTGAGTTGCGCAAGCTCGAGCTGCCGTACCTTCACGAACCGTGGAAAATCGCACCGCTGGAGGCTATGCTCATTGACTTTGAACTCGGCCGCGACTACCCTTATCCCATTGTGAATGTGGAGGAAGCGGCGCGTGCGGCTCGAGATAGAATCTGGAAACAACGACGTGATTCGCTGGTTATTCAGGAGGGGAAGCGTATTTTAAAAAAGCATACCTTACCGGGTCGAAGAAACGCCTAAAGCTAGCCATGCTGCATCATTTGATTTACGAACATCCGGAAGACCGTCCGTGGGTGGTATTTATCCACGGTGCCGGCGGTGCCATTGAAACCTGGAAGTACCAGGTCGAGGCCTTTCGTCCGTTTTTTAATCTTCTGCTTCTCGACATGCGGGATCACGGTAAGAGCAAAAATATCGAGCCGCATTACGACAGCTATGATTTTGATGTAGTGACCCACGACATCATTAAGGTGATGGATCACTATCAAATCAAGAAAGCGCACTTTGTATCCTTATCGCTCGGTAGCGTCATCTTGCAGCGCATGAATTTCTTGCGTCCGGAGTTGGTCGACCGGATGGTCATGGCCGGGGGCATCTTCAAGGCCACAGCGAAGATGAAATTTGTGGTACACTCGGCAAAGGCATTGAATTTCATTTTACCCTACCGGGTGCTGTACAACATGTTCAGTTGGGTGGTTTTGCCGCGAGCCAATCACCGCTTCTCACGCATGGTCTTCCGTCGTCAGTTTAAACGGTTAACCCGTGAAGAGTACTTGAAGTGGGCCGGGCTATACCGCCACTTCTTTCGGGCGCTGCGTGAGTACTTCCACCGTCCGATGGACAAGCTCAGTCTGGTGGTCATGGGCGACCAGGACCACGTTTTCATTGGTGCCGCTCGTAAATTTGCGAAGGTCCAGCAGAATGTTGAGCTCACTATCCTCGAGGGCTGCGGCCATATCGTCAACATCGAATACTACGAAGCCTTCAACCAGTTGGCGGTGGAGTTTTTGGTGGGGAAAGACGCGGCTTTGAATAATAAGTAGTAAATAATAATTAGTAAGTAGTGAATAGTGAATGGTAGCGAATACGTAGGCTCTTTTCTATTTATTATTCATTACTTACTACTCATTCTTTATTACTTCGTCTGCCCCCAAAACCCTTCGCCCTTCTCAATCTCAACATCCCCAAGCACCTTCACCTGACAGGCAAGTCGCTTGCCGCTTTCGCCTTTGTGGGGTGGAAAGTTTAGACGCCACTTTTCAACCCTGGTCATGGGGGAGACGTCTCCCTCCAGAAAGACACAGCACGTACCACAGGTGCCGAGTCCGTGGCAATTGAGGTGCTTCGCCTTGCCGTTGTAGATCGGCAAGCCGCTGTTGAGAAGCGCTCGGCGGAGATTATCGCCGTGTTCTACTTCGATGGTCTTTTCCTTAAAATGGACTTTCGGCACGTTGGTTGAATTAAAAATAATGCGTTTATCGTTTCGAGATCTTGTTCCCTGAAATGTGTCGCTGCCGACTGCACTTGTGTCGTCCTTCAGTAAAGGTGCGCTTTTTGAGGTGCTTTGTTTTTCGTCCTTGCACACGTTTGCGCCACATGCGCCACGAGCTGACTTTCATGTTGCGGCGCATGATTTCGATGACTTCTTTCTCAGGTATTCCAAATTGAAATTCGATGGCATCGAAGGGGGTGCGGTCTTCCCACGCCATTTCAATGATGCGGTCGAGGTCGCGTTGTGAGAGGTTGTGATCGGTTTTTGTTGCCATGGTTTTCAGACAAATCGCGAGCGTCTTTGTTCAGACCGATGGACTCATCGACCTATGGACGCATCGACCAATGGACTCATGGACTCATGGACGTATGGACGTGTGGCCGTGTGGCCGTGTGGCCGTGTGGACGTGTGGTCTAGCGTTTTCCATTTATTGAAGATGCCATGATTTCGCGACGTAGGTAACCTCTGAGTTTGTACATCGGTTTTACCACATCACCGACGAGTTCTTCAATGTTAAGATAATCCTCTTGTGATACGTAGCCGAGCCGCTGTGCGCACAATAGCTGAGTCTGAAGTTCGGCAGCAGAACCTATGGCGATGCGGATATGTCGGTGGTAAATACGGTCTGAACCGCCCTCTTGCCCTTCGGCGATGTTTGATGGAATGGAAAGAGCCGATTTACGAATTTGATCACCGAGCGAAAAATTGCGTCTTGCGCAGCGCTCGGCAGCCACAGCTTCGCAGGCTACATAGAGCTCAATACCCTTTTTCCAAATCTCGAGTTTCTGATATCTCATGGCGACCTTTTACAACGCATTTTAAGGTCAATAACCTTCGGTTTGAGGAAAACTTTAAGAACGTGGCTGTTTTATTTACGGCTGAAAGAAAAACCTTCCAAGGTCGATAAGTCGATAAGTCGATAAGTCGATAAGTCGATAAGTCGATAAGTCGATAAGTCGATAAGTCGATAGGTCGATAAGTCGATAGGTCGATAGGTCGATAGGTCGATAGGTCGATAGGTCGATAGGTCGATAGGTCGATAGGTCGATAGGTCGATAGGTCGATAGGTCGATAGGTCGATAGGTCGATAGGTCGATAAGTCGATAAGTCGATAAGTCGATAAGTCGATAAGTCGATAAGTCGATAAGTCGATAGGTCGATAAGTCGATAGGTCGATAGGTCGAGGAAACATCGTGCCTCCCCCGTCTGTTGGAAGAGCATGAAAAAACAACACCTCCCCACCAAAACCTGTACCGTCTGCCAACGGCCTTATGCCTGGCGGAAGAAATGGGAAAACGTGTGGGATGAGGTGAAATACTGTAGCGAACGCTGCCGCCGAAACCGGAATAACCCTGAAGCTGTGCGATGAAGACCCTCCGATTGATTCTCGGCGATCAACTCAATGCCGAACATTCGTGGTTCAAGGAGACCAACGACGATGTGACCTACCTCTTCATCGAGATGCGGCAGGAGACTGATTACGTCAAACACCACATCCAAAAGGTGATCGCGTTCTTTCTGGCCATGCGCGCTTTCGCTGAGCAGCTTAAGTCTGCCGGACATCAGGTCATTTACCTCAAGCTCGATGATGAAGCCAATACCCAAGACATCCCCGAAAACGTGAAGCGGCTGGTCAAGGAGCACAACTTCGAGCGCTTTGAGTATCAACTACCCGATGAGTATCGTCTCGACCAGCTCATCCAGCGCTTCCCGATGAATCGGGACAAGTCTCGCGCTGAATTGGATATCGAAATCAATGCAGTAGATACCGAGCATTTTCTCACCGAACGCGATACCCTACAAGAGCATTTCAAAGGCAAGAAGACTTATGTGATGGAGAGCTTCTACCGGATGATGCGCAAGAAGTACGATGTGTTGATGGATGGCGATGTGCCGGTGACCGGACAGTGGAATTACGACGCGAGCAACCGCAAGAAACTGCCGAAAAATCATCGTCCGCCTGAGCCGCTCACTTTCGATCGCGATGTTACCGACATCGTTGAATTGCTTGAACAGCAAGGCGTGGAGACGATCGGAAGGGTAGATGCGAAGCACTTCGGCTGGCCGGTGACGCTTGAAGAAGGACGCCAACTGCTCGATGACTGGATCGAACGTATGTTGCCGCACTTCGGTGATTTTCAGGATGCGATGACGCCCGAATACTGGGCGCTCTACCACTCGCGCATTTCATTTCTGATGAACGCTAAAATTCTCTCGCCGATGGAGGTTATCCGCAAAGTGGAAGAGCGCTGGCAGAAAGATCCCGACCATGCTTCCATCTCACAGGTGGAGGGGTTCATCCGCCAGATTCTGGGATGGCGTGAGTATATGCGTGGTATTTACTGGGCGAAAATGCCGGAGTACGCTGAGAAGAATTTTTTTGAGCACGGCAGAAAACTGCCGGATTGGTTCTGGACCGGTGAAACGAAAATGAAGTGCCTGAGCCACGCGGTGAATCAATCGCTCGACTATGCTTATGCGCACCACATACAGCGGTTGATGGTGACCGGAAACTTCGCCCTCCTGGCGGGGATTGATCCCGATGAAGTGGACGAGTGGTACCTCGGCATTTACATCGATGCCATTGAGTGGGTGGAAATCACCAATACCCGCGGCATGAGCCAGTTTGCCGATGGTGGTATTGTGGGCACCAAGCCCTACGTCAGCAGCGCGAACTACATGAAGAAAATGAGCAGCTACTGCGACAGCTGCTATTACGACCATAAAGCCAAAACGGGTGAAAGAGCTTGTCCGTTCAACAGTCTCTACTGGCACTTCTACGAACGCCACCGCGGCAAGCTGGGCAAGAATCCGCGCATCGGGATGATGTACCGCACGTGGGACAAAATGGACAAAGAGAAGCAGAAAGACCTGCTGGAGCAGGCCGAAACCTACCTTGAAAACATCGAGCAATTGTGAAAAGCATATTCTGGTTCCGGAATGATCTCCGGATAAGTGATCATCCTGCGCTTTTGCGCAGTGTAGAAGAAAGTGAAGCACTGCTGCCCGTGTACATTTTTGATGACCGGCAGTGGGCTGAAGACGAGTGGGGCATGCGTAAAACCGGAGCGTTTCGCACCAAATTTCTGATTGAAAGTGTGGCTGATCTGCGCGAAGCATTGCAAGACATCGGCAGTGAGCTGGTGGTGCGCAGAGGCAAGCCGGAAGACATCCTCACGGAGCTGGCAGAAGAGTATGGCTGTTCGCGGGTGTATGCACAGAAAGAACATACGCGCGAAGAGCTGGATGTGGAAGAGGCCGTGGCGCAGAAAGTCGAACTGAAGCTCATCGAAGGACACACCCTTTTTCACCCGGAAGACATTCCGTTTGCGATCGATGACATTCCTGACATCTTCACGCAATTCCGCAAGGCCTGCGAAAAGAAGTCGGAAGTGCGCATCATTACGTCTGAGCCAGAGCGCATCGAGACGATTGAATGTGAGGCAGGGGAGCTACCAACGGTTGAAGACTTCGGCTACGACAAGCCCAAGCTCGATCCTCGGGCAGTGCTCGAGTTCAAAGGTGGTGCGATTGCTGCCTGGGAACGACTGGACCACTACTTCTGGAACACCAAAAAACTGAGTTGGTACAAGAAAACCCGCAACGGACTGGTAGGCGCAGATTACTCGAGTAAGTTTTCGCCGTGGCTTGCGAATGGCTCGATTTCAGCACGTGAGATTTACCATGAAGTCAAGCGCTACGAAGGGGAGCACGGCTCGAACCAGAGCACCTACTGGCTCATCTTTGAATTGATCTGGCGTGATTATTTCCGCTACGTCGCGATGAAGTATGGTGACCGCATTTTTTACCGCACCGGCATCAAGGGCGAAGCTCCGAAGTGGATGCAGAACCAGCGCATCTTTGAGCGTTGGGCAGAAGGGCGCACCGATGAAGAATTCGTGAATGCGAACATGAAAGAACTGCTGCAAACCGGCTTCATGAGCAACCGCGGACGACAAAACGTGGCGAGTTACCTTGTGCACGACATGGGCATCGACTGGCGCATGGGCGCTTCATTCTTTGAGCACTACCTCCTCGATCACGATCCGGCCAGCAACTACGGTAACTGGATCTATGTCAGCGGTGTGGGCAACGATCCACGTGAAAACCGCAAGTTCAACATCAAGAAGCAGCAATCGATGTACGATGGCGAAGGCCGCTTTGTAAAACGCTGGAGCAATGAGAGCCTGGAACTTGACTTATAACGATCCCAATCGCTGGGCGGAGGTGCATGCGATCAGCGGAAAACCGCTGGGATTTTTAAAAGGCATCATGCAAGGTGGTACTGGTTCTCCACGCGGTGTGCTGATTGAAGCTCCCGGAGAGCTCAAAGCACTTGTGGATGAAACTACCTATGTGAAGTACTGCAACTTCCAGCGCACTGAATCGGGTGCCATTCTGTATTTCAAAGTGCGTCTGGAGGTATATGGCATTCCCTTTGAAAAAAATGACCTCGTCGCCTTGCAAATGGCAAGTCGCAAGTCTGATGCATTTCGCTACACCCTCACGCTGTTCCATCGCAGCGGAAAACAGCTCGTGATCGCCTGCCAGGAGGATAAAGCCGGCGCCTGGGAGCGTTTCCTGAAATCAGTGTTTACACGACTCTGACATCACACGCCTTCGGCGAATGCATAATGCAGAATGCATAATGCAAAATGGATGAAGGGCAATCCACTATGCTCCCCTGTGTTCAGTGGAGCTGCCCCTCGAAGCAGGCTGAGGGTATGCCCTGTATCCCGGCAAGCCGGCTGAGGCTTGAATCAAAGCTTATCGCTTCGCGATTTCGGACAACTTATTCCGCGTTTCTCCAAACAGCAGTGATCATAAATTATGCATCGTGCATCATGAATTGTGCATCATGAATTATGCATCGTCAGTAAGTTTTTCCCTGACGACAAAAGGAGGATTGACGAGGCTCTCCCCCCGATAATCCAGCGGTTTTCCGCTGTCAAGATTGACCATTTCCATGCCGGCTGCCAGTACAAGAGCTTCACCCGCTGCCGTATCCCATAACATGCAGGGTGCATGTCTCGGGTAAAGATCGGCATCGCCTTCGGCGAGCAGGCAGAACTTAAGAGCGCTTCCTGACCGGATGACTTTCAGGTCAGGGTGCTTTACGCGCTCAGCTTCAATCAGGGCCTCGGTTTCAGGACGCAGGTGCGAGCGACTGATGACAATTGTGAAGGGGGAACGGGATTTGCGTGCAGGCAGCACCCAACGTTCAAATTCTACTGATTTCTTCAATGCCGCCTCGGGTGCGCGCATCGCGCCGATCCGGGGATGCGCCATGTAGATGAGGTTGCGCGCGGGAACCGCGATCACACCCAATACCGGGTTGCCGTCTTCTACGAGGGCGATGTTGATGGCGTATTCGTCGCGGCCTGCAATGAATTCTTTTGTGCCATCGAGCGGATCCACCACCCAAAAGCGCTCCCACTTCGCGCGCTCTGCCGAAGAGGCTGCGCGCACTTCTTCGCTCAAAATCGGTATTCCGCTGCTTTGCAGCACCTTGCGGATGCGGGTATCTGCAGCGAGATCTGCTTCGGTCACCGGCGACTGGTCTTCTTTCAAGCGAGGAATGACTCCTCCTTCGTGGTAAGATCGTAGAATGGGCGCAGTTTCCAGGGCGGCGCGCACCGCGATTTCAAGTAAAGCGAGCATAGGTCAAAGATAAGGAAGACATTTCCGCAATTGGTGAAAACCGCTACCTTTGTCGCGTCTCGAACAGGGGTGCCGCCAGGCTGAAACGTTGGTCAGCGGCTGAGATTATACCCTTCGAACCTGCCCGGGTAATGCCGGGAAGGGAGCGGGTTAAAAAAAGGGCAGCTATACCCTTGGGCTGTCCGTGTTTTTAACATTCAAATCAATTGTTATGAGACGTTTTTTCATGAGCAGCGTGCTCATTTTTCTCACCCAACTTATTCTTGCCCAGGATGACACAGGAGCCATTCAGGGAATGGTCAAATCTGAAGAAGGCGAACCTCTGCCGGGTGCTGTCGTCGTTATCAAAGACTCAGAACTGGGCGTGCTCACCGGTGATAATGGTAGCTATGTGCTTCCGAACGTGCCGCTGGGAACGCATAAACTGGTCGTTTCTTACGTAGGCTACGAAACCGTCGAAAAGGATGTCAGCGTAGATGGCATCGTTGTATTTGATGCGGTGCTGAAATTGACCGGTCAGAAAGGCTTCGCAGGTGAATCCGTTTCTTCCGATGGGTCGTACATGTTCAGCATCACCCCTATCCCGGGGGTAAGCATCTTCGAAACCGGCGCCGCCCCTGATAACGGCGTTTTCGCCAGTCAGGAGGTGACCGATGAAGACATCCAGCCGTTGAACAACGGACAAGACATGCCGCAGCTGCTGCGCTTCACGCCTTCTATCGTGACCACCTCAGATGCCGGGGCGGGGATCGGCTACACCGGCTTGCGTATCCGCGGCTCAGACCAGAGCCGCATCAATGTGACCATCAACGGCATTCCTTACAACGATGCAGAATCACAGGGTGTTTTCTGGGTCAACCTGCCCGATCTCGCAAGCAGCGTTGATAACATCAGCATCCAGCGGGGCGTGGGGTCTTCAACGAATGGTCCGGGTGCATTCGGTGCCACCATTGGCATTAATACTACGCAGTTTCAGCAAGAAGCCTACGGACGTCTCGATAACGGTTACGGTTCGTTCAATACCTGGCGTCATACGGTTGCATTCGGAAGCGGACAACTCGATAACGGCTTCAATATCGAAGGACGCCTGTCGCAAATCACGAGCGACGGTTACATCGACCGCGCCAGCAGCGAGCTGCGCAGTTATTACCTCGGTGGACAGTACACCAAAGGTAAGTTGAACGTGAAGGGCATCATGTTCGGAGGTAAAGAACGCACCTACCAGTCATGGTGGGGTGTGCCTGAAGTCGCCCTCGACGGCACCGAAGAGGAAATTCGTGAATGGGGAGCAGCCAATTTCTATTCTGAAGAGCAAACCGACGACCTCGTCAACCTCGGGCGCCGGGCCAACTACTACACCTACGAAAACGAAGTGGATAACTACCAGCAGGATCACTACCAGCTACACGCTTCACTCGGTCTCGGCGAGTATTTCGTATTGCGCGCATCCGGACATTACACCTACGGGCGAGGCTACTTCGAGCAGTTCCGCGATGAAGATCCATTCAGTGATTACGGCTTTGATAACATCCTGTTTGAATCGGTGCAGCAGTTCAGCGACGGCACAGGGTCTGATGGTCAGCCGATCAATAATGGTTTTGAGTCAAATTACGAATGGGATCAGGTCGAGTTTGTTCATAACCCCATTCTCGACGGAGATGGCGAGCCTGTGGTCAATGACAATGGCCAGACGCTTCTCAATTCTACGGCTCAGATCACCCAGAGCGATGTGATTCGCAGAAGATGGCTAGAAAACGATTTCTACGGAGCAGTTTATTCGCTTGAATTTGACCGCAATATCGGTGACGATCGTATCTCAGCCGTGCTCGGCGGAAGCTACAATGAATACGACGGTGACCACTTCGGTGAAATCATCTGGATGGAGCACCCTAATCAAGTTGACTACGGCGACTTCTACTACTTCAATAACGGCTTCAAGACTGATTTCAACACCTATTTCAAGGTCAATTACTTTCTGAATAACAAGCTGAACGTCTTCGGAGACCTTCAATACCGTCAGGTGCGATACACAGTGAATGGGCTTGACGAGAACCTCGTGCAGCAGAACGTGGCCGATTCACTCAATTTCTTTAATCCGAAGTTCGGACTGAGCTACCTGATCAGTCAGAATGATCAAGTTTACGCTTCCTATGCCGTGGGTAATCGTGAACCTATGCGCGCAGACTTCGTGGATGCCATTGAGGGTACAGCACCTCGTCCGGAAACGCTGCGCGACCTCGAGTTTGGTTACCGTCGCCGCACGGCGAAGTACAACTTCGAGGTGAACATTTACAACATGGATTACACCGACCAACTTGTGCTGACCGGCGAACTCAATGATGTAGGCACACCGATCAGAACCAATGTTGCCAGCAGCTATCGCAGGGGCGTGGAAGCGCAATTTGGCGCACTGCTCGCAGAAAAGCTTCGTCTGAATCTGAATGCCACCTACAGCCAGAACAAGATCGAAAACTTCACTGAGCAGGTGGCAGCCTATGATCAAGACTTTAGCTTTATCGGGTTCGATGAAGTTGAGTACGAAGAAACTGACATTGCCTTCTCGCCTGAGATCATTGGTGCAGCCATCCTGACCTACACATTGGTGAACAATGATCGTCACAACGCGGAAGTATCGTGGCAGGCCAAGTACGTGGGCGAACAGTTTCTGGATAATACCTCAAGTGAAGATCGCACCATTCCTGCATATTTCGTGAATGACCTGCGCGTTAGTTACTCATTATTGAATACCGGTGCGCGTGAGATCCGCCTGAATCTTCTGGTGAATAACGTGCTCGACGAAATGTACGTGAGCAACGGTTACACGTATGGCTTTGTGTTTGACGGGCAGCGTGTTGACGAAGACTTTTTCTACCCGCAGGCCGGACGAAACTACTTGCTGAACCTTTCGCTGCTGTTCTGACCGATCAGCTTTCATGCGGAGTGCTGATCAGCTCCGCAATTAAATCAGGATTTTCTTCAAGCGCGGTGCCGATCACTACTAGGTCGGCACCCGCATTGAAGGCCATATCGCGTTGGTGGGCCGTGCGAATGCCCCCGCCTACGATTATCGGAAGATCAACTGATTTCCGAACGGCTTGAATCAATTCTGCCGGCACGGGCAAGGCTGCACCGCTGCCGGCATCGAGGTAAATGCATTTCAGTCCGAGAAGCTCACCCGCCATCGCTGTCGCCGCGGCTATTCCCGCCTTATCGCGCGGTATCGGCTGGGTGTTGCTAATGTAGCTTGCCGTCGTAGGCATACCTCCATCAATCAGCATATATCCCGTTGGCACAGCCTCAAGTCCGAGTTCACGCACACGCGGCGCCGCCGTCACATGATGACCGATCAGCAACTCAGGGTTCCTTCCGGAAATCAGGCTGAGAAAAAGCACTGCGTCTACATGCTGACTAAGTTGTGTCGGGCTTCCGGGGAAAAGCACAAGAGGGAGGTCTGTAGCCGCCTTCACCGCCTTCACTTTTTCATCAAAATGCGTTTCAGTGATGACGCTTCCTCCGATGAAGAGGTAGTCAGGCGCCGTTTCTTTTATACTGCGCAAAACTTGTCCCGATTTATCGGGAAGCGCAGGATGCGAACCCATGTCGACCTTATCAGGGTCAATCAGCACAGCCACAGCTTTTTTCTGTGTGCGGTAAAGAGAAGTCAGTTCGTTGGTGAATTGCACGCGCTAAAGATAGCAGAAGTGCATGAGGTAGGCAGTGTCTTGTGTTATTTCCACAAGCTGTTTGATGAGATAAACCGCACGGTATCATCAGTCATGAGTTGATGTCCGGCCTCTGTGAGGTGGAGGTGATCACGCTTCAGCTTTGCGTTGAAAAGCCGACCAAGCTTTGGCCGGATCACACTGTCATAGCGTCCGAAGACCATCTGGAAATGCACTTCATTCGCATTGACGATTCGGGCGATTTCATCGAGGTCAGGTTCAAACCGGCGGTAGATGAGCCAGGTTTCGTACACGAGCTTCCGCTTTTCGGCCTTGTCCATATGCACATACACGAAGCGATGCAGTTTTTCATTGATGAGCCGCAGACTGCGCGCGGCATCTGCACTTCGCAACAAAATACCCGGACGCTTCATAATGCCTTTGTAAATCGATCGGCCGGCTCGCGTGCCGGAGGCAAACTTATAGAGCTGGTTGACCTTAAGTCCGTCAGGAGCCACCAACAACACCTGGCGGATGCGATCCCTGAACAACGGAATGGTGCTCAGTGCGATGCGGCCGCCCATACTGTAGGCAAGCATAGAGAAGCTGTCTGCATTTTCACGGCGCAAAAGCGCGCGGATGAGGTTCTGGTGCTCCTTGAGTTTGAGTGAATTCCGAAAGGCCCGTTCGCGCGGCCAGATGCTTTGTCCGTGTTGGAAAAGGTTGATGCTAAGGAGGTATTCATCAGCATTCAGGACTTCGCTGAACCTGACGAAATCTTCGGCTTCACGTCCGAAACCGTGGAAGCACAGTACCGGATGGCTTCCGCTTCCTGCGCGAAGCAGTTCAACGGTGAAGATGTTGTGGTGAAATAGTTCGCGTTGCATCACTCCCGAAGTTCGGGGTTCTTAACGATTGGCCGTGAGCTGCTTGAACACATCTTCAAGTTTCTGCTCTTCCTCGTTCAGGGTCAGTATGAGGCGGTCGTTTTGCTGTGCCCATGCGGCAATGGCCTTTCGTGCATCGGTGCCACCTTTGGCCTTGACCTTCCATGAATTGCCTCCCTCAGGTTGCACTTCAATGATCTCCGGAAGCATGACCAAGCCATCCGGCGTTTCATCGCCGTCAAATTCAACCCTTAAAATCACAGCACCGGCATCAGCCATACGGCGAATATCAGTGGTAGGTCCATCAGCTACGATATGACCGCGATTGATGATGACTACCCGGTTGCAAATGGCCTCGACCTCTTGCATAATATGGGTGGAGAGCATTACAGTTTTCTGCTCACCGATCTGCCGCACCAACTCGCGGATCTCCACCAGTTGGTTGGGGTCAAGTCCGGAGGTAGGCTCATCCAGGATCAGCACCTCAGGGTCGTGGATCATCGCCTGGGCGAGGCCTACCCGCTGCCGAAAGCCCTTTGAAAGCGCGCCGATCTGCTTGTGCTGCTCGCGACCGAGTCCGACCAGTTCGATCATCTCATTCACCCTCTTTTTGAGTTGGGGCAGCTTATGCACCTCACCGGCAAAGTGGAGGAACTCTTTGACGTACATATCGAGGTAAAGCGGATTATGCTCTGGCAGGTAACCCACCTTGCGCTTGACCTTGAGAGGATCCTCCATCACGTTGAAACCGCATACCTGCACTTCACCCTCAGTAGGAGGGAGGTAACAGGTGATGATCTTCATCATGGTTGATTTTCCGGCGCCGTTCGGGCCAAGGAAACCGACCACTTCGCCACTTTTTACTTCGAGGTTGACCTGGTTCAGGGCGAGCTGCTCGCCGTAGCGTTTGCTGACATTTTGGATGCGTATCGACATAAATCGGAGGCTTACAATGCGAAGGTACGAGGTTTGAGAGGATCGTTGCTTCGGAAAATACGGGCAAGGCTTACCTTTGAAGCAATGGAAAACCACGAAGGCCTTGTTGTCAAGTCAACCGGAAAATGGTGCGAGGTACTCGCTGACAACGGCGAAGTGTTCGATTGTCAGGTACGCGGTAAATTCCGAAACGAGGGCATTCGAACCACCAACCCGCTGGCGGTTGGCGATAAGGTCACTTTCGCATTGAGTGAAGACGGCACCGGTGTGGTTTCTGAGATTCACGATCGTAAGAATTACATTGTGCGGAAGAGTGTGAACCTGAGTAAGCACGCGCACATTGTGGCGAGCAACATCGATCGCGCTTTTTTGGTCGTCACGCTCACGCAGCCGCCCACATCCACCGGTTTTATTGATCGGTTTCTGGTGACGGCTGATGCTTATGGTGTGCCTGTGACCTTGCTCTTCAACAAAGTTGATATCTATGATCAGGCAGCGGAAGAAGAACTGGCTTATTACCAGTACATCTACGACAGCTGTGGCTATTCCAACCTTGAGATTTCAGCAAAAACAGGCAAGGGTCTTGATGAGGTCAGAGCTGCAATGAAAGATCGCATTAACCTGGTGAGCGGACATTCAGGTGTAGGTAAAAGTACGTTGATTAATAAGCTCATTCCTGATGCCGATATTAAAGTAGGGGAGGTGTCGCACTTTCATCGCAAGGGGCAACACACCACGACCTTCGCTGAAATGCACCGGCTTCCGGATGGCGGCTTCATCATTGATACGCCGGGTATCAAGGGTTTCGGACTTGTAGACTTGAATAAAGATGAGCTAAATCACCATTTTCCGGAGATGTTTGCCTTGCTGCCCGAGTGTCGTTTCCATAACTGTAAGCATGTGAACGAACCGGGGTGCGCTGTACAGGAGGCCATCGAAAAAGGAGATCTCCCTGAAGAGCGTTATGCGAATTACCGCGCCATGCTCGAAGAGGAGGATGGCTATCGGTAGGTAGGTCAGGTGTCGGGTGTCGGGTGTCAGGTGTCGGGGGGTGCAGCGCATACCTGCGCTGCTCATCTCTAGTGTTGCGGCGGCTATTGCCGCCGGTTTGTTGCCGTAGGTGCACACTGCAGTGTGGGCATTGCTTTAAAAAACTGAAGCCCCGCAACGTATGCTGCGGGGCTTCTGGTGATTTATGATGTCGGGTCTTATTGTTTAATGACCCGTTCGGATACATTCAACTGGTCTGCGAGAATGTTCACGACGTAGTAACCGTTCGCGAGGTTCCGGAGGTCGAGGAATACCTGCTCACCATTGCGGGCGAGTGGGATGGTTTCGAGCAGTACGGTTTTTCCGGTGAGGTCACTGACGGTGATCTGGATGTTCTCTTTGGCGTCGGTCAGGTTGAATTCAACTGCGAGTGAACCAACAGTAGGGTTTGGATACAGCGTCACAGCATTTACTGCTTCAGCGTCTTCCACACTCATAGTTGGGTCAATCAAGATCTGCACTGTATCAGTGAAGGTACATCCTTCCGGAGAGGTGACCGTTAAGGTTGCGGTTGTGATTGACTGCTCGATCATGATGTCTGTAAACGGACCGTTAGAGCCATTGTTCCACTGGTAGGAGTAGCCATCTCCGAATGGGGTTATTTCGAGTGATACGATGCTACCGTAGTCAGCATACTGGGTTGATCCCAGATCGAAAACTGGCTGAGGAACAATGGTCACATTGACATCTTTTGAAGTAAGGTTTCCTTCAGCATCGTATGCAATGAAAGAGACGATGTAATCACCCGGTTCAGGTGTGCTCCCCTCAGTTGGGCCGGAGCCAATGGCGAAGCCTTGCAAACATGCGTCGTACGCAGAAACGTTTTCAAAAACGACAGGAGTTCCTTCACAAAATTTGAAGTTGTCAGGGCCGCTGATAACCGGAGCAATAGTATCGACGAGGTAGACGGTAAAGGTTTCAGTTTTCGAGTTTCCTGCATAATCTGTGCAAGTGACAGATGCGAAGTTCCATGAACCTTCGTTGCAGTTGAACATGTTCTGATTTAGTTCGGTAGAGGCAATTGAACAGTTATCTGAAATCACCATATCAAGCATTTCCAGATCGAGAATGGCCTCTCCATTTTCGTCAAGTACCAGCGTAATATCAGCTACCGAAACATCCGGCGCTTCTGCGTCGATAATGAATACGCCAATTTCACGTTGCGTAATATTTCCGTGTATATCCGTAATCACTACGTTAGTTGTAAGAGCTTCTCCGTTTGAATCACAGCTGAAATAGGTGTTATCTGCTTCAATGCTTGCCAGTCCGCAGTTGTCATGAGCGTACTGAGTGAGCAGATCCTGACTCAATTCTGCATTACCTTCATCATCGAGAAAGAGGTCAATGGCAGAAGTCATGAATGTAGGCTTAATTGTATCCGCGATAATCAATTGTGGATTGAATGTGGATGTGTTTCCGGCGAAATCGCTTACCTCTATATTCAGTGAAGTAACGCCGACATCCTGACAGCTAAAAAGCTCTTCATTGATAACAAGGTCAGCGACGCCACAGTTTTCATTGGTCACCGTGAGCATTTCATCGACGTTCAGCTGAACCCATCCATTCTCATCTACATATGCAGTTGTATTTGTTACCTCGGCATCTGGGGCTATACCATCAACAACGTTTACAACGATGACTGCCTGGTCAGTATTTCCATGAACATCGGTTACCACGAGAGATACAATTTGCTCACCAATATCCTGGCAGGTGAACGCTGTTTTACTCAGTGTTCTATTGGCTATACCGCAATTGTCAAAGGAGCCATTGTCAACCATGTCAAGGGTGATCGACCCTTCGCCGTTTTCATCGAGATAAACGGTCTGTCCACTTGCAAGAGCCGTAGGGGCTATTTCATCTACAACCGTCAGCATGAAATTTACGGTTGATACATTTCCTGCATCATCAATGGCAGAGAACGACTTAGGTTGAGATCCAACATCATTGCAATCAAAGTCGACTTGAGGGACGCCATATTCAATCACGAGGCGTGGTGCCAGTTCGGGGTTTTGTTCAAAAGTTGCAGCTTGATTGCCGGTATTTGTATTGAGAGGATTGGGCGAATTGAGCATGAACGCAATGCTATTTCCTGCTTCCCAACCGTCTTGGTTGATGATGTTTTGCACCAATGAAGAGACATCAGGAGTGCGTTGAATTGGTGCCTGCTCTGTTGCGGAAGTCCATGGCTGCATAGTCCATATGATACTTTCTTCAAGGTATGTGCGATTGGAGATAGCATATGCCTCATTGGTGTAAGGCGACGCGTCTTCTGCATCTTCGATATGAATCATGCCAAATGGGGCATTGAGACTTGGGTTGTTAGCTATGGAAGTGAATTGGAGGTAAGCGTTCTGTATCGTTGTTCCTGCCGGCAGGTTAATATTTTGGAAGCGCAAACCAATGATTTGCCCGTGTGTTTCGCTTTCAGTGTCATAAAAGAAATCAAGAGTAGCGGAGGTCATATCCATTTGACCTGCACTATTCTCTTGTCCGTCGTCTCCTGCACCACTAATTGGAACAACCATGCGGTCTGAAACCAGGAGCTGTAGGTCATCTGTACAGTTGTCAGAAGTTCCATTATCAACAAGCATCGGTGTAAGAGATGCCGAGCCATTGTCATCTAGATAAATAACCGTGTTGCTAACCTGTGCTTGAGGTGCCTGATTATCAATTGAAGGAATGTTCACGGTATACTCTGATTGGCATCCCGCACCATCTGTTACAACTGCCTGGTATTCACCGGAGGTCAGATTAATGCGTGAATGACCTGATGCGCCGTCAGCCCATTCGACAATGTATGGCTCATTACTTCCTGCGATGTTTAAGTCAAGGCTACCGTCTTGATTGGTGCCGCAATTACTTGACGGTGTGCTAACCACATCGACTTCAATAAAGGGCTCTTCTACAGTGAACTCGAAAGACTCACTGTTTCCTTGACTATCAGTGACTGTGAGTAAATAGACTCCTGCCGGAAGGTTCTCCATGTCAATACTGAAAGGAACCTCCATCAAATAGCGTTCTCCGGATGTTTGAGTCCATTCATTATTTACCCATTGGCCATTGCTGAGCAGCTGAATAAAATCATTGTTATCATTGCCATTAAACGGCGCCCCTGGAATCCAATTGTTCACTGTCCAGGGTTCGCTGGAATCCCATTTCCAGTTACCTTCTATGTCTTTGTCAGAACCGCCGATATAGTCACCTTCTTGCCAGGAGTTGTTAGAAGTAAGCCAGTTTAATTCTGCCGGAGAGTTTACAGACAGAAGGTAGCCTTCTCTGCTGGATGCGGCCAAAGAGGCTTGTGTATAAGAGGGTGCCGGGTTATTGGCTCTATAATAAACATGCGATTTAAAGCTCCCCATTCTGGTGAAGCCCGCGATATTTCCTGCGACAGTTCCATTGTTTCCGTTAGACCATTGATAGTTGAAAGGGGGTGCCCCTCCAAAGATTCGGGCACTTACGCTTCCATCACTGCCTCCGGGGCAAGTCACATCGTTGGTACCATTGAAGATGATTTCAAGGCTTTGTGCTTGAGCTGAGCTCATTAAAATACCTGAAAGAATCAAGAACGCCACAAGTATGGTGTGTGCATTCCGGTAAAAGTTTAATTGTGTTTTCACGATTTGTCGAATTTAGGGGTGAATGAATTGAGTCCTTTTACTTCGAGTGTACCGTTGAGGCCATGTTATTCGACAGGAAGTTTTTAATTCGACATGAGTGGTTCAAATAAGGAGATGAAATGATTTTTTTTTAGCCTAGGGGGGGCTCGCTGATTCAGGTGTTTTTCTATCGCTCTGTTAGTGTAAGATGTTAAATAACAGAAGCCCCGCAACGTATGCTGCGGGGCTTCTGGTGATTTATGATGTCGGGTCTTATTGTTTCATGACCCGTTCGGATACATTCAACTGGTCAGCAAGAATGTTCACGACGTAGTAACCGTTCGCGAGGTTCCGGAGGTCGAGGAATACCTGCTCACCATTGCGGGCGAGTGGGATGGTTTCGATCAGTACGGTTTTTCCGCTGAGGTCACTGACGGTGATCTGGATGTTCTCTTTGGCGTCGGTCAGGTTGAATTCAACTGCGAGTGCGCCTGTTGTCGGGTTCGGATAGAGCATCACACCGTTCAAGACTGCGGGATCATCAACACTCATGGTAGGGTCAACCAGGATTTGTATAGTGTCGCTGTACGAGCATCCCTCCGGGGAAGTCACCGTAAGTGTCACTGTGTTAATTGACTGGGTCACTTCGATGTTGGTAGACGGATCGTCATCGCCATTGCTCCACTCATAAGTGTAGCCTTCGCCAAATGGGTCGATCCCTAGCTGCACGAGGCTGCCTGGTTCTGCATACAGTGTTGGACCGAGGTCGAACACAGGTTCTGCGTGTACCATTACCATCACCTCTTTGGTGGTCATGTTGCCTGCGGCATCCACAGCCATGAACGCTGCGGTGTACTCGCCTGCATCAGGTGTACTGCCGTTCGATGGACCTTCAGTCAGGATCAGCTGTGCCTGGCAGTTGTCTTCGACCACGATTCCGTCATAGCTGACAGCGACACCTTCACAAAACTCGAAGTTGTCTGGACCGCTGATCACCGGTGTCACATTGTCTGTGATGTTCACGGTAAAGGTTTCCTGGCGGCTGTTGCCTGCAAAGTCAGTGCAAGTGACGGTAATCACGGTGAACGGACCGTCTGTACAATCGAAGCTGGTCTGGCTGAGCTGCGTGCTTGCTATACCACAGTTATCAGTGGCCTCCATATCGAGCATTTCGCTTGACAGCTCTGCTACGCCATCTTCACCGAGATCGAGGTTCATATCGCTGACCGTAACATCCGGCGCTTCTGCGTCGATTACAAACACGCCGATCTGACGCTGGGTTACATTTCCGTGCACATCTGTAACGGTTACATTTGCCGTTTGTGCATTGCCGTCTGCATCACAGGTGAAGAAAGTATTGTCAGTTTCGATGCTCTCGATCGCACAGTTGTCGCTTGCGTATTGCATCAGCAGCTCGTTGTTCAGTTCTGCTGTGCCTTCATCGTTCAGGAAGAGGTCAATGGCAGTGGTCATGAATGTAGGCTTAATTGTATCCGCGATAATCAATTGTGGATTGAATGTGGATGTGTTTCCGGCGAAATCGCTTACCTCTATATTCAGTGAAGTAACGCCGACATCCTGACAGCTAAAAAGCTCTTCATTGATAACCAGGTCAGCGACGCCACAGTTTTCATTGGTCACCGTGAGCATTTCATCGACGTTCAGCTGAACCCATCCATTCTCATCTACATATGCAGTTGTATTTGTTACCTCGGCATCTGGGGCTATACCATCAACAACGTTTACAACGATGACTGCCTGGTCAGTATTTCCATGAACATCGGTTACCACGAGAGATACAATTTGCTCACCAATATCCTGGCAGGTGAACGCTGTTTTACTCAGTGTTCTATTGGCTATACCGCAATTGTCAAAGGAGCCATTGTCAACCATGTCAAGGGTGATCGACCCTTCGCCGTTTTCATCGAGATAAACGGTCTGTCCACTTGCAAGAGCCGTAGGGGCTATTTCATCTACAACCGTCAGCATGAAATTTACGGTTGATACATTCCCTGCATCATCTACAGCCGTCAGATAACCCGTGTGCTCACCGATGTCTGAACAGTTGAATTCGCGGGTTGGTGACGCGAACTCAATCACGAGCTTCGGTGCAGCATTCGGGTTTTCGTCATACGTCGCCGCAGTGTTGCCGAGGTTCGAAAGAATAGGATTCGGTGAACTGAGCATGAAGGCAACACTGTTGCCCTGCTGCCACCCGTCAAGGTTTACGATTTGCTGAATCAGAGAAGAAAGGTCTGGAGTGCGCTGTTCAGGGCCATTTAGTGCTGTTACATCCCAGACCGGCATATCCCACGACACGCTTTCATCCAAATAATCACGACTTGACACATTGTAGTTTTCATACCACAAGAAGGAAGAAGCGTTCGCAGAATTCTCTAGCTCAATGATGGCGGTAGGTGCCGCCCCGTCGAGGTTTTGATCTTCAGTGAAGAATTGAATGTAAGCATTGTTGATGACGGTTCCTGCGGGCAGGTCAATGTTTTCGAAGCGCAGGCCTATGATTTGCTCTCCTCCATTGGCTTGACCGTCGTAGAAGAACTCAAGATCCGAAGAGTCATCGTAGATATTTCCGTTTGTGGCTTCTTCCACATCGTCACTGCTTGAGTTGATAGGAATCACCATTCGACGCGACAAAAGCAGTTCAGGCGATTCATCGCAGTCATCGTAGGTGCCATTGTCAGCATCATCGGGTGAAAGTTCAGCAGTACCGTTTTCATCAAGGGCAATAACCACGTTTTGTGCAATGACTATGGGGCCATCTGTGTCTCCGGCGATTACATTGGCATCAGCTTCAAAGACACATCCGTTCGAGTCTGTTGTGGTCAGTGTGTAGAATCCTACATCGAGACCTGAAATGCTACTCGTTGTGGCGCCTGTTTCCCATGCATAAGTGTATGGTGTTGTGCCACCGTCAACATCGGCCACTACAGCTCCGTCGCCGTTGGAGCCACATCCTGACACTGCAGTCATGTCAAACTCAACAGAGAATGGCTCGGGTTCTGAAATTGTGAACGTCTGTGAAACCTGGCTGCCATTGTTGTCTGTAATGGTCAGCGTGTGCTCTCCCGCTGCCAGTTGGTCTCCCGAGACAAAGTACGAGAGCTCAAAAAGAACCTGTCGGTTCGTGATCCACGGAATGTCATTCCAATTGCCACCTGCGAGAATTTGGATGTAGTCTTCACCAGATCCCCAGTCATTCGGTTCGCCACCTGCCCAGTTGCTGTATGAGAAGGGTTCGCCCGACTCCCAGGTCCATGTGCCTTCTATGTCACGGTCGGTGCCACCAACAATGACCCCTGCCGGCCACCCACCGGTGTTGATGAGCCAGTTGTTTTCTGCAGCAGAATTCACGGCAGCGATATAGCCGAGGTAGGAATCAGCCAGCTCTGCTGCGGCGTCGTAAGACGGGAAGCCGCTATTCGAGAGGTAGTAGATCTTTTCACCGAACTCGCCTAGAAGTTCGAAGCCTTCGATGGCTTGCGGAAGACTTCCCGACTGACCATTGCTCCATTCATAGGTGTACGGTGGAACGCCTCCTTCAAGGTTCACCACGACTTGTCCGTCGCCACCATCATTACAGCTCACGTCTGAAACGGAGGTGTTGAAAATAGTGATGCCCGGACCAATTTCGAAGGTATTGGTGTCTTCGTGTCCCTGGCTGTCTGTTACACGAAGTAAATAGCTTCCCGGTAGAAGATTGTCTACCTGAATGTCATTGGGTATTTCTGCCAGTACACGTACGGTTCCTGTATAATTCCATGAGACATCATCCCAAGTGCCGTTTGCATAGATTTGCATATAGTCTTGATTGCCACCGCCATTGTTAGGTTCGTTAGGAGCCCAGTTGGTGTATGTCAACGGTTGTCCGTTTGACCACACAAAGGTGCCTTCAATGTTCTGGTCTGAGGCGCCAAGGTGGTCTCCTGCCACCCAACCACCATTGGTTGTGAGCCAGTTTTGCTCGGCCGCGCTATTGATTGCCAGAAGATGTCCTCCTTGCGCAATCGCTGCCGATGATGCCTGCTCATAGGTCGAATAAGATCCGGTAGACCGATAGTAGGTCTGCGTTGAGTAGTTTCCAATACGAGTGAAGCCAGTGAGGTTTTGACCGACAGTACCCGAGGTAACTAAATCTTCGGTGTGTGCATTGGTCAGTTCATAGGTGAACGGACCTGTTCCTCCTTCAATTACGGTGCTGATGCTGACATTGGTAAAAAGGGGAGGTGCAGCGTCGTTTGCTGAAGCTTGTGTGATAACTGGTTGCTGGGCTTGAGCCGATAGTGTAACTAAGCCCAACAGAAAAGAACAAAGCAGCCTGGCCTTTAGCTGCCACAATTGATTGTAAAGTATTGTTTCCATTACTCGGTTGATTTAGAGGGTGTTTTAGTTTTTCTCCCTCTATCGACCAAGCTGAGAACAAGGTTTCAACCTTCGACATAAAACCGAACCCATTCGATGAATTCGGGTTTGTAATATATTAAAAATCAGGGTTGTAGGTGCTTTCCGACACGGTGGTTCACAAAGGGCTACACTGAGGGGTGATGAAACGTGTAAAATAACCTACGAAATGTTTGAAACAGGCGTTGATCGGTTTAAAACCATCCGGTTCGTAGCCCGATACGTAGGCTGAATTGATCCAAAGCGTCGGTTGAGGTATTCGGAAGATTCAAGCCTGGCGCCCAGCGATAGACGCCTGCGATAGAAAGACGAAGAAAGCGGGTCAGATTCAGCTCGGCAGCCAGCCCGGGTTCTACAAAGAAAAAGTGGTCTTTGTGGTAGTATTCTGTATCTTCAAAATTGTCACCGTTAATCGCTGAAGGTGTCAGGTAGCGGTATTCTTCAATCACCCCGCCGCCGAGCACGATCGGTACAGTGAAGTGTACCTTTTTACCGCTGAAGAAGGTAGGCTCTACCAGCAAGCCGCCATAGCCCAGCTCATAAAACAGGTCTTGTTCTTCGCTAGATTGATTGCGCGTAATTACATCATTGACCAACCACTGTCCGGTCACACCAATATTCAACTTTCGGCTGAAACTGAACGCTGCCGTCCCGCCCAATAGGCCGGTGAACTGATCGTTGAGTCTGGTGGCGTCAAAATGAATCCCCGCAAAGGCTCTGATACCCTGTGCGTCGCCAAACAGTATTTCAATGGTGTCGTCGTCTTCTTGTGCCACAGCGAAGGCGGGCAAAAGCAGCATGAATGCAACGAAACGTTTCATGTTCTAAAGTTTAAAAAGGCATACAAAGATAAGAGTCATTGCAAGGATAAAAGCAAAATACTCATAAAAAATAGCAATACTATCGACCCCTGACTGGTTCGAGTACTTTAAGGACACCCAGGTCTATTAAAAAGAAAGTCGAGGTTGAGCCTATGAGAAACTCGAGTTCCATCCGACCTGCAGGAGTCAAGTCGCCGCTCAACTTTGGGGTGACTTCATCAACCATTTCAGGCGCGTGATCCTGATAGAAATTGCGTGTTGCCTCCAATTCGATGCGATGAGTGCCTGTTGGTACTTCAGGGAACGGCATACGTTGTTCTTCGCCATCGATCAACATCCTCGAAATGGGCAACCTGACGCTGTCAATGAGGAAAGCCGTCGCATCCGCCGCTTTTGCGGCGTTCACCTCAAGCACTGCACGATAGGTACGCGTCTTCTTAAGATTGAAATACGTGCCCGGATACATGTCTTGGCAAGTGACAAGGACTGGAGTGACTTCAATCGGCAGCGTAATTACATCAGCCAGCTTAGAGGGCTCGGCAGTGCGTTTTCCGGGGGCGCATGAAAAGAAAAGGATTGCGATAAGCAGGTGAACGTGTTTCATATTATTAAAGTACGCATTAGGCCGTTGATGTCATGACTTTTGAAGAGAAAGTGCTGCATAGCAGTCAATTCGTATTTTTGCCCCCGTTTATGAAAGAGCGGCTCAAACAATTTGCAAAGCGTATGCTTTCTGCTGCAGGTATCCACCTGACGCAGAACCAACGCTATGATGCGCTCGCGGCAAAGGTCATGCGCAAAGCGATCCGCATTGATTCGAATTGCATAGACGTTGGCTGCCACAAAGGTGAAATGCTGGATGAGATGCTCAAGCTCGCACCGGAAGGCAAGCACATGGCTTTTGAGCCGATTCCTGAATTGTTCGAAGGCTTAAAGCGTCGCTACAACGGAAATGTGACGCTGCATCAGTTGGCGCTCAGCGATCACAGCGGCGAAACCTCTTTTCATCATGTGGTCAGTAATCCGGCCTATTCCGGACTTCGTGAGCGCACCTATAAAGTGGAAGAACAAGTTCAAAAGATTCAGGTGCGCACCGAGCGTCTTGACGATTTGCTGGGAGATCAGCACAAACTCGATTTTCTGAAGATTGATGTGGAAGGAGGCGAGTTGCAGGTGCTGAAAGGTGGCGCCGCGACCATTGCGCGCTGCAAGCCGGTGATTGTGTTCGAGCACGGACTCGGTGCGAGCGATCACTACGGTACGACGCCTGACATGATCTATGACCTGCTGGTTGAGACATGTGGACTGCGCATCGGATTGCTCGAAGACTATCTCTCCAATGGAAAAGGGCTGTCACGCGAGGCGTTTCGCCGGCAGTTTCACGAAAGCCTCAATTATTATTTCGTCGCATTTCCCTGATTAAAGTTTGTTCGCTTTTTCATCCCATTTAAACTACATACCTTTGTTGACTGATTAGTCGGTCTAATGACGAAGTTTGAAAAAATTCAAGAGGCAGCGCTTCGATTGTTCACGGAAGATGGCTTTGATGCCACACCTACTTCACGAATCGCGAAAGAGGCGGGGGTGGCCACCGGTACCCTTTTTCATCATTTCAGCTCCAAAGATGAGCTTATCAATGCGCTTTATATCGCCGTTAAAGAGCGTATGATCGAACGCATTGCACGAGGGGTTACAGCTGATCAATCTCTGCGCGATCGCTTGCGACAGGTATGGGTGAACAGTATTAGCTGGGGGCTCGATTTTCCGGCTGAGTACCGGTTTTTCAGACAGTACAGTGGGTCGCGGTACATTAATGACAAAGCGAAAGAAGAGGGCGAGGCCTACCTTCAGTTCTTATTTGACTTGTTGCAAGAAGGGGCTGATGATGGCGTGCTGAAAAGCACGGATGCGTCGTTTTTGTATGCCATCGGATCAGGGTTGGTTATGGAAGTGATTCAGTACCTCCTGACTCGAGGCAAGCCTGAAAATCAAGATGCCATCTGGGAAACCGGTTGGCGGTCGTTCTGGGACGCCTTACGGGCAAGGGAAGCCTGAAAAATTTGGATGTAAATCCGACTGATTAGTCGGTCTTGAACTTTGATAAACGAATAAACGAATGAAAACGACATTGATTACAGGTGCCTCCACAGGTATCGGAAAAGACATGGCTTATGAATGTGCCAGACGAGGTGATCGCTTGATTTTATCAGCCAGAAGTGAAGACAAACTCAACGAAATTGCACGTGACCTTCAACAGACATACGGGGTGGAAGTGATCGCAAAGGCTGCAGACCTCTCAGATCACGAACAGGTGGAAAAGCTGATTCGCGAGCTGAATGAGCGCGGACATGAGATTGATCACTTGATCAACAATGCCGGGTTTGGTGACTGGGGTGCATTCACCGATACCGACTGGAAGAAAGAATCTGACATGATTGCGCTCAACATCCACTCGTTGACGAGGCTGACGAAAGCTTTTTTGCCGGGCATGCAGAAACGTGGTTACGGAAAGGTGCTCAATGTGGCGAGCACGGCATCGTTCTTCCCAGGACCCCTTATGGCTGTCTACTACGCCACGAAACACTACGTGCTCAATTTCACCGAGAGCCTGGCGCGCGAAATGAAGGATACCGGTGTAACCGTTACGGCACTTTGTCCGGGTCCGACCGAAAGCCAATTCCAGGAGCGCGCAGAGATGGAAGACTCCGGCCTGGTGAAGGGAAAGAAGCTGCCCTCGTCTGCCGAGGTGGCGGTGTACGGTATTGAAGCGATGCACAAAGGAACCGTGGTTGCCGTGCATGGCTTTCAGAATCGCATAATGGCAGGTATATCAGGATGGATGCCGCGGTCATTTAAGCGCAATACAGTCTACAACCTCCAAAAGAAGAAATAATGCATACCTCATTTGATAAACCCGTACTGGTCACCGGAGCTTCCGGCTACCTCGCTGCCTGGATCATTCGCAGACTTCTTGAAGAAGGGGTAACTGTGCATGGCACGGTGCGTTCGTTCAGTAACCCTGAGAAGTACCACTGGCTCACCAATCTGGCTTCCGGGCTTCCGGGCGAGCTCAAGCTTTTTGAGGCGAACCTGTTGTCAAACGGCTCTTTCGAAGATGCGATGATAGGTTGTGGTACGGTAATGCACACTGCGTCGCCCTATGTGGTGCAGGGCGTGAAAGACGGACTCAAAGAACTCGTAGAGCCGGCCTTACAAGGTACCCGGAATGTGCTTGACAGTGTGAATGAAACAACCTCGGTTGACACAGTTGTGCTTACCTCTTCAGTGGTTGCCATGTACGGTGACAGTAAAGACATTACCGAAGCCGGCGGTGTGCTGAATGAAAGCATGTGGAACGAAAGCAGCAGCGTTGAACATCAACCATATCCATACAGTAAAACCATTGCTGAACGTGAAGCCTGGAAGTACCGCAAAGAAAGTATCGGCGAAGGTCCCAATGCCGGTAGCTGGTCGCTCAAGGTGATCAATCCGGGCTTCATCCTGGGGCCACCGCTGCAAGATAAGCCTTCAGGTACCAGCGTTGATTTCATCAGGCAAATGGTTGATGGTTCTTTAAAAACCGGGGCACCTGAACTTCATTTTGCCATCGTAGACGTGCGAGAGGTTGCCGAAGCGCATCTCAATGCGGCTTCAGCGCAAGTGGCTGAAGGTCGGTACCTGCTTTCGGCCGGGGAAATGGGAATGCTCGAAATTGCCGCTGCGCTTAAGGCGATGCACCCGCAATACAACTATCCCAAACGGACCGTGCCCAAGTGGCTCATCTGGCTGATTGCTCCATCGCTTGGATTGACCCGAAAGTATATTTCAAGAAATGTTGGTTACAAGGTCCAGGTTGATAATTCAAGTAGCCGTGAGCAGCTTGAAATTCAATACCGAAGCATCAAAGAAACGCTTGTGGAGATGCTCGAGCGCCTCGAAACCACGGCGCTTGTCTCAAAGAAGTCTTCATGATTCATCAGATTCGCTATATTTGACTATGCACTTTACACAGGTTTCTTTCTGTAAATCAGTTGCTCTGCGCAACTTGCAGCCGATTTTCGACTGTTGAGATGTTCGCTGCCTTTCGGCAGGAAACTTCACCTTTTTCCCTTTTCAAGCGAATCTTTAGTATAATCAAGGTGCTGATGCACCGCAATAATTACCGTTAAAGCTATGCTTATGCGTCAGATTTTTACCCTTTTGCTGGCTGTCCTGGCAGGTGGCCTCCATGCTCAGATTCTATTCGAAGAATACTTCGATGAGGGCATGCCTGAATCCTTTAACCTTGTGAATCTCGATGGGTTAACCCCTGATGATCCTGACCTTGCAACCATGGCGGATAGTGCCTGGACGGTTCGCAATATTACCGCCCAGGGCTTCGGCGGTGGCAGCGGATCGAATGCTGCCTTCAGCGTCTCCTGGTACGTTGGAGACGGAGGTCCGTCAGATGACTGGATGATCCTTCCGGCGGTAGACCTCGGTGCAGACCCCTACCTGAACTGGTCAGCGATGGCCATTACGTCTTCAGGCGATTTCCGGGATCAGTATCAGGTTTTTGTAGTGACCGGCGGCCAAGAAGTAGAAGACTTCTTCCTGGCATCGCCCATTTTCGACACCGGCGAAACAGGGGAAGAGATTGAAGAAACCTTTCGCTCAATTTCTCTGGCTGACTTTGCCAATGAGACCGTTTTTATCGCCTTCCGAAATTTCACACAGCCATACAACCCAGACTTGCCTACAGGCCCGGGAAATGGCGGAAATGAACTTGCCGTAGACAACATTATTGTATCGGATGGTCCGCTCAATATCGCTGAACGTAAGAAAGGCAGCCTCAAAATGTGGCCACAACCTGCCCGGGCCGAGCTGCGGTTCAGCCTGCCTTTTGCAGCGTCACAATTGCAGTGGACCATTTACGATGGCAGTGGTCGGGCAGTACGGGCGAATTCAGCGGCTATGCTCAATGCCGGAGATCCTGTTCAGCTCGATGTGAGCCCCTTGCCGGCCGGTACTTATATTCTCGAGGTCAGTACGGAGAAGGGCGCCTTCACCGAACCGTTGATCGTGCGTTGATGGATCATTTTCAATCAGAAGGATATGCACTAGCCCTGCATGGTGGTGCGGGCACTTTGTTGAAAGAGGAGATGACAGCAGCACGTGAACAGGAGCATCGCCTGGCGCTCGCCCGCGCAGCTAAAGCAGGGCAGCGTGTGCTCGAAGCCAATGGCAGTGCCCTTGATGCTGCCGTTGCAGCGTGTAAAGTGCTTGAAGACGAGCCACTTTTCAATGCAGGCAAAGGAGCGGTTTACACAAACGAAGGTAAACACGAATTGGATGCATCGCTCATGGAAGGTGCCGAACGCAAGGCCGGTGCAGTCAGCGGTGTACAACATATTGCCAACCCGATTGAGCTATGTCGCCTCGTCATGGAGTCTGAGTTTGTGATGATGGAGGGTGCCGGAGCTGAAGCCTTCGCGAAAGAGCAAGGTATACGTTTTGTAGAGAATGACTACTTCGATACATCTTACCGCAAGCTCCAGCTTGAGGAGGCAAGGGCGGCCGGTAGTGTGCAGCTCGATCACAGTGATAAACGCCACAAGTATGGCACTGTGGGTGTTGTGGCGCGCGACCGCAACGGCAACCTCGCTGCGGCTACCTCCACAGGGGGTATGACCAACAAACAGTTCCGCCGCATCGGTGATTCTGCGCTGATTGGTTCGGGCACCTGGGCTGATAACCGCAGTTGCGCTTTGAGTACAACGGGCTATGGCGAATTTTTCATTCGCTCAGCTGTTGCCGCGCGTGTAGCGGCATCAGTTGAGTTTGGTGTGCGCAGCCTGGGTGAGGCCTGTGATTGGATACTGAATGATGAGGTTCTTCCGTTGGGTGGTGATGGAGGAATGGTGGCCATCGATCTTCATGGCAACGTTGTCATGCCTTTTAATTCAAGCGGTATGTATAGGGCGTGGGTACTCGACGGCAAGCCGGTAAATACAGCGATCTTCAGAGGAGACCACGTCGTTCATGAATAAGTTTGATGCGCCGTCTCTCTCTTGCCAGAGCCCGAGTGAATTCATCGGGCGAATGTTTTAATAACCAGGCGAGGCGACCACTATCGGACGCCTCGTTTGCTTTTACATATCCTTCTTCCGTCTTGAATGACGAAGTCTGTTCAAGGAGACGTGCTTCATAGCCGTCTTGCACTTCGGTCAATCGTTCGGCAAGCAATGAAAGAGCTCGTGGCTTGAGAGTTCCAGACATCATCAGGCGGATTTCACTGACTTTTTTCTGGTGTAGGTCGAACGTGACATCCAACGCTTTCGCGTTGTGAAAATCAACATCAGGAAGCACCGGTAGATCACCTTCTTCAGGGAATCCCAGGGTCTCGGCTGCTTCATTGAATTGCTGCAGCTTACGGATGCGGCTGCGATAGAGCTCGGTTATGACGGGCTGGCGAAGGAAATACTCGCGCACGTCGAAAACGAGCTCGTCAAGCAGTTCTTCGAAAACCTCGCGCTCATCAGGAACAGCCCGGAGGTCAAGAATATCAAGTGCCAATCCGTGTCTCATCTCGGTGATTCAGATGCGAAGGTCGCAGAACGCTTCGGCTTTTTGAAATCTAAAGGAATTGTTAAGCATCGTGGAGCCGCGAGGCGATTCGTTATATTTGACATCCGAAAATTCCATGAACCATGATGAATCAACTAATTCTCTCCATTTTCAGTGTCCTCACCCTGGCAGGTTGTGCGCCATCCGGTGAAGAGAAAGCGAGTGGTGACCAGAAGGAGAACGGAAAGGTGGCTCAGGCAACACCGGTAGAGCAAACACAACCCCAGGTACCGTCAGATTATGTAAACGGCATCACTGAAAAGAATTCAGGTGATAAAGTAGGGCCGGTTCACCTTTACGGAAGCATTCGTGTGCCCATGCCCGGGAAAAAGATTTACCTCTACGAAACAGAAGGGAAAAACCATTTTGCCGCTGACAGCGTGGATATCAACGGAACTGAATTTGATTTTGGTACGCGTGAAATGCACCGCGGGTTCTACATGCTGGGGATGGGGAATGATCCCAACAATATGATGGCCGTGATCATTAACCCGGATGAGCCTGAGATCGATATCGATTTCACCTCCAATCGCCTCAACATGAACCCCGCCTCGTCAAATTCAAACGAAAACAAAGGCTGGTTTCAATATTACAAGCAAGAGCAGGTGCTTGATCGTGAAATTAAAGGGCTTCGTCGTCAGCGCTCCAGTAGTTCATTCAAAGACCGAATTGACCAGCAGATTGCTGAAAAAGAGCAAGAGCTAAAGCAAACGCAAATCGACTTCATCAAGCGCTTTCCAGACACTTTCTTAGCGAAATACCTGACATGGAAAAACCCTCCTTTTCCGGGCGAGAAAGGACGGTACTGGGAAGATATCGATTTCAATGATGAGTCGATCACACGCACCCCGGCAATGGCTGACCGCATACAGGATTTTATGCGCAAGCACAGTGGCGGGCAAGAAAGTGGATTCTTCAATTGTATAGATTTGGTTAAAACAAAATCGGAGGTGAACAATGTGGTGCTGGAGCACGCACTTTACACTATGATGGATGGTTTCTACCAATCAAGTATGGAAGATATCTCCATGTACATTCTCGATAATTACGTGCTTGACGGAGACTGCTCGGCTGACCTGAGTGACGTGATCAAGCAACGGGCACAGGGTATCATCAACCTGCAGATCGGTAATACACCGCCTGATTTTACAATCGAGAGCTGGGACGGTAAAACTGTAAACCTGATGAAAGAGGTCAAAAGCAACGAGTACACCCTCGTCATGTTTTGGGCTTCATGGTGCCACAAATGTGAGCAGGAGATTCCGGTACTGAAGAATGTGTATAGCACTTACAAAAGTCGCGGATTTGGTGTAGTGGGTGTTTCTGTTGATAATCAGAAACCGGCTTTTGTGAAGGCTGTTGAAGAAAATGAACTTGAGTGGCCAAACGTTTGCCAGTACATGATGTGGGATTCACCGGTAGCGAAAGACTACCGTGTCACGGCCACACCTGCGCTCTTCCTGCTCAACAAAGAAGGGCAGATTGTAGACAAGCCGAAGCGCATTTTCCAGGTCGAGCAGTTCCTCAGTAAAAACATGTAATGCCAGGCCATGAACTGATTGTTCAGGGCCATCGCGGATGCCGCGCCCAATGTCCTGAAAACAGTATTGAAGGCGTCAGGGAGGCAGTTCTCCTTGGCGCCTTCGCCGTTGAAGTGGATGTGCGTCCAACGGCTGATGCGCATTTTGCGGTGGTGCATGATCCGGTGGCAGGGCTTCCTTATTATCACTCGCCAAAAGGCGAGGATGCGAACAGGATCCTCTTTACGCCATCATCTCGTGTGCGGCGCATCACTTTTGGTCACTTTGCCGCAGATGGCTTTCCGAAGCAGAACCTGCAAGGGCCGGATGGGAAGTTGCGAACTATGAGGATTCCCCTCCTTCACGAGTTGCTCACTGACCCGGCACTTACCGGGAAGAGACTGAATCTTGAACTCAAGAACGATGCACCCGGCGGAGGGGTTGAGTTAGAAACAGACACTTACATCCGGCGCTTTTGCGCCGAAATAGAGCAAATACAGGTCACGACAGAAATCTGGCGAATTAAATCATTTGATCATGAACTGATCAACCAGCTGCGAAAGGTACGTCCGCAATGGCCGTTGCACTATCTCGCAGAAACGCGCGAAGCGATCACTGCCGCGCTGAAGATGCGGCCTGAGGGGATTTCTGTACGTGCTGATCTGGCAGACGCAGCACTGGTCAGACAATGTGAACATGACGGGGTTCACCTGTCGGTCTGGACGGTGAACGATGTTGCCGAAGCAAGGCAATTGTATCAAATGGGTGTGAGGGATTTCGTCAGTGACGACCCGTCTCTGTTGCTCAAGGCATTGTCAGCGTCTAGCGCTTAACCAGCTGTGCTTCCGTCTATTTGCTGTTTTTTCCAATCTTCGTAGAGCCCGAGGACGATACCGTCTGATAGTCCGATTTTTGGCACCATCACCTCTTTGATACCGGCTTTGACCATCATGCGCATGTGAATTTCAGCGGCTGGAATGATGACATCCGCCCGGTCAGGCTTGAGTCCGAGTTTGTGCATGCGATCTTCATAACTGTAGCTTTTGATGAAGGCATAGATCTCATTGAGTTCGTCGTAATGGAGGGGCTCAACGAAAGTGCGGCGGCTCATTTTGTACAGGCGGTTGATGTTGCCGCCGGTGGCGATACCGATGAGTTCGCCTTCTTCGTCGCGAATGTCTTTTAGCCAGCTTCGGGCTTGTATCCACTGATTCTCTTTCACCTTTTGCTTGAGCATTCGAACGGTACCGATTTTGAACGAGCGCGACTTGACGCGTTCGCCGTTTTTAATCAGCGTCAGTTCTGTTGATCCACCACCCACATCGATGTAGAGGTAGCTTTTCGAGTGGTCGATTTTCTGGACGGAGAAATTGGAGAAAATCAGGTCAGCTTCCACTTCACCATCGATAAGTTCAATGGGGATATTGGCTTCTCTCATCACGAGGTCAACGATTTCTTTTCCGTTGGTAGCTTCGCGCATGGCGCTCGTTGCGCATGCTCTGAAGAACTCGATGTTGTGCACATCCATGAGGTACCAGAAAGCCTTCATGACCTTGACCAGTTGAATGGATTTCTGGTGGCTGATGGCACCGTATTCAAAAACATCTTCACCCAATCGCACCGGAATGCGTGTGAACGAGATTTTCTGATTATGGAATCCTTCTGACGATTCAAAGACCTCAGCGATCAATAAACGCACCGCGTTAGATCCAATGTCGATAGCTGCTAATTTCAAATCCGCTATTTGCCGGGTAAGTTAAACAAAGTAGAAAAGCTCGTCTGGCCATTAAAGGCTACTTCTCAGAGCGCAGCTTGAAGTAACGGTAGGTCTCCTCTTGGGCATTTACCGGCTGCTTTGCACGTCCGGCGGTCAAATACCGGTTGCGCTGCTGTTTGTCAATGATGCGCGCTTTGACATTGTCTTTAAACTGAAGATTGAGGTAGTCTGTCAGTTCGCTCTGCAGGGTAGGGTCATAAATGGGCACGCTCACCTCAACACGGTGGTCGAGGTTACGGGTCATCCAGTCTGCGCTGCTGATGTAATATTCGGGGTTACCGTCATTGGCAAAGACGAGAATCCGGGAGTGTTCGAGAAATCTCCCGACAATGCTGATCACGGAAATATTTTCACTCATACCTTTCACACCCGGAATGAGTGAGCAGATACCGCGGATGATCAACTTTACTTTGACTCCTGCATTGCTTGCATCGTAGAGTTTACGGATCATCTGGGCGTCAACCAGGTTGTTGAGTTTAATGATGATCCATGCTTTCTTACCGGCTTGGGCATTTTTAATTTCCCGGTTGATGAGTTCAGTAAACCTCCTTCGCGTGCTGTAGGGGGAAACGATCAGGTGGCGATAGGTCATGCGCTGGTAGTTATTTTCGAGGAACTCAAACACCTTAGCCACCTCGTTAGCTACCCGCGGGTCTGCAGTGAGAAGAGAGGTGTCACCGTAAATCAGTGCCGTTTTACCGTGAAAATTGCCCGTTCCCACGTGTACGTAGTTCACGGTGCGTCGCCCTTCAGTACGGGTAATAAGCAATAGTTTGCTGTGCACTTTCAGGCCTGGCACCCCGAAAACAACGGTTGCGCCGGCATCTTGTAAGACTTCAGATACTTTAATGTTGTGTTTTTCGTCAAAACGGGCCTGCAACTCGATGACGACTTTGACATCTTTTCCGTTGCGGGCGGCGTTGATCAGTGCATTGACGATTTGTGAGTTGCTGGCTACCCGGTAAATGTTGATTTTGATCTTTTTGACATTCGGATCGATGGCCGATTCGCGCAAGAGATCAACCACATAGGTGAATTGCTGATAAGGGTAGTGCAGAAGGATGTCGCGCTTACTCACCTGGTCAAGCAGGCTGGTGCGATTTTTAAGGTCTTTGTGAATCAGCGGCGGCAGCGGTTTGAAACACAGATCAGCTCTGCCGAAATCCGGGAAATCCATCAGGTCTCGCTTATTGTGGTAGATGCCTCCGGGAATGATGTTTTCTTTGTCTTTGACCTTCATTTTTCGTTGAAGGTAATTGAGCAGGTCTGCGGGTATGCGTGTATCGTAGAGAAAGCGCACGTATTCGCCTTTCTTTCTTCGGTCGAGGCTTTTCTCCATCTTTTCAACGAGTGATTTTTCGATGTCGTCATCGATGTCGAGCTCCGCGTCACGCGTGATTTTGATGGTCCACGCAGCGATTTCGTTGGGGTCGAAAATGGCAAACAGCCTCCGAAGCCTGAGCCTGATAACATCTTCGAGGAACATCACGTAGCTTTTGCCATCGTTTTCAGGGAGCACAACGAAGCGCGGCAGATGGTTAGGCACTTCGATGAGCGCATACTTTATTTTGTCGCCGCCCTTTCGCGGAATCGTCATGCTAACGGCGAGGTAAATCGACTGGTCACGCAGTTCCGGAAAGTTATTGCCACTGCCGAGCATAATCGGTACGAGGTTAGGTCGCACTTCATTTCTGAAGTAGGAGCTGACGAAATCGCGCTGTGCATCGGTCAATTCTTCGTGATTGACAAAAAAGATTCTTTCTTTCTGCAGCTCTTCTTCGATATGAATGAAGGTGTCATTGTAGGCCTTCTGAAGCACCACAACCTTCTCCCGGATCGCCACAAGGGTAGCTGCGGGGTCGAAGTTGAGTCCGGTTCTCCGCTTATTGAAAGCGATCATGCGTCGCAGGGTTGCGACCCTTACCCTGAAGAACTCATCAAGGTTGTTCGAGAAGATCCCAAGAAAGCGCACTCGTTCAACCAGCGGTACAGTTTCGTCTTGTGCTTCTTGCAATACCCTTTCGTTGAAAGAGAGCCAACTGATTTCCCGATTGATGAATTCATGATCGCTAAGCGGCATAGGCGGTGTGTTTTGAGGTGTAAAGGTACACAATGACCCATCGATTTCGCTGAAACGACCGAATGAATACGGGCTTTAAAGAGGGGCAGAAGACTATAGAGTGCGTCTATATGGTATAGATATTCTTCATCAAACTTTCAGGGATTTTGGGATGTTTTATGAGGGCTGCTTGCGGCGACTGTCTATCTTTGCTCGCAAACAGTTTTGAACACTTAAAAAACCACTTCATTATGACCCTCGTAGGAAAAAAAGCACCTCATTTCAGCGCATCTGCTGTGATTGACGGAGGTGAAATCGTAGACAAATTCTCACTCGATCAGTACATCGGAAAGAAGTATGTCGTTTTCTTCTTTTACCCGAAAGACTTCACATTTGTATGCCCAACGGAGCTTCACGCCTTCCAGGAGAAGATGGCAGAGTTCGAGACGCGCGACGTGGCAGTGGTTGGTTGCTCAACTGATACTGCTGAATCACACTATAGCTGGCTGCAGATGGCACGCGAGAATGGTGGTATCAATGGGGTTAAATACCCGATTGTAGCAGACACAGACAAAACCATCTCTACCAACTTTGGTGTACTTGCAGGTGAGTACGATTACAATGAGCAGGGAGAGCTTGTCGCTGATGGTCCGATGATTGCTTACCGCGGTTTGTTCCTTCTTGACAAAGACGGGGTAGTACATCACCAATTGGTGAATAATTTCCCGCTCGGACGTAACGTTGAGGAGGCTTTACGTGTGGTTGATGCGCTCCGTCACTTTGAAACCAAAGGCGAGGTTTGTCCGGCCAACTGGAAAGAAGGTGACGACGCCATGGAAGAGTCGTTTGATGGCGTTGCGGCTTACCTTTCAAACCACTAAAAGATTTTTTCTTTTATTAAGGAAGAAGGGGCGCGATACGCGCCCCTTTTTTGTTGTTAACGTCTTTTGGCTGAGCCCGGGCGTGAAACTGACTTCGGTCACCAGGGAGTCCCGCATAAGTCATTTCTTATCAGTAGACTAAGCGCCACCTTCGGTGTGTTAAAAGTCTGAAAACAACATGCTTGCACTGCTGATTATATTCTTCGTTCTGGTGTTGTTGGTCACACTGTTGCTTTGGGCTCCTCTGGCATTAGAAATTGACTCGAGGCATTCAATATACCAGGTGAGCTGGTGGTACTTGTTCAGGGCAAAGGCCTTGCCTGTAAATAACGACCTGATCATTGACGGGCAAATCCTCTTTTTCAGGAAACAGTGGTCAGTATTAGAGATATTGGCAAAGAGGCGCGTGCAAAAAGAGAAAGCTGACAAAATCAATGCGCAGAAGAAGAAGCGCGGGCGCTTTAGTTGGCGCATGGTGAAGGCATTGCTTGGTTCATTTAAAGTCGAGCGCCTTGATGTTTCGCTTGATACAGGCGATGTCATCTGGAATGCGTGGTTGTTTCCTCTCGCTGAAACCTTGCACCACGCTTTGCGTGTACGTCAATCCGGCTTCCGGATCAACTTCACAGGTCAGAATTACATTGATTTGAAAGTAACCAACAGTGCAGGCCGAATGGCCTGGGCATTAACTGCAAATAAATAATCACTCTTAAATTATTACGCTATGGAAGTACCATTCAATGAAATGCTTGATAAGGTCACTGACTTTATCAAAGATGAAGCCAATACCCGGACAGTCATTGGCGAACCCTTCACACTCGGAGAATTCAGTTGCATTCCGGTCATACGGGTTGGGCTAGGTTTTGGCACCGGTGGCGGTGAAGGGCAAGAAGGAAGTAACGGAGGCAAGAAAGGAGGCCACGGCGGAGGCGGTGGTGCAGGAGCCGGAATGGGCATTGAACCGATCGGATTCCTCGCTTCGCGAAACGATCAGATTTCATTCATTCCCGCTAAGCAGAATTCAGGATTGTCTGCGGCTTTTGAGAAGGTTCCAGGACTTATTGAGAAGTTTATGGATATGAAACAGAAAGAGAAGAATGAAGAAGCCACCGAGGCCTGAGGTAGCTGCATGCTAAAACTGTAAATGCTCGAAAAAAGCCGCAGAAATGCGGCTTTTTTGTTGCTTTTTCAAGGTAAATGGATGTTTTTGATTTCATCCGTAAAATAGATCCTGCCATCCGTAAAATGAGTGTTGACTCGCAGTGGTCATTCTGTAATTTAGCGGTGTTGAAATCAAATGAATGTTATGAAAAAAGGAATACTCCTATGCCTTTTGTTAGTGATTTCTTTGCTCACAAAAGCACAGCAAATGGAATACTCAACCTTGTATTTTGAAGGTGAAGAACGGGTTTATATACTTTATCTACCCAGTGGTTATGAAGATGAACAAAATTTACCCGTTGTTTTTGCCTTTCACGACATGACTGAACTGGCAGCGAATATTTACGGATATTCAGGCCTTAATGAAGTTGCAGAAGAACACAAGTTCATCGTGTGTTATCCTGAAGGAGATCTGCTTTTCAATTTGACTCATTGGAATGTGGGCGGCTTTACGCAAGATAGCGACGTGAATGATGTCGGTTATGTCAATGCCGTTGTTAACAAGGTTATCGAAGACTATAACGTTGATGACACAAGGTTCTATGCGTGCGGCAGGGGCAATGGTGGATTCTTCAGCCTGCTTTCGGCCTGCCAGTTGAGCCATAAGTTCGCAGCGGTGGCTTCAGCCGGAGGTTCAATGACCTTTGAAATGCTTGGTGATTGCAATCCCGGAAGACCGGTCCCTGTGTTGCAATTGCATGGAACAGAAGATGATTGGGTTTACTACGATCAAATTGATACGTTCTACAATTCGGCGCTCGATGTGATTGATTACTGGGTTACCCACAATGAATGCAATACTGAGCCTGTGATTGAAGCCGTCGAAAATCAAAGTGATACCGATAATTCTACGGTTGAGGTGTTTACGTACAGTGGCGAAACGGAGTGCCAGAAGGTGGTGCACTATAGGGTTAATGGTGCAGGTCGGTATGCTTGGCCTGGCGCTTCTGGTAACTTTGATTTTGAGTTTGCAGAAGCGCTGTGGACGTTCTTTTCAGGGTATTCGCTTGAAGACGGCACGAGCTGTCAGCCTGTGAGCGTGGCGGAAGTGAGCGGTGAGCGAGCAAAAGCCTTGATGCTTTATCCGCAGCCGGCCCAAGATAAGATCACGGTAGTGCGAGAAAGTGCTGAACCGTCAACTTACTGCATCATGAGCCTGTCAGGGCAAATTGCCAGGCAAGGACATCTGACTACTACCCACCAGCAAATCGACCTTACAACACTCTCACCCGGCGTGTATGTGCTTTGCAGCGATGGTTTACGTCGAAGATTAATCGTGCACTGAAGCGTATGGGTGAGGGAGGGCCCCTGGCCTGCACTTCCCTAATGTCAAAGCAAGAAGCCATCCCAACGGGGATGGCTTCTTGTGGTTTTAGAACAATAGAGTCAGAGGTGGTAATCTACCTGCTAATTATATCCTTACTGACCGAACGAGAACGCGATGTACTGAAGTGCATCGCAGAAGGATACTCCACCAAATAAATCGCTGAGGAGCTCTGATCCACGTTACTAAGCAAAAATGTGTAAATAAAATTGTTTATTTTTGAGTATGACAGCTGATTTGCAAACCCTAAAAGGGCTACATCCGGGGAGTTATCTGAAGCATTTACTGGATAAAGAGCAGAAGGCTTACGGTCGCTTTGCCCTTGAAATAGGTGCCTATCCGCAAACTCTGAGTGCAGTGATTCACGGTAAGCGCCGTATGAATGTTGGTCTTGCCCTGAAGATCGAATGCGCCTTAAAGCTTGATGAAGGCCTTTTGATGAGTCTCCAGGTGTTCTATGACATTGGTGAGTACAAGCGGAAAGAGTCACCAAAACCGGATTTGAAGAATTTCAGGTCGTCATTGTTCTGGGATACGGACATTCGAAAACTCGACTGGGATCGCCAACGCAAACACATTGTTGATCGGGTGATGAGGTATGGCAATGAGCTTGAGAAGAAGGCCTTGCAGGATTTCTATCGTTCGTTGGAGAGAAGCTGATGGAGTTGTACTACAACACAGTGACTCCAATCTTGAAGAAGACTCTTTTACTGTTGATGCGGGAGGAGTGTTTTTCTCCTTTTCGGCTGGTCGGAGGCACTTCATTGAGCTTGCAACTCGGCCACCGAATTTCGGTAGATATCGACCTGTTTACGGATGCTGATTATGGGGCTATTGATTTCGGCATTTTGGAGAGTCTGCTTCGTGAACGCTTTGAATATGTAGATAACCCTACTCAGGGTCTGGATACCGGTGGCGGGAAGTCTTTCTTTGTAGGCGAAGATGAAAAAGACAACATTAAGCTTGACCTCTACTACTGTGACCCTTTTGTCGACCCTGTTGTGGTTGGTGATGGAATCCGGATGGCGTCTTTGCTGGATGTGGCTGCGATGAAGTTAGATGTGATTGGCAGAGGTGGTCGTAAAAAAGACTTTTGGGACCTCCATGCATTATTGGAGTTGAATTCACTTGAGTCGCTTATGCAGCACTACCAGAAAAGTTATCCTTATTCAGCAGATGTCGAAGCTGTTGTTCAAGGCATACGCAATATCAACAATGCTGATGACGACTTTGATCCTCTGTGCTTAGGCGGAAAAGAGTGGCAACTGATTAAGCTCGATTTACTTCATTATTTCAGTGGCATGTGAGTGTTTAGGACCGTCTGCCGACAGCCGTCAGCCGTCTGCTGTCTGCGGTCTGCCGTCTGGCAGAGGGGAACTCATTCATCATGCATCATGCATTATGAATCATAAATCACTACCGGTTCACCAAATCAGGATCCCCCATCTTTCCGCTCTGGTAATTGCGCATGCACTGGCGAATCTGCTCTTCATTGTTCATGACGAACGGACCATAACTGTATACCGGCTCATCGAGCGGTTGTCCGCCCAGCACAAGAAGTTCAGCTTTCTTTCGAGCATAAATCTGGATGTTCTCAGCACCACGTTCGTACAATGCGAGTTGGTGCTTGTCGAGCTGACGCGGACCTTCAAGTTCTAAACTTCCTTCGATCTGGTACACAAATGCGTTGTGGGTGGGGTTGGTGGGGATGTCAATCCGTGCATCCGGCTCCATGTGGATATGGTAATAGAAAGCGGGCGAGTGCGTTTCGATGTTTGACCTGGCGCCGTTGAACTCTCCGAGAACCACCCGGACACTGTACTTCGAGGTTTGGAGACGATCCATATCGGCGTAGCGGAATACTGTTGTACTCGGAGCCTCGAATTTGTAACGGGCAGGCGTGTTCAGCCAGATCTGGAAACCGTGGTAATTGCCACCTTTGTCGTAGAGCGACTGTCCGGATTCTTCCATGTGAATCGCACCGCGACCGGAGCTGAAAAGCATAAAGTCACCTTTGCCAATCTGGAAATCGTAGTCGAGACTGTCTTTGTGGTGTCCTGACCCTTCAAGGAAGTAGGTCGTAGGTGTCACACCAGCGTGTGGATGTGCATCCACACGGAGCGGGTCACTTCCGGGCGTTACGTTGACAGGACCGAACTCATCAAACAGCACGAAAGGGGAAACGCGGTCGATGTGATTTCCGGCGAAGGCGCGCAACACGGGCAGGGTGCCCACATTGACTTCATCGGCTTTCAGGATACGAAATACCTGTCGCTGGCGGGTGCCGTGAAACATGCCGGAAGCGCCCACAAGGAGTGGACGTGTAACCAGTGTCATACCGAGAATGGCTGATCCTTTGATGAAGTGTCGTCGTTGCATAACGAGAAATTTGCGCTCTTTAAAAATACAAAACGACTCAGTGAATTGTTTTGAAAGGCGAGGGTAAGGGTCGCATCTCTGCCTGCTGCAGATGGATTCGATTAATCGTGTTCCTGCAACCTCCGCGTTTACGCACCCAGCAGCGGAGAGAGAACAATCTCGAAACTCATGATTTATTATTTACTCTTCACTATTCAATACTAATTCCTCTTCCCGGTTTCCCGGTTTCTCGAAATTTGTCCATTTGTCCATTTGTCCATTTGTCCATTTGTCCATTTGTCCATCTGTCCATACGTCTATCAGTCTTACCGATCCGGCTCGTCGGTATACTCCTCTTCAGGCAAGTTGATCTCAATCGTAGAATGACCAATGCCGTGCGCACGTACCCGCTCGCGAGCCCGGTTCTTAATCTCGGTAAGGTCTTCACGGTCAAGGCCGGGGGCTACGACAAGGTGGACAGACAAAATGATGCGTTCGCCGTCTAAGGTCCAGACGTGAAGGTCGAAGACATCCAGCACTGATTTGATATCTGATAACTCCGCCGTTAACTGATCGACATCGATGTCTTTCGGTACCTTTTGAAGAATGATATCTATCGCTTCACGAAGGTTGCGTACCACATTGAAAAGAATAATGCCCGCAATAAGTAGTGAAAGGATCGGATCAATAACATGCCATCCTGTGAAGTAGATGAGGATGGCACCCACAAGCACCGCTACCCAACCTAGCACATCTTCAAGCAGGTGCAAACTCACGATCCGCTCGTTGAGTGTATGTCCGCGCTGTAAGATGCGCATAGCGATGTAGTTTACGATGATGCCCACCACGGCCAGCGCGGCCATGCCTTCGCTCATGGTTACCTCCGGCGACTGCAGGCGCGGAATAGCCTTCACTATAATAAATATCGAACCCGCAGTAAGAATTAAACTATTCACCAAGGCTCCCATCAGTGAAAAGCGGCGGTATCCATAAGTGTAATTGTGATCGCGTCCGCGCACACTCAGGTGCTGAAAGTACCACGCCAGTCCGAGACTCACTGAATCACCAAAGTCATGAAAGGCATCCGAGAGAATCGCCAGACTGTTGGTATAGAGTCCGCCAAATAACTCGAGCACGGCAAAGCCGAGGTTCAGGAAGAAGGCCAGGCGCAGGTTTCGGGTATTGCTCGACGAGGGTTGATGCATAGAAAGGCTTACGGTCTGATGGTCTGATGGTCTTACGGTCGCAAGGGGTGGGGTTTGTACTTCGAATATAGTGTTTCCCGAGGTCGGTCTGCCGTCTGCGGTCTGCGGTCTGCCGTCTGCCATCCCCGATCCGCGATCTATTCCGTACCTTCGTTCTATGCCCGTTGAAATTAAAAATAAGAAAGCCTCCTACCGTTACTTCCTTGATGATGAGTTCACAGCAGGAATTCAACTGACCGGAACCGAAATCAAGTCGATTCGAGCCGGAAAGGCAAGCATTACCGAAGCCTTCTGCAAAATGAAAAAGGGTGAATTGTTTGTGGTGAACATGTACATCGCTGAGTATGAGCAGGGCAGTTACGCAAACCACAAGCCCAAGCGAGACCGCAAGCTGCTTTTGAACCGCAGCGAGTTGAGTAAGCTGGAGCGCAAAATGCGCGACGATTCTTCTACAATCGTACCCCTCGAAGTATTCATCAATGAGAAAGGCCTCGCGAAAATGAAAATCGCCGTCGCGAAGGGTAAAAAAATGCATGATAAACGTGAATCACTTAAGCAGAAAGATCTTAAACGCGAAATCGACCGCCGCACCGGCTGATACGGGTTTCTTATCTTCGCCTGAATCTTTCCTACATGATACGGGTCATCCAGCTTTGCTTCTTCGTCGCTGCTTTTTTATTCGCTTTCTGCGCAAAAGCGCAGGATGCAGAAGTGCAGGTCATGACCTACAATATCCGTTATGACAACCCTGCCGATCCTCTTCCCTGGGAAGACCGCCGTGATGAAGTTGCGGAGGTGATCATGTTCAATGACATCATCGGCGTACAGGAGGCACTCGCTCATCAGGTCGACTATATCGCAGGGAAGCTCAGCCATCATGAATGGTATGGGGTCGGACGAGACGACGGCAGGCGCAAGGGGGAATTCTCTCCGGTGTTCTGGAATACCTTCGAGTTTGAGTTTATCCATGGTGAAACGATCTGGCTGTCGCCCTTCCCGAAACAAACAGGGAGCATCGGCTGGGATGCCCAAATGCCGCGCATCGCAACGATTGTGATCCTGCAACACAAGCAAACCCGACAAACCTACAGGGTGATTAACACGCATTTTTCACACATCGGAGAAACGGCAAAACAAATGGCTGCGCGATTGCTCCGAGGATATGCCGTCAGCAACAACCAAGACGTTGTGCTCCTCATGGGAGACTTCAACACCGAGCCTGACGAAGAAGCTTATAAACTGCTGAACGCAGCCCCTCTCAGCGATAGCCATGACAGCGCAAAGCGCAGATGCAGAACCACGCTGGCAACCTACACCTCTTTCGATCCGGATGATATTCACATGAAGCGGCTTGATTACATCTTCACCAACGCCGGTGAGGTCGTTTGGGCTTGCATCAATGAACAGATCAAGTACGGTTTCTTCCTTTCGGATCACCAGCCTTACTTTATCATTCTTCCGGCTGAGGCGAAATGAATCCCCGCGCTCTTAAAGTTATATCGGGCCCCCTGGCGTTCACCTTGCTCCTGCTCAGTGAAGGTGCTGTACTTTCAACAGACGCCACCCAAATGCTTGCCGTGGCCGCGTGGATGCTCATCTGGTGGGTCACCGAAGCCGTGCCCATCGCGGTTACTGCAGTGCTTCCACTTGTGCTGTACCCCCTGACCGGAGTCATGCCCGTGGATCAAACTGCCACAGCCTATGGTAGTAAATATGTCTTTCTCTTCATGGGAGGATTTCTCGTTGCCCTCGCCATGGAGAAATGGAACCTCCACCGGCGCATCGCCTTACGGATCGTTGCCGCTATGGGCAGCAGCGCCAAACACATCGTGCTCGGATTCATGCTGGCCACCGCCCTGCTGAGTATGTGGATCAGCAATACGGCTACTACGCTGATGATGCTCCCCATTGCTACAAGTGTCATCGCACTGCTGCGCGATCACATTGAAGATCCGAAAATGGTGAGACGCTTCGCCCTTGTGCTGCTGCTCGGCATTGCCTACAGCGCCAACTGCGGCGGAATCGCAACCCTCGTAGGCACACCGCCGAATGCCGCGATGGCAGGAATCATTAGCGAAACCTACGGTATCGATATTGGTTTCGGACAATGGATGATGATCGGGCTTCCTTTCTCGGTGTTGATGCTGACAAGCGTGTATTTTCTCCTTGCATTTGTACTGCATCCGCTGCGCATCCCGCGCTTTCGCGCGGCTAAAAACCTCGTAGATGAAGAGCTTCTTAAACTCGGGAAACTGCGCAACAGCGAGTTTCGTGTGCTTTGGATTTTCGGACTGACCGCCGCGCTGTGGATTTTCAAAGGCCTGCTGAATGACCTGCAGAATGTGATACAGCTCAACGATAGCAGCATTGCCATGATGAGTGGTATTTCCCTATTTCTGGTGCCTTCAGGCGATCGCAAAGATGAGCGGCTGCTCGAATGGGAGAATACCGAGAAGCTGCCGTGGGGTATTTTACTGCTATTTGGCGGCGGACTGGCTATTGCAAATGGGTTTAAGCAGAGCGGACTGATTGAATGGGTGGCCGATGGTTTCGCTGCTCAGGAGGCTTTGGGCGTTTTCGCGCTGACCCTGTTACTCGTACTCGCAGCACTTTTTCTCACGGAGATGATGAGCAACCTCGCGTTGGTTGTGGTCTTTGTTCCTATAGTTGGCGCAATTGCAGAAGGCATGAACATCGCGCCGTTGCAGTTCGCCGTGCCGGTTACACTGGCGGCAAGTTGCGCCTTCATGCTTCCTATGGCCACGCCACCAAATGCAATCGTGTTCGCCAGTGGAGAGATACGAATACCTCAAATGGCCCGCACCGGATTGGTGCTTAACCTCGTGGCAGTCATCTTTGCGACTCTGTTCTGCTGGTACCTGCTTGAACCCTGGCTGAACAGCTTCTGAACCTTTGATTCCGTACTTTCGCCCTATGCAGCAATGGTTTGAACGTATCCGCGACGCACACAATGTCATTCTCGTAAGCCTGCTCTTTGCGGCCTGCCTGGCGCTTATGCTCTACATCTACCCGCGCGAAGGGCAGTTTAAGTATGAGTTCAGTGAAGGACGCGTATGGCAATACGAAGACTTTTTTGCGCCCTTTGACCTCGAAGTAGAGAAACTCGACAGCGAGGTGGCAGAAGAGCAACAGGCCATACGTGAGCAAGCTCCTCCTGTTTATCTGCGAGACACTTCAGTGAGCCGGATAGCGCTTGAGCGAATTGAATCGACCATTCGTACCATGTGGGACACCCGCCTGCAGGGAGGCTTGACTGACCTGTTTAAGGGTGATCGTGCCGATAGTCTGGGGTTGGAAAGGCATGTTGAAAGCGCCGCAAAAGCGGCGGATGCGGTATTGCGTGCCGGGATCATAGACCTTGCTCCTGCGCACGAAGGAATGGAGCCGGAAGCCGCCATTCGGGTCTCGGAAGGTGCTTACCTGACCGAACTGGAGCGCAGAGATCTCAAGACCCTCGCGGAGGCCGCACAAGAAGTGCGTAAGCTACTGGAAAAAGAGCGTCGGGTCGATCGCGAATTCCTCGAGCCCATTCTCCAGCAGCATCTCAGTTATAACCTGATTCACGATCGTGAAGCCACTGAACGGTTCATTCGCGGCAGGCTCAATGCCATCCAGACGGTTACAGGTAAATTAGAGGCCGGTGAGCTGATTGTTCGCAAAGGCGAACAGATTGGCCTCGAGCAGATGCGCGAGCTGAAGTCGGTTGAAGCGACCTTCGAAAAGCGCGCAGGGAAGGGGCGAAGCTGGTGGATTATTCTGCTCGGACAAGCACTATTGATCGGGCTGGGCTTACTGGCCGTGGTGATTGTGCTGCGCATGCTGCGCCCCGAAATTCTCGATGACCCAAGCAGGGTCACCTTTATGCTGGTGCTGATCCTGTTGATGGCGCTCTCTGTGAAACTGGCATTGGAGGTAGACGTACTCAACATTTATATAGCGCCACTTTGTATTCTGCCAATCGTGGTGCGTACCTTTTATGATGCAAGACTTGCCTTATTGCTGCACATTGTCAGCGTTTTCATGTTGGCATTTATTGTGCCGAGTGCCTTTGAGTTCGTTTTCCTGCACAGCTTCGCCGGCATTCTTTTGCTGTACGGAATGCGCTCACTTTCAAGGAGATCGCAGTTTTTCAATGCGGCACTGGTCATCTTTATCAGCTATGCCGCTACCTATCTCGGATTGAATATTATTCAGGAAGGAAGCTTTCAGGGCATTCACTGGAATACCTACGCGTGGTTTGGTGGCAACGCCGTGCTGTCGATGCTGGCCTTTCCGCTCATCTACTTCTTTGAGCGCTCCTTCGGCTTTGTGTCGGAGGTGAGCCTGCTCGAAATATCCGACTCCAACAACGTGTTGCTTCGCGAGATGAGTGAAAAGGCGCCCGGAACCTTTCAGCACACGCTTCAGGTGGCTAACCTCGCTGAAGAAGCGATCCGCACTATTGGCGGAAATGCCCTCCTGGTCAGAGCTGGTGCGCTGTACCATGACATCGGAAAGATGGAGGCTCCGCAGTTTTTTACTGAGAACCAGTACACCTTCAATCCGCATGATGATATCAGTGATGAAGAAAGCGCAAAGATTATCATCAGACATGTAATCCGGGGCATTGAGATGGCCCGGAAGAATCGGCTGCCCGAAGAAATCATAGACTTCATTCGCACCCACCACGGTACTACGCGGGTGGAATACTTCTACCGCAACGCCATCAATGAAAGGGGAGAAGATCAGGTAGATCCTGAAGCTTTCACCTACCCCGGACCAAAACCTTTCAGCCGTGAAACAGCAGTAGTGATGATGGCCGACAGTGTGGAGGCCGCTTCGCGAAGCCTCAAAGATTACAGCGAAGAGAGCATTGAAAAGTTGGTTGAAGGCATCATTCGCCATCAGGAAAAAATGGGGCAGTTCGATAATGCGGCCATTACTTTCCGCGAAATCAGCACGGTCAAGCAGGTCTTCAGAAGGAAGTTGAAGAATATCTATCACGCCCGCATTGCCTACCCGGAAAGGGAAAGCACGGATGCCCCCGGAACGTCTCCCCACTGATACGCTGAAAAATTTCATTCAGGCTATGGTCAGTTTAAGCCTATTCCTTACTTTTGCACCCCGGCAAAGGCCGAAGGAGAGGTGGCAGAGTGGTAATGCAGCAGCCTGCTAAGCTGTGACCGAGTATTCGGTCCCTGGGTTCGAGTCCCAGTCTCTCCGCAACCTCTCGAGCCGAGAGGCGAAGAGAATAAAAGATAGTAGTTCGGGGCGTAGCGCAGTCCGGTTAGCGCACCTGGTTTGGGACCAGGGGGTCGCAGGTTCGAATCCTGCCGCCCCGACAACACAAGAACCGCCATCAGAGAACTGATGGCGGTTTTGTTTTTAGCCGCACGCTGGCTTGCCTGCAGGTGCGGCTAAAAACAAAACTGCCAACAATGCGAAGCATTGTGGCGGTTGTTTGTGTTGAATCACCCCCACTCCAGGATCAATCATCCTGCCTCGATGGATCGGGGATCGTGGATCGGTGATCGGAGGTCAGCGCATTATCGCGCGCGACTGAATTTCCCAGGCATCAATGAGGGGACGCCATGTTTTAGCTGTAGATATGAATAAGCCCCCCCTGAAATTAGGGGGGCTGTCCCGCTGAAGCGGGACTGGGGGGTATTTAGGAGTCCTTCTGAAAGCAAGTGCAATCAACCTCTCAGAGCCCCGCATACCCCTCAGTCGATCTTTCACTTTGTGAAAATCGACAGCTCCCCTCAGCGAGGGGAGCAACCGTCGAAATTGCTGATTTCACGTACATGAATTAATTTTTTCCCAGTTTCCCAGTTTCCCAGTTTCCCAGTTTCCCAGTTTCCCAGTTTCCCAGTTTCCCAGTTTCCCAGTTTCCCAGTTTCCCTACCTCACTTCCTACCTACCTCGCTAATAGTCGATAGGTCCATGAGTCCATGAGTCTATGAGTCCATGGTCACGCCATAATCTCAACCACGTCCTCCTCTTCCAGCTTCTTCCTGAACACCACCTTGCCGTCAAAGACATCAAGTACCACCTGATCATTTTTGTCAACGGTATTGCTCAAGAGCGCTTTTGAGAGCTCGTTGAGGACCTCCTTCTGAATGACGCGCTTGACCGGACGTGCACCGAACTGCGGATCGTAACCCCGCTCTGCGAGATAGTCAAGGGCATCCTGGCTGGCCACCAGCTGGATGTTCGCCGCTTCAAGGCGTTCTTTCAATCCTGCGAGTTGCAGACGTACCACGTCTTTGATCTGTTCTCGCGTCAATGGCGTGAACATGATGGTCTCGTCGATCCGGTTGAGGAATTCCGGACGGACTTCTTGTCGGAGCAACTCCATTACGGCCATCTTTGTGCGGTTGAAGGTGCCTTTTTCATCACCAGGAGCCATCTTGTCGTAGTTCTCCTGAATCAGGGGACTACCGGTGTTCGAAGTCATGATGATGATGGTGTTCTTGAAGTTCACCACGCGACCTTTGTTGTCGGTTAGGCGACCGTCGTCAAGCACCTGCAGCAGGATGTTGAAGACATCCGGGTGGGCTTTCTCGATTTCATCGAGCAACACCACGCTGTAGGGCTTGCGACGTACCGCTTCGGTGAGTTGTCCGCCTTCATCGTAGCCGACATACCCCGGAGGTGCACCCACCAGACGGCTCACACTGTGGCGTTCCTGGTATTCGCTCATATCGATCCGCGTCATGGCGTTCTCATCGCTGAAGAGGAACTCGCTGAGCGCTTTCGCCAACTCAGTTTTACCCACGCCGGTCGTACCGAGGAAGATGAAACTACCGATCGGCTTTTTGTCGTCTGCAAGGCCGCTGCGTGAGCGACGCACGGCATCCGACACGGCGATGATGGCTTCGTGTTGGCCAACCACCCGCTTACCGAGTTCGTCTTCGAGTCGGAGCAATTTCGAGCGTTCGCTTTCGATCATTTTCGATACCGGTATTCCGGTCCAGTTTGAGACGACGTCAGCCACCTCTTCAGAGTCAACCTCTTCTTTGATCATCTTGCTCTGCGTCTGCATCTCGGCGAGTTTGTGCTTGCCTTCTTCGATGCTGTGCTCAAGCTCCTTGAGTCGTCCGTAGCGGATTTCAGCGACTTTTCCGTAATCACCTTCGCGTTCGGCACGTTCAGCTTCGAGCTTGAGGTTCTCCATCTCTTTCTTACCATTCTGGATTTGATCGACCACATCCTTCTCGGCTTGCCAACGGGCTTGAAGGGCATCGCGCTGGTTGTTCAGCTCGGCGAGTTCTTTGCCGAGTTCGGCAATCTTCTGCTCGTCGCCTTCACGTTTGATGGCCTCGCGCTCGATCTCAATCTGCATGATGCGACGATCCAGCTCATCGAGTTCAGCGGGCTTCGAATTGATTTCCATGCGGAGTTTACTTGCGGCCTCATCGATGAGGTCAATCGCTTTATCCGGCAAGAAGCGATCGCTGATGTAGCGCTGCGACAATTCAACTGCCGCGATGATCGCTTCGTCTTTGATCTGCACCTTGTGGTGGTTCTCGTACTTTTCTTTGATCCCGCGCAGAATACTCACGGCACTGTCGCGGTCGGGCTCATCCACCATCACTTTCTGGAAGCGACGTTCCAGTGCCTTGTCTTTTTCAAAGTACTTCTGGTACTCATTTAGGGTCGTCGCACCGATGGCGCGAAGTTCACCCCGCGCCAGTGCCGGCTTCAGGATGTTCGCTGCATCCATGGCGCCTTCACCACCACCTGCGCCCACAAGGGTGTGAATCTCGTCAATGAAGAGAATCACATTTCCGTCTGAGCTTTGCACCTCCTTCACGACCGACTTGAGGCGTTCTTCAAATTCACCTTTATACTTCGCTCCGGCGACAAGTGCGCCCATATCGAGCGAGTACAAGGTTTTTGATTGCAGATTTTCCGGAATATCTCCGTCCACAATACGGTGGGCGATGCCCTCAGCGATAGCGGTTTTACCCACGCCCGGCTCACCTATCAGAATCGGGTTATTCTTTGTACGCCGACTCAAAATCTGCAGTACACGTCGAATTTCATCATCGCGTCCGATCACCGGGTCAAGCTTGCCTTCGTTCACAAGCTCGTTTAGGTTCTTCGCGTACTTGTTCAGTGAATTGTAGGTGTCTTCCTGCGAAGCAGAGGTGACACGTCCGCCTTTACGCAGCTCAAGTACCGCCGCTTTCAGGTTCTTCGGCGCGACGCCGTTGTCTTTCAATAGGCGCGCTGCCTGGTCTGACCCTTCAGCCATGGCGAGCAGCAAATGTTCAATCGATACGTATTCGTCGTTAAAGTCTTTAAGCAGGTTCTGCGATTTGACGAGCACCTTGTTGAGGTCGCGCGACATGTGCAGGTCACCGCCTTCAACTTTCGGCAGGCCTTCAATCATGCGCTCGAGCGCCTTCGTGAAAATGGCGACGTTGACGTCGAGTTTCTTTAACAGGTATGGGGCGACATTTTCGTCAACCTCCAGTATACCTTTCAGCAAATGAAGGTTATCGAGCGTAGGGTGATTATTCCCCATCGCGATGTTCTGCGCCTGCTGTATCGCTTCTTGCGATTTTATAGTGAATTTTCCGAGATCCATAGTGTTTTCGTGTTTTCACTTCCAACTCGTCAAATTTCTGACCAATCCCTGAATCGACCGTCTATCAAGTCATTCTGGCAGTCTGAGTTGAATTTTACTGCCGAATTTTCAGTTTTGAACGCCGCGAAAGCGGCGGATGGACTTATCGACCGATCGACTTATCGACTTATCGACGTATGGACGCATCGACCGATGGACGATTTGGGAAACCGGGAAATCGTTGAACATAGGCACCTGTAGGGACGCGATTTATCGCGTCCGCTGGGAAACAGGGAAACCGAGAGAATAATAAAAGCTGAATCATGAGCAGTTAATCAGCAATCAGCAATAAATCGGCTGCCCCCCTCCACCGAGAGGAGCTGGCTTCCGCGCAGCGGATCCCGATGGCAATCGGGAGAGGGGTGTTGAAGCACGAGGATTTTCAAAACCAGTTGACCTGTGTAACGGTGTTTCTTCTAATCTGTTAAAAACGAAGGAGTTATTTGATTCTTCGGCATTCATTCCTATATTCCCACGTCAAATCTTAACATTATTCTTATGACTCTCTCAAATTCAACTCCGCTCCTTCGACTCCTCTTTATTGGTATTTATGCAGTTTATTGCTCGTCGACTGCTCTTTCCCAGACTTGTGTTGTACAAGGCGGGGGGGGGGTAAGCACCACTGATTGGGGTAATGACTACGTGCCAACACCTTACGACAAGCCAATCACCATCAAGTTGGCATGGCATTTTGGTCAGTATGTGTCGGTTAGCAAACAACTTCACAGCATGCTGACGATGGTATTGATGGGACGCGATGGAGTATACCATCCTATGTCGAGGAATGACTGGTGATTCCATTAGCACGTTGAGAACTACACGTGTCAAAGATCAACATGATCGGCTTCCGGAAACCAGCCTTTCACAATAGCCGAGGCCCTGAATTCAGAATTTGGATACTGCTTCCATTCAATATCCGGTTTGAGGTTGATTAGTATTGACTATCCAATACCTGGATGAGCATGTGCATCCGACGAGCTATCAGCATGGTCTTTCCTTGGAGCAATTATCCTACTGCTATATTTACTGAGTGAAGACGCTATGCATATAGTTGTTCAATCCACTGAACCACCGCATGATTCGATACCACGTCTGCAGCAGATTGGCGAGAGTTTCGATAAGCGACTTATGTACGTGGACCTGACGACTTTCTCGAGATTGTATGATAATTCGTGCATTTGGACAGGTAGTGCGCATCCAACTGATTACAGACAATAGGATTCATCTGCGAACTTTTGGTATCACTACAAGTACTTCGCTGCTCAAACTCAGAATTATTCTGATTGCGATGCGATGCTCAATACTCCACCTGAGGCATGGCTTGACTGGCGAGTTTCTGAATTAGCGACACTGCTTGTGGCATGAACTTGGTCACGATTTTGAACTTGAGTCATGTATTATCATGCGAGCCGACGGTCAGATATCACTGAAGATAATGATCCACTAATATGGAATCCTCCCTTGTCAAACTATGCTATTAGATTCTGTCTATCGATGATTATTGCTCCGATACGCCTACTCACCGACACGGTGCTAACCGTTTTCAATGGCTTTCATCCTGCAAGATGGAGATTCCAATGGTAGGGTATGACTGCACTGCATGCTGGTATAACTTACTACAGATAATCAACCCAATGACGACCCTCCTTTAGAATATGTATGCTCGAACAACTTAATGGACTACTGCAGAGACACTGATTATGGTGTAAGTCTCACACCGCAACAGTTAGGTCGTATGTTCAGGTCAGTGTACGAAGAACGGTTTGATATTATCAAACAAGACTACTGCGACCTAGACACTGCATGCAACCTTGTGATCAATCCGTTTGAGACCGTTGAATGGCGCAGTGCGAAGATTGTGAGAGGTAACCTGATCATACGATCCAATGCTGAATTGACAGTGCGCAATCATGTATACATGCCCCTTGACGGTAGGGTCATTATTGAGCCGGGAGGTAAGTTGATTGTAGAGGAGGGATGTTTTACAACGAAATGCGACGGACTCTGGATTGGCATTGAAGTCTGGGGAGATGCAAGCCAACCGCAAATCGCTTCTCAACAAGGTACGCTAGAGTTGAAAGATGCCGTCATTGAAAACGCTCATACAGGTATCTGGGTGCGTGAGAACGATGAATTATGCGATTATGTTCAAGGCTCAGGCGGCGGTATCGTGCATGCTGAAAGCTCAACCATACGCAATTGCTACATCGGAGCGGAGTATGCACCTTACCATTGGACCAATGCGTTGGGTGACAGCACGCGCAACGTAAGTTACTTTGATGATGTCACCTTTATTCAAACACGACCACTCAATGGTGATTTTCTGTTCAGATCACACATCATCTTGAATGAAATCGTCAAAATACCGTTCAGAGGATGCACCTTTACAGATATGGTAGCCAATGACAGCACCTATCAGAGCTATTACGGTGACGATGGTATAGAGAACATGGGTACGGGTATTGATGCCCGCACCAGCAGTTTTGAGGTGCTACAATGGTGCAGCGGTATGCCGGGCACAGACGGCACCTGTTCAGGAGGCAGTTGGCAACCAAGTGTTTTCAGCAACCTGCGCTTTGGTATTCATGCCAGCGATGAGTTTGGTACGAGTTCTTTCAAAGTCAATGACGCTACATTCGAAGGCAACGCCGTTGGCATTCTTGCAGAAGGCATTTACAACGGTCCTTCAATCATGTACAACACATTTGAGTTAAAGCCACTGCCTGTGAACAATACCGGACTGAACCAGGGTTGGGCGCTCGCCGGAGTACAGATGGAAGAAACCCAGGGCTTTGAAATAGAAGAGAACACGTTCATTGGTCTCCCAAATGGACACATAGGAACAGAGCAACTCATTGGTGCTGCTTTTGTTGACACTGATACACTTGTAGCCAATGAGTGTTACCTCAATACGTTTGATGCGCTCCATGCCGGAGCTTTTGCACAAGGCCGCAACGGAGGGTTTAACGATGCGTTTTTACCTGGGCTTGAGTTCTCGTGTAACACGTTTGGTGGCAGTACAGATAACAGTTTTGGTGACATCGTACTTGCCAATTTTTCAGTGATAGATCTGATTCAAGGTGTACCTGAAGATGACGCTGTCGCCGGCAATAAGTTCTCGCACTTATGCCCCGGCATGAATGATCCATCTGATATTGTGTTGGGTATTGATGCATTGGGTTTCACTCTATTATTTCGGTGATGAATCACCGGATGAAGAGCCGATCTGTAAGTCGGATCTTGTGAATAATATTCTTGACGAACAGTCTGAGAATCCATGTCTGCCAGATGGTTCACTTACCCACAGCAAGCAAGAACTGCTGAATGAAATCGATGATTTGGAAGACATCTTGGCGGAAACTGAAGCCATTTACCGTGGCTTACTCGATTGCGGTAACCGTCAGGTCGCTGTGGATGCTGTGAATGACCCTACCTTAAGCAGTCTTGAAGTACGCAACGCGCTGCTCAATTGCAGTCCATATGTAAGCGATTCACTTTTTCAGCTCACCTTTGACCGCGTCCCAGAGCTTTCGCCTTGGCACATGGCGCAGGTGTTGCTGGCAAACTCACCGCTGAGCTTGCGCGTCAAGCAAATGATGTTGAACTCAGGACTTAGCTCGTATTACCAGCAGCTGGTTCTGAATGGTCAGAATGGCGGACCAACGCATAAATCTATTCTTGAAGCCGATATGTCATCACTTCAGTTGAAGCTCGATCGCGCCCGTCAGGATTACAAGCGTTTGAGCTACTTGCATGGAGATTCGCTCAAGTGGGATGAAGTAATAATAAGACTGGAGGCAGAAGGTGCTCCACCTCGAGCCAAGATCGGTGCGAACTATTTTGCAAAAGAAACGGCTACGGCTGATTCTTTAATCGGAAGTCTGCCAACGACGACTACTGAAGCAAAAGCGCTGAAGGCAATCGCCGAAACGCTTTTAGATACGGCACATTGCCCAAGATTTACAACTCAGCAAGAAACCATACTTCGCACCTTAGCTGCTGACCCCACTGCTGGAGGTCGCTCAATGGCACGAGCTGCCTTGCGCAGAACCACCGGTGAGGTTTATCAAACGCCGCTACTGTTGCCTACTTCAAAAAGGTCAACGCGTAGTGAACCACTTATTGAAGAAGAGTCATTGTTCAGGGTAGTTCCAAACCCTGCTCAGAATGAGGCCTTGGTTTCATTCACTCCACCCGGGGAAGGTGTGAATGTGGTTCTCACTGTATCTGACATGAACGGTAGATTGCTTAAGAGCTACAATAATCTCAATAATGGTTATCAGCTGCTGGAATTAAACGATTTATCATCAGGGTTTTACATTGTATTATTGTCGTTCGATGGTGTGCAAGTGTCGTCACAAAAATGATCGTAAACAAATGAGGTTAGTATTGCTTAATTTGTTCTGCTTGTTTTTTGTAGTTGGCAGAGCTCAGACGATGTTTAATTTGCGATATGATCCAATGAGCTTGCAGCTTGGAGCTGGTGCAACCAGTGTATGGCCGCTTGATGATCACTATTATGTATTTGGCAAATCGCGTCATCCATCCAATCCTTCTAATAGCTTCTTATGGTTAGGCAAAGTATCGGAGAGTGGTGTGCTCATCGATGAGAGACAGTATTACCCTGACTCAGTGCGTATTCAGGCGGGTTTTGCGAGTTCGCTGAGGTGTACTTTTGATGGTAATTTAGTGGGGTGTTTTCGCAAGAAAATCTTCCCTCAGGATGAAGACGTCATTGCTGTAAACTGTATAGCAAAGTTCAATGAGGATTTGGATTCGCTCTGGACGTGTGAGTATCCGGGTGCGCCGGGTACTTTTCAGGTGCTATCTTCGGTCTGTGAGACCACTGACGGCAGTTTTATGGCTTGTGGTAATAATACTGACAACAACTTCATAGCGAACGACTGTGGTCACATTATGAAGTGTGATGCCGAAGGAAATCTCCTCTGGTTCAAGACATATTGTCAGCAAGACTACGGTACTCTTTTTCCTAGCATCACGCCTACCGAAGATGGTGGAGCCATTGTTGGAGGCCTGGTCAAATGGCACCCCTGGATCAACGAAAATGACGACAAGATCATCATGCGCATTGATGCAGAGGGCAATGAGGTGTGGCGGACCGTTATTGAGAATGATACCGATACGAATAGTGCCTATATACAGATGTCGGAAGATGGAAATGTGCTTATGTCTACAGTCGATCGAATAGAGGGGACTCAAACCTCCGAGAATATCGTTGTTATACATAAGTACAACAGTGAAGACGGTGAGCTGATTTGGGCCAAAACCGTAGGAGAAGAAGGTGATGCTTATGTCGTTCGACGCATCGCAGAAGCGGCTAATGGTGATTTAGTGATTTGCGGCCCTGAAGTACTCCCTCTACCGGGTGACCAGTTCACCCCAGCTTTCTATGGTTATATCATCCGCACTGATTCCGAAGGCGAATTGCTCTGGAAGCGCCACTACGCTTTTGAAACCGGTACCCACAGTGACTTCAGAGATGTACAACCCACCCCTGACGGTGGCTTGATTGCCACGGGGCATGCAGACCCCAATGATGACCACGTGAGTGCAGACGTATGGGTGGTGAAAACAGACGAACACGGTTGCGTGGTACCCGGTTGTCATACGGGCATTGAAGAACAAGGGGTAAGCGCACAATTCAAGCTGTACCCCAACCCTGCCTCTGATATCCTCAACGTATACTTGGCTACAGATGCTGCACTAGAAGTTGGCGAACTCGCCCTCACCGACCTCCAAGGCAGAGAGGTTAAACACGTTAGCCAAGCTATTGGCAATACCACCTACATGTTTAATGTCGAAGACCTACCCGCGGGTGTATATGTGCTCTCCTACCGCTCAGAGCAGGTGGTGGTTACTGAGCGGGTGGTGATTGAGTGAGGTGCCAATCGTCAGACGCATAGACCGATCGACTCATGGACGATTTGGGAAACCGGGAAACTGGGAGATTTTGAAGCGCCCCTGGCCTTACGGCTCTCCTCAGATGAGGAGAGCTGGGCACCGCGAAGTGGGGCTCTGAGAAGTTGATCGTTTGTTAGATTGGCAGTCTGGGAGCACGGGAAACTAGGGCAATAATAAGTACAGAATAATGCGTAGTAATTACGAAATCATCAATCAGCAGTCGCAAAATCTGAAATCATCAATCGTGCGGTCGCTTCAGGAGTACAACAACGTCAACAACGGTATTCAGTTGGTGTCGCTAAACGACTTACCTTCAGGTATGTACTTGATGTTGCTATCCTTTGACGGCATACAGGTAGAAACTCACAAACTCGTGGTAAGCAAATGAGGTGGCTGTTTATACATATCTTTTACCTGATTGCCACAGTAGGTGTTGCCCAAACCACCTTCAATGTGCGCTTTGACGCGATGGGGAATGAGCTGGGTGGAAATGCTACGAGTATATGGCCATTGAATGGGCACTACTACGTATATGCTCAAGCTCGTCACCCAACCAATCCACAAAACGGCTATTTATGGTTAGGCAAAGTATCGGAGAGTGGTATACTCATCGATGAGAGACAGTATTGCCCTGACTCAGTGCGTATTCAGGCGGGTTTTGCGAGTTCGCTGAGGTGTACTTTTGATGGTAATTTAGTGGGGTGTTTTCGCAAGAAAATCTTCCCTCAGGATGAAGACGTCATTGCTGTAAACTGTATAGCAAAGTTCAATGAGGATTTGGATTCGCTCTGGACGTGTGAGTATCCGGGTGCGCCGGGTACTTTTCAGGTGCTATCTTCGGTCTGTGAGACCACTGACGGCAGTTTTATGGCTTGTGGTAATAATACTGACAACAACTTCATAGCGAACGACTGTGGTCACATTATGAAGTGTGATGCCGAAGGAAATCTCCTCTGGTTCAAGACATATTGTCAGCAAGACTACGGTACTCTTTTTCCTAGCATCACGCCTACCGAAGATGGTGGAGCCATTGTTGGAGGCCTGGTCAAATGGCACCCTGGATCAACGAAAATGACGACAAGATCATCATGCGCATTGATGCAGAGGGCAATGAGGTGTGGCGGACCGTTATTGAGAATGATACCGATACGAATAGTGCCTATATACAGATGTCGGAAGATGGAAATGTGCTTATGTCTACAGTCGATCGAATAGAGGGGACTCAAACCTCCGAGAATATCGTTGTTATACATAAGTACAACAGTGAAGACGGTGAGCTGATTTGGGCCAAAACCGTAGGAGAAGAAGGTGATGCTTATGTCGTTCGACGCATCGCAGAAGCGGCTAATGGTGATTTAGTGATTTGCGGCCCTGAAGTACTCCCTCTACCGGGTGACCAGTTCACCCCAGCTTTCTATGGTTATATCATCCGCACTGATTCCGAAGGCGAATTGCTCTGGAAGCGCCACTACGCTTTTGAAACCGGTACCCACAGTGACTTCAGAGATGTACAACCCACCCCTGACGGTGGCTCTGATTGCCACAGGGCATGCAGACCCCAATGATGACCACGTGAGTGCAGACGTATGGGTGGTGAAAACAGACGAACACGGTTGCGTGGTACCCGGTTGTCATACGGGCATTGAAGAACAAGGGGTAAGCGCACAATTCAAGCTGTACCCCAACCCTGCCTCTGATATCCTCAACGTATACTTGGCTACAGATGCTGCACTAGAAGTTGGCGAACTCGCCCTCACCGACCTCCAAGGCAGAGAGGTTAAACACGTTAGCCAAGCTATTGGCAATACCACCTACATGTTTAATGTCGAAGACCTAACCCCAGGTGTGTATGTGCTCACCTACCGCTCAGAAGAGGTGGTGGTTACCGAGAGGGTGGTGATTGACTGAGAAGAAAATCGTCAGACGCATAGACCGATTGACTCATAGACGCATCGACCGATGGACGATTCGGGAAACCGGGAAACCGGGAAACTGGGAGACTTTGAAGTGCCCCTAGCTTTAAGGCTCTCCTCAGATGAGGAGAGCTGCCCCGCAGGTGCGGGGCTGAGAGGTTGATCGTTCGTTAGATTGGCAGTCTGGGAGCACGGGAAACTAGGACAATAATAAGTACAGAATAATGCGTAGTAAATACGAAATCATCAATCAGCAGTCGCAGAATCTGAAATCAGCAATCGTGCGGTTGCTTCAGGAGTACAACAACGTCAACAACGGTATTCAGTTGGTGTCGCTAAACGACTTACCTTCAGGTATGTATTTGATGTTGCTATCCTTTGATGGAATACAGGTAGAAACTCACAAACTCGTGGTAAGCAAATGAGGTGGCTGTTTATACATATCTTTTACCTGATTGCCACGGTAGGTGTTGCCCAAACCACCTTCAATGTGCGCTTTGACGCGATGGGGTATGAACTTGGTTCAACCTCCGCTAGTATTTGGCCTCTGAACGGGAATTATTATGTAATGGGTCATTCTCGCCATCCTGTAGAGCCGTTCAATCCATTTTTGTGGTTTGGTAAAATATCTGAAAGTGGGTCGCTGATCGATGAAAGGCAATACTACCCTGATTCAGTGCGGATACAATCGGGTTATGCAAGTTCACTTAGAGGTACTTCAGATGAAAATTTGGTGGGGTGTTTCCGGAAGAAAGTATATCCTTCTGATACGGAAGTGATTTCTGTGAATTGCATTGTCATGTTTAATCAAAACTTGGATACACTTTGGACGTGTGAATATCCTGGTGCGCCCGGCACTTTTCAAAATATCACCGGTATATGTGAAACGAGTGACGGTGATTTTATGGCTTCTGGATTAAATGATGACAACAACTTTATTGCAAATAATTGTGGTCACATCATGAAGTGCGACAATGGAGGTGATTTTTTATGGATGAAGACGTATTGTCAGCAGGATTACAGCACAAGTTTCTACAGCATAACGCCTACCGACGATGGGGGAGCCATTGTAGGAGGCCTGGTCATATGGCACCCCTGGATCAACGAAAATGACGACAAGATCATCATGCGCATTGATGTAGAGGGCAATGAGGTGTGGCGGACCGTTATTGAGAATGATACCGATACGAATAGTGCCTATATACAGATGTCGGAAGATGGAAATGTGCTTATGTCTACGGTCGACCGAATAGAGGGGACACAAACTTTTGAGAATATCGTTGTTATACATAAGTACAACAGCGAAGACGGGGAACTGATATGGGCCAAAACGGTAGGCGAGGAGGGGCATTCGTATGTCGTTCGCAGAGTAGCTGAGATGCCAAACAATGATATTGTTGTTTGTGGGCCTGAACTATTGCCTCTACCAGGTGACCCGCTAACACCGGCCTACTATGGTTATATCCTTCGCACTGATTCCGAAGGCGAATTGCTCTGGAAACGCCACTACGCTTTTGAAACAGGCACCGACAGTGAATTCAGAGATGTGCAGCCCACCCCTGACGGTGGTCTGATCGCCACAGGTCATGCTGAGCCCAATGATGACTATGTAAGTTCAGACGTATGGGTGGTGAAAACAGACGAACATGGCTGCGTGGTACCCGGTTGTCATACCGGCATTGAAGAACAAGGGGTAAGCGCACAATTCAAGCTCTACCCCAATCCAGCCTCTAACATCCTCAACGTATACTTAGCTACAGATGCTGCACTAGAAGTTGGCGAACTCGCCCTCACCGACCTCCAAGGCAGAGAGGTTAAACACGTTAGCCAAGCTATTGGCAATACCACCTACATGTTTAATGTCGAAGACCTACCCGCGGGTGTATATGTGCTCTCCTACCGCTCAGAGCAGGTGGTGGTTACTGAGCGGGTGGTGATTGAGTGAGGTGCCAATCGTCAGACGCATAGACCGATCGACTCATGGACGATTTGGGAAACCGGGAAATCGTTGAACATAGGCACCTGTAGGGACGCGATTTATCGCGTCCGCTGGGAAACAGGGAAACCGAGAGAATAATAAAGCTGAATCATGAGCAGTTAATCATAAATCAGCACTCATAGAATCTGCAATCGGCAATGCATCCGCCTATCTTTGCACCATGCGCATCTTCCTCATCGGGTACATGGGCGCCGGCAAGACTGCCGTCGGACGTCAACTGGCGAAACGGCTCGACTTGCCTTTCTATGACCTCGATAAGGTGATTGAAGAGACGGAAGGACAGCGTGTAGCTGACATCTTTGAACGGAATGGCGAAGCCGGGTTTCGAGGTGTGGAGCGCAACACCCTACAGCGCATGATTGATACCCACCCCAGAATGGTGCTCTCCACCGGTGGCGGTACACCTTGCTTCTATGACAACCTGAAGGTGATGAAAGAGCAAGGCACCACTGTCTACCTGAAAATGGATGTCGGCTCACTCGCTCACCGCCTCATGCACAGCAAAAGTGAGCGTCCGCTCATCAAAGACCTCGGCGAAGATGACCTGCGTGATTTCATTAAGCGCCACCTCGAAGAACGCCGCGAAATCTATGAAGACGCCGACATCGTATTCGAAGCACTCGGCATGGGCGCCGCGAAGCTGGATAAGTTGGTGGGGGTGTTGAAGTAAACCCCTCAGACTTCCGCTGTGCGGTGGTGAGTAGCTGGGTTGGACCCCTCAGTCTTCCGCTGCGCGGAATCCAGCTCCCCTTAGCAAGGGGAGCACTTTTTGGTTGGTCCGTATTCATTATTGCTCCCCTTGCTAAGGGGAGCTGTCCACCGCCGAGGCGGTGAACTGAAGGGTAATAAACTTAAATAGGGATCAATTTGGATTCTAATCCAAATACGCCACAAACCCATCACCCTCTTTCTCTACCGCAACATGCTCTTTGAGGTTGGTTGAAAGGGTCATGCCGACGTAGTCAGCGCGGATGGGAAACTTGCGGTGGATGCGGTCAACGAGTACCACCGTACGAAGACTCTTTGGAGAAGCGCCCAGCAAATGACGGGCGGCAAAGATGAGGGTGCGTCCGCTGTTCAAAACGTCGTCTACCAGAAAAACAACCTTGTTGCGGAGATCTTTCAGGTCGCCTGAGAAGGTCATTTCACCCTTAAGTGGCTTATTTTTCTGCAGTGTGAGTTCGCAGAACACGCTCTCAATATCACTGATGGAGGTGAACTCATTGTGCAGCTCACGGGCGACTTCGGCGCCCACGCCGGTGACGCCGACAATGACAATCGCCTTCTCCTTGTAGTTTTCTTCAAGGATCTGATGGGCGATGCGGCGGATCTTGTGCTCCACCTCCCATTGGTCAAGGATGCGTGTGCGTTCTGCTGTTTCCATACTGTACGAAAGTAGCTATTTTTTCAGCGCCTCGAAGTAGAACTCGCTTCCCTGTCGCGGTGGTATCGATCGCTGCGCCCGCTCGATGGTAAAGTCATCAAACACCTCGGTGAAACGTTCGCGGTACTCCGCTTCAGAACCACCAAATGGCGGACCTTCTTCCGTCAGCGGGAAATCAAAAAGGAGTCCTTTCAGCGCTCCGCCGGGTGTCAGTAGTTCGTGCATCTTGCTGACGTATGCATCGCGTCGAGACGGTGGTAAGGCGCAGAAGAAGGTCTGCTCCAGAATCAGTTCAAAACGTGCTTTGAGCGAGAAGAAATCGGTGTGCAAGAGCTGCGACTTCGGGAAATCGTGTACCCGCTCTGCAAAGGCATTCAGCGGTTTTCCGCTGATGTCACAAATGAAGACATTCGAGTAGCCTTCTTTCCACAACTGCTCGGCCTCCCATCCCAGTCCGCAACCCGGAATCAGAATGCGTGTGTCTTTCGCCGCACTATGCGCGGCCTCGATCAAATGGGGCGAGGCATGTCCGATGTCCCAACCGGTTTTGCCTTCGGCGTAGCGGGCGCTCCAGTAACTCTCGTCAAGCGTTTTCATGGCTGCAGATTGAATTGGGCGAGGGCCTCAACGTGTGAGGTATGCGGGAACTGATCAACGAGTTTGAGGCGGTCGAGGCGATAACCGGCTTCGGCGAGCACCTGCGTGTCGCGCGCCTGCGTGGCGGGATTGCACGAGACGTAAACGATGCGGCGCGCGCCCAGGCGGATCACTTTCCGCAGTGTCTTCGGGGAGATTCCGGCACGCGGCGGATCAAGTACGATGGTATCAATGCGGTCGGCATACTCCGGGAATTCGAGCAGGAACTTCCCCGCATCCGCGGCGTGGAAGGTCACGTTTTCAACGCCGTTGCGTCTGGCGTTCTCGCGGGCATCCTCGATCGCACTTTTGACGATATCAACGCCAATGACTTCGCGGCCTGTTCCTTTGGCCAGCAGTTGCGCGATGGTTCCTGTGCCGCAGAAGAGGTCCATCAAGAGCTGATCATCTCCCTCCGGTTGACCAGCGTACTCGACCACACCGTCGTAGAGTTTCTCAGCGCTTTGCGGATTGGTCTGGAAGAAGCTCGACATCGAAATCGCAAAATCGAGTCCGTTGATGCGCTCCACAATTTTCTCGTCGCCGTAAATCACGGTAGAGCTGCCGCTGCGGGCTTCCACGCGTTCGCCTGTGTCATCGTTGATGGTATGTAGAATTCCGGCGATGCGGTCGCCCCATACATCCGTCGCTTTTGCGACGAAAGCAGCACGATCAAACTGGTCAAGATCATCGCTCGTGGTCACCAGGTTCAACAGCAATCGGTCGCTGTGAAAGCTCTTGCGCGCCACGAAAAAGCGGTAGAAGCCCTCGCGCTTCGGCGGATGCCAGGCCGGCAAACCGGTGGCTTCAAACCACTTGCGAAGGAGGTGCAACTTGCTCTCCAGCTCGGCATCAAATAGGCCGCTGTCATCGTCGAGGTTCTCGACCATCCACCAGGTGCCGCGGTGCTTGAACCCGAGGGCAAAGCCGTCGTAGTCGCTCTCTTTCTCGCGGTCAAAACCGATGGCCGAAAACGAGTACTCCATCTTGTTGCGGTAATGCCAGACAGCCGGCGACGCCTGGATGCCCTCGTACACAGCGTCGAGGTGCTCAACCTTGCCGATGCGGCGGTAGAGGTCAAGCGCGGTCGCTTCTTTGTACTCAAGCTGCTTCGCCATCGGGAGCTGCGCATAAGGCGCTCCGGGAATCTCCTGGTAGGGGATGTCGGTCTCGTCAGGCGCACGCTCGAGCACTTTTTCGAGCTTGCACTCGGCATAGCGGTTCTTGCACTTCACTATGCGGGCGAGCACTTGCTGACCCGGCAGGGTGTTTTGCACGAAGACCGTGAACTGTCCTTCATCGGTCGGAATCAGCGCGATGCCTTTTCCACCGAAGGCCATGCGCTCGATGCTGACCTCAATGACCTCACCGCGTTTGAAGCGGCGAAAACGTCGGTTTCCCATTACTTGATCTTGGTTCTGAAGAGTTCGTTGCCCTCAAGGTAGCCGGTGAGTACGTCGTCAATCGCGACCGGACCTACACCTGCAGGCGTACCTGTGAAGATGAGGTCGCCCACCTTTAAGGTCATAAATTGGGAGACGTGCGCGATGATCTGATCTACGCTGAAGAGCATGTCTTTGGTACGTCCGCTCTGCACCACTTCACCGTTTTTCTCCATCCGGAAACCGAGGTCGTTGATCGCGCCAAGTTCAGAAAGCGGCAAGAATTTCTTCGAAACCACCGCCGAGCCGTCAAAGGCCTTGGCCTTCTCCCACGGGTGTCCTTTCTCTTTGCACTGCTGCTGAATATCGCGCGCCGTGAAATCAATACCGAGTCCGATTTGGTCGTAATACTTGTGCGCAAAGCGCTCATCGATGTACTTCCCGAGGCGGTTGATTTTCACGATAAGCTCACATTCGTAATGCAGGTCGTTCGTCCACTCCGGAATGAACAGCGGATTGTGCGGCGGCAGAATCGCACTGTCAGGTTTCAGAAAGAAAAGCGGCTCGGTGGGCACGTCGTTCTTCAACTCTTTGGCATGATCTGCGTAATTGCGCCCGATGCAAATGATTTTCATACCGCAAATATAGTAGGCGCTCACCGCAGTGTGCGCATGGAAATTGAAATGGCGCCGCATCGTTGCGGCGCTTTCGTTTAAAGGTGGCCTTCGATAGGGACGCCTTCCAGGCGTCCGTGAATTTTCGTGTATCGTCAATTCTGGTTTTCACAGAGAGGGACGCCTCACAGGCATCCGGTGATTTTCGGGTCATCCCGTTTCATTGAACCAACGAAATGTAGGCGCACACTGCAGTGTGCGCCTACTGCAAAAACGAAATCTCCACCCTCCGATCATCCGGCGAGCCGGTGGCCTTTTCTTCGCCGAAGTAATTCACCAGCACGCGGTGTGGGGCGATGCCCGCGTCGAGCAGTTGATCGCGAACTTTATTGGCCCGTTGCTGGCTGAGCCGGAGGTTGGCTTCGCGGTTGCCCGTGCGGTCGGCGTAGCCTGTGACCATGATGCGCATATCCTCTCGGTGGGCGAGGAGGTTGATCAGCTCAGACAATTGCAGCTGCGCGTTGAGATCAAGATGGGTGCCGCCCACGGGGTAGCGGATGCTGAAGCGATCGAATTGGAGGGGAGCCACGGTGCCATCGGTTGTGGAGGGCAGCGCGACGGGTTGTCCTTCGCGGTTCAGTAATTCGTATAGCATCGCGCGTAGCTCTTGAATCTCAGCGCGCAGTTCGGCGTTTTCGTTGCGGGGTGCCTGCAGTTCGCGGACTTCCAGCGTGAGGTCGTCGATGCGTTGGCTGTTGGTTTCAAGCAAATGCAGGATACGGTCGGCCAGGTCACCATCGAAAGACGGTTGCGGATTTTCAGAGAAGGTGGGCAGCGTGAAATCATCGTTAACGGCGAGCAGGTTAAGTGTTTCATTGCTAAAGCTGATCTCCATCGGTGCAAGCGGATCGTTCTTCTTGAACGACCGCACGGCGCTGAGCAGCGAGTCTTGCTCGGCTTCCAGTTCACGTTCTTCGCTCTTGATTTGCATGAGCATGTTTTCGCCGCAAAAGCGGCGGATGTCAGATTGTACGGCACGCTTGAGGGTGTTTACTGCTTGCTCTAAAAAGAGCAGCCGCTTATCGGTGTGGAGGGTGCCCTCCACCTCCGGTGACCAGTTGGCCGGGATGGCCGCTTCATTCAGCTGTTCGAGGGCAGAAACCACTTCTTGCGAAAATCCGCCAAAGCGCCTGAGTTCGCGGAAGTGGTAGTAGTTGATGGCGTCCTTGACGATGTGTTCGAGGTCGCGCAGCACCTCCCGCTCACTGTCACGTAGAGAGATCGCTTGTCCGTCAAACAAAACCGTCCGATCGATGTAGAAACCGGTCGCATCATTGAGCAATTCGGCGAGGCGTTCTTCATCGCTTGCCGCAGCGGGCACATAATAGTTGATGACGACACTGTGCGCATCCGTGCTTTTCAGCACGTAATGAAACGCATCATCTGAAGACGGAGCATCGCCTTCAAAATGATTGATCACCGTCGTCGGCTGCGCCGCCGCGAACAGTGAGAAGAGCATACATATAGACAGGATACATTGCCTCACGCAACGAAAATACAGGCAGAAATTGCACGGATGAGGCGCAATGCAGGAAGTTTTTGACAGGGAAAGTGGGATTACACTACTTTGAACCGCTCTTTGAACGCTGACCAGTCCCACAGAAAGTGTTGCATGATCTCATTCATATTTTTCAGGAAGATCGGGTTGGGTGTATTGACACTGCGGAAGTATTCTTCTTGGTGTTCATTGAGCTCATACTTGTGGAAAATGGCGCGAGACATCCCGTAGAGCGTGTTTTTGGATGGGTGGTTAATACGTGCGATAAAGGTTCGGTACGATTTGATGCGCGCAGCGAGGTCAGCGACAGGCACATCGAGTACTTGGGCAAAGTGTTGCACGCAGCCTTTGATGATTTCGCTGTCATGCCCTTCGTCAAAACTCTTCGGGATGTAATTGAAGTTACCGGCGATCACGATCATTAGAAAGCGCCCGTAATCGTCGGGGTCGAGCTTGGGGCGAGTGACAAACTCCGGGCTATCATTGATGAATCCGGACACCACAGGCCATCCTTCTTCCACCACGTCGAGGGTGGTGGATACAAAGTGACGGGCTACTTTTTCGTCAGTGACTTTTTTCTTACCGAAAAGGGTAATCATACAAGACGTCTGGATTACGGTTCTTGTAGATCAAAGTTAGCGGGCTGTCAAGGGCTGGCGATGAAAGGTGCAATGCTTCTATCAACAAAGTTATTCACTTATTAGCTAAGCAGAAGCACAAACCCCAGAGCCACGAGCAGCAAAACAGTAATGCGGCGAAAGATTGCGTTTTTCATTGGTATTCAAAAGGTTGCTGCGAATATAGTAGTCTTGTTGAAAAAATGTGAAAAACACGTGAGAAAATTGATTTTCAATACTGTAGGCGCTATTTAATACACCCTTGCCTATCTGAAATGTCGTTCGCAGGGTGGTGTTACGCAGCCAGTCTCGCTTCGTGGGATGGCAGGTGTAGACCCCTCAGTCCCGCTTTCGCGGGACAGCTCCCCTTAGCAAGGGGAGCAATTTTGGGAAAGGAAGCCCGGGAAAAAACTGCTTGCCTTGCCTGGGGAGCAATTTTGGGAAAGGAAGCCCGGGAAAAAACTGCTTGCCTTGCCTGGGGAGCAATTTTGGGAAAGGAAGCCCGGGAAAAACTGCTTGCCTTGCACTGGGAGCAATTTTGGGAAAGGAAGCCCGGGAAAGAACTGCTTGCCTTGCCTGGGGAGCAATTTTTAGAAAGAAAGCCCGGGAAAAAACTGCTTGCCTTGCCTGGGGAGCAATTTTGGGAAAGGAAGCCCGGGAAAAAACTGCTTGCCTTGCCTGGGGAGCAGTTTTGGGAAAGGAAGCCCGGGAAAGAACTGCTTGCCTTGCCTGGGGAGCAATTTTGGGAAAGGAAGCCCGGGAAAAAACTGCTTGCCTTGCCGGGAGCAATTTGGGAAAGGAAGCCGGAAGAACTGCTTGCCTTGCCTGGGGAGCAATTTTGGGAAAGGAAGCCCGGGAAAGAACTGCTTGCCTTGCCTGGGGAGCAATTTTGGGAAAGGAAGCCCGGGAAAAAACTGCTTGCCTTGCCAAGGGGAGCTGTCCACCGCTTGCGGTGGACTGAGGGGTCCAACGGTGCACTGTGGGGTATATCCCCTTATTTCCGACATTTACCGCCGCTATGGGAGCCCGACTTGCATATTACCTGTTGCTGAAGCCGATTTCGCTTTTGCCTTATTTCCTGCTATACCGCGTGAGTGACTTCGTGGCGCTGATCTTCATGACCGTATTTCCTTACCGGAAAAAGGTCATCCTTTCCAACCTCGAAAGGTGCTTTCCGCAAAAGTCTGAAAGCGAACGGAAACAGCTACTACGTCAGTTCTACAGCCACGTGGCAGACATCTTTATAGAGAGCTTCAAGAACTTCTCGATCTCCGAAGAACAAGTGCGAAAGCGCATGCGAGCTGTCAATGAAGAAGTCATTAACGCACAGCTCAGGAAGGGCAGGAGTGTGGTGCTGGGGGGCGGACACATGAACAACTGGGAGCTTTATGCCATGGCTGCGGCCGGACAATACGAAGGTCAGGCAATGGCCATTTACAAACGACTCAGCAATAAGTGGTTTGATGCGAAAATGCGTGAAACCCGAGGCCGTTTCGGCTTGATCATGGTGCCTACCATAGAGTCGTCACAATGGCTGCAGGATCATAAAGATGAACCTACGGTGATCATCTATGGCTTTGATCAATCACCCGCCAACCCGAAGAAGTCGCTGTGGCTTGATTTTTTCGGACACCCCACCGCGACATACTTCGGCCCCGAGAAACATGCCCGTGAGTACGACATGGCAGTGGTGTACGGTTCGATTGTGAAACTGAAGCGTGGGCATTACGAGATTCGCTACGAGCTGATCGCTGAGCAGGTAGGAGAAGAAACAGAGAAAGGCGCCATCATGCAACAATTGAACAAGCGTCTCGAGGAGGAAATCCGCAAACAGCCGGCCTTCTGGCTCTGGTCACATAAGCGCTGGAAGCATAAGATGCCTGAAGAACTTCAGTAGCGTTTTTGTGGGGCGAACCACCCCCTGGTATTTGACCGCAAGAGCAAGACATGCCGCGGACCGTAATATAGAAGTCCCGGCGCGGTTTCGTCTTCGCCCGTCAAGATGGCATCTATTGCGCCATCCCGCTTGTAGGCATTCTCGGGTAGTTCGTTGCGGTACTTCATTAGCTCGTCTGTGAGCACTTCAGGGCGTAGATCCACACGCCTGAAGGTGTAGTGCGCGAACCCTTTTTCCTCTATAAGAAACCAATACACCCCGAACCGTTCCCATACCCCCGGCATCAGCGGCGTAAATTCAGAGAACACAAGCTTGTTGTCAGAATGAATAACACTTACGCCTCTGAATCGCCATTGCTGCGGACCGATTTGTGCAAACGTGTAGGTTCCGGGCTGATTCGACCAGGGGTAGCGTGAACCATCCTGCATAGTAAGGTCAAGTCCGTCAGGTGAACGCTCAACAATCATCGTTTCCTTAAAAGGTCCTTTTCCGCCAGCGGTGTAGAGCCCGGGAGTTTCCCACACTGACGAATCCTCCGGCGCCGGCTGGTCGAAGCTGAGTGGCATCGCTTCGTAAAGTCCAAAATGATTTGAGTTCTCAGTCAGAAATTCAATTGCTGATCGCAGCCAGCTGTAGGCCACAGGGTGTGTGATCGGACCATTCGCACCGTATGTGGGCGCAATAAATGAACCGGACGCCCGGTCATTATCAATCGTGACAAGACCGGCCTCACAGGTGGGCATCGACCAAAAGTGCTTTCGGCTTTCATGTTGACGAATCAGCAGCAAGACTCTTCCTTCAGCTACCGGACTGCCCTCACACTCTTCAATTGCGAGTACCTTGACCGTTGAAGTGCGCTGAACTTTGAGTCCGTTGTACACCCACTCACTGACCTGCACCGTTGTAATCGTGCCATCGTCAGTAATCTCCCTTCCGGCAATCTCGCCTTCTACCAGCACGGTGTAGCGGTCAATGCTCGGCAGAAATCCGCGCACGGATGCACATTCACAGGCGCTTAAGGTCTGGGTGCAAAAGAATAGCAAGAGAAGCAGTATTACCTTCATACGGTATGAACATACAAAATCTGTACCGTATTGATGGCCTGATGTCTCTTCAGTCAGGCAGGCAGGTAGGGGGTGCAGCAGTGCGGTGTATAATTAGTTCTTTACAATCTTGATGTTTTTTGTGGTACTTGCTGACGTTACGAGCTGTAAAATGTAGAGTCCATTTTTCAAGCCTGACAGGTCTAAAGTTATTGAGTTCGCATTAAGTTTCGTGGTGAGCGGGATTTTTTTTCCGAGCATATCAACGAGGTGAATGACGCTAAGCCTTTCCAGGTGATTTCCGCTTATGTGAAGTGCAGATTTGGTGGGATTTGGATAAACGTTTAATTCGTTGAGCCATTTTTCTTGAGGTGCAATTCCGTTGGTGGAATCACATGCTTCGCTTGTAATATTGCCCGCAAAAAAGACGGCCATATTGTTTTCCCTTAAAGCTCTGTTGTCGTAGTCGTGACAGGGGTTTTCCACTTGATCGAGGCAACTGCCTGATCCGAAAAAAAAGTTGAATGGAAACACCACTTCTGTAAACTCGTCTTGTATGTCATAGCCATAAGCGTAGGTTGAATTCCAGTTGCTAAATGCCCTGCTACCGTACAACATCGTCTCGTTATTGCTGATACCGTAGCAATTGTAACCATTTGTGAAGCACCATGACAGACCCCAGTAGACAGTGTTGCTGTCAATAGGGACGATAATGTCACAAGGCTGATGAAATGAATATATGGCCGGTTTTGGCTTGTTGTCAGGGATGCCCGCCAATAAGTCGCTCAGCATTGCCCCATAAATATTCCCGATACCTTTAATGGTGAAATCAATGTTGGTTGGTTCAATCTCTCCATCAATACCCCCTAAATCAGGCCTGGTGATTGTGTTTCCATCAAAGTTTTCGCCCATATTCTGGATGCAGCCGAATGTGTTGGGGTTGGGCGACGAGACATCTTCGAGCGCAAATGTTTGAACAGGGCGCTCAGAATTCATGTCGAGTAGTCCAACACCTAAGGCAGTTAATGCGCCGGCACTTTCACCTGCCACAAAAACGTTGCTGGTATCGATCTTGTATTCTTCATGTCTGTTGATTAAGAATCTTACCGCACCTTTCGCATCTTGTACAGCTCTGTAGTAGGCTCTTGGCAATTCAGCACTATCTGCCGCAAAGAGACATTCGTAATTCGGATAGTTGCATTGCCATAGCAACTCATCTGAGATCAGTCCAAGACGATAGTCGATACTCGCCGTCACGTACCCTCGCTTCGCAAACTCCCTGCACATGAGTTGTATGCTGGGATCACTTTTGTCACCTCCCAGAAATCCTCCTCCGTGAATCCACATCAACAAGGGGTGCCTTTGGTTGATGTTAGTGCACTCGGGTATGAATACATCCATTTGCAATGAGTCAATGCTGCCATTGAAATTGATCGAGGTTCCGTAAGTAATGTTGACAAGGCTGTCATATTCGAAGGTTTTGTCAACCCATTGCTGGGAGTAGACCAATGAAGATTGAAGAAAAAGTATCGATAAGATGAGGGTAAGAGGTTTCATCGTTCGTTGTTTTAGTGCTCGCATTGTTTCTGACGAGGCCACAGGGTTTGACTCGCTGCGGGCTCAAACAGATAAATGTTGCTCAGGCTATGGCTGCCGTTCTTTCTGCTGGTCTGCTGTCAGCACGGTAAGCCTGACCGGCAAACCATTGAAAGATCCAGGAGTCACACACCACGCAATGGCTTCTGCCCATTGAGTCTGCGGCCAGTGCCAAGAGCTTTCCTAAGGTAGTACAAAAGATCAGGTGGTCGAACTTTGTGAAGCTCGAAAAGGCATGCATAGAGCGAAAGTTTCCGGAGGCATGTTACCATACATAATTGGTGCTATGCGCCAGTGCATACCAGCATAGTTTACTTCAGCTCACTAAAGTGATTTTTACTTACTCCGATACGTTGAAGATCAGTACCCGCTGCAATGTTGGTCAGTTCCAGCGTAAAGGCCGCCATCTTGTGCTCGGTGGCCAGCCGGATGCTGCTCTGAGCGGTTATGTAATTCTCCCAGGTGGCTTGTACACCCCCCACCGGAATGATGTTCACCCACATTTTCCACGCCTTTGGCGTGCCATCTTCATCAAGCAACCAGAGGTAGCTGTCGCCCGGGGTGACACCGCCTGAATCATAGGTGACCAGCAGGCCTTCTTCACTGTTTCCAAGGTCAATCCATTCACGTGTTGTACCCGGGTCACGCACTTTGAAGGGGGCAATCAGCCAGAATGAGTCGTTGCAGAAGTAGCCCCATGCCGTTTCAATCAATTCTTTGGCGGCTTCGCCGGTCACTGCTTCACCTTGCACCTTTGCGATGCCCTCATGGTATTTTTCCGTGTAGAACTGCACCACGTTGGCATCCCACTTGACTTCTACCGCTCCTCCATTCGGAGCATTGCGGTCCCAGAGGTAATGGTGTGCCCCTCTGAATGACCACTTCAGCGCCCCCGTCTGTTCCCAGGCCGTATGGTTCAATGCAGACAGCATCTTATCTGCGAGCTGCTCGGCTTTTGGCCCCTCAACACCTTCCGGAAGAGGCTCATCATTCCGGTAGTAATAGTAAACCCCGCCAACGATGGCAAGTACCATTAGTGCAGCGATGATGATAAAAAAGATGCGCAGGAATCGTTTCATGTGAACGAAGGTAAGCAACTGCAGCTTCCTATATTCGTGCTATGAACCAAAGCCAGCCGCTCGCCGAAAGGATGCGTCCGAAGACGCTTGAAGACTATGTCGGACAAGGTCACCTCGTAGGCGAGGAGGCTTTGCTGGGGCGTGTAATTAAAAGCGGACAAATACCTTCAATGATTCTTTGGGGGCCACCCGGAGTAGGGAAAACCACCCTGGCTACCATCATTTCTGAGACTCTTGATCGTCCCTTTTACACACTTTCAGCGATCAACAGTGGGGTGAAAGATGTACGTGAAGTGATAGCTAAGGCGCAAGGCGCCGGATTGTTTCGCGGCAATGCCGTGCTTTTCATTGATGAAATACACCGCTTTTCAAAGTCGCAACAAGACAGTCTGCTGGGTGCTGTTGAGAAAGGAGATATCACACTGATTGGTGCAACTACCGAGAACCCATCCTTTGAGGTGATTCCGGCCTTGCTGTCACGCTGCCAGGTCTATGTGCTGAAACCCTTCACGGAAGAACAGCTTCAGGCCCTGATTCACCGTGCAGTAAATGAAGATGAGGTGCTCAAGCAGCGCGCCATTGAGGTTAAAGAAACAGGGGCCTTGCTGCGGCTGAGCGGCGGTGATGGCAGACGTCTGCTTAATGTGTTCGAGCTCGTAGTGAACTCGGGGCCGCAGGGTAAGCTCGTTGTCACGGATGAACTGGTTCATAAAGTAGTTGAGGCCAACCCGACGATGTATGACAAAGCAGGGGAGATGCATTACGACATCGCTTCGGCCTTCATCAAAAGTATTCGGGGAAGCGATCCGAATGCGGCTGTTTACTACCTCGCGCGCATGATCGAAGGCGGAGAAGACCCCAAGTTCATTGCGCGCCGTATGCTGATCGCTGCAAGCGAAGACATTGGCAATGCCAACCCAACTGCCCTGGTCATGGCCACCACCACCTTTCAGGCGGTTGAACGCATCGGCTACCCCGAGTCGCGTATCATTCTTTCTCAATGCGCTACGTACCTGGCATCTTCGCCCAAATCGAATGCGGCCTATGAGGCCATCGGAATGGCTCAGCAAACGGTGCGTCAAACAGGAAATCTGTCGGTGCCGATGCACATTCGCAACGCGCCAACGGACATGATGAAAGATCTCGGCTACGGTAAGGATTATAATTACAGCCACGAGAATCCGGGTAATTTTGCTGCCCAGGAGTATTTGCCTAAGGCCATCAGTGGAACGGTGTTCTACAAACCGGGAGACAATGCCCGCGAACGGCAAATGCGCGAACATCTCCGAAACCTCTGGAAACAGAAATACGGTTACTGATCAGCTTCGCGTACAAAAACCACCTGCTGTGTGCTGCGCCGCCCGGCGTATTCGAGTTCGAGGATGTGCAGTCCGATCAAGGCTCTACCTCCCAGATCGATACGTCCGAGTACGCGGTCTGGGGTGGTGTTCAGCAGGCCTTCAGCCATTAACTGTCCGTTAACAGCATACAAACGGTACACCGGGTCTGCGAGGTCTGATGTTGGGGTGTTCCATTCAACGAATAACACATTGCTCGCCGGATTCGGGTAGACTGTAGCATCCGCCGCTTCTGCGGCGAAATCACTGCCCCGCAAACGCAAATGCGCTTGCCAGAAATCAGGGATGCCGTAGCCCATAGAGTCGTTCGGCTGGCTGTACAGATGCGCACTCTCAATGATGGCGGTACGAATCTCTTCGGCCGTGCGATTGGGATGCGCCTGCCACAAACACGCCGCAAGTCCGCACAGAATGGGAGACGAGAAACTCGTGCCATTGCCAATGCGAATGGTGCTGTCGGTATCGGCGAAAACGGCATCTTGCCCCATGGCCATCACGTCGGGCTTGACTCTGCCATCTGCAGAGGGGCCAAAACTACTGAAGGGCGCGTGCTGCGCGTATGGATTCACCGCACCCACCGTGAGCACGTCACGCGCATCGGCCGGTGCCGTGATATAGCGCCATGCACTCTGGCCCTTATTTCCGGCTGAAGTGCACAACAGCATGCCCTTCGAAGCTGCGATGGTTGAGGCGCGGGTGATAAAGGTGGTTTCACCGTCGAGGTCATCGTAGCTGTGATCCATCTCCGGGAAGTCAAAGGTGCTGTAGCCGAGCGAAGTATTGATGAGATCCACGCCGATGCTGTCAGCCTGTTCAGCCGCTGCCACCCAGTTATGTTCTTCAATGATCAGTTCAGACTCGCCGTTCTCGGTGCGAAAAAGCCAGTATTGCGCATCGGGTGCCGTGCCTGTCAGGCTGTCTTGCAGCACCCCTGCCATCGTGCTCAGCACATAGGTGCCGTGATTGTGGTGCGCACTCACGGAGGTCGTCCACCAGTTTACCAGGTCATTTGCCTCGTGCAATCGTCCGTCTTGCCGCGCCTTTTCAAACACTGGCAGCTCATTTACATGCCTGAATCCTGCATCAAGAACGGCAATGTGCATGCCTTCACCGGTATGCCCAAGCGCATGAAGTTGATGTCCGTTCAGCATCTCAATCTGTCTGAAAGACGGGCCATAGAGGGAGCTGTCAAACACCGTCTTCGTGTTTACTTTTTGTGTATTGGTTGGTTTATCGCCGTAAAAACGGCGGATGCTGCGAGTCTCTGCTACGAAAGGCAGGGCTTGTATCGATTCGAGGAGGGTGCTGTCAGTGAAGAAGACCGTAACGGCATTGAACCACTTGCTTTGGTGGATGAGGTTGATATCACCGAGGTCAAGCACGGCCTGTACGTATGCAGGATCGACAGGAAGGTCTTCTTGCGTAATGGCTATTTGCTGGCGATTTCGGCGCTCCAGTGCTCGTTCACTGAGAAAAGCTTCAGGAGCATCGATGCTGAAAGGGGTAGTTGCTTTATCCGTAAAACGAATCCAGTACTTATCGGGCGCCACCCCTTGCGCAGAGGCGAGAACCGACAGCCACACTGCCGGCAGTAGTAATACAGCCGATAAGCTTTTCATTATTGGATACTTCCGTAGGCAATGGCTTTCATTTCCACATCTACACCGGTGATTTCGAAGTTCTGGAATTCAATGTCTTTGAACCGCTTGTGAATCAACCCTATGCCTCGTGCGTAAACCTCCCAGGCTTCTTCCTGGTCGACGAGGTTGACGTTGTTTCGCTGATTGACCCTGACCACATCGGTGAAGCTTAATGGCGGTAAGGAGTACGAGCCCCCAATGCTTCCATAGGTGTGCGTCCATTCATCAAGTGTATTGTAGGCATTACCGTCCCAGTTCGCATCAGCATCCATCGGGAAGACCATCCGCACAAATCGCTGGTTTTCTTCAACGCGTTCACCGGTGGTAGAGGTACGTAACTGCACCCATACATCGGTCAGTTCATATTCAGCACCCATTGAGAACTTTTTGTATCGTTCAACCTGAACAGCGAGGTTTCCTTCCTGGTCAATGAAATCTTCTGCGATGATTTCCCGGAGGAAAAACTGTGTGGTATCGACGGTGATTCCGTAGTGGATGCTGTCGACTTCGTAGTCAATGTAGGCTCCAACGCGATTGGGGAAATACTCGTATCCCATATCGATGGCTTCGTAGTCTACTTCTTTTTTGCATGCACTGATCGGGAGCAACGCGCCGATCAGGAGGTAGGGTAGCAGTTGTTTCATTTTTCTTCTGTCGATTCCAATTCGCCTTGAGCGTAATATTCGGTCTTCACGATTCGTCCTTCTTCGTTGAAATAGGTTACTTCCCCTTCAAGTTCACCATCGAGGAAATCTCCTTCTCGTTTCACCTGAGTGCCTTGCAGCTTCTCTTTGTACTGGATGCCACCGCCGGGCTGGGGTTCGTCAAGAGGCACTTTCACCCACTCTCCGAGGTCATACCATTCAGTGAAGGGGCCACTTTTAACACCGTTTTCATACAAATAGGTTGCTTTTGGGATGCCTGAATCGTAATAATCGGTGAATTCTCCGTTTTCGCGACGGGTGGTAAGTTCCTGGCCCATCTCAAATTTAGTGGTGATGTGGATACTGCCATCGGCGTTAAAGTGTATCCATACACCGTCTTTTAATCCGCCAACATATTGCCCCTTGACAATCGGGCGCCCGTTTTCCTGGTAGAGTTCGAACTTTCCGTGGTACTCTCCTTTGCGATACGTTCCTGAGCCCCGAAGTTGTCCGCTGCGGTAGAACTCTTGCCACGGTCCTTCTTTGACATCGTTAACATATTCTTCTTTGCGGAGTATGTCACCGGTGTCGAAGTAGGTAACGGAATTACCGTTTCGCTTACCCATATCGTACTGCTCGCGGGTCTTAAGGTAGCCTTCTTCGGTAAAGAATTCCCATTCTCCGTCTTTGACCTTTAGCGTAGTGTCTTGCGAGATGTATTCGCGGTAGGTGCCTTTAGACATTGGGAAGCCGGTCTTATGGTAATTCACCGCTTCCATGTGCGTCGTGCCATCGAGGTGTTCTACTTTACTCATGGGTTCACCTGACTCATACCAGAACCAAAAGGTGCCCGTCGGCGTACCGGCTTCGAACTGTCCTTTGTAGTACATCCTGCCGTTCTGGTGCACGCGAATCCACGGGCCTGTTCGCAGTCCATCTTGGTCAACGGCATTGTAATCAACACCGAAGTCGCCTTCGGGCATCGAGGGGTCAGGCTGTGCAAAGAGACTGCTGCTTGCGAACAGCAGTATGAGAAGGATATACAACGCAGGTTTCATCAGGCTCGAAAATAGGGAATTTTGTGAGGTCGTCTGTGCTTAATCAACGACCCGTTCTGAACAAAATTGTTTTGTAATTTTGACGTGAAATTTCAGATTGCCAATGAATTCAGGCATTCTAAAGCGAATTTAAAAACATCAGAACGGATGAAAGTTACAGTAGTCGGAGCCGGCAATGTGGGAGCCACTTGTGCCAACGTACTGGCCACACGGGAAGTGGCAAATGAAGTCGTATTGCTCGACATTAAAGAGGGATACGCAGAGGGTAAGGCCCTTGATATCTGGGAGACAGCTCCCATCAACCTCTACGATACCCGCACCGTTGGGTCAACCAATGATTACGCCAAAACAGCAGGATCGGAGGTTGTGGTCATCACATCCGGTCTGCCACGTAAGCCGGGGATGAGCCGAGACGACTTGATCGCGACCAATGCAGGTATCGTGAAAACGGTTACCGAGAATGTAATTAAGCACTCTCCGGATGCGAAGATTATTGTGGTGTCAAACCCGCTTGACGTGATGACCTACTGTGCGTATCTCAATGCGAACATGGACAGTAGCAAAGTCTTCGGGATGGCCGGTATCCTTGATACGGCTCGTTACCGTGCGTTTCTCGCTGAGGCGCTTGACGTTTCTCCGAAAGATATTCAGGCGGTATTGATGGGCGGACACGGTGACACGATGGTGCCACTACCTCGCTATACGACCGTAGGTGGTATTCCTGTGACTGAAATGATTGACGAAGAGAAACTGAATGCGATTGTAGAGCGCACCAAGAAGGGTGGTGGCGAAATCGTAAACCTGCTGGGTACTTCGGCATGGTATGCGCCGGGTGCTGCGGCTGCGCAAATGGTAGAGGCGATTGTGCGCGACCAGAAGCGCATCTTCCCGGTTTGTGCCTGGTTAACCGGCGAGTACGGACTCGAAAACATCTACCTCGGTGTGCCGGTGAAACTCGGTAAAAATGGTATCGAAGAGATCGTCGAGCTTCAGCTTAACGATGCTGAGAAAGCCCTTCTCGATACCTCTGCGAAGGCGGTTCGCGAAGTGATGGACGTTCTTGACAACATGAACTCAGTGAACGCATAAGGAAACTGAGTTGAGAGACCCGATAAGAAAAACGCCCGCATTTGCGGGCGTTTTCTATTGATATTTATTGCGTTTGATTTTTCAATTCAGCGGGTCTCGCTTTTCATTGCTCCGCACGCGCACCATTTCACGGTCGTCATAAAAATACTCTTCGAAGTTGCGACCGCTTGGTTTCCCGGTTTTCAGAATCCTGACGACCAGCCACACCATAACAAAAGGCAGACCGAGCACCAAAATCATGGTGATCTTTAAATTACCCAGCAGTGGTGATAGAACCATCAATAGCACATAAATAGTGCTTGACAGAATGGGGTTTTTCAATTCATTCATCCTTAGTGCTTTGCTGTAAAACAGCATCGCCGAATGAATGTTCGAAACTACCTGACAATCAACGGAGCCGTGAGGCGTTCCGAAATACCCCGTACCTCAATGATGTACATCCCGGTAGCATACTGATCAACCGGCAAGCGCAGATTGAGGCATGCGTTGAGTTGACGCGTGTCAACAATTCGCCCGCGGGAATCGATCACGGTCAGTTCACCGTCTGTAACTGAACGGAACGATATGGAAACAACATCATTTGCAGGGTTAGGGTAGATGACCATAGCCGGGTCTTCGACCGGCTCGCTGATACCGTCGGGATCAACACCTTTGAAGAACAAGAGACCTCCATTGTTGATACCGTAAAACAAATCAGGGATATCATCGTTGTTGATGTCTTCCATCCATACTCCGGCGCGGGAACTTTCCTGCAGGCCCAGAAAGGCGGCTTCGAACTCATTGAAATAGCCGTCGATGTTATCGTCGATGTTGTCAAACATCTGGATCGTTCCAATCTCATTGGCCAGTAGCAGGTACCTGCAATCATTTGGAGCGGTGTATAGCTGCGGAACGCTGTGGCCGTTAATGCCAAACTGACTGTCAGCCCACACTCCTCCAAGTGAGTCTCCGGCTTGTCCTTGCTGCTGCACAAAACTGAAGTCGTTCGCTGCTCCGGTATTGCGGAAATAATTCACAATGCCGAGCTTTTCGCCAATACATAAATCGAGCAAGCCGTCACCGTCTACGTCAGTCAGTTGCGGTGTGGCAAACTGCCCAATGTCAATGACCTCACCGTCAGCATTGCGAAGGGTGTCTACCGGGAGTTCAGTAAAGGAGGCTGGCTGGCCGGCTTCAGCAATGTTTTCGTACCAAAACATGTAGCCGTTTTCTTCACCAACGATGAGGTCGCTATCGCCGTCGCCGTCGAGGTCGCCGAAGGTAGCGGTGATGCTCTCCAGCATGGCGTTCGTAATGGAAACGTAGTTGGTATCAATCAGGGTGAATTCAGGGAAGTCTGCGGTACCGGTGTTCTCGAACAAGGCGAGCTGGCTAGGGTAAAAGTCTTCATTAGCCATATTGAACTCTTTATTGGCCACTACCAGGTCACGGAGGCCGTCACCATTATGATCAAACATCACTGGGTAGGCGCCGCGGCCGACCTCGATCATGTCATTTTGCAGAAAGTCTTTGGTGATCAGTTCGAAATCAGGCAGGTCATTCAGGCCGTTGTTGATGTAGAGCCAGACAGCGCGATCATCGTCATGATTGAACTTGGCGTTTGAGGCCACGATGAGGTCGTTGACACCGTCATTATTAACGTCTTCGTAGTAAGCTGCGGGAAAACGATGAAGGAATACGGGGATGTTGTTAAGCGACTCCGGAAAGGTCATGTCTACAAACACGGTGCTGTCTTGCCCGTCAATAGCATCTTCCATGTACAGCCCAGCGAGGGTTTCAGAGTCGATATCCCCGATGACCAGGTCAAGGAGTCCGTTCTGATCGAAGTCGATGCTGCACAGGGTACTGCCGGTATGACGGAGGAAACGTTCGTTATCCGGCTCACCGCCGCTTCCCGCGTTTTCACGCGGATCAGCCACGTTGAATGAACATTCAAATTCGGGTTCAATGGTCCATAGGTTGCTTTCAGAACCTTCGGCAGCCATGCCGTAACAACGGTTTGTGCAGACGTATTCGAGTGATTCGCAATCGTCGTTGTCAGCGCTCTGGCATTCGAAAAAGTACATGGTCATTGCCGTCTCGGTGAAGGTTACAATATCGAGGTCGCCGTCTCCATCGTAGTCGGTGATGCTTGGCAGATCAATGGACAGGCAAATGGCGGGAAGGATATTCGGGCCGCCGCCGAAGTCATATTCGGCCATGAGCTGTTCTGAGGCCATTTCCCAGGCAAGACCGTCTTCAGGTGTAGAAACATTTTTGTACACGCGAATGGAGCTTTGAAAGCTGGTGAAAATATCCGGCTTACCATCGCAGTTGTAGTCGCGAAGCAGCACCCAGTCGCGCATTTCCGGAAATTGAGCCGAGTATTCTGCTGAATAGACGTAGTCAATTTCGCCGGGTTCCGGGTTTTCGTTTAGGAAAACCAGCGTTCGATTTCCGTCGCGATCGAACAGAAAGAGATCCTGATCGCCGTCCAAGTCTACGTCAATTCGCGAAAATTGCGGAGCGGAGAGTCCGCCCGCCCATGCGCTTTTTAACAATTCGCCATTTTCGAAGACGGGCAATGTAAGGTCACGCTGCAATTCATAGGGGAATTGCGCGTGCAGGGCAATGGTGAAGAGCAAAAAGACGTTGGTCAGAAGGCTGACTTTTAAGAGTGGCTGAGGGATTTTCATTTCTTTAGTGATTTGTTTTAAGGTCATACATTTCGCGATCATTTAACCTGCCCACCATGGATACAGTTTTCGAGCTTCTTACCCTTCTCATTCCGGCCGGATTGGTTTTTCTGACTGCCTGGTTGTTTTTCAACAAGATGCGCAATGATCAGCGCGATTTTCAACGCATGCTCATCCGTCTTGAAGAACGCAAACACAGCCTGCCGCTGCAGCTAAAGGCTTACGAGCGACTGATTATTATGCTTGAACGCATCACGCCGGGTACCCTTGTAATGCGGGTAAATTCGGGTTCTATGAACAGCGCTCAACTACAATTGGAGTTGCTCAAGGCCATCCGTGAAGAGTTTGAGCATAACATCAGCATGCAGATGTACGTCAGCCGTTCAGCGTGGGAACTGACCCGCACCGCCAAAGACGAATGCGTTCGGCTCATAAAGATAGCAGCTTCTAAGAGTGCGCCCGACGCTTCAGCCATGAGTTTGAGTAAAATCATCTTTGATCTTGAGCAAAGAACGGGCAATGAAAGCCTTCAGCAGGCCCTGGGTTTGCTCAAGAAGGAGGCGCAGGATAAGATGTAGCTGGAGAAATAATGATTACTGAATAATAATCAGTGAATAATAAATCACTCGGCACTCGGCAATCAGAAATTAGCGATGCGCTGCGGGACAGGGAGGTTGATTCGCCTGTTGGAGCAGTATTCTCTTCTGATGGCAATATGCTGTCCTCTCAAGGTATGCGAGGTAGTTCGAGCAGCGCAAGTATGCGCTGACAAATGGTTCTGAGCCACTTCAAAGGTTTGATTGTTCGATTGCTCGAATGTTTGATTGTTGAATCTGTTGCGCGATCGACAACGATTCAAGCCGCAGGCATACCTGCATCGACTGAACGTTCGCTTAAATCATCACTCGGCAATCAGAAATGTATCAGGTGCTCCCCTCCACCTAGGGGAGCTGTCCCGCATGAGAGGGACTGAGGGATGCGGAATCAGGGGAAATCGGAAAAAGGGGTAACTACTAAGATCTGACCTGCTTACGGATTGTGGTAGAGCCCTTCAAGCGGAATCACCACGCCATTTTCGGTTACGATTTCATCTTCACCGAGCTTGACCATTTCTACGAGCAGGTCTTCATTGCGACTTACTTTTAAGGTGACGCCGGCGTGATTAGTAAGAACACCTGTTTCTTCTATTTTCTTTCTGAGAATGATTTGATCAATCACATATTGTGCAACAAATTCATCGATCTCCTCGGTTGTGCCATTCTGGGCGAGTCCGCGAAAATTGCCTGCGTTTTCAAGGGCTTCATTTGTGGGTGCCAGTAGGGTGACTCCGGCATTATGAATGTGTTTACTGAGTGAGCTTTTCTTGAGAATTTTGGCGAAGTTTTCAAATTCGGGGGTACTGACCACGTAGCGATAAGGGCTCAGGGTATTGCCAACGGCTTGTGTCACCTTTGCCTTTTGCTCAGCAATCTCTTCGCGTATGGCTTTGTTTTTGAGCCGCTGCTGTTCGGCCTTTACTTCCGTCAGGCTGTCAGTTTGTGAAGTTGATGCCTGCTCTTGAGAAGCTGGTTCTTCACCACCACTGAGTGCTGTTGCTTCGCTTTTTGTTTCACCCCCGCATGCCAGCATAAAAATGGATAGCGCACAAAGGGTTAAATAGATCAAGCCTTGCTTCTTCATTGGTTCTAAATTTGCCGAAAGATAATCTGCTTTATGCACAAAGTACAAAAGACCTTTCTTGCTGTCGCGGCCTTGTTTTTGGCTTCGGGAGTGATTTTTGGGGCACTCGGAGCGCATGCGCTCGAAGAAGTGCTCACTCCGGACCGCCTCGAATCATACCAGACGGCTGTCCGTTATCAAATGTGGATGGCTACCGGGCTCTTCATGCTTCAACTTGCCTGGAGGCAAGGTGCACTGAATGACGCGAGACTAGCGTCGCTCTTGCTGATATTGGGCACCATCTTTTTCAGCGGCAGCATCTACTTGCTCGTACTACTGCCACAAGAACTCGGAATACGAAGTTTGTTGGGGCCGGTTACCCCGCTCGGAGGTGTGCTTCTCGTTGCAGCCTGGACGCTGGTATTTATCGGCGTATTGCGCCGTAGGGCGAACGATTCACAATAATTTACCCACTACGCGTTAGGTTTTCGTGGAAAGATTCGTTGGAGATTGTAAAGAGGTCACCCTGAAAAGGCCTAATTTTGTTCATCGCTAAGCAGAAATCAAAGCAGTTCTTATGAATCATTTCGGAAGAAAAGCCGAAAAGGCCAGCCTCGAAACCCTCGGTTTGGAGAAGGTCGCAAACGCCTATTGGAACCTCACACCAGCGGAGCTGGTGGAAGAAACCATCATGGCCGGACAAGGGATGTTGACGAACACCGGAGCACTTGCCGTAGATACGGGAGAGTTCACCGGGCGCTCCCCCAAAGACCGCTTCGTGGTAGAGGATGACACCACACGTGACAGCGTATGGTGGGGGCCGGTGAACCATAAATTTGATGCAGATAAGTTTCATGCCATATACAACCGTATGAAAGCTTATCTGGCCAATCGTGATGTTTATGTGCGCGATGCTTATGCATGCGCAGACCCGGAATTCAGGCTGAATATTCGGGTGGTCACTGAGTACCCATGGTCAAACATGTTCGCAAACAACATGTTTCTGCGTCCGACTGCAGAAGAGATAGAGGCTTTTGATCCCGAATGGCATATTGTATGCGCTCCGGGCTTTCATGCTGATCCGGAGATTGACGGAACACGTCAACACAATTTTGCGATCCTGAATTTCACCGAGAAGATGATCATCATTGGAGGCACGGCTTACACCGGCGAGATCAAGAAAGGTATTTTTTCAGTGCTGAACTTTGTGCTGCCACACGATCGCAAGGTGCTTTCAATGCACTGCTCGGCAAACGTTGGTGAGCAAGGAGATACGGCCATTTTCTTCGGACTGTCAGGCACAGGTAAGACCACTCTTTCAAGTGATCCGAACCGCCGTCTGATCGGTGATGATGAGCACGGTTGGTCTGACGATAGAATTTTCAACTTTGAAGGCGGATGCTATGCCAAATGCATTGATCTGTCAGAAGAGAAAGAACCGCAAATCTGGAATGCGATCAAGTTTGGCGCTATCTTGGAGAATATTGGTTTTCAGGATGATGGCAGCACACCCGATTTTCACGACAGCTCCAAGACTGAGAATACCCGGGTCTCCTATCCAATTCATCACATTGACAATATCATGGAGCCGTCAAGCGGCGGTCTTCCCAGGAACATTTTCTTCCTCACCTGCGATGCGTTCGGGGTATTGCCTCCGATTAGTCGTCTGACGAAAGGGCAGGCGATGTACCACTTTATCAGTGGCTACACGGCGAAAGTAGCCGGTACAGAGGCGGGTATTGACGAGCCGCAAACAGCATTTTCTGCCTGTTTCGGTTCGCCCTTCCTTCCACTTCACCCAACGAAATATGCAGAGATGCTCGGTGAGAAGATGGATGCTCACGAAGTGAATGTATGGCTGGTGAATACCGGTTGGAGCGGCGGTGGATATGGCGTTGGAGAGCGCATCCGCCTGAAATACACCCGCGCAATGATTACGGCTGCGCTTGAAGGAAAGCTTGATAAGGTTGAGTACAAAACGCACAAGGTGTTCGGTCTTGAAATGCCCGTCTCCTGCGAAAATGTACCCGCCGAACTGCTCGATCCACGCAATACGTGGAATGATCTGGCGGCTTACGACAGCAAAGCGGCAGACCTCGCTCAGCAGTTCAATTCGAACTTTGAAAAGTTCAGCGAGTATGCGAACGAAGAAATCCTCGCCGCGGCTCCTTCGGTTGAAGCTAAGGTGTAGGCAGTAGATAATGATGTCAAAAGAGCCGGCCATATCGCCGGCTCTTTTTAATTTGGCGCTATGCAACTTTTTTACACTGATCAGATCGCTGAGGGAATGGCCCTCCTGCCCGAAGATGAATCGCAACACCTTGTTAAGGTTTTGCGCAGACGAGCGGGTGATCGAATTTTTGTGACAGACGGACATGGCAGTTTGTACGAAGGGGAGATCTTTGAGGCTGCCGCCCGTGAAGTGCGCGTAAACCTTGAATTGATAGAACGCAGAGCAAGAGATACGCCTGACGTGGTCATTGGCATTGCACCTACGAAAAACCGCGATCGCTTTGAGTGGTTTATAGAGAAGGCTGTTGAATTTGGCTGCACTGAGATCCAGCCACTTTGGTGCGAACGCAGCGAGCGTAAAAACGCGCGTACCGACCGCTGGGAGAAAATAGCCATTGCCGCCATGAAGCAGAGCCTTCACCTTTTTAAGCCCCAAATTTCCGCACCGGTAGACTTTGATGACTTCATTGCGCGCAACGAAGATGCCGATAAACTCATTGCATGGCTCGGAGAAGACCAACCCTCTGAGCCATTCACTGAAGCTTATCGCCCGGGTAGGCGAACACTTGTGGCGGTAGGTCCCGAAGGTGATTTCTCGACAGACGAAGCATCCCGCGCTTTTGCGCGGAACTGGAAAGCCGTAAGCCTCGGACATTACCGCTTACGCACTGAAACCGCCGGGATAGCCGTTGCTTCCTGGGCCAACATAATTGATCAAAAGGCTGAAGATTAAGGAGTAAAGCAATTTGCTTACCTTGCAGCAAACACCACCCTATGAAACGCCATCTGCTGATTCTGGCATTGATGTTGGCGGCATTGTTCGTCACCAATCCGGATCGCGATGACTTCAGCACATTTGTAGCCGATCACCTAATGGGTGCCATCGAACAAAATGTAGGTGCACTGGCAGAAAAGGAATCGTGGGGAAATCAGAGAGTGCAGCTTGCAGAAGGCATTGCGGAACACATGACCGAGCGGAAGAATTTTCTGCTCTTTTCGCTCTACGAGATCCCGGTGGTCGATGGTGACTATCGGTACATCGGCATTGGTACCCGGTTCATTCCGCTACAACAGGACCAGCCCCTCGCACTGAAATAGACGGTTCATGGCTTTTCCGGAATGGGCATCCAGTGGCTAACGTCGGAAAAAAAATGATTGCTGTTTCCTTCGCCTTGCCAGAAGTGAAGCCCGTGCTTCTCCGCTTTATCAGGTCGTTCTTCGTAGAAATTCTCCAAAAAGCGCAGTACAATCACTTCGCGGATCTCAAACTGGAGGTCTTTGCCGGGCAGAAATACTTTGTTTTCAGGAATATAGGCAAGCACCCGCTGCTCATGCGCAGGTAGCTCTTCTTGAATGTCAATCCACTTCAATTTCGTCAAAGCGATGGTCGATCAGGTAATGCTTAATTTTCTCTTCTGTCAGCGGCTTATGTATGTAACACCGCACGGCATCGTAGCGTTTGGCGCGCTCTACATCATCAAAGTGCATAGATGAGCTCAAAATTACAACATCCGTCTGCACCTGTAGTTGATCAAAATGGTATAAAAATTCCCACGCATCCATCTCAGGCATATTGACGTCTAGCAAAATCAGGTCGGGCACCGTAATTTTTCTTTCTGCCAGGTAACGTACCACAAGGCGGGCATCCTGAAAGGTCTGAATGTGACTTTGTGGTAGACAAAATGTGAGAAATTGCCTGTTCAGCAAGTTGTTGATCGCGTCATCATCGATTAACACAATGTTGCGGTATGGAGAGTGCATGGCGACTAGCTTTGAATGTTCAAGTTAGTCGCAGGTACGCTTCACTGCGCAAAAGCGCAGGATGGGTTATGAAGAGTGCGATGTGGACTATTCCCCTTTGAAGTTGGGTTTGCGCTTTTCGAGAAAAGCGTTAACCCCTTCATTGTAATCATAGGTTTGACCTGCTGCCGTTTGGAGTTGCTCTTCTACTTTGAGCTGGTTATCGAGGTCATTGGTGAGTCCGAGATTGAAAGCGCGTTTGGTCAGGCCGAGACCCTTCGTTGGCATCTCAGCGAGTTTCACGGAGATTTCCTTAACGGCGTTTTCAAAAGCGTCGTCAGCGAACCACTTATAGATCATACCCAGACGTTCAGCCTCTTCAGCACTGACCTTATCACCGAGCATGGCAAGGGCAGAAGCCTTCTGGAAACCGACAATCCGCGACAGAAACCAGGTGCCACCGCTGTCAGGAATCAGTCCGATTTTTGAGAAAGCCTGAATAAAGCTAGCGCTTTCGGTAGCGATACAGATGTCGCAGGCGAGGGCGATATTCGCCCCGGCACCGGCGGCGACACCATTAACGGCGGCCACTACAGGTTTTTCAATCGCACGTATGCGCCTGATAATCGGGTTGTAGTGTTCGCGAACGATAGAGGTCAACTCCGGACCGTTTTCGTCCATTACCTCGGCGAGATCCTGTCCGGCACAAAACGCCTTACCCTCTCCGGTGAGAACAACACAGCGCACTGACGCATCGTCGCGAGCCGCATCGAGGGCCTGCTGCACTTCCTTTGCCATCTGCTCATTGAAGCTATTGAACACTTTTGGCCGGTCAAAGCGGATGGTCATCACACCGCCATCAATCTGGGTCTGGATGGTTTTCATGGGATTTCTTTTAGACAAAGGTAATAAGTGAGACTCCTTCGGGACGCTTTCAGGACACCTTTGGGTTAGGCGGCAGGGGTTAGGGGTTAGGCGGGCAGCGCATAATTGCGCTGCCAATATCAAAAGGCGAATCCAGTATGGCGGCGGCTATTGCCGCCGGTCTGTTGAAATTCGGGACTCCTTCGGGATAGACAACTCACTTAAAGGCTCCCCTATAATCAGGAGAGCTCCCGAAGCCGCGAAGCAGCATTCGGCTGGGGTCTCAGACCGCAGACCGCAGACGGCTGACAGCAGACCGATTGCTGGTAATCCGAAAAAAGCTATTTTTGCCATCCGCAAGGGCGGAATGTTCGGGGCATTAGCTCAGTTGGCTAGAGCACCACGCTGGCAGCGTGGGGGTCATCAGTTCGAATCTGATATGCTCCACAAAAAGGGAACTCTATCGAGGGTTCCCTTTTTTATTGGCAGTATGAATCTGAAAGGATACCTGAAATGCTAAAATGTGAGTTACCACTTGAGAACCGGTGAAGTGTATCTCCTGTGATTCGAATAGTATCTTTCGCCACATCTGCTTGTACATTTATGCTCGTGAATCCGAGGTAGCTTTTTCTGATTTGGAAAATGTCAACCCACCATCTTGACCATCTTTTCAATCCTTCTTCCGTTATCACCAGTAATTGAGTGCTGTCGTGTTCGGCTTCCGGAGTCAAAGAATCAACCTTTCTGTATTCCACATCCAGAACGTCGTCAAAGGTTTTCATCTCTCTTTCATCAGTGAGCTTTCGGCGCCAGAGCACGAGGGTGGTGTCGGGGTTGTTCGTTTCAAGATAAATCCGGGTGAAATCAGATAGAAATTCGGAGGTCAATTCGTCCGAGTCAGAGACTTTTTGTTCTCCTTTGAATTCAATGGCAAACGTTTCATTGTAGTCTGCCGTATCGAGCTCATAGCAGTTGCAACTCGAGTTGAACAGGTAAATCTCATCGTACCCGTAGTCGAGATCAATGGTGATTTCGCAAGGGTCTGACCCTGTACCACAAGCCCAGAGAACGCATAGTAAAACGCTTGCAGGCAGGTGTCGGTAAACGTTTTTTCTTCTCATAGATGCCAATACTAAACAAAGTGGGAGTGGCGCGCACGAGGTATTCGACCAACCAAACGGTTTGAGCCCAAACATTGCGATACTGTTAAGATCGGTATCATGCAACCGTCAACGGTTTCGTTTCGTATCTTTAAGGCGAGACTAGATGAAGCCATGCGACTATTTCTAATGTCAATGTTCTTACTGTTTCTCGGACTGGCTTCTTGTAAGAAAGAAGAAACGGTCTTCGAGAACAATGAAATTCCGCCATACAGCGGAGTTCCGACCGTATTGGTGCAAAACTATATCAACCGCACCTTTATTGATCTGATCGGCAGAGAGCCAACAGACCTCGAAATGGAGGCTGAAACGGTTTTCCTCGAAGAGAATAACCTGAGCGTTGAAGCACGCACCCAGCTGATCAACAAGCTCATGACAGATCAGACTTTTATTGAAGGCGACAGCAGCTATTACCACGCATACCATTTTAAGGTCTACGAAGACAGTAAGGCGCGATTTGTAGAAGGAGCCAGCGACGCTGAACTGAATCAGCGCTATGGTATTATTCGCAATGGCGCTGTCATTGATAGCCTCAACGGTGACATGCAGGGCTATGAGCAAAAAATGCTCGAGGCCAATAAACTATTGGCAGTGGTTGATGCGCGCATTGAGTATCGTGAGGGGCTCATTGACTTGCTGGAGATGTACCGAAGAATGACAGACAATGCTATCTATGATGAGATCAATATGGGGTCATTCAACTTCGTAAATGCCACCTTTGATGACCTCTACTACCGCTTTCCGACCGAATCGGAGTTTCAGGTATCTTTTGAGATCATCGAGAACAATGCTCCTCAAATGCTCTTTGGTCAGGTTGCGGCAAATGAATTCGAATATATGCAGGTCTTACTCAATAACAGTGAATGCGCCGAGGGTGTAGTCATCTGGGCCACCAACGCCCTCCTGTCGCGCAACCCAACTTCACAAGAGGCCTTCAACTTCGGAAATACCTTCTACACTTCGGGCGATTTGCAGATCGTGCAGCGCTCTATAATGATCAGTGATGAATATGCAGGCTTTTAAACAATCCTCCATAGTGCTTCTGGTGGTCTTACTCAGTGCGACCGCATGCCGGAAAGACCCCCCGCCAACTTTTGTGTTGAACGAAGTAGAGCTTTACCCGTCCGGTGCCGGAAAAACCAAGCTTAAATCAAATGAACAATACGTGGCTATTCTGTTCACCAACCTGTTTCAGGCTGCACTCTCACCCAATGATATTTTCGACGTCAATAATTGCATAGAGTCTATTGGCGATAAGGAACTCGCTCGTGAGGTTATCATCAGTAACTTCATGAATGACCCTGACGTGTTACTGCCTACCATTGAAGAAATGCAAGCCGACCCCGATCAGTTCATTCAAGATACCTACGTGCGTTTCCTCGTCCGAAGACCCTCCGAAGCAGAACGCACCTATCTCCGAAATACCATCGAGACAGACCCCTACATGACACCTGAATTGATTTACTTCTCTTTCGCTCTCTCGAATGAGTACATGTACTATTGATCCGTATGAAAAGAAGAGACTTTCTTAAGAAAACATCGATTTCGACCGCCGGAGCCTTCGCTGCACCATACATCCTACCCAGCGGAAGGCTTTTTGCCCCTACCGGCAGCCAGCTGGTGCAGCACGTTGTTCTGGTCATGTTCGCCGGGGGCGTTCGCCAGCAAGAGTCGGTGCTGCAGCAATACCTTGACGGAAGCCAGGAGAATGAGCCTTATCCCGGCAATATCATGTACAATATGCTCAATGGGGCTCCGCCTGAGCAAAAAATTGTTTTCGGCACGGGCGAAGGAGGAATCAACCCCATCCCATCTCTTCTGAATTCCACATTGCAAAGCCAGGGTACGCTGTTTCCCGAGGTGAGCGCTTTTTCTGCCGGGCATTACGGAGGACTGAACTCCATTTTACAGGGGAGTACAGTCACCACACAAGGACTCAAACAGAAACCGGTCAACCCAACTATCTTTGAATTTCTGCGTAGACACGGTGGGTATAGTGCCACCGATATCTGGTTCGTCGGAAACGGCATCGGAAACTCAACTCCCCTGCTCAATTACTCTGCACACCCCGATTATGGTGCACAGTATGGGGCTAACTTTTTTGCTCCCTTGGTGACTTTTGGGGAGAACGGACAAGAATTTCTCGCTGATGCCAAGGTGTACCACCCCGAGAATGAGCTCTCACCGATGTATAAACTCAAGTATTTCCTCGATAATACCTTCGAGCAATACGGCAGCCGACTCGAAACACTCGGTAATACCGAAGAAGAAAAGCAGAGCATCAAGCTTTTCATGGACGAAATGTTCGCCAAGACCTTGAACAATAGTATCGCACACCCTGCTGTCAGCGATAACGGTGACCTCCGCACCGTTGGCTATGCCTGTGAACTCATGAATTGGTTCCGTCCGGCACTCACCGTAGTCAATCTTGGTGCGGTAGATCAATGCCACTCAAACTTTACGGGATATCTCGCCGCCCTCCACCGCGCTGATCACGCTGTAGGGCATATCTGGAATTACATCCAGTCACAGGTTCCGGATATGGCCAACAACACGGCCATCATCTGCACCCCCGAATGTGGTCGCAACAGTGATCCAAACCCAATTCTCGACACCAACGAATGGAGAGCTTATGACCACTCTGATGAAAACGCTTTACGCATATTCTCTCTGATGGCCGGACCAACTATTCCGTCTAACCTGATGGTGGGCAACGAAGACAATCCCGTTGGGCGAATCAGCGATACAATGATGACAGTAGCTGATTTACTTGGCGTGAAACCCGAAGTACAAGCTGCCGGAACGGTATCGCCAGGAACCATGTCGCTACTTGATCAGATATGAGAAATGTTCTCTTGACCATAGCGATGATAATGGCGGTGATGACCGCATGTGAAAAGGAGCAACCTGAAAATCCCTATGAACAGGTCGTATACGAATTTCCTGAGGTGACCGCTGATCTTAGCGCGCTGCAACCCGGAAATTTTGCTTACCTGCACGAAAAGGTGTTCAGGCCCACTTGCGCCAACTCCGGCTGCCATGACGGAACCTTCGAACCCGCATTTACCGGTATCAGCTCATCTTACAATTCATTGGTCAATCATCCCGGTATATCAAATGACCTTGAAAACTCATACGAACATCGTGTCGTTCCGGGAGACCCCGATAATTCACTGCTGTGGGCGCGCATGACTGTTGACTTGCCCAACAGCTCGGGCATCATGCCCCTTACCGTTGACGCAGGAAGCGACTGGCCGGATCAACAAGCCTATTATCGCTCACTCATCTACGACTGGATTGCCGCCGGCGCACCCGATATGTTCGGCACCCCTGCTCCCCCCGCCGGTGCAGATTTCCCGCCGGGCGTTGAAGGATTGTTGGCGTTTCCTGAAGGCAATACCACCAACCCGTACCAACGCGATCCCGAAGAAGCCGGTATTACACCTATAGAAATTGAATCTGCCCCGGTCGATGTGTGGATCTATATTGAAGATGATAACACCGCTCAGTCTTCTATGGTGCCGCCGGTCGTGATGCTTTCGGAGAGCCTGAGCGATTTCTCCGAAGCCACCAGTTATACCATGTCGCAACAGCCGCAGTTGACAGGAGTGTCGCTGGGCGGGCAAAACGTACCTTACATCTGGAAAGCAACGATCGATTTTTCAGAGGCCCAGCCCGGAGATCACTTTTACCTGCGTTGTGTGCTCGATGACAACGTGCAGCCTGAAGCGGTAACCATCCCGAATGAAGGCTCGAGCCCAATTGTAAATGCCATCTTCAGCCTGAAAGTACCTTGAGCATGACCCAACTGAAATCCATTCTGGCTGTTCTTACGCTTGTACTGGTATTCTCCGCTTGCCGCAAAGAAGAGGAGGGGACCGATGTGCCGGAAATTGAATTCGTGAGCATGTCAGCAAGTCAAGTTGAAGAGTTTAGCAACTCCATTGAAGTTGTTTTTCGCTACAAAGACCGCAATGGTGACATCGGAGAGCAAGATCCGGATGCCATCTGTTTGTCTGTGAAAGACGCGCGTCTTGAAAACCCCGATTATTACCACATCCCACCCGTTACCCCTGATCTTGAAGAACTCAAAGTAGAAGGTGCCATTGGCGTTTTTATGAACCCGCTTTTTCTCCTGGGAAGCACTCAAGAAGAAACCACAACGCTTACCCTCCAACTGCGTGATCGTGCCGGCAACTGGAGCAACAGTATCCAAACACCGGTGATCACCATACGCGATACCCTCTGATGATCCGCTTTTGGTTACTTCTCTGCGTGAGCCTTGCGGTCAGTGCCGCCAGCGCTCAGGATATCCCCGAATTCGATATGTCGGATACCACCGTAGTCGATTGTGACGGTATTCTATATGACAGCGGTGGGGAAGATGGCATCTATGGTATCAATGAGATGATCACTTTTACCATCAACAGCGGGGCTCCGGTCGAGCTGACTTTCTTCGAAGAGTTTTGTGTAGAAAACGGACTCGATTCACTCATGATTTATGACGGACCGGATACCGGCGCACCGCTCCTGGCCGGTCCACTGACCGGTACTGAACTGCCCGGCCCGGTGACCTCATCCGGTGAGTCGGTGACGCTGTTCTTTGCCGCTGATCCCAGTGTTGCTTACTGTGGATTCTCCATATTCTGGAATACCATCCCGCCACCGCCCGTTCCGCCCGCCATTTCAGTCAATGAAATGCCCGAATGCGGCACCAACTCCTTCATTCTCGAGTTTTCTTCTCCTGTAGAATGCGGTTCTTTTGATGATAATGACTTCGTTGTCAATGCCGATGGTGAGATCAATGTCATCAGCGCAGAAGCGCTGGATTGTAACAATGACAGCACCACCGCAGCTCTTGTGACCTTAACCGATGGTTTCGACTTCAACTGCAACTATAACGTAGATATGGAGCTGGGTATCCGCGATGTGTGCGATAGCCTCTGGATTTTTCAGCTACAAACAGCTTTCCTCTATGATCAATGTCCTATCGATGTTGAAATCATAAGCAACGGACTCATCTTCTGCGGTGGGGGATGTACGGATATTGAAGCCGTCACCGATGGCTGCTTTACTTACTTGTATGAATGGGACAATGGCGTTGGAGATGGTCCTGGTCCGCATACGGTTTGCTCAAGCATCACCGAAACCTATACCGTCACTGTAACCGAGCTGGAGACCGGAAATACAACGCAAGAAACCATCGATATTGAAGTGATCAATGCACTCATCGAGGGCGGTGAGAATTTCACGGTCTGCCAGAGCGAACCCGCATTTGAATTGCTCGGACAACCCGAAGGAGGTACCTGGCAGGGGAACGGCATCATCAATGAAAATACCGGCCTTTTCGAACCCGATGACGCCGATGCCGGACCCAACTGGATATTTTACACCTTTCAGGAAACCTGCGTCGACAGTCTTATCATTGACATTGAACCCATAGACGCCGGTATTGCCACCGCGGCATGTCCGGATACAGATCCCTTTCCGCTCCAGGCAATACCCGCAGGCGGTACCTGGACCGGCCCGCATGTTGAAAATGATCTTTTCTTCAACCCTGAAGAGACCGGTAGTTTTCTGGTGTACTACACAGTGAATGGCTGCACCGATTCGCTTACTGTAAATGTCGAAAACCTGGTCGCCTCTTTTTCACTCGATACGGTCTGCCAGAGTGTGGTTGAAGATACATTAGGCATTGAGCCTTTTGGTGGTGTCTGGAGTGGTTCAGGCATCACCGATAATTTTTATGGAATATGGAACCCCGAGGAGGCCACCCCGGGCGACATCACCCTGTTCTACGATGCCGAAGGATGCGACCAGGAATGGGAGGTGTTCGTGAAGGAGATCAACATTGGCAACCGCACCCAAAATACTTGTCCGGAAGAACTGCCCTATGAACTTGCACCCGGTTTCGTGCCCACCGGTGGCTACTGGGAAGGCACTGCCATCATTGATGATATTAACGGTGTCTTTGATCCGTCAATACCTCCTAATGACTCATGGCATGACCTCCTATACCATGCGCCAAATGGTTGTACCGACACGATCTCGATGTACGTCAGACAAACTGAAATTCTCAACGATACCATGTTTTTCTGCGAGGGAGCAATGGATCCCGTATTCCTCGATTTTGACGGGGTCGGACGAACCCCGTGGGGCGGCAGTTGGGCCGGCGACGGCATCCATCCGAATGCCGATCAGCCCTGGAGATTGATGTTTTATCCCGATTCTGTACCCATTGGTGCACATACGCTCGTCTACAATGCCAACACCTGCCTTGACAGTATCGTAATGGTCGTTCATCCCCCACAGCCTTTCGCTGGAGACTACGCCCTTTGTTCTTCCGAAGGCGCTTTCTTCATCGATCCACAGATGCCGCCAGGTGGTACCTGGACGGGTACCGGCGTCACTGATCCGGCGAGTGGATGGTTTGACCCCGATGTCAGCGGGCAAGGGATCTTCGATATCTCCTGGGTCTCTCCGGCGGGATGCTCCGGGCAGGTTGAAGTAATTGTAGAAACGTTTGAGCAAGCCACGGTAAGCGGACTCGAAGCAATCTACTGTTATGAAAATCAAACCTTCAGCCTGACTTTTGAGCCCGACGACGGCTCGATCACAGGCCCCGCTGACTTCGATGGCTTCAACCCTGCAACCGCGGGAGAAGGACAGCATACCATTCACTATGAATGGCAAGGCGATTATTGCTTCAGTGAAACCGAAGTTGAAACATTCGTCTATCCGGCAATTCAGGGCGAGCTCACCGTCACTGACAGCCTGATTTGTCCGGGGCAAGGGGTCACGCTCAACGTGAGCGGAGAAGGAGGCGAGCCCGGAAGCGACCTCGTGATCGAGTGGAACAACGGACTGATCTCATTGGATCAACACAATGTAGCCCCTGAATCGAATACCTGGTATGTGGCTACGCTCAATGACGACTGCAGTGACGAATGGAGTGACAGTGTTTTCGTAGAGGTTCTGGCACCGCTGTCAGCCGAGATTCTGACAAGCGATACCCTCTGTTTCGGTGATGAAGGCTTTGCGCAGGCAACTCCGCTACCTGAAGGCAACCAGTATGAAGTGCAATGGGAAGGGCTGCCCGGAACAGAGATTTTTGGGCCTGCCGGTGGTAGCTACAATCTTTTCGTTGCGGACACCCTCGAAGGATGCACCTTTGATACCCTCGTGTTCATTCCTGCGTATCCACCGATCACCGCACTTTTCAGTTCGAATCCCGAGGCTGACTGCATTCCGTTTGAATCGAATCCGGTCAGTTTCATTGACCTTAGCCAAAATGCGGTTGATGGCTTTTGGGTTTTTAACGAAACGGACACGGTGCCATACACCGGCGCGGGAAACCCTGAGCGTGAGTTCGCTCCCGGAGAGTACTTCATCGAGCTGCAGGTAGAGAACATCGGCGGATGCACCGATTATTTCGCCGAAGAAATTTGTGTGCTCGATCCGGCGAAGCTCTTTGTACCTGATATTTTTTCACCCAATGATGACGGCGTGAATGACCGCCTTTTCGTCAGGGGGCGCGGCATTGAAAACCTCGAGTTTCACGTCTATGACCGATGGGGGCAGCGGGTATTCTCCAGCGATCATCCAGACCATAGCTGGGACGGTCGCTTCCGGGGGCAGCGGGCACCTTCGGGTGTCTACGTATGGCAACTGCGCGCTCTGCTGAATGATGGCAGCACTGAAAAGCGCCAGGGCAACGTCACCTTGATTCGATGAAGACCTTTCGCCGATATAGCATTGCGCTGTTGCTGATTGCCTTTGCTTTCTGCGCAAAAGCGCAGGATGCGATGTTCAGCCAGTTTTACCGCAGCACGATTCGTATCAACCCGGCTGAAACCGGTAACATTGAAGATCATTACCGCGCGGTTACACAGTACCGAACGCAGTGGGCATCGGTGACAGAAACCTTCCGAACGATGGCGGGTAGCTTCGATATCGCCCTGAATAGAACGAAAGGCAGTAATAGCTTTATCGGACTCGGTGGCTATGTGATACAGGATGTCGCCGGCACTTCCGGTTTGCGTACCATCAGGGGAGCAGTTACCGCAGCCTACCATCTCGGGAGGGTAGAGTCTTCGCGCTTTACTTTCGGACTTTCTGCCGGCTACGGGCAGCGCAGCATTAATTTTGACGGACTCGCCTGGGACGCACAACACAATGGCGTGGCGTATGATCCAACCTTGCCTTCCGGTGAGGCTTTTTTTTCAGATCAGAAAGGTTTCCCCGAAGCTTCAGCCGGTTTTCTTTGGAAACGGGCTCTGTCTCGACGGCAGCAATTTGCCGTCGGACTTGCCGCGCACCACCTCTATCTGAACCAGGGCTTTCTCGAGAATACGAAAGACCCTTTGATTACCCGTACTGTACTGACCGGCGAGTACAGTCATGCATTCAATCGTGTTCGTATGGATTATCACATGCGCGCACAGTTTCAGGCAGCCGCAGCCGAGTGGATGCTTGGCGGACTTGCGCGCTATCGGTTCGGTCAGGAGTCGATTTATACAACGAGCAAGACTTCCTCTGAACTACTGCTTGGAGCTTACTATCGCTGGAATGACGCTCTGATTGCACTCGTAGGTTATGAATACGAACGCCAGTTCGTGGCAACCATCAGCTATGACCTCAATGTGTCAGGTCTTCGTCCGGTTACCCGGGGGTACGGAGCGATCGAAATAAGTCTGATGTACCTCGGGAAGTATCCCAATCAACGAATCCGTGTGCGCTGATCAGACTTCTATGGCGGTGGTCAGCACTTCACCGTTCGCCATGGATAGTTCGAAGGTGTAGGTGCCTGAAGAGAGCCCGGCTGAATAGGTGAAATTTGTGGTGTAGTAGCCAATATCCATAAAGCGATCGGTATAATAGGTAGTGAGTACGCTTCCGTCAGGTCGCTTCAGTACAAGAGTCACGTTCGTTGGCCGATCGAGTGAAAATGAAAAGCGACCTCGCAGTTGATGCACTGTGCGCTCCAGTGGTGCATTCAGCACATTTCCATAGTCTACGATGTAGTCAGGTACGTTTTGGTCTTTTAGGTCTGCCAGAAATTTACGCATTGATTCGTCTTCATCCCGATTGCCCGAATAGGTGGCAGCAAGAGGGATGTCGCCCTGCATTGCCCAAATCGCTTTCTGCTCGAGGTTCGGATCGCACGGAGAGGCGTTCAGGTAATTGGCCAGCTTCGCCATTTCTCCCTGTGCATAGCCACCCGGCGAAAACCGGCTTTCTGCAGAAGGGGTGGCTTTGAACGACTGGGTGCAAAAGCCGTACAATGGCTGTGAGGTGCGCTCGCCGCCATGCAATACAAAAGCATCTGATCGTGTGACCATGATGTCTTGCTCATTTGAGAGGTCACTTCTCAAGTAAAAGCCCGGCTCCAGACGGATATTCAATTCACGGTCACTTAAGTTCGAAAGGTTCAGGGTGATGCTGTTCTGTGAGGAGCTGCCGTTTGAGGTAAACTCGGCTTTCACAACACCTTGCTCAATGGCATCGTACAGGTCAATAGATGAGGTAGAAGCAGGTCCCGCAGAGTTCACTCCCAGGCAAAGGAGCAATGCTACGGTAAGGATCATGATGTTACAGGTTTGATATGAAGAAGAACGCAACCTGAACCAGGTTTATTGAGTGAGGTGGCAAGACAGAGGTTCTGAAAACCGGATGCGCTTACCGTTTGACGATCAAAATACTTGCGCACCGGTAGGCATTGGAGTTGGTTGACCTGCCTGATTATCTCATTCATTGGGGTGAAATTGCCGATGGTCGAAAAGTTTAAACATCCCGCGCTTCTGCGCGGAAAAGCTTTAATTTCAAGCGTTTTTAAGAATCCACCATCGAATGTGGAATTATCAGAATGAAGCTTACATGAACGCAAAGTGCATATGTTGAATTTTACACTATGAAAAAAACATTTCTAACAATCTTAGCCGCGACATTGACCATCATGTCTGTCGCTCAGTTGCAACAGGTAGTTGCTGAACAGTACATATTCGATAACGCGGAGCAATCGCAGCCGGAGGGAACTTTTACGTATCGCATCTATGCCGAAATGGCATCGGCTGACGACAAGGTGAGTGCCGTATTTGCTATTCAGGATTGTCATAGCCTGAATATTTCAACCACCACCAGCTTCTTCAATAGTGAATTCGGAGGGATTACACCGGCTTCGATCAGTCCTGCACTTTACCCCGCATTTCCAACCGTAGAGGCAGACTCCTGGGTGACCGTAGGTGTTGAAAACAATACAAGCCCCGGAGCGGGAGATGTCAGCGCCATTGCGAACATACCTCCTGATCCCTACAATGGAGCCTTGACCTTTGGTGGTACAGCCAATTCCATCCAAATGGATGACGGTGCCTGGTTTACACTCGCAACCAGCCCTTCTAGTCTTCCGGTTGGTCCTCAAAATCGCGTAATCCTCGGTCAGTTTACTACAGACGGAGAGCTTTCTTTCGATCTGAACATACAAGTCTTTCTGGGAGGTGATCAGGATAACAGGGTTGATTACGTATGGTCTGAGACATGTAATACCCCCGGCGGTACCCTTACAGGATTTGAACAAGAAGACGAAACCCTGTCTCAATCAGGTATCTTCGCCGGAGGGGAAGACCCCGCCGGGTGCACCAATCCGCTCGCAGACAATTATGATGCTGAAGCTACTGAAGACGATGGATCATGTGAATACAGCGGTTGCACTGATCCCAATGCTGATAATTTCAACCCACAGGCAACCATCGACGACGGTAGCTGCGGAATACTCGATTGCCCTTATGAAGGTGAGTATTGGCTGACTTTCACCAAAGAGAACTTCGCCGATTGGACCCTCGAAGAAAACCAGGATCGCATCACCGATAATGTATGGATTACAAGGCAAGACATTCAAGGCCTTTATAATGCCTTTGATCAGAATGGCTGGCCTGGAAATGCAATTGGCGGACCGTCAAATACTGAATGGAAAATAGGAGGGGTTGACTCCGCTGAACCCTGGGAAACCTGGATTGAGGCCGCTGACAACCAACCCGGAGTTACCCTGAATCAAAACCCGCTCCTGGGGCTGCGAATCATTGATCAAGACCTTTACTTTAATGTGGTTTGGCTGAGTTTCACCGGTGGAAACAATGGAGGCGGATTCTCGTATACGCGCGTCCTCGATATTGAAGAAAGCGGCTGCACTTTGATACCACTGCAGTATGGATGTACCGATGTCACAGCGTGTAACTACAACCCGGAAGCTAATGTGGATGACGATAGCTGCACCTTCCCTGAAGAAGAGTACCTTGATTGCGAGGGTAATTGCCTGAATGATGCTGACAATGACGGCCTCTGTGATGAGCTTGAAGTGGCCGGCTGCACAGACCCGCTAGCTTGCAACTTTGATCCGGAAGCGACAGATGACGATGGCTCGTGTGAATTCGCAGTGGAGTTCTTTGATTGTGATGGCAACTGCCTCAATGATGCCGATGAAGACGGCATTTGCGATGAGCTTGAAATTCCGGGGTGTACCGATCCTGAGGCCTGCAATTTCGTCGCAGAAGCGACGGATGATGACGGCTCGTGTGAGTTCGCAGAAGAGTTCTTTGATTGCGACGGCAACTGCCTGAACGATGCGGATGACGATGGTGTCTGCGATGAGTTTGAAATTCCGGGATGTACCGATCCTGAAGCCTGCAATTTCGTCGCAGAAGCGACGGATGAGGATGGCTCGTGTACCTATCCGGAAGAAGAGTACCTCGATTGTGACGGCAACTGCCTGAACGATGCCGACGGTGACGGGATCTGTGATGAACTTGAAATCGCGGGCTGCACCGATCCCGAAGCGTGCAATTATGATGAAGAAGCCACCGATGACGATGGTAGCTGCACCTACATCGAAGAATTCTCCATCACCGGTGAAGGCAACCCGGTTGAAGGCAGCACTGAAACCTACACGTACGAGAATACTGCAGGTAGCACCTACGACTGGACGGTCACCGGCGGAACGATTGTTTCAGGACAAGGAACCAATGAAATTACCGTTGAGTGGGATACTCCCGGTGCAGGTTCTGTAGCGGTGATCGAAACCAACGAGGCCGGATGCGAAGGTCCTGAAGTCACCTTGATTGTCACTATTCAGGAGGGTGTAAGTGTAGATGAGATCATCTCCATTGAACTCGACCTGTGGCCAAATCCAGCCAATGAAAGCATCACGATTGAGCCGGGTGTGGAAGGGCTCTTTGAGCTGCGCATCCTCGATGCTACCGGTCGCGAAGTATACCGCACCAGCATTAACGGACGTACGGTAGTCGCCACTTCGTCACTCAGCAGCGGGAATTACTTCCTGCAGCTCACCGGTGACCGGGCAATTGCTACCGAAAGGTTCAGCGTCGTGCGCTGATCGTTTATAATCAGATCATAAGGGAAAAGGAGAACCATACGGTTCTCCTTTTTTTTGCTGATCGGGGATCGGGGATCGGGGATGGAGGATCGTTGGAGTCAGGGAACAGAGAGGGAGTGACGGGGGCGCATCATTGCGCCCTAACATACTTCGGAGGTAACGGATAGGGACGCCTCCCAGGCGTCCGGGTATCCGCAACGATACTCGATTTCATGTATGCACAAGGTTTCTTTTCTAGAAGGTGTTCCTCTTTGTGTAAACAGAGATTCTCGTGATGCGAATCCGCGTTAACAGCGATTCGGGTAACCCGAACATTCCCGGACGCCAGGATGGCGTCCCTATCCGTGTAAACGGTGATTCTCGTGACCCGAACATTCACGGACGCCAGGATGGCGTCCCTATCCGTGTAAACGGTGATTGCCGTGACCCGAACATTCTCGGACGCCAGGTTGCCGTCCCTCTCCGTGTAAACGGCGATACCCGTGACCCGAACATTCACGGACGCCAGGTTGGCGTCCCTATCCGTGTAAACGGTGATTCTCGTGACCCGAACATTCCCGGACGCCAGGATGGCGTCCCTATCCGTGTAAACGGCGATACTCGTGACCCGAACATTCCCGGACGCCAGGATGGCGTCCCTATCCGTGTAAACGGTGATTGACGTGACGCGAACATTCACGGACACCGGGTTGGCGTCCCTATCCGTGTAAACGGTGATTCTGGTGAACCGAATATTCCCGGACGCCAGGTTGGCGTCCCTATCCGTGTAAACGGTGATTGCCGTGACCCGAACATTCACGGACGCCAGGATGGCGTCCCTATCCGTGTAAACGGTGATTGACGTGACGCGAACATTCCCGGACGCCAGGATGGCGTCCCTATCCGTGTAAACGGTGATTGCCGTGACCCGAACATTCCCGGACGCCAGGTTGGCGTCCCTATCCGTGTAAACGGTGATTGACGTGACCCGAACATTCACGGACGCCAGGTTGGCGTCCCTATCCGTGTAAACGGTGATTGACGTGACGCGAACATTCACGGACGCCAGGATGGCGTCCCTATCCGTGTAAACGGTGATTGACGTGACCCGAACATTCCCGGACACCGGGTTGGCGTCCCTATCCGCGTTAACGGTGATTCTCGTGACGCGAACATTCACGGACGCCAGGATGGCGTCCCTATCCGTGTAAACGGTGATTGCCGTGACCCGAACATTCACGGACGCCAGGTTGGCGTCCCTATCCGTGTAAACGGTGATTGCCGTTACCCGAACATTCCCGGACGCCAGGTTGGCGTCCCTATCCGTGTAAACGGTGATTGCCGTGACGCGAACATTCACGGACGCCAGGATGGCGTCCCTATCCGTGTAAACGGTGATTCTCGTGACCCGAACATTCCCGGACGCCAGGTTGGCGTCCCTATCCGTGTAAACGGTGATTCTCGTAGTCCGGAAATTCCCGGACGCCAGGATGGCGTCCCTATCCGTGTAAACGGTGATTGACGTGACGCGAACATTCACGGACACCGGGTTGGCGTCCCTATCCGTGTAAACGGTGATTCTGGTGAACCGAATATTCCCGGACGCCAGGTTGGCGTCCCTATCCGTGTAAACGGTGATTGCCGTGACCCGAACATTCACGGACGCCAGGATGGCGTCCCTATCCGTGTAAACGGTGATTGACGTGACGCGAACATTCCCGGACGCCAGGATGGCGTCCCTATCCGTGTAAACGGTGATTCTGGTGAACCGAACATTCCCGGACGCCAGGTTGGCGTCCCTATCCGTGTAAACGGTGATTGACGTGACCCGAACATTCACGGACGCCAGGTTGGCGTCCCTATCCGTGTAAACGGTGATTGACGTGACGCGAACATTCACGGACGCCAGGATGGCGTCCCTATCCGTGTAAACGGTGATTGACGTGACCCGAACATTCCCGGACACCGGGTTGGCGTCCCTATCCGCGTTAACGGTGATTCTCGTGACGCGAACATTCACGGACGCCAGGATGGCGTCCCTATCCGTGTAAACGGTGATTGCCGTGACCCGAACATTCACGGACGCCAGGATGGCGTCCCTATCCGCGTTAACGGTGATTGATGTGACCCGAACATTCACGGACGCCAGGTTGGCGTCCCTATCCGTGTAAACGGTGATTGCCGTGACCCGAACATTCACGGACGCCAGGTTGGCGTCCCTATCCGCGTTAACGGTGATTCTCGTGACGCGAACATTCACGGACGCCAGGTTGGCGTCCCTATCCGTGTAAACGGCGATACTCGTGACGCGAACATTCACGGACGCCAGGTTGGCGTCCCTATCGAATGCCATTAAAAAGCAGGCGCCGCAAGGATGCGGCGCTTTGCTTTCGGTTACAGTGATTCGTTGTTTAAATCTTCACCGCTCGTTTCACGAACTCTTGTCGGTCAACGATGAGGGTGTAGAAGTAAATACCGCTTTCGAGGTTAGAGGCATCCCAGTTCACTGAATAGGTTCCGGGTTCGGCAGAGCCGCTGACCAGCGTGGCAATCAGACGTCCGGATTGGTCGTAGACCACGATCTCCGCCTTACAGGCGCAGCCAATGGTGTATTGAATGGTAGTCTGCTGTGCAAATGGATTTGGATAGTTCTGCTTCAGGTCAGATGGGGTAGGGATGACCTCGAGGTTGAAATCAGACTCCCCGGAGCCCTGACCGTTCATAGATTTAGCTTCACAACATGCCGCTACTTGCGCCTGCAGGTCAGCGAGGTCGCTTTGCAACTGCTCGATGGTGGCTTGTTGTTCCTGGGTGGCTTTTACAAGAATCGGAATAATCTCTTGGTAATTGACTGCCAGGTGGTCTAAAGCGGGGGATACGACGTCACCTGTTTCAGGGTCACGAATTTCAGGCTTAGTAACCTCTTCAACAGCGTCTGGCAATACCTGCTGCAGCTCCTGAGCGATAAAGCCGTAGTGCATACCTTCAGACAAGTTCATAAGTAAACCACTTTGGTTGTGACTATATGATCGTGGACGTAATTCGTTGATCAGGCTGACGGCCCCTTCAATATCCTGAACGTCTGATTTAAACTGTTGATCGCTGATGGTAAGTGGTGCTCCTGTAGTTATGGGACCGGTGAAGTAGCCGGCAATATCGGCTTCACCGTAAACTCCAATATTCGTAATGGTTGAATCCATCGAAGCCCTTCCGGCGACACCTATATTTTGAAAGGTAGCTCCACCGGCCGTTCCGAACACTCCGGTAGTGAGTTCTCCTCCAGTGGCACCGCTCTGCGTACCGATGTTGTTCGAGAAGCCTGCATCGCCAATTGAACGAAGATTGATACCACGTACGTTAGCTGAGTTTGGTGCTGCCTGCGCAAGTGCCTCAACAGTCAGGGCGAATACATCGTCACCACCGCCGAAGGCTTGTATACGAGCAGCTGTGTTGTCAAGTGTGGTTTCGTCTCTTCTCACATGTAGACGTGCTGCAGGTGCCGTAGTACCTATCCCCACTTGACCAATAGTACCTGCACCGGCTGCTCCTTCTACAAAAAAGGTCGGTAGATTGCTATTGAAACCCACCATCATGGAATTGTTGATGGTGTTCGTCAGTGGATTACCGTTTAGACCGGAGCCAAAAACCATTCCATTATCAGACGAAATATCGATAAAGCAGCCAAACGCCGTGTTAAAGTTACCGGTCATGTCAAGGTTTTTACCTGCAGCGAAGCTAAATACACCTGAACCGTTGTTGTTCTGACCGAAAAGGGCTATGTGGGAGTTCGTGGCACTGTTATTAAAACCGAAGCAAGTTGAGTAATTGGCTGTTGCTGTTATCTCCAAATTTTGTCCAAATGCGAACGAAGATAAACTTGAGGCAGTGACATCGGCGCCATAAGCGAAGGAAAAATCGCCTATGTTTGGTGCATCCCACTCGTTTCCAATTGCTAGTCCACCTCTGAAGGCAAGGTTTTCGGGGATATACATCAAGCGATGTCCTCCACCGAGGTTGGGGTTACTGCCAACAGTACCAGTAACCAATACCCCTCCGCTATCCACATGCAGGCGCATATCTGGGTCTGTGGTTGCGATGCCGACGAAGCCGTCAGCGTCAATTACTGCACGTTGTAAGTTGTCTGTTTTAAATCTGAGATCTTCAGTGTTTGTGGAGCCAAGAAAATCCGTAGTTGAGGTAAAGTTTCCATTTATTAACCATTCTTGACCGAAAAGGCAAAGTTGAATGAATATGAATATTGTCGTGATTATGAGTGTTTTCATGATTATTGCATGTTGTCATTGCATGATGATTTTTTGTGTCTTACTGCGGTGTTCGTTTCTTTCGACTAAAAAGTATATGCCTGGAGATAAATGATTCAGATCGAAGGTATTGTTACCCACTTGGATATCTAGGGTTTGGATAATTGCTCCCACACTGTTGACTACTTGAAATACGGTACATCGCGGACTATTGGTTTTGATCGCTCCATTAGTAATCGTCGGATGAAACCTTATTTCACTTGTCATCTTTTCACGTTGACTGACATCGCTAATCTTTTCAACGAATACGTCATCGATGTAGTAATAAGCACTTTCAAGAAAATGCCCCGGCCAATCGGATTCATCAATCACAAATTCGAATTCAATTTCTTCATTCGATTCGAAGTTTCCGATATAGATAAATTCTTCTCCACCATTAGCTTCGTAAGTGAATGATACTTCATGCCAATCATCTGTATCATTGATGAATTCACCTTGATCATTGGTGAGAATAATGGGGGGAGATATATGGACTATGTGATTGTCATCGAAAATCAATGAATCGTTGCTTAACCCAACTGAGAGAGACCACGTTGCCACCATTGACCTCTCGGCCAAAGAGGCAAAGTACCCAATGGAATATATAGAGCTACTTTCAAGAGGTTCCAATAATCTAACCGCCAAGTATTCTCGCCATTCGTTTTCTGGTGATGCACCAGGGTTCATGAAGAACGCTCCGGCATAACCGACTCCATCATGTGGTGATTGACAGCCAATGAAATTGGTCGGGATGCCTATCATCCATGGGTCTAAAGCAACAGTTTCGGGATACGGACACGGGTCGCTATTAACAATTGCACATTCATGAAAAACATCAGGTGTTGCAGCAGTCGGCGAAAACCAAGGAGGCGCATCAGAGACATCACTGTCATTTGAGATGCACTCAATCCTATCCTCAAAACCCGGATTGGGCACTAAATTACCTTCTTGTGCTTCTGCGGTGAAAAGAAGAACACCACAGCAAGCCACACAAAACATTAATCGTTTCACAATGAAAAATTAAAAGTTATTGAAGGGCATCAGGCTGCCCATTGACCACCGCGCTTTCGTGCGCAATAAACGTGTCTTAAGGTAAAGAAGGTTTTACCAAAAGCAAAGGTGAAAGAGAGATTCGGGCAGGCGCCCTTAAGTGAAGTGAGCCGCTATGTGTTGCCATTCGGGTTTTGACCGAATGAGCAGGTCTCTGTGCAGTTGCATAGATGCGACGTTACCCTGAGACCGCATCCCGATAGCCATCCGGATTGCGGCGCAACGGTGACCCCGTTTCCTCCTTCTCCTTTTACTCTCATTTTCACTTTTATTCTCTCTCTCTCTCTCTCTCTCTACGGAACCGACCGAATGCATAGGTTGTATGTCATTCAGATGACTTAGCATGTGTTGAATATACAAGAGAAATGTATTGCTTCGACGAGATTTGTGTTAACGAATGGTGAATTTGATCGGGGATCGGGGATGGGGGACCGTTGGAATCAGGGAACAGAGAGGGATGCGCGTAGCGCATCCGTAAATCGCCGAATGAAGTGGATTTGATGGCGGATCGGGGATCTTGGATCGGGGATCGGGGATGGAGGATCGTTGGAATCAGGGAACATAGAGGGAGTGACGGGGGCGCATCATTGCGCCCTAACATCCTTATGGTATTCACGGATAGGGACGCCTGCCAGGCGTCCGGGTATCCGCAACGATACTCGATTTCACGTATGCACAAGGTTTCTTTTCTAGAAGGTGTTCCTCTTTGTGTAAACAGAGATTCTCGTGATGCGAATCCGCGTTAACAGCGATTCGGGTAACCCGAACATTCACGGACGGCTGGGAGGCCGTCCCTATCCGTGTAAACGGTGATTCTCGTGACGCGAACATTCCCGGACGCCAGGTTGGCGTCCCTATCCGTGTTAACGGTGATTGACGTGACGCGAACATTCCCGGACGCCAGGATGGCGTCCCTCTCCGTGTAAACGGTGATTCTCGTGACGCGAACATTCCCGGACGCCAGGTTGGCGTCCCTATCCGTGTAAACGGTGATTGCCGTGACCCGAACATTCCCGGACGCCAGGTTGGCGTCCCTATCCGTGTAAACGGTGATTGCCGTGACGCGAACATTCACGGACGCCAGGTTGGCGTCCCTATCCGTGTAAACGGTGATTCTCGTGACGCGAACATTCACGGACGCCAGGTTGGCGTCCCTATCCGTGTAAACGGTGATTGCCGTGACGCGAACATTCCCGGACGCCAGGTTGGCGTCCCTATCCGTGTAAACGGTGATTGCCGTGACGCGAACATTCCCGGACGCCAGGTTGGCGTCCCTATCCGTGTTAACGGTGATTGACGTGACGCGAACATTCCCGGACGCCAGGATGGCGTCCCTATCCGTGTAAACGGTGATTCTCGTGACGCGAACATTCCCGGACGCCAGGTTGGCGTCCCTATCCGTGTAAACGGTGATTGCCGTGACGCGAACATTCACGGACACCGGGTTGGCGTCCCTATCCGTGTAAACGGTGATTGACGTGACCCGAACATTCCCGGACGCCAAGTTGGCGTCCCTCTCCGTGTAAACGGTGATTCTCCTGACACGAGGGATTACCGAATGATTTCAAATCCATCATAATCTTCCGGTTCACGTTCTTCTGCGATGACATCGGTAACCTCTGACTTCGGGGAGCCCTGCCAAAGCCACGCACTGAACGCATCCAGCGCTTCTGCGCTGCCTTGAGCGAAAGCCACCACTGAGCCGTCATCCATATTGCGAACCGTTCCTTTCAAGCCGAGTTCGTTAGCTTTTTCAAGCGTGTGCTTGCGAAACCATACTCCCTGTACCTTACCTTTCACCGTGAATTTCTTGTGCTCCATGAGGGCAAGGTAACCATAAGGGTCTCGACGCAACAAACGGATTAGAGGTCTTTTGTAACTTCGATGTAGACAGACTCGTCATTTTGAAAACCTTGACAATGATTCGGAATTTGCTTTTTAACCTGATAGCCATCCTGCCATTTCTGGCAGCAGGTCAAACGAGTGATGGCTATTTTCAGCAACGTGTGAACTACCAGATTGACGTGGTACTTGATGATGAGCGCCATGAACTAATGGGCAATATCGGCATTGAGTACATCAACAACTCGCCTGACGAGCTGCCGTTTATATGGATGCATCTCTGGCCGAATGCCTACAGCGGACCAAATACCGCGCTCGCAAAGCAGCAGTTCAGAGATGGTAAGATGCTGCTGTTTTACGCGATGGATAAGCAGAAGGGAGGCATCGATTCGCTTGACTTTAGTGTGAACAATCAGAAGGTGAAGTGGGAGTTCCACCCCGAACATCCTGACATTGCCAAAATCACCCTGAATGAGCCCCTTCGTCCGGGTGGAGTGATCGTGATCCGAACCCCGTTCCGCGTTGACTTGCCGAGTGGTAGCATCTCGCGACTTGGGCATATCGGCCAATCTTACCAGATCACCCAGTGGTACCCGAAGCCGGCGGTGTACGATCAAGACGGTTGGCACGAAATGCCATATTTGAACCAGGGCGAGTTCTACTCAGAATTCGGCTCGTATGATGTAAGTATCACTGTGCCCGAGAATTATGTGGTAGGCGCTACCGGTGATCTGCTGGGTTGTCCGCAAGAAGAAGCCTTTCTCGACTCACTCGCTGAAGCTACCGCCGCTAACATCGATGGCCTCGATACTGAAGCGGCTTTTCCACCTTCGAGCAGCCGTAAGAAAACACTCCGCTATACGCAGGATAACGTGCACGACTTTGCCTGGTTCGCTGATAAGCGCTGGCATGTGCTGAAAGGTGAGGTGGAGCTGCCCGGGAGCAAGCGCAAGGTGACCACCTGGGCGATGTTTACCCCGCGTAATGCAAAATACTGGAAACGCGCCATTGAGTACCTCAATGATGGAACCTACTACTATTCGCTCTGGAATGGCGACTACCCGTACAAGCATGTGACCGCCGTAGATGGCACCATCTCCGCCGGTGGTGGGATGGAATATCCGAACATCACGGTGATCGGTAACGTGGGCAATGACCTATCGCTTGAAACGGTGATCGTGCATGAGGTTGGGCACAATTGGTTTTATGGAATTCTGGGCTCAAATGAGCGCACCAATGCGTGGATGGATGAGGGTATTAATTCGTTCAATGAGACCCGGTATTTCACGACCAAGTACGACAGTCTCGAATTGCTTGAGGGCATGCTTCCCGATGGCCTGCGCTCATTGATTGGACTGGATGGTAAGCCTTATGAAGACCTCGATGAGTTGACGTACCTGATTTCGGCTCGCTTGCACCTTGACCAGCCGATGCAGTGCCATTCTGACGAGTACCTGCCGATCAACTACGGAACCATCGTGTATAAGAAAACAGCGGCCGCTTTCGAGTACCTCAAAGCCTATTTGGGAGAAGTGCGCTTCGACAACGCCATGCAGGCCTATTTCAACGAGTGGAAGTTCAGGCACCCGGGACCGAAAGACCTCCGGAAGGTGCTCGAACGCGAAACCGGCGAAGACCTGTTGTGGTTCTTCGAAGACCTCGTGCAGACGGCAAACCATGTGGATTATGCGATCCGGTCGGTGAAGAAGAAGGATGGCGTTTACAAGGTACGACTCGAGAATGAAGGTGACATCCCCGGGCCGGTTCAGGTCGTTGGTTTCCGTGACGGAGAGGCCGTTACTTCGCAATGGATCAAAGGTGGACGGCAGTTTGAATCGGTATTCGCCAATTTCAATGCCGATGACATCGACGCGTTTCAAATTGATCCGAAGCGGAACATGCTCGAATACGACCGTAAGAACAATTACAGCAAGACGAAGGGGCTGTTCAAAAAGCTTGAGCCTTTACAGATTCGACCGGTTAGCGGTTTTGAAGACCCGGCGTTTACCCAGCTTTTCGTGACACCGGTCGCGGCCTGGAACAACCAGGATCGCTGGATGCTTGGCGCAAATATTCACAACACCACGCTTCCACCACGCGATTGGGAGTTCAGCCTTACGCCCATGTACAGTTTCGCATCAGAACGACTGACCGGCTTTGGTCGGACTTCCTTTTATCGCGGACCTATGGAGGTTCATTTAACGTCTCAAACATTCCGCTACGATGATAGCGGCATCAATGAGCTCGACTACTGGCGTAACGAGCTGGAGGTGTGGCACCACTTCAACAAGGTGCCCAATTCGCCATGGGAGTCTTCGCTCTGGGTGGATTTCGTGCACCTCCGCTTCTGGAACAATGCGGTACCTGCTGCTTTGAGCGCACAAGACCCGGTGATTGTTGGTGCGCAGAATCGGGAGCAGTTTATTCCGTCTGTAGGTTATTTGGCCGAACGCGAGGGCATCTTTGTTGACCACGCTTTTTCAGCCGGTGCGCGTTACGCGATTGATAACGTTCAGAGCGAGGCAGCGCTCATTTACGCCCGTTACGATGGTGAATGGAAGTATGACCGGAAAAAACACACCCTCAATTGGCGAGTGTTCGGAGGGTTTACTGACCAGTTCGGAGACCTGAACTTCCCGCTCACCGGCTATGGAGTTGGTCCTGCAACCGATGTCTTTGTAGATCACCTGTTGCTCTCGCGTGGCTTTGAGTCGCAGTTCACCGGCAGTGAAGGCGCCAATAACAGCTTATTGCAACGTCAGATGACAGATACCTACGGGAGTATCCGGGCACCCTTTGTCGCCAATTCATGGATGGCCAGCGCGTTGGTGGAGTGGGAGCTACCGATCAAGCTGCCGTTCAGCTTATTCGCGGGTGCAGCCCTTTATGATGAGCAACGCCTGAGCATACCTGACAGTGGCATACCGGTTGTAGAAGTGGCAACTGAATTCTCGTATTCAGCAGGGGTAACGATCCCGCTGCTCGCTGATGTGCTAGAGGTACACGTGCCGCTGTTGAACGAACGGCTTTACACCGGTAATCCAAGAGATTTCACCATCCCTGAGCTGATTATGTTCGAGTTCCACATCGATCGCTTGAATCCGTGGAAGTTGATCCGAAATATCGAATTTTGATTACTCACACGGAGTCCCAAATACCCCGAGAAACTGAAGCAAGTCAGAAGAGTTGACGATATTGTCTTCATTGATGTCGCCCGGGCAGGTAGCGGTGCTCACACATGTTTGTGATTGTGCATCCCATACAGTACCCTCGCCGCACAAGTCCTCACCGTAGATACAGCTGCCATCATCTTCTCCCGCCGTGGGGTCGTAATTGATGGCGGTATCATCGGTGCATCCGACAATAATGATGAAATCACAGATTCCGTCATTATTCACGTCGATGCATTCACCGTTGCAGTCGTAGCCGGGAGGCGCCACAAAACAAGAGCCGTCGTCTTCGAGAGCATCAGGCTCATAATTGCAGGCATCCTGATCTGTGCAGCCGGTGCAATCACACAACTGGCAACTACCGTCATCAAGGGTGGCAAGAGGGTCGTAATTACAAGACAGCGGTTCTGTACAACCGAGACAGCTGAAATCGCACGAACCATCATCGACCGTTGCTGCAGGGTCATAATTGCAAGCTGTTTCGTCTGTGCAGCCAAGGCAGCTGAAGTCGCAGATGGGTAATGAACACTCAGCAGCAGGGTCAAAATTACAGGCCATAGGATCGGCACATCCGCCGGCTTGAATCGTGAGCACCATGGGTGCCGAAGCTTCAAAGCATCCGGCAATACCATCGAAGGGTTGACCCTCTGAGACGCCCGTGGTACCGTCGAAGTAATTCACACTGTAAAAATGATATGTGCCGGGGTCAAGTGTTTCGAGGTCTAAGGAGAAGTTGAACAACTGGAGAAAGATCGTTCCGCCTTCATCGACGATCACGAAGCCCTGGCTGTCGCCGTCGTTATCCGTGGTGCCGACCTCCGGGTCGAAAATATCTGCTTGTCCGTCGCCTATACAAAAGGTGGTAGGGCCAAACCAAGACAGGGTATAGGCTTCAATAATTTGGCAAGAGCCGTCATCCACCGTCGCCACGGGGTCAAAATTACACGCCTGCGGATCGGTGCAACCGAAACAGCTGTAATCGCACGACCCATTGTCAATGGTAGCGAGCGGGTCGAAGTTGCAGGCATCGGGGTCAGTGCAACCGGGTACTTGCACCCCTGAAGTGTTTTCATACCAGACCAGTTCATTGGCACCGAAATTAGCGGCAGCCATATCCAGGTCACCGTCACCATCAAAGTCACCAAAGGCCATCTGTCGCACGTTCGAGGCGCCGCTCACGAGTTCTTCGATCACCCCGAAATTTCCGCCACCGAGGTTTGGAAACCAGTTGATGGTATTGTCGAGAATACTGCAGTGCACTACGTCAAGATCTCCGTCTTGGTCAAGATCTACGATTTCTACCGTGATCGGAAAGTTACCCGGAAAGCCGGGGCCGTCGTAGAGGAATTGTGGGGCATCAAAGCCGCTTCCGTTGTTTTCAGCCCAAACGACGTCTCCGTCAATGCCATAGACGCTCACGCCGTCGATGTCGCCGTTATTGTTAAGGTCGCCGATGGCAATGCTTGAAGGGTTGTTGCCGCTACCGATGAGTGTGGCGCTGCCGAAGTTCTCATTTCCGTCATTAGCAAACCATTTCCATTCATCGTCAAATTCGCCTGACACCATGATGTCTGTGTCACCGTCGCCGTCGAAATCACCTCCGGCGATCGACTGTCCGCCGTCAGCATCGGTGTTGATGAGAATGGTGCTGCTCCAGTTGCCGCCGCCAAGGTTTTGGATCCAGCCTACTTCATCATCTGCTTGATCGATGTAAAGCAGGTCTTGGTTTCCGTCTGAATCGACGTCTGCGTATTGAATTTCTTGTGCGCTCGGACCCGTAAAGCCGAGCACTTCTCCTACTGCGAAAATGCCCCCTCCGGTATTCTCAAAATACTGAATGGAGGTAGGGGATGTAGCTACTTCGGTATTGATGATTGCTGCGACATCAAGGTCACCGTCTCCATCGAAGTCATGGATCGCTGCGGCAAGCGAAAGTGGTACGTTGCCTGTCTGCTGCAGGTATTGACCAACGGTAAAATTTCCACTTCCGTCATTGCTCCACCAGCGGATTCCGTCCTGTGTAGAGGTGCTGAGGAGGTCTGTTGTACCATTGTTGTCAAAATCTGCAGCATAAACCGTCACGACACCGTTCTGCCCTGAAATGAGTTGTTCAGAACCAAAAGTAAGTTGTGCGTATAGGTTGTTGAATGACAGAATGAAGGGAAGCATTGCCCCCAAGAGTCGAATCTCCGCTTTCATAGTCTAGAGTTTATCAGGTCTTAAAGTAATCAATGATGACACCTGTTCAGCGATATAAAGATACGAAATGAACAGCGACTGACTTAAAATCCCCTTTTTGTGGTAGACAGAAATTCACATTGCTGACCGATCTTTGTATCATGTCAACGAACACTTTACCGCAGCCCGGTTGTCTGTGCTTTGCTCTTGAAGAGCAGGTCGGTGCCTTCGACAAAAAGAAGAAGTGCTGTAAAAAGTACAAGAAGAACAAGCGGTGTAAGAAGTGCCCCGGACGCATTTAATCAGATCCACTTCTTCTTTCTGAAGAAGATGAGCAGCCCGACGGAAATCACAATCATCACTACCCATACGGTCGGGTACGCCCATTTGTAGTGCAGTTCCGGCATGTATTCGAAGTTCATGCCGTAGATGCCCACAATGAAGGTCAGAGGTATAAAAATCGTGGCGATGACCGTCAGCACTTTCATCACCTGATTCATCTGGTTGCTAGCTGACGACATATAGAGGTCAATCAAGCTGGTGACCGTTTCACGGTACATATCGAGCATCTCGATGACTTCATTGATGTGATCGCTCACATCGCGAAAATATGGCCTGGTTTCTTCGAGAATCAGATCGTGTGGCTGTCGTTCGATGCGCCCAACATTGTCGCGAAGTGGCAAAATTGTTCTCCTGAGTTTGAGGAGCTGCTTCTTGGTCTTGATCAGCCGTGTCATGTGTTGCTCCTGCGGGTCGCGCAGTACCTCCGACTCCAGCTTTTCAATGCGTGCAGAGAGCTGTTCGGCGATCAGGAAATACTGGTCTACCACGGTATCGATGAGCCTATAAAGCAGATAATCTGCCCCCGTTGTCGGATGACACCTTTTCCCTGAACGATGCGCTGCCGGATACCGTCGAATACATCTCCGGGCCGTTCCTGAAAGAGGATGACCTGCCGGTCAGCGAGTACCACACTGATCTGCTCGTAATGCAGTCCTTTGCGCTTATTATCCCACTGCACCATCTTCAGTGAGAAGAACAATTGGTGGGGGAACACCTCTGAGGTAGGGCGCTGTGTGGTATCGAGAATGTCTTCAAGCAAGAGGTGGTGAATATTGAAGGCCTGTCCCATTTCTGCCACAAGCTCGGTATTGTGAAGACCGAAAAGTGTTACCCAGGCTACCTCTTCGTTCTCAGCCTGCGTTTTTACATCCGTGACATTCTTCGGTTTCAGCACGTGCGCATTGACCTTGCCAAATTGCACCACTTCAAATTGCGGCTTGAAATTCTCGGCCTTACCCACATAAACAAGTGTATCCGGCGGGAGGCCTGCCTTACGCGCGCCACCTACAATGCCCTCGTCGTCATAGGCAGAACCGTGGCGGCTGCTCTTTTCGTGTTCGTTGTCGGCTTCTTCAGACATCCCCCTAAGATGCGAAAAGTTGCGAACTAACGTTCAATACCGTTTACATAGTCGCTAATGATTCTGAGGCTGTCTGCCAGTTCTGCGCCGCGAAAGCGGCGGATGTCAACCGCTTGCACTGAATCGTTATAGGTCTGCAGGTAGGAGGTTGCGAGGGGCAGGTATGACCAGTGCCATTTCTCTTCATTGTAGCCAAGACGACCGTCATCCTTTGGCGTGTATACCTGCCAGAATCCGAATGAAGGACCGTTTTCTGTGAGCCAGTCGTAGATTTGCTTTCCTTCTCCGGTTGAGAACCAGTCGTTACTGAGTGCATTGAGATCGATGTCGGTTCCCCAATGGTGGCGTGAGCTGCCCGGCATCGAGCTGTACGTCAAAATATCCTTCGCTTTTGCGAAGTCAGCCCAACCCATATATCGGGTGCGACCCCATTTCCGCTCCCAGATGCCTTTCTGGTAGTCAAAATTTCGAGTAGCACTGATGATCTTCAGGTGAATACCATCCGCCGCTGCTGCGGCGTACATCAACTCAAAAGCCGCATAGGCCTCCCTGCGCATGTAGATGTCAGACTTTGTGGTGTAAGCTGCATCGATCTTCACAAAATCCGGGTGCTCCGACGGATCGAACTGACCCAACAACTCGGCCTTGGTGACATGTTGTGCCGGGGCACTTAGCGCCTGAAAAAGAGAAAAGGCCAGCAAATGAATGTAGAATGCATAATTCATAATGCACAATTCACAATTGAAGGTTGCGCGTTGAGTAGCTAGTGACGCACCAAATATGAATTATGAATTGTGCATTCCACATTATGCATTGGAAATCAGGCTTCCGCCTCAACCTCGTCATTGATCGCAGCGAGGTAGCGTTCTGCATCAAGTGCAGCCATGCAGCCTGTACCCGCTGCAGTGACCGCCTGTCGGTACACCTTGTCAGCGGCATCACCCGACACGAATACTCCCGGAATATTGGTCTTTGCCGTACCCGGAACTTCTTTGATGTAACCGGTTTCATCCATATCCAGCCACCCTTTAAAGATGTCAGTATTGGGTTTGTGTCCGATCGCCACAAAGAAGCCGGTGATGTCAAGCACCTGCTCTTCTTTGGTCACATTGTTGATGACGCGCACCCCTTCAACGGCATCTTTACCCAGCACCTCAACTGTTTCGTGATTGAAGTGCACCTCGATGTTCTCTGCTTTTTCAATGCGATGCTGCATCGCCTTCGACGCGCGGAAGTGGTCTTTGCGCACAATCATGTGTACTTTTTTACACAGCTTGGCCAGGTAAGTTGCTTCTTCGGCAGCCGTATCGCCCCCGCCAACGATGGCGACTTCCTGACCGCGGTAAAAGAAACCGTCGCACACGGCGCATGCTGAAACACCGCCTCCTGCGTCGCGCAAACGAATCTCAGATTCGAGTCCGAGCCACTTCGCTGAAGCCCCGGTTGAAATGATGACGGCATCCGCACTGACCACATGCTTTCCATTGTCGATCTCGACAAGGTGTTTTGGGCCGGTGAAATCAACTTTAGTCACCCAACCTGAACGAACGTCAGTGTCAAAACGCTCTGCCTGCTTTTGAAACTGTACCATCATTTCCGGACCACTGATTCCGTCTGGGTATCCTGGAAAGTTATCTACATCCGTGGTTTCGGTGAGCTGCCCGCCGGGCTGAAGTCCCTGGTAGAGCACTGGTTTGAGGTCAGCACGTGCAGCGTAGATGGCAGCGGTATATCCGGCCGGACCTGACCCGATGATCAGGCAGTGTATATGTTCTTTTGGTTCCATGAGGCTTGCTTTATTTCAGAATGCAAAGGTAGAGATTTGCGGTTGAACCGTTCTGTGACCAGGGTAACTTGGTTTGCGGTTTGCGCTTTGCGGTTGGTGGTTCGTAGTTGGTGGTTGGTGGTTTGTCTCGGGTTAGGAGTGCAGCGCATACTTGCGCTGCTTTATCAAATTGGTGTCTACAGTGTGGCGGCGGCTATTGCAGCCGGTTTGATGATGCCGGCACACACTGCAGTGTGCGCCCATTCCGAGAATCGTCGTTCAACATAACGGATGCGCGTCGCGCATCCCTCTCTGCTGGGATCCCATCGGAAAGGGAGGAGGCGTGTGACGCCTCCTATCATGGAATAGGGATAGTTCATTTGTTTACCTCTTCTGACCAACCACCAACCACCAACTACGAACCACCAACCACGAACCTACACCCCCTGATCAATCCTCAGGAATGCATCCCAAACAGGGTCTTCAGGCGGAGGGGCTACGATACAGATGGGCACTTTTTGCACCGGATGAATAAACTCGATCTTTCTTGCGTGCAGGTGAATCGATGCGTTTTCATTGGTTCGTCTTGCACCGTATTTGATGTCGCCTTTGATCGGACACCCAATACTGCTCAGGGTGGCCCTTATCTGATGGTGTCGCCCGGTTTTAGGGTACACCTCCATCAGGTGGTAATGATCGGTTTTGCCCACCACTTTATAGCGTAGCTCGCTTTCTTTGCGACCCTCACCCGGCTCAGCAAAGGCGTACGATTTGTTCTGCTTCGCGTTTTTCCACAAGTAGTTGGTGAGGTGGTCTTCCATTTTCGGCGGACCCGGTTTGACGCATGCCCAATAAGTTTTCTGCACCTCCCTGTATTTGAACATATTGAGCATGCGATTGAGTCCTTTGGTGGTGCGTGCATAGAGAATGACACCGCTGACCGGACGATCGAGTCTGTGGATGGTACCTATGAAGGCCTTACCCGGTTTATTGTACTTCACGCGCACGTATTCTTTCACTACGTCGCACAGGGTGGTATCACCCGAAATATCGCTCTGCACAATGTCGCTGTTGCGTTTGTTGATCGCGATGATGTGATTGTCTTCATAGAGCACCTGAAGATTGTGCTCATTGCTCATGATGATCGGCTCGCGAGGTGTTTTAGAGAACGACATTCGGTTCAGTACTGTTCGTTTTCGTTCGGGAAATCGACTTTTCTGACATCATCAACATATTGACGGCAAGCGTTCAGCATCTGATCACCCAGGTCGAGGTAGCGACGCAAGAAACGCGGACTGAATTCCTGTGTGATTCCCAGCATGTCGTGCAGCACTAGTACCTGTCCGTCAACACCACTTCCGGCACCAATTCCGATGGTTGGAATCTGCACTTCTTTAGAGACCTTCCCGGCGAGCTTTGCCGGAATTTTCTCGAGTACAATGGCGAAGCAGCCTGCTGCTTCCAGCATTTTTGCATCCTCGATCAGTTGTTCAGCTTCTTCTTCTTCTTTCGCACGCACCACATAAGTGCCAAACTTGTAAATTGATTGAGGAGTGAGTCCGAGGTGCCCCATAACCGGAATACCCGCAGATAAAATACGATCAATCGATTCACGTATTTCGCGTCCCCCTTCCAGTTTCACTGCGTGCGCCCCACTTTCTTTCATGATCCGGATGGCTGATTGAAGCGCTTCTTTCGAATTCCCCTGATAGGTGCCAAAAGGGAGGTCAACGATCACGAGCGCCCGTTGAATCGCCCGCACGACCGCTGATGCATGGTAAATCATTTGATCAAGGGTGATCGGCAGGGTGGTCTCGTGTCCGGCCATCACATTCGACGCAGAGTCACCTACGAGAATACAATCTACCCCTGATTGATCCACAATACGCGCCATTGAATAGTCATAGGCGGTGAGCATGGCGATTTTTTCACCGTTATGTTTCATTTCGCGCAAGACCTGCGTGGTAACGCGCTTGCTCTTTGAGTGTACTGACATACGACAAAGGTAACTTTATGCGATGATTCTTCTGAAGGTCAGGTTGAGTCGTGGCTCGTCTATCCGCTTTCGCCTCGGTACGCAGTGTTCGTAGCGCTCCTGCATATGCTCCATCAGCAGCAGTGATCCGTGTTCAAGTTCAATGGTTTTCCCTTCTTTTTTTTCGCCGTGAAAACGGCGGATGCGAAATGCGCGGGTCACACCAAAGCTCACGGAGGCAATCAATGAGGTATCCATTTCACGCTCATTGTCACGGTGCCAGCCCATGGCGTCGTTGCCATCGCGATAGAGGTTTAACAATACAGAGTTGAAGGGGAAGCCCGCAGTCTGTATCAGCTTCTCTTTAATAGGTTCCAACACCTGAGGGAAGTCAGCCTGAGGCCAGGAGATATTTGAATAGGTGTAGGGCGGACCAAACCACGCCGTCAGTCTTGGCTCATCGTATTCTTTTCCGAAAACACGAATTCGATTCTGCCTCCACGAGATACCCCCGATCAGTTTGTCAATGTCCATTTCGTGGCAAAAGCCCCGGATGTAGCGGACCTTCGATAGACCTTTATCGATGATGAGCGATCCGTTCATGTGACGACGAAGTAGATGTAAAGCCCGTAGACAGCAAGCAAGAGAAAACCTTCCCAGCGTACCACTTTGTACCCCATGCGGATCAGCGGGAAAATCAGCAGGGCAATACCGAGCATCCACCAGACGTCAGAGGCCAGCACCATAGGATCGACCTGCATATCGCTGATGATGGTGGTAATTCCGAGTACGCTCAGAATATTGAAAATGTTGGATCCTACAAGGTTGCCAATTGAAATATCGGTTTGTTTTCTAAGCGCCGCGATCACCGATGCGGCAAGCTCAGGCACACTTGTGCCGAAGGCCACTATGGTTACTCCAATCACATGATCACTTACTCCGAGGTCATCAGCAATGGCGCTGGCTCCGGCCACAAACCAGTCTGAGCCAAAGTAGAGTCCTGCACATCCTGCGAGAACAAGTAGTATCAGGTACCCGTAGCTTTTTGCCCCAAATCCTGTGAATTCTTCTACGCTGGCGGAGGCGGTACCGTCAGCCACGGCCGCTGCTCGCGCTGCGCGTTCACGACGCTTTTCCTGCCGCGAGCGAAGAAGCTGTGCAACGATGAAAGCGACCATCAGGAACACCAGTACAACGCCTTCCCAACGGCTGAGTTCGCCGTTCCACATGAATAAGATGAGCAAAACAGTGACTGCTACCATAATGGGGCCATCAAAAATGAGCAAGCCGCGGCTCACCGGAATGGGGTAAATGGACGCTGTGATCCCGAGAACAAGGGCCAGGTTTGCTATGTTCGATCCCACAACATTGCCAATGGCGAGGCCTGGGTTTCCCTCCATTGCGGCGGTGACAGAAGCAAAAAGCTCAGGAGCCGAGGTGCCTATAGAGACTACGGTTAGCCCAACAACCAGGGGTGAAATACTCGCTTTAAGCGCGATGCCTGCTGCACCGCGAACCATAACCTCGCCGCTGGCGACGAGTACCACCAGACCTGCAATGAGTAGAAGAATGTTCATTTGGTTGACTGCTCGTCTTCTTTTTGATCCGGGAGGTCAGGTAGTTTGCCGTCTGAGGGACTACCTCCTGAAGGCTTATCTTTTGAGGGGGTCGCGCTGTCTTTTATTGCCTTGGTTTCACGGTTGATTTCATTTCGAATATCATTACCAGTATTCATGATCTCGCGTTGAATATCGCTTGAAGCTTCACGAAATTGACGCACCGCCTTGCCCATGGTGCGTGCAAGACTGGGTACGCCTTTGGCCCCGAAGAGCAGGAGGTAGATCACAAAGATGAACACGATTTCCGTCGCTCCCATACGTGCAAAGGTACAAAAAGGGCACACCTCAGTGCGCCCTTTTCGGTCATCAAATATGTTTCGTCAGCTGCCGGCTCAGGCCTGTTCTGCTGCTGGTTCTTTTTTCTCTCTTTCCTGCACTCCGGTCAGGTTCTTACTCAGGTCGAGTACGGCCGGAGTCGCTATAAAGATTGAAGAGTAGGTACCTACTACTACACCAACCATTAGCGCAAATACAAATCCTTTGATGTTGTCACCTCCCAGGATGAAGATCGTGAGAAGTACCACAAAAGTCGAAAGTGAGGTGTTTACGGTACGGCCAAGAGTGCTGTTGATTGCATCATTGACGATAGACTTTGCGTCGTGCTTTTTACCGTAGAGACCGAGGTACTCGCGTATACGGTCAAATACCACTACGGTATCGTTAATTGAATAACCGATCACCGTCAGAATGGCCGCGATGAAGGCCTGATCAATCTCCATGGTGAACGGTAGGATGCCATAGAAGATCGAGAAGAGCGACAACACGATGATCACATCGTGCGCCATCGCGATGAGTGCTCCCAGTCCGAATTGCCACTTACGGAAACGGAATACCAGGTAGAGGAAGATCACCAACAGTGAAAATACCGTTGCATAGCTGGCGCCCCTCCGGAAGTCGTCAGAAATCGTTGAGTCGACCTTATTGTAGCGGTCGATGGTGTAATCTACGCCTGTTTTAGCGAGTGCAGACTTCAGCGCCTCATTGATTTTCTCATCAACGGCAGGATCGTCACTGCTTTTCATGAAGTTGGTCATGATGCGCAGTTGTGCGTCACTTTCTTTGGTTTGCACCTTCGGGTTTCCTCGTTGACCGTCTTCTGTGAAGGCTTCCGCAGTATACTCACGAACAGCCTGCACGTCTATGGGTTCAACGAAGCTCACGTCGAAAGTGGTACCTCCGGTGAACTCAATGCCGTAGTCAAGACTCTTGGTGGCAAGAGAAGCGATACCCCCTACAACCACAATACCTGAAACGATATAGAATATACGACGCTTGCCAATAAAGTCGATCGACATGTTCGTGAACCAGTCTTTGGTCATGTTCGTGTAGAACGACAGCGATTTCTTACCCTCCATGCGGGAGAAGAAAATCAGACGGGTGAGCACAATCGCAGAGAACAGCGAAGTGAAGATACCGATGATCAATGTGGTGGCGAAACCGCGAATCGGACCTGAACCGAAAGAGTACAGAACGATTGCGGTGAAGAGGGTGGTCAGGTTGGCATCGATGATCGCCGAGTAGGCTTTTGCATAACCTTCTTTAATGGCCAGTTGCATGCCTTTGCCGTTGCGCATTTCTTCACGGATTCGCTCATAGATCAGTACGTTCGCGTCAACAGCCATACCGATGGTAAGCACGATACCGGCAATACCCGGAAGTGTCAACGCTGCACCGAGTGATGCAAGTGCACCAATCAGGAAGAACAGGTTGGCAAGTAGGGCAATGTCAGAGATTAGTCCTGCTCCTTTATAATAGAAGATCATGTACACCAGGATCACAAAGAGTGCAATCGCAAACGACATGAGACCCGCATTGATGTTTTCTTGTCCGAGCTCAGGTCCAATACTTACTTCGTCAACAATACGCGCAGGAGCGGGCAATGACCCTGCCTTCAGGAGGCTCGCAAGGTCATTGGCTTCTTCAAATTTTTGTTCTGCAGAACGGCCTGAGCCGAGAGAAATCTCAGATCGACCGTTGGTAATGGCAGTGCGCACACTCGGGGCAGAATATACCATATTGTCAAGCACCACTGCAATCGGTCGTTGACCGTCAGCCGCAGCTTCTTCGGTCATACGCGCCCAAGCGGTTGTTCCTTCAGCATCCATGGTCATGTTCACCACCACATCGCCGATTTGATCATAGCCTACTTGTGCGTCTACAATGTTACGTCCGTCAAGCTTTGATTTCCCTTTGCCGCTATCATCTCGAATGGCATAAAGCGCCGCGACGTTGGCCTGTGGTTTGGCCTCCCACATGAGATGAAGGTTAGGTCCGAGGGCTTCAAGGGCTTCCGGGCGAGCCATAAGCTCGTTGAAATCAGATGTATCGGTAACGAGGGCGTAGCCTACGACCGGGCTTTTCTGTTGCAGTTGTGGCTGCATCAGTGCGAAGAGTGGTGCACGCTTGCGACGCTCTTCTTCAGACATCTCTTCGGTGGTGTCAGCTTCAGCTTCTTCCATGTCGAGGGTGTCTTCCAGTGCCTCTTCAAGGTCATCGTTTTGAGCATTCTCTGCGTCGGCATCCTCTGCATCATCATCCGCCGCTTCTGCGGCGTCTTCTTCAAAGACCTCCGGGTAAAGCGATTGCGCTATGGCGTCATTTGCCGCACTAAGTTGCTGAAATACCTCGTCATTGTTGAAGGTTTCCCAGAATTCGAGGTTAGCGGTCGACTTGAGCTGCGTGCGCACCCGTTCGCGGTCGTCTACTCCAGGCAGCTCCACAAGGATACGTCCGCTGAACTGCATTTTCTGCACATTCGGCTGGGCAACGCCAAACTGGTCAATCCTTTTACGGATGATGTTTTCAGTGTTGGTAATGGCCGTTTCTGCTTCGCGGCGAAGGATTTCAATGATCTCTTCATCCGTGCTTTCTGCCGGAAAGAGGTCTTTATTCTCCATGTTGTTGAAGAGGCGCCAGAGCACATCATCACCGGCTTTCTGATCGCTCCATGCTTCTTCAAAAAGTGAAACATAGTCGCGGTTATCGCTCTTCTGCATTTCACGCGCCTGGGCAATCGCGTTCAGGAATTTCTCGTTTTGAGAGTAGTCACTGAGGGCAACGATCAGGTCTGGAATAGAGACCTCAAGGGTCACACTCATTCCACCTTGAAGGTCAAGACCGAGGTTCAGCTCGTTCTCTTTCACCTTCTTATAGGTGTGGCCGAATACCGGATAGATCTCCTTGTTGGCAGAGTCGCGAAGAAATTCGCGTGCCTCTGCGGTGGCAACGGAGTCAAACTCGGCTTCGGTAATGGCCCCTTCCTGCAGCAGGGAATCTGCAATGAAACGACCCTGCTCATCCGCTTGTGCTTCAAAACGATTGGCTACTACATTGAATGAAAGAATGTAGAGCGTCGCTAAGGCTAGCGCAATTGTGAAGAGCAGTACAGCACTCTTGTTCTGCATCGATTTAAGGTTTGATTTTTAGCGAGGCGCAAATATATAAATTCAGGGCGGGAATTGCTACCGCACGGTATGAGCGGAATTCGTACTTGTGCGCCATAGTTCAACACGTGTACGTACCTTTGGGGTATGCGTTTCACTTTGATCATACTTTTTCTCTGTGCTGCCGTGGCTTTCGGAGGCGGCAATGCTACGTATCAGGTAGCGGTTCTCAAGTATAACGGAGGCGGTGATTGGTACGGTAACCCCAGTTCTTTGCCCAATCTCGTCAGGTTTTGCAATGAACGCCTCGGTACCCGAATCGATGAAGATGTGCCTTATGTAGAGGTGGGCAGCCCTGACTTGTTCAATTATCCGTTCGTGCACATGACCGGACATGGCAACGTGGTTTTTTCGACTTCGGAGGCCGAAAATTTACGCCGCTATCTCATCAGTGGAGGATTTTTGCACATCAGTGATAATTACGGACTCGACAAGTTCATTCGTCCGCAAATGAAGAAAGTCTTTCCGGATCTCGAATTCATTGAGCTGCCATTTGATCATCCGATATACCGGCAAAAATTTGATTTTGAAGCCGGGCTGCCGAAGGTGCATGAGCACGATGACAGGCCCGCACAGGGGCTCGGATTGGTTTATCAGGGGCGTTTAGTGTGTTTTTACGATTACGAGTCAGACCTGGGCGATGGATGGGAAGACTGGGCGGTGCATAAAGATCCTGAAGAAGTGCGTGAAGAGGCTTTCAGAATGGGCGCCAACATTCTGCAGTACGCACTTATGGGGATGGATGAATAAATCGCACGGTACCTATAAAGGTGACCTCGATACCGCTGAATCTATCAGGTGATCGATGAATTCACACCTCCTGACGAAAAATACGCCACTTTTCGCGCAGAAATACGTGAATTGAGGGTAAGTCTCTGCAGGCGGTAATATTCCCAAGCTCTAACGAGAGCGGTCCATTCCCAAGACAACCAAGTGTTCCGTTTGCGGAGACTTGCTTTTTCAAGATTTGAGTAATGAGAGGAGCTGAAGCTCCTTTCTTTTTGTAGCCAAAAAAAACTCCCGCCCTTTTGAGGGCAGGAGATTCCGTTTTCCTAAAGTTACACTAAAATGCTCCTGAAGCGGCTCCGGCCACCCCAAGTATCACGAATAGTAGGATGTAGAGAACGATCATAATGGCGTAAATCAGCAATGCTGCCTTTGCCCAGTTGGCTTTGTTCGGATTGGCTCCACTGCCGAAGCCCCAAACAAAGAGCATGATGAGTCCCACTAGTGGAATAGCCGTGATGAGGAAGGTTACGACCCATTCACTGGTTTTCATTACGGGTGCTTGTCCCTGTTGTTCCATAATAATAAGGTTTAAGTTTTGACATGGGTTTATCAAACACGGGGCTGATAAACGTATTAGCGGTATAAGTTGCAAAAAAACGCAATCATTCCAAACAAAACCTTGCTTTAAGAGGCTCAGATTTACTCATTCACAAGCTTCTGCATGCCGTAGTTTCGCTTCGGGGATCGAAGGGTACAGTGATACACACCCGTCGCCACGTCGCTCAGGTCAAGCAGAATGTGATTTGAACCGGCTGAAACCACTAACCGCCGCACAGAACGTCCGCGGGTATCATGCACTTCAAGTACCGCAGACTCCGGCAGGGGAGCGCTCAGTGCGAAGGTGGTGCCGCTCACAGCAGGGTTTGGGTAAGGAGCGCCCAACATCGCATCCGAAGCTTCTGCTTCGAAAACAGTAAGTGGAACGACCCCTTCGGGAATCTCTTTCGTCACGCAGGCAATCATGCCGCCATAAGCATAGAGGTTGCGAACATCCACGCCGATGACCTCGCGGTCAGGATGCACTTCTTGCAAGATGTCAATGGCGATCTGGTCGTTCACATCATCGTAGGTAGGAACGATGACCAACTCGTTGGCGATGTAGTAATTGCAGTATGAACCTTTGTATCCGAGGTTGAGATCATACGTAGTCACCACATTTTCAGCGGTGAGCGGCAGGGTGACGATGTTGTAAGGTTCGCCTTCAAGGTTCTGGGCGTTGGATATGAGCGCGCGGTCATCGGCATCGACCAGCCAGTAGGCGAGGTCAGCTTCGTTCATGGTTACGATGGTACTGTCATTGGCAAACTTGATGAACCCGTCTATGTGCTGATCGGTGATGTCTTGTCCGTAAACGCCATCGAGCCAGATGATTTGCTCAACACCGAGGTAGGTCTGCAGGTAGTCGTTGATTTCTTCTTCGGTGAGATCCGGATTGCGGCTTGGGTGAACAATCGAGCTGCGTGTCGCCATCAAGGTGCCGTTGCCATCGTGAACGATGGCACCACCTTCGAGTACCATGGCGTTCAGGTTAAGGTAGTCGTAACCATAGAAGTCAGCAAACAACCCAGGAACCGCATCGCAGAGTTCGTAAGGGGTGTCGTTGCCCCAGCCGTTGAAGCCCCAATCGAGAACATACCAGTTGTCTTCCGGATATTCTACGAAGGTCGGACCATTGTCACGCACCCAGACGTCATCGGTGGGTACATTCCAGATCACAACGTTATCCCAATCTACACCTCCGGCATCAAACAGTGTTTCTTCAATAAAGTCCCACTCATCCAAATCATATGCCAGAATCCAGACGGTCTCGTTTTGCGAAAGCGCCTGGGTCATGGCGACGAAGGTCGGACTGACATCTTCGCGGTACCACGGACCATATAAGTTGTTGTGCGGCCATTGCAGAATGGTGGCCTCATGCGTAAGCCATTCGGCAGGTTTGTGGTAGCTGCCGATTTGAGCAAGGGTCGGCAATACCCACAAGCAGGCCAGTCCAACCGAGAGTAGAAATTGCTTCATTTTGTGGGAACTTTCTGTGAACAAGATAGTTCCGGATACCTTATCGTGCAAACGAACAGTGCGGGTGCCGTGCCATAACTATTCGAAGCAGCCAACAGCAGACGACTATTGCAGACTCCACGCCTTGTACATGGCGGTGTCTTTTACTCTCTTGATTTCCACTTTCGGGTAGTAGCGCTCGTCAGTCAATTGCACCGTCGTTTGACGGCGCTGACGGTGGCGGATGAAATCCACTTCGATGGCAGTACGCTCAGCGAGCGCGATGGTGGCTGAGACATAGCTGTCTGCCTGAATGCCTTCTACTGCGGTGATGCGGTCACCCGGTGAAAGTCCTGCGCTGTCAGCCGCACTGCCCGGCCAAACGGTCAGCACCTCAATCGCATTGCCGACTTCTTTGTATTTCATTCCGGCTTTTTGTCCGAAAGTATCGCCTTGCTTGAGCACCAGTTGTAGTCCGAGCAGATCAAGCGAGCGCTGCAGCGCCGGCAGATAGTCTTCGGTTCCGTAGATGTAGCTGTCAAAGATTTCACGAAGGTCACTGCCTGCGGTCGCTTCGCATATTTCGTGGTAGTCAGCTTCGGTGTATCCCTTTCCGGCTTGACCGAATTGTTCGTACAGCGCGACCATTACATCATCCAGCGATTTTTCGCTGTTGGTATGCTCAAGGATGGCCACATCCGTCATGAAGGCAGTGAGACAGCCTTCAGTGTAGATCGATACCTTGCGGTGCGGAATGCCCGGCTGGTAGCCGTCAAGCCAGGTGTCAAAACTGCTGTCGGCCACGCTCAGATTGAAGCGCCCCGCATTATGCAGGTGGCGATCGATCTGACCGGCAAGCAGTTTGAAATAGGCCGGCTCGTCAAAGAATTTCGAACGGAACAAATAGAGGTCGCCGTAGTAGGTGGTCACGCCTTCGGCGACATAGCCCAGGCGCGAGTAATTCTCACGGCTGAAATCGTAGGGCATCATGTCGGCCGGACGAATGTTCTTAATGTTCCAGGTATGGTACAACTCATGGCAGCTGATGCCTAGCAGTTCTTCATACCAGTGTCGGGTCATCATCAGTTCAGCCGGACCGATTGTGATCACGGTTGAGTTCTCATGCTCCACCCCGTGGCGCGTGTCGTGATCCGGAAACTGGAACATAAAGTGGTATTCGTCACAGGGGATGCTTCCAAAGCGCTTCACCATGACTTCTGTAAAGGGCTTGAAATCGCTGATCAACTGCTCTTCAGTAAAGCGATGCCGTCCGTTGATCCAGATGTGATAAGTCTTGCCTTCGACCTCGTAATCGCAATGCCAGAGTGCATCAGCGGTGATAAACGGCGAATCCATCACGTGCTGCACGTCGCGCGCAAGCAGCACATGGTCGCTCTCTTTGGGCATTCCGGTTGCTACCTGGTAATGCGCAGGTACGTTCAGCTCAATACGATATCCAAGTTCTGGGCGTTGCGGGATGTACAGAAAACAGTTCACCGGGTTCACGTATACCTGACGGTCATCTACCCAGGTAGAGCCGGCGTTCAATTCGGCCGCGTGGTAATTGTAGCGCACCACCACTTCGCTCTCGCCTTTGCAGTCGATCTTCCAGCGATCTTTGCTCACTTTACGGCAGGGCAGGGGTGTGCCGTCTGTTTTTTCAGCGCAAAAGCGCTGGATGTTTTGGGCGAAGTTGCCCAGCTGGTAGCGGCCCGGACGCCAGGAGGGGAGCTGCAACTCGAGGTGGTCTTTCTGCGCGGTTGGAAATACCGCATGCAAATCGAGCATCTGCCGGTGTGTATGCTCAGCGGAAAGGGTGTACCGGATGGTTTCTTCAGGCATGATTCTTACGACTTAACGCCGCTCGAACATCTCATAAACGGGATTTCCGGTGCAACCGGATGGCTGCGGAATGCGAAGGATGTTCGACACGGTAGGCGCAATATCGCGGATATTCGTCCGCCGTGCAATTTCAACCCCTGCCGGAACGCCTGCTCCATAGAAAATCAGCGGCACGTGGGTGTCATAGCTGAACGGAGACCCGTGCGTAGTTCCCTGAAAACCGTATTCGATGTAGCCCGGTAACGTCACGATGATCACGTCGCCAGAGCGCTGCGGATGGATGCCCCGCTGAATGGTCTGCAGCGGAAGCTCGTCGTAGTCTTGCTCAAGAAACTCTTCAAGGGCGAGTGCGGTGTATACTTCCGGGAAGGTGCGCGCAATGCGTACCACGATTTCGGTGGCATCTTCGAGATCAACCTCCTTGACAGCCATTAGCTCGCGATCAAAAAAGAGCTGGTCATTGCTGTAGTTGCTGATCCATTCACCATCTCCGAATTCGGCTTGCAGAGCACCATTGAGCACGTCAAGCATGGCTTGTGGTTTCCAGTAGCCGCCGGGCATGCCGAATTTTTCGCCGTAGCTCGGTACGGTGGCACCTCCGTGGTCGGCTGTCAGGAAAACCACGTACGCACCTTCACCAACTTGCTCATCGAGGTAGTTGAGAAGCCTGGCGATGTCTTCGTCAAGGCGGAGGTAAGTGTCTTGCACCTCCATGGCTTGCGGACCAAACTGGTGGCCGGCGTAATCGGTGTTTGAAAAACTCAATGCGAGCACATCGGGTGTTGTGTCAGCGCCGAGTTGCTCTGCTTCAATGGCGGCTTTAGCAAAGTCAACCAGCAGGCTTGCGCCGTGGGGTGTTGCCTTGATGAGGTCATAGCGCTCATTGGTAATGTCGCTGAAATCGTATGGGAACACCGCACGAATCATCCCGGGATAAGGCTGTTCATGGGCGTTGTTATCAACGTAGCTTTCGTTGTATGCGCTGGTGTCGCGCAGGAGAGTCCAGCCTTCGGCGAGGTAGGCATCCGGCAGCCGCTGCGCGTTGAAATCCTGCACCCATTGCGGCAAGGTTTCGGTGTAGTAGCTGCTTGTGACAAAATTGCCTTCATCGTTTCCGATGAACCAGTACGCACCATTGGGGTGATGACCGGCAGGTAAAATCGATCCGCGATCTTTCATTGACATGCCGATCACTTTGCCTTCAAACTGTGTAGCGAGGCGAAGTTCATCGGTGAAGGTGGTGCTCAGCATACGGTGGGGCGACATGCGTCCGCCCGTACCGTCGGTGCCTGTCCCTCTCTGCGCACTGTCTTGCGCGCAATACACCATGCCTTCTTCGCGATCGTACCAGTCATTGGCAATAATGCCATGGATCGCCGGTGTGGTACCGGTATAAATAGACGCATGCCCGGGGCCCGTGTAGGTAGGTGCGAAGCTGTAATGGTTGTTCGAGCAGAAGGTACCCTCTTGCACCAGTCGTTTGAACCCGTCTTCTGTGAAGTCGTTCCAGTAGCGATAGAGGTAATCGAGGCGCATCTGGTCAACGGTGACACCCACCACGAGTTTCGGTCGATTGAAATTTGCATTCGGTGTTCCGGGGTTGCCCGGCACAGGTTGTGCGCCTTGTTCATCATTTACCACGGGCTCGGTCTGAACCGGCGGTAGATCGGCTGTTGAAGAACATGCAGTAAGGATCAAGGCAAGAAACAGGAGTGAACGGGTCATCAGACAGATTTTGCACCAAAGGTAGAAGGCTTAGGGGCTATCGCGGAGCTGTTTACAATTTCTTTACAATGGCTGCAGCAAGAAGCACACAAATCAGCACATTGAGGGCTACGTTGGTCACGGCCATCGCCGTGAGTCCCTGCTGGTAGAGCCGCACCGTATCTACGCTGAAGGTAGAAAAGGTGCTGAAGCCTCCGCAGAAGCCGGTGATCAGCAGGAGGGAGAGCCAGGAGGGCAGGTCAGTACGCCCCGAGAGCCAGAGCAACGAGAGGGCCATAAAACCTGTTGCCGCAACATTCGCGAGTAAAGTGCCAATCGGAAAATCGCCAGCCAGCGAAGCAGTGCCGAGTCCGATTGCGTAGCGCACCACGCTTCCGAGTCCGCCGCCAATGAATACTGCCAGTACCTTAAGCATACGTCGGAATTAAGCGGTGCAACACCCTTGCAAAACGCGCGAAAAGGATCCCGCAGATGACGCCGAGTAGTCCGCCCGCAATGAGATCAGAAGGGTAATGCACCCCAAGGTAAATGCGAGTGTAAGCCACGAGTGCGGCCCAGCCAAAGAGCCAGTACCAGCGCTTACCATCTCCAAGGAGGAGAAAGCTTAGCGTGGCGATACCGAAAAAGTTGGCGGCATGTGAAGAGACAAAGCCGAACTTCCCGCCCCGGTATTCGTTGCCGTTGAAATCGGTGACCGTGTGAACTTGCTGACCGATTTCCAGATGATGGGTCGGACGATAGCGTTTCACCTGTTGTTTCAGCGCACGCGTAGAGATCATATCGCAGGCAGTTACGGTAAGGGCAACCGAGAGGATCACCGCACCGTATCGCCTGGGTGAGGGGTACTTCTTCCAGAGTTTGAAGAGGAGGAAGGCAAATACCGGTATCCAGAACCAACCTTTGGTGAGCACGAACATGACGCCATCCAACGCTTCTGCGTTGAGACCATTCAGGAAAAGAAAAAGCTGCTGATCCCAGCGTTCAAGCGTTTCTAACATCGCCTACTCTGCGTACATCTTTTCGATCAGATCACCGTATTTCTTGAGGATCGGCTTGCGCTTCAGCTTCAGCGTCGGGGTCAACTCGCCCTCTTCAATGGTGAAAGGATCGGTGAGGTAAGTAACCTTCTTCACGCGTTCCCAGTTGCCGAAGGGCTGCATTGATTTCTCAATGTCTTTTTGGATGCGCGAAGTGATGCGCTCGTCGTTCGCAATAGACTCTGGGCCCTCGTATTTGATGTCATGGCGACGGCACCACTCTTCGACCGCTTCGAATGAAGGTACCACCAGTGCAGCGGGGTGCTTTTTGCCTTCACCGACCACGATACATTGCTCAATAAATAGCGACTCCTTGAGCGCATTTTCGAGCAGTTGCGGTGCAATATACTTACCGCCGGACGTTTTAAAAATCTGCTTCTTGCGGTCGGTTATTTTCAGAAAACCATCATGGATTTCACCGATGTCACCGGTGTGGAACCAACCGTCTTTCAGCACTTCAGAAGTCTTTTCAGGATCTTTGTAATAGCCGATCATCACATTCGGCCCTTTGCAGAGGATTTCACCATCTGCCGCGATCTTGATTTGTACATGATCGATGGTTTTGCCGACGTAGCCGATGCGCAGCATACCCGGCTTATTGAGGGTGTTTACGCTGATCACCGGCGAAGTCTCAGTGAGGCCGTAGCCCTCGTAAACCGGAATCCCGGCTCCGTTAAAAAACCGTGCAAGCCGGGGCTGCAGTGCGGCGCTTCCTGATGCTACAGCTTCAACTTCAGTGAGTCCGAGAGCCACTTTCACTTTCGAGAAGACCAACTTGCGCGCGATCCCGAGTTTGAATTCGTAAAAGCCACCGTTCTTACGATCCGGCTCCCATTCGAGCGCCAGGTTCACTGCCCATGAGAAGAGTTTGGCTTTGATGCCTCCTGCTGATGTGCCTTTTGCCACGATACCGTCGTAGAATTTCTCCAGAAGACGCGGCACGGCTGTAAACACAACAGGCTTACTGCGCTGGAGGTCTTCTTTTATGGTGTCTAGACTTTCTGCGAACCAGATGGTAGCGCCCTGGTAGATGTACATGTAATGCAGCATCCTTTCAAAGATGTGGCACACCGGCAAGAAGCTGAGTACACGGAGATCCTTCGATTCCACCTGTGGCAGTCGGTCGCAGCTGTCGATGGCATTCGAGGTAATGTTATCATGTGTCAGCATCACCCCTTTCGGTAATCCGGTCGTACCGGAAGTATAAATGAGCGTCGCCAGGTCGTCAGGCTTGATCACCCCGGCACGTTTTTTCACTTCCACGGCGTGGGTGTCGGATTTACCGAGCTCCACTACTTCTTCCCAGCTTGGAGCGTTCTTGACCGGCTCGTAGGTGTAGACATTCTGCAAGGTGGAAACCTTGTCTTTGATGTTCATCACCTTCTCGTACAGTTCATCGTTCGATACGAAACAATGCTTGACTTCGGCATGGTTGAAGATATACTCGTAGTCTTTTTCAGACATGGTGGGGTAGATCGGCACGTCGATCGCACCAATCTGGAGGATCGCATGGTCGCAGACATTCCACTCGCATCGGTTGTTGTGCGAGATCAGTGCGATCTTGTCGCCGGGCTGCACGCCCAACTCGATCAATCCGCGCGAAAGCGCATTCATTTTGTCAATGAACTCCCCCGTGCTGTAGGTGGTCCATTTATCCTCGAGTTTCGAGGTCATCATCACGTCGAGCGGGTTGTGCTCGAGCTGGTAATAAGGGAAATCGAACAGTCGGGTTGGCTTCTCCATGTCTTGTCACTTTTCGCAGCGGTTAAGATAATGCAAAATCATGCTCTCCTCGCGAAAGCGCGGGATGGAATTGTAAGTGCGCACTGCAGTGCGCACATGGAAATGAGAGTGAGAGTGAGAGTGAGAGGGAGAGTGAGAGTGAGAATGAGAATGAGAATGAGAGGGATGGTATCCCATGGCGTCGCATCTTTGCGACGCGCAGGTGTTGTGGTGAAAAATGGGAGGGACGGCCTCCCAGCCGTCCGTGAATCTTCGTATCGCGGCGACTTCCGTAGAGTGGAATTCAGAACAGGAGGATGCCTCATAGGCATCCGTGGGTGACAGTCGAAACAAAATTGTAAGTGCGTACATGAAAATGAGAATGAGAGGGAGAGTGAGAATGAGAATGAGAGTGAGAGTGAGAGTGAGAGGGATGGTATCCCATGGCGTCGCATCTTTGCGACGCGCAGGTGTTGTGGTGAAAAATGGGAGGGACGGCCTCCCAGCCGTCCGTGAATCTTCGTATCGCGGCGACTTCCGTAGAGTGGAATTCAGAACAGGAGGATGCCTCATAGGCATCCGTGGGTGACAGTCGAAACAAAATTGTAAGTGCGTACATGGAAATGAGAGTGAGAGTGAGAATGAGAATGAGAGTGAGAGTGAGAGTGAGAGGGATGGTATCCCATGGCGTCGCATCTTTGCGACGCGCAGGTGTTGTGGTGAAAAATGGGAGGGACGGCCTCCCAGCCGTCCGTGAATCTTCGTATCGCGGCGACTTCCGTAGAGTGGAATTCAGAACAGGAGGATGCCTCATAGGCATCCGTGGGTTACAGTCGAAACAAAATTGTAAGTGCGTACATGAAAATGAGAATGAGAGGGAGAGTGAGAATGAGAATGAGAGTGAGAGTGAGAGTGAGAGGGATGGTATCCCATGGCGTCGCATCTTTGCGAGGCGCAGGTGTTGTGGTGAAAAATGGGAGGGACGGCCTCCCAGCCGTCCGTGAATCTTCGTATCGCGGCGACTTCCGTAGAGTGGAATTCAGAACAGGAGGATGCCTCATAGGCATCCGTGGGTAATACTCTCCATAAGAGACTGTTCAGAAAAGTGTGTCAAGGCAAATGAAATAACAAATACCTTGATACAATGAAAGAGAAATCAGAAGCAGACAAGTTACTGGAAGCGGTCTTATCGGCACTTCAGTCAGGCAAGCCTTTAACGGGTAAGGATGGCGCACTGACGCCTATGATCAAGCACGTTCTAGAAGCGAGTCTTGAGGGCGAGATGGATGCACACGTTGAATCAGCTCGTCCGAACCGTCGTAATGGCAAGGGTAAGAAGCGTGTGAAGACGAGTTCTGGAGAGATAGAAATCGAGACTCCGCGCGACCGCGACGGCACTTACGAACCGAGTCTTATACCGAAACGACAACGGGCGTTAGGCGATAGTCTTGAAAAGAAAATCATAGGGCTTTACAGTTCAGGTATGAGCTATCAAGACATCTCCGATCATATCGATGAGATGTATGACATGAACTTGAGTAAGGCACAACTAAGTGCCATCACAGATAGAGTATGGCCAGAAATCGAAGAGTGGCGAAGCCGCCGCTCGACTCGGTGTATGTGTTCTTGTGGATGGATGCTATGTTCTTCAAGGTCAAGCAAGACGGACGGGTTAAACAAATGGCTGCTTACATGGCACTTGGAATGAACGTTGAAGGAGAGAAGGATCTTTTGGGCATCTATCTATCAGAAACAGAAAGTTCAGGCTTCTGGTTGGGAGTACTGAATGACCTTGAGGCAAGAGGTGTAGAAGACATAATTATCGCCAGTATCGACAACTTGAAAGGCTTCAAGGAGGTCATAACAACAGTCTTTCCTAGGACAGACGTGCAGCTTTGCATAGTTCATCAGATCCGCAACTCAACACGCTATGTGAACTGGCAAGACAAAAGAGCTGTGGTCCGAGACATGAGGCTGATTTACAGGGCGAATAGCATCGACCAAGCAGAGACTGAACTAGAGAACTTCGAAGAGAAGTGGGGCAAGAAATATCCTGCAATGATCCAATCATGGAAGCGTAACTGGGAGCATCTCACCACCTTCTTCGGATACGATGAACATGTGAAACGAGTAATGTATACCACCAACTCCATTGAGGGCTTCAATCGTCAAGTTCGGAAAGGCACCAAGGCCAAAGGGGCACTCACCTCTGAACGAGCTCTGTTCAAACTGCTGTACCTTGTTACCCAGAAGGTGCAGAAGAAATGGAGTCGACCACAATCCTGGTCAAGGGTTATTGCATCACTTATGATAACCCACAGGGATAGGCTTAGACTCAAATGACACACTTAACTGAACACAACCCTCCATAAACAGCCTCTGACTTCCGACCTCAGACTTCAAGCGTCCCGCGTCAAGCGTCTGCCCCGGGCAAATGCCCCGACCCCAGATCCGCCCCGCAATACTTGCAGAACACTGCATCATCGCTGTGCCCTTCGGCACCGCAATTCTGACATGAGGTAGTATTTGTTGCGCTTTTTTCGCCTTTGGCAAGTTCCGTAGTGACAATACCGGTAGGCACCGCGATGATGGCGTAGCCCATGATCATGATTATGGCCGCAAAGAACTGTCCGAGCGGCGTTGCGGGTGCAATGTCGCCATAGCCCACGGTCGTGAGCGTCACAATCGCCCAGTAGATACTGCGTGGGATACTCGTAAAACCGCTTTCAGGATCTTCAATGATGTACATGATGGTGCCCATTATAACCACCAATGCCACGACCGTCAGCAAGAAAATGGCAATCTTCCTGCGGCTGGATTTCAGCGCTTTGTTCAGCACACGGGCTTCTTCCAGAAACCCGATCAGCTTCAGAACCCTAAAGACGCGAAGCAGGCGCAGAATACGGACGACAATCAGTGATCCTGAGCCGTGCAGAAAGAATCCGAGATAGGTCGGTAAAATCGAGACGAGGTCAACGATTCCGAAGAAAGAGAAGACATAACGAAGAGGCTTTTTGACCGATAGCAGTCGCGCCACGTACTCAATGGTGAACAGAATGGTGCAGGTCCATTCTACGATGACAAGTTCATGCCCCCATTCAGCCCTGATGTCGGCTACGCTTTCGAGCATGACAGCGATAACACTGATCAGGATGACCCACAGCAGGGCTACATCGAAGCGTTTACCGGCGGGGGTGTCTGCCTCAAAAATGACTTCATGCAGTTTATGTTGCCACCTACTGCTGTCGCTGGGCTCAAATTCGCGTCTTGCGGGCTGACTCTTCCGGTGATCATTCATCAGGCTGCAATTTTTAAATTAAATTCGAGGCGAAAACCACGGCAGAAAACTTTTCATTCAAGGTCGAATGTGAATGCCTGCCGACCAAAATGTTCGCTCATGACTCGTTTGTTGCCTCTATTCAGCGTGATTTTTGCTTTTTCTTTCTGCGCAAAAGCGCAGGATGCCATCTATTGCGGTTTCGACATTGCCCTGCAAAAACTCGCCGAACGCAACCCCGGTTTCCAATCACAATGTACGGAACACTACCACAATGCCCTGCGCGGGATGCGCGAGCGGAGCGATCGTGCAAGCACCGTGTATGAAGTGCCGGTCGTATTTCATGTCGTCTGGAATACGGATGAACAGAATGTTCCTGATTCAGTCATCCTCAACCAGATGGAGATCCTCAACCAGGATTACCGCCGCCTCAATCCCGATGCCGTGAACACCCGCGAAGAATTTCTCGACGTGGCCGCAGATACCGAGATCGAGTTTGTGCTTGCGACAGTTGACCCGGAGGGCAACCCCACCGATGGCATCAACCGCGTGGAAACCGATCGCGAAAGTTTTGAGTTTGACATTTTCAGCAATGACATTACCGTAGATGAGGTCAAATTCTCTGAAACAGGAGGGTCGGATGCATGGGATCCTGCCAACTACATGAATATATGGGTGTGTAACGTTACCATCGCGGGCGGACTCGGTCAGATCTTCGGCTTTGCGTATCCGCCGAGTCCTGAGGTGCCTAACTGGGAAGGAACCTTTGACGCCATTGAAGACGATGTACAGGGCGTGGTTGTGCACTACACGACGGTGGGTAGCAACAATCCGGCCGGACTCGATGACAATTTTGAAGGCAACGAAGGCGGACGTACCCTAACCCATGAGGTCGGACACTACCTCGGTCTGCGCCATACCTGGGGCGATGCCTTCTTCAACGGCTGCAGTGCCGATGACGGTTTTATCGACACCCCAAACATCAGTGCGTCCAATAACTTTACCTGTGATTTCGAACTGAACACCTGTGAAGAAGACGGCGACGACCTCCCGGATCAGGGTGAGAACTATATGGATTACAACCAGGATGCATGTCTGAACATGTTCACCCAAGAACAGGCTGATATGATGCGCTTCGTGCTCGAGGAGTTTCGTCCTGAGCTGATTGATTTCGAAGGGGTGAACGTGAGCGAAGCTGAAAGCATCGCATTTGAAGTGTACCCAAATCCTGTTTCTGACGTGTTGAATGTTCGCTGCGAAAGCAGCGGATGGGTCACCGTGATCGATCTGTCGGGACGTCGCGTTGTAGAGCAGCGGGTGAATACAAAAGCAGACCAGGTAGATGTACGCACGCTTCCGGCAGGCAGCTACATCGTGCAGTTTACCTCGGCAGCAGGTTCGGTTGCCACACGTATTGTCAAGCAATAATCAATCATCCTATACCAAAATGAAAAACCTAAAAACAGCTTTTGCGCTCGTTATCGGCGCCGCCTTTCTCTTCGGGTGTGGCAAATATGAAGAAGGACCGGGTATCTCACTCCGCACCAAGAAAATGCGTGTAACCGGTGAGTGGGAGATCGACGAGTATGTGGAGGACAACGAGAACTTTACATCAGATTTTAACTTTTATGAAATCGAATTCACCAGTGACAACGAGTTTACGGAGCGTGGACAAATCGAAGGTTTTGAAACGTTCACCTTTGAAGGCGACTGGGATTTCAGTGGCGATAAAGAGGAACTCGAACTTGAGTATGATGATGGTACAAGGGTTGATTTTACAATCATTCGCCTCACAAATACCGAATTATGGATTGAGTTCTCAGTTGATTTTGACGGTGATAGCAACGAGGAACTCGTCGAAGTGAAGTTCACTAAAAAGTAGCTTATTCGCATTCCTGTCGAGTTGCCTCGAGTCAGAGCATCAGTTTACCGTTGGTGCGACACAGATTGATATGAAAAACCTAAAAACAGCTTTTGCGCTCGTTATCGGCGCCGCCTTTCTCTTCGGGTGTGGCAAGTATGAAGAAGGACCGGGTATCTCACTCCGCACCAAGAAAATGCGTGTAACCGGTGAGTGGGAGCTTGATGAACTGGTGATCGACAACGAAAACATCACCTCCGATATTAACTTTTACGAAATCGAATTCACGAGTGACAACGAGTTTACGGAGCGTGGACAAATCGAAGGTTTTGAAACGTTCACCTTTGAAGGCGACTGGGACTTTTCCGGCGACAAAGAAGAGTTGGAGCTCGAGTACGATGACGGTGGTCGTGTAGACATGAAAATCATCCGCCTGACCAATTCTGAACTATGGGTTGAGATTTCAGACGACTTCGATTTCGATGGGAATGATGAACTTCAGGAGATTAAAATGAATAAAAAGTAGGTGCTGGAATCACGACCATTTATAAGCTTATCAATTGATTTTTATTAGGGTCTGACAATGGGTAGCTGATTGAGCTGAAATTCACCAAGAAGTAGCCTCAAGTACTCTTGAAAAAGCAAACCGCCCCTCGAGGGGCGGTTTTATTTCCAGTGTTTCTCTTAAAGCTGCGCTTATTTGAACTTCGGTGCGACAACCAACTCTTTGGTGCCGTGGCTCCAGTCGTAGAAGCCCTCGCCACTCTTCACGCCGAGGTTGCCGGCAGTGACCATGTTGACGAGCAACGGACAAGGTGCATACTTCGGATTACCAAAGCCCTCGTAGAGCACGTGCATAATGCTCAAACAAACGTCGAGTCCGATAAAGTCTGCAAGCTGCAGTGGTCCCATCGGGTGGGCCATTCCGAGTTTCATGACGGTGTCAATTTCTTCAACACCGGCAACGCCTTCGTGCAGTGAGATGATGGCTTCATTGATCATCGGCATCAGGATGCGGTTAGCAACAAAGCCCGGGTAATCGTTCACCTCTACCGGTACTTTACCGAGCTTCTTGCTGGTCTCCATCACCTTGTTGGTCACTTCATCAGAAGTCGCATAGCCGCGAATGACCTCAACAAGTTTCATTACCGGCACCGGATTCATGAAGTGCATCCCAATCACTTTGTCCGGACGCTTGGTGTGCGCCGCGATTTGTGTGATGGAAATGGAAGAAGTATTGGTTGCCAGGATGCAGTGCTCAGGTGCCACCGCATCCATGTCGTGAAAGATTTTCTTCTTCAGGTCAACGTTTTCGGTTGCTGCTTCCACAATCAGATCAGCGTTCTTGGCGCCGTCGCTGATTTTCGTAACGGTCTTGATGCGGGCAAGCGTGTCGCTCTTATCCGCTTCCGTAATCTTCTCTTTCTTGATCATGCGATCAAGATTCTTGCCGATGGTGATCAGGGCGTGCTCGAGCGCGTTTTCTGAGACATCTACAAGGTGGACGTTGAATCCGGTTTGAGCGAATACGTGGGCAATCCCATTCCCCATGGTGCCTGCTCCGATAACGGTAATATTCTGCATGCTTCGTTGGTTTCTGTTTTCGCGCACAAAGGTAGGGCATACCGCGCGAAAGCGCGGGATGATTGCCGATTGCGGATTTATGAGTGCTGATTGATGAATTGAGCGAACATCAGAACGGCATAGGAGTGTCATGTAGGCAGAGCAGTACCAGCATACATCAATAAAAAATTCTCCCCTAAATTTGGGGAGATGTCCGCCGCATGCGGCGGACAGAGGGGTTTTTTGAGTCTCTCCGGAAATTCACCTATCAACCTCTCAGCCCCGCAGAGCATTGCGGATTGCCGATTGATGAGTGCTGACATATTATCGGAGACGCCGGGTCCATGAGTCGATGAGTCCATAAGTCTTTCTGTCTGCCCAGGCAATTTTGAATTATGCATTTTGCATTCTGAATTTCACCCCGATCCCCGATCCCCGATCTTTACCCCATGCGGAAAATCCTCCACATCGATATGGATGCCTTCTACGCCTCGGTTGAACAGCGCGACAACCCCGAGCTGCGCGGTAAGCCTGTGGCAGTGGGTGGTTCACGTGCCAGGGGAGTAGTTGCCGCAGCGAGCTACGAAGCCCGTACCTTCGGAGTGAAATCTGCGATGCCTTCAGCAATAGCTGCGCGCAAATGCCCGGAGCTCATCTTCGTCCGACCGCGCTTTGAGGTGTACAAGTCGGTTTCGCAGCAAATCCGAGAAATCTTCTTTGCCTACACCGATCTGGTGGAGCCACTCGCCCTCGATGAGGCCTTCCTCGATGTCACCGAGAACAAACAGGGCATTACGCGGGCAACTGAAATCGCTCGGGAAATCCGACAGCGCATCTTCGATGAAACGCAGCTCACCGCCAGTGCGGGCATCTCGATCAATAAGTTCCTCGCCAAGGTGGCGACCGATATCAACAAGCCGAACGGACAAACGCTGATTCATCCTTCAAAGGTGGATGCCTTTACTGCTCACCTCGAAGTTGAACGTTTCTTTGGGGTAGGGAAGGTGACCGCCGAGAAACTGCACCGAATGGGCATCCACACCGGTGCAGACCTACGCAAGTATTCGCGTCCGGCGCTGGTACAGATGTTCGGGAAAAGCGGCAGCTACTACTACCACATCTGCCGAGGCATCGATGACCGTCCGGTGCGCCCTGACCGCATCCGCAAATCAGTCGGCGCAGAACGCACCTACAGCGAAGATTTGGCCGAACTGAGTGCACAGAAGTCAGCGCTGAAAGACATCGCCGAAGAGGTCAGCAAACGCATGCAGAAAGGCAGCTACCAGGGCAAAACCATCACGGTGAAATTACGCTACAGCGACTTTACCACCCACACCCGAAGTCGCTCCATCGACCACTTCACCGATGCCGAAGCCGAGATCTACGCCATCGCCATCGAACTGCTTGAAGCCCACCCGCGCGAACAACCTTTCCGCCTCCTCGGCATCTCTGTCAGCAACCTCGACGCCGACCGCAGCTCGGAGGGTGGGCAGCTGACCTTGGATTTTTGATTGCCGATTTATGAGTGCTGATTGCCGATTTATTATTTACTAATCATTATTCACACGTATTCAGTTTCACAGTATGACCCCGAGTCGATGAGTCCATAGGTCGATGAGTCCATAGGTCGATAAGTCCATAGGTCGATAAGTCCATCCGTCCATAAGTCCATAAGTCTTTCTGTTACCCCAACCATTTTGAATTATGCATTATGCATTTCCCCCCGATCCTCGATCCCCAATCCATTATCTTCGCCCCATGCACACCCGCCTCCTCCATACCGATGAAATCGATGAAGCCGCCGAGCTGCTCAAACGCGGCGAACTCGTGGCTTTTCCCACGGAGACGGTTTACGGATTGGGAGGCAACGGACTCGATGCACGGTCTGCTGAGAAGATCTACGCCGCGAAAGGACGCCCCTCAGACAACCCGCTTATTCTGCATGTGGCCAGCACTGAAATGCTCGAGGATATCGCTGAAGAGGTGCCCGAACTTGCCCACACGTTGATGACTGAATTCTGGCCTGGCGGACTTACCCTCGTGCTTAAAAAGAAGTCGATCGTTCCGGATGCCAGTACCGGCGGACTTACCACCGTTGCCGTCAGAATGCCCGCACATCCGGTAGCGTTGGAGCTCATCGCCGCTTGCGGTTTTCCATTGGCGGCACCAAGCGCCAACAAGAGCGGACGACCCAGTCCAACCCGGGCGGAGCATGTAATTGAAGACCTTGACGGTGAAATTGCGGCAATCCTCAATGCCGGACCGACGCGTATCGGGATGGAATCTACCGTACTCGATCTGAGCGGCGAGCACCCTGCCATCCTGCGCTTTGGCGCAGTCACAGAAGAAGAGCTGCGCAACTTCATACCCAATCTGCAATCACCCACCGACGAACAACGTAAACGGGCACCGGGAACGCGCTACCGGCATTACAGTCCGAATGCCAAAGTGACCATCGTACCGCTTGGTGAACTTCCGGAGAACCACCTTGAAAAGGAGGGACGCACCGCATACATCGGCTATGAACCGTGCGATGCGGCTGAAAAATACCATCTTGAAAACGACGCGCGCGATTATGCCAAACAGCTGTTTGCACTGCTGCGCAAGGCCGATCACGACAAGGTAGATCACATCCTGGTGCAGGCGATTGATGAAGCCGGACTCGGTGCAGCGGTGATGGATCGCCTCCGTCGCGCCGCAGGTCAGCTCAACTGATCGAGCTCTGACTGCACAAAGGCCGCCAGCTCTTTCAGGTAGCTTTCAGAAAAATCAAATCGGATGCCCGCTGTAGCGTAGATGTCGCCTATCGAACGGGTGTAGCCGAGTTCAAGCGCAGCTTTGAAATCTTTCAAGGCCTTCTCCGGGTCGTTTTTGTAGTTGCGCCACACGGCAATCGCTCCCAATTGCGCCATTCCGTACTCAATGTAATAGAACGGCACTTCAAACAGGTGCAATTGACGGTGCCAGCTGTAGGCGAGCGCATCTTCAAATCCGCTGTAATCAACTTCGCCGGTGCCGAAACGCTTATTAAGCTCTTCCCAGGCAGCACGGCGCTCATCGCGACTGTGCTTCGGGTTTTGATACAGCCAGTGCTGAAAGGCATCAATTTGCGCAATCCATGGCAGCATGCTCAGGATGTCTTCAAGGTGTTCACGTTTGGCCCGCACGAGATCGTCTTCATTCTCGAAGAACAACTCCCAGTGGTCCATTGAAATCAGCTCCATACTCATGCTGGCAAGCTCGGCCACTTCAGACGGGCAACCTTTGAACGAGGTCAGTTCAAGCGGGTGAGTGAGCACACTGTGCACGGCATGTCCGCCTTCGTGCATCATCACCACGAGGTCACGCGGGCTGCCCACGGCATTCATGAAAATAAACGGTAGTCCGCTTTCGTACAGCGGGTAGTTGTAGCCGCCCGGTGCCTTTCCCTTCTTTGATTCGAGGTCAAGGTGTCCGCGTTGTTGCATCTGCTCAAGCGTTTCACCGAAGAGGTCATCTACGCGCTGAAAAGCGCGGATGGATTTATCGACCAGCTCACTTTCGCCCTCAAAAGCCGTAATGGCTTTGCGCCCTTCAGGGTCAACCTGGAGGTCCCACGGACGAAGTGCATTGACGCCCATGCGTTCGCGTCGTTTTTGAAGGATGTCTTTGCCGATGGGCAGCATCGCAGAAGCGATGGATGCATGAAAGCGCTCACAATCTTCGGGTGTATAGTCGAAGCGCCCCATCTGGTCCCACTTGTACGCAACGAAGTTGGGATAATCAGCGTTTTCGGCGATTTGCTGACGCAGTTCTACCATCTGATCAAAGATGGCTTCAAGTTCTTCTTTCTTCGACAGACGCTCTTCGCTGATGGCGCGGTAGGTGGCCTCACGCACTGAGCGGTCGGTCTCTTTGAGTTTGAGTGCAGCTTGTTGCAGCGTGTAGGTTTGTCCGTCAAGCTCGACGCTCATTCCGCCGATGATACCGCTGTACTCTTGCGCTAGTTCCTGAATATTGGTCTGCAGCGGGATATTGGCCTCGCGGTACAACTCAATCGACTTCCGAATCGCGCGGATGTAGATTTGGTAGGCCTCACCATCGATCGGGAACTGCTCAAAGAGCGCTTTGATCTTGCGGTTGAGCTTGTCGCCCTCCGGAGCCATCAACGGTTGAATCTCTGTGACGAAGGTTTTGTAGCGGTTGGCCGCCTCTTCGTCTGCCGTGTTAATCGTCATCCGGATGTAACGCCAGCCCGCATTTTCTGAAATCGCTGCCTCGAGTTCGCTGAGGTCTTTCAGAAAAGCAACGAAGGCCTCTTTGGAGGCCACTTCGCGCGAGTTGAGTTCGGTAAAATATGCTGCCAGGTCATCCCAGCTTTCGAGCTTGAATTGCTCCGGCAGGTAGGTACGTGCTTTCTTTTCAGCTATCGCCATCTTTTTGCTTTTGTTCTTCTGCAGGAGCTTCTTCCCCGGCCTGTACTGCATCCGAAGCTTCAGCTTCGACTTCTTGAGTGTCTGCATTACTTTCATCCGGCGCTTTTGCGTCGCCTTCCGAAGCTTCAGCTTCATCAAAAAATCCGTTCGCCAGCAGAATATTGAACCACTGAAACAGCTTTTTCAGATCAGAATCGTATACCCTTTGGTGATCGAGGTCATCCAGCAATTCATCGATGTAGCTGCGCAGCACCTTGGGATCACTCTTGTGATTTGGTGCAGCGGTTCCACCCGTTTTGTCGTGAATTTTCGCGAAAACATCGGCCAGAGGCACGTCTTCTTCAACGGTGAAAATGGCGATATCACCAAGGCTGCTGATTTTCGCAGTTGCCGAAACGGGCAACTTCTTGCCGTCAACCATTGATTCAACGATCAGGCGTGAACCGTTGTTGCTGAGCATGCGGTACAGACCAGGTTTACCGCTGATTGAAAGAACTTCTGTCAATTCCATGCATTCTGTTTTGCGTTGCAAAAGTAAGGTTCTTTTTTCGTTGGAAGATCTTGGATCGGGGATCGTTTTCAGGCGTTAGGGATTCCGGGCAGTTCGAGCAGCGCGCATACTTGCGCGCCTTTGACGGTTGAATGCGTCATCAGAGAGGGACGCCATATTGGCGTCCGAGGCGTGGGGTCAAAGACCTGATTGGATCGGGGATCAGGGATCGGGGATCGTTGTCAGGCGTTAGGGATTCCGGGCAGTTCGAGCAGCGCGTCATTGCGCTGCTGAATGATAATGGGCGGGTTCCGTAGGGACGCGATTTATCGCGTCCGCAGACCGCAGACCGCAGACCGCAGACCGCAGACCGCAGACGGCAAGCGGCAGACGGCTGACTAAACCGGAAATGAGGGCAGCTCTTTGAGCATTGATGGCTGACCATCAAGCGGCACTGCGACACAAAAGTGCTGTAATCCATTGGTAAGGAGCAGGTACGGTACGCCCAACGTCAGGTTGTAGCGGGCAGCCTGGTCGAGCACCTGCTGGTTCACAGCAACTTCAGGCGCTTTGCATTCTACGAGCAAGAAAGGTTTGCCTTTACGGTCAAACACCACAACGTCAGCACGTTTGGTCATGCCGTTCAGCTTGAGTGCGTGCTCTACTGCGGTCAGCGCCTGCGGATAGCCCTGACTTTCGAGCCATTTTACCACATGCTGGCGTACCCATTCTTCGGGGGTACACACCAACCATTTACGTCGAATGTCGTCGTAAATTTGTGTATGCTCGCCAAGCCGTTTAAGTTTGAACGAATATGAAGGAAGGTTCAACTCTTGCACCTTCCAAAGGTACACCTGAATGAGATAAATGGAATCAAAAGAAGACATCGTAGCCAACTGGCTGCCCCGATACACCGGAAAAGAACTGTCCGATTTCGGCGAATACATCCTCCTCACCAACTTCGATAACTACGTAGAGAAGTTTGCTGAATGGAAAGGCGTTGAAGTAGAAGGCCTGGATAAATCTATGCCCAATGCCACGGCTGATAATATCACCATCATCAATTTTGGCATGGGAAGCGCAAATGCTGCCACGATCATGGATCTCCTCTCAGCTATCTCGCCAAAGGCCACACTTTTTTTAGGAAAATGCGGAGGCTTGAAGAAAAAGAATAAACTGGGTGACATCATCCTGCCCATTGCCGGTATCCGAGGTGAGGGGACCTCTGGCGACTACTTCCCCCCGGAGGTGCCTGCCTTGCCGTCATTCGCATTGCAGCGGGCTATATCCTCTACTGTGAGAGATCACGATATTGATTACTGGACGGGAACGGTATACACCACCAACCGTAGGGTATGGGAGCATGATACAGAGTTTAAAGAGTACCTCCGTCGTGTGCGTGCCATGGCAATTGATATGGAGACGGCGACCCTTTTCTCAGTTGCTTTCTACAATAAGTTGCCGGTTGGTGCGCTCTTGCTGGTGAGCGACCAGCCTATGGTGCCCGATGGGGTAAAAACGGATCAAAGTGATTTGAAGATTACCCGCAACTTTGTCGATCTCCATCTGAGAATCGGTATCGAAGCACTGGAAGAAATTCAGAACGAAGGACGTTCCATCCGTCACCTTCGGTGGGACTGATCTAAAAAAGCTGTCATGGCAAAAAAAGCTGCGCTGTCATATTCAGACTTGTTGAAAGCTATCCGCGAAAAAAGAGTAGGATCACTCTACCTCCTGCACGGTGAAGAACCCTGGTTCATTGATGAGCTGGTCAAGGCATTTGATGAACATTTACTCGAAGAGCATGAGCGCGATTTTAACCTGCAAGTGTTCTACGGAAAAGACTCGCGCGTAGAAGACATCGTAAATGCTGCGAAGCGCTTTCCAATGATGGCTGAGCGACAACTAATCATTGTCAAGGAAGCGCAGGAGCTTGAAGGCTGGCGACGTGAAGAAGATCGTGGCCGCTTCGAAAGGTATTTTGCGCAACCACAGAGTACCACCACCCTGGTCATCGCTCATAAGTACAAAAAACTCGCCGGCAATACCAGGGTGTATAAGGCTTTGGATGCCGCCGGAGTCGTTTTCGACTCAGTAAAAATTGGAGAGCGAAACCTGCCCGGATGGATTGCCGAACGGGGCAATGCACTCGGCATTGAACTGCACCCCGCTGTGGTGCAGGTTCTAGCAGAATACCTGGGCAGCGACCTTGGTAAGCTCATTCATGCCATTGAAAAGCTCCAGTTTATGGTCGGAAAGGGAAAAACGGTCACTCCGGCAGATGTTGAAAAGTACATTGGCATATCGAAAGACTACAACATCTTTGAGCTGCAGGATGCATTCTCTCGGCGCGATGTCTTGCGCACTCACAAAATCCTTAATTATTTCGCTGCCAATCCGAAGCAAAACTCCATTTTTATGCTCGTCGGCTTCCTCAATTCATTTGCCACTAAGCTCCTGATGTATCATGAACTGAGCGATAAATCAAATCAAAATGCAGCGCGAGCAATGAGTATTCCGCCCTTCGTGGTTGACAGCTATCGTGTGGCCGCAGCGAATCACCCACATCAAAAGGTGATGCGCTGGTTCGGATTACTTCGCGACTGTGACCGGAAGATCAAAGGGGTCACCTATTCTGCCGCTTCTGAAGGTGAACTGATGCGTGAACTCATTTTGAAGATGATGAATTAAGTGAAACCGTACTTTTGCGGTCTATGGAACTCCGTAATGACCTCCTCCTGCGCGCCGCCCGTGGCGAAGAAACTGAACGTCCTCCTGTATGGCTCATGCGTCAGGCCGGACGTATTCTTCCTGAATACCGCGCAGTACGTGCGGAGTTGAGCGGCTTCAAAGAACTCGTTGAGACACCGGAGAAGGCGGCAGAAGTGACCATTCAACCGGTTGACTTGCTTGACGTGGATGCTGCCATCATCTTTTCTGATATCCTCGTGATACCCGAAGCTATGGGGCTCACCTATGAAATGGTTGAAAAAGTGGGGCCGAGGTTTCCTCAGGTTATTCATGCTCAGTCAGACGTAGACCGCTTGAAAGAGGTGGAACCTGAAAAAGACCTTTTCTATACCATCGAGGCCATTCGTATCGCGAAAAAACAGTTGAATGGACGTGTGCCTTTGATCGGTTTCGCCGGCGCGCCATGGACCATTTTCTGCTACATGGTTGAAGGAAAAGGCTCAAAAGAGTGGTCGAAAGCGAGGCGTTTTCTCTGGCAGGAAGAATCTTTGGCACGAAGCTTGCTTGATAAGATCACAGACGCCACCATTGCCTACCTTAAAGCGCAGATTGAAGCGGGCGCAGACCTTGTGCAGGTTTTTGACAGCTGGGCCGGTGTGTTGAGCCGTGAGTTATACGCGAAGTTCGCACTGCCTTGTATGGAGCGTATCTGCGATGCCATCGATGAGGTGCCCCTGACGGTGTTTGCGAAGGGCGGAGGTCATTTCCTTCAAGACCTCGCATCTCTGAACTGCGAAACGCTGGGCCTTGACTGGACCGTCGACCCGCTGGAGGCTCGAAAGGCCGTGGGTGCGGGCAAAACCCTGCAGGGTAATCTAGACCCGAGCGTGTTGTATGCCGGTCATGATGAGGTGCGCGAACAGACGAACCGAATGCTGCAGCGCTTTGGAGGCACCCGCCATATTGCTAACTTGGGCCACGGTGTTTATCCGGATATGGATCCGGAGAAAGTGAAAACGTTTATAAAAACAGTGAAAGAATACCAACAACGATGAATACGAAGACCCTGATTCTTTTTACGGCATTTTTCGCCTTCGTTTTCTGCGCAAAAGCGCAGGATGGAGAAGAGGAAAACCTCGTGCCGAACCCGAGCTTTGAAAATGCAGAAACACGTAGCCTGAAAAAATATGGTTACCTCGAAGAACTCTGCGAAGACTGGTACACTGCGACTAAAGCACAGGCAGACCTCTTTGCCCGAGACATGAAATCGGAAAAAACCAATATTCCGAAAAATGAATACGGCGAACAAGATGCCGCTGACGGAGACCATTATGCAGGTTTCAGAGCCTACACCAAAGACAAAAAACTGAACCGCACCTATCTGATGGTGCAACTGAAAGATGAACTCGAGAAAAACCAGATGTACTGCGTAGAGTTCAAGATCAGCCTCGCAGATATGTCGAAATACGCAACCAATTTTATTGGCGTAAGCTTCAGCGATCGTAAAACCATTCAGCCAAATACCGGTGACATCGTGAAGGATGTCAATGATATTGACGTGCGTCACCGAAGCAATAAGGTTATGAAAGCGCGCGATCAGTGGGAAACCGTTTGCGGAACCATGATTGGAGGAGGCCGCGAAAAATACATGATGATCGGCTGCTTCGGTAGTGACCGTAATATGGAAATTGAAAAGATGAAACGCCCTCGCGGCGCGGTCGGATCACAGGTCTATGACGCTTACTACTTCATTGATGACATCAAGGTATTCCCGATTGATGCCAAATCACAGTGCAGTTGTGACCCCTCAGCGAGAACGGAGCCCGATTTGATCTACGGTGCCGCACGGGTGCAAGACGAAAATATGAGCGACGGTGATGTCGTTTCGAATAGCGCCGTGTATTACGCCTTCCTGAAAACCAATGTGACTCAGGTCGGACAACAAAACCTCGATAAAGTCGCTGAATTGATGCAGGCAAACCCTGATTGGAAACTCGAAATCATTGGTCATTGCGACAACGATGAGTTCAATGAGTCAAAAATTAATGACCGATACCTCGATATGGGCAAGCAACGCGCCGAAGCGGTCTTCAAATACCTCGTTGCCGCCGGTGTCAACGCTGATCGCCTGATCATTCTGACCAAAGAGAATACCGATCCTGCAAGTACACGGCCTACGCCGCTCAGCATGGCGCAAAACAGACGCGTAGTCTTTGAAATTCGCAAGTAACCCGGATTTCATTCGGTCCCCGTATACGTTGCGTAAACCCTTTTACGTTCCATACAGGGAGACCAATTATATGAATCTCGTTTTTACAGATATAACAATAAGGGCGCGTATCATCGCGTCCTTGTTTTTTTGCCTGGTGTTTTGCACCGCGCAAAAGCGCGGGATGTCACAAAACCTGGTGAAAAACGGTAGCTTCGAGGAGTTCACATATTGCCCGGTCAGCTATAACCAGCAGACCTTGAAAACGGCCGTTGGGTGGACGCAGCCCGGCAGCGCCACCCCTGATCATTTCGCAACTTGCAGTAAAGGAAAGGCTGGTGTGCCCGAGAACATCGGAGGGAGTCAGGACGCCCTGAAAGGAGAGTCTTACATCGGATTGGTAACTTACACCAGTACCAAACGCAATTACCGTGAATATGTGCAGAGCAAATTATCCCGGCCGCTCGGAGCTGGTGAAATGATCTGTGTAGAATTCTGGGTCTCATGCGGAGATCTCGCCCGATATGTCACCGATGGCTTTGGTGTACATTTTTCAAAAGGAAAAGTGAAACCGAAAGGCGAGAAACGAATCGAAGCACATCCGCAGATTGTTAACCCCCGGTTGCATATCCTCGATAATGTGAACGACTGGGTCAAACTCTCAGATGTCTTCATCGCTGAAGGAGGCGAGGATCACATCACCATCGGGAACTTTCACCCCGATCACCTGATGTCAAAGCTCAGACGGACGTCCCTGGAAGGAAGAGCATCTTCGAGTAACTGGTCTTACATTTATGTGGATGACGTGGTAGTGCGTCCGGTGCAAGCCCGTGACGAGTGCAGCTGTATCAATGACAAAATCAAAGAGACTTTGCACGATCCGCCGCTGCAGCTTTCTGAGTATACGCAGCTTCAACTTGAAACGGTGCAGTTCGCTTTTGATGACAGCACCCTTACCGATTCGGCCCACTTTCAGCTAGATGCGGTGGCCGATCTTCTGAGAGGGAATCGTTTCTTATTTGTTCGGGTGAAGGGTCACACCGATATTGTTGGCAGAGAAGGCTACAATGAAGAGCTAAGCGCCAACCGCGCCCGAGCCGTGATCAATTACCTGCATTATAAGGGCATTGATCACAAGCGTCTCGAATTGCAGTGGTTTGGCAGTGAAATCCCCGTGGCCGAAAATACCACGGCCGAGGGGCGTGCCCAGAATCGGAGGGTTGATTTTGAGGTGCTCAGACGGGAATTTGTTATAGCCGACGACTAAGGCCATTGGCACCGCTGCATGCTCTGTGAGGTCGGAAGAGGAGAAAGCTTGATAGGTCGATAAGTCGTTTCCGGCTTTTTAGTATTCCGTCGACGATACGACAGGTGATCATTTTTACCCGATCGGGTGAGGCTTCATGAGTGCCTGAACCGTGAACGGGTAGGAGGGTTTGGTGTAAGGTAGGTTTTGGTCAGTGGATTTTCGAAGGGGGGCTCTTACATGCGGCATTTCGGTCTGATCTCGAAAATTCTCCTCGATAGTGGGCCCGCCCCCGCCACCACCGCGCGTTTGATCTCCGTCGGCCTTCCGGCCAACTGCGTGGCGTGAAGTTCGCCTCTATTCGCATAGCATCCAAGCACATCACCTCGCTGTTTTACGAATGCATCATTTTACTTTATCGATGCACTATGCGCGGTCTGGTCAACTGTCCGGCTGCACATCTCCGCTGAGAACACAGCGTGATTATGACTTTTGTATCGCGAGAGCTTTCTTCGAACCTTTCTTAGGAATCCAGAATAAGAGCAGTAAGCCAATCGAGAAAAAGACCACAAGTGAAAGCACCGAAGTGCGCATTGAACCGGTAATCCCTTCAATATAACCATACACGAACATTCCTATCACGATTCCCAGCTTTTCAGTGACATCATAGAAGCTGAAAAACGAGGCATGGTCTTTCGTTTCCGGAAGCATCTTCGAATAAGTTGAGCGGCTTAATGACTGCGTACCTCCCATCATGAAGCCAATCCAGCCCGCGGCAACGAAGAATTCATGAGGAGTATCGACCACAAAAAAGGCGAAAAGACATACGGCAATCCAACTGATCAGCGCCACCATCAGCATGCGGATGTTGCCAAAGACTCCAGAACCACGCGCAAAAAGCCAGGCTCCGGGCACCGCGATCAACTGAACCAGAATAATCGCAATGATAAGCTGTCCGGTATCGAGTCCAACTGTACGCTGTAGTAATGGAGGCTGCATCCCGTAGCCCATTCCTGCCGGGTCATCGATGACAAAAACCTCCTTCATGCCGAAGAACTGCGCCATCAGCATGATCGTTTGCACGGCCATGCTGAACACGAAAAAGGCCAGTAAATAGCGCTTGAGTCTCGGTAGTGCCGTAAGCTGGCGGTATACGCCGCGAAGCTCGCGAAATCCCATTTTCCACAACGCTCCAGTGGGCTTGCGATGATGCGGGTTTGCCGGCAGCTTGCGGAAAGTGATTTGGGCGAACCCGGCCCACCACACGGCGACCATTACAAATGCCCAGGGTGTGAGGCTGTCGCTAACACCCTGAATCATTGCCAAATTGATGACCAGTAGCAATACGCTGCCCACGTAACCCCATACGTATCCCCGCGCACTCAGTCGATCTTGCTCTTCGGGTTTGGCAACTTCAGGCAGGTAGGCGTTGTAAAAAACAATGCTTCCCCAATAGCCCAGACTAGCGAAGAAGACACTAGCCATGCTGTATTCGAGCATATCACGATCGAAAAAAAACAGGGTTGCACAGGCTGTGGCGCCGACATAGCAGAAAAGCTGTAAAAAGAACTTTTTCTTTCCGGCATAGTCAGCTATACCCGAAAGCATAGGCGAAAGCACGATTACCGCAAGAAGCGAGACAGCTATGGTATAGGAATAAAGCTGGGTATTCACCAGCTCGAAACCAAAAAAATCAACCTTATCAATGAGTTGGTCACCCTCCTTACGGGTAGTCACCGCGTTGAAGTATATCGGGAAAATTGCCGTAGAGATGACCAATGCGTAAACGCTGTTCGCCCAGTCATAAAACGCCCACGCCCGTTGAAGTGAGCGTTTTTCTTTCTTTTCCATTACCCGGCAAGGTAATCTGATTCACCGATTCAGGCAATATGAAGTGCGCTGTGTTACCTTTGCCCGAAATTCGAAGACCGTGGAACGAGTATTTGATGTCATTATCATCGGCGGAGGCATTGTAGGAGCAGCTACGCTCTACAAACTGCAGAGTCGCCATCCAGACCTCAATATCTTGCTGATTGAGAAAGAAAAAGGACTGGCGGATCACCAGACAGGCAACAATAGCGGGGTAATACATTCAGGTATTTACTACCAGCCGGGATCCCTGAAGGCAGTGAACTGCGTCAAAGGACGTCGTGAACTGGTCAAGTTCGCCAAAGATTACGGGGTGAAACACGATATATGCGGCAAAGTTATCGCTGCAACCGAAGAAAAGGAGTTGCCGCATCTCGAGAAGATTTTTAAGCACGGACAAGAGAACGGTATTGAGAACCTTCGTAAGGTGACGGCTGAAGAGATTAAAGAGATTGAGCCCTTTTGTGAATCAATCGGTGGAGTTCATGTAGGGTGCACAGGTATCATCGACTACAGGGGAGCCACTGAGAAACTTGCGGAAGTAGCCTTAGGTATGCACGATGGTAGCAAGGTCGTGCTGGGTGAAGAAGCGCAGGATTTCATGCGTGAAGGCTCAGAAACGGTGGTCACAACCGATAAGAACCGATACCGTGCGAAATTTCTTGTCTTTTGCAGCGGACTCCAGGCGGATCGGCTGGCGCGTAAAGATGGGGTCAAGCTCAAAGAGCAAATTGTCGGTTTCCGCGGTGATTACTACGAGCTTACAGAGCAGGCAAAGCACAAAGTGCGCCATTTGATCTACCCTGTGCCAAATCCTGATTTCCCATTCCTGGGTGTCCACTTTACCCGAATGACCAACGGAGAGATCGAATGCGGGCCGAATGCTGTTTTTACCTTCAAACGAGAAGGCTATGGCAAAACAGACTTTGATCTCAGAGATACAGCGGATGCGCTTACCTACGGCGGCACCTGGAAACTCTTCTTTAATAACATCAGTTTCGGTGTCAATGAGTACAGACGGGCATTTTCGAAGCGGTTGTTCCTGAAGACCCTTCAGCGGCTTATCCCGTCGCTAACGATGGATGATATTAAACCCGGTCGTGCGGGTGTGCGGGCGCTGCTCCTCAGCAAGGATGGCGACACGCGTGATGATTTCCGCATCGAATACACCGATCACAGCATTCACGTCCTCAATGCACCTTCACCGGCTGCTACTGCTGCCCTCGCCATTGGAGAACAGGTGGCAGAAATGGCCGAGAAGCAGTTTATGGTTGGTTGATGGTAGTTGGTGGCTGGTAGTTGTTGATGATGGGCATAAAAAAAGCCTCCGCAAAGGAGGCTTTTAAATGGGATATCTACTCGTAGATTATTTGCTCCCGAGCGTTGAGCTGGTAGTGCGCTGAGCACGTGCTTTATCGCGCTTTTCCTGAGATGCTGTTTTGATCTCTTCTTTCGTTTCGCCTTTTTCAGCGGTTTTGTCTTTAGAACAGCAAGACTTGCCGTCTTTCTGACCAGAGCAAGATTGCTTAGCGCTGGCAGTCGAAGTTTTGTCGCTGCAAGACTTCCCGTCTGCAGAGGCCGCAGTTTTTGAAGAACAACAACCATCTTTCTTCTCAGCTGTAGCAGTTGAAGACTTTGAGCAGCATGATTTTTTAGCTGCGGTAGATTCTGAACAAGAGGCTTTTTCAGCTTTCGCCTCAGTGCAGGAAGTTTTCGCTTTGGTCTCCGTTTCAGTAGTGGTTTGAGCTGAAGCAGCCGTTGCGAACAACGCTACGAAGCCGAGCAGTGTCAGTACTTTTTTCATCAGATTAATTTTCATGGTTAAACACGTTCGTCCTCCGAAGATACGGCTTTCTATGAATTCGGTTCGTTTTTTAACACTCTTTCCGTATACTTCTGTTGTTGTCATTGACCGTATCTTTACCTTTTATGTCACGCCAAAAGGCGTGGATGCGATCATGGCATCCTGAACGAACGAATTGCATACCCTATGAAAACTCTACTCTTCACATCGGTTTTTGCTGTCACCCTCCTTTTCACAGGATGCGTTGATTGCGTACAAGGAACAGGCGAATCACTTGATGAATCGCGCATTGTAGAACCGTTCACCAGCATCGATGTGCGCAGTGCGATGGATGTTACGCTCACAAACGCCGATCCTGGGGCCTCACCTAAAGTGATCATCACCGCTCAGTCGAATCTGATGCCAAAGATCAAAGCTGAGGTGCGAAGCGGACAGCTTGTCATTGAAACAGACGGCTGTATCACCTCCACGGATGAGCTAAAAGCCGTAGTCATCGTATCCAACCTCGAAAAGATCATCAATGACGGCAGTGCTGATATTCGCTCCAGCGGCACGATCACGACCGCAGCGCTTGAAATCATCAATCACGGAACGGGTGATGTCAGCATCGCCTTCGAGGGGGATTATCTTGAAATCGAACAATCAGGAAGCGGTGCTATGTCAGTCAAAGGAAATACCGATGCAGTTGAGATTGACTCACGTGGCAGTGGAAATGTGCAGACTGTTGACCTCCGCTCAAATAAGGCCGACGTCAACAATTCAGGCAGTGGAGACGTAGATGTGACGGTGATGGAAGAACTGAGCATCAAGCTCAGTGGCAGTGGCAATGTGACGTATAAAGGTAATCCACAGGAAATCGATCAAAAGACCACCGGCTCTGGTGAGGTGATCAGACGCTGAGTACTTTCAACGGGTCAGTGAAAAAAAAAGACTTCAAATACATCGCGATCATCGCAGCACTGGCCATCCATGCTATCGTGCTTGCTGTGCTTAACTATGTGCCTACTCAGCGCATTGAACAGCATACAGAGTACCTTTCGGTTGAAATGGCTGAATTTGAGGAACTGCCTGAAGAAAAGACCCTCGAAGAATTACTGGCGTCACGCATTCGTGAAGATGTGGCCAACCTGGTATCAAACGCCAGCGCCGAACGCAGTAATGAGCGACGAAGTTACACGAGCCGCAGTCAAACAGAACGCGCTGAGCGGGAGGTCAGTGAAGAACTCGATAATTTCGCACAGGAAGAATTTGAGCGCGTACGACAAGAACGTGCCCGTCGCGAGGCTGAGAATCCGCAAGAGAATACCGCACCACATGACGATCAGATGCTTTCGCAGGAGGAATTGGATGCTTATGACTACCATGGTGAGTCCTACAACGGTAAAGTCACAGGCGAGGTCGATGTGCCGGGGCGTGAAATCCGCTACCTCCATATTCCCGGATATAAATGCCAGGGCGGCGGGGTAGTCGTGCTGAACATTGTGGTTGATCGTGCCGGAGAAGTCATCGAAGCGGAGATCGATACCGGCCGGTCGAGTTTCACAGGAGACTGCATACCATCAGAGGCCACCAACAGTGCGCTTAAATCAAAATTCTTTCGAAAGTCAGACGGACCAAAGCGCTCCGTGGGGACCATTACCTACAGGTTCATCCCACAGTAACATCCTACGCTTTTGCGTAGTCTTTCAGATAAGCGAAATGAGGAGTCAGCTCACCCTCTAAGGTCGTCTCAGTGGCCCGCCAGAGAATGTCGTCTTGATCGCCATTTACCAGCAGTGGCATGACGTGCTTGATAAACTCTTCACCGAAGTCTTCACTCGCGTCTTTCGGCAGTTCGCAAGGCAAATTGTCAACGGCCATGACCGCAATTGCGTTCTCCGCGCGGAAATCAACGACCTGCTCGGTAGCAGGGTCGTAGCCATAGATCGGATCAGCGATGGTGCTCGGCTGAATTGTGCTCGCTACCGGACCATCGATGTCGCAGCTGATATCGGCCACGGTGTCAATGCTCCAGTCAGGATGACGGATGTCTTCACGCGTGTATAGGAACGGTGCACCTTCACCGTAGAAATGACAGGCAATGTACATGTCGGCCACGTGCGCAAAGCGCGGGAAGGTACTCTCGTAACCTGAAGGATCATCGTAAAACTCGGCCTTGTCAAATCCGCCATCGCTCTTGCGGGCGTTGTATTGATCCGTGCCGAGGTGCGTAAAGACAGGCCCATCGAAATCAGCGTTCAAAAACGTATCGGCGTCCACTTCTTTGATGGGCAGAAGATCGAGGATCTCCCGAGCACCATGTCCGACACGGCCAAAACCGGTTAACACCAGTTTGAAGCCCTGAATAAAGCGTACTTTCAGCAGTTCGCCCTCCATCTCTTTGCGGTCTTCACATTGGTGTGCGGGTTTGAGTTCATACAATCCGTGCTTGAGTCCGTACGTGCGCAAGCCATTGTAGCAACCTACGATGCCTGCATAGCGACCGAAACCAATGAGGCGCTTGTCGTTCTTGTCAGTGATGGCTTCGTAATCAATCAGGCGTATTTTCTTGTCGAGGATTTCACGAAGCAACTTCGCATTGTACGGCTGCAATTTGAGCGTGTGCGAGAAGAACAGGTAAGTCTTGTTCGGAATGAGCATCTCGAGTGGCACTTCTTTCACCCCAATCAGGATGTCACAGTCGCTGAGGTCATCTTGCAAGGTGATGCCATGGGCTTCGTAGTCACCATCGGTAAACTTACGAATCGGGCTCGGCTGCACTTTGATTTCGAGGTTCGGATGCTCTCGCATGGCGCGGGTACACTGCTCAGGAGAGAGCGGTACGCGGTGATCGGGTGGAACTTTGCCTTCACGAATGACGCCAATTCGCACAGTACTCATAGCAATTTAATTTTGGTGCCACGAAGGTACGGAAGCAGAGACAATCGACCGATGGACCTGTAGGCGCACAATGCATTGTGCGCATGGAAATGAAAATGAAAATGGAAAAGGAAATGAAAATGAAAATATCTGGCGCCGCATCTGAGAGGGATGCCTCACAGGCATCCGAGAACCGCAGGGCCAAGGGAATTCGCAACTGGCGGAACATTTCTGAAGATCTCGAACCGCGCAGGTCTATTCTGTATCCACAAACCGATCTTCGAAGTAAATGACCCGCTGACCTTCGGAAAGCTTTTCACCGTATTCGCGGAATCCGCCGTCAGCGGTTCTTTCGAAGATGTAGCGTTTTGTGTCACTTGCATTGACGACCAGTTTACCGTCAACAAGCTCAGCAGGAAGAATACCCGTCCCTCGTTCTGAAAAGGCCTGGTAGTGATAGGTGTTCTCTTCGTCATCCCAGCGGATAATGGTGTGGAGCTTGAGGGTTTCTGAGTTCAACTCAATGACCAGAATGCTGCTGTCGAGGTCATAGGATATGCGCTCAAAAGCGGGCACCTGTGACTTTACTTTGCCGTTTTCATAGAGCGTGGATGTGCCGACCCATTCGCCGGTGAGAAAACTAAGTTCGGCCATGCGCTCTTTTGCTTCGGATTGTGCAGAGAGAGCGCAGGGGAGAAGCAGACTTAAAACGAGTATTCGGAACATCACATGGGCGTTATTGATGGTCCAAATTACATTATCGGGTGCTTTAATCCTTAAAAAGGAGTGACTTGGTATTTTAGTTGAGGCCAGCCCGAATGAGAGATGATGACGCTAATGGCTAGGGGTGCAGGAGTTTCGGGGAATGAGCGTATTGGCCGGAGGCGGGTTTGGGCTGCTGGCGGAATTTCGTCCCGATCCCGCCATTTCTCACGATGATGGGCCCCTCCCCCGCCACCACCGCGCGCATTCTTTTGGTTGGCCTCGCAGCCAACTGCGTGAAGCAAAGTTCGCCTCCAATTCCCTTCCGTCAAAGCAATCACCGCTCCACTTTACGAATGACGCATTTCGTTGTACCGCTGAACCCTTAGAAAGCATCAACCTTGCGGTCTCCACATTTAAAGGCGCAGTGGGAAGCTCTTACAAAGCACCATGCAGCTCTTTTGCTGAAAAGAATTCAATTCATTGTGTGACACTTGTTTTCAAATGATGTGTATCACAAAACAAAAGCTGCCCTCTCGAATAGCAATAAACGATCGTACGATACGCGGCGTTTGACGGCCAATCCATCAGGCAAGCCACAACGTCAACAATACGATCGTTGTCTTGTCAACAGTTGAAAAAGGATGGCATTTGTCAACGCTGCGTTTAAATACATTTGTCAACACCCTTGTCGAAGCTGTGTCAACACTTTTGGAGTCGGTACACTTGTCAACACCGCAGATTTTCCTGGATATGTCACCCCCCGGGGCGGAAACCACTGTGGGCGCACAATGAATTGCGCGCATGAGAATGGCGAATCTATTCTGGAACTTCACACCGACTGCGAAGTCAGCACCAGCAACGACGCCGACACCACCACAAACAGCACACCACCGTAAACAATCAGCAAGAGCAGCCACTTCAGAAACGTTCGTCCGAACGATTGATGGTACACCTGTTTGATGGCAATGAATAGGTAACCCAGAAACCATAGGGCAAAGGCCGATGATAGAATCTGATTTACGATGATTTGATCGAAGCTCGCAAAGATCTCGCTGATCAGGAGGTAGGCCAGCGTCAGCAAGAACAAGTTCGCGTGGTAGTGAAGCGCAAAGACAAAGTGGTGAATGTAAGTAGGCGGTCTGCGGAGGTATAGTAAATGCAGGATCAGCGCAAATAGCGGAAGCAGCACAAAGAAGACCTTGGGCAGGTACGAACCAAAAAAGGCATCCCAGAAAGCAGATTCGGTAGTGGTGGTGTCATTGTTCCCGAGCACAGAAAGCACCAGAAAGAAGACAATCGAAACGAAGATATACAGTCGCAAAGGAGGAATGTACCGCACGCGCCGTCCGGCAAAAAACTCGTTCGTTAAGAAACCCGGTTTGACTAAAAGCGGCGCAAAGCTGCGCATGAATTTACTGTCAAAGGTGAAGTAGTCACTTAAAAAATTGCGGAAAAAATCTTTCAGCGAACCCGCTGACGCACGCGCCTCCTGCCCACATTCAGGACAAAACTGGTAGTGGTCTTCAAGCGGATGCTCGCAATTCAGACATGTTTCGAGTTCAGTAGCCACGCCTGAAAAATACCATTTTCCTCACAGTAGTGAGCGAGCTTACAATCTTTGCCGTAACTTTCTCTCATACTTGTGCGTCTTAGTCTCGAAGCATGAAAAAGCTACTCTTACTGCTCTGCACCCTCTGCGTAAGTTTGTCGCTCTGCGCGCAGGCTGATTCAGATCCGGATCAGCCCCCAAAAGCCTTGCGCAAAGAAAAAGTAGATGGCTTCCTGCCGGTGATGGGCTATCTCGGCGGGAAACTGCTGGATGAACTATCTGACCGCCTCAATCTCGACAACAATGAGGCTGAAACGGCGCAAACAGAGGTGCAAGTTGAACTGGGCCCGTTTAAATTTAAACGCATCGAAGAGCGTCCGCTGAAATAGGCGCGCCTTAAAGATGGGAATATTGCTTTCCATTATCGATCCAGCCACTCTTTAAAATCGCCCGTTTTTTCGCGGGCAACCACCACCATCTCTTCTTCCATCCCTTTCAGTACAAGCCGAAGCCGACTGTTACTCCAGGCGCTGATTTCCTGAATCGCGTCGGGCGATACCATGAATTTGCGGTTGATCCGGAAGTACCGCACAGGGTCTACCTCGCTCGCGATTTCTTCAAGCGGACGATCAATCGGATAACTCCGTCCTTCGGTGTTCAGGAGGTAGGTGGTTTTGTCTTCGCTGTAAAAACAGCGGATGTTTTGAATGTTGAAAAACCGCAGTTTGTCGCCAATACGCACCAGGTAGCGCTCTTTGTAGGTGCGTGTACCTTGTTGCAAGTGTTGCAAGAGGTACTGCAGGTCATCGGCTTGAACAGGATTGGCCGATTCTTGCCACGAGCGCTGCAACTTGCTGATGGCGCGTTCAAGCGCTTCCTCGGTAATGGGCTTCAGTAGGTAGTCGATACTAAAATGCTCAAACGCCCGGATGGCGTAATGGTCATAGGCCGTGACGAAAACGATCGGAAGTTTCGGTTTCGCCTGTTCAAGCGCTTCAAATGATAGTCCGTCTGCCAATTGGATGTCGCAAAAGGCAAGGTCAGCATTCGGATGTGCCTTCATCAATGCAATGGCACTTTCAACCGTGTCAGCCTGACCGAGCAATTGCCAGTCAGACTGCAACTCACTGACCAGGCGTTGCAGGCGCTTTGCCGCGCGTGGTTCGTCTTCTATCAGGATGTAACGGCGATCATTCATTGTTTTCAATTTTGATGAACGGAAGGCACACTTCAAAATAACCGTCTTCTGTATGGTGATCCACAATCACCTCGCCTTGGCCGAACGTAGCGTAACGGTTCTTCAGGTAGGTGAGCCCGATTCTATTTGAATGCTCATGGGTTCGTTTTGGCTGTAAATTATTGCGCACGCACAGTACTTCTGTCTGCGCGGTGATAGTGATCTTCAATGGTTGTGCCACCGAGGCCGAGTTGTGCTTCACGGCATTCTCAACCAGCAACTGCAGGGCCATCGGCAGAATGTGTTGCTCGGGGCTTGTTTCGCTTAGGTGCCAGGTGACCACGAGGTTTTCTCCAAAGCGTTCTTTCAATAAATCGATATAAGAATGACAAAAATTCATCTCTTCACTCAGCGGCACCAGTTCACGGTCACGACTGTCAAGCACGTAGCGATACACATCGCTCATCTTGCGTATGAAGCCCACTGCCAGATTTTTATCTTCATAGATCAACTCAGTGAGCACATTTAGACTATTGAACAGAAAGTGCGGATTGAGCTGACTTCTGAGCGCTTCATAACGTTGCGCGTAGACTTCTTTCTCTAGACGTTCTGCGCGTACTGCAGCACTTTTCCATCCGCGGAAGAAACCGACAGCCGTCAACACAAAGGCAATCGTAAAGGAGATTCCCACCGCAATGCGACCTGAGTTCCAGAAGTTCGCCCAAAACTCTTTCGAAACCCAGAACCCTTCGCGCTCCCAGCCGAAGAAGAAATAGCCGTAAGTGAGCTGAATGATTTGAAAGGCTACAAATGAGTAGGTGATCAGCATGAGAAATCCGATAATGGCCCTTTTCCGCGGCTGCTCAAGCCAGGATATTTTGGTGTCAAGCCAGTCAATCAATCGGCCGTTTCCCACGGCCTGGCTATACCAGATGGCCATTGACCATGAAGTACCCACCAGAAAATACTCCCAACTGTTGAAGAGCTTGCCGCCGGTGAAATAGTAGGCCGCCGCGAGTGATGCAAGAAAAACAATCAATGGGTCGCGCATGCGTTTGCGGACCCATTGAGACTTGTGCTCTTTCGTCGTTTTTTTTTGCGATTCAGCCATTGTGATCGTTGTCGTTTTCCATGAGTTGGCGCATGCGGCGCTCTTCCCATTTTTTTCCGAGTACAAGGTTAAGACCGAAAACGCTCAATCCGTGAGACGCCAGTCCGATTCCCCAGCCAATGGCCGGCCAGTACCACCAGCTCGGACCTCCCTGAACGTAGTCAAGGATGAAGATGCCGGTGTTGATGATGAGGTAGAGAAAGAAGTGTCCGTAAAAGCTGCGTTCGGCTTCAACGCGCTCTTTCGCATGGCGGTATTTTTCTTCCCGAGAATTCATAGTAATTGCGTTTAAAGTGTTCTTGTGACTATTATTTGCAGCTGTTTGCCAGTTCGAGAAGTTGGTCTTTGCCCCAGGTTGGTGCGAAGTGCTCTTCAGACTTGAAGGTATCAAAAGCATCGTAAGCATCCTGCGCTTTTGCGCAGTACGTGTCAAGCGGCTGATTCATCCACTGAGCAGCACCCATTCCGTTGCGGATCAGCATCAACTGTGCCCGCGGATTTCCCGGTTCAAGATCGAGTGCTTTCTGGGCTTCAGCGTGCAGGAGGTTGGTATACTGCGGCGCCTGCGAAGGATTGGCGGTGATGGCGGCTCCGTGCGCTACGGCCATTAAGACGTGGCTTTCGGCATTTTCAGGCCAGTGCTTCGTCATCGTGTTGGCGCGGGCATTGCACAGGTTGAGTGCCTTGTTTAAAGTTGCGCTTTCTTCCGCCGCGAAAGCGGCGGATGCGTAGCTGATCCCTGCATAATAAAGGGGTTGCCATTGTTCGGGATGCATTTCAGCGATTTTATCAAATGCCCGGGCTGACTTCATCAGTTCTTCGGTGTTCTCGGCCTGAGCGAAGCGCTCAAGTGCACGTTCCATCGATTGGTCAAAATCAGCTTTCGGTGCAAGGAAAGGAAAACTGAACAGTGCGAGAAAAAGTAGGGTCTTCATAACGTGTTGTTTTTAAAGGCTCCGGTGAGGAGCAGGTTTCACGATACGAAGGTGCGATGAGACCAGCAGCGTTTCAATTCAATCTGACTGAACTGTAGAATCGAACGGATGGATCGTATAATACGGACAGCCGACAGCCGACAGCCGACAGCCGACCGCAGACAGCAGACGGCAGACGGCAGACGGCAGACGGCAGACGGCAGACGGCAGACGGAAAAAAGAAAGCCACCCCGAAGGATGGCTTATAAAGTCTTTGTTTGCTTGCTTACTGTTGTTTGCTCGATGCTCGTACCAATGATACATCTTACACATCCTGATACGGAGCTTGCTTTCAGAGGTTACAACTTGGTGGAGAAAAACGCCTTGAAAGTTGCAACTTTCTGTAAGTCAGCGTTAAAAAATTACTTTTGAATGATCAGTTGCTCACTGAACACACGGTTGTTTCCCTTCGTTACGGCCAAAATGTAAGTGCCCTGAGTGAGCTCAGCAGTGCTGAGCTGTATGCGGGTTCCAGTTGCGCGTTGCTCAGTGACCATACGTCCTTGCTGGTCAAAGATCTGCACGCGGGCATCCTTTAATTCTGTAGGGAGGTCAACAGTGAGCGGGCCATTGCCGGCAGGGTTTGGGAAGAACGAAACGTCTTTACCGGCTTTCGCGGCATCGGCGTCAAAGTCTTTCATCATTTCGACCTGCATTTCACGGGCGAGGTTGGCCAGCTTGTTCAGCTCGATGTCACCCCATACGCCCACTACGGCGAATCCTTCTTTGCCGCCTGCAATCACGATGACTTCTTCTACGGTGCCATTTGCTTCTGAAATCAGGACTTCAGCCTTGCCTCGTTGGTCTTCAATGACGACAAGGCTCTCGAACTTCGCATCCGGGCGCTTTCGCGCCTGAATAAAGGCCTGCTCACCGAAGTCTGCACCTTCGCGCATCACCACGCAGATGCCCTTGATCATGCGGAAAGTCTCCAGCATTTCTTTCTCTTCTTCCGTCTCGGCGTCAACGTAATTGGCCATCTCGAACATCTTTCCGGAGAAGGTGATTTTCGTGAAGGCGGTGTCGCTGCTCCAGTCCTGGAAGTAACGGTCAATCGGGTTGCTCTGCGCCATGGCTGCACTGCTCACCAGGATGAGCATCATAAGGGGAAATAGCTTTTTCATAGGTTTTATGATTGGGGATTCAGGAGGTAGACGAATGAGGAGCAACTTTGTTACAAGGGGTGGATCGGGGATCGGGGATCGTGGATCGTGGATCGTGGATGGCAGACGGCAGACGGCAGACGGCAGACAGCAGACGGCAGACAGCAGACAGCAGACAGCAGACGGCAGACGGCAGACGGCAGACAGCTTGACAATGACCAAAACAGGTTGTCTATGCCAGACGGTATCAGTATGTTCGTCAATGAATAATTAATGAAAAACGTTAATAAAATATCACAAATCAATAATATTTTGTAGATTGCGGTCAATAGAAAACAGACTACAATCATGAAATACATCACCCACATCCCGCGTCAGCAAGATTTCAAAATATGGCTGGCATTGCTCGTTTTTGTCGTTGGACTTCCGGTGTTGACCTTGTGGTCGATTCGCACGTCAGATCCACTTTTGCTCGGACCGCTGTTCGTTCTGCTGGGCTTCTTCATTTTTAACCTGGCCGTTCGGAAGCGTCCGGCGATGAAGCCTTATTTTATGAGCAGTCTGAACATTCTGACCTCCAAAGTGAAGCATGAGTTTACTTTTGAGTTTTCAAAAGACCTGGCTTTTGAGAAGGTTAAAGAGGTACTTGAAGATTCAGCATTTAGCCTTGTGGCGGCGGATAAAGATCGACTTGAACTGCAGGCAAGCTCCGGGATTTCGTGGAAGTCATGGGGTGAAAACATCTACATCTGGTTGGAGGGCGATGACGAGCGATCGGTCATGAAGTTTTGCTCGGTGACCCTTTTTCAGGTCTATTCATGGGGCAAGAACGAAGACAATGGCCGCCGGTTAATCGATGCAATCGAGGAGTCACTCACCATATAATCAAGCGTCATGGCGATAGAAGTACATCTCGATGTGATGCTGGCAAAGCGAAAAATGAAACTGAAAGACCTCTCAGAACAAGTGGGTGTTTCGGTCGTTAACCTCTCGATTCTGAAGCAAGGTAAAGTGAAGGCCGTGCGGTTTTCAACGCTGAGTGCCATTTGCGAAGCGCTTGACTGTCAGCCGGGTGATTTACTTGAGTTTGTGCCGGACAAGCAGCCTGAGACGGAGTGACAAGTTCCGCTGTCAAGACGGATAACCGACGCATCCTGCGTTTTAACGCAGTAAAAAAATATCACCGCAGCTCGATCTTGTCAATCAACAAGGTGAATGACTCTTCACGTTTATTCGCGATCAAAAAAGCCATTTCTTCAATGGTCTCCTGATCGAAGTTGGCAAAGTCAAGGGCTCGACCACGAAAAGAGGGGTACATCGTATTTAACTTGATCGTAATGGTCTCCCATTCTCCTGACGTCTTAAATTTACCTACGTACGAATAGTAATCTGAACTGCGCGCTTTTAATCGGAACTGGTATTCTTTGCCATCACCCTTCACCCGAAGACGCACCATAGAGGCATCCCTTACGGCAATAGGCTCTGATCGGTGACGCACTGATGAAAAGCCACCGTTATTCTCGAGCGAAACGTAACCTGAGAAAACACCATGCCCGTCTGAGCTGACATTGAACGAACCGGTTGAACGTCCGCCCATCACCACATCATCGACCACGCGCCAAGCGGAGGCGTCTGAAGCATTATTGAAGTCATAGAGGGTGGTCGTGAGCATTATGCAGAAGGTAAGAAGGATGTTTGTCATTGCCTTGAATTTCTGCCCAAAAGGGCAGGATGCGATCACTCTCGTGAATGTTTGATGAGCACCTGACCGTCTCGGCAATTTGTCTCTTCAACAACATTCAGGTCAAACTTGTTGACCGCATTTTCAGGAAGAAGCAGATAGCATGTACTTCGGGTACCCAGCCATTCCTGAATCTGTTGGTCATTTGAAGACTGCAAGAGCTGTGTAGGCGCTTTGATTTTATGCAGTTGATTGATGTGTTGAACGTTCGGGTTGTGACTCATGACCAGCAGCGGAGCATCGCCGGTGAGCGCAAGTGCTGTTTTAAGAGAAGGAAGGAGCAATTCGGCGAAATGGTGGCTGTTCGTGAAAACGGAAAATAACAGAATGAGCACGACAGGAATTCCATGCAAAAGACGCGTATAGTGTCTTGTGGCAACGGCCAGGAGGAGGAGTCCGAGGTAAACCAGGTACATCACTGCGCGCTGCAGCGGATACTGAGCACCAAATAGGAGGTGAGCGGCCACCATAAAAACCAAAGGAGCACAAAGCGCGAATAGTAGTATGGCTTCATCGGATGTGGAGATGTCCTTTTTTTGCCTCCATTTAAAGGCGCTGAGCAGGGTGAGGCCTGCAGTTGACAGAAATGCAATCTTGAGCAGCTTGGAGCCTTCAAAACCGGAATCTCCTTTAACGTGTGTAAGCCAGTGGAGCACACTGCCCAGGGTGCCATTGCGAAAGAGCCGATCCGTGCCAATGATGTATGGATCTGACTCGTTTACAATGCTACCAGCATGGTACACGTAGGCCATTGCGGTAATTGAAAGCATCACTTGAACAAACAAGTGCACATACCTCCGCGTCTTACGGATCCTGTAGAGGTAAATCATAAGCAATGCCATGTAGCCATACAGAAATGAAAAAATGCTCAGCATTGAGAAGACACCAAAGAAGATGAAACCATACCCGTTTAGGGAACCCGGGTTGCTGCTTTTCCTGAACAGGCAAAGCATAGCCAGTGAGAATGATGCCAGGGCAGGTCCGTAGCCTCTCCCCAGGCTGAAATAAACCAAATAGGGAGCTACTGCGATCAGTAGAATAAGCGATCGGTGGAGGTTAAGAATTTTTAGTAGTCGATCATTCGCGACGAGAAAAACCACGAAGCTCAGCAAACTGAGCAATCTGAAGAAGAAGGCGTGCGAACAGCCGGTTTCCTGAAGCCATTTGAAGTAAAGGCTGTTCACCACCTGGTGATTGGCAAAGGTAAAATGGGTGTATTGCAGCAGGTCTGCTGCGCTTTGGTCTTTGACAGCATTGAAGGTCCAGACTTCATCGTACTGCCAGTCTTGCCATAAAGCCAGTGCGGTAACCAACGCAATGAGCACTGCGTGAATCGGAGCGAATTTTATCAACCTGCTCGTGGCTATGCCATGCCATACTCCCGGTGAAGTTTGATCTGCGCGACCTTGCATGGCTCAAAAGTAGCCATAGGGAAAGAATAAACTGTAAGCGCGCAATGCATTGCGCGCATGGAACTGTAAGCGCACACTGCGGTGTGCGCCGTGGAATCGAAAATCGTTCTCCCCGTTTCCCCAAACAGTCCACACGTCCATATGTCCATAAGTCTATACGTCGTTATGTCAATAGCACGATGGAAGCAATCCCAGCAAGCAGGAGACTATTCGAGCACAGAAATCAACTCGCTGTAGTAGCGCTCTGCGATGAATGTGGCACCAGCTTCGTTGTAATGCACATCATCAGCGAGGTAGTTGTCTGTGAAGCCTGTGAACATATCGATTGCGATGACCTGTGATTCTGCAGTTGACTGTTCAGATGCAATGGTGAGCACATCCTGCTGCAATTGATCGAAAACCTCTATGAATTCAGCGCTCATAAAATCAGTGTGTCCCGGTGCAGGTTGCTCGATCAGGACGGTGACATTGGGATTATTGGATTGCAAGGCATCGATGATCGCGTTTATATTGGTTATCGCCTGGTCGTAGTCTTGACCGTTCAAGATATCATTGCCTCCCGGGGAACTGAATAGCACGATATCAGGTGAGCCGGTTTGACTGAGCCATCCGTTCAAACCGCTCAGGATTTCTCCTGATGTCCAGCCCCCACGACCTTCATGGTCGATATCAAATGACTGCCCTTCAAAGATGGGATATGAAGCATTATCACTTCGGGTACCAATGAAGTCGAACGTCCAGTTGCCTTCTTTCAGGTCTTTCCACAATTCATAGCGGTAACTTTCAAACTCGGGTCTTGCCCCTTCTACCCTGGAGGCACCAAGCGGCAGAATTTTATTGATAGAGGTGCTTTGAGGCTTGGGGCCGGGATCGTTCTCGTCGTCTTTGCGGCAAGAAATCAACGTCAGAAAGATGAGTCCGAATAGTAAAAGGGCATTCGATGTTTTCATAAGAAGAATAGGTTAGAGGTTTACGTAGTCTTGCAGATTTAAAACGGGCCAATCGTCTACCCAGTTAAGGTTCCATACAGCGAGCGATGGTTCGCCATTGTTGGCGCCGTCATAGAAATGATGCGAGAAATAGTAGTTTCCGTCCCAGTGGCGGTAAATACCTGAGTGACCGGGGCCAATGAACCTGTCATCACCTGCGATGTCACCGTTGGCATCCATGAACAGGCTTCCGCCACCGAATCTAAGGTCGTTTCCATCTTTGTCGAGAAACGGACCTGTTGGAGATTCAGATCGTCCGACGCGGATATTGTAGGTGCTGTTGATCCCGCTGCAGCACACATCCCAGTTGACGAATAAGTAGTAGTAGGTGTTTTCAGGATGATTGTAGACGTATGCCGCTTCTACATTGTTCTCGTCGAGGTCTCCGCCATAATTGGCAATCTCTGTGAAGCGTTCATCTGTAGGTGACCATGTTTTATTGTCAGGATTCTCTTTGAGCAGGCCCGTATTTTCGTCAAGCTCCACCATCCACACGCCTTCTGCGTGTGATCCATAAACCAGCCAATAGCGATCGCAATCATCCTTGAAGACAGCGGGGTCGATGGCAAAAGGCTCTTCAAGACTGGTTGATTCCAATACGTAATCGCTTGACGATGTGAAGTTGAAATCAGATGTGGCGGTGTTCACTGCTGCGAAACCAATGCGTGACTGGTGGTTTTCTTCATCTGAAACGGCCGAATGATATAGACGCAGTTCATTCGTATTGTGCGGTATGACAGAGGGCGCCCATAAACTGAAACCGTCATACCAATCCGGCCCGCCTTCGGAATAGATATCATCACCAAGCAACTCCCATTCATTGCTGCCAAAGGTGTAGCTTGACCATTCTACTGCACTGGCGAAGAGAATCAGCTCGTTGTTGACTTCGACCAGCTGCGCCGGGTCGTGCACTCCGGCATAAATCATCGCTGCGCTATTGCGATGCTCCGGCGGTGTTTCCTCAGTTTTCTGACACGCTGCAAGCGTCGCTAAAGTGAGTATAGAAAAAAAGGCTCTGAATAATGTTGTCATGGTTTGCCTGTAATTAGCCGTGTAATCCGGACAGTGTCAAACGCTATTGCATGCTTACATAGAACGGAAATCCTACAGAAATTTGTTGCGTTTGTCGCGGTAACTTTCTGTTAAGGTTTGCACGAAGGCTGTTTTGTCGGTGCGAAGGGGCTGCATTTTTTCACCGTCCAAAAGGCCGGGATGGAGCTCTCGCAAGTGAAGGTCACTCCAACTCGCCAGTTCGACGAGTATGGGAGCTAGCGCCAGCCCTCGGTCGGTGAGCAGGTAGTAGTTCGTCTTCTTGTTATCCGGAAGTTTGGTTTTGAGGATGACGCCCAGCTCTTCGAGTTGCTTCAGCCTCGATGACAGAATATTGGTGGCGATGGCTTCTTCACTTTCGGTGAAGTCTTTAAAGGTCACGCAATCTTCTATAAGCATCTGCTTGATGATGACCAGGGTCCACTTGTCTCCTAATACGTCGAGGGCTGATGTGAAAGGACAGGCACACCTGAATTCTTGTGACATGATAAAAGGGTTGTTAAAAAATGCTTGCGAAACGAAAGTTTTGCTGAAATCGCTTGCTTTAGGCAAGTAATATTATAGTTTTGCTTGCGAATCAAAAGTAATAAAATGCTTTACATGAGACAAGCTATTGCTATGCTACTAATTACGGGTTTTATCGCTTCCTGTAGTTCATCGAGTGAAACAAGCGACAATCAATCATCAACTGTTCAAACCATGAGTAAAAAAGAGACCGTGGGCACTTTTTTAGGTGCCGTATTGCAGAATGATCCCGCCACCATGCGCGAGGTCGCCAATGCCGATTACATCCAGCACAATCCGTTTATTCCAACCGGACTGGAGCCCTTTATTCAAATGCTGCCTGTGTTGCAGGAGCACGGAACCACCGCCGAGAACATCCGCATGTTTGAAGACGGTAACTTCATTTTCATGCACAACATCTGGCGCAACGCACAGCCGTTTGGCGCGGCCGAGATGGTCTCGTTCGATATCATCCGACTTGACGAAAACGGAAAAGTCGCTGAACACTGGGACGCCATGACCCCGCTGGTCAACGAAACCGCGAGTGGTAGAAGCCAAACTGACGGACCCACAACCGCCAAGGATCACGATCAAACAGAAGCCAACAAACAACTGGCCGTTGCGCTCGTTGAAGACGTGCTCATGGGCAAGGATCCGGCTAAGATTACTGAATACATCAGTGCTGATCAGTATGATCAACACAACCCCGATATCAAAGATGGCCTGAGCGGAATTGTGGAGGCCGTTGAATACCTCACTTCGCAAAACAACATGTTCAAGTACAACAAGATCCACAAGGTGCTTGGCGAAGGCAATTTCGTGCTGACCGTCAGTGAAGGCGAATGGAGTGGGAAGAATCAGGTGTTTTACGACTTATTCCGAATGGAAGCAGGAAAGATCGTAGAGCATTGGGACGTCATCCAGGAAATATCTACTGAAGGACTCGCAAATACCAATGGGATGTTTGGGTTCTGATTTGAAATCAATCAGACGGCAATAAGCCGCCCCTCAAAAGGTTTTGAAACATAGAAGGCAGCGCATCAGAGCGATCGTCACTTCAGCGATTCTCCGGATGCGCTGCCTTTTTATGAAATGTGCAAATAGTGTAGGGACGCACATCGTGCGTACGTTTTCGTGAAATCGAAACCGAAGTGGAAATGAAAATGAAAGTGAAAATGAGAATGGAAGGAAGCGGTGTTTCTGGGCGCCGCTCCCGATGACCATCGGGACTGCGGCGCTTTTCAGTTAGTGGAGACCACCGAGAGGGACGGCCTTCCAGCCGTCCGAGAATTTTTGAATCACAATCACTCCTGATCCGATAACCGACGCGCGAAGCGCAACCGGGAAATGAAAATGAGAATGAGAATGAGAGTGAGAGTGAGAGTGAGAGTGAGTGAGAGAATCACATACCCCAGTTTCCCAGTTTCTAGGTTTCCCTGTTTCCCAAAACAGTCCACACGTCCATACGTCCATAAGTCCATAGGTCCATAAGTCCTCAGGTCTCCCAGTCTCCCAATTTCCCGTCTTCCCAAAAAGACCATCAGACCATCAGACCATTAGACTGTTCGACCAGATGACTTAACTTTGCCGTATGATCTGGAACCTGCTCCGTCTGGCATTCATCGCGTGGGTGATTTACACCGCTGTCAAGTGGTACAACCGCTGGCGTGCGTTTGAGAAAAAGCGTGCGTATGAGGCCGGACGTGCGGCCGAGCGTCAACGCCGTCAGCAGGGTGGGGGTAGCTCAAAGGCTTCGTCGATGAATTCTGACAACCTCGGTGAATACGTCGATTACGAAGAAGTGAAAGACTGAATCAGTCGAATTGCTGCATTTCAACCAACGAGCGGTAGACGCCGTTCTTGTCCATTAACTCCTGGTGTGTGCCGCGCTCTTCAATCTGACCGTCTTTGATGACGAGGATGAGGTCAGCATTCTGAATCGTGCTCAAACGGTGCGCAATCACCAACGAGGTGCGGTTCTTCATCAGCTTGAAGATGGCTTCCTGGACGAGCTTCTCTGATTTGGTATCAAGCGCACTCGTCGCTTCGTCGAGGATCAGAATTGGCGGATTTTTGTACACAGCACGTGCGATGCTGATGCGCTGTTTTTGTCCGCCGCTGAGCTTGCCGCCCATGTCGCCGACCACGAAGTCGTAAGTTCCGGGCAATTCTTTCACGAACTCTTCAGCGTTGGCCACCCGTGCGGCTTCAACGATCATGTTCGCATCCGGCGCTTTTGCGCCGAGCGCAATGTTCGCCGTAATCGTATCATTGAACAGGATGCTGTCTTGCGTCACCATGCCCATCTTGGCGCGGACATCTTCGAGCTTGTAATCAGTGAGGGGCGTGCCGTCAATCAGGATGTTGCCGCCGCTGACGTCGTAGAAACGCCCGAGGAGGTTGGCCAGCGTAGACTTGCCGCCTCCTGAAGGACCCACCAACGCAACGGTCTGGCCCTTCTTCAGCTCAAACGAAATACCGCGGATGACCTCTTCATTTTTGTAAGCGAAACGCACGTTGTCAAAGCGGATGCCCTCTTTGAACTCCTGCAATGGCCGTGCATCGGGCTTGTCTTTGATCGTCACCTCGGCATTCATGATGTCGTTGATGCGCTCAATAGAAGCACCGCCTTTGTTGATCTTGAAGATGGCGTCGCTGAACGACTTCGCCGGTGCGATGATCTGCGAGAAGACCACCAGGTAACCGATAAACAGATCGCCGCTGATGGCATCGGTGTCGCCGAGTACCAGACTACCACCTACGTAAAGCAGAATAGCAATGACGGTCAGCGAGATGAACTCACTCATCGGAGAGGCGAGGTATTCGCGCTTGTACAGCTTGCGCATCAGTTGGAAGTAGCCCTCGTTGACTTCGTCAAATTTCTCGTGAAACTTGCGCTCGCCGTTGAAGGCCTTAATGATGCGGAGTCCGGTCAGCGACTCTTCAATCACCGAAATCAGGTCGCCCAATCGGTCTTTGCCACGCTTGGCCGCATTCTTCAAGCTTTTGGCGATGCGCGAAATGAGGAATCCCGAAACCGGTAAGAAGATTAGCGCGAACAGGGTCAGTCGCCAACTAATGGAGAAGAGCGTGGCGAGGGAGAGCAGGATCATGATGGGCGATTTGAACAATACCTCAAGCGTACCGATGACCGAAAATTCGACCTCCATCAGGTCGTTGGTCATGCGCGAGATCACGTCGCCTTTGCGCTCATCCGAGTAGAAGCCGATCGGCAGTGCGACGGCGCGACGGTACAGCTTCTGTCGCAGGTCGCGCGCCACACCGGTGCGGATCGTCGCCAGGCTGTAAAGCGCCAGGTAGCCCACAATGTTTTTCAGCAAAGCGAGCACTACAATTCCGATACACATCCACATCAGCGCCTGCATTTGTCCGTGCTCCAGCACGTAGGCATCCAGTTGGTTAGAGACGTAGTTATACCAGTAATCCCCCGATTTGGTATCCGGGTTGTCTAAGGCATCCGGCGCTTTTGCGCCGCCCGGATTGAACAGGATGCGCAAAAACGGCACGACGCTCAGGAAGGTGAACAGCGACAGCACGGCGTTCAACAGGTTGAAGAACACGTTCGCGTACAAGTTGCGCTTGTACTTTGAAACCATTCGGAAGATGTCCCAGAATTTCTTCATGCGTCAGACGCCGGTGTAATTGTGCGGTGTAATTTGCTTGAGCTCGTCTTTGATCGCGTCGCTGACGTCAAGCGTTTCAATAAAGCTGTGAATCGAGGCCTGCGTGATGCGCTCGTTCTTGCGGGTCAGTGCTTTCAGCGCCTCGTAGGGCTGCGGATATTGCTCGCGGCGCAAGATGGTCTGAATCGCCTCCGCCACTACGGCCCAGTTCGCTTCGAGATCGGCCTTCAGCTTGTCTTCATTGAGCAGCAATTTGCTAAATCCTTTGCGGGTTGAGTGCAAAGCGATGAGGGCATGCGCGTACGGCATCCCGATGGTGCGCAGCACGGTGCTGTCGGTCAGGTCACGTTGCAGACGCGAAATGGGCAGCTTTGCAGAGAGGTGCTCGAGCAGGGCATTTGCCACGCCGAGGTTGCCCTCGCTGTTCTCAAAATCAATCGGATTCACCTTGTGCGGCATCGCCGAGGATCCCACTTCGCCCGCCTTGATCTTCTGCTTGAAGTAGTCCATCGAGATATACGTCCACAGGTCGCGGTTCAGGTCAATCAGAATCGAATGGATGCGCTTCATTGCATCGCACAGCGCGGCGATATTATCGTAATGCTCAATCTGCGTTGTGGTTTGCGAACGCTGCAGTTGCAGAATATCGTTCACAAAATGATTGCCGAATGCCTTCCAGTCGTGCTCAGGGTAGGCGACGTGGTGCGCGTTGAAGTTACCGGTGGCCCCGCCGAATTTCGCGCTGAACGGAATCGTTTCAAGCTGCGCAATCTGGATTTCCAGACGCTCGGCGAAGACTTCAAATTCTTTACCCAGGCGGGTAGGCGAAGCTGCTTGTCCGTGTGTGCGGGCGAGCATCGGCACGTCTTTGTATTCGCCGCAAAAGCGGCGGATGTCAGAAAGTACTTCTTTGATCAGGGGCAGATAGACTTCGTTCGTGGCGGCTTTCAACGACAGCGGAATCGCCGTGTTGTTGACGTCCTGCGAGGTGAGTCCGAAATGCACAAACTCTTTCGCGGCGGACAATCCGAGGGCGTCGAGTTTTTCTTTCAGGAAGTACTCCACGGCTTTCACGTCGTGGTTGGTGACCTTCTCGGTGTCTTTGATCGATTGGGCATCGGCTTCACTGAAATTCAGATAGCTGTCGCGCAGCGCCGTGATCTGCGCCTCGGTCAATTCCGGCAGTTGCGGCAATCCGTAAGCGGCGAGGGCGATAAAGTACTCTACCTCCACTTGTACGCGGTAGCGAATCAGTCCGTACTCTGAAAAATAGGGGGCGAGGACATCGGTCTTCCCTCGGTAACGTCCATCAACGGGCGAGATGGCAGTCAGTTCATTGAGCTTCATAGCGGGCAATCAAAGCGCGAAGATAGGGCTTACCGCCGAACAGGCGAACGGGCTTACGGGCGAACGGAATGACCGGCTTACGGGCGGGAGGCCGGAAGACTTATGGACTCATGGACGTATAGACTCATGGACGTATGGACTGGTTGGGGAAATCGGGAAACGGGAAAACGGGAGAATAATAAGGAATGACTAATGAGTACTGAATAGTAAATCAGCAACAAACAAACAAGGCTCTCCTCAGATGAGGAGAGCTGCCCCGCGGCTGCGGGGCTGAGAGGTTGATTTGTGATTTTTCGCAATACTCTTCGGACGGCAATATGCCGTCCCCTCAAGGTTGGCCTGGACATTCAAGCAGCGCAAGTATGCGCTGCCGATCAGATCGCCACACCGTCAGCCATTTCAATGGTTTGAATGTTCGATTGTTTGATTGTTGAGCCCGCCATGCAATGGGGGAGGAGTCAAGCCGAAGGCACACCTGCGTCATCTGAACGTTCCCGGAAATCATCAATCCGCACTCGTAAATCGGAAATCTGCAATTTAAATGTTCGATTGCTTGAATGTTCGTTTGTTTGAATGTTTAAGACTTCGCACTACCATAACCATCCCGCGCTTGAAATCAAGAGGTTACCTCTCTATGATGGACTACTATCTTAATCTCAGGTTAAGTTAACGAACCGCCGTATACGAGACCCGTACAGCCTGTCCCGATTCATCGGGATACGGTGGTGTGAGAGGCTCCCCCCGTCAGCTAACGCTGGCGGGGCGGCCTACTCGATTGTGCATAGTGCTTTTATTTTCTTCTTGTTTCAAATATTCTTCACGAATGTCTGCAATTGTTTTCCCGCTTGTTGTTTTCCAACTTGTCCAGCCGTTTACTGTTTTTCTATCACTGCCCGCATCTTGAATTCCTGCAAGAGCTGCATATGATGGACTACTGTATGTTTGGTCAAGAACAGAAATGGAACCGTCTTCTTGAATAATTCCTTCATATTTTTTCTTCTGTCCGTGTCTTGGCTTGTATTCCATTATTAAAGTCTGTCCGATTTCAAGGAAATCCCCTTCGATTAAGTCTGCTATTGTCGCTTCATAACGAGATATTTCGCCAGTCGTAGAGTCAATTTCCTTTTCTTCTTCTGTGTCCAACTCAGGTCTAAACTCTTCAGGAAATTCATAGACAATGTTTTCTGGTTGATTAAATTCAACGTACTTGGTAATTTTCCAAAGCTTAACGTTATACTTTAAAGTTCTAGCCCATTCTTTAAGGTCTCCTGAGATAGCGTCAATTGGTATTCCCACAGATGGTTCCTTTTCCAATATTTCAGATAATATCTTTCGTACATTAATCTCTTTTATGCCTTGATCTGAAAATTTCTCCTTTGTAATTGGGTCATTCTGGTATTGTTCGACAGCTAGGTCTTCAATAGTCTTTTTGGATATAGGTTGTAAGCTGGCAATTACCTGTTTCGATACTTGAGGCGCAATATGATTCCAGACGTTATGATGGAGTAGTTCCGCTTCAACCAAGTACCATTTTCTCGCTCCTAAGTCAATTGCAAATCCGTCTGGTATTGTACCTGTTCCATCACCTGTTTTAATCATCTTTTTAGGAAGATAGATTGAAGTCGGTCCGAAAATGTATTCATAGTTGGAAACAACAACTTGCTCCAGCTCATCTTCATTTCTGAAAGGCGTCTTAATATATTTAGTATCTCTGAATATTAGCATTCGTGTCTTTTTTTCGCATTATGCACAACTAGTATATATGCTCCACTCCCCCTGAGTCCAGAGTTACACATATATCCCCGTCTAGGGTGTTATTGTGTAACTGAGTGGTACAATAACGCCCAATATAGGATGTATTGTGCCATTACACAATAACGAAGATCAAGATGATTCAAGGGTTTTGGAGGGCTGGCAGCCTGCTCATTTATTATGCTTCTAGAAGAAGACAGGACGACAGCTGAAGACGCCGATGGTGTCATCCATTCAAACAATCAAGCAATCGAACCATTGAAATAGACCGCTGACTGCCGACAGCTGACAGCAGACGGATTGTCACTTTCTTCGTGAAGCTTGTCACTAACGTCGTGAGCCTCGTCACTTTCCTCGTGAGCCTCGTCACTAAGCTCGTGAGCCTCGTCACTAAGCTCGTGAGCCTCGTCACTATCGTCGTGAGCCTCGTCACTAAGCCCGAGATCCTCGTCAGCAAAGGGTTTCGATGAGATCGGCAGGTTTATCGACTCATCGACCTATGGATCTATCGACGTATAGACGTTTTGGGAAACGGGGAGACTTATAGACTCATGGACGTATGGACGGCTGTGAGCCGTCCCCCACAAGTATCACTCCGGTAGGAACAACTCCGCACCGCGGTGTACAACCAGGTCATCGACATGTGCAGCCAGCGTACGGTCATCCGTCAGCACATGCATGTGCAGATTTGTAGAATGATGTGTGAACACCGCATGATGATGATCGCTGTAAAAACCGAGGATCTGAACCTCCGTGCTGTCTTGATGTCCGTGTGGGCCTGAGGTCACGTGCTTCTCGTGGCTGTGTTCGCGGTCGCCTTCGGGCCAATCGATGACGTGCCAATCGAAAGAGGTCATTCCTTTAATCATGAACGGAAAAGGTCCGGAAGGGTCGAGTCCGTGTACCTCGGCTTGCGTGGCAATGAAGGTCTGCAATTCATCTTTGGTGAGGTCTCCATCCGGCAGGGGGTAGGACTTCCATTCAGCAACCTCGGCCGTGACGAGCAATGCGGCTTCATGTTGCATCGTGGTGTCAAGCGAGACCTGACCATCCATCGCTTCCCGACGCGTCGGGACAGGTTTCGCGATGAAAGCTTTACCCCCCAGAACGAGGATTTCACCCTTCAGTTGTGCCACCGCACCGAGGGCGTACAAGTTGGGTCGATCAGCAAGGTCGCGCATATCAACCTTTGCGGAGATATCGCCCTGGTGCATCATGATGCGCAAGGCACCGAAGTGTTGAACCATCACTGACCGCAGCTCGGGAGTAGCCTCCGTGACAGCGGCATCTGCAGCTGCATGTTGAGGAGATTGCTTTTCGACATCTGAGCAGGCCACGATGGTGCACGAAAGAATCAAAGGGGTGAAGAGCCGCATGGGAGGAGTTTTAGCAAAAATAGCAATGTGTTGACTTATAGCGCACGTGACTATTTCCCGTTCCCATTTCTACTTCCGTTTTATGGATGTTTTGTCACGTCCGATCCGCGATCCGCGATCCCCGATCCTGTTCCTTAACTTCGCACCAAAGCCCAATTGCTATGAAGATCTATCCCATCAATAACGGCAACTTCAAACTCGATGGCGGCGCCATGTTTGGTGTGGTGCCCAAGTCACTCTGGTCGCGTACCAATCCGGCAGACGAGAACAACATGTGCTCGTGGGCCATGCGTTCGATCCTGATTGAAGACGGTGATTCGCTCACCCTGGTCGACTGCGGCATGGGCGACAAGCAGAGCGAGAAGTTCTTCGGCTATTATTACCTCCATGGCGATGATTCGCTCGACAAAGGGCTTCAACAACTCGACTTTCATCGCGATGACATTACGGATGTCTTCCTGACGCACCTGCACTTTGACCACTGCGGCGGTGCGATTGAATACAACGATGACCGCACGATGATGCGTCCGGCCTTCAGAAACGCCCGCTTCTGGAGCAACGAAAAGCACTGGGAATGGGCCATCATGCCGAATGCCCGCGAGAAAGCATCGTTTTTGAAAGAGAACATCCTGCCGATTCAGGAGAGCGGACAACTCAACTTTGTTGAGCGCATGGGCGACGAAACCCACAACGCCTTCAAAGGCATGGATGTCTTTTTCGCAGACGGACATACCGAGTCGCAGATGATTCCGATCATCAACTACAAAGGCAAGAAGCTTGTTTTCATGGCCGATTTGCTACCGAGCACCGGACACATTCCGCTGCCGTATGTGATGGGGTATGATACACGTCCGCTGCTCACACTCAGCGAGAAAGAGAAGTTCCTGAACCGTGCCGCCGACGAAGAGTTGATTTTATTCCTCGAGCACGATGCCGTCAACCAATGCTGCACCGTGCAACACACTGAGAAAGGGGTGAGGTTGAAAGATGCGGGCTCATTCGCTGATTTCTTTGGGGAGTAGGTTTCTTATCCTCAGGAAACTGGGAAACTGGGAAACCGGGAAACCGGGAAACTGGGAAACCTTGAGCTTGTATCAGCGCATCCCGATAGCTATCGGGATTGCGCTGCCTATCTTTCAAGTAGCATTGCTGTAGGGACGCGCTTAGCGCGTCCGTTATTAGGGGGTGTTGCGTTAAGTCGATTACGTCGACCGTCTAACGTCAAACATCAAAACGTCCGAACATACCCTACATAAGGCAACGCCGGAATATCTTCTGCAATTTCTGGAATGACAATGGCACCGATGTCAAACGAGTTGCGCTTCGATAGAATGCGGATGCCGTGGATACCAAAATAGAAGGTTTCACCTGTATTCATTGGTAGAATATAGTTTTCAGTGAGCAAGGCGATGCTTCTGCTAACCCTGTGTGTACCTGATAGCATAATGGCCGGATTCTGTGATGCTTCTCCACTGATGAAGCCATAACCTGCCCCTACAGTGAAGTTCGTTTCAGCGTGGCCTACAGTGAAAACCCCATAACCGAGTGATGCGGTGCCTTCTCCGGCAAGTCCGGCTACGATGACACCACCACCGGCATGAAGGTTCTTCGATATGTCAAATCCCACTTTCGGCGTCAGAAACCAAACTGGATTACCCAATACCGTAGAGATAAATTCAAGTCCACCGCCTACTGAGATATTCTTGGTAATGCCATAGTTCGCAAAGTTGCCGGTAAGCAACACATTCTGGTAATAGCCTTTTCCCTTTTTCACGGGAATTCCGGAGGGACCGAAGAAGTATCGCGTATCATGTGGGTTAGGGAATTCGAATTTCCCTTCGTAATCATAGTTTTCAATGGTATCCACGTTCACTGAAACCAGGTTCAATGTACCGTTGGGTGTTCTCAAAACAAGGGTTTCGTTGTCTTGAGATACGATAGTTCCTTTATACTCGGTTCCATCTTTCATGGTGACGATCACAACTTGCTCTTGCTTACCGGCGACAGTTTCCTCTTGACCATAAGAATGGCTCAATGCGAAGATGAAAAAGAAAAGAACAGTGATTTTTAAAAGTGCATTTTTCATAAGAGCAGTTTTAGGCTAGTCACCAATAGTCGTGCCATGGTTTAAGACTTATTGACAAAAAAAATCGCTAAGCATTGCCGGGCGGGGGGCAGCGAAGCTTCACAAATCGTTCGAGAGCATTCAGCAAAAGCGAATAATAGGTGTCGACCTTCTAATTTTTAGCTGCGTTATAGAAGCGATATAGGGAAATAGGGAAATTGTGTTCTTGCGTCAGCGCATCCCGATAGCTATCGGGATTGCGCTGCTTATCTTTATAAATAGCATTGCTGTAGGGACGCGATTTATCGCGTCCGCTCGCGAAACTGAGAAACCCGGAAACCGTTAGCGCGGGACATCCATAAACCGATCCAACTGCCGGTTTGCCATTTCCTGCACCCTGCGCTTCAGAAAGGGTGTCCACCCCAGCAGATATCCGGCTGCACCCAGGGCTTGTTGGCTCCATTTCCACACACTGAAGGTATCGGTGTGCCGGATGATCTTCCCGTCTTTGAAGACAAAGTTTGCCGTCACATGGTTGGTCACTTTTCTTTTGTGCGGACCATACACGTACTTGGCCACCCACTCTGCTTTCCCGACGTTTTCGTCGGCCTCAATGCCATCAAAGGTGATCCTGAGGTTCGCATTTTTGCTCGCGAGTAACATTCGCCACATGCTTCGGGCGCGGTCGCCTTCTAACCTGCCAAACGCAGGGTCTTCAAACACGACATCCTCATGATAGCAGGCCAGCATTCCGTCAAGGTCTTTCTTGGCAAATGACGTATAGAATTGCTGGACGAGGTCGGCGTTGGTGTGCTGTGGTAAATTCATGCGCTATGATTGTGTCTCAAGGTACGTAAACGCCTGAAGCCGAAAGGGTGGGGGCTGCCGGGCGCGCATCCTTGCGCGCAGCGGTGCGAAATGTTGCCAGTTGATAGGGACGCCTCCCAGGCGTCCGAGAATTTTCGGATTTCGAGCGTTGTTGTTTTCACGGATAGGGACGCCTCCCAGGCGTCCGGGAATTTTCGGATTTCGAGCGTTGTTGTTTTCACGGATAGGGACGCCTCCCAGGCGTCCGGGGATATTCGGATTTCGAGAGTTGTCGTATCCACCGAGAGGGACGGCCTTCCAGCCGTCCGAGAATTTTCGGATTTCGAGAGTTGTCGTATCCACCGAGAGGGACGCCTCCCAGGCGTCCGGGAATTTTCGGATTTCGAGCGTTGTTGTTTTCACGGATAGGGACGCCTCCCAGGCGTCCGAGAATTTTCGGATTTCGAGCGTTGTTGTTTTCACGGATAGGGACGCCTCCCAGGCGTCCGAGAATTTTCGGATTTCGAGCGTTATTGTTTTCACGGATAGGACGCCTCCCAGTGCGTCCGAGAATTTTCGGATTTCGAGCGTTGTTGTTTTCACGGATAGGGACGCCTCCCAGGCGTCCGAGAATTTTCGGATTTCGAGCGTTGTTGTTTTCACGGATAGGGACGCCTCCCAGGCGTCCGGGAATTTTCGGTTGACGAGCGTTGTTGTTTTCACGGATAGGGACGCCTGGAAGGCGTCCCTATCTATGGAGCACTAAGCATAAAATGGGCGCAATGATGCGCCAACAAAGAACAAGGCATTCGTATATTTCCGCAGACCGCAGACCGCAGATCGCAGACGGCTGACAGCGCGAAGCGCTATAGGTGCTTCGCCAAATACCGATTGATCTTGGCCGGTAAGCCCGGACCTTCATACACGTACCCCGTGTAGACCTGAATCAGACTCGCGCCGGCTTTCAGTTTGGCGAGGGCCTGTTCGCCGCTGGAAATGCCTCCTACACCGATGATCGGGAAGCTGCCGTTCGACTTGTCGTGCAAATACCGAATCACATGGGTGCTGCGATCGGTCAGTGGCTGACCGGAGAGTCCGCCCGCACCGATGGCCTCGATGCTACGCTGGTCTGTGGTCAGTGGTGCCCGCGCGATGGTCGTATTGGTGGCAATGACACCGTCAATCTTCGTTTCGGCGACGATCTCAATGATGTCATCGAGTTGCGAATCGGTCAGGTCAGGAGCGATTTTCAGAAGAAGGGGCTTCGGGTGCTCCCTGGTGCGGTTGCGATCCATTAAATGGTTCAGCAGCGCCTTCAGCGGTTCCTTCTCCTGAAGATCGCGCAGGTTCGGTGTGTTGGGTGAGCTGACATTCACCACGAAGTAATCTACGTGATCAAACAGGGCGTCAAAACACTTCTCGTAATCGGCAGTGGCCTCTTCATTCGGTGTGATTTTGTTCTTCCCGATGTTGCCCCCGATCACAATCTTCGTCTTCCGCTTTTTCAAGCGCTCCACGGCGGCCTCCATGCCTTCGTTGTTGAAGCCCATGCGGTTGATCAGCGCGTTGTCACCGGGTAAACGGAAGAGCCGTGGCTTGGGATTGCCCGACTGCGGACGCGGTGTCACGGTGCCAATCTCCACAAAGCCAAAGCCCACATGCTCAAGCTCGTTGTAGAGTTTGGCATCTTTGTCGAAGCCGGCTGCCAACCCTACCGGATTCGGAAACTCAATCCCAAATACTGTCCGCTTCAAGCGGTCGTCTTCCACCACAAAACGCTTTCGGAAAACGCCTTTGACACCCGGCACTTTCAAGGCCAGTTTCAACAGGTCAAAACTCAGGTAATGCGCCCGCTCAGGAGGCAGCAAGAAGAAGAGGGGCTTGATGAATGATTTGTACACGCCGCAAAATTACCTCAAATCAATTCACAATGCAGAATTCGTAATTCATAATGCACAATGCACAATGCATAATTCACAATGCAGAATTGGCATCGGAGAGATAAGACGTATCCCAATTATGAATTCTGCATTGTTCATTATGAATTTTTGCCAGGCCATAGGCCGGGCACCACAAACCCTCTGCTCCCTTCTTCCCATCCCTCAGCGCCGGGAAAGAGGCGAATCGTCATCAGCGGACGTCGGTATTTCTCGAGCAGTTCGCGACAGTAGGCCTTCATTCGGATGCCCGGCACCAGCTCGCGGTCACCAAAGCGGGTGTGGTAAGTTGAAAGCCAATCACTTTTCGGCAGCACCGCCCAGGTACTGTCATCGCTGAAAAGTCTGTCACTTTCTTCAAGGTAGCACCACCAGCCCGAGAGGTAGTTCTCAGCGGCATACAGCGGCGGCTTGTGTTTGCGCAGCGATGCGAAGTGATGAAACAACATGCCTTTCATGAACAGCACCGGCTCAGGTGTTGGAATGCGCTCACGCTGCAGAAAATCCATGCCCTCCGGCGTCTGGGTGATGGCCAGTTGCTTCTCGAGCTTGTCCATTTTCAGTTGCAGTGTATCGCGTCCGCCCGGACCAATCCATTGTTTCCAGTTCGGGGTGTTTTGGGCAGCGAGGTAGAACTTGCAGGCGGCCTCCATGTGAAACACCCGTCCGCTCAGCCGTTCGCGAAAGATGAAATCGATTTCGCCCACCGTGCCTTTCTCATTCTGCAACTGCACATTTTCTGCGATCAGTTCGAAATGGTCACTTTGCTGCAGCCAGAAACTCAGGTAGCGCTCAAAACGCTTGCCCAAAGGCAATCGGTGTTCGCTTTGCAGGTAGTCACGCAACGGCTTCGGGTGGGCGTCTATGCGGCGAAGCCAGTCGCTGCTACGCGCGTATTCTTCCTGAAACCACTGCTCATCGAGCGTTTTGTACACTGACTTCGGGTGCGAAAGCATCAGCGGATTACTCCCGATGCACCAGGCCAGATCGGCTGCTTCCTGATGGTGATAGGCCGGTGCCTTCATTGCTCTGTGTAGTTACTATCTTTGCGCAAAATACAGTTATGCGAATAGTGGCGGAGGTTCCGCATCCGGTGATGAAGATCAGCATCTTTAGCTGGAACGAAAAGTACCACCTCAAGTTTGAAGCTGGTCCGTTTGAACAGACCTATAAGATCAAACAGTTGGATGTCACCGGTGTTGAAGATGTTAAAAATATGGTCACAGACGAGTTCTGTGCACGCGTGCTTGAGCGCTTCAAAGCTATGCGCGACGATTTCGTAACCGCCTGGAAAGACTCCCAAAACGTTTGATATGCAGAAAATAACGCTTGCTTTAAGTGCAGTGGCCCTCTTGCTCGCTGCTTATGCCGCCTTTTTGAAAGGTGGTGATGATGGCGCCGCAGAAGCGGCGGATGCGAACACGGTCGGCGCTAAAGCCACTGCGTCAAGGCAAGAGCCTCGCGATCCTGACGCCCAGCCGCGTGTGGCCTTCATTCGGGGAGATAGTCTCAATTTGGGCTATAAGTTTTTCACTGACAAGCAGGATGAGATGATCAGCAGTACCCGCCAGAGTGAGAGTAAATTGCAGCGTCAGCTTTCCAAAGCTGAAGGGGAGTATCAGGAGTTGATGCAATATGCGCAGAGCGGACAAGCAACCGATGAGGAGTTGCAGATTGCCCAACAACGCATGATGGAGCTTGAATACGAACTACAAGCGATGCAACAACAGGAGCAGGATCGCCTGTTACGCAAAGAGCAGGAGTTTCAGATCGAAATCACGAGCCGCATAACTGCTTATCTGGATCGCTATGCCGAAGAAAACGGCATTGACCTCATTCTGAACTGGGGAATCTCAGGTGAAGGCGTGCTCTATGGTTCTGAACCGTTCGATATCACTGCGGATGTGCTGACCGGATTGAATGCAGAATATGCACTTGAGCAAACCCAGGTAGAAGAATGATGACCGTAGCTGAAGCGCGCAAGCGTGAGAATATCATCGAGTACATATTGTACATCTGGCAAATGCAGGATCTGGTGCGGGCTGCCGATTTTGAAATGGCTCCAATCCGTGCATTTCTTTCGCAGGACGAGCAAAGCGAGATGGATATCGATGCCGAACTTGAATGGTTTGCGCAATTAATGCGCGCCATGAAGACTTCAGGTGCAGCGAAAAAAGGTCATCTCCCCGAAGTGGAAGAGCTGCTGGTGGAACTGAATTACTTGCACCACACACTGACCAATCTGATTCGCGACGAGGCTTACACAAAGGCCTTCGAGAAGGCAGAGCCCAACATCAATGAGTTTCTGAAAAAGTCTGAAAACCCTCAGATGAATGCCATTGAAGCGGCAGTTACCGCCATGTACGGTTTACTCGTACTGCGACTGAAGGGAAAAGAAATCAGCGAAGACACCATGTCTGCCATGAAGACCTTTCAGCATTTTCTGGCTTTGCTTGCAGATCGATATAAAAAAATGCGAAGGGGCGAGCTCAATTGATCGGAACCAGCGCAGTTGCGGGCAACACGATCCGATGCCATAAACGTCCGTTTTCGTCAACCCGCCGAATGACCAGCGCTTCTTCGACCTGACGAAAGAGCTCGAGGCTCCCTTCCGGCGCACCGTGTTCATTGTTCAGGTCAGGCGGGTGCATACCCTCTTTCGTAGTGAAGTCTACGGCAACGACGGCATCATCGAGCTGGCGTACTTTTACAGCATACGGTGAAGGAGCTGTTGTCAGGATATTTACGGCGAGGTTGAAGAGGCAGCGTGCCGCCCTCTGATTCAGTCCGCTTCTGTGTTCATCAGCTTCAATATGAATGGTGTAAGAATTGTATTCATCCGCCGTTTTTACGGCGTCTTGAACCACTTCAACCACTGAAGTATAAGCTTTATTGGCATCATACGGTTTGCGGGTAAGGTGCAAAGTGAGCTTCCGCAGACGTTCTGACGAAGACTTCAGGTACTGGAGCAACTTTTCATGTTCAGCACTGAGTTCCAGTTCATGCTCGAGGATGGCTGCGATGCCTCTGATGCGATTCACCGGAGCACGGAGGGCATGAACGGCGTTTTTCGGAGATTTTTGCTCCCATGAATGGATGATACGCTCAATATCTTCAGGTGTTGTCTCTTCGAAATAACCAATGTCTTGCGGAATCAGCAACTCGCAAATGCCTGATACCACCGCCGGATCTTCTGAGAGAAATATGCCCCGTGTGCAAATGAAGTACTCTCGCTCATGCCCGCCGCCGGGGGCGCCGATTACCCTGAATGATTTGCCCGCAACGGCGGGTATACGGGTAATTCCGGAAGTACGCTCAAACCATAGGCTAAGTTGGTCAGTACCCTTTTGAGTTTCAATGAAACCCCTGTCTGAAAAGAATAAAAACCGCTGCTCTTTCAGTGAGTACGTCCAGCTAATGTGCGGGTGAAAGTTCTCCATACCTCAGAAGACTAAGTTAGAATCCTCCGGCAACTGCTGCAAAATAAGATGTGAACAAGAGAAAGTTGTTACGGCTGTTCAAGACAACAAAGACTGGCGCAGCATAAACTCATATTGCTCATTTTCAGAGGTGAGCTCTTCAATTAATTTGTCTTTGCGACGGCTTTCGAGAAAAAGAGAAAATGCATCGGCACCGGCCCTGCGAAGCCCTGCGTCATACTGCGCATTTGTCACGATGCGGATACGGTTGACACTGTTGACCATCGGGATGAGATAGTCTGCATTCTCGTTTTGGGAGAGAAAGAGTAAGACGGCTGATGAATGCAGCGCAGCCAGCCCTTTCAGCAGTCCAAAAGGCTTTTCGCCGAGAAGGTTTTTGCTGCTGACGATCAAGCTGATGCTTTTCTGTTCGCTGTGTTTCCAAAGCTCTGCGCTGCTCGATACGGGGAAGATGGTAAAAATATCGCTCATAGCCTCTTTGCAGGCGCTCAGGAAGCGTTTTTCAACAATACAAACCGGCTTTTCATTCAGGTACTCCATAAGTGACAAAATGTAGGAGCACTTACGGATGAATAAGAATGAGGTTTCATTCTGCTCACCTTAAGATGTTAAGAACTTCTTGTGAGCGCGTTCAGGGTAATGTGTGTTTTAGGCACCTTGCTTTAGGGAATAAAATGTTATGAAAGAGCTGATCAGCAAAGATAGTCCGCAGGTGGGTGAGCGCGTAATGCGCCCGGAGTTTTATGAAGGCGGAAGTCCTGAGTTAGCACAGTTGCTCAAAGATCGGCAGCCCATAATTCTCGATACCATCGAGTCTCAAATCTCAGAACTTGTCACATTGCGTCGGCCGGGATACGACTGGAGCGAAGCAGATGTTGAGCTTGCTGTCCGTGCCCGTTTAGGTGAAAACCCGGAGCGCTATGGTTGTTGGGTCTATTACCCCTGGCGAAACATGCTGGTGCATTTACTGAAAGAGGCTGAATTCAGAGAAGTGCGCACTAACCGGAATATGCACAAGATCACGGCAGATGAGCAACGCATTTTGCAGACGAAACGCGTGGGGGTCATTGGCCTTAGCGTGGGTTCTGGTGTTGCAATGGCGCTGGCGATGGAGCGCTGCGGGGGTACCCTTCGCATAGCAGATTATGATACCCTGGAGTTGTCAAATCTCAACAGGATACGCAGTAGCCTGGTGAATCTCGGGCTTCCCAAAGCAACCGTCGTGGCCCGGGAGATTGCTGAGATAGACCCTTATCTGAACGTAGAAGTATTTCACGATGGAGTCACCAAAGAAAACGTTGACACCTTTTTTGGCGATGTGGCTCCACTGGATTTGCTGATTGAAGAATGTGACAGTCTGCCGGTCAAGATCCTTACACGCTGGGAGGCGCGCAAACGAGGTATTCCGGTGGTGATGGAGACCTCAGATCGCGGCATGCTTGATGTAGAGCGCTTTGATCTGGATCGTGCTGCAGGAATTCTTCACGGTCGGATCACCGATGAGGAGGCACTGAAGTTGATTGAAACCGGTGAGTGGTCTCAAGAAACGGTAGCAAAGATCATGACCCCCGATGAGATCAGCGAGCGGATGAAGGTCTCACTGACAGAGATGGGCAAAACGATCAGTAGATGGCCTCAAATAGGATCAGAAGTGACGGCAGGAGCAGGTATTGCCGTGCAAGTTGCACGAATGATTTTGCTCGGACAGCCAAATGTTAAGGGTAGAAAATTTATAGACGCCGATGGGCTCTTCCGTAAGTAATCCAAGAGTTCGTACGGCGTCTGCCAGAATTCGCTCCGTCTTGTTTCGCGCCATCCGCGCCGTAGACGACCTTGAATTGAGTACTCGCTTTCTCAGTGGCCATGCTGCTGTACTGGCTCACCACAAAGTGGGAAAGGTTATCTCGGCCAATGACGGCTGGTTGGATGACCCGAATGTATACCTGATTGCAGCCTTATCTCCGGATGGGGGCAAACTTTATGGTGGCGCACGCATTCACATGGCTTCGGAAGAAACCGATATTCCGCTTCAGCAGCCTGTGCGAAAGCATGACCCCAACATTGATGCCATCATCGCCGATATGCAGATAGAAGGGTGCGGTGAACTCTGTGCACTGTGGAATTCAGTTGAGGTGGCCGGACTTGGTATTGGGAGCAAGCTGGTGATTAACTGTGGCGTCAGTCTCGCAGAAAAGCTGGAAATACGCCACTTACTCGCCCTGTCGTCACCTGTGACGAGAAGATGGATGCCTGATTTCGGCTTTTTCAACATTGAAAGCATAGGTGATAAAGGTGGTATTCCTTACCCAAATGAACGCCTCATCGCCACGGTTGCCCATTACTTGCATCCTGATAACGAAACGAAGATGAATGATGAGCTTCGTAAAGAGATGCTCGAGCTGCGCAGTAACCCCGGTAAAGTAATTTCCGTATCAGGACCGAAAGGAAGTGTGAATGTGCACTTTGACCTGAGCGTAAAGAAATGAATCGCAGTCTCCGCCCCATTCTGTGCCTTCTGACGTTGTTCATTACCCCGGCTTTATTTGCCATCAATGATAGCGATGACCATAGGGTGTTTGTTTATCAAGACACCTCTTGCACCCTGCAGTTCAATGATGCTCGGAAGGAAGCCTTCAGGCGTATCGCTGATGAGGTTCCGAACCTGGGGGTTCTCGATCATCCGGTATGGCTGCGGATTGATATACCACCGGTGGGGGAGAACTCCTACTTCGAACTCCAGGCGCCCAACATTGACAGCCTTTTTTTTTATCATGTGGCTGAAGGTGAAATCGTTCATGCCGATACCTCAGGTGAAGCATACAGTTTCGGGAGTCGTGCTGAGCCGGTGCCAAACTTTCTCTTTGCGATCAGTTCACTCGAGACGCCCTCTGCAATTTACCTCCGGATACGCAGTGGCAAGCAATTGATCTTGCCATTTTCGATTGCGCCAAAAGAAGAACTCTACTGGCAGCAGAACCGTCAAGACATCTTCTTTGGGGTGTACGCCGGAATCATTCTTGTAATGTTCCTTTACAACCTGTTCATCTGGTTTTCGGTACGCGATAATAACTACCTGTATTATGTACTCTACATTTTCTTTGTCGGACTAACCCAACTGGTGTTGAATGGATACGGGAATGTTTATTTCTGGCCTGAGAACCAATGGCTCAGTGTGCGCAGTGCGCATTTCTGCGGAGTATTGAGCGGTGTTACCACGGTCATCTTTGCCCAGCATTATCTACACACCCGTCAGTATGCCCGGTGGTGGCACTACCTGCTTAATTTCTACCTCGGGGTATACACCATAGCCGGCGTGCTCACCATTACCGGGCACCTTGTGCTGGCATACAAACTGATCAATTTTTGCGCCATTGCCGCTTTCTTGCTGGTGATTGTGGCTGCACGCATCTGGAGAAAAGGTTTTCATCCGGCATTGTACTTTTTGATCGCGTGGTCGATCTTCCTCATTGGTGTTACGGTATTCGTACTTCGTGATTTGGGGGTGTTACCTTATAACAATGTGACCCAGTATGCCTTGCCCATAGGGTCAGCCCTTGAGGTCGTACTGCTGTCATTTGCCCTGGCTGACCGAATCAACCAGCTCAAGCGAGAAAAGGAACGCGAGCAAGAGGCCAAGCTCAGAGCGCTTCGTGATAATGAGCAGATCATCACGCAGCAGAATATTGTACTTGAGAGAAAGGTAAACGAGCGCACCCGCGAGCTGGCAAATTCCAATGAGGAACTGAATGTCACATTGAGCGAACTCAGAGCTGCACAAGCCCAACTGGTAGATGCCGAAAAGATGGCCTCGCTTGGTCAGATGACAGCGGGTATCGCTCATGAACTGAACAACCCTATCAATTTTGTGTCGAGCAATATCGAGCCGCTGAAGCGCGACATTGATGATATGATCCGTATCCTCACCGCATGGCAGGCGGTTGATGAGGCCGCACCTGAGGAGCGACAAACAAGAATAGACGAGGCCAGAGTGCTCGCAGAAGAACTCGAATTGCCTTACATACGCGAAGAGATTGATCAATTGCTTCGGGGTATTCGAGACGGTGCTTCGCGCACCGCTGAAATCGTAAAAGGACTTCGGGTTTTCTCACGGCTCGATGAAGATGCCCTGAAAAAAGCTGATATCAATGAAGGTATTCGATCTACCCTGATCATCCTGAAAAGCACCATCAAAAGTGAAGCCCCGGTCGAAACAAAACTTGCCGAAAACCTTCCTGAAATGGAGTGCTACCCGGGTAAGCTCAACCAGGTTTTCATGAACATCATTTCAAATGCGCTTCAAGCTACGGCCGCAACCGGCAAGCCTTATGAAGAACGAAAGGTCTCTGTGTCTTCTGAATTGGTGGGAGGAAGCATCGTAGTGCGCATAGCTGATAATGGCACCGGCATTCCTGAACGTGTCAAAGCGCGAATTTTTGACCCGTTTTTTACAACGAAGGAGGTAGGGAAAGGTACAGGACTGGGGCTGAGCATTGTGCTCGGCATCATCAATGACCATAACGGTACAATTGATGTGCAAACAAAAGAGGGCGAAGGCACTGAATTTATTATTACTTTGCCGCTGAACCGCACAGGAACTAGCAAGTGACCCTTCTACAATGGCCGACAAGAAGATAAGCGTACTTTATCTCGATGACGAAGAACACAACTTGACTTCGTTTAAGGCTGCATTCCGCAGAGATTACAATGTCTTTGTCACCACAGAAGCGGGAGAAGCGGTCCAAATACTCAGTGAAAACGAAGTTCATGTGGTCATCTCTGACCAGAAGATGCCCAACCTCAGTGGGGTTGAATTCTTCGAACTCATTATTCCTGACTTCCCCGATCCTGTTCGGATGCTCCTTACCGGTTATGCCGATATCGAGGCGGTGATCGACGCGATCAATAAAGGTCAGGTGTACCGCTACATCGCGAAGCCGTGGAATGAGCAAGAGCTCAAAATGACCATCGAAAACGCCTACGAGCTTTACGAGAGCCGACGGGAGATCCAGGAGAAGAACGAAGAGCTGCAGAAGGCCTACAATGAACTTGAGAAATTCGTCTACAGTGCATCACATGACCTGCGGGCTCCATTGGTGAGTATCCTCGGAGTACTGAAAGTAGCACGCGCTGAGAATATAGATGGTAAGGCCGGAGAATACTTCGGTATGATAGAACGAACGGTTGGAAGGCTCGATATTTTCGTACAGAACATCATCAATTACTACCAGAACGTTAAGCAAGGAGAGTTTATATCTAAAATTGACTTTGAACTGCTCGTAGATGAGGTGGTTGAGCACTATCGCTACTTTGAAGGAGGCACAAATGTTGAGATTCAGAAGCACGTGTCTCAGCTTGAAGATGTTTACCTTGATGAGCTCAGACTTAAAATGATCTTCAATAACCTGGTGTCTAATGCGATCAAGTACCGCGATGAAGAAAAAGAAACACAGTGGGTCAAAGTTGACGTCAAAGCCGAAGGCGGTGAAGTAGTGCTTACTGTGCAAGACAACGGTACGGGAATCGCAAGAGAAGAACAGAAAAAAGTCTTTGAAATGTTTTATCGTTCTTCAGTGAATCACCTCGGAACCGGCTTGGGGTTGTATATTGTGAAAGAAGCAACGGAAAAAATGAACGGAGAAATAGTGGTTCAATCTGAACAAGGTGAAGGATCGCGCTTTGAAATAAAATTACCCATTCGAAAATGAACGGCCGGTCGCTGAATATCTTTCTTGTAGATGACAATGATATCGACATTGTGGTCAATACCAAGCTGCTAAAGCTCGCTAATCTCGATGCAGAGATTTTGTCGTTTACTGACGGCCCTTCTTCTGTAGCCTACATCAGAAAGAATCACAGTGAGCTCTGTGAAATCTCCAATATTCTGCTTTTGGATATTCAGATGCCTTCTGTAGACGGGTTCGAAACTCTGAAGATTTTTGAAGAATTACCTTCTGAGGTGAAAAATGCATTCAAAGTGTTCATGCTCTCTTCAAGCATTGATCGAAGCGACATTGAGAAGGCCGAGCAAGACCCCCTTATCATCAAGGTGCTCGAGAAACCTCTCGACGTCTACCTCCTCAAACGCCTCGTAGGCATTGTTTGATCGGGGATCGGGGATGGCAGATCGGGGGGCGGAGACGCATTTTTTACCGGCGCATCATTGCGCCCGACTGGCCTCCGTGAAAACAACAATGCTCGTCAACCGAATATTCCCGGACGCCAGGGTGGCGTCCCTATCCGTATGAACCGAAATTCGCGTTGACCGAATATTCCCGGACGCCTATCAGGCGTCCCTCTCTTTTTGCGCTGCATCCACCAACCACCAACCACCAACTACTTGATATACCTGAAATCCATTCCGTTTTCCAGCCTTTTCAGGCTGGCCAAAATCAAACGGATCACATTCTCGATGTCTTCCTTATGCGCCATCTCTACCGTGGTGTGCATGTAGCGGAGAGGTAGCGAAATCAATGCGCTTGCCACACCCATGTTGCTGTACGCGAAGGCATCGGTGTCGGTACCGGTGCTGCGGCTGGCAGAGGCACGCTGGAAAGGAATTTTTTCTCCTTCAGCAGCATCGATGATGTGGCGCAAAAGGTTGTTCTGAACGGCCGGACCATAGGTCAGTACCGGACCTTCTCCGCATGACAGGTCGCCCTGTACAATCTTGTTGATCATCGGAGTCTGGGTGTCATGTGTCACATCAGTGACGATCGCGACGTCCGGCTGGATGCGCTCTGCGACCATTTGCGCGCCGCGCAGGCCCACTTCTTCCTGAACCGCATTCGTCACATAGAGTCCGAACGGGAGCTCAACTTTATCTTCTTTCAGCAGTCGTGCAACTTCAGCAATCATGAAGCCTCCCATGCGGTTGTCAAGGGCACGTCCGACATAGAAATCATTGTTCAGCGTCATCAACTCGTCTTCGAAGGTGACCACCGACCCCACATGGATGCCGAGTTCTTCTACTTCTTTTTTGCTCTTGCAGCCTGCGTCAATGAAAATGTTTTTCATCGATGGCGCTTCCTCTTTTCCTGCGCTCCGGGTATGTATTGCCGGCCAGCCGAACACGGCTTTGACAATACCTTTATCTGTGTGAATATTCACCCGCTTTGAAGGCGCGATCATGTGGTCACTGCCACCGTTGCGGCGCACGTAAATGAAGCCGTCATTGGTGATGTAATTCACAAACCACGAGATCTCATCGGCGTGGGCCTCGATGACGACTTTATATTCGGCTTTCGGATTGATCACACCCACTGCAGATCCGTAGGTATCTACCCAGTGATCATCGATGTAGGGTTTGAGGTAGTCAAGCCAGATTTGTTGTCCGGATGATTCAAAACCGGTTGGTGAAGCGTTGTTGAGGTAACGCTCCATGAATGCTGCTGACTTCTTGGTGATGATCTTTTTCTTGCGGGACATACGTTGGTGGTTTTGACAAAGGTAATATACAGACGCGCACCGCGCTTAGTTGTGAATGAACAAGGCTGAAGAACCTCTGTGCCGTGCTATTGTTTGTTTCGGTAGATTCGCCAAATGGATTCTCTGTCGCAGATTGTTTTAGGTGCAGCCACCGCTGAGGTCGTAGTCGGCAGAAAAGCCGGCAACCGCGCCATTATGTGGGGGGCAATCATTGGCACCATTCCCGATCTCGACATCATGGTCAGGCCCTTCACCGATGACCTTACAGGTGTGGCCTGGCACCGTGGATTCTCGCATAGCCTCCTCTTTTTTATACTCTTTTCGCCCCTGCTCGGCCGGTTGATTGCCAAGATTTACAGAGGCAAGCGGGGCAGTGTGCGTTTATGGATCTCCGCGGTATTTTTCACCATGCTCACGCACGCCCTGCTGGATTGCTTCACCTCATGGGGCACCCAGCTCTTCTGGCCACATCCCGTGCGCATTGCATGGCATACGATCTTTGTGGCGGATCCGCTCTACACTGTTCCTTTCCTGCTCTTCTTGATCGCCACCATGTTCATTCGTCGCACGAAGCCGCTCAGGCAGTGGGTGATGTGGATAGGCATCGCGCTGAGCACTTCTTACCTCGCCCTGACGGTGGTGCACAAGTCGATCGCAAATCGCTACTTCGAGCAGGTACTCGAGGCCAATAACATCGAGGCAGAGTACTATGAATCACGAAATACTCCGTTGAACAGCCTGCTCTGGACCCTCAATGCGAAGAGTGGTGACGGATATTACGTGAGTTATTATTCGCTGCTTGATGAGCGCGCCGCAAAAGCGGCGGATGTTTATTTCGTCCCGCGAAATGATTCCCTCCTGGATCCTTATCGTCCCTCTGAAGACCTCGATCTATTGCTGTTCCTCACGCAAGGATATTACCAGGTCGTTGAGTCGGATACAGGAGTAGTCGTCAACGATCTCCGCTTCGGACAACCGGTAGGTATTGACGGCGGACCTTCTGATTTTGTATTCGGTTATCGCATCCGCCGCTTCCCGAATGACTCGGGACAGGTCCGCGGCGAAACCACCGTTGAACAGGCTGAACAACCCCAACCGGATAGGGCAACTGCCGGACGTGCGCTGGATCAGCTCTGGCAACGCCTCAAGGGTATCTGATTATTCGCCCCGGATGAGGGTCAGCGAACCGTTCAGTGTGCGCAGCTCATCGCGGTCAAGGCACACTGAGCGCAAATCAACGATGTAGTAATAGGTGCCCTCCGAAACGTCTAGCTCGTTTTGATTGAGACCATCCCAGCGACATTCATTCTCAAGGAGGTTATTGCCCCATCGATTGTAAATGCGCAGATTCACTTCGAGCGAAGGAGCGGTACAGGCATTGAAACCCGGACTATTCGGCATCACAGGTTCAAAGTAACGGTTCACGGCGTCGCCATTTGGCGTGAAGACGTTGGGCATCACCAACTGGTAAGGATCCGTGTAGGGGAGGAAGTCAACCTCGATCTGGTCTTGATCTGAACAGCCGTCGATTTCATAAGACACGGTATACACGCCGTCTTGCGACACAAACAAACTATCGATGTCAGAACTCAGGCCATTTCCACTCCAGTTGACTTCAAGCCCCTCAATCTCGGGGAAGCCCGCCGCCAGAAATATGCTGTCACCTTCGCAGGCTTGCAGGGTTTCTGCGAGCGGACTTTCAGGAAGTACCACAAAAGCCACTTCAACTGAATCGGCCACGGTGAAACATTCGTTGGTGATGCTCGCCGTGTAGGTACCATTGTCGTCAACTTCAATGCTGCTGCCGATGCTGCCATCGAACCAGGTCACTTCGGTGTTGGCTTCGATGGTGTAGGGTGGAAGCTCGCAGAGAGTGACATCGCTCCCGAGATCCACCACCGGGAGGGGGATGACGGTAACCGTGATATCATCTTCTGCTTCACATAGACCGTTACTCGCAAGCACCGAATAAGTACCGCTTTCAGCGACGGTGATGATTTGGCCTTCATCGCCGGTGTTCCACTCGTAAGACTGTGCTTCACCTGCGTCGAGGGTAACGGTTTCACCCTCACAAACGGTGAGGTCGTCACCGAGGTCGGGGTTCGGGAAGGTGAAGACATTGGTCGGCAGGGTGAACTCGAAGAGGTTGTCATTGAACCAGACGTCTACCTCTACGTCATAGCTGCCGGGATTCTCATAAAAGTGCGCCGTTTCAAAGTCTTCGCTGAAGTTTTCGTCTCCTGAATCCGGGTCATCGAAATCCCATAGAATGGAATCCGGCTGCTGATTAAAGTTGAGCGAGAAGAAGGTGGAGTCACCTAGACAAACGTCATTGGTTTCGGGGTTTACGAAGAAGGGCTGCGCACAAAAGAGATTGGGGGTATTCGGAAAGCGGTCTCCTGATGTAGCTTCGAGTGAGACGGCATTTGGTGTCAGCACTACTTCACCGGCATCATCAGGGTTCTCAATGCAGTCAAGGCGAAAGTCATTGCCTGAAGAGTAGAGTACGTAGAGTTTTCCGTTCGGCGCCCTTTTCAGATCATCCCAACTTTGAGGGTTGTCAGCGGCTCCTGTATTGAGTAGGCTCGATTGAATGGTGGGCGAATTGAAACTTGAAATGTTAAATTTCACCAGGCTGCTTTCATCACCAATAGTGTAGAGGTACTCACTATTGGGTGAAAATTCAAGGGTGGTGGTGACTCCAAAACTGGTCAAATTATCAAACGAGTCATCGGTGGCGTCGGTGACTACTCCTTCTTCATTGTCAAATTGAAACAAGGCAAGGTAGTGCCCCTTGAAGGCCACGGCAATGAGGCTGCAATCGGGTGATATGCGCGCCTCGTCAAGCGTACTTTCCCAGCCAACCCACGTCCACGAGTCAAAGTAGATATCATTCTCGATGAGTCCGGCATCGGTAACATCAAAGGTTCGGATATAGCAGTTGTCTGTTCCGTTCTGATTGTCTGCAGAAATGAGCCAGTGCCCGCTGCCGTCTGCCTTGGATGCCACCATAAGGTGCCCGCTTACCTCATAAAACGAAATGTCTTTCTCGCCTTCCACCACGTCACCAAGTCCGTCATTTAGGTCCATGTCAACGCGTGAATAGGTCATTCCTGACCCTCCATACGAGCGAATGAGGTAGTAATCGTTGGTGCCGGCAATGGGGACGAACATATTTTCGAAGGCGAAGTTGTTAAAGTTACCATTCGGTAATATCTCACCATTGGCACCGTACACCTCATTACGATTTGCGGCAAGCAGTAAATCTCCACTGTCATTGCTTATGACAGCCGGAACATCATCAGGGTTAACGTTCATCGGAAAGGTGCCTGCAACAGGATCAGCCCCCTCAAAATTTACCAGATTACCCGACCCAAAGATCCATTGACTTTCTGAGAGATTTTGAGAATACGCGAAAACAGCAGTGAAAAGTGCTGCAGCCATGAAAAAAAGACGCAAGGCAGTCATAACGATTAGGGTTGGTACACTACTATGATGCACCTGACCTTCAAAAAGTTTGCTTGCGGCGATTTCATTTTTTGCTGCAAATCGTGGAAGCTTAGAGGTGGGTGGTCTGCTGTCTGCGGTCTGCTGTCAGCCGCCGCCACACGGATAACAAAAACCAAGAGATAGGGATGCGTCACACGCCTCCTTGACGTTGAACCACAATTCTCAGACGGCTTTAAGCCGTCCCCGCAAGAATGCGGGAGATAATAAAACAGCGCAAGTATGCGCTGCCCACCGAACGCCAAACTCCTATCGCCTAACCTGAAAGCGTCCCACAGGCGTCTCACAGGCGTCCTGCAAGAGTCTCGCAGGAGACAAAAAAGGCTGCCGGTTACGGCAGCCTTTTCATCAATAATGTTCTGTTCAATTACCAAGGATACTTATCTACCTCAATGAGACGTGCCGCTACGCTGCGACGTACCTCTTTGATGTTGATCATGTCTGTTTTGGTGAATCGCTTCATGCCGGTCATCATCATGCGGAGCTCATCGCCCTCTGCAAATGACATCAGGGCTTCACGGCCTGACTGACCGATAACCTCACCCGCTTCATAAGTAAAGGCCTTCATCATTTCGATGTGTGCCTCCGCAGCGGCCTCACCTTTCATGTCGGCATACTTCTGTGCGCGCAGCAGCAGAGACTCAGCAGCGTAAGTCTGAATGGCCATATCAGCAATGCTCAACAGGATCTCCTGCTCCTTGGCAAGCTGCATCATCAGCTTCTGCGCTGCCGCTCCGGCAACCATCAGAATCGCTTTCTTGAAATTTTTGATGTAGCCGTGGTATTGCTCGAAGACGTTTGCAGGTGCGTCACCGAAATCAGGAATCGACATCAGGTCGTTAGCCACTGCCTGAGCGGGACCCATCAGGTCAACTTCACCATTCATCGCTTTCTTCAGGATCATATCGACCGTGAGCATGCGGTTGATCTCGTTGGTTCCCTCGAAGATGCGGTTGATGCGCGAATCGCGGTAAGAACGCTCCATGCGGGTTTCGGCACTGTAGCCCATACCGCCGTAAATCTGCACCCCTTCGTCAACCACGTAGTCGAGCACTTCTGATCCGTGTACTTTCAGCATGGCACATTCCGGAGCATACGAAGCAATACCTTTCAAGGTCGCTTCGCCTTTTTCCATGCCGCCGGCAACGAGGTGGTTGATTTCGTCTTCGATGTTTTGGGTGGCACGGTAAGTGGCTGACTCCAATGCAAACACGCGGATGGCCATTTTGGCAAGCTTCTCGCGAATGGCGCCGTATTTTGAGATCGGACGGCCAAACTGCTCGCGTTCGTTGGCGTATTTCACGGCTTCAGTGATGACGCCTTTCGCGCCACCGAGCACGCCGCCTGCAAGTTTGATACGGCCCACATTCAGGATGTTCACCGCAATCTTGAAGCCCTTGCCGCGCTCGTAAAGCTGGTTCTCTACCGGTACTTTGACATTATTGAAGAACACCTGACGCGTAGACGAGCCTTTGATACCCATCTTCTTTTCTTCCGGATTGAAGGAAATACCTTCCATATCACGATCGAGAATAAACGCACTCAGGTTTTCATCGTCGTCAATCTTGGCAAACACGGTCAGTACATCAGCGAAACCTCCGTTGGTGATCCACATCTTTTGACCGTTGATGATGTAGTGCTTACCGTCTTCGCTGAGCTTTGCGCTGGTTTTTCCACTGTTCGCATCTGAACCGCTGCCCGGCTCTGTCAGGCAGTAACACGCCTTCCACTCACCGGTGGCGAGTTTTGGGATGTACTTTTTCTTTTGCTCCTCATTTCCGTAGTAGAGAATCGGAAGGGTACCGATGCCCGTATGTGCTCCGTAGGCCACAGAGAATGAATGCGCTTCTCCGAGTGCTTCTGTACAGAGCATGGAGGTTTTGAAGTCCATGCCCATACCGCCGAGGTCTTCCGGTACAGAGATGCCGAGCATTCCCAGTTCGCCTGCCTTGTCAAGCAGTGATGGCATGAGCCCTTCTTCCATCGCGTCAATGCGATCGAGGTTCGGCACAATGTGCTGATTCACGAAATCAGCACAGGTCTGTTTCATCATCAGTTGCTCTTCCGTCCATTCTTCCGGAATGAAGATTTCATTGGCTTCGACGTCGCGCACCAGGAACTCTCCTCCGGTGATCGCCTTCTTCTTTTGTTCTGTCGTTTCCATATCCTTTATGCTTCTACTTTTCAGTGATTAAAAAATTCAAATACACCTGCAGCGCCCTGTCCGGTACCCACGCACATGGTGACCATACCGTACTTGCCCTTGCGGCGTTTCATTTCGTTCATCATTTGTACAGTCAGCTTCGCGCCGGTACAACCCAGCGGGTGCCCGAGTGCGATCGCTCCACCGTTCACATTCACGCGATCTTCGTCGAGCCCCAGTTCGCGCACAACTGCTACCGACTGTGAGGCGAAAGCTTCATTCAACTCAATCAGATCCAGATCGGCTTGTTTGAGTCCGGCCCGCTCAAGCGCTTTTGGAATCGCGTAAATCGGACCAACCCCCATGATGCGGGGCTCCAGTCCGGATACGTGAAAAGCCTTCAGTTGAGCGATCGGCTCTACGCCAAGTTCTTTCAGCATGCGTTCTGAGACGATCATCACAAAGGCTGCACCGTCAGAAGTTTGTGAACTGTTACCGGCGGTGACGCTGCCTTTTGCGTCAAATACCGGACGAAGTCTGGCGAGTGCTTCAATGGTTGAGCCCCTGCGTACACCCTCATCGGTATCCACGGTAAAGGTGCGCTCAGCGCGCTTATCGTCTTTGACATACACTTCTCTCACCTCTATGGGAACGATGTCATCTTTGAAACGACCTTCGTCAATTGCCGCCGCTGCACGTTCATGCGAGCGAAGCGCGAAAGCATCCTGGTCTTCACGTGAGATCTTGAAGTCTTTGGCCACCGCTTCGGCGGTGAGGCCCATGCCCCAATAGTACGACGGACTATTTTTCGCGAGGTTAGCATTGGGCACGATGCGCCATCCTCCGAAAGGAATGGGCGACATGGTCTCAATACCACCTGCGATAATACAATCCGAAATGCCGCTGTGAATCTTGGCACTGGCGATCGCAATGGTCTCCAGTCCGGATGCACAGTAGCGGTTTACAGTCATGCCGGGAATCTTTTCGGTGTCGAGACCCATGAGTGAGACCATGCGCCCTATATTGAGTCCTTGCTCCGCCTCAGGGGTGGCATTTCCGACAATCACGTCGTCAATGCGCTCCTTATCGAGCTGCGGAAAGTCCTCGAGCAGTCGACGAATGACTTTTTCTCCGAGGTCGTCAGGGCGAGTGTTTTTGAATACTCCGCGCGGGGCTTTTCCCACTGCGGTTCGGTATCCACCTATGATATATGCGTTCATAATTTGCTTCTCTTTTAGGGTGTGATCAGTTTCGAAGAATTTTACCGGTTTTTACCAGGCTTTGCATACGCTCGAGGGTCTTGCGCTCAGCGCACAGCTCTAAGAATGCACGGCGTTCGAGATCAAGCAGGTACTGCTCGCTAACCTCAGTCATGCCGGAAAGGTCTCCGCCGCACAGTACCGAGCCGAGTTTCTGGCTGATCAGTTGATCGTGTTCAGAGATATAATTTCCGCTCAACATGCTGTTGGCACCCACGTAGACGATACCCATGCCTTCGTTCCCGAGTACCTTGACATCTTTTCGCGGTACGGGTTGAGTGTAGCCTTTGTCAGCCATCATCATACAGACCTGCTTCGCATAGGCGATCTGGCGCTCCCGGCTCACGATCACTTCATCCTGACCCTCGCGCAGGTATCCGAGGTCAAAGGCCTCATAAGCAGAGGTGCTCACTTTGGCCTGACCAATGGTGAGGAAACGATTCCGAAGCGTATTGATACGGATATCGCCCTCTTTGAATTCATCACTTGTTCGCAAGGCAAATTCTTTGGTGCCACCACCACCGGGAATGACCCCCACACCAAACTCCACAAGCCCCATGTACGTTTCGGCGTTGGCAATCACCTTGTCTGCATGCAGGCAAAGCTCACAAGCACCACCGAGCGTCAGTCCGTGAGGAGCAGCAACCACCGGAACGCTCGAGTAGCGAATCCGCATCATGGTATTCTGGAAGGCACGCACCGCAAAATCGAGTTCGTCCCATTCCTGTTCAACGGCCATCATAAAGATCATGCCCACATTTGCACCGGCTGAGAAGTTTTGTCCCTCATTCGCTACTACCAGCCCACGGTAAGACGACTCGGCGAGGTCGAGTGCCTTGTTCAAACCCGAAATCACCTCACCGCCAATGGTATTCATCTTCGTGTGGAAGGCAATATTCAGAATGCCGTCACCGAGATCGTAGATCGTCGTGCCGGAGTTCTTCCAGACAATGGCTGATTCAGGAAGGTTAGAGAGTGCAACCTTGTCTTCCTGACCCGGAATAAGTTCGTATGTTCCTTTGTTTTGATGGTAGTAGTAACGCTTCCCGTCTTCAGTTTTGTAGAATGAGGTGACACCTTTGTCAAGCATTTCACTCACCCACGCCGCAGCTTTCATATCGCGCGATTCCATTTCTTTCAATGCCGCCTCAACACCGATGGCATCCCATGCTTCAAACGGACCCATTTCGTAGCCGAAGCCGGCACGCATGGCGTCGTCAATTTTGTAAAGCTCGTCTGCGATTTCAGGAATGCGCATCGAGACATAGGCAAAAAGACCGCTGAAGCTGCGCTTGTAGAATTCGCCGGCTTCATCCTGCCCGTTGAACAGGTGTTTGGTGCGCTTCGCGAGGTCATCAATCGGTTTGGCCGTCTCGAGGGTGGCGTAACGCACTTTCTCTTTCGGCTTATACTCGAGCGTCTCAAGGTCTAGTGCAAGGATATCGCTCTTGCCGTTCTCGTCTTTTACCTTTTTATAAAAGCCCTGCTTGGTTTTCGAACCGAGCCAGCCTTTTTCGACCATCTTCGAAACGTAGTCGGGAATTTCAAATAGGTGACGCTGCTCGTCGTTCGGACAGTTCTCCCGAACGCCGTTTGCCACGTGCACCAAAGTGTCGAGTCCGACCACGTCACAGGTGCGGAAAGTAGCTGATTTCGGACGACCCATGACCGGACCGGTGAGCTTGTCAACTGCGGTTACGCTCAGTTTCATATCACTTACGGTATGAAACAGCGCCTGGATGGAGTATACCCCCACGCGGTTGGCAATGAAGGCCGGAGTGTCTTTACAGTAAACAGTGGTTTTGCCGAGAAAACGCTCGCCGTAATTCATCAGGAAATCAATCACCGCAGGGTCGGTATCCGGAGAGGGGATGATCTCAAGCAACTTAAGGTAGCGGGGCGGATTGAAGAAGTGCGTGCCGCAGAAGTTCTTTTTGAAATCTTCTGAACGTCCTTCACTCAACATACGGATCGGAATACCCGAAGTATTCGACGTGATCAATGTGCCGGGCTTGCGGTGCTGTTCCACCTTCTCAAACATTTGCTGTTTGATATCAAGGCGTTCAACGATGACCTCAATCACCCAGTCGCAGTCTTTGATCTTTGCCAGATCGTCATCGAAGTTCCCGGTTGCGATGCGCTGGGCAAATGACTTGCGGTAAATAGGAGAGGGGTTTGATTTCAGCGCAGAAGTGAGGCTGTCATTGACAATGCGGTTGCGAACGGACTTGTGTTCCAGTGATAGACCTTTGGCTTGTTCTTTCTCGTTCAGCTCCCTCGGAACCATGTCGAGGAGTAATACTTCTGCACCGATATTGGCAAAGTGACAGGCAATTCGTGAGCCCATCACACCGGATCCCAATACGGCGACCTTTTTAATGTGTCTCATACGTCAGCTATAGGGTTTGAGTGGTTTGTTGATTCGTTTTCGGCGCGCATATCGTCGAGAAGCCCGTTCAACTCCTGCAAAACATGTATGCAGTTTTCAAGCGCCTCAGGTGAAATGCGTTCATGTACAAGGCTGTTAAATGCGAGTACGGTTTCTTTTGAACGTTCACGCATTTTTTTGCCTTTCTCTGTCAGAAAAACACGCACTTTCCGGCGGTCTTTCGGGTCAATCTCTCTGAAAATAAGGCCATCATCTTCCATCGTTTTCAGTGTACGCGTCAGGCTGCGGGCTTCCATTCCCATTTTCGGCCCAAGCTTCGTAGAGTGGGTACCTTCTTTCTCAATGTTCAGCAGAATGTACCCAATCGACATCGTGCCACCATGCTTGGCAGCCTCCTGGTTGTACATCCGCGAAATCTTGGCCCACACCCAGCGGATGTGAAAATCAATGGTTTCATGCGGTTTCATCCCTCCGAAATTACGAAATAAGTTATGCATGCATAACAAAACTACGTTAAAATTCATCGTGGAGTTTCGCCGTAGATTTTTTTCCGCGTGAAAACGCGGGATGCGAACAGCATATTGAATCACAGATGTTTGAGCGCCTCCCGGGTGCTCAGTGGCGAGAGGGGGTAGGTGTGGCAGATCCTGCGAACATATTCAGGATTTACACGAGCGTGGCTGCGCAAGATCCAGCCGATCGCTTTGCGGATGAAGAAGTCAGGATGAGGGTGCAATTCCGCGATGAGCTCTTCGAGCAATGCTTCATCAAGGTCTGCTTTGTATTTCAATTGGAAGAGTAGGCAAGTGCGCTGCAGCCACAGGTTATCACTGGCCATCCAGGCAGCGATGGTCTCTTTCCTCCACTCCGGATGTTGCATGAGAATGCGTCCGGCTATATTCGCAGCGAGAAAGTCAACGGTATCCCACCACGAGTGAGTGGTAATCAGGTCTTCAAGGAGTTCGAGGTCTTCGTGGGTGGGGTGTTTCAGGCAACGGAGATAAAGCTCCTGTCCGAAGTAGTGTAATTCACGCATTTCCTCATCCCAAAATAAGCGCACGGACGTGCGGTAATAGCTCTGCTCGGGCAACCAGGTCTTGTGAAAGAAAAGGGATTGAATTTTCTTCCTTTGTGGAGATTTTACACCATAGAACCGAAACTGATCGCGCATGTAGGTTTCCTGACCGGCAGCAACCATTGGGTCTGCGACCTTTTCGAACGCATTCTTAACCACCCTTATGTAGTCAGCAGGATTTACTTTAATGCCCCACTCTCCCATCGGTAATGCGCACTTTGCGGTCGGCCATATCGGCCAGTTTCTCGTTGTGGGTGACAATCACGAATGTTTGCCCGAGTTCTTCGCGGAGTCTGAAGAACAGGTCGTGAAGTTCATCGGCATTTTTTGAGTCGAGGTTTCCTGAGGGTTCGTCTGCGAATACCACCAGGGGTGAGTTGATGAGTGATCGTGCCACAGCTACACGCTGCTGTTCGCCGCCTGAAAGCGCAGAAGGCTTGTGTTCAGTGCGTGCAGAAAGTCCGAGCATGTTGAGCAACTCTGACGCCCGTTTTTTCACCTCGTTTGCGGGTGTTCGGGCTATGAATCCCGGCAGGCACACGTTCTCCAGAGCGGTAAATTCAGGAAGCAACTGGTGAAACTGGAATATGAATCCGATCTTTTGATTGCGAAAAGCCGCCAGCTCACGTGCAGAAAGGCTGGTGATGACTTGCCTGTCGAAATTGAGCGTGCCGTCATCCGGACGATCGAGTGTTCCAAGGATTTGAAGCAGGGTTGTTTTTCCGGCACCACTCGCTCCTACAATTGAAACAACCTCACTTTTTTCGATGGTGAGATCAATGCCTTTCAGCACCTGCAGTTCTCCGTAGCTTTTCGTTATGCCTGTGGCTGTGATCATCGCGCAAGTATACTAAATCCGCCTCCGGCATCCCGCGCTTCAGCGCGAGAATAATCCGTATTTAATGATACAGTAAATCGCTCTGAAGCCGTCGCGCCATCCGATTTTCTTGCCTTCTTCGTAAGTGCGGCCGTAATACGAGATGCCGACCTCGTATATGCGCACGCGCGGAATGCGGGAGATCTTGGCAGTCACTTCAGGTTCAAAACCGAATCGCTTCTCCTGCAGGCTCAGGCTTTGCACCATCCTGGTGTCAAAGAGTTTGTAGCAGGTTTCCATATCGGTCAGGTTCAGGTTAGTGAACATGTTGGATAGGAAGGTCAGAAACTTGTTGCCTACGGTGTGCCAGAAGAAGAGCACCCGGTGTGGGTTACCACCTTGAAAGCGCGAGCCGTAAACGACGTCTGCACTTCCGTTGACCACAGGGCGTAGTAAGAGGTTAAATTCTTCAGGATCATACTCAAGGTCGGCATCCTGTATCACCAGGTACTCACCTACAGCTTCACGGATACCGGTGTGCAGTGCAGCGCCCTTTCCCATATTGGTAGCGTGGCTCAGAAAGCGGAAGCCCTCATCGGGGTGGGAGTCGATGTAGTTGCGGATGGCCTCTTCGGTGCCGTCTGTAGAACAGTCATTCACAATGATCACCTCCTTCTTAATATGATCGATCAGCGTGACCTCACGAACTTTGTCGAGAATCAGGTGAATGGTATTCGCCTCGTTGTAGGCGGGAATGATAACAGAGAGTGTACGGATTCGGTTCGTTTGCATGTGCGATCACATTCGCATCCGCCGCTTTCGCGGCGAAAAGAAAAAGATAAACGGGCAAATATAAGAGTTTCACGATGCGCGGCGCTTCACGCTGAATTATTGAAAAGAAGTGGAGCGCAAGCGTATCTCAGCTTTGAATTTCTACCCTTTAGGAGTACTTTAGCCCGCAAAATTCAGAAGGATGAATATCCACGAGTACCAGGGAAAATCCATACTTAAAAGTTTTGGTGTAGCCATCCAGCGCGGTGTGGTGGCAGATACGGCTGAAGAGGCCCTTGAAAAAGCCCGCGTGCTGCAAACAGAAACAGGAACCGGCTGGTTTGTGGTGAAAGCCCAGATTCATGCAGGTGGCCGCGGAAAAGGCAAGGTGAAAGAAACCGGATCAAACGGTGTGGTGCTCGCGAAAAGCCTCGAGGAAGTACCCGATAAGGTGAAAGGTATTCTCGGTGGAACGCTCGTTACCGCGCAAACAACCGCAGAAGGCAAGAAGGTCAATAAGGTACTGATCGCTGAAGATGTGTACTATCCGGGCGAGCATGAACCGAACGAGATTTACATGTCAGTGCTTCTCGACCGCGGTATCGGAAAGCACGTGATCATGTACTCTCCTGAAGGAGGCATGGACATTGAGGCGGTAGCAGAAAAGACACCGGAGCGTATTTTCAAAGAAGCGGTTGACCCGCTGATCGGTCTTCAAGGCTTCCAGGCACGTCGCGTAGCCTTTAACCTCGGACTCGAAGGCAAGGCGTTTAAGGAAATGACAAAATTTGTTCATGCCCTTTACAATGCCTTCATCGGTTGCGATGCTTCGATGTTCGAGATCAATCCGGTACTTCAGACTTCAGATGATAAAATCATCGCCGTCGACTCGAAAGTAACGCTCGACGGCAATGCGCTTTTCCGCCACAAAGACTATGCAGAAATGCGTGACAAAACTGAAGAAGACCCTACGGAGGTTGAAGCGGGTGAAGCAGGGCTCAACTACGTGAAGCTTGAGGGAAATGTAGGCTGCATGGTGAATGGCGCAGGCCTTGCCATGGCCACCATGGATATTATCAAGCTAAGCGGCGGCGCTCCTTCAAACTTTCTTGATGTAGGTGGCACTGCGGATGCAGCGCGTGTTGAGAAAGCGTTCCGAATCATCTTGAAAGATGAGAGCGTGAAAGCGATTCTTGTTAATATATTCGGCGGTATCGTTCGCTGCGATCGCGTGGCGCAGGGTGTTGTAGATGCCTACAAGAACATAGGAGACATTCCCGTGCCGATCATTGTGCGCCTGCAAGGAACCAACGCTGAAGAAGCGAAGAAACTGATTGAAGACTCAGGACTTGAAGTTCACAGCGTAATCCTTCTGCAGGAAGCTGCTGATAAAGTGAAAGAAGTGCTCGGTACTTGATGCCATCTTTTGAACGATAATGAAAAGAGCTGCCTTTGGGCGGCTCTTTCAGTTTACACGCACTGCCATGATACCGTCGCGAATCGGTATCAGGAGGTTGGTGACTCGCTCGTCTTTGGTGACGTGCTCATTCAGCCGCTTTAAGGCTGCGGTCTCCGGATCATGCCCGTCAACAGGCGCTGTTACCTTGCCGGTCCAGAGTACATTATCGATCAAAATGAGTCCGCCCGGACGCATGAGCGATACTACCTTTTCATAATAAGCACCATAGTTCTCCTTATCTGCGTCAATGAAGGCGAGGTCGTAGGGGCCGCTCACTTTTCCGAGGTTTTCCATGGCATCACCGAAGTAGCGGTTGATGCGGTCATGTACCCCGGCCATTTTGAAGTACTTGTCTTGAATGACTTGAAGTTCTTCATTGATTTCAAACGTATCAATGGTGCCGTCTTTTGCGAGACCTTCGGCGAAGCACAATGTGCTGTAGCCTGTGTAAGTGCCAATTTCAAGCACCTTTCGAGGCGCCATCAGCTTGCTGATCATACTGAGAAAGCGCCCTTGAAGATGACCTGACAACATGCGCGGCATGACCACTTTCTGCCATGTTTCCCGAAATAAAGAACGCAGCACTTCCGGTTCTTTTTCGGAGTGCTGCGTTGCGTATTTTTCTATATGCTCAGGGAGAAAATCCACTTAGTTGCAGATCAGACCAAATGCAGAGAGGAAGGCCAGCAGGTCACCCGCATTGATGGAAGGATCAGCGTCAAGGTTGGTACTGCAATCTTCCTGACAGCCGAATTCACCTAAGAGCTGAAGCAAGTCTTGCGTACCCACTACCAGGTCATTGTTGAAATCGCCCACACAAATCAGTATTTCATCCGGATCAATCGTTCCGTTGCAATCGTTGTCAATTCCGGCAGAAGTAGAAGGCGCACCCGGATACGCGGTAGGGTCATTGTCGTCACAGTCAGTGTTGTCTGCCACAAAACCTTCGGGGGCAGTGCAGGCAACTTCAGAAACAAAGAGGTTTCCAAAACCATCTCCGTCATTGTCGGCATACCAGGTAGGCGCGTTGTTGAATACGTTTGGGTCGGTATCGTCGCAATCGGTTCCGCCGAAGTCAGCAGAAGGATCGCCGTCGCCATCCTGATCAAAGTCGTTTAGTCCGTCGCAGTTCTGATCAACCCCGTCGTACCAGATTTCCGGCGCTCCAGGATAGACATCCGCGTCGTTGTCATCGCAATCACTCAAAGAAGTAAAGGTGTCGCCATCGTTATCTGTGATGCCTGCACACGTGTTGAAATCATCCAGACAGAATTCCTCAATGCAAGCCTGGCAGGCTTCGGAGGAACCGAACGCGCAGGTAAGCAAGCAATTATCTTCAGCGCAGGTGGTTTGAGCACTGAAACAGTCAGTGCAACTTGCCGAAAGTGGAACCTGAGCACTGAAACAATCATTAAAACAGGCTTCCTGATTGCCCGCGAAAATGCAGTCAATACCGCAGTCTTGTGTCACTGTAAGCACAAAATCAATGTTTTCTGCGAGGTAATCTAGATCTTCATCATTGCAGTTTCCCTGGGCAGTAGATTCGAACGTTACACCTGCGAAAAGCACGGCGAAAAGGATAATAAAGAAGCGCATTGGTTTCGGTTTGGTTATAGACAAAGATACCGAATTTCCATGAACGCGACCTTTCGTCGATTGAATAGTACCTTTGAGGCGATGAAGAAAGTGAGTGAGCTACAAAAACGGCGTCTGCGGGGCATGGCAGCCGCAACACTGCTCGGTATGCCGCTGATCGGATGGGTGATCGCGCGGTTTGCCGAGGTGAACCTTCTGGAGCGCTGGAGCGGCCCGGCGCCGATTTGGCAGCAGTTATTGATCGGTATACCGGTAGGCCTTATTGCGGCCTACATCGCCAAGTTCATTGTGCACCGTAATTTCATGAAAGGGGTGCGCATCCGGTACGCACGAATGATTGGCGACCTTGACCTGAATCGTAGTGAAATTCTCTTCATCTCCGTTTGTGCAGGTGTGGGCGAAGAGCTTCTTTTTCGGGGGGTGTTGCAACCAATGTTGGGCATCATTATTACGGCTGTGCTCTTTGTGGGGATTCACGGATACCTGAACCCGCGCGATTGGCGCATATCGGTTTACGGTGTGGCCATGACGCTGATTATTGTGGGGCTCGGATACCTCACCGAAATCTATGGAGTGTGGACCGCCGCGATGGCACACACCCTGATCGATGTGGTGCTGCTCGCAGATGATAGTGATGACGACCTTCTCGATGAAGAAGCAGGTGCTGAACATGTTGTCGAAGAACCTTTCTCTGACAATTCGGGTGCGCCTGACGCGAACGACCACAGCTAGTGCCTCACATGCAAGGATGCATTGCGCTGATCGGTTACCTTTGTCGAAAGTTCTGTTATGGGTAAGCGATCAGGAAAGAACAATAGGATCGATGTTGTATACAGCACCGACCCCGATTTTAACTACGACGAGGAACAGCACAATGAAGAGGAAACGCTCCCTCCTTCAAAGCAGAAACTCTACGTTTCACTTGACCGGAAAATGCGCAAAGGCAAAACGGTGACCTTGATCGAAGGGTTTACAGGAAACAGCGATGACCTCGAAACGCTCGGTAAGTCACTCAAGTCAAAATGCGGCGTGGGAGGATCGGCCAAAGACGGAGAAATCATTCTGCAGGGAGACCACAGAGAACAGGTCATCAGGCTGCTCGAAGCAGATGGATATACCACAAAACGAAAAGGCAGTTAATGAAAGAAGATAACAAGCGGCTGTACGTTACAACGTTGGCCGGACTCGAGCCTCTGCTCGGTAAAGAACTCGAAGAGCTCGGTATGGAAGATGTAGAGGTGTCTACCAGAGGCGCCTACTTTAGCACTGATTACCGCGGCATGGTTAGGGTGAATCTGGCATCACGCTATGGTATTCGGGTGCTCATTCCCTGGTTTAAAGGTAAAGCCAACTCAACCGATGAACTCTATAAACTCGGACTTCAACAGCCCTGGGAGAAGATCTTGGGCACGCGTTCAACCATGGCCATTGATGCTGTTGTCAACAGCGATCATTTTCAACATTCACATTTTACGGCCCTCCGCCTCAAAGACGCCATTGCGGATCGCTTCCGTCGAAAAACGGGGAAACGCCCATCAGTCAAGCTCGAAAATCCTGACATACGGATCCACCTGAGGGTGTCTGGCGACAGCGTAACTATTTCGCTCGACAGTTCAGGCGATAGTTTACACCGACGTGGTTACCGCCCCAAAGGAGCCATGGCGCCGCTCAATGAATGCCTCGCCGCAGGAATGCTCGCCTATTCCGGGTGGAAACCGAATGAACCCCTCTATGTACCTATGTGTGGATCAGGCACACTCGTCATGGAGGCTGCTATGATGGCTGCTAACCTGCCCTCGCAGTGGTTCAGGCTCAACTACGGTTTCCTGAACTGGAATAATCTGGATCAACAAATTGTGGAAGAAGAACGACTGAAGCTCTGGCAGAATCGCTCAAAGGAAAAGGTCAGGATTGTGGCCAGTGACATTGATTACAAGGCGGTAAAGCAAACCAATGAAGCATTGAGTAAAATTGCCTGGCCCCATGACATCAGCGTAGAGGAGCATGATTTCATGAAGCATCAGCCTCCCGGCGAACCCGGAGTGGTGGTTTTGAACCCACCATACGGCGAACGGCTACAACCTGATGACATCCACCGTTTTTACGGTGAGATCGGATCGAAGCTTAAACATGACTTTACCGGCTGCCGTGCCTGGGTCATCAGCTCAAACCTCGAAGCTTATCATCACATAGGATTCAAACCCTATGAAAAGCATAAGCTCTTCAATGGTCGACTCGAATGTGTTTATGCAGGTTTTGAACTTTACGAAGGCAGCAAGAAAAAGCAAAAGGCTTCTACTGCCGAATGACGCGCACGTGTCGAACCCCTTCTCCGAAGAAGGTTAGGTGGTAAATACCTGAAGGTGAGTTGGATAGATCAATAATCTGCGTGCCCTGCTGAACCTGCATTTCTGCAAGTTGACGTCCGGATGCATCGTAAATCACCAGCCTTCCGTTCGTGGGTGCTTCCATTCGGAGGGCATCGGTAAACGGATTCGGGTAAGCTGTGAGCATCGGTGCAGCATACTCCTTAACACTTACCGAAGTCTGTTCATTCCAGCGCTCGAGCCACTCCTGATAGAATTGGTTGGTAAGGTCGGCATCTTCGATGATCAGGGTATTTTCGTCATTGATCGATTCAGCCGACGCCGTCCAGTTGTGACTACCGTTGACCAAAACCGGCTGCGCACCCGCATGGTCAATAATACAATACTTGTGGTGTAGCACCGGTCCATCAGGCCATGAAGTGCCGTCTTCGTTCTGGTAATCTATCACGTTCAGTCCATTATCCACAAGAAACTCGAACTCGCTTCCATTGAATTCAACGTAGTCGATGATACCCGTAACATCTACGCCGTTGTTGAAAGCATTCACGAGCGCAGTTCCCAGACTGTTCTCGGTAATCAGCATCAGTCCGAGGTGGATGCTCTGCTCAGCATTGTTGATCCGCTCCCGGATCTGAGCTGTGGTGCCGTCGCTCGGGGAGAAGTAACACTCAATCGGACGTCCGCCAATGAGAAATTTATGCGCAGTATTGTCGGTTTTATCCGGACCAAAACGCGCATTTGCCTCATCCGGAGTCTCGGTTTCACTGCCCCACATCTCGTTGAACTCACGGGTGTAAGTGCGGGCCAGCGCCTGATCGCGAACGAGAATTACGTTGTTGTAGTCCCAGCCAAGGTTGTTGAAGGTCCAGTTCATTGAGCCGGTCATGACCCACGCGAGTTCAGGGTATTCAGCGTCTGCCACAAGAAACTTGTTGTGCATGATGCCGTCGGTATTCCCTTTGAGCAGCGGAATGTCGTCGCTCAGGTTTTCAAGGGCCGGGTTCTCAGTTTCAAGGTCAGAAATGAAACGCACTGCTACACCGTTTGCATGAGCTTGATTGACTGCGGTTATCAGAATCGGATTCACATCGAGCAAATCGTAAATCTGAATATCCAGCGTATGCTGAGCGCTACCTATATAATGTACGATCGTATCTGTGATGAAGTTTGTTGAAACTGCCTCGGTTTCGGTAGCAACACTGTTGTCAACCTCATGATTGAACCAGACCTGAATGTCACCTCCAACCGATGAGGTCGTGCTCACCACACGAGTAAAGAGCGGCGTGCTATCGTCGCCTGACTCTGAGAATACCCGGATGTGATATGAAGTGGCTTCCTCGAGATCGGTAAGTTCAATCAGATGCTCGGTAACTTGCGTTTCGTCTGCCGCCACGCCAAGCTCGTACTGATCTGTCAGTCCGTACTCGATAACACTATTTGAAGGTGCGTTGGTCTCCCATCGGATCTCCATTGAACTGCCGGTCATTTCAAACTCTTCAGGATCCGTAGTGAAAAACAGCGGTTCTGCAATCTGAACATCATTGGCATCGCGAGGTACAATTTTGAAAGCACCGAATGAGTAGTAACAAGGCCCGGTAACCGTGTAACTCACGTCTTCGCTTGCTTCAAACAGATAGAACAAATCGTCAACGGCGATGGTGCCGCTGCCATCATTCAGCTCAAACTCACCGAAGCCCAGGTCTGCATTTGTGCAAATGGCTTCTTCAGCGCGAACTAAAACACTTTCCCATCCTTCATCGCTGATCTCACCCGTAGGCAACACTTCCGGTTCAGGAAGGGTATTGCCTGATGAAAGCACGCTCAAGGCTGAAACGTTCTTAAGCTCTGTCAGCTCGTAAAACTCCTCCACCTCTGCTGTCAGCTCAATTTCATCGCCCAGAGCAGGGGTGAAATCACTGTCGTACACATAAATGGCAGACCACATTCCGACGCCATCCTGAATAAAGTACCCCAGGTCGTCAAGGGCCGTAACCATCCCTGAAGTGGTTACGATTTCACCAACATAAGGTGAAGCAGCCGCTTCGCCCTGGATTTCACTGATGGTCTGGGCAGAAGACCATCCTGCCGCAAGGCAGAAAAAAAGACAGAACGGAATAAATCGCATGGTATATACTTTGTTGCGAAGGTATGAACGGAAACCTATTGCCAACTTTAAGCGAATGTAAATTCAGACACGCTTCAATTGTGCCATTGCTCCGTTAGCTTGTACCTTTCGGCGAAATAGCTGTAGAAGATGTCGAAAATTGCTTTGGTAACCGGTGCAACGGCCGGATTTGGAAGAGCCATCGCCAGAAAACTGGCGGATGAAGGATGGAGCGTAATCGTAAATGGTCGCAGAGTTGACCGGTTGGTGCAGTTCGCTGAAGAGTATAAAGGAAAAGGTGAACTCTATCCGCTGGCCTTTGACGTTCGCAAGGTTGATGAAGTTGAAAAAGCCCTCGAGCGAATCCCGGAAAGGCTGAAGGCCATCGATGTGTTGGTCAATAACGCCGGACTCGCTGTGGGGCGTGAGACGATTGATAACGGTGACCTCGAAGACTGGAACCGCATGATCGATACCAACGTGAAAGGACTGCTCATCGTGACCCGCGCTGTAGTGCAACGAATGAAGGCTGCCCGCAGCGGACATGTCGTCAATATCGGCTCCATTGCCGGTAAGGAGGTGTACGCGGGAGGCAATGTTTATTGTGCAACCAAATTCGCCGTAGACGCCCTCACCAAAGCGATGCGTGTTGAGTTTCTTCCGCTCGGTGTGAAAGTGACCCAGGTTTCTCCTGGCGCTGCAGAAACCGAGTTCAGTCTGGTGCGCTACAAAGGCGATGCCGAAAAGGCCGAAAAAGTATACGATGGCTATCAGCCGCTGCGTTCAGAAGACATTGCAGATACCGTATGGTTCGTGCTTTCGAGGCCAGAGCACGTTTGCCTGAACGATATTGTCATCATGCCGGCGGCACAAGCCAATTCATTTAGCTTTCATAAAACGAAATGATGCGTTTCCTGATCCCGATATTCCTGCTCGCTACCTTGTTGCAAGCATGCGGTTTTAAGAATGAACAGGCTCATCTGATCATCCATAATGCGAATATCATTACGATGGATCCCGAGCTTCCTGAAGCAGAAGCAATGGCCATTCGTGATGGCAGAATCATCGAACTCGGTCCTGAAAGAAAGATCCTCAATAAGTACAGGGCAGACCAAATCGTAGATGCGCGCAAGCAATTTGTATATCCGGGGTTCATCGATGCGCACTGCCATCTCCTGGCATACGGACTCGGTCTTCAGGAGGCGAATCTTACAGGTACGTCGAGTTGGGATGAGGTGCTTGAAAGTGTGAAGTCTCATGCCGGGGCCTATCCGGACGGTTGGCTGGTGGGACGTGGATGGGATCAGAATGACTGGCCTGTGCAGCAATACCCTGACAGGGCAGCGCTTGACAGTCTGTTCCCTGATCGCCCGGTCTTGCTCACCAGGGTTGATGGGCATGCGGCTTTGGTCAACGCAAAAGCGTTGGATATGGCGGGGGTCACGCCGGGTGATACCATCCTTGGCGGAGCGTTTGAGGTGGTCGAGGGTCGGCTAACGGGTATTCTGATCGATAAAGCGGTGGATAAGGTAAGTGCACTGGTGCCGTTAGCAGACAGATCCGCGAAAGAACAGGCGCTCATGGAGGCGCAGGAGCGATGCTTTGCCGTTGGCCTCACTACCGTGTCAATCGCCGGACTTGATCACCGCGACATCGCTCTGATTGATTCGATGCAAGAAGCCGGGGCACTGAAAATGCGCGTCTACGCCATGCTTTCGGATACACAAGAGAATATTGATGAATGGCTTGATCGTGGCCCGATGGTAAAAGAGAGGCTGTCAGTACGTTCGTTCAAGTTTTATGCAGATGGTGCCCTGGGGTCGCGTGGTGCCTGCCTCATTCGACCATACAGCGATCAGATGGCACAGAAACACGTCGGATTTTTGCTTGACAGCATCGAACATTTCCGGAATCGTGCACTACAAATGCACAATGCCGGCTTTCAAATGAACACACACTGCATCGGAGACAGCGCTAATCGAACCATTTTACAGCTTTACGGCGAAGTGCTGGAGGGTTCAAATGACCTGAGGTGGCGTATAGAGCATGCACAGGTAGTTCACCGTGAGGATATACCGCTCTTTGGAGCTTATTCAGTGATCCCTTCAGTGCAGCCAACGCATGCCACGAGTGATATGTATTGGGCAGAACTGCGTTTAGGGCGTAATCGTCTGCGCCGGGCTTACGCATACAAAGACTTGCTAGCACAAAACGGTATGCTGGCACTGGGTACGGATTTTCCGGTGGAGGGCATTTCACCGATCAATACCTTTTATGCCGCAACGGTCAGAAAAGATGCCGAGGGCTACCCGGAAGGTGGATTCTTACCGGAAAATGCACTGACAAGAGATGAAGCACTGATGGGGATGACCTTGTGGGCGGCACTTTCAAACTTCGAAGAAGAGCAGAAAGGCAGCCTTACGGTTGGGAAGCTTGCTGATTTTACAGTGCTTGACCGCGATTTACGGGAAGTGCCGGATGACGAAATACTCCCTACCGGTTTCCTCCAGACCTGGATCAACGGAGAGCAGGTATGGAAGTCAGAATAGAAAGGCGCATTCATGAGTGGGCAGAGGAGCAGGGCCACCAGGTAGACCTCAGTGCAGCGGTCTCCTTGAGTGGAGGGTCAGTTAATGAAGCATGGCGAATTATATGCAATGGTGAAGAGGCATTTCTGAAGATTGCACGAACGAGTCTCCCGGGGATGTTCAGGGAAGAGGCGAGAGGATTGGAGACGCTTCGGTCTGCAGGAGAGGCATTTCGAATTCCGGAAATCTACCATGCAGACGATCAGTTTCTGCTGCTTGAGTACATCCCGGGCAGAAATACTACAGCCGCTGACGATGCCTCAGCCGGAGCAGCGCTGGCTGAAATGCATCGTATCGAACAAGACGGGTTTGGATTCTCTTCTGACAACTACATTGCTACCCTTAAACAGCGAAATACCCGTGAAGAGACCTGGTCAACCTTCTTCATTGAACACCGCTTGAGACCGCTGTTGATGGTGAGCGGAGCGGTAGGGGAAGAACAAATTGAGCATGTACTCAAAAATGTCACTATATATATAAGGTATAAGATGCCCATTGAACATCCCGTGCTTTTGCACGGAGATCTATGGTCCGGAAACCGGATGACGGATCAATGTGGACGCCCGGTTCTGGTTGACCCGGCAGTGTATTGTGGGCACCGTGAAATGGATATTGGCATGACGACCTTGTTTGGCGGATTCGGCTCATCTTTTTACGAGGCCTATCAGGAAGTATGGCCGCTGGAGGCCGGTTGGCAAGAGCGCATGCTGCTTTGTAACCTGTATCCCTTACTTGTACATGAACATTTATTTGGTTTGTCATATCGTGCCGCAGTTCGAACGAACCTGGTCGAACTCGGGTTATTGAAGTAAACAGAGAACTATGGGTGATCGTAAAGCACTGTTCATTTTTTTAGGCATCACGGCTGTCGGTATCGGCATTGCGTATTGGATTATCAAACCTGAAAACCGATTACCGGTTTATCAGCCCGGCGATATTAATCCGGCATTGGTAGACAAAGACATGCGAGATGATGAGGGGCACCGCATACTCGATTTTGAGCTGGTGAACCAAATGGGTGATACAGTGAAGCTCGAAAATACGCTCGGAAAGATGCTCGTAGTTGACTTTTTCTTCGCTCGATGCCAGACGATTTGTCCGGTTATGAACCAAAATATGGCTGAATTGCAGGAATCTTTGAAAGATTCAGAAGACATTTTGCTCCTTTCTCACAGTGTCACGCCGCAAATTGACAGCGTTACAGTCTTGCGAGAATACGGTGAGCGCTTCGGAGCGGACCCGGAAAAGTGGTGGTTGCTGACGGGACCGAAGGCACACATCTATGAGCTTGCTCGCAGATCATATTTCGCGGTATTAGATGAGGGAGATGGTGGTTTACAGGACTTTATCCATACGGAGAACGTGGTGTTGGTTGATGCTGACGGTCGTTTACGCGGATTTTACGACGGAACCAGTGAAGATGCTATGGCGCAGCTGCTCAGTGATATAGGGCTTTTACGGGAGGAATATGACGCCGCAAAAGCGGCGGATTCAAATGATTCTAACTGACAGTCAAGATGTTAATAGCTTTATCGAAAAAAAAATTAATGAAACCTTTGCGTGTATCAATTACGTATCTATATTTGCACCCGCTTTTGAAAGGAAGCACACGTTCTCAACATGACAG